>NZ_VRUR01000001.1:0-122052 GCF_008040165.1 Flagellimonas hymeniacidonis
AGCCGCTATTGCTGCTGCATTAGCTGCTACGCCAGCTGAATCGTCTAAAGCAGAAATGTCCGCTGAAAAACTCGTCGCCCCTTCCGCTACAGTTACACTAGTACCATCAAAGCTCACTCCCGTAATGTCGTCGTCTGCCGTAGCATCCACATAGGCCTTCGTCGCCGCGTCCTGTGCATTGGTAGGGTCCGCAAGGTCCGTGATCGCATTGTTACCTGCGCTCGCGTCCTGACCAATTACATCTTCTAAATCTTGTATCTCGTTCGTATCACTTAAATCACCATCTGCCGTATTATGAGCCGCTATTGCTGCTGCATTAGCTGCTACGCCAGCTGAATCGTCTAAAGCAGAAATGTCTGCCGAGAAGCTCGTAGCCCCTTCCGCCACCGTTACACTAGTACCGTCAAAGCTCACCCCCGTAATGTCGTCGTCTGCCGTAGCATCCACATAGGCCTTCGTCGCCGCGTCCTGCGCATTGGTAGGGTCCGCAAGGTCCGTGATCGCATTGTTGCCCGCGCTCGCGTCCTCTCCGATAACATCCTCCAGGTCCTGCGCGTCTGTATTCACTAAGGCAGCAATATCAGCCAAGGCAACAGAAAAGGTATTGGTGTCGGAATCTGTAATTACCAAATTGGTATTAGTTCCATCAATACCAAAAGAAGTTATCGTAGTGTTTGTATCTGTAAGAGTATCACTCAAGCTACTTAAATCAACGTTTACACTTCCTCCATTTTCCAACGTCAATGTCAAATCGTTGGTTGCTCCATTGAAGGTGAATCCTGTAAGTTGCTGATCATCTGTGGAAGTTAATTCCCAAGAATCCCCATCCCAAAAAAAGATCGTTCCAGTACTGGTGTTCACATATATATCTCCAGCATCTGCACCACCTGGGGCAACAGCTCCTGGACTGGATACCGCTGTACCACTAAGCACTTCACAATTGCATTGATCTTGCAAAGTTACTGTGGTCTGCGAATAGACAAATCCAGAGAAAAATAGAAGCGTAACGACTATAATGCTCTTTTTCATGGGGTTAGCGTTAAATGACATTGTCTGTATGTGTTTTATGTAATCTTTTATGCTTATTCTCCGTGTAGCATCTCCTTATTCAGTATTTTGAACACTACTACACTTTACAAAATTACCTTTACCTATAGGGGAAGAAAATATTTGTTGTGTATGTCTGAATTCCGAAGGTATAGCCATCAAAACCTGAGGTCATCATGTTAAAAAAATTGTATTTTTTGAAGGTCATTGGTCGACAAAACCAGTAATTTCAGTAGCTCAGGTGATTGTTCAAAAACGCAAAATACACTTATAAGAGGCGATAAAACCTCTTATAAAAGCGCTCTTTTTTATTAAAATTAATCTCTATTTACCCTGTAGGTAATCCTTCGGTTGGTAATCACGCTGGAGACCCTAATGGTCAATTCGGCAGTGTTTGAGATTTCTGAACTACAGATGTAAGCTGAATTGGAAACCAGAACCCGATATTGCTCACCATTATTTGCTGTTGTCGGATTCGTAATGGTAAGTGTATTGGTTCCTGAACCGCTATAAATTCCGGTATCGGAAATGTCGTTCCATGTAGCGCCATTAAATCGTTGCCATTGGAACGCATCTGCATTTGTAGTGGTTATAGTAAAGGTAGTACCACAACCTGGGCAGGTTGCAGCGTCAACAGGCTGCACTGATATGGCAGGGGCAATTGAAGCTTCACGAAAATCAAAAACTGTATTTGTATCTCCGTCTGCAGGAGCTGTATAGGTAGCACCCTGAACGGAGCCATCAGCATTTATTAAGGGGGTTCCAGTACCGTAAGTACCATTATCGTCAGCGTCAGCGTTGACATCGGCATAGGCTTCATCCGCATCATTACAGCCATCGGCATCACTATCAGTTTCTGTATAATCATCATTTCCATCTGAATCTGAATCTGAAATCGTATAGTTTACCGTTCCACTATTTTCTTGACCGCTAGCTTGCACACTATCCGGTACACCATCCGTACCGACAGCACCAGTAAGTCTACCTGAGGAATGTGTCTGATCATGACCGGCTTCTACAACGTCATAAATACCATCGTTATCACTATCTAAGTCCCAATCGTCATAGACACCATCATTATCCGTGTCAATTGCTCCGGCCCAAATAATGACATTTACCAACAAGTCTTCACCTGCTGCATCGAAACCTCCTCCTCCATTTGAGTGAGGCACAATTCCTCTTTTACCTGGAGCGGTTCCAACTTCCATTGCATCGCCTTGTTCCCAAATAACTAAAGATCCTGCACCTGCGCTTGGATCCTGGCCTAAAACTGTTCCAGTGGTTAAACCATTTCCATAATACTGGGCGTCACCGATGGTATAATTTCCTAAAGCTAAACCCGAGGTTATGGGGTGTGTATTATTTACAATATTAACAGCTGTTGATGAACCATTTGAGCCTGAGGCAGCTCCTAAAATTTCATCGTGTAATGCAGGTTCACTTGTAATAACACCATTTGCCGTAGTAGTCATGTTCGCAACGTTTGCAAAGGCATCGCTACTAAAAACATCTTCATAAACAAATGTCACCGCAAAATTATTCGCATCTCCGCCAACATTATCATCAACTACTGTAACAGTGTATCCCAGAGCCGTTAGTTTATCAATGGTATTTTGTTCTTCAGTCCCCGGGGTTCCGTTTGTAACCCATAATACTGTTTTTGGAGATTCAACCGAGTCTAATATTCCGTCGTTATCATCATCCAAATCTGTGATATCAGAAATTCCATCGGAGTCACTGTCAATTGCAATGGTCAATGTAGCTCCCGAAGAGGTAATTGAAGGACAACTTCCAGTTGAATTTGAAACGATTACCCTGTAGATATATCCGTCCTTGGTCAAACTAGGAGACAAAACTGAGAGCGTAGCGGTAGTAACTCCTGAATACTCAGCTCCGTTTGAAACATTTGCAAAGCTTCCGCCACCATTGGTGCTGACCTGCCACTGAAAGGTATCCGTGTTGGTTGAACCTACAGTGAACGTCCCATTGTTACCTAAGGCAACTATTTGGTCGCTTGGTTGGGTATCAATTGTGATTGGGTCCACTGTAATGGTCTGGGTAACATCAATGCTATTTCCAGCTTCGTCAGTCACTCTATATGTTCTTGTGATTATTTCTGGGTTGGTACCTCCGTCACTTACGTCGCTAACAAAAGTTACCACTGGATTGGTAGTACAATTATCCATTTCATCTGTTACTACGGTAATATCTGTTGATGGCACATCTCCGCTACAAAATACCGTAACCGGTGCAGGGTTGCTTGCTGTTGGTGCAACATTATCAACCGTAAGTGTGGTAACTCCTGTTATACTTAGAACAGGATCACCTGTTGTACCTCCGTACTCAACAATATAGCCTTGAGGGGCATATGCTCCCCCACCTCCAGCTTCAGGTAAATCGTTCCAAGAGCCTGGGGTTGTTGTAACTGATGGATCTGTAATGTGTGCATAATCTTCATTTCCCGAGTTGTTTGGTTCTCCAGAGTTCCAAAATGCAAAATTGGGAGTAGTTCCACCAACACCACCATTCCAAAAGTTAGTTCCTGCCTCAGGACCGGTTACCCAGTTCCAAACACCTTCGGTAGTTGCATCACTACCTCCAATCCATCCTACCCCTTGCGCTTGAGAACCAGAAAAGTCTGCTTCAGCCTGAGAAGTTAAAGTTGCCAAATATCCTTGCAAACCAAAATAAGTTCTTAGTGCTGCCGCATCTCTGGCAGCAGTCCATGAAATTCCTGGATCAGCTATAAATTCGTAATAATGTCCTGTCGGCGGCAAATAATTTGCGGTTCCCGGTGTAATGGAAAACTGTCTAGTACCTGTAGGGCTACCTGAGCTACTGGAATATTCCACTGCAAGGATGGCAGCCTCAAACTCTGCAAAGGTCGTTGGACCTTGTAAGGTAAGCTCTCCTTCTACTGCATCCCAAGTTGCTGTAATGTTCGGGTGTGTTCCGGTAAGTGTCAATAAATCTTCTCCATTGATATATCCTGAAGAAATTTGAATAAATATGGCATCGGTAGTAGTATCATCTGGGTCGGTAAGGCTTACTGTTTCAACAATTGTTTGTGAAGTTCCGGGGCAATAAGCTTGATCGCCAGTTACTGTTAGTACAGGGGGTTGATCAGCAGTCGGCACTATTGATTCGCTTAAATCGTCTGCCGTGGCATTGCTATCCAATTGATCGGCAACTACAGCCGTTATTGTATTTGTAATTGTAGCTCCATTTGTACCTCCATTAACGTTCGCAACAATATTCAGAGTTGCTGTAGCTCCATTATTTAAGCTTCCAACAGTCCAGACGCCGGTTCCCGAGTTATAAGTGCCATCATCACTAACATAAGTAACTCCAGGCGGCAAAAGGTCCGTAATACTAACATTGGTAGCGTTTACCGGCCCATTGTTTGTTACAGCAAGCGTATAGGTTATGTTAGAATTCTCCTTGGGAGTTGCATTATCCACTATTTTGGTCACGGCCAAATCGACCGGTATGGCAGGGGAACTACAAATATGAATGGCAAAACCACTTAATGTTCCTGTATCTCCACTAGCATCATCAAATATAGCGAGTGTCCAAGTGCCGCTGGGGTCTTGACCATTAAAGTCAGAAAGATTTCCTTCCGGGGAAAAAACTCCAGTAAAAGGAGCTGTACCAGCGGTAACTGCCGTTCCAGCAGCATCGTCAAGGATTGTACCCGAATAATTATCTCCACTACCCCCATTATCCGTGGTTAAAACAACCGTTGTTCCCCCTGGACTAGTCAGGCTTATTTCCAAGTCATCATCCCATGTATGTTCTATGTTCAAAGTAACATTAACATCGGTTATTACTCCTGATGTAAAGCCACTTAAAGTCGAGTTTAGGGTAGTAAAATCGTTTATTGCCGAACCGGGTGCCGAACTTATTATTTCGCAACCAGATGAAGCGGAAGCAATTAAAATATTATCTACCGTAATGGTTTCACTTGTATTCCAACCTGAATCACCCCCTACAAACCTTATTGAAGAATTGGCAGATATTTGATCCGCTGTTAGGTCATAAGTGATAGCTCCGGTTATAGCACTATTAATGGTAAAAACCGTTTCATATGAAGACGTGTTATCGTTCCATAGCTGTACTAAAAGCGACTCATTTCCCCTGGAAGTCGCATCATAATTCATTGTTAGAACAGCATTAGAGACACCTGAAAGGTCAAGGGCCCTGCTAATGGTCCTACCATCAAGGTTATTGAATTCCAACTCATTACCAACAATCTCTATTCTTCCACCACTCGCACTGCCGTTATCACTTACTTCTGTCCAGTTACCAGAGAAGTTTTGCGTTCCGTCATTATTCGAATAGGATGTTGAGCTAAAATTATCACGATGCGTATCTTGTCCAAATGCAGAAGACCATGAAAACATCAATGCAATTGCAAAGAGTACTATGCCTTTTTTCATACTAAATACTTAAGTAAGCATACATTTAGGGGAATATGCCTTTATCAAATGTAGTAGTACTTGAAAATGTCTCTAAATAATTGTTGTGAAAGGGTTCATCGATAAAGTGAACTCCCATAAATATGGGGTAAAGTAAATACAAACACTCTTGCTTACACACTCACGGGCAAGTAACAACTTCTTGTTCAGGAGCTAAGACATCAACATATTACTCGAATATGATGAACTCCGATCTTCGATTCAACTGATGTTTTTCTTTGGAACAAGGTATTCCATTGGAGCAGTCGTTTACGAGTCTAGTTTCACCATACCCTTCTCCTTGTAATCTGTCTGCAGAAATTCCCTTGGAAACCATATATGCCACAGTGGATGCTGCTCTTTTTTTAGACAACCAAAGGTTGTAAGCATCATTACCACGGCTATCTGTGTGGGAATTGACTTTAATCTTTAAGCTAGGGTATTTCTCCATAGCAACGATTACTTTTTGAATTTCAATCTCCGCATCTGGGCGAATATTAAACTTGTTCAAATCAAAATAGATTGTGCTTAATTGTAACAATTTGGCCAAATCGTCACCAAAACCACCTGTAACTACATCCCTCTCCAAATAAAAATCTACAATTCTCGGCTTGCCATAAGATTTGTTCAAGTATTCCTCAGCTGGCACATAACCATCCCTTGAGGCTCTAACAAAGTTTCCTTTGGCACAATCCAATGCTAAAACATAATTTCCTTTTGAATCCGTAATGGTTGAGGAGACCTCATTGTTTTCTTCATCAATGATTTTTACCGTTGCACCTACCAAAACTTCATTAGATATGCGGTCTCTAACAGTTCCCGTAACATCTTGTAAACAATCTAAAACTAGAGGTTCATTTTCCGCAAACTTGTAGATATCATCTTCTCCCAAGCCTCCTGTTCTATTGGATGAAAAGTAACCTTCTTTGGTTTCTTCATTCATGATGAAAGCAAAATCATCATAATTGCTATTTATTGGTTTTCCAACATTTACTATAGGTTCATTAAGGTTGCCAAATGCAATCTTTGTAGCAAAAACATCTAATCCACCCAGACCTTGATGCCCATCTGACGAAAAATACAGTACTCCGTCTTTGGTAATAAACGGGAACGTTTCTCGAGCTCTTGTATTGATGTTTTTGCCTAAATTGGTAATAGGGCCGTAGGTGCCATCCCCAATGATTTCGGTCACAAAAATATCTGATTCTCCAAGAGTACCTGGCATATCTGAAACAAAATACAGCCTCTTTTCATCTGGGCTTAAAACCGGATGTGCAACAGAATATGAATCATTGTTAAATGGAAGCTCAATCACATTTGTCCATTCCCCATCAATTAAATCTGCTTTGTATATTTTTAAGCGAATCACTCCATTTTGATCCTTGTACTTTTTTCCATCCAGAAAATTATTTCTTGTAAAGTACATGGTTGTACCATCCTTAGTGACCGCCGAAGTGGACTCGTGAAGTCTGGTATTTACATCTCCTTCTAATTTTACCACATTATTATTGGAAATACTATCTGCATTGACTTTGTACAAATCCAAGAAGTCCCTAGAGTTCCAGGTGTGTCTATATCGAGCTAAATTTCCTGTATCTCTATCTGATGAAAAAATTAGACCTTGTTCGTAGTAGGATGCTGCGAAGTCTGAATACTTACTGTTGTATTCAAATTGTTTAATATCAACCCTGCCAGAATTCTGTTCTATTTTAGCTAGGTAATCTTCATCCAATGGATTTTCATCAGTAGTAGCTGTTAATTCCCTGAACTTGGCCATTATATTGGATGCCTCATCATAATCTCCCAACGTCTTTAGACTTTGAGCGTATCTGAAATAATAATCTGGTTCGGTATCGTCTGGGAAAGCTTCTGCCAAGCGCTTGTATATGTTAGCAGCTTCTTCGTATTTGGCATTGAAGTAATACGAATTTCCAAGCCGTTTTAATAAATCTAAAGACACATAGCCTTTGTCCAATACCTTTTTATAAATATCTATAGCGGGGCTGAAGGAATATTCGTCATATCTTTCATCGGCCTTGGCTTTAACCTTGGCCTGCTGTTTCTCATTAACCTTATCTTGTGCCGAGATATGGGTTAAATATCCTGAAAAAACAATAAGAAGTATAAGTATTCTTTTTAGCATTATAAACTGTATTAAAAGAATCTAGGCGATACTGTTTTTTGAAACGCTTTTACCAACTCCAATCTTAGAAACACTTCGAAAGATCCATCATTAAATTGGGTACCTCCCAATTCTGTGGTTTCACGATCGTAAGCAAGACCCAACATAATCTGATCGGTTATTTGAAATCCTGCCAGAGCACTTATTGCTGCATCCAATCTGTAAGCGGCTCCAAAGCTAAACTTCTCGGCGTATAGAAAATTGGCCGATAAATCAACCTGCAATGGTGCACCACCAACAGCCTTCGTTAATAGGGCAGGCTTAAATTTAAGATCTGCGTTTAAATCAAAAACGTAGCCCGTTATCACATAAAAATTAATTCGCTCCGTCGCCAAAAAATTAACAGAATTTACATCTCCTCTAGCGTTATCAAAATATTCTGTTTCCAAAATGTTTGGTGCGGAAACGCCAGCGTAGAATCTATCTGTATGATAATATAATCCCAATCCAAAATTTGGTGAAAATTGATTGTCTATATTATCTTGATTTACAACTTCTTGATCAAAGTTACGTAGTCCATTAAAGTCAAGATTTAGCATATTTCCTCCTGCTTTTAATCCGAATGACAGCTTGGAATCTAGCCCTACATCAATGGTATATGAGAGTACAGCATCTAAATACGTCTCCTGCACTACTCCATCACCTATATTGTCATTAACTATTGAAACACCATAACCCAGTCTACTGTTTCGTATTGGGGAATGAAGGTTCAATGTAAAGGTTTCGGGAGCTCCATCGAGACCAACCCATTGAGAGCGGTACAGTCCAGCAAAACTTAATTGCCCCCTGGATCCTGCATACGCCGGATTAACACTCAAGGTATTAAACATGTATTGCGTATACTGTGCATCTTGCTGGGCAACAAGGCCCTGAAATACTACAACAATAAATAAAAACGGAATTAAAAAGTGTTTCTTAATCATTCTGCTTCAATAGGTTACCTGCTAATGTATATGTATTCGGAGTCTGTAAAGCTTCCTTCATCCGTTTCGTAGTCAAATATATAAAAATATACTCCGGCCGGAAGATAATCATTCGCGCTTAGAGTGGACCTTCCCCTAGATCTTCCATCAAAGACATTATTCACATTGTTATAGTCTTTTCCTTCGTATACTGCAACACCCCATCTATTGAAAATTCTAAGGGTACTTGTCCTAATATTTCTAACACCTCTTATAAAAAGGAAATCATTTTTTAAATCTCCATTAGGGGTCAACATTTGGTTCACCGCAATACTTTCTATAGAAACCGTAACTATAGCAGTATCGCAATTACTTGGATTAGCAGTCTCACAAATGGTATATTCAATGGTATAGATACCATCAAGTGTTCCTGGGGCTACACGGACACTTCCATCCTCATTAACCGTTAGTACATTTGTTGGTGTCGAGGTCAAGTCTACATCGATTAAGGTAATAGGTTCACCATTGAGGGTATCGTTGGAAAGCACATCACTATCTGGAATAAGTCCACCGGAACTATTGGAACTGTAAAAATCATCTATAGCATCGATTACGTTCTCCATCCCAGGGCCAACTTCCACAGTAACAGTACCCGTATCACAATTATCTTCATCATCAATTTCACAAATGGTGTATTCAATGGTATAGGTACCTTCAGGTGTTCCGGGGGCGATACTGACACTTCCATCATCGTTGATAGTCAGTTCATCCGTACTGGTCGATGTCAAGATTATATTACTTAAAGTCGCCGGTTCGCCGTTTAAGGTATCATTGGAAAGCACATTACTGTTAGGAATTACACCAACCGAACTATCAGCACTATAGGCATCATCAACAGCGTCGATTATGTTACCCATTCCAGGGCCAACTTCCACGGTCACAGTGCCCGTATCACAGTTATCTACATCGGTTATATCACAAATAGTGTATTCGATAGTATAGGTTCCCTCAGGTGTTCCGGGGGTAATGCTAACACTTCCATCATCATTGATGGTCAGCTCGTCTGTACTGGTCGATGTCAAAATAACATCAGTTAAAGTAACAGGTTCGCCATTCAAGGTATCATTGGAAAGCACATTACTGTTAGGAATTACCCCAACCGAACTATCAGCACTATAATTATCATCAACAGCCTCAATTGTGTTACCCATCCCAGGGCCAACTTCCACGGTCACAGTGGCCGTATCACAGTTATCCTCATCATTAATTTCACAAATGGTGTATTCGATGGTATAAGTACCTTCAGGTGTTCCAGGCGCAACACTGACACTCCCATCATCGTTGATGGTCAGTTCATCCGTACTGGTTGATGTCAAAATAACATCAGTTAAAGTCGCAGGGGCGCCGTCTAAAGTGTCGTTGGAAAGCACATTACTGTTAGGAATTACCCCAACCGAACTATCAGCACTATAGGCATCATCCACCGCATCGATTACATTATCCATGTTTGGGTCCAAGTAATCCGGCGTGCCGTCATCATCGGTATCATCGTTCGTTGGGTCACCGTCACCGTCCACATCCTCGTCGGGAGTGTCGATCCCGTCCCCATCATCATCAAAGTCACGGTAGTTCACATCCTCCGTACCGTCCGTGTCAGGTAGATCGTTCGCGGGGTCGTCGATCTCATCGTTCACATCATAGCCATCATTCACATCGCTGCCCTCATAACCATCGTCCAGCCCATCGTTATCTGCATCGATGCCCGTGTATGTTTGGTCGGGAATACCGTCAAAGTTGAAGTCGTTCCCCTCGTTGTTGTCGGCAACTAGATCGTTGTCACTGTCATCATCCAAATAATCAGGAAGCTCGTCCGCTCCGTCCGTGTTCTCGGGCGTAAGGCCTCCAAGGTAGGCAGAGTTCACACCATCGTTCGCCGCGTAGGTCGCTGCATCGTCATCGTTTGGAGCTATGTATGTTGCCGTGGGCTGTGCCTCCACATTGTCCGGGATACCATCATCATCACTATCGATGTCCAAATGGTCGGGGCGGCCATCGCCGTCACTGTCCAGTGCATTGGTCAATGGGTCGTTATCGTTATCAAAATTGGGATCTTCCGTCGTGTCCAGGATACCATCATTGTCGTCATCAAGGTCGACGCTGTCCGGCACACCGTCATCGTCCGTGTCCTCTCCTGGGCCATCGGGGTCTAGGTAATCCGGTGTTCCATCATCATCGGTATCATCGTTTGTCGGGTCGCCGTCTTCGTCGACATCCTCATCAGGGGTGTCAATGCCATCTCCATCATCATCAAAGTCGCGATAGTTCACATCCTCGGTACCATCGGTATCGGGTAGATCATTGGCTGGGTCGTTTATCTCATCGTTCACATCATAGCCATCGTCCACATCACCGCCCTCATAACCATCGTCCAATCCGTCATTGTCCATATCAGTGTCCGTGAAGGACTGGTCGGGAATACCATCAAAGTTGAAGTCGTTGCCCTCGTTGTTGTCAGCGACCAAGTCATTATCACTATCATCGTCAAGATAATCCGGCTCGTCCTCGCCATCAGTGTTCTCAGGGGTCAACCCGCCAAGATAAGCAGAGTTCACTCCATCGTTCGCGGCATAGGTCGCAGCATCGTCATCGTTGGGAGCTATGTATGTTGCCGTGGGCTGTGCTTCCACATTGTCCGGGATACCATCATCATCACTGTCAATGTCCAAATGGTCGGGGCGGCCATCGCCATCACTGTCCTGTGCATTGGTCAATGGGTCGTTGTCGTTATCAAAATTGGAATCTTCCGTCGTGTCCAGGATACCATCGTTGTCGTCATCAAGGTCGACGCTGTCCGGTACACCATCATCGTCAGTGTCCTCTCCGGGACCATCTGGGTCCAAGTAGTCCGGCGTCCCGTCATCATCGGTGTCATCGTTCGTTGGGTCACCGTCCCCATCGACATCCTCGTCCGGGGTGTCGATGCCGTCCCCGTCATCATCAAAGTCGCGGTAGTTCACATCCTCTGTGCCGTCCGTGTCAGGTAGATCGTTCGCTGGGTCGTTTATCTCATCGTTGACATCATAGCCATCGTCCACATCACCGCCCTCATAACCATCGTCCAGCCCATCGTTGTCCGTATCGGTGCCCGTATAGGTCTGGTCGGGGATGCCATCGAAGTTGAAGTCGTTCCCCTCGTTGTTGTCGGCAACCAGATCGTTGTCACTGTCATCATCCAAATAATCCGGTTCATCCACGCCATCTGTATTCTCTGGATTTATACCCTCATCTCCACTTCCTTCATAGGCGTCATCTAATCCATCTTTGTCATCGTCATCTCCACTTGGAGGAATATATCCCGCGGTTGTCTGTCCTTCAACATTGTCAGGGATCCCGTCATCGTCACTATCTATATCCCTAAAATTTGGCTGATGGTCTGTATCGCTGTTGATCGGTGTTAATCCCTCTCCGGAACCTGGGTATGATTCATAATGATCATCCAATCCGTTTCCATCACTATCTATGCCACAAGGTGCTTGAAAATAGTCTGTTGTCTGCGCTTCTATATTATCAATTATTCCATCGTCATCTGAGTCGATGTCCCTAAAATCTGGGTGGTGATCGTAATCGGTATCCACCGGCGTCAGCCCTTCACCGCCTCCTGGGTAACTTTCGTAATGATCATCCAATCCGTTCCCATCACTATCAACTCCGCATGGAGCTTGAAAATCTTTTGTTGTTTGTGCCTCTACATTATCCAGTATGCCATCATCATCAGAATCAATGTCTACATAATCTGGATGGTGGTCGTAATCTGTATCAATTGGGGTTAATCCTCCACATGCACCGGGAGTTTCTTCATAGGCATCATCCAATCCATTACCATCTTTATCTTTTCCTGATGGGGGTATGTAGCCATATGTTGTTTGTGCCTCTAGGTTATCCAAAAGACCATCATCATCCGAATCTATATCTAAGTAATCTGGAACACCATCTCCATCAGTATCTGTAGGATAGGTCCAATAGCAATCATCACCATCAGCATTTTGATCCTCGACGGTATTGATTATTCCATCACCATCAATATCAATATCCTTGTTATCTGGGACGCCATCTCCATCCGTATCAGTATAGATATCAAACGTGGTTTTGAAGTTTTCGTTTGAAACCCCCAACAAGACTGTGCCTGAATATGCGGTAAGTGCAACTACTGAAAAAAGACTGTATAAAACCTTTTTCTTAAAATCTAAGAAAGTATTCTTTTCCATAAATGATAGTTTTGGTCAACTAATCACCATGGCAAAGGGTTCTCGTAAGTGTAAGAAAATGGGGCTTTTCTTATTTAATAAAGTGGTTATTTGTGTTCTCTACACTCCAAATAATCTCAAACGCATAATTAATGCATTTAAAACGTATCACCTATTTTAATCGATAAAAGGCGCATTCTTCATCATTATTTACCACTTATATTAATACGTAAGGTTTTTGAAAAAAGATTACGGTTAGGTAAAAAACAAAAACCTCAAGCGCTCGAAAATTACTTTACTTTTTTATCTTTTTGGGTGATTATTACGTTTTTTTTCTCCTAATTCTATTAACAATTACTTATGATGTTTTAAATCAATCGAAAAAGGGATAATTACGCTATTTTTGCCCAAATTTTTGCAGATGGAATTTGATAAGGAAATAGCTAGACGAAGGACTTTTGGTATTATTTCACACCCTGATGCAGGGAAAACTACCTTAACGGAAAAACTACTTTTATTTGGTGGAGCTATTCAAGAAGCAGGTGCGGTAAAGAACAACAAAATAAAAAAATCTGCTACCAGTGATTTTATGGAGATTGAAAGGCAACGTGGAATATCAGTTGCCACCTCAGTTTTGGCTTTTATTTATAATGATAAGAAAATAAACATTCTGGACACTCCTGGGCACAAGGATTTTGCCGAAGATACTTTCAGGACCTTAACCGCGGTAGATAGTGTCATTGTAGTAATAGATGTTGCCAAGGGTGTGGAGGAGCAGACAGAGAAATTAGTAGAAGTTTGCCGAATGCGAAATATTCCTATGATTGTTTTTATCAATAAGCTGGACAGGGAAGGAAAGGACGCTTTTGATTTATTGGATGAAGTTGAGCAAAAATTAGGGCTTTCTGTTACGCCCCTTAGCTTTCCTATTGGTATGGGATATGACTTTAAGGGGATTTATAACATTTACGAAAAGAACATCAATCTTTTTAGTGGAAATAGCAAAAAGAATATTGAGGAAACCATTGCTTTTACAGATATAGAAAGTACTGAACTTGAGGATATTATTGGCGAATCTGCGGCACTAGAATTGAGAGATAACTTGGAACTCGTACACGGAGTTTACCCAGAATTCGATAAGGATGCTTATTTAAAGGGAGAGCAACAGCCTGTTTTTTTTGGTTCTGCATTAAACAATTTTGGGGTGAGGGAATTGCTGGATTGTTTTGTGGAAATTGCCCCTCCGCCAAGACCTAAAATGGCAGAAGAGCGTTTGGTTGAAGCAAACGAAAAGGACTTTTCGGGATTTGTATTTAAAATACACGCCAATATGGATCCCAAACACCGAGACCGACTGGCCTTTATAAAAATTGTATCTGGCACTTTTGAGCGGAACAAGCCATATTTGCATGTGAGGCATGCGAAGAACCTAAAATTTTCCAGTCCCAATGCCTTTTTTGCTGAGAAAAAAGAAATTGTGGACATCTCCTATCCTGGCGATATTGTTGGGCTACATGACACCGGTAATTTTAAGATTGGGGATACGCTAACCAGTGGTGAAAAATTAAATTACAAAGGAATTCCAAGTTTTTCTCCTGAACATTTTAGGTACATCAACAATGCTGACCCCATGAAAGCCAAACAATTATACAAGGGTATTGACCAGTTGATGGACGAAGGTGTGGCACAGCTATTTACTTTGGAGTTGAACGGAAGAAAAGTAATTGGTACCGTAGGAGCTTTGCAATATGAAGTTATTCAGTACCGACTGGAACATGAATATGGAGCAAAATGCACTTATGAAAACTTCCCAGTACACAAGGCATGTTGGGTTGAAGCCGAAGATGCTACCAACGATGAGTTTAAAGAATTCAAGCGGGTAAAACAGAAGTTTTTAGCAACGGATAAACATGGACGACTCGTTTTTTTGGCTGACTCGCAATTCTCCTTGCAGATGACACAGCAAAAATATCCTACAGTAAAACTTCATTTCACCTCGGAATTTGACTAAATATTCAAGAGTTTTTGGTTATGAGTTGTACTTCCAAGCTTATACGTTCAGGATGGATTACTACTTTTTTTGTACTTTATAAGCACATAACCAATAAATACTTTTTTTTATGACAACTGATTCTATTAGTAAACCACCAGTTTGGTTCTGGGTGGTAAGCGTTATTGCATTGCTGTGGAACCTTATGGGAGTAAGCGCTTATTTGGCTGATGCTTATACAAGTGTTGAGCAATTGGAACAAATGAGCCAAGAAATACGAGAACTTTATGAAGGTAGACCAGCTTGGGCAACTGCTGGTTTTGCCATAGCGGTTTTTGCAGGTGCCATTGGGTCAATTGCGTTATTGCTTCGTAAGAAATGGGCCAGACCTTTACTCATTTTATCTGTTTTAGGCTCTATCATCTTGAATATTCACACCTTTTTTCTGAGCAATGCCTTGGAGGTTATGGGTGCTAACATAGTGATCATGCCAATTGTTGTTATTGTTTTTGGCATCTACCTTATCTTTTTTGCCAAAAAAGGCATTCAAAAAGGGTGGCTTAGTTAACCCGAAAAATAGATCGCAATAAAAAAACCGACAATAGTCGGTTTTTTTGTTCTTATGCTTCTCCAGTAGGTCCAAAATTTAACGGAATTGGAGGTTGTTCATAATCCTTGATTGTTCCATGTGCTTTCTCAAACCTTGTTACATTATCATTCAATGCCTTCAAGAATTTTTTGGCATGTTGTGGGGTTAGAATTATTCTGCTCTTCACTTTCGCTTTTGGAGCTCCGGGCATCATGCTTATAAAATCGACCACAAATTCAGATACCGAATGATTGATGATTGCCAAATTGGAATATATTCCCTCGGCCATTTTTTCATCCAATTCAATATTGATTTGCTTTTGGTTTTGGTTTTTATCTTTTTCAGCCATTATGCTTGTCTTAATATATAGTAAAAGAAAACCCTGACTAGTGCCAGGGTTTGTTTATTAGAATTTGAATTCCTCTTTTCGAGCCATGATTTCATCGTACTCTTCTTTTGAGCCTACAATGATACTATCATAATCCCTCATACCGGTACCGGCAGGAATTTTATGTCCTACAATAACATTTTCCTTCAATCCTTCCAAGGTATCTACTTTACCGCTTACTGCAGCTTCGTTCAATACTTTGGTGGTTTCCTGGAATGATGCTGCAGAGATAAATGATTTAGTCTGCAATGAAGCACGTGTAATACCTTGTAAGATTGGAGTTGCCGTAGCAGCTACTGCATCTCTTGCACTTACTAGAGCTTTATCCGCTCTTCGTAATACCGAATTTTCATCTCTTAAGGCACGGGCAGAAATAATCTGTCCGGCTTTAAGATTTTCAGAATCTCCAGCTTCCTCTACAACCTTCTGTCCAAAGATTTCATCATTCTCACGAATAAAGTCATCTTTATGAACCAATTGATTCTCTAGGAAGGTAGTATCTCCAGAATCTTCAATACGTACTTTACGCATCATCTGTCTTACCACAACTTCAAAGTGCTTATCATTAATTTTCACACCTTGTAAACGATATACTTCTTGAACTTCGTTCACCAAATACTGCTGTACTGCTGATGGTCCTTTTATTGCCAAAATGTCTTCTGGAGTAATAGATCCATCAGACAAAGGCATACCAGCGCGAACATAATCGTTCTCTTGTACCAAAATCTGGTTTGAAAGTTTTACCAAGTATTTCTTGATCTCACCCAATTTAGATTCGATAATAATCTCACGGTTACCACGCTTGATCTTACCAAAGGAAACTACACCATCAATTTCAGAAACAACCGCTGGGTTAGATGGGTTACGTGCTTCAAAAAGCTCTGTAACTCTTGGAAGACCACCTGTAATATCACCTGCTTTAGCTGATTTACGAGGAATCTTAACCAAAATTTTTCCTTCTTTAATCTTCTCACCATCGTCCACCATAATGTGTGAACCTACTGGTAAGTTGTAAGAACGTATGGTTTCCCCTTTACCATCCTTAATCAATAGGGTTGGAATGAGTTTCTTATTTCTAGATTCAGAAATTACCTTTTCTTGGAAACCAGTTTGCTCATCAATTTCTACCTGATACGTAACCCCTTGCTCAATGTTTTCATAAGCAATTTGTCCCGTAAATTCAGAAACGATTACACCATTATATGGATCCCACTGACAGACAACAGTTCCTTTTTTGATCTTATTCCCGTTCTTCACGAACAGTTGAGATCCATAAGGAATATTATTTGTACTTAGGGTAATTCCAGTAGTAGCATCGACAACTTTAATTTCAGAAGTTCTTGAGATAACAATATTGGCTTTTTCGCCTTCATTGTTTTCTCCAACAACGGTTCTTAAATCTTCAATCTCAGCAATACCATCAAATTTCACTTCTAATTTGTTGTCTTCAGAAATGTTACCTGCAATACCACCCACGTGGAACGTACGCAATGTTAACTGTGTTCCTGGTTCACCAATAGACTGAGCGGCAACAACACCTACAGCTTCTCCTCGTTGCACCATTTTATTGGTTGCCAAGTTTCTACCGTAGCATTTACCACAAATTCCTTTTGGTGCTTCACATGTTAATGCTGAACGCACCTCGATTCTTTCTATTGGAGCTGCTTCAACTTTCTTCACATCTGCCTCAGAAATTTCCTGACCTGCAGCCAATACCAATTCCTCCGTCAATGGATTGTATACATCATGTAATGATACCCTTCCAAGAATACGTTCACCAAGCGTTTCAACTACTTCTTCATTCTTCTTCAACGCTTTAACCTCAATACCTCTTAGGGTACCACAATCTTCAATGTTGATAATAACATCTTGTGAAACATCCACCAAACGTCTTGTTAAGTATCCTGCATCCGCCGTTTTCAAAGCGGTATCTGCAAGACCTTTACGTGCACCGTGCGTAGAGATAAAGTATTCCAAAATCGATAATCCTTCCTTAAAGTTGGAAAGAATCGGGTTTTCAATAATCTCACCACCACCAGCAGTAGATTTTTTAGGCTTGGCCATCAATCCACGCATACCGGTCAACTGACGAATCTGCTCTTTTGAGCCCCTTGCTCCAGAATCCAACATCATATATACCGAGTTGAATCCTTGTTGATCTTCACGAATTCGCTTCATCGCCAATTCCGTCAACATCGCATTGGTAGAGGTCCAAACATCAATCACCTGATTATAACGTTCGTTATTGGTGATAAGACCCATGTTATAGTTTGCCATAATACCATCAACTTGCCCATTGGCATCATTGATCATCTCCTGCTTCTCTGGTGGAATAATAATATCACCCAAACTGAAGGATAGACCCCCTTTGAAGGCGAAATCATATCCCATGGACTTTATTTTATCCAAAAATGCCGCAGTAGCTGGTACATCTGTAACTGCAAGAATATCTCCAATGATATTTCTTAGCGATTTCTTGTTCAATACCTCATTGATGAATCCAGCTTGCTCAGGAACAACACTGTTAAACAACACACGCCCCACTGTAGTGGCGATGATTTGGCTAACAAGTTCTCCCTCTTCATTGAAATCTTTGGCTCTCACCTTGATTCCTGCATTCAAATCAACTTTTCCTTCGTTAAAAGCAATTTCCACCTCTTCTGCAGAGTAGAATGTCAATCCTTCACCTTGAATAGGCACTTCCTTGGTTGACTTTCTTTCTTTGGTCATATAATACAAACCCAAGACCATATCCTGAGAAGGAACGGTAATTGGAGAACCATTTGCAGGATTCAAGATATTCTGCGATGCCAACATTAAAAGTTGTGCTTCCAAAATAGCTTCTGGACCCAATGGCAAGTGAACTGCCATCTGATCACCATCAAAATCCGCGTTAAATGCCGTACATGCCAATGGGTGCAAACGAATCGCCTTACCTTCAATAAGTTTTGGCTGGAACGCCTGTATACCCAATCTGTGCAATGTAGGGGCACGGTTCAGTAATACTGGATGCCCTTTAAGGACATTTTCAAGGATATCCCATACTACGGGTTCCTTTTTGTCTATGATTTTCTTAGCGGACTTAACTGTTTTTACAATACCTCTTTCAATCAGTTTTCTGATAACGAAAGGCTTGTACAATTCCGCTGCCATATCTTTTGGAAGACCACATTCGTATAGGTGCATTTCTGGACCTACAACAATCACGGAACGAGCAGAATAATCTACACGTTTACCCAAAAGGTTTTGACGGAAACGACCTTGTTTACCTTTCAAGGAATCTGAAAGGGATTTCAATGGTCTGTTTGATTCTGTTTTTACCGCAGAAGCTTTTCTTGTGTTATCGAAAAGAGAATCCACCGCTTCTTGAAGCATACGTTTCTCATTTCTCAAGATTACCTCTGGAGCTTTTATTTCCATCAATCGCTTTAAACGATTGTTACGGATAATAACCCTACGGTATAGATCATTTAAATCTGAAGTAGCAAAACGACCACCATCCAATGGCACCAATGGGCGTAATTCCGGTGGAATAACAGGAACCACCTTCATAATCATCCACTCTGGTCGGTTTTCCCTATTTTCTTGAGATTCACGCAAAGCCTCAACAACTTGAAGTCTTTTTAAGGCTTCTGTTTTACGTTGTTTTGAAGTCTCCGTATTTGCTTTGTGTCTTAATTGATAGGACAGTTCTTCCAAATCAATTCTTGCCAATAAATCGATTAAACACTCGGCACCCATTTTAGCTACAAACTTGTTAGGGTCTGTATCTTCCAAATATTGGTTTTCTGCTGGAATGGACTCCAAAATGTTCAAATACTCCTCTTCAGTCAAGAAATCCATTTTATTGATTTCTTCTCCTTCTGGACCTTTAGCGATACCTGGTTGAATTACAACATATCTTTCGTAATAGATAATCATATCCAATTTCTTGGATGGTAATCCCAATAGGTATCCTATTTTATTTGGAAGGGAACGGAAATACCAGATATGTGCAACGGGAACCACTAAATTAATGTGCCCCACACGGTCTCTACGTACTTTTTTCTCCGTTACTTCTACACCACAACGATCACAAACAATACCACGGTAACGGATACGCTTGTATTTTCCACAGGCACACTCGTAATCCTTTACAGGACCAAAAATACGCTCACAGAACAATCCGTCACGCTCAGGCTTGTGCGTTCTATAGTTAATAGTTTCAGGTTTTAAAACCTCCCCACGGGATTCTCCCAAGATTGACTCAGGAGAAGCCAGTCCTATGGAAATTTTATCAAACCTTTTTGGTGCGTTATTATCTTTTATTCTAGCCATAATACTATGGAGATGATATAATTAATAAACTTTTTTTCAATAGTGTTAACTATGTACTACTCTTCCAATCTAATATCCAAACCTAATCCCTTAAGTTCGTGCATCAATACATTGAAAGATTCTGGCAATCCAGGTTCTGGCATGGTTTCACCCTTAACTATGGACTCATAGGTCTTGGCTCTTCCGATAACATCATCCGACTTAACGGTCAATATTTCGCGAAGCGTTGATGAAGCTCCGTAGGCCTCAAGTGCCCAAACCTCCATCTCACCAAAACGCTGACCACCAAACTGGGCTTTACCACCCAATGGTTGTTGTGTGATCAATGAGTATGGTCCAATAGATCTAGCGTGCATTTTATCATCTACCATGTGTCCTAATTTCAACATGTAGATTACACCAACGGTTGCTGCCTGATCAAAACGTTTTCCTGTTCCACCATCATATAAGTGGGTGTGTCCAAATCTTGGTACGCCTGCCTCATCGGTAAGTGCATTGATTTGATCCAGTGTAGCGCCGTCAAAAATTGGAGTTCCGTATTTTCTACCCAACTTAAGACCTGCCCAACCAAGAACCGTTTCATAAATCTGACCGATGTTCATACGGGATGGTACTCCTAATGGATTCAATACGATATCCACTGGTGTTCCATCTTCCAAGAACGGCATATCTTCTTGACGAACGATACGTGCTACGATACCTTTATTACCGTGACGACCTGCCATTTTATCACCAACTTTAAGCTTACGCTTTTTAGCGATATAGACCTTAGCCAACTTCATGATACCTGCTGGTAATTCATCACCTACGGAGATGGTAAACTTGTCCCTTCTAAGATTTCCTTGAATATCATTCAATTTAATCTTATAGTTGTGCAACAAATCGGCTACTTGCTCATTTGTTTTATCGTCTGTTGTCCAGCTTCCGCCAACCAAGTGAGCGAAATCGTCAACAGCGTTCAACATTTTAATGGTGTATTTCTTTCCTTTTGGAAGAACTTCTTCTCCAAGATCGTTCATTACACCTTGAGAAGTTTTACCATTGATCAATCCGAAGAGTTTCTCTATCAAAACATCTTTCAACTGCTCAAACTTAACTTCGTAATCCATCTCCAATCTGGAGATTGCTTCTTTATCTTCTGAACGTTTTCTTTTATCCTTAATAGAACGAGAGAACAATTTCTTATCGATAACAACTCCTCTTAATGAAGGTGAAGCTTTAAGCGATGCATCTTTTACATCTCCTGCTTTATCACCAAAGATTGCACGAAGTAGTTTCTCTTCTGGAGTTGGATCAGATTCTCCTTTTGGGGTAATCTTACCAATCAAAATATCACCAGGTTTAACTTCAGCACCAATTCTGATCATCCCGTGTTCATCCAAATCTTTGGTAGCTTCTTCAGAAACGTTAGGGATATCATTGGTAAGCTCTTCTGCACCTAATTTGGTATCTCTTACTTCTAAGGCGTACTCATCAATATGGATAGAGGTAAAGATATCTTCACGTACTACTTTTTCCGAGATTACAATCGCATCCTCAAAGTTGTACCCTTTCCAAGGCATAAATGCCACTTTCAGGTTTCTACCTAGTGCCAATTCACCTTTTTCAGTTGCATAACCTTCACAAAGCACTTCTCCTCTTTTAACTTTATCGCCTTTTTTAACGATAGGTTTTAGGTTGATGCTGGTTCCCTGGTTCGTTTTTCTAAACTTTACCAAGTTATAGGTTTTGGAATCTTCCTCAAAGCTTACTAATCGCTCGTCCTCAGACCTGCTATATTTGATTGTTATTTTCTGAGCATCTACATATTCAATAACACCATCACCTTCAGCATTGATCAATACTCTAGAATCGGTAGCAACTTGTCTTTCCAAACCTGTTCCCACAATAGGAGACTGTGGCTTTAATAATGGAACTGCTTGACGCATCATGTTTGATCCCATCAAAGCCCTGTTTGCATCATCATGTTCCAAGAACGGAATTAACGAGGCAGAAATGGAAGCAATTTGGTTAGGAGCAACATCCGTGTAGTTCACCTCTGATGGATCTACTACTGGGAAATCACCTTCTTCACGAGCAATTACCTTATCATCCTGAATTTTTCCTTTCTCATCCATTGGGATGTTGGCTTGGGAAATCTTCATTCCTTCTTCCTCCTCGGCACTTAGATATCTGAAATCCTTGGTATCAACAACACCGTTCTCTACTTTTCGGTATGGAGTTTCCAAGAAGCCCATTGGGTTTACTTTTGCAAATACTGAAAGTGAAGAAATCAAACCAATGTTTGGTCCTTCAGGGGTTTCAATAGGGCATAATCTTCCGTAGTGTGTATAGTGAACGTCACGTACCTCAAATCCTGCTCTTTCTCTTGATAGACCTCCTGGTCCTAATGCTGACAATCTTCTTTTGTGGGTAATCTCTGCCAATGGATTGGTTTGGTCCATAAACTGAGATAGCTGGTTGGTACCAAAGAACGAGTTGATCACCGAAGACAATGTCTTAGCATTAATCAAATCGATTGGCGTAAACACCTCATTATCACGAACGTTCATACGCTCACGAATGGTACGGGCCATACGTGCCAAACCTACTCCAAACTGTGATGATAACTGCTCACCTACTGTTCTTACACGACGGTTGGACAAGTGATCAATATCATCAATCTCTGCTTTTGAGTTAATCAGCTCAATTAAGTACTTGATAATAGTGATGATATCTTCCTTGGTCAAGACCTGCTTGTCCATTCCAATATCCAACTGCAATTTTTTGTTCATTCTGTAACGACCAACTTCACCTAAGTTGTAACGCTGATCAGAGAAGAACAATTTATCTATAATACCACGAGCCGTTTCCTCATCTGGCGGCTCTGCATTACGCAACTGTCTGTAAATATGCTCTACCGCTTCTTTTTCTGAGTTGGTAGGGTCTTTTTGCAATGTATTGTGAATAATTGCATAATCAGACTGTGCATTATTTTCTTTGTGAAGTAAAATGGTTTTTACATCTGCATCGATGATTTCATCCACGTGTTCTTTTTCAAGAACGGTATCACGATCTAGGATGATCTCATTACGCTCAATGGAAACCACCTCACCTGTATCTTCATCCACAAAATCCTCATGCCAAGTGTTCAATACCCTAGCAGCCAATTTGCGTCCCAATACTTTTTTAAGTCCAGCTTTTGAAACCTTCACTTCTTCCGAAAGGTCAAAGATTTCCAAAATATCTTTATCTCTTTCAAATCCGATAGCACGGAAAAGCGTAGTTACTGGTAATTTTTTCTTTCTATCAATATAAGCGTACATCACGCCATTGATATCCGTAGCAAATTCAATCCAAGAACCTTTAAAAGGAATTACCCTAGCTGAGTATAGCTTTGTACCATTTGCATGGAAAGATTGTCCAAAGAATACCCCTGGAGATCTGTGCAACTGAGAAACCACAACTCTTTCGGCACCATTGATTACAAAGGTTCCGCTAGGAGTCATGTATGGTATTGTTCCCAAATACACATCCTGAACGATAGTCTCAAAATCTTCGTGCTCTGGATCGGTACAATATAATTTTAGACGCGCCTTTAACGGTACGCTATAGGTAAGTCCACGCTCTATACATTCTTGAATGGAATATCTTGGTGGATCTATAAAATAGTCTAGAAATTCAAGTACGAATTGGTTTCTAGTGTCTGTAATTGGAAAATTTTCCATGAAGGTATTGTAGAGACCTTCATTTCCTCTTTCATCAGATTTGGTTTCAAGTTGAAAAAAGTCTTGAAACGATTTAATCTGAATGTCCAAGAAATCCGGGTATTCCGGTATGTTCTTAGCGGATGCAAAATTTACTCTTTCAGTATTGTTTGTGAACATCTATGGACAAATTTTGATAGTGAATTCTCAAAAAGGGTTACGTGTGCCATCACACGCTGCTATAAAAACAGGCTAAGGTCTGACCGTTTTTACGGAAAGACCTTAACCAAGTTTGTATGGTAAAAGCTATTATTTAAGCTCAACTTCTGCTCCTGCTTCTTCCAATGATTTTTTGATACCTTCTGCCTCATCTTTGGCAACACCTTCTTTAACAGCTTTTGGTGCGCTGTCAACAATGTCTTTAGCATCTTTCAATCCAAGACCAGTTAATTCTTTAACTAGTTTTACTACTGCCAATTTAGAACCACCAGCAGCTGTAAGGATTACATCAAATTCTGACTTTTCCTCAGCAGCCTCAGCGTCACCACCAGCAGCAGCACCGCCACCAGCAACAGCTACTGCAGCAGCAGCAGGCTCAATACCGTATTCATCTTTTAATATGTCGGCCAACTCATTTACCTCTTTTACTGTAAGGTTTACCAACTGTTCTGCAAAATCTTTTAAATCTGCCATTTTTCTATCGTTTAATCAAATTTTTAAAATATACTTAGTTTATTGTGCGCGAATTATTTTTCAGATAATGTTTTAAGGATACCGGCCAATTTACCGCCACCAGATTTAAGTCCAGAAATAACATTCTTGGCTGGTGATTGTAATAATCCGATAATATCCCCAATAACCTCTTCTTTAGACTTGATGTTAACAAGTGAGTCAAGGTTTTCATCACCTACATAAACAGCTTCTTCTATAAAAGCTCCTTTAAGTAATGGTTTATCTGATTTTTTTCTGAAATTTTTGATAAGTTTCGCTGGTGCATTCCCTGTTTCAGAAAACATCAAAGATGTATTTCCTTTTAAAACATCGGGAAGTTCCCCAAACTCCTTATCAGAAGCTTCCATTGCTTTTGCAAGCAAGGTGTTCTTTACGACCGCAAGTTTAATGTTTGCCTTAAAACATGCCCTTCTAAGATTAGAAGTAGTCACGGCATCCAAACCTGATATATCCGCCAAATAAATATTAGCGTTATCAGCCAACTGTGAGGTCAAATCTTCTATTACGATTGCTTTTTCTTCTCTTGTCATAATTAAAATATTGAACTACCAGTTACGAAACTGCTTTTGGATCTAATTGAACACTAGGACTCATTGTACTTGACAAGTAGATGCTTTTCATATAAACACCTTTTGCCGCAGCTGGTTTCATTTTAACCAAAGTATCTAATAATTCCTTGGCATTACCAGCAATCTTATCTGCAGAGAAAGATGCCTTTCCTATTGCAGCATGTACAATTCCAGTCTTATCTACTTTAAAATCAATTTTACCTGCCTTAACATCAGATACCGCTTTTGCAACATCCATAGTTACGGTACCAGTTTTTGGATTGGGCATTAAACCTCTTGGGCCTAAAACTCGACCTAATGGCCCAAGTTTACCCATAACGCTAGGCATAGTGATGATTACATCAACGTCTGTCCAACCGCCTTTAATTTTATCCAAATATTCATCCAACCCTACAAAATCAGCACCTGCTTCTTTAGCTTCTGCTTCTTTGTCTGGAGTCACCAATGCTAAAACTTTTACGTCTTTACCTGTTCCATGAGGAAGGGTAACAACACCACGCACCATTTGATTTGCTTTTCTCGGATCTACACCCAAACGAATTGCAAGGTCAATGGAAGCGTCAAATTTTACATTAGTTATTTCTTTTACCAAAGCTGATGCTTCTTCCAAAGAGTACAATTTATTCTTGTCTATTTTAGAATGAGCGTCTTTTTGCTTTTTTGTCAATCTTGCCATTATAAATTGCTTTAAGATTTTAAAAAGGTCTTTTGCCTGCTACTTTTAAACCCATAGATCTAGCAGTACCTGCAACCATACTCATTGCAGACTCTACTGTAAAAGCATTCAAATCGACCATTTTGTCTTCAGCGATTTGCTTTACTTGATCCCAGGATACAGAACCATTTTTAACTCTGTTAGGCTCGCCAGATCCTTTTTTAATCTTAGCTGCTTCCATCAATTGAACTGCCGCTGGTGGTGTCTTTACAACAAACTCGAAAGATTTGTCTTTGTAAACGGTGATCACAACAGGTAATACTTTACCCGGTTTGTCCTGTGTACGAGCATTAAACTGCTTACAGAACTCCATGATGTTAACACCTGCAGCACCTAAGGCGGGTCCAACCGGTGGCGACGGATTCGCAGCACCTCCCCTAACTTGTAATTTAACTACCTTATCTACTTCTTTTGCCATTGTTTTTAGTTAAAATGAAAGTGTGTCAATTGGAAGCAACACAGCTTTATATATGTAACAGCTCTTTTTTTAGATTTCAGAATTCAGATGTGAGATTTAAGACAACTCTTTTTAATATCAAATCTAACATCTTACGTCTCACTTCTTATCAAACTTTTTCTACTTGCATATAGCTGAGTTCCAATGGTGTTTTTCTTCCGAAAATTTTTACCATTACCTCAAGCTTACGCTTTTCTTCATTGATTTTCTCAACGGTTCCATTGAATCCGTTGAAAGGACCATCAATAACTTTTACAGTTTCACCAAGTACGAAAGGAATGGCAACATTATCTGTGTTCACAGCCAACTCATCCACTTTTCCTAACATACGGTTCACCTCTGATTTCCTTAAAGGAACAGGGTCACCGCCTTTGGTTTCACCCAAGAAGCCAATTACATTGGTAATGGAACGGATGATGTGAATCATCTCTCCTCCCAAATTGGCTTTTATCATTATATATCCCGGAAAGTAAACGCGCTCTTTGTTTATTTTCTTTCCGTTACGTATTTGTACTACTTTTTCTGTTGGAACAAGAACATCTTCAAGGTAATCTGCAAAACCATTACGCTCTACCTCACTTTCAATATAGCCTTTGATTTTATTCTCTTGGCCACTTACAGCTCTTACTACATACCATTTTTTCTCCAGAACCTCAGACATATCCAACTACCCTATTATGTTATCAAAATACAATCGAATCAACTTACTGAAAAGAGAATCCACTCCCCATGTCGCCAAAGCGAACAAGATTGAAAAAACAGCTACAACCACCATCAAATTAGAGGCTTTTTCCCTGTCTAGCCAGGTGACGTTGTTTTTTAATTCCTCAAATGACTCTTTAATGTAAGTGAACATATTATACTTGTATTTTTCTAGCACGGGCGGAGAGGCTCGAACTCCCGACACCTGGTTTTGGAGACCAGTGCTCTACCAACTGAGCTACGCCCGTAAATTAATGGCGTCTTACTATCTCAATTTTCAGAGATGAACTACACCCGCTTCTATTTACGTCGAAAGGTATCCGTCATATGACGGACACCCTTTAACGTAAACTATGATTATAAATTTTTTAATCTAAAATCTTAGTAACCTGACCAGCACCTACTGTTCTACCACCTTCACGGATAGCGAAACGTAGACCTACACTTAATGCAATTGGCTGAATCAACTCTACAGTAATAGTTAAGTTATCTCCAGGCATAACCATTTCAACTCCACTTGGAAGAGCAATGTTACCTGTTACATCTGTAGTTCTAACATAGAACTGTGGACGGTAGTTATTATGGAAAGGAGTGTGACGACCACCTTCTTCTTTCTTAAGGATATAAACCTCAGCTTCAAATTTAGCGTGTGGCTTAACTGAACCTGGCTTACAGATTACCATTCCACGGCTAATTTGAGATTTTTCAATACCTCTTAACAAGATACCTACGTTATCTCCAGCCTCACCTCTATCCAAAATCTTACGGAACATCTCAACACCAGTAATTGTAGAAGCCAGTTTCTCAGCTCCCATACCAATGATATCAACTGAGTCTCCAGTGTTTGCAATACCAGTTTCGATACGTCCTGTAGCAACAGTACCACGACCAGTAATCGTGAATACATCTTCAACAGGCATCAAGAAATCTTTATCAACATCTCTTTTAGGCAATTCGATCCACTCATCAACAGCAGCCATCAACTCCATTACAGTATCAACCCATTTTTGCTCACCGTTAAGTGCTCCAAGGGCAGAACCAGAGATTACAGGTCCATTGTCACCATCGTACTCGTAGAAAGAAAGCAATTCTCTTACTTCCATTTCAACAAGCTCTAAAAGCTCCTCATCATCAACCATGTCAACTTTGTTCAAGAAAACAACGATTCTTGGAATACCGACCTGACGTCCTAATAGGATGTGCTCACGAGTTTGTGGCATTGGCCCGTCAGTTGCAGCTACAACCAATATTGCACCATCCATTTGAGCAGCACCAGTAACCATGTTCTTTACGTAATCCGCGTGACCTGGACAGTCAACGTGCGCATAGTGACGGTTTTGAGTTTGGTACTCCACGTGAGAAGTGTTGATTGTAATACCCCTTTCTTTTTCTTCGGGAGCATTATCAATAGAATCAAAGCTTCTAAGCTCTGACAAGCCCGCATTTGCCAATACAGTAGTAATAGCAGCGGTCAACGTTGTTTTACCGTGATCCACGTGTCCAATAGTACCAATATTTAAGTGCGGTTTGGAACGATCAAAAGTTTCCTTTGCCATTTTAAATAATTTTAATCTTAGTTTATATTAGTGTACAAATCGTTTTGAGCCAATGACGAGATTTGAACTCGTGACCTCTTCCTTACCAAGGAAACGCTCTACCCCTGAGCTACACCGGCGTAAAGTGTTGAATCAACTACTTTAAAATAGTTCTCCCATAAATTGGAAGAGATTCTTGCTTTCGCAAGGATGACTTTAGAGCGGGAGACCGGGTTCGAACCGGCGACATTCAGCTTGGAAGGCTGACGCTCTACCAACTGAGCTACTCCCGCATTTTTTTTGGGCAAAAACCCAAAATATTTCAATATTTCAAATCTGAAATTCCTAAAACTGTTTTTTTAACAGATTTCCCAAACAGGATTTCAGCACTCTTATTTTTGTGTGGGGAGAGCAGGATTCGAACCTGCGAAGACATAGTCAGCAGATTTACAGTCTGCCCTCGTTGGCCGCTTGAGTATCTCCCCATTCTTGATTTTCAGTACATTAAGAGCCGATGGAGGGACTCGAACCCACGACCTGCTGATTACAAATCAGCTGCTCTAGCCAGCTGAGCTACATCGGCATTTTACCACCTTTTTAACACAAAAAAAGTCCGCTATTTCTAACGGACTGCAAATGTATATATTTATTTATTTAATCAAAATAAAATTGCAAAAATTTTAATCAAGCTTTTGCTCTTAATTTTTCTTTCTTTTTTACCAACTTTCTCTCCAAAGAACTGCAAGCAGAATCCACCGCTTCCTCAAAAGATTTACATTGCTTTTTTACAATGAGTTTATCTCTAGGCACCAATAACTTTATCTCCACTATCTTATTTTCTTTTGCACTGGTATTCTCAACTTTCAGATAAACATCGGAACCGATTACTTTATCATAAAAATTTTCGAGCTTGTCCATTCTTCTTTGGATAAAATCCATAAGTTTTCCGTCCGCAACAAAATTTACCGATTGTGCATTTACTTTCATAAGATGTAGTTTTTAGTGCTGCCCAATGACAGCTAGGTTAAACAATACAAGAAATCTGCTATTTCTTGTTTCTGGGGTGGGCGTTTAAATGAACCTTCTTTAGCTCTGCTATGCTATTGTGCGTATACACCTGCGTAGACGCCAAACTGGAATGACCCAATAATTCCTTTACCGAATTTAAATCCGCTCCCCTATTAAGTAGGTGTGTTGCAAAAGTATGCCTCAAAATATGAGGACTCTTTTTTACTTTAGGGGATACTAAACTAAAATACTTATTTATGGTACGATAAACAAGTGTTTCATAAATTTTAAGACCTCCTTTGGTTAAAAAAAAATAGGTGGAGTCGGTTATATTTTCAAGCTGTGAACGTAACTCCAAATACTGATGAAGCAATTCAATTGTTGCCGGTAACAGGGGTAGAATCCGTTCTTTGTTTCGTTTCCCCAAAACTTTTAAGGTACTACTGGATACATTAAAATCCTGTACTTTGAGATGAACCAACTCTGCCCTTCGAATTCCTGTGGCATACAGCAATTCAATAATACTTCTATCTCTTACGCCTTCAAAGTCATCATCAAAAGGTATTTCCAAAAGGATTTTTTCCATCTCTTGCTCAGAAAATGGGACTTCCAAACTTTTACTTGTTTTAAGGGCTTTGTGCTTTACCAATGGTGATGTGTTTATCTGATTTGTTTTCTGCAAAAACTTGTAAAACGCCCTTAAGGAAGATATTTTTCTATTTACTGTTCTGTTGGAAATCCCCTTGTTTACCAAAAAAACAATCCAGCTTCTAATAATGGTATAGTCAACACTCACAATAGATGCCAAATCATAATCGTCCATACAGAATCTGGAAAATTCGGCGATGTCCTTTTCATAAGCACTTATGGTATGCTTGGAATAATTCTTCTCTAGTTGGAGATATGAAATAAAGGCCTTTGTGGACATGACCCAAAGTTAGCCAAATAATAGCTGTTGGATAAAACAAAAAATCCCGTTTCATAGTATATGAAACGGGATTCGTCTTTCTTGTGCAAGAACACTAAATCTCTTCTTGATCTCTAAGTCCTTGTATATATTGAGCTTTTTGAACTTCAGCTCTTCTTTTTACTGAAGGTTTTGTAAACTGTTGCCTTTTTCTTAACTGGCGCATAGTGCCAGTCTTATCAAACTTACGCTTGAAACGCTTTAAAGCTCTATCGATGTTTTCTCCTTCTTTTACTGGTATTATTAACATTGGCTACAACCTCCTCTCTTTAAAATGATACCCGCGTTAAACGGGGCTGCAAATATACAAATGTATTCTTTGTAGAAAAGTTTTATTTTAAAATATTTTTTGAGATGACCACTTTTTGAATTTCAGTTGTTCCCTCTCCTATAGTGCAAAGCTTGGAATCCCTATAAAATTTCTCCACGGGAAAATCTTTGGTATATCCATATCCTCCATGAATCTGCACTGCATCGTTAGCAATTTTAACACAGACTTCTGAAGCATACATCTTGGACATTGCTCCCATTGTGGTAACCTTTCTTCCTGAATTTTTTAAGAATGCTGCTTTATGCAACAACAATTCGGATGCTTCAATTTCTGTAGCCATATCCGCCAGTTTGAAAGAAATTCCTTGGAATTCACTAATAGGTTTACCAAACTGCACGCGTTCTTTAGAATATTTTAAAGCTGCCTCATAGGCTCCTTTGGAAACGCCTAATGACAACGCTCCTATTGAAATTCGACCTCCATCCAACACTTTCATCGATTGTATAAATCCATCACCTACTTCACCCAAACGATTTTCATCTGAAATTCTACAGTCAGAAAAAATAAGTTCTGCTGTCTCACTGGCGCGCATACCTAATTTATCTTCCTTCTTTCCACTGGTAAAACCAGGAGTGCCTTTTTCAACAGCAAAAGCAGTCATGCCATGACTATCACCTTTTTCACCAGTTCTGGCTATCACAACGGCGATATCTCCACTCTTACCATGTGTAATAAAGTTTTTGGCACCGTTCAAAATCCAAGAATCGCCATCTTTTATAGCGGTAGTATTCATGCCTCCGGCATCAGAACCTGTATTATGCTCGGTTAAACCCCAAGCACCTATCCATTCTGCTGTTGCCAATTTAGGAATCCAACGTTGCTTTTGCTCTTCACTTCCAAAAGAAAGAATATGATTGGTGCATAACGAATTATGGGCCGCCACGGAAAGTCCTATAGCCGGGTCAACCTTTGAAATCTCTTCCAAAATGGCAATGTACTCATGATATCCCAGGCCAGAACCTCCAAGTTCCTCAGGCACCAAAACCCCCATAAAACCGATTTCCCCAGCTTTCTTAAAAACCTCAACTGGAAATGTTTGTGATTCATCCCATTCCATTACATGGGGAAGAATATAATGCTGTGCAAACTCTCTAGCAGATTCTGCTACCATCTTTTGGGTCTCAGAATAATCAAAGTTCATTGTGGATAAAGTATCCGTTATCATAGTACAATTTTATAGGGTCAAATATAGCTTAATTCTAGCAATCCTGTCTAGTGGAAAAGTCGGTACATGCTTCAATTCATCAAGTGATTTATACCTTCCGTGCATTTCTCTATGTTTAACTATTTCCTGTGCTAATTTACGGTTGATATAAACTAAACGGGACATTTCTTCCACACTTGCTTTATTGATGTTAATTTTTTCAACTTTTGGCGGGTTGAGCACTTTAAACTTGTTTAGAGCTCTCTCAACCACCTCAACATCCAATCCATAGACATCATATAGCTGTTCATCTTCTAAAAATCCTCCTAACCTATCCCTGAACTTAATAATCCTGCTAGAAAGCTTTTCTCCTATACCGCTTATGGTCTTTAAATCTTCTTCCGTTGCTGAGTTTATATCTGCAACTTGTATTGTCTTCTTTTTAGTACTATTATTTGAATAGGATGAAGCATATTTAGCTTTTTGCTTCCATTTGGGAAACTTAAACAAGGGTGCTATTACTTTTAGTAATGAATCTGAGATTTTGGTGACTTGCTGAAATTCTTCAGCAGAATTCACAAATTTTCCTTGTTCTCTAAATGCAAACAGTCTATCCAAAGCTTCAGGTGAAATTCCCAAGGTATATCCTTTATAATCCGAAATGTAGTTTGGGTTAAACGAAAAGGTTTTTAGCTCCTCTTTTTGAAGTGCGCTTTTTTTAAGGCTGTCCAGTTTAGATTGCACCAACGTATTGACAGCAATCTTGGACTCAGTATCATAAGGCTTTGCTTTAATAAATAGATGCACTCCTTGAAGCACCACAATAATCAGCAGCAAAAAGAAAATCCCACTTCGTTCTTGTTTGTTAAACTTGAAGTGGGATTTGAAATTATTCAATGCTCTGAGTTATTTACTCTTTACAAAATTCTTTATATCCGTCAAATACTTATCCATCTCTTCCCTAACTCTTGGGAACAAGAACAACAAACCAATCATATTCGGGAACACCAGTGCTAAAATCATTGCATCGGAAAACTTGATAACCGCATCCAGTGTGGCAGCAGCTCCAATAACTACAAATAACAAAAACATTACTTTATAGACAATGTCGGCTGTCTTTCCTCTTCCAAAAAGGTATTTCCAAGATTGTAATCCGTAGTACGACCAAGAAATCATGGTTGAAAATGCAAAAAGTATTATTGCAATGGTCAATACATACCTAAAACCTGGTATTACCGAATCATACGCCATGGAAGTTAAATCAACTCCTCCTACATACGCTCCAGATTCGTTAAGCAATACTGTACTACCAACAGCATTCCCATAATCAAAAGCGCCAACATCCATATTGAAAAAGATAATAACCAAAGCCGTCATCGTACAAATGACAACCGTATCAATAAATGGTTCTAAAAGCGCAACAACACCTTCACTCGCAGGATATTTTGTCTTTACTGCAGAGTGGGCAATGGCCGCTGAACCGGCACCTGCCTCATTGGAAAAAGCTGCTCGTTGAAAACCAACTATGATTACTCCAACAATTCCTCCAAGACCAGCTGCAGGTGTAAAAGCACCGCCAATGATCATTCCAAAGGCATCACCAATGTATTCGAAATTTGCAAAAATGATAATTAAGGAAGCTAGGACATAAACCCCGGCCATAAAGGGAACTATTTTCTCCGTTACACTAGCAATCTTTTTGATGCCTCCAATAATTACAATCCCTACTAAAATGGCTAAAATGATTCCGATGATTACACCTGTCGCACCGCCTTCAAGGCTGAGCATTGTTGAAAGCTGTACTGCTGCCTGATTTGATTGAAAAGCATTACCTCCACCAAAGGAAGCCCCAACGCAAAGGATAGCGAAAATGACGGCCAATACTTTTCCAAGGCCTTTCATTCCTCTTTCTTTCAATCCCTTTGATAAGTAGTACATAGGTCCACCATAAACTGTTCCATCTGGACCTACATCTCTATATTTAACCCCTAAGGTACATTCCACAAATTTAGTCGACATACCTATTAACCCACAAACTATCATCCAAAAGGTAGCACCAGGTCCACCCAGTGCAATTGCAACGGCAACACCAGCTATATTTCCAAGTCCAACAGTACCTGAAACGGCGGTTGCCAAAGCCTGGAAGTGGCTAACTTCTCCTTCTTTACTTTCATCTTTGATTGTTCCTGGAAGGTCTCCATCAGGTGCGCTCAATTCAGTTTTTTCAACACTATGATGATCCAATTCATCATACTTGCCTCTAACAGTATTAATGGCCAAGCCAAATTTGGTGATATTGGGAAATTTGAATGTTATAGTGAAGAATGTAGCTCCAATAATTAGAAGAATCAATACAATGGGTAAGTTATATCCGGCGATTGAAATTGGAGTTAGAACAAAACCCTCCCACCAAGATGCAAATGGCATAAAGGCATCGTTTACTTTCTCGTCCAAGCCTTTTTCCTGAGCACTTGATAACAATGGAAATAAAAATGTAATTAACGCAAGAAGTCGATACTTCATAATATTTTATTTGGTTATGTTAATTTGATGTAAAGTGGGCAATATCCTAAAAAAATTCAACGGAATCAAATTTAAAAGTTATAAACCTAACCTATTTGAAACATTTGATTGAGTTTTTTAATTTGTTCTGGTCTTCCTAAAACAATGACCTTTCCTTGAGGTTGCAACACTAAATCTGCCTCTGGATTTATGATGTAGTTGCCATTGGGCTCTATATATCCTATTATGGTGCAGCCCGTTTTTCTACGTAAATCCAAATCTCTTAAGGAATTGCAATCCATTTGATCTGTAAAATCTTCAATTTCCACTTCTTCTAAGTTAGTGGTGTGTTCCCCTTCAACAGATAATTTATTAATGAACGTCACCAAATCTGGCATGACTACTAAGGAAGCCATATAATCGCCCCCTATCTTATCTGGCATTATTACTTTATTGGCACCGGCAAACTCCAGTTTCTTCTGACTTGTAATTTGTGAGGCCCTGCTTATGATGAACAGATCCTTATTTAACTGGCGTGCTGAAAGCACAATAAATAAGTTTGCCGCATCATCTGGCACTGCAGTAATGAGGTATTGCGCACGATCTATTCCAGCAGCTAACAACACCTCATCTTCGTTCGCGTCTCCTTCAACAAAAAGGGCTTCATTTTCATGACGTTCGATAAGCTCTTTATCCTTTTCAATAACTACAAAAGGTCTTTTGTACGCTTTTAACTTTTCGACCGCCTGCATTCCATTTCTTCCATAACCGCACACAACAATATGATTGGATAAACTATCTATTCTCTTTTTCACTTTTTTCTTTTTTAATATTTGAAGTGAATTTCTTCCTAATAAATATTCGGTTATGACCGATAGGGCAAAACCAAAAATAAAAACACTGGTTACAATTAAAAATACGGTAAAAATCTTTGCATCGGGATCTAACGGACGTACCTCCGAAAAACCAACGGTGGTCACTGTAATAATGGTCATATAAATGGCTTCTATCCAGGTAAAATCCGAAATGAATTTATAACCTATTACTCCAAATAAAAGCACCAACAACATTAAAGAAAATGCCCACACTATTTTGGAACGTAATAATCGTATCATAGTTAAAGATCAAAAACGGAGGTTCGTTTGGTATAGACCAAATCTTTAATTTTTAACCAAAAAGCCATAAAAAGATAGAGTGCAAAACCAAAGCCCAAGGTTGCAAAAGTTAGATATATGAAGGTAGTACGCACAACCCTGGCACGTATTCCAAGACGTTCTGCAATTCGTCTGCAGACCTCAAAACCTCTCTTCTGAAAGTAATAGAGTGTATTATAAAACAAACTCATATTTAAAAATATGTATTTCTATTCAATAAATGTGTGCCCAAGGTACACTGTAGGCATTTATTTTTTGAACAATAGTTGTTATACAATTCTAACTTCGCCTGACTTTCCAAGGCATTTTTGGTCTTGGAGCCGATAGTTCGAAACCCAGAAATAATAGTATTTTCTTCTTTTTTAATTTGAGAAACGAGTGAAATTAGCTGGTCCGTTTCATCCGTCCCCGTGTATTTGGAATAGCAAAACTTGATTGGTATGATCGTATTAATAATGAGTAAATCTATAAAGCTTTTGGAAAGCTTCTTTGTACTCTTTCTTGAAACTTTTCCAAATGTGAAATGGTCCTCCCAATAGGAACTGGCACGTATTTCAAAAATAGAATATAGATTTTCTAACGTCTTTGATTCCATCAGTCTGGAAAAGAAATCTTGCTGTTTTGCATATAAGTTAGATAGTTGTGACAACCGTATGGTAGGAAAATTAGCTGGCCTTAAACCGAAGAACCCTGGTTTGCCAATACAAGGTGATAGCTCAAACTTTTTAGTCAAATATTGGTATTCTTTTTTTAACCGTAAATAATACACGTCCGAACATTCTTCTTGCCCCAACAAGCCAAAAAAACCAAACAATACGCTTTCTAATTGATCTGGGTTGTTTGCTGTTTTTCTAATTATTGAAAAATTTAATTGCTTGGCCCTATCCAAAAAGAAGGTTCCATTTATTTTAGACCCAAAACTTTTTATCAATAGTGTAAAAAGAACCCCTTCCCAATCGTTGTTGGATTCATCCAACAATTCATAGATCAGATTGGATTTCTGTTCTAACCGTTCTACATAAAGTCGATGCAACCAATTTTCGACAAGAAATGAATCAAAGGTCTTAAAGTCCTTTTCACAATTAATAAAGTTGGATTTGGTATTTTCCAATAGCTGTCGATATGCGTCCAAAAGATCTAATGGAATAACGCTCTTTAATGCCAAGGTTGGGATTTTGGAGCCATCTTTTCTAAAAACGGAAACATCATCTTCCCAAACTACATGAAGAATCACATTGTCATAATTGGAATCTGTTTCATGGTGATGTGCATACCAATCCGATGATTTAAGGTGCATTTCCACATTGCCTGCCCAGAGCTGACCTCCAACCTCAACCGAAGCATTAAAAAAATCCGGACCAGCATATTTGTTTAAGGTACCTGGGTTTTTAATGACTATACTTTCGGAGGTTGTTGTGGTAAGTGGTTGTCCTTGAAGCTTATCGCACCTCCATATAAAATGGAGTAGGTCTTCCTTCATGCAACTAAAATAGGAAAATGATTGTTAATTTCCAGTGTTGGGTTAGGGTACTAATCAGAATATCCACAAAACTTATTCGGCTACTTCACCTTCCCAATTCATAAAACCACCTTCAAGATTATATGCGTTCTCAATACCAATGCTGTTCATTATAGCACAGGCCTGACCACTTCTGTTCCCCGATCTGCAGTATACATAATAGTTTTTGGTCTTATCCAATTTTTCAAGCTCATTCAAGAACTCTTGTCCTAAATAAATATCAATGTTGGTAGCCCCTGGAATGTATCCTTCTTCTACTTCTTCAGGTGTGCGAACATCTAAAATGAAGGCGTTAGTATCATTTTCTAACTGATTCTCCCATTCTTCTTGTGATAAATCTGACATTTTTAACAATTTAAGTTCTGCAAAAATAAAAATCCGGAGCATTACCCCGGATTTAAATCTATTTATTCTCCTAATTAAACTTTTATACCGCATCCGATGGCCCTTGTAGTGGTCACCTTTATCTCTTCTCCGGCCAACATGGCATCTACTGCATTTTCGACAAACTTTTCGTCAACTTTTGCAGCGTTTCCAGAATTATCATCAATAGCTCCAATATATTTTACCACATTTCCGGTTGTCGTTTTTTCCAATAAAAAAACATGCGGCGTTCGTGTGGCACCAAATTTTGGAAATACTTTTTGTCCTTCATCCAGTAAATAGGGAAAGGTGAATCCTTTTTCAGTTGCTCTGGTTTTCATTGCCGCAAAGCTATCTCCCGCCTTAACATCTGGATTGTTAGGATTAATGGCTATTACCGGCACTCCTTTAGTTTTGTATTTTAGGTCCAAGGCTATAATTCTATCTTCATATGCTACTGAATATGGACAGGTATTGCAGGTGAAAATCACCAAAAAACCTTTGGCGCTTTCAAAATCTGATAGAGAAACCATGCTGCCATCTACATTTTTCAGTGAAAAATCTTCCGCAGCGTCTCCAATAGCGTAACCATCTACTGATGTAAATTTTGTTGAGAAGGCACATAACACTAGAATAAATGTCAATGTACCTAGGATTTTAACTGTTTTCATATGGTCTTAGTTTATGAATTTGCTTATTTCTTTATTTAATTCTTCATAGGTAAATCCCTGCGGATAAAAACTCCTTTTGTTCTTACTATATATTAAAGTAGCAGGAATTCCTCCTCCCCAATCTTCAGCTATTTTTGGAATCCAATCATTTTGCTTGGGGTCATCCAGAATCACAACTTTGGATTTGAGCCCTTTCTTCTCAACGAATGGTTCCAATTTAGATTTCCACATAGAAGGCATATCCAGGCTTACCAAAACAACCTCTACATTATTATCTTTTTGTTCGGCATACACCTGTTCAAAATATGGGAGTTCTACAATACAAGGCTTACACCAAGTGGCCCAAAAATTTATCACATAGGTTTTTCCATCGTCCTTATAGAGCAATGGTTTAAGCCCTTCATAATCATATATTGGAAATTTAACCTGATCAGCTGTTTCAGATTGTGCTTCTGCGTATTCAGGAGTAACATCTTTATTGTCAGTCTTGGACTTTTGTTCGCCTTTACAACTGGACATAAGAAAAAGTACAGTCATTGATAAAAGTAACAAGTGCTTCATTATCTGTTATTTATAATATTAAAAGTAAATAAAGGGATTTTTGAAGATTTTAATTTAACAAAATTTTATCTGTTAAAGATACGTGGACATCAATAAACCACTTACATTTGTATATACAATTGTTGTATTAACATGAATGTAGAGGGAATCATAAAAACGGAAAAAAAGCTCTCCTTGAAAACGAGGACCATGATTCATTTGGCTTTGGTGAGCAATAAAATAAGCGAACAAATTGCCATTGCTCTAAAACCTTACGAAATTTCGGAACAACAATTTAATGTGTTGCGTATTCTAAGAGGGCAAAAAAATAAACCCGCCAACCTATCTACAATCAACGAACGTATGGTTACTAAAATGAGCAATACCACCCGCTTGGTAGACAAGCTTATTTTAAAAGATTATGTAAAGCGATGGACTTGTGAATCCAATAGACGCAAAGTGGAGATTTTAATCACTCCCAAAGGAAAGTCCATTCTGGCTAAAATTGATAAAACAATAGAAGATGCGGAAAAAGAAATCCTTAAAAATTTCACCAAAAAAGAACTTGAAGAATTGAATGCATTACTAGATAAATTTTAAAAATGAACAATATTATAGAAAATAGGACCTGGCGCTATGCCACAAAAAAGTTTGACAGTACAAAAAAAGTGTCAGATGAAGATTTGGAATTATTGCTTGAAGCCACTAGACTAAGTGCTTCATCATATGGCCTTCAGCCATACCATGTATTTGTTATTACAGATGATAAAATTAGAGAGCAGTTAAGACCTGTTTCCTGGGGTCAATCTCAAATTACAGACGCTTCGCATCTTATTGTTTTTGCCAATGTCACCGATTTTGGAGAAGAAATGATGGATGACTATTTACAAAATGTAAGTTCCACTAGAAAAATTCCAGCTGAAGGATTAAAAGGTTACGGCGATTTTATGAAGTCAAAATTACTGGATTTACCAGCCAATATAAAGGGTGTTTGGACCGCCAGACAAGCTTACATTGCATTCAGTAATATGATGCAAGCGGCTTCTGAACTAAAGATTGATTCCTGCCCAATGGAAGGTTTTGAATCTGAAGCATATAATGAAATTCTAGGCCTTTCAGAGAAAAATCTTAATGCCTCGGTAGTGCTTGCAGTAGGGTACAGATCAGAGGAAGATGAGACCCAGCATTATGCAAAAGTTAGAAAATCAAAAGAAGAATTATTTACCCATATATAAATAGTAAACCTTAATTAAAACAAGAATTTAAACACAAAATCATGAAAAAGACAATTTTAAGTTTAGCGTTAACAGTGGTATTCGGATTTACTGCAATTGCCAATCCAATTGATGGCGAAAAGAAAGCTGTAAAAGTTGATGAAAGCACAGTAACATGGAAAGCCTATAAAGTAACAGGGTCACATACAGGCACTATAGCACTAAAATCTGGTGCATTGGAATTTGATGGTGATAAGCTAGTAGGCGGAGAATTTGTGGTGGATATGACCTCCATTACCAATACAGATCTAGAAGGTGAATACAAAGGTAAGCTTGAAGGGCACCTAAATTCAGATGACTTTTTTGCAACCGCATCCAATCCAACTTCAAGTTTAGTTTTCACTAACGTTGAAGCTTCTGGCAAAAATTCATACCAAGTGACTGGCGATTTAACTATTAAAGGAATCACAAAACCTGTAACTTTCGATGTATCTGTGTATGGAAGCAAGGCAACAGCTACTTTAAAAGTAGATAGAGCAGCATACAACGTAAAATATGGCTCTGGAAGTTTCTTCGAAAACCTAGGAGACAAAACCATCTATGATGAATTTGATTTGGTAGTTGATTTACAACTATAATTAATGCTAGTTTAGTGTTTGAAAATCCCATTTGAGAAAACTCAAAATGGGATTTTTAATTTTAAAAGCTCAAAATTTGCAAGTTTAAATTTCCTTTCTATCTTTGAAGCAATGAACAACAGAACAGTTAATACTTGGTGGTGGATTAATTTACGTCGAATGTCGTGAACTGGTCCCCCATTGTAATCATATAGAGGCTTGTCATCACGACAAGCCTTTTTTAATTTATCACTATTTGAAATGACTTATAAACTAGACACACACTACAAGAAAATCCTGGCCGATACCATTACCCCGGTTAGCGTTTATCTTAAGATACGGGATAAATTTCCTAATAGTATTCTATTGGAAAGTAGTGACTACCATGCCAATGACAATAGTTTTTCATATATCTGTTGCAACCCTATTGCTTCCATAAAAGTGCAAAATGAAGTTATTACCCAAACCTTTCCAGATGGTTCAACGGAGGAATTTCCAATTTCATCCACAACAGATGTAACCAAGGTCATCCATGATTTTAGTAAGAAGTTTTCGGTTTCCAGCAATGGTTTTAAATTTATAAACAATGGCCTTTTTGGATATATGTCTTACGATGCCGTTCGTTATTTTGAAGATGTGGAAATTTCATCCAAAGATAATTCCATTCAAATACCAGATATCTATTATGCGGTATATCAGAACATCATCGCTATAAATCATTTCAAAAATGAAGCATACCTCTTTGCCCATTGTTTTGAAAGTGAGAGCAATGTTGATGAAATAGCACAATTGTTTAATGTAAGAAACTTTGCGTCTTATAATTTTTCAAAAGAAGGAGAACCAAAATCCAACTTAGAAGATGAGGAATATAGGGAGCATGTAAAATTGGCCAAAAAACATTGTCAGCGAGGTGACGTATTCCAGTTGGTGTTGTCACGTAGATTCTCCCAAGCTTTTAAAGGAGATGAGTTTAATGTGTACAGGGCACTACGCTCCATAAATCCATCACCATATCTATTCTATTTTGATTATGGGGATTTTAAAATTTTCGGAAGCTCACCAGAAGCTCAACTCATTGTAAAAGGTGGAAAAGCAGAAATCCACCCGATTGCAGGCACCTACAAAAGAACAGGGAATGATGAGCAAGATGCCGAACTGGCAAAGCAACTAGCACAAGATGATAAGGAAAATAGCGAACATGTAATGCTGGTAGATTTGGCACGAAACGACCTCAGCAGAAATGGAAACACCGTGAATGTGGAGACTTATAGAGAAGTGCAATATTTCTCTCATGTGATTCACTTAGTATCTAAAGTAACAGGACAAAAGAAAAAAGATATCTCAACCATGAAAGTTGTTGCAGATACCTTCCCGGCAGGCACCTTGAGTGGAGCTCCAAAACATATGGCCATGCAACTCATTGAAAAGTATGAAAAAACTGGTCGTGCATATTATGGTGGTGCTATTGGCTTCATGGATTTTAAAGGCAATTTTAACCATGCCATTATGATCAGAACTTTTTTAAGTAAAAATCATGAATTACATTATCAAGCAGGAGCAGGACTTGTAGCTGCCTCCGACCCAGAAATGGAATTACAAGAAACCTATAACAAATTAGGTGCTTTAACAAAAGCATTGGAAATAGCGGAAACTATCTAAGCATGGGAAGAAAGATTTTAATGATTGACAATTACGATAGTTTCACTTATAATTTAGTGCACTATCTTGAGGATTTAGATTGCGATGTTACGGTAAAGCGTAACGACCAATTGACTTTGGAGGAGGTTGAAGCTTTTGACGAAATTGTCCTGTCTCCCGGTCCTGGAATTCCGGATGAAGCGGGATTACTAAAAGAAATTATCAAAACCTATGCGCCCACAAAACGGATTCTTGGGGTCTGTTTGGGGCAACAGGCCATTGGTGAGGTTTTTGGTGGGACGCTGGTCAACCTTGATCAAGTCTATCATGGAATTGCTACCGCCATAACGGTTACCAAAGAAGATGTCATTTTTGAGGGTATGCCAAATACAATTGAAGTGGGTCGTTATCATTCTTGGGTAGTGCATCCAGATTTACCGGAAAGTTTAGAAGCTACCTCCATAGATGAAAATGGACAAATAATGTCCCTAAAACATAAAACATATGATGTAACTGCAGTCCAGTTTCATCCGGAATCTGTATTGACCCCGCAAGGAAAACAAATGCTAAAAAATTGGCTAAATAGAGTATAGATATTAGGCATTAGATTTTAGATTTTAGATTTTAAATAATGAATAATTACAAAGAACTTATTGTGTGGCAAAAATCAATAGCGTTGACAGAATTGGTTTATAAAATGACCTCTTGTTTTCCTAATGAAGAGAAGTATGGCCTAACAAACCAAATTAGAAGAAGTGCTGTTTCAATTGCTTCAAATATTGCAGAAGGAGCGGGAAGAAATTCTAAAAAGGAGTTTAGAAATTTTCTTGGAATTGCCAATGGTTCTTTGAACGAATTAAATACACAACTAGAAATATCAAAAAGATTAGAGCTTATTGATAAGAATGAACTTGATGAGGTTTCAATGCTAAGTGATGAAATTCAAAAAATGATTTACACGCTTATCAAAAAATTTGCTCAAATCTAAATACTAATATCTCATATCCAATAAATATGAAAGAGACTCTCAATAGACTCATCAATCACGAAATCCTATCAAAAGGCGATGCCAAGCAAATCTTGGTTAACATCGCCAAGGGTGATTACAATACATCTCAAATTGCGGCTTTCTTGACCGTTTATATGATGCGAAGCATCACTATTGAAGAACTGGAAGGTTTTAGAGATGCGCTTTTAGAACTTTGTTTGGCTGTAGATTTATCTGACTATAATCCCATAGATTTATGTGGTACAGGAGGTGATGGTAAGGATACCTTCAACATATCGACATTGGCATCTTTTGTCACTGCCGGAGCCGGTATAAAAGTGACCAAACACGGAAACTATGGTGTTTCGTCCAAATGCGGTAGTAGCAATGTCATGGAGTTTTTGGGCATCAAATTCAGCAATGAAGCTGACTTTCTTAAAAAATCTATTGATGAAGCTGGAATATGTGTTTTGCACGCTCCCCTATTTCATCCTGCCATGAAAAATGTAGCACCAATCCGAAGAGAACTTGCCGTCAAGACCTTTTTCAATATGTTGGGGCCAATGGTAAACCCGGCATTTCCAAAAAATCAGATGGTTGGTGTATTCAATTTAGAACTGGCCAGAATGTATGGATACCTCTATCAAAACACCGATAAAAATTTCACTGTGCTCCATGCATTAGATGGTTATGATGAAATTTCTTTGACAGGCGCAACAAAAACCATTTCCAATGGTTCCGAAGGAATGCTCACCCCTTCCGACTTTGGAGTTCAACGTATTTTGCAAGAAGAGATTACCGGAGGAGAAGATGTAGCACAATCCGCTCAAATATTTCTGGATATTTTAAACGGACGAGGAACCGAGGCTCAAAATAATGTGGTTTGTGCCAATGCGGGAATTGCGATTTCGACGGTGGAAGGGACAACACCAAAAGAAGGTTTTGAAAAAGCTAAAGAATCGCTTCTAAACAAAAAAGGATTGGGAGCATTAAAAAAATTACAAGAGATAAGTGCATCATGAACATCCTTGATAAAATAGTAGCCGATAAACGTAAAGAGGTCGATTTAAAAAAGGCACTGATTCCAGTTTCGCAATTGGAGCAAGCTGTTCTTTATAATCGAGACACAGTTTCTTTAGCTACCTCATTAAGAAATAGTAGTTCTGGAATTATAGCAGAACACAAACGGCGTTCCCCCTCCAAATCAGTCATCAATCAAAGTTTAAATGTTCAAGATGTTGCCAAGGGATATGAGGAAGCGGGAGTTTGTGGAATGTCCGTTTTAACCGATGGTAAATATTTTGGAGGCTCTTTGGATGATTTGTTACTGGCAAGGGCCGTTGCAAAGATTCCATTGCTCCGAAAAGAGTTTATTATTGATGAATATCAAATCTTGGAAGCTAGGGCACATGGTGCCGATGTGATTCTATTGATTGCAGCTATTTTATCAAAAAATGAAATCAAAGCTTTATCGGAAACTGCTAAAAGCTTGGGGCTGGATGTACTTCTGGAAGTTCATAATGAAGAAGAATTGCATAAATCTATTATGCCCAGTCTCGATATGCTCGGTGTAAACAATAGAAATCTAAAAACATTTGAAGTGAGTTTGGAAACCAGTAAGACTTTGTCAAAACTGATTCCGGACGAATTTGTAAAAGTTTCTGAAAGTGGGATAAGCTCCATTGATGCCATCAAAGACTTAAAGCAATACGGATACCAAGGGTTTTTAATTGGAGAGAATTTTATGAAAACGGAGAATCCCGGAAAGCATGCAGATGAATTTATAAAAGCGTTGATATCATGAAATTAAAAGTCTGTGGAATGAATCATAATCCAAAAGAAGTTGCTCAATTGCAACCAGATTATTTGGGCTTTATATTTTGGAAACCTTCCACACGCTATTTTGATGGTAACATGCCAGAACTGCCAAAATCGATTAAAAAAGTTGGAGTTTTTGTGGATGCTTTCGTTGAAGAGGTGCTCCAAAAAGTTAAAAAGTACAGTCTAGATGCCTTGCAGCTTCACGGGACAGAAAGTCCTGAATATTGTAGTAATCTAATACAAGCTCAGGTTGACATCATCAAAGTATTTTCCATCAAGGATGACTTCGATTTTTCAGTCCTTGAAGCGTATGAAGCTTCCTGTGATTATTTTATGTTCGATACCAAAGGAAAACTGCCTGGTGGTAACGGCTATGTATTTGATTGGAGTATTCTAAAAGAATATCCTTCCAGCAAGCCTTATTTTTTAAGTGGCGGTATTGGACTAAATGAAATTGACAGCCTATTGGCTTTTTTAGAAAGTCCGGCATCGAAACAATGCTATGCTATCGATGTCAACAGCAAGTTTGAAATAGAACCAGGATTAAAAAACATTAAACAATTAAGAGAATTTAAAAAGTTGTTATCTAACAACTTTCAATTTAATACGGACAACTCATGAGTTATCACGCTAACGAAAAAGGCTATTATGGTGAGTTTGGCGGGGCATTCATTCCAGAAATGCTTTATCCCAACACAGAAGAACTTCGCCAAAATTACATCCGAATTATGGAGGAACCTTCTTTTAAAGAAGAGTTCGATCAATTGCTACAAGATTATGTGGGCCGCCCTACCCCACTCTATTTTGCAAAACGATTATCGGAAAAATACGATACCAAAATCTACTTGAAACGAGAAGATTTATGCCATACTGGAGCACATAAGGTGAACAATACCATTGGCCAGATATTGATGGCAAAAAAATTGGGCAAAAACAGAATCATTGCAGAAACTGGAGCGGGTCAGCATGGAGTTGCTACGGCAACCGTTTGCGCCTTAGCCGGTATTGAATGTGTTGTGTATATGGGTGAAATAGACATTGCCCGCCAAGCTCCGAACGTGGCACGAATGAAAATGTTAGGAGCTGAAGTTAGACCAGCATTATCTGGAAGCAGAACCTTAAAAGATGCCACCAACGAAGCGATACGGGATTGGATCAATAATCCAGTTGACACGCATTATATAATTGGTTCCGTGGTAGGCCCTCACCCCTATCCTGATATGGTCGCGAGATTTCAATCAGTGATTTCCAAAGAAATCAAAAACCAATTGTTAGAAAAAGAAGGACGTGAAAATCCTGATTATGTTGTGGCTTGCGTTGGTGGAGGAAGTAATGCAGCAGGGGCTTTTTATCATTTTCTGGATACTCCCGAAGTTGGTATTATCGCCGTTGAAGCTGCAGGAAAAGGTATAGATACCGGGGAAAGTGCTGCCACTTCGGCTTTGGGGAAAATTGGAATAATTCATGGTAGTAAAACTTTATTGATGCAGACCAATGATGGTCAAATTACCGAACCGTATTCCATTTCCGCGGGATTGGATTACCCAGGTGTTGGCCCCATGCATGCCCATTTGTTCCAATCGGGAAGAGCTGAGTTTATTTCGATAACGGATGATGAGGCCATGACTTCAGGATTGGCACTATGCCAATTAGAAGGCATTATTCCAGCCATTGAATCATCACATGCATTTGCCATTTTAGAACAGAAAAAATTCAGTCCTTCAGATGTTGTGGTCATCAATTTATCTGGAAGAGGTGATAAAGATTTACAGAACTATATTGATTATTTCAAATTATGAATAGAATCAACCAAAAATTAAATGAGGATAAAAAACTCCTCTCCATATACTTTACAGCGGGCTATCCAAATATAAATGACACTTCAAAAATCATCCAAGACCTTGAAAAACATGGTGTGGATATGATTGAAATTGGATTGCCTTTCAGTGACCCTCTAGCTGATGGCCCTACCATTCAAGCAAGTTCCACTGCTGCCCTTAAAAATGGAATGCATACGGAGCTGTTGTTTGAGCAGTTGGAAGGTATACGAAAGACTGTATCTATTCCACTGATTATGATGGGGTATTTTAATCCTGTGCTACAATATGGTGTGGAAGCTTTTTGTAAAAAATGTCAAGAAATTGGTATTGATGGAATTATTTTACCGGATCTACCTTTGGATGTATACCAAGAAGAATACGAAGCCATTTTTAAAAAATATGGCCTCATTAATGTCTTTTTGATAACGCCGCAGACCAGTGATGAACGTATTCGCCAAATTGATGAAGCCTCTGATGGTTTTATCTATATGGTAAGTTCTTCCAGTACTACAGGGGCAAAAACTGGTTTCGGAGATGAAACGGAAACTTATTTTAATAGAATCAATGAAATGAAGCTCAAGAACCCTCAAATTGTTGGCTTTGGGATTAGTAATTCTGAAACATTTAATCATGCTACCAAAAAAACAAAGGGGGCAATAATTGGTTCCGCTTTTATAAAACATCTGACCCAAAATGGGGCCGATAAAATTGATGAGTTTGTAAAGGGAATTCGCTAAATTGAACTCAAATTCAATAGAATGTTCACAATCAAAAAATTTGTATTTCTAGTAGCTCTAATTTCTTGTTTTTCAATTTTTTCACAGAATTCTACGGCAATAAAATCTGAGGTGGCTGATGCTATAAACGAACTAAAAGATTTTGTTTCCATCCCTAATGATGCCCTTAATGCCGAAGATATAGACGACAATATCTTTTGGTTAAAGAAAAAGTTTGGTAAGCGTGGGTTCAACACAACAGTTTTGGAAACCGAGAATTTACCGTTATTTTTTGCCGCATTGCCCATGAACGACTCCAAGCCAACAATGCTTATCTACATGCATTTAGATGGTCAATCAGTAGACGCTTCAAAATGGGATCAACCCAATCCGTACGAAACTGTATTGAAAAAACCAGTTGATAATGGTTATGAAACCATTTCCTTTGATGCTCTGGATGATGACCTTAACTACGATTGGAGATTATTCGGTCGTTCAACCTCTGATGATAAAGGACCAATCGTCATGTTTTTGAATGCGATTGACTTGCTTAAAAAAGATGGTAAAGAGCTTCCTTTCAATGTTAAAGTAATTTTGGATGGTGAGGAAGAAAAGAGTAGCAAACCCTTACCCAAAGCGGTAAAGCAATATAGAGAGTTGCTTGAAGCTGATTTTTTGGTCATCAACGATGGGCCAGTTCATCCTTCTGGCAATCCAACCGTTACATATGGTTGTCGTGGTATCACTTCGTTGACCTTAACCACTTATGGTCCAATAACGCCCCAGCACAGCGGGCATTATGGCAACTACGCACCAAATCCTGGGTTTCAACTTGCACAATTGTTGGCAGGTATGAAGGATAAAGAAGGGCGTGTAATCATTCCAGGGTACTATGATGGAATTTCCTTGGATGATACCGTTCAAGACGTTTTAAAGAGTGTGCCTGATAGTGATTCCGACATTGCAGAAAAACTTCAATTTAAATCTGCTGAAAAGGTCGGAAGCTTTTACCAAGAAGCTTTGCAATATCCTTCTTTGAATATTAGAGGATTGGGTTCTGGTTGGGTCGGAAAAAAAGCACGAACCATAGTACCAGAAAGTGCAACAGCTGAACTTGATTTGCGTTTGGTCCCAGAAAGTGATGGAACACGATTAAAGAAACTGGTGAAAGACCATATTGCCAAACAAGGATTCCATGTTTTAGATCATATCCCATCCAAAGAAGAACGCATGACCCATGATAAAATCATAACGATTACAGAAGGTAGTGTTACTGATGCTTTCCGCACCAACTTGGACAATTCCTATGGAAACTTCCTGGTGGAGACATTAGAATCTGCTTTTGAAAAAGATGTAGTCCGGATTCGTATTATGGGAGGTACCGTGCCTATTGCTCCTTTTATCAATGAATTAAAAATACCTGCGTTTATTGTTCCCATGGTAAATGCGGACAATAACCAACATAGTCCTAACGAGAATTTAAAAATTGGTCAGTTGGCTTATGGGATTAGAGCATTTTACAGCATTCTCTCCACACCGAATGATTAATCAAAGACACTTATGGGTCTATCCATAAACCGCAATTAACTTCGATATACAAAAACGTAGTTTAAGGAAAAATGCCAGAAATCATGATTTCACCTGTGTAAAACCGTAGTACATCTCCATTTTTCCAATTAAACATGTAGGTAAATATAACTTTGATATACAATTTATACCTACTAATAATGAAGTATACTACGCTTGTCATTGACGATTCCTCAATTCAGCGTTTGGCAACCACCGTATTGGTCAAAAACCATCCAGACTTGAAATTAATTGGTTCTTACCAGAATCCATATTGCGGTATAAAAGCTGTTTATGATGAAAAAGTGGATATTGTCTTTTTGGATGTTCTAATGGAACACGTTGATGCTTTTGAGCTTCTTGACAATATTGAAATAAACGCTGCAATAATTATGAATTCAACATGGTCCGATTTCGCTGCCAAAGCCTTTGAGTATGGCATTGATGATTTTTTGATGAAGCCTATGCCTAAAAAAAGATTCAATATTGCCGTGGATAAAATCATAAAACAAATAGAGCAAAGAAAAGTAGTTCCTCCAAAAGTATATTTGCTTTCAGAAGTACTTTCTACATTCAAGGAAGCCACCATTAAAAAGTGATGTTGGTCGCCTCTATTATCCCATAAAAAACTCTTTATACTGCATTACCCTAAAATCCAATGTGTTGAAGTTTGGATTTTCGATTTTTAAGTCTTTATATGCTTGCAGGCTTCCTACAGCCCTATTGGCTGCACCGGACGGGGCAGTTAAGGAAACCGTTTTTAATGTTCGCCCATCCAATATAAGTTGATGTATTCTTGGAACAATATCAGACACCACATCCAATCGCAATCCTTTTTCTTTCAATAGTTTTCTAAAAAAATATTCAGGTCCATTTTTACTATTGCCACCCATAAACAATAGGGTATCTATTTTAGGGTAATCCTTGAGATAGCCCAACATATTGCGAAGCTTCACATTTTGCATTCCCAAATCAGATGCATCAATTTTATTTCGTTCTGCACTACCCACAATATCGCAAACCCCAATCTTGTGTTTTAATAAAAAGTTTTTCCTTTGGTCAGCAGCTTCTTTTGTGGTTTCATATTTTAGATTCAAATCAAAAAGACGATTTAGAATGGGCCAAAGCATGCCATTGCGACTGCCATAACAGAAATCCACATCATCATGTTTTAATTCACCAGTAGTGAATCGTGGTGGTGGCAAAGTACCTACTATCAGTTTTGTCGCTTCTGGAAACAGAAAGGGTTTGTAGGGGTGGGTATGAATAAATGGCTTTGAACTCACGATTTGAATACAACCTCTTTTTAAGCCGAATTTCTACTTGCATTAATATTTCCGTACAATGACCTTGTCACTATTTTCTCGTACAATTCCTTGTATTCCGAATTCTGGGTAATATGGTATAATGCATTCTGTTGAATTACAAGCAAGGGAAGAACGATTTTTTCCCGAATCTTTACAGATTCCCTTGAAACCGCCTCATCCTCCATCAAAATTTTTAGTCCCGAAATCTGTAATAACATTTCTTTGGACAATTGGTATTCTTGATTTAGTATGCTCCAGAACTCACCAAACTCTTCATCATCTTTCATGTAACTGGTCAAATCAAAATTGGTTTTTGCCAATGACATCATGCTATTCAACATTAATGCTTTAAAGAAAGGAACATCTTTATATAGTTTTTTAAGCTCACTTAATCTACCCTCATCCTTCAGCTTTTTCATGGCTGACCCCAAACCAAAATATCCGGGTACGTTCTGTTTTAACTGGCTCCACGACCCCACAAAGGAAATGGCCCGTAAATCTGAAAGCTCTAGCTGTTTTTTATTTCCCCTTTTACCTGGTCGACTTCCAATATTGGCTTTGGTATAGTACTTTAAGGTACTACGATGCTCTAAATATGGGATGAATTTCTCATGCTGTTTAAGGGTGTCATATTTTTCAAAACTTAAGTCTGAAAGTTCTTCAATTAATTTTCTTTGGGCTGATGAAATAACGTGTTCTTTTCCAAACAGATTATTACTAAGACCTGCGGTTAGTAATTGCTCTGAATTATGCATAAACTGCTGTTTAGTACCGTAGGTACTAGTAATGGTCTGGCCTTGAATGGTCAATTGTATTTCGTGATTGGCCACATCTTTTGTCTGTGCAGCATAAAATCTATGTGTTTTACCACCTCCACGTGCTGGCGGCCCCCCCCTGCCATCGAAGAAAATAGCTTTGATGCCATTTTTTTTGCATACTTTACTTAGGGTTTCTTTTGTTTTTAAAATAGACCAATTTGCTTTCAAGTATCCACCGTCCTTGGTACCGTCCGAGAAGCCCAACATAATGGTGTGTACATTTTTCCTTCTTTCCAAGTGTTCTCGATAAACAGGAGTATCAAACAGCGTCTGCATTACTTCTTCAGAGGCTTCCATGCCTTTCATTGTCTCGAACAACGGAACAATATCAAAGGTAATATCGTCCTCTTTCCAGCCGCACCACTTAAACAATCCGAACACAAAAAGTACAGCATAGATATCTTCGGAATTACTAATGATATACCGGTTACATCCTTCCTCACCATTCTTTTCCTGAATCTCTTTTAATTGTTGAATATTCGCAATAGTATCTTTTACAATTCCCTCTTCAAAATCTTCTGGTTTTAGTTGAAGATCCTTTTCCAATAACCATTGTGTTAAATCAGCGTCCTTTAATTCTTCAAGGTTTTCTTTTATAGCTCCTTTCTGCTTTAAAATGGTTTCCACAGCTAATTTGTGCTTGCTATGATCTTGTCTAATATCCAGTGTAGCGAAATGGGTTTTAAATATGTGTACTTTATCAATAAACTGATCCAAATTATTCAAATACAATTCGTGATAATCTGTTATAAGTTTTTCTCTAATTTCCTCTAGTCTCCGAATGATTTCTGTATAGCTTATAACGGCCTTGGAATCAAACATGGCCTTGTACAACTTGTTGCTCAACCCATTTAAGTCGTCCTGTAAATTTTTGAAAGTCAATTTTTTACGTAACGATTTAAGCTCATTGTAGTAGCACTTCATTAATGTAAGACGAAGTTCATCTGCCACTTTTTTGGTAATCTCCGCAGTTACAAAAGGATTTCCATCGCGATCACCACCTGGCCAGAATCCCAGTTTAATAATGTTATAATTATCAAAGGCTTCATCACGAATATTGCTTTTCACATATTGAAAAAGTTCACCAACCGCATCGTAATAGGTGTTTCTTAAGATATAAATGATGTTTTTGGCCTCATCCAAAGGAGTTGGTTTTTTGGCATTTACCAGAGAGGTAAGCCCCAACTGCTGTAAAGTAAGGTCTATGTGATGAATCCTATCATCATCTATAAGTTCCCTTAATTCCGCGATTATGTCAAGGACCGCAGGTGTATAAAATTGCGTGGGATGCGCAGTAAGTACAATTCTGGCGCTAAAAGTGGAAAGCTGTTTGGATATGTTATCCCAGCTTTTGGTGCTATTCACCAGTTCAAAATAGTCCTTGATGGAAAGTGAATTGGTGTATTCTTGCAATTTTGGAAATGCGGAATCTTCAACACTATCATACAAGACCACTTGCCGTTCTACATATTGAATGATTCGGAACATAAAATCCAATCGTTCTCGCTCATCTTTTATATCTACAAAATTGGTAAAGAAGGTTTCTAAAATTTCCTGAGGGTTTTTACCTGCTTCCAGTCCTTTCTCGCATTGATCGAATAAAAGAGGCACAAGCATCCCAACATTTTCAATATTTCTATAAGGTAGATTTAAAAAAAGGCTGTTATAAATATTGAACTTATTAGTAACAAATTTTTTAAACTCTTCTAGACGTCTAGATTGCTGCATGGTGGTTCTTTTAGTTTTTTAGTGACTAGATAAGTCTTCAAAGATCGTGATAAAAGCTAAATCTATAGCAGTATTTTATCTACATCACAATTTAAAGCACAAGGGGTGCAAACCTAACAGCTTTTTAATAAAAGACCGTTAATTAAAGGTTATCTAATAAAAACGGGTTGGTTTTCTTTTAAAGTGTGTTCTGCGCTATACACGTAATTGTCATAGTCAAAACCTTTAATGTCAGCCATCGTTTTCGCATCGGTATCCAAAATATAACGTACCATGGAACCACGTGCCTTTTTGGCAAAAAAGCTGATAACTTTTAGTTTGTCATTTTTCCAGTCCTTAAAGATTGGGGTAATCACTGGTACTTTGAGTGTTTTTTCATCCACGGCGCCAAAGTATTCATTACTGGCCAAATTGATAAACAGCTCATCATCTTGTAGTTCTTCGTTTAAATGTGCTGTTAATTGCTTTTTCCAAAACTCGTATAGGTTTTTCTTTCGAGCTACTTTTAATTGGGTTCCCATTTCTAAGCGATACGGTTGAATTAAATCCAGAGGCTTCAAAATACCGTAAAGTCCAGATAATATTCGAAGTGTTTCTTGAAGCTTATCCAGTTTGTTTTCTGGAATGGTATAAGCATCGAGGCCTTGATATACATCCCCATTGAATGAAAATACCGCCGGTCTTGCATTTTCTGGCGTAAATGGTGTTGAAAATTGCTGATTTCTTTGCCAATTAAGCTGTGCCAAATTATCTGAAATGGACATCAACTTAGATAAGGCCTTTGGTTTTTTCTTTGCCAAAACCGTATTCAATTTAATAGATTGATCTAAGAACTGGGGCTGACTGTATTGTGATGTAGGCAATGCCGTTTCAAAATCAAGGGATTTGGCAGGAGAAATTACAATTTTCATGAAAACTAATTTTTAGTAAAAATAGCAATGAAATTGGTTTTTTTGCATATACCACAAAAGGTGTTTTCAATCTAAGGATTGATGAAACCTATTATTCGCTATGCTTTGCATAATTCCGCCATTTTTCGATACAATGGACCATATCTTCTGGTAATTCGGAATCAAATCGCATAAACTCGCCAGTTGTTGGATGCTCAAACCCCAAAGTCTTGGCATGTAGTGCCTGTCTGGGTAAAATTTTAAAGGCATTATCAACAAATTGTTTGTATTTGGTAAAGGTGGTACCTTTTAAAATCTTATCTCCACCATAGCGCTCATCATTGAATAACGTATGCCCAATGTATTTCATGTGCACCCGTATTTGGTGAGTTCTTCCAGTTTCAAGCTTACAGGAAACCAAGGTGACATAACCAAGTCTTTCCACTACTTTGTAATGGGTAACGGCTTCTTTTCCTTGATCACCTTCAGGAAAAACCATCATTTGCAATCTGTTTTTTGGGTTACGGGCAAGATGTCCCTCCACCGTTCCTTCCTCCTCGGAAACATTGCCCCACACCAAGGCTAAATACTCCCGTTCACTGCTTTTATCAAAAAACTGTTTTGCCAAATGTGTCATTGCGGCTTCAGTCTTTGCAATGACCAATAGACCCGAGGTGTCTTTGTCTATTCGATGCACTAGGCCAGGTCTTTCGGAACTGTTCTTTGGTAAATTCTCAAAATGATGAACCAAGGCATTAATCAATGTTCCGGAATAATTGCCATGTCCAGGGTGCACAACCATTCCTGCAGGCTTGTTGACCACCAACAACACCTCATCTTCGTATACAATATCTAATGGAATATCCTCTGGGGTAAGTAAAAATTCATACGGTGGATGTTCAAACATCACTTTTACCTCATCCCCTGCTTTTACTTTGTAATTTTGTTTTACAATGACCTCATTTACCCAAATATGACCTTGTTTGGCGGCTTGTTGAATTTTATTTCGCGTTGCATTTTCTATGAAGTTCATCAAAAATTTATCTACCCGTAACGGTTCTTGCCCTTTTGAGGCTACAAATTTGTGATGTTCAAATAAGTCGTCTTGAGAAAGTTCTGGGTTTTCAGCGGCATCCATAGTTATTCTGAATCAGCCTGAATACGAGCACTTCCGGGAATGGTCCCATTACCACAAATCAATTCAATTTTTGATGTTTTCGGTAGCTTATCACCAGGCTTAAGGTATTTTCCTTTGTGCTTCATCCTATAGACCATATCCTTGCCCAATTCATCTATATAGGTCACGCGTTGCACATCCAACCCAACAGCCCTTAACATAGAAGCTGCATTACGCTGAGTTACTTGTATAATATCTGGGACGGTAACTTTTTTATATCCAGATGGATTTACAGTAAAATAAATCTTCCTATTGGATTTTACTTTGTTTCCAGCTGGGGGATCTTGCTCCAAAATGGAAAAACGTGGATAATCTGGGTTATAATTGGAAGAATCCAACACTTGGTATCGCAATCCCGCATCCTCCACCACTTTGCGCATTTCCATAACCGACATTTTTGAAAAATCCGGAACTTCAACAAACTCACCATGATTGGTAGAGCTTTTTAACCATTGCAACACCAAAAAGCAAAAGAGAACCGCAGCCACCAACGCCAAACCCAATTGGATTAAAAAAGTCTTACTTTTTAAAAAGCTTAAAAAATGTTTCATGCGCAGTTCCTTATCTGGACAAATATAGGAAAGCCAGTCCTTTTTTCTTTACTTTGACAAAGTGATATTCGACAAACGGATGAAAAAAAATATTGCCATTATAATGGGTGGCTACTCCAGTGAGTATGAAATTTCAATAAAAAGCGGTAACGTAGTTTATCAACATTTAGATAAAACCAGATACCGTTCGTACCGCGTTATTATATCTTCAGAAAAATGGGTTTATCTCGCTAATGATGGTACTGAGTTTCCTATTGACAAATCTGATTTTAGTATTGAGATCCATAACAAAAAAGTCAATTTTGACTGTGTTTTCAACGCTATACACGGCACTCCGGGAGAGGATGGAATTCTACAGGCTTATTTTGAGTTGTTAAACATTCCACAGACATCCTGTAATCATTATCAAGCAGCATTAACTTTTAATAAAAGAGATTTACTAAGCACACTAAAACCCTATGGCATCAAGTGCGCTACGTCATACTATCTAAACTTGGGAGAGCCTATTGATGAAGATGAAATTATAAAAACAGTAGGGCTTCCCTGTTTTGTAAAGGCCAACAGAGCGGGCAGCAGTTATGGCATTTCGAAGGTTTATGAAAGAGAAAATCTGAAAGCAGCCATTGCCAATGCTTTTACAGAGGACAATGAGATCATTATAGAATCCTTTTTAGACGGAACCGAGGTTTCTGTGGGGGTTATCACTTATAACAATGAGGTCACTGTACTACCGATTACGGAAATTGTCTCAGAAAATGATTTTTTTGATTATGAAGCTAAATACCAAGGGAAATCGCAAGAAATCACCCCGGCAAGAATTACCAAAACCCAGGAGGCTAATGTCGTTAGGTGGGCAGAGTATATTTATAAAACCTTGGGATTGAAAGGGTATACACGAAGTGAGTTCATTTTTATTGAAGACATTCCATATCTTTTAGAGGTGAATACTACTCCCGGACTTACAGAAGAAAGTATTTTGCCAAAGCAAGCCAAAGCGGCAGGTATATCCCTTGAGAAATTGTTCGGCAGTGCCATTGACGAAGCATTACGATAGAAAATCTGTATTTTTAGACAAACTTTCCATTCATGAGACGTGCCATTTTCCCAGGTTCTTTTGATCCACTGACCTTAGGTCATTACGATATCATAAAAAGAGGAATTACCTTGTTTGATGAGCTTTTAATTGCCATTGGGATAAATGCAGATAAAAAATACATGTTCTCTTTAGAGGAACGTACCGATTTTATTAAAAATGCTTTCAAGGATGAACCTAAAATAAGGGTAGTAACCTATGAAGGTCTGACCGTTGATTTTTGCAAAAAAGTTGACGCTGATTTTATTTTAAGAGGGTTGAGAAATCCGGGGGATTTTGAATTTGAAAAAGCCATTGCCCACACCAACAGGCAACTATCAGAAATTGAAACAGTCTTTTTATTAACCTCTTCAGGGAAATCCTATATCAGCTCTTCCATTGTGCGGGACGTTATCAGAAATGGAGGTGATTATACGGGATTGGTGCCCAACACAGTTCGAATAAAGTCCTAGTTCCGTAGAAATTCAATAGAATTCCATTAAGCTTCATCCTAGCTATATTTCACTTTTACCCACCTATCCAACCTTACCGTTCGTCGAGGAAACAACATATTTCTGCCCATTCACAACATTAACACCCCAAACATTTAGAATACCATTATTTTAGTAAGAAATTTCGTATAATTTCAAAACCCAAATCTAACCCCCACTTTGAAAGCAACTAAAACGATCCCCCAACATTACTTGCTTAAGCAATTGCCACACCCAACCGCTCTTCTGGACCTTGAACACGCACTAGTAGATGCCTCCGATTCATGGATAGCTCTTTTTGATAAAAACCTAAACGATTGTATAGGCACCAAAATAGAAGAATTCTATAACAAGCATGAAAAGGTTTGCGGTAATAGCTTGGAGCAATGTCTTACCCAAGGCAAAACACACATCTTAAGACATAAAAAGGGAAAAGGAGCCCAAGAACAATGGTTGGAAAGCACATTTGCCCCATGGTTTGATGAAAAGGAAAATCTGTTGGGAACTGTTATCCATACAAATGACATTAGCAGTGAAATTGAAAAAGAACTAGAACTGGAAAGAGTTAAAACTCTTCTTAAAACAACATCGGAAGTAGCGTTAGTTGGCAGCTGGGAATTTGACATTGCAACAGAAAAACTGAGCTGGTGCGAAGTAACCAAAAAAATTCACGAAGTTTCTCCAGATTACGAGCCTGACGTGAATGAAGGAATAGAATTTTATAAGCAGGGATATAGTAGAAATAAAATTTCAATGCTGTTCCATAAGGCTTTGGAAGATGGTACACCTTTCAGCGAACGCTTAATCATCGTAACTAGTAAAGGAAAAGAAAAATGGGTTACTGCCGCTGGAAAACCAATTCAAAAAAATGGAAAAACAATAACGCTTTTTGGTACTTTTCAAGATATAAATGACCAGGTTCTTACCGAAATCAAAACAAAAGAAAATGAACAGTTGCTCACTACTTTGGTTGACAATCTTCCCATAAATGTCTTTATCAAAGACAGAGACTCTCGCAAAATACTGGTAAACAAATCCGAATGTGATTATCTGGGAGCAAAATCAGAAGATTTGCTGGGTAAGACCGATTTTGACCTTTACGAAAAGGATATCGCCCAAATTTCTCGAGATGAAGATTTAGAGGTCATGCGCACCCACAAACCAATGATCGGTATAGAGACCATAAACGTAAGAAAAGATGGTAGTGCCACGAACTTCTTAACCTCAAAAATTCCATTGTTAGACATTAAGGGGAAGGCCTACGGTCTTATAGGCATGAGCATGGACATTACGCACATAAAACAGAAAGAGGACCAATTGCAAGACCTGATCAATGTAACGGCCATACAAAATAAAAAGCTTATAAATTTCGCCCACATTGTCTCTCACAATTTAAGATCACATACTGCTAATTTTTCCATGCTATTGGAGTTTCTAATAAATGAGAAAGAAGAAGAGGAGAAGAAACGTATCATGAAAATGCTATCCCACGCATCTGACAATCTTTTGGATACCTTGGAAAACCTAAATGAAGTTGTAGAAATAAGTACCAATGTAAATCTGGACAAGAAATCTTTAAATCTCAACGAGTATATTCATAAAGTTCAGCAGAACCTTGCCGGTTTCTTAGTTAACAACAAAGTGGAGCTCATCAATTCTGTTCCAAAAAAGCTAACAGTGTTGAGCGTTCCGGCATATTTGGAGAGTATTATCCTAAATTTGGTGACCAACGCCGTAAAATATAGCAAGCCAAAAGAAATACCTACCATTAGCTTAAGCGCCAAAAAACAGGACAAAAATGTCATTTTTAGCGTAAGTGATAAAGGTATGGGTATTGATTTGAACAGATATGGAGGCAAAATTTTTGGAATGTACAAAACCTTTCACAACAATAAGGACGCTAGAGGACTTGGCCTATACATTATAAAGAATCAGGCCGAGGCGATGGGCGGAAATATAACGGTAAGTAGTGAAGTAAATAAAGGCACAACCTTTAAGGTGTATTTTAATGAAGAAAGTTAATAGCATATATATTATCGACGATGACCCTATAACTGTTTTCGGTATTAAAAAAATGCTGAAAACCACTGCTATTTGTCCAGATATTGAAGCTTTTGAAAATGGCAAGCTAGCCTTAGATGGTTTAAGGGAAAGAATTAAAACAGGTGCTCCCATTCCGGAGGTTATTTTTTTGGACATTAATATGCCCATAATGGACGGGTGGGAATTTTTAGAGGAAGTTGTGAATATGAATATAAAAGAAAAAATAATCATCAACGTAATAACTTCATCAATAGACCCTGCGGATTATAAGAAATGGAACCATTTTAGACTAAAGTGTTTGCATTATCTCAATTTTAAAAACAAACCGATATACAAAATCGATGACACCGATCTAAATAGAGTCAATATGGTATCTTAAGCTTATTATTGCCTATTTTTATCAAAGGAAAAGTATTTCCATTTTAATTTTCAACTAGTATACCAACATCTTGAAGTACATCGTTCTGTTTGCAATATTGACTCTTTTTCTATCCTGTGAAACCAAAACACAAGATCAGATTGCCTCATACCAAACCTATTTTGAGGTTTCCAAGGGTGAGGGCACCGCGACTTACGAGGAAACCATTGCCTTTTATATAAAATTAGCCAAGGATTTTCCCGAAATTAATATTCAGACCATTGGTGAAACAGATAGTGGTTATCCACTACATATTGTCACTTTTAATCCCGATGGGGATTTTAATTTTGAAAATGTAAGAAAAGAGAAGACGATTATTTTAATCAATAATGGCATACACCCTGGAGAAAGTGACGGAATTGATGCCACTATGTTATTGTATCGAGATCTTGCTACGGGAAAAATTTCACATCCTCAGAACACGGTTTTAGTTACCATTCCTATTTACAATATTGGTGGGGCTTTATATAGAAATTCCACCACTAGGGCAAATCAGAATGGACCAACAGCCTATGGTTTTCGCGGAAATGCCTTAAACTATGATCTCAACAGGGATTTTGTTAAAATGGACACTAAAAATGCAAGGACCTTTACTACTATTTTCCATCTGGTAAAGCCAGATATTTTCATCGACAACCACGTAAGTAATGGGGCGGATTATCAATATACACTTACCCATCTCTTTACCCAGCATAATAAATTAGGAGGGGAATTGGGCAACTATCTGCATAAAGAACTTATGCCAAAAGTTGAGGCATCCTTAGTGGAAAACGATTGGGATATTACACCCTATGTAAATGTATATAACAGACCTCCCGAATTCGGTTTTAGCCAGTTTATAGATCATCCTAGATATTCAACCGGTTATACCACGCTTTGGAGCACTTTGGGGCTAATGGTTGAAACACATATGCTAAAACCCTATAAAAAAAGGGTAGCAGGCACTCGCCAACTTATGCTAAGCATGATGTCCATAGTGGAAAAAGAACACGAAACCATTAAAAAGTTACGTCAAGAAACATTGGAAAAAAACCAAAAGCTCAATAAGTACCATTTTAATTGGCAGGTGGATACTACGCAAACCTCAAAACTACAATTTAAAGGGTATGAAGCAGATATCATCGAAAGTGAGGTAACGGGACTGGGGCGACTCAAGTATGATCAAAACAAACCTTTTACCAAGGAAACCACATACTATAATTACTATCTTCCTTTGGATACGGTTTCCGTTCCTGCCGCCTATCTTATCACACAAAGCTGGCAAAATGTAATGGAAAGATTAGATGCAAATAATATCCATTATTTTGAAATAGAGCAGGATACTACTTTAACGGTGGAATCGTATTCCATTTTGAATTATGAAACAAGGAAAGATCCTTATGAAGGGCACTATCCCCATTTTAATACTGAGGTAAATAAAAGCTTGCAAAAAGTAAGTTTTAGAGCAGGTGATCTTGTAGTGCCTACAGCACAATTGGGTATTAGATATTTAATGGAAGCTTTGGAACCCCAAGGAGCAGATTCTTTTTTTAATTGGAATTTCTTCGATACCGTATTGCAACAAAAAGAAGGGTTTTCACCATATGTTTTTGAAGATGTGGCGTTGGATATGCTTAAGAAAGATTCAGTTCTCAGGACAAATTTCTTGATGAAAAAGGAATTGGATGATGATTTTTCACAAGACTGGTATGCTCAATTGGATTGGATTTACCAACGCTCGAAACATAGAGAAAAGCCTTATTTACGATATCCCATTTATCGTATCGCCAAGAACAGCAAAGCTGCTACTATTTTGTCCAAGTAGTTGGCCATTCTTCAAAAAGAATTTTTATGTTATGGTAAGAGTTTTCTAAAGCTTTTCTCACTTTTTTGGGACTCTTCCATTTTACTTTTTCAATACCTTCCTCTTTTTGTCCAACCAACTCTCCTTTATAATCGGTAGACATGGCAAACCAATGCACTTGTTTTAATCTGTACTCTCCGTTTCTTTTAAAAACATGGTAAGTAGTTCTAAGAAACTTATCGATTTTAAGGCGTTTCACTCCCGTTTCTTCCTCCACTTCGCGCATAGCGGCCTTTTCAATGGACTCTCCTTTATCCACCTTTCCCTTGGGCAAATCCCACTTGTTGTTTCTATAAATAAATAGGATTTTACCCTTTTTATTTGTTACAAACCCACCACCAGCTACCACTACTGGGATTTTATGCATAAAAACATCAAGGATTTTTTCTTCATCTGGGTGATAAATATAGGCGGCGTTCAATCTTCCTTTGGCCAACGAATCTATCGCCATTAAAATTGAATCACCATCCAACGAAAAAAGATTTCCATTGGAATTATCCTGGCGCTCATTTGTTAAAATCAGTGGGGACTCATTAACAAAAACTTTATACATTTGCGCAATGGTTTTAGACAAGGACACTGCTAAAAAAACAGCCGAACTTCTGTTACAAATTAATGCAATTAAGTTGGAACCAGAAAATCCATTTACATGGGCTTCTGGTTGGAAATCTCCTATCTACTGTGATAACCGTATCATGCTTTCTTATCCAGAAATTCGAAATTTTGTGAAAGAAGAAATGGCCAAGCAAGTAGAAAAGCTTTATGGAAAACCAGATGTCATTGCGGGTGTGGCGACTGGTGCAATAGGTATAGGTATTATGGTGGCCGAAGTACTTGGGCTTCCATTTATATATGTGAGACCTGAGCCCAAATCGCATGGAAGGCAAAATCAAATCGAAGGTTATCTGGAATCAGGCCAAAATGTAGTTGTAATAGAAGACCTAATAAGCACTGGAAAAAGTAGCTTAAATGCTGTTAAAGCTTTACGGTCGCAACAAGCAAACGTTATGGGGATGGTAGCCATCTTCACCTATGGTTTTTCCGTGGCGACTACCAATTTTGAAGAGGACAACGTTGCGCTTAATACATTATCAGATTATGACCATTTAGTTGAGCAAGCCTCTGAAACCAATTATATAAAAGAATCCCAATTACAAACCCTGTTGCAGTGGAAATCAAATCCACAACAATGGAAATAAATATAGTAAGATGCATATAGAAGTCCCTAAAAAGAAAGTTGCCAAAAGCAGTAAAGAAGTATTTGAGTTTTTAACTGACATTAAAAATTTTGAAACCTTGATGCCTGACAACATTGACAAATTTGAAGTTTTGGACGAAAAAACCTTCAAATTTGCGCTAAAGGGAATGCCCGAAATTATTTTAAGGTTAAAAGAACAGTTTCCGCATGAGAAGGTGGTGCTAGGTGCGGCAAGTGATAAGTTGCCTTTTACCCTAACAGGAAATATAGCATCTTTAGGAGATAATGAAAGTGAGGTGGCGCTTAGTTTTGAAGGAGAGTTTAATGCCATGATGGCCATGATGATCAAAACACCCATCACTAATTTTATGGAAACTCTATCCACCAATATGGATAAAATAAGTTAATATAACAACTTTACCTCCTTAAGCCCATATTCCTTAAATACGTTATCCTCAAGTTCCAAAACCAACTTGCCATCAGAAGAGACTCCTCGGATGAAGCCCATAAAAACTTCGTCATCAACATTTTTGAAAGTAGAAGGTTTATCTTTTCTGAACAATACTTTTTCGTATGCTGGTAACATTTGAGGAACTGATTTCCCTTCAATTCCTATGAAGTAATGCCTCAGTTTTTCCAATAATCTAGTCAATAGTTCGTCAAGATCAAAGTATTGGGCAGTCAATAATTTCAAGGAACTCACTTTTTCAAGGTTTTTAAAGGAAATCTGGTTTACATTAAGACCAATACCAATGATTGAATGCTGAATTATTTTCCCCTTTAAAACGTTTTCAATTAAAATTCCACAAATTTTAGTTGAACCTGACATTATGTCGTTGGGCCATTTTACTCTTAAATCCGGTATGGATAGTTCCTTAAGAACTGCATAAACCGCCAAGGAGATACATGTGTTAAGGTTGAATTGCTGAACGACCTGAAGTGACTCAAAATTCTTTAAAACACTAAAAGTCAGGTTTTTACCATTCTCGGTCACCCATTCAGCACCCATTTGCCCCCGCCCTTTAAGCTGCTTCGCTGTAACCACAACAGTATAGTCCGCAAGCGTTTTGGAGCGCAGCAAATTCTTTAAATACAGATTTGTTGAGTCCGTGGCATCAAGTTTGATTATTGGTGATTGTTCTCTCAATGTGGTGCGTCCAATGATATGTTAAAATCTAGGGCTAAGAAAACAAAAAAAATATAACTTTGTAGAAATTAAAATTTTTGAATGCAGAAAACAAAAGCTAGCGCAGATGAACTGATTGCCTTAATTTTACATGGAATAGAAGACGTAAAAGGAGTAGATATAAATCTGCTCGATCTTAGGGAAATTGAAAATACGGTTTGCGACTACTTTATCATCTGCAATGGTACTTCCAATACGCATGTAAATGCAATTGTTTCATCAATCCAAAAAACAGTCAGTAAAGCCATACAAGATAAACCATGGCACGTTGAAGGTTCTGAAAATGCAGAATGGATTTTGATGGATTATGTTAACGTGGTAGTGCATGTATTTCAAAAACACATTAGGGAATTCTACGACATAGAAGGACTTTGGGGAGATGCCAAGGTCACCATGGTGGAGAGCAGCTACAATTCTTAAAAAAATGGCAAAAGACAACAATTCTAGTACCCCTAAGAAACCTCGTTTTAGTTCCTGGTGGATTTACGGTGTGGTAATCGCACTTATTATCGGTTTTCAATTCTTTGGAGGAAATAGTTTTTCCAGCACTGAAAAGACCACTACCTCTGAGCTACAAGAATATTTGCGAAACGGGGACATTTCAGAAATTCTTATTATCACAAATGCGAGACAAGCTAAGGTTTTCTTGACCGAAGAAGCGCTTCAAAAAGACGTGCATAAAAATGTATCGGAAAAGCCTTTTAATTTTTCGGCAGGAAAAATTCCGCAATATATATTGGATTATGGGGATCTTCAAAATTTTGAAGATGAAATAAAGAGCATTAAAAAGGAAAACAACCTAGATACCATTGTTGATTTTGATACAGAATCCAATGTTTTAGGTGAACTATTGCTCTCCTTACTCCCATTTGCATTGATTATTGGTATATGGATATACCTGATGCGAAGAATGTCAGGCGGAGGCGGAGGCGGAGCTGGAGGACAGATTTTCAATATTGGAAAGTCAAAAGCAAAACTCTTTGATGAAAAAACGGATACCAGAACATCTTTTAAAGATGTTGCAGGGCTCGAAGGCGCCAAAGAAGAAGTTCAAGAAATAGTTGAGTTCCTTAAGAACCCAGATAAATATACCTCCCTAGGTGGTAAAATCCCTAAAGGAGCGCTTCTAGTAGGCCCTCCAGGAACAGGTAAAACCCTTTTGGCCAAAGCAGTTGCCGGTGAAGCCAAAGTTCCTTTCTTTTCATTGTCGGGTTCAGATTTTGTGGAGATGTTTGTAGGTGTTGGGGCTTCAAGGGTACGTGACCTTTTTAAGCAAGCAAAAGACAAATCTCCTGCAATAATCTTTATAGATGAAATCGATGCGATAGGTCGAGCAAGAGGGAAAAATAATTTCACAGGTTCCAATGATGAACGTGAAAACACCTTGAATCAACTACTTACAGAAATGGACGGTTTTGGCACAAATACTAATGTTATTGTATTAGCTGCCACCAACCGTGCAGATGTATTGGACAAGGCATTGATGCGGGCAGGTCGTTTTGACCGTCAAATTTATGTTGACCTTCCAGACATAAGAGAACGAAAAGAAATCTTTGAGGTTCACCTCCGTCCTATTAAAACTGCAGAAACACTCGATTTAGATTTTCTCGCCAAGCAAACTCCTGGTTTCTCAGGAGCGGATATTGCCAATGTTTGTAACGAAGCTGCCTTAATAGCTGCCCGTAAAGAAAAGAAAGCAGTAAACAAACAAGATTTCTTGGATGCTGTTGATAGAATTGTAGGTGGTCTTGAAAAGAAAAACAAAATTATAACCGTAGAGGAGAAAAAAACCATAGCATATCATGAAGCCGGCCACGCAACGGTTAGCTGGATGCTAGAGCATGCCGCACCTTTGGTAAAGGTTACCATTGTACCAAGGGGGCAATCTTTGGGTGCTGCTTGGTATTTACCAGAAGAACGCCTAATTGTACGTCCAGAACAAATGTTGGATGAGATGTGCGCCACTATGGGCGGTAGAGCTGCAGAACGGGTGATATTTGATAAAATTTCTACAGGTGCTTTAAGCGATTTGGAAAAAGTGACCAAGCAGGCAAGGGCCATGGTGACCATTTACGGACTTAATGAAGAACTCGGAAATATCACATATTATGATTCATCGGGCAATAACGAATATGGTTTTACCAAGCCATATAGTGAGGAAACAGCTCAAAAAATAGATGAAGAAATATCAAAAATCATAGAAGAACAATATCAGCGTGCTATACAACTTTTAGCCGATAATAAGGATAAACTTACAGAGCTTGCGGATAGGCTTTTAGAAAAAGAGGTTATCTTTAAAGATGATTTACAAAAGATTTTTGGAAAAAGACCGTTCGAAAAAGAAGAATTGGAAGCTGAGACTGAGCCGGCAGAATAAATTGGTTTTTAATTCATATTATTTTAGATTGACTAATTGTTCTTGATACCATAAATGGGAATTTTTGACAAGCTTTTTGGTGGTGGCAAAAAGGTTTCCAAGGAAACTGTGGAAACCCGTGGCGATCATATGCCTGATTTAAAAATACCTGTGGATGAGAAATTCACCATTTACTTCAAAAAAAATGGAGGCAAGTTCATTTATTGTGAAGATGATTCCGAAGTATCCGATGCCCTACACAGCATAATTTCTGAAAATGATTGGCAAAGCCATCTATTCTATACCCTTGATCAACGATTGCAGAGTCGATTTTCATCAGAAAAAATTGATTTCACCGGAAATCGCAAGGAAAGTGACATTTTCTTTACCACCTGCGAGCACTTAATAGCTCATAATGGTTCAATTTTGGTCTGTTCTAACCAAATCAAAGAAAAAAAACTGGACGAACTTCCTTCTAATTTAATTGTATTTGCAACCACAAGCCAATTGGTAGACTCAATTAGCGAAGCACTTAAGGTGATAAAAGAAAAGTACAGAAAAAATATCCCCAATAATATTACCACCTTAAAGCACTTTCAACCCACTCCAGAAAACAAAAATGATTTCTTATCCTACGGAAGTGCTTCAAAAAATGTATATCTTTTACTGCTAGAAGACTACTAACCTCATGAAAGAAATTCTAAGGCGCTCTATTACAGGGGTAATCTATGTTGTACTCCTGTTGGGTTCCGTGTTTTTGAGTTCAGATGCCTTTGATTTTCTCTTTATGGCATTTGGGCTTGCCTGCCTATATGAGTTTAAAAGAATAGTCCGTCTAAAAACCTATTATATTTACATTGCCTATCTGGGCCTGTGGTGGGTTTTTATTTATCTCACCAACGACATAAGATTGATTACGGTTTTAATGTTGCTTACCATTACCGTAGACCTCGCACTTTTGGTGTTTCTCTTTTCCAAAAAAGCAAAGCACTTTAATGATCTTCAAAAATTCATTATTGCTGTATTTTATATTGGAGGTGGCTGTATGTTCTTGACCATGATTCCTTACAAACAGAATAATTTTGCCAAATTTCTTATCATGGGCATTTTTATTTTAATATGGGTCAATGATACATTTGCTTATTTGGTAGGGCGGTCAATTGGGCGTACCAAACTTTTTCCAGCAGTTTCTCCTAAAAAAACAGTTGAAGGTTCTTTTGGAGGTCTTATTTTTGCATTGGTAGCGGCATTTGTTTTATCAAAGTACGAAACTAGTTTATCGCTCATGCAATGGATGATTCTTGCCACTGTAATTGTAATTGCAGGTAGTCTTGGTGATTTGCTGGAATCAAAATTTAAACGGGTAGCCGATGTAAAGGACAGCGGTGCAATTTTGCCCGGGCATGGCGGTGTTTGGGATAGATTGGATAGTTTGGTTTTTGCAGCTCCATTTGCATATTTAGTACTTAATTTATTTTCTTATGTTTCATAAAGAGGGCCAAAAGATTATTATTACCACCTTTTTCATTGTAGTGGCTATTGTCCTTGCCGCACATTTTTACGTGGATTTAGCATGGCTTCGGATTTCAATTCAAGTCTTAGCATTAATTCTATTAATCTTGATATTGCAATTTTTCCGAAATCCAAAGAGACTGGTTACACCTAATTTTGATGAAGTCTTGGCTCCTGTAGATGGTAAGGTTGTGGTGATAGAAGAAGTAGAAGAGTCTGAGTATTTTAAAGATAAGCGCAAACAGGTTTCTATTTTTATGTCTCCTTTAAATGTGCACGTAACACGATACGCAGTAAGCGGAACAGTTACCTATTCAAAATACCATCCAGGAAAGTATTTAGTGGCTTGGCATCCGAAATCAAGTACTGAAAATGAACGAACCACCGTAGTGTTACACACTCCCAAGTTTGGGGAAATTGGGTATCGCCAAATAGCTGGAGCCTTAGCCAGGCGAATTGTAAACTACGCTGAGGAAGGTGAACAAGTGGCTCAGGGACAAGATGCCGGATTTATCAAATTTGGCTCTAGAGTTGATTTATTTTTACCGTTGGATTGTGATATAGCGGTTAAACTGAACCAAAAGGTTGTAGGAGCCAAAACATGTATTGCATCTTTTAGAAAGCAAGATGATTAATGAGGAATTATATGATAGGTTTGATGAGGCAGTAGCATTTTTAAATAGCTACACAGAACCTCTACCTGCAGATCTTCTACTTAAATTGTATGCCTATTTTAAAATAGCCAATAAAAATTACAACAACCCTGGAAGCAAAACCCCTTTGATCAATGCTTTTAAAGCAAATGCGTTAATCCAGGCTCAGAATATTAGCATTGAAGAAGCTATGCAAAGCTACATTGATTTGGTAGACAAGGAGGTGAAAAAAACTTAGGATGCTGGATTTGAAGTTTTTTCATTCTTTTCACCATAGGCAAAATATACACCTCCAAATATGGTGATTAGAAAATAGACTCCTACCAAATAGCTTCCCATTTCCATATAAGCATTTAACCCAAACCAGTCATTGGTTACGTAAATCAACACCAATCCTGCAATGCTTCGAAAAATCTCTATCCAAACTGCATATTTTTTTTTGTCCATCAAACTGGTATAGCCGTAAATACCAATAAAAATATATGCCCCAAAGAGAAGTAAGCCGTTAAAACCTATCTCAGCATAATTATAGAACATAAAAAGCATTAAGGTAGTAGTTGCCAATAACTGAAAAATAACATATCCTTTTAATGCTTTGGAAGTTTGTGGTTTATACTTTTTAAAATTGTAGACATCTTCGATGATGCTTACCGGATATTTTTCCTTGATATCCTCTGGTCTCCACCCTGTCGGCATAAACCAAATTCTCAGCTTATCCCAATAGTTATTAGTACGCCAAGCATCTTGTATTAGTCGCCATATGTGTTGAAAATTAATCAGAATTGGGTTCCATGTATTCGCTGGTTTTAAAACACCATACTGCGGCGGTACTTCTTCCAGTTCTTCTTGAAAGGTGCCAAACATTCTATCCCAAACACAAAATATCTGTCCCAAATTCTTATCAATGTATTCAGGGTTGATAGCATGATGTACCCGATGTTGTGAGGGAGTAACGATAACATATTCCAACCAACCCATTTTTCCAATGTGCCTGGTATGATACCAAAACTGGGCAAAAAGGTGTATTGGTCCCAAAATGGCAATTACTTTATGCGGCACTCCTAATAAAGCAGCAGGAATAAGCAGAATGGGGAAGTATCCCAATAAATTAGAAATGGACTGACGCAATGCACAAGCCAAATTAAACTCTTCGCTGCTATGGTGAATAACATGTTGGTTCCAAAAAAAATTGATATGGTGACTAAGACGATGGTTCCAATAGCCTGCGAAATCCAATATCACAAAAGCCAAAAGCCAAACCAACCACGTTGTTTTTATTTCAGTTAAAGCCAAATACTCCAACAGAAAAGGGTAGGTAACGATAATGACCCCAAGACCGAGGGAATCTTTTACAACATTGGTAAGTCCAGAGCTTAAACTGCTAACAGTATCCATAACATTATGCATCTGTTTTTTAACAAAATGCCCGTAAAACACTTCAAAAAGCACTAGAAGGATGAAGAATGGAGTAGCATATAATAATGCGGTAGCGTAGGATTCCATGTCTTAAATATATAAAATCCAATTTGGTTTTGTGTGTATGGGTGGGTCATACCAACACAATATGCTTAAATCGTCTACCCTGTTTGCGGAATGAAAATTACACCATCAACCTTAGCAAGTAGGCCTAGCCATAAGGCTTGGCATCAATTTTTACAATTACCGACTTACTAACCGGTGTATTACTCTTGTCCGCGTACAAATTAATTGGAACCAACACATTGGTCTCGGGGAAATAGGCGCAAAGATTACCAGATGGAATATTGTATGGTATTAGCTTGAATTTTTTTGCCCTTCGTTCCTTTCCGTCATAATTGCTTACCAAATCCACCACCTGTTGTGGAGCAAATTGTCTGTTGGTCATATCATCTGGATTCATAAAAACCACCCTTCGCTCTCCATAAATACCTCGATATCTATCATTCATTCCATAAATGGTTGTGTTGAATTGATCATGGCTACGAACAGTCATAAGTACAAAATCATCTTCCTCTAGGTTGTGACTGGGAAGTCCACAAATAGAAAATTGGGCTTTCCCTCCGGGAAGTTTAGAAAAATCTCCTTCCCTGGCATTGTTGTTCAAATAAAACCCCGACCCTTTCGACCTTTGGGAATAATCTTTATACCCCGATAAAACTTCGGAAATCTTTTCTCTGATTAAATCATAGTCACTCCCCAACGTTTTCCAATCAATGGTGGAATTTCCACCAAAATATGAATCGGCAATGCTTCCAACTATCTCTGGCTCACTTTTTAGGTACTCGCTGGCAGGTTGTAGTCTTCCTTTGCTCTGGTGCACTTTTCCCATGCTATTTTCAACCGTAACAAAGCGTTCTTTATCTTGCTCTGTACGTCCCAAAGTGGGTAAAATTAGAGCTGTCTTCCCGGCTGTTAAGTGCGTCCTGTTCAATTTTGTACTCACCGAAACGGTTAAATCACAATTCTCAAGTGCTTGGGCCGTATATGCTGTATCTGAAGCAGCGGAAACAAAGTTTCCTCCTAATGCCACAAATACTTTAGCTTCGCCTTCATACATAGCCTGTATGGCATTTACGGTATCTAGTCCCTCTTTGTTTGGAGGCTCAAATCCAAATACGTTGTGCAATGATTTGTTCAAGGGTTCTGAAACATGATGCATAATGCCTACACTTCTATCTCCCTGCACATTGCTATGCCCACGCACCGGACATGTTCCTGCGCCTTTTTTACCTATGCTGCCCTTTAGCAACAATAAATTCACACATTCTTTAATGTTTTCGACACCATTTTTATGCTGTGTTAGGCCCATGGCCCAACAAATGATGATTTTTGATTTTTTGGCCAGAAGCTCAACTGTTGCCTCAATTTGATTGGAATCAACACCACATAATTGAAGTAATTGATTCTCGTCATAACCTTCCAAATCCTTTAAAAGTTCATGAAATCCATGTGTTTTCTCTGAAATAAATTCACCATCAAATACCTTTTCCCCATTTTTATGACGTCCAGCCAAACGCTTCATAATAAGCTTTAACAGGGAAACATCTTGATTGATTTTGACCTGCAGAAAGATATCGGTCAATGTGGTTCCTTTTCCTAAAATACCACTGACTTCTTGGGGGTTTTTAAATCGATTCAATCCGCTTTCTGAAAGTGGGTTAATCGTGATAATCTTTCCTCCATTTTCTTTGCACTTTTGCAAAGCGGAGAGCATTCTTGGGTGATTTGTGCCTGGATTTTGCCCTATTATCACTACCACTTCCGCTTCTGGAAAATCATCCAACACCACGGACCCTTTTCCAATGCCCAATGTTTCCGTAAGGGCTACTCCACTGGACTCATGGCACATGTTGGAACAATCAGGCATATTATTGGTGCCAAAAGCACGAATAAAAAGCCCATACAGAAATGCAGCCTCATTGCTGGATCGCCCTGAGGTATAAAAAATCGCCTCATCTGGAGAGTGTAGCATATGTAGGTTTTTAGCGATAACCTTAAATGCATCCTCCCAATCAATAGGCTCGTAATGAACCGAGCCCGGCCTTAATATAAAGGGTTCCGTAATACGACCGCTTTTTCCTATTTGATAGTCGGTCCAAGTAGAAATTTCTTCAACCGAATGCTTTTTAAAAAACTCTCTGTCGACCCGTTCAAAGGTGGTTTCCTCTGCAATAGCCTTAGCACCATTCTCGCAATACTCCCCTAATTTCGAAGGCTTTTCTGGATCTGGCCACGCACAACCTGGACAATCAAAGCCTTCCTTTTGGTTCATCTGGGAAAGCGTTTTTATTGACCGAAACAAACCCGATTCTTTACTTACATGCTCCAAAGCAGCCTTTATCCCAGGAATACCAGCTGCATAATCACTAGGTTCGGTAACCGTCAAAGTAGAAAATGATATATCTCCAGTAGCAGAAATATTTCTTTTAAAAGGCTTATCCATACTCTTACAAAATGATTGCCCTTAAAGATACTGATTGAGCGTTAGAATAACAGCGGCATCAAAGAACAAACCTCCTTTCTTTTTGGTTTGGAAAGGAGGCATTATCTTATAAAATAGGTTATCCGACTACAAATTAAAAGTCTGCTTTACGCTTTCCGTTGCAAGCAATTCTCGGATAGAAGCTAATTTATCAGGGCTTTTTAAAAATGGATGTTCTTGATAGAGTTTTTGATAATCCGGTAAAACCTCATCGGAATATATCTCTACTTTTTTATCAATAACTGCATTAATTTCGCTGATAACATCTCTTTGAAAATTAAGGGTAACTGGATCAACATAACCCATTTTAACAAATCCTGCTGTTTTGCGGTGACATCTACATGGATTGGATGTATTGATTAACCCACATTTGTGGTCCATGAAATTATATAGCTGTTTTTTTGCTCTATGAAGCTTTGTTCTAAAATTCTGTTTGGATATTTCCATAATCTCGCTTCCCACAGAATCTGGAAACTCAAATAGCTCCCCAATAATGTAAATCAACCGCTGTTCCCTGTCCAGACATAACAACATGCCTTTCATGCAACTGATTTTTGCCTCTTGTACCAACAGTTTTTCTTCAACTTCATAAGCATAGTTGGAAAGGGATTCATCGGGCAATTTATCTAATCCTTGGCCAAATTGCTCAAAAGTAGGAGGACTCACTTCGTGTTTTCCTCTTTTCATATTCAGAAAATGGTTTTTGATAATCCTATACATCCAAGTTCTGAAACTACTCTTGTTTTTAAAAGTGTCCAACTTTGTAATTACTTTGATAAGCACTTCTTGGGTTAGATCTGCAGCTTCAGCACTATCACCAACAAAGGTCAATGCCACGTTAAAAATCCAGTTTTGATTTCTTTCAATAAGGACTTCCAATGATTTTTTATGCCCGGTCAAAGCCATTTCAATCAAATCCTCATCAGAAATATTTTTATGAGATTCCATATACCATTGTTATTTATCCATCAAAAAACTAGCATGCGGATTATCAAAGGTAAGAAGCCATTTACCATTTTCTTGTTTTTTGAGCATCGCCACGGACAGTCCACTTTGCTTAATCTTGGTTCCATCAGGTGCTGTACCTGTCATAATCCATGGTGCAATATGTGTGGCAGTATCGCCATTCACAAAAACCTCATGACCGTTTGGGTATTCAAATTTCGGATTGATTGAAAAAGCTCCCAAGAACATTTCCTTTAGTGTTTTAAAATCGGTTACCATGGTCTTTGGCTCAAAAATAACCAATGCGTCAGATTGATAACTGGACATAACACCCTCAATATCGTTGCTATTAAAGGATTGAGTCATGGATTCGATTGCTTTTAGAACATCTTGTTCATCTTTTGAAATTTCTTGGGTCTGCATAACTTTTTGTGTTTGAGAGTTCATAGTAGTGGTCATACTAAAGCAAATGACACACGCTACGTAAATACATTTTTTATAAATCATAATTCTTGCTTTATGATTTAGACACATCTCAAAACACGACTGTTACAGTTTATTTAAAAAGTTATGGTATTTGATGTCATTTAGGTTATTTAAAACCTGTCTCGGCAAGAAGCAGTGTGAGTGACATTTTTATATTATGCTCTCCCAATATGAGTCCATTTTTCATATAAAGAATGTGCTCCTTTAGTTTTAAGAGAAAAGTCATTAAAAATCCATTTCTATTTTTTTACCGCTATCATTGACTTTAAAATAGGCTCCATTTTCAATAAGCAACGCCTGGGACTTTCCAGTAAATTTTTCCTTTGGGTGTTTAATATCCACTCGAATAACCTTACCATCAAAATCACTTGTAATCTCCTTGTCAACAATAGTATGGCCAATAATAACATGATTTACCTTGTAATATGCCAACATTCGATCTATGTAATCTAATGGCATATTGTCATATGAACTTCCTTTTACCAGCCCTCTATACCACAGCGGCCCCTTACTGCCAAAGACCAACTGTGTTTGTTTATCTTCCACTGGATACTTTCTTAAGTTTTTACGAATGTTTTTTCTGATAATCTCATTGATTTCATTAATCGACAGGCCCATGCTTAACAGCTCTTCACTTATCCCGCCATGCAAGAATAGATTATCACCAATTTTTTCAACAGCGTTCTTGGTTCTTATCCATTGAACCAGCACATTGGTATCAGTCATCAAACATGCGTAAGCCTCTTGATCGTTGTCGAGTATTCCAGAAACTATTCTGGCTAGGCCTATATATTTTTCCTTTACATATTTAATCTGAAGGCTTAGGTTCATGACATCGTGATTGCCAAGAATAAAATGTACCTGCCCGCCTTTATTCTTAGCTTGCTGCTCCAACTTATATAACAACCAAAGACAAGGCAGCACTTCGGTTCCTCTATCAAACATATCGCCACAAATGACCAAGTGACCATTCCCAAAGGTCCAATTATAATTGCTATCCATGACCATGTTCCCTACCAAAAGGCTGTAAAACGTATTAAAATTCCCTTCTATGTCTGAAGTGACAAATATTTTGTCCTGAGGTGCATAAATAGCTCTAGGAATCTTATGTTCTTTCATTAAAGTGAAAGTGAACTGGTCTTTATCCAAGTTGTTGGTCTTACTATTGAATTCTAAACCTTTTAACCTTTTTAGCTTGGTAGTCTTAACAAAAAAAGAGGCGCTCTTTCTTTGTTCCACTGAAATAATGGTAAGGCTATCACTCTCCGAATATATATAAGGGCCATCCAAACTATGAAGTGTCTTAGTGTCCACTTCTTGGCCTTTTAAAAAGGTCGTTTTACTACCGGTACACCCCATAGCAATGCATAAAATGATACTACATACAATCGCGTTTCTTTTCATAAGTATCACTACTTTCTATAGGTATAAAAACGTCCTAATTCTGATTTAAACATACCTTTATGGCTATGCCCAACGTCTGGGACCATACCAATAGTTTGCGTTTTTTTAATATCATCACCATAATAGGATTGCAAATACTCGAAATAAATGATGCCTCTTTCTAAACGGTGTTTTCCTTGCAAGGAACCCTCACAAGAAGTGTCCAGTGATGAGCTGTTTAGGTCATTATCTTCCTCACCAAGTAGGTAAACTATCTCGCGTTTAGGAAATTGTGTCCTTATTCTTTCGACTCCAACGGCAGCTAAGTATTCAGGTAAATTGTCCAAACCATATTTATATTCATTGAATCGCGTACATTTTGATTGAGGGGCTTCAAAATTGTTGGTGCCTAAATCTTTTCTATTATGATCCATATATAAATAAGAACTGGGGTTGTTAACAATAAATCGCATTATAATCCCCAACTTTTCTAATTCTGAAGGAACTGGAGATGCTGCAGCATACCTATTTACAAATTGTCCCCCTGCTGAATGTCCAGAAAATACTATAGTCTTTAAATTAGGATTGTTCTGGACCAAGCGCACCATTAATGAGTCCATAATAGCAAAAGATGAAATACGACCAGATCTAGGGTTTTGCTTTTCATTTTTTGATAAAAACCCAATTTTCCAACCTCCGCTACTCCAATACAAGTGCTTGGAATCTAACTGATATTTTTCAACTTCCGATTCTATTAAAAACTGGGGAGACACCACTAGAAGTGTATCTATTTGAGTGGATTCCATTTCTGCAGCTGTTAACATGTTTTGATAGTACTCACCCGCATTTCTGCTGGCTCCATGCAGTGCAATTACTGCACGTGTAATTGATCTATTTTCATTATCAACAGAGTTTACATTTGAGAAATAGGGGGTTTTAAATGTATTTCCCCCGTTGACTACAGAAAAGGTCTTGTCACCAACATGGACAAAATCATTTGAAGGGTGGAAATCAACAAATCCTGAATGATTTTCCATGTCCTGAAAATTGCTGTCACTAATGCCAAATCTTGCAAAAAAAACACCGGCTGCAAGGAACAGTATGTATGGTAAGCTTTTAATCATCATATTAACAAGTGTTATTACCATTCAATTATATAATTGAATGGTGGTTTTTGAATTTGCCATCAGTTTAAACTAAAAAGAAAAGGTGCAGGGGTACCTCTGCACCTTTTACTAACTAACTAATCAACTAACTCAAATATTACTGCTTATAAAATCCTTTTTTAATGAGATAACGCTATATCCTTTTATCAGTTTCTAAAGATATTCTCACGACCAATTTCTGATTGGTACATACCACTACTACTATGACCAACCCCTGGAACAACATGGATTTTCTGATTGTCCATGATTGCAGGCCCATAAAAATCCAACAGATGATCAAAGTAGTTTGTAGCCCTCTCAAATCTGTCCAGTCCTTGAAGAAGGGCATCGCATCTTGTATTTATCGAGGTAGCTTCTTCACTGGTGTCATTATCATTCTGCCCTATTAAGTAGGTCACTTTTCTTTGAGGTAATCTATCACGAATACCATCGGCACCAACCTCATCTAAATAGGGAGGTAAATTCTCCAAACCAAATCTATATTCGTTATAGTCGGGACAGTCTTCAATAACAAAGCCAGCTGGTATGGCAAAGGTGTTATCAGTTCCTAAAACCTTACGTTTGTCATCCATATACGTGTAGGTACCCGGATTGTTCACCACAAAGCTTACATCTATGTCCAAAGCATCTAAATCATCTGCAATAGGTGAACTGGCAGCATATCTCGCGGTAAATTGGCCGCCAGCTGAGTGACCCGTAAGTACAATTTTCTTAAGGTTTGGGTATTTTGATAAGGTTACCATTAACGAATCCATAACCGTGAAAGACGAAGTATCCTGCTCTTCAGAATCCTCACCAGTACGCCATTCTGTTCCTCCCCAAAATAAGTGCTCTTCATCAAGGGAAAATTGGCCAATCTCCTCATCTCCGACAAACTGGGGTGCTATAAGAAGCAGGGTATCCAAATTAATGTTTTCCATTTGGGCAGCTCCAGATATGGACTCAAATTGTCCATTCGCATTTCTGCCTGAACCATGCACTGCAATAACCGCAGTTGTAATATCATTATTATCAGTGTCCCTAACATCTTCTCTATTTGAAAAATATGGGATTTTAAATGTTGATGTCTCCACTCCAAACGTAAACTTTTTATCTCCGATAAAATCCTCTGGATCAGTTGGGTCAATTACTACAGTGAGGCCAAAAGTAACCGTAATCGAATTGCCTGAGTTTGAAGAATTCCCAATTTCAATACCCTCGGTTGCCTGCAATTCAAAACTCATGGATCTATTCTGATCAGCATTTTCATTATTGATAACCTGCTGTAGTAAAACCACTCTTGTAATAGCTTTACCTTTTTCAATAGTAAAAACGCCAGATTTTGGCAATAGAAAATCCTCTCCTTCCATTGCATTGTTTTCATTTGGAAAGGCAACGGTATATGGTATCTCTATATTTTTATCTGTTTTTGGTCCTTCATACCTTAATTCCACTATAAATGGTTCGGCACTAGACCGATTTACCACTGCACTTTCGACGTTAAAGTATACTCTTTTTTGCTCCGTGGAGACTTCGTCTGTAGTTCCTTCATCGCTTTCATCGCAACCAATTAATGTCAGCGTTAAAAATGCGATTGCACTATATATTAGTTTTATTTTATGTTTCATGATATGTTCACTAAAAATTAAAATTTCAGTTTTTGATATTCGCTTTACAGCTGATGAATCAAAACTTCTTTCATTTAAGACCTAACCACCAAAGATTCAATGGTCAGGCCCTTTAAAGTTTTCTAGTTAATTCTATAGGTAACTATAAGTTGTGCACCTTCTTCTGGGTTGTCCACATCATAGCTTTCTGCTTCACGACCAACATCATTTGTAACCGCACCTGCAGATACTCCCGTGGCTTCAAAAATGAAGTTCATACTATTTCCATCTACCCAATCACCTCTTGTGATAATTTCACTAATAATAGTAGAAATGTCAACTGTAGTTGTATCCTCTGCTGGAGTATCAGATCCTATCCACTCTGGAATCGTCCAAATAGCATTTGCAGTTGTCAAAGTCCTGTTAGACAAATCATTGTCAACCTCTACATACGCTGGCGCGTCCCCTATATTTTCTCCAAAAATGGTCATTTCCGTAGGGTCTGCACCTGCCGTTTGATCTGCAACAAAACGAATACTTGCGGCTTCAATGGTAACTCCAGATGGAATGTTTACACCGTTAAATCGAAGTCCGATTTTTTGCAATCCCACATCTGGAGTGCCAAACGTATCAAACTCGCCAAGTTCCAAATCTCCACTATCCAAGGTCATTCTGCCATCTGCTGCTTCTTCTACATCATCATTAATGTCATTAATGGCTATGGTTATTGTAACGATGCTATTATCCACCATAAAATCTGTGGTACTGGTTGCTACTTCACCATTTACTTCAACGGTTACAGGTCCTGTTTCTGCACCATCAGGTATCGAAGTTATAATAGAGGTTTCAGTACTTGCCGTAACTACCGCCAAGGTCCCATTGAAATTTACAATGTTCTCTTCAGGAACGGGACTGAAATTAGCTCCGCTTATGGTCACTTCTTCATCTACAGCACCGGTTTCTGGTGAAAAAGATATTATTGATGGAATAGTGATAAAGTCTGTTTCGCTAACGGCTAGCAATTGTTCTACTTCAACTGCTATTTTACCTGAGTTTGCCTCTGGCGGAACTACTACTGTTAAACTTGTTGCAGAAGCAGAAACCACTGTTGCAAGTACACCATTGAAAGTAACATTATTATTCTCTGCAAGATTGTTAAAGTTCGTTCCAGTTATCGTTATTTCTTGATCTGCAGCGCCTTTTAATGGCTCAAACGAAGTGATAACAGGTGCTATTGTAAAAATCTCGATAGTCCCAGTTTGTTCAAGCACCTCAACTGTAAGCGGCCCTGTAGTTGCCCCATCAGGCACAATAACCGCAAGTTCTGTTTCTGAAGCTGCCGTAACTTCCGCCATAATACCATCAAATTCAACAGTATTCTCAGCAACAGTAGCGCCAAAATTTTGCCCCGTAATAATTACTGTTTCTCCTACTGCTGCTCCCGTAGCACTTAATTCTGTAATAACTGGCGCTGGAAACACGGTAAAAACAGGACCTTCTACCACAAATTTGGCTTTTGCTATGGAAATAGGACCTGTTGTAGCTCCCTCTGGAACTACCACTGTCAATTCAGTCTCGGTGGCGGTTACGACTTGCGCAAGAACACCTCCAAAAGTTACTCTATTATTCACCGGAACACCATTAAAATTGGTTCCAGTTATAGTTACCGTAGTACCTATATCTGCAAGGGCTGGCTCAATACTTATTATAGTCTGCTCTTTTTCCGCTTCTGGTATAACTCTAAAGTCTTCCTCTTCACAAGATTCCATACTCAAAGCAATGAATAGCATTGAAAAGGCAACAGCTACTCTCTTTATTAATTTATATTGTTTTTTCATTTTTATCTTTTTAATAGAGGTTAGATTATTCCGAATCTTCAGTTACGGTATAGACCAGCATCTGATCAAAATAGATATCCTCATTTCCACTGTCAATATTCGTCTCCATTATTAAAGTGTACGCCACAATATCCGTTAGAAAACCAGAATCTACCAAAATCCAACGGCCCTCTAATCCATTGTCTATATCGGTTCCACTAATATTGAGTAATTCCAGGGTTTCTGTTTCCCCACCTGCTCTTTCAATGAAGGCAGTAATGGTAAGGTTGTCACCACTTTCATGATCATCCTCTTCGGCAAAATATTGGATTTGAACACCAGAACTTGGGTTCGCTACGTTGTCCACAGGCACTCGGTCAAAAGTGAGTCTCAGCAAACCATCTATATCTTCTATCTGATATCCTTGCACACCATCTACAAATTGACCTCCTACAGCTTCGGCATCGGTACTTACCCCGATTCTTTCACTAGTGAAACCAAGGTCTCCATCTACAAAAAAGACCTCTGTTTTAAACCCTATTTCATCATCAACTCCAGTACCCACTGCGGTATACATTACCGCTCGCTCTCCTGGGTTATTTGTTAGCTCTTCGGATTCGGTTTCTCCACCTGGCTTTGTGTACCGTTCATCATTTCCAAAAGGTTCTTCAAAAGAAGTACCTCTTAACTTTTTTGGTGGTGGAAGAAAGAAATTCAAAGAAAAGTTTACTGCTTGATTAAATCCAGGGTTGTCAAATAATTCCGGACCACCTTCACCTCCATTATTGGTATTGGTGCTACTATCAAAGTCTGTGGCGGCGGCACTAAAAACACCATTTGTGGTATTTACCGTAGCGACAAATTCCAAAGGGACAGAAACATCTACCTCTTCTGGGGTTAGATTTAAAGCTGCTAAAATATCCAGACCCGTAATGGTCAATGTATTTGGAAATGTAGTAATCGTAATAAATTGATCCACTGTAATATCTCCATAAGTCAAATCCAAGTCATAGGAAATGATATTATCATTTGGGTCTTCTACTCCATGGGAAAACTCCACGGTCTCAATATCTAAAAAATTTAGTCTGAAGGTTTCGGGTACTTCTTCCCATACCACTAAACCGCCTCTTGTAAAATTCTCACCCAGTACATCGCTGGTATCGTTACAGGATATTCCAAATACCAATAACATTAATACATATATTTTTTTCATCACGTATAGCGTTTTGTTATTTGATAAAGCCAGCAGGGTTAGCATCCCAAAAAACCTGAGTTGTTATGGGATGTTGGCTTAACTGATTATTATTATTTATTGCGTCTTCCGGTACTGAAAATGACCTTGGGAATGGTGTATTACTATCAAAAATTGGAGAATTAAAGACAGAAGGTAAACCTGTACGTCTATATCCGTTGTATGATTCTGTAGAATTTCCATAAGAGGCTAAATAATATTCTTTTAAAACAATATTTAGTTTCTCATCATCATCGGCAACTGCAAATGCGTCCATTACTTCCGTTACATAGGTATCCACTTCATCCGAGGTGGCCGCAAAGTCAGACCCGGTTGCCACACCACTGGCAAAATTCAAAACTTTATCCATTGATTTTCTAATGCCCGACTCTAGTAAGGTAGCTGCATCATCCGAAGTATTCAACGTTAAAGCTGCTTCTGCCCTTAAAAAATCTACAAAAGAGGATAACAGTATGGGTAAAATTCCCGCGCCCAATTGGTTTTGGGTATCGATGGCAAAATCCGGTGCACTAGGGTTATCTTCGTCAAAAGTGCCTCCTACTGGATATAAGCCATAGGTTGCCCTAAATATAGCATCGGTAGCTCTAGCCCTAGTGTCTCCATGATCCCTACCATAATACGAACCTCCTAGGTAACAAAAATCAAAATTAGCTGACCCCACACAACCCAGTAATGCATCAGATGGATCTGCATTGTTCTGACGGTATACATAATACCGCAACCTTGGATCCGGAATGCTTTTGTCATTTAAAAGCAAATTTAGAAAGTCGTTCCCCAAAAATTGACCAAAACCGCCGGGTTCATAGCCCACATTAAAATCCGGATGACGACTATTTGGATCCGCCGCATTTGTTCCATATTGAAATTGGAAATCATCTTCAGGAGCAATCAAATTATCTTCTTGGAGTAAGGCATTGATTTTAGCTGTGTCCCCAATATTTACCAACATCTTAAGTTGTAAGGATTTTGCTGCCCTAATCCATTTATCGGCATCCCCATCATAAAACAAATCATTAACAGGTGCTATTGTAGCGTTACCCAAATCCTCAATAGCACTATCTAATTGTTCTAATAAACTATTGTAAATTATCTCATCATCATCGGCTTTTGGATTAACTACTTCCTCATCCGCCCTATTTGCTTCAGAAAAAGGAATATCACCTAAGTAATCTACCATCATCACCGTAGCATAGGAAGTCAACACTGCAGCCATTCCCCTATGGAACAATAAATCATCGTTGTCAACCGCCAAATCATTTATGATGCTTGCATCCTCTACAAAGGCAAAATATCTTGTATACTCCCCATTCAAAACTACTGGACCCGCTACATCCGTGTAACTCTCATTTAAATAGGTATAACGCATTACCTCATCTGTGGTACGATTTAAATCTTGAATTAAATCTGCCGTTTCTTTTTGAACGTTATTCAATAGGAAATTTGGATTTGCTTGATCTGGTGTGAGCAAATTGGGATTATCTTGAAAGCTGTCACCAAAGTCTCCTACCTCACAGGAAGTAGCTAGCATTAAGGTGAATATGCTTATTATTAAAGTTATTTTTTTCATCTTAATAGATTTTGTTAGAAGTTAATGGATACCGTTAACGCATATCTTTTGGTAGTCGGCGTAGATAGACCATTGGTCTCTGGGTCAAAATTTATTCCTGCCGGAAAATTTGGTGCGTGAAAGAAGACATTTCTACCGCTTAACCTAAAGTCCACGCTAGAAAATGGCAATTTCTTAAAAGTCTCCCTATTAAGATTATAGGATAATGCCACCTCACGAATTCTAAATACCGATGCATCAAAAGTTGTATTCTCATCTGGTTCGTAGAAATTGGAAAACACTGCATTGTTACCGGTCACTTGAATATTGTTCGGTATGGTATTCCCATTTGCATCCAGTAGCGGTAAACCAGTTGATACATCTCCAAAAACTGCAGGTATTACAAAACTACCTTCTCTATTTTCTGTATCTGTAGTAACACCCCGTTCCAATAAAATTTCAAATAGCGAAGAGGATTCATCACCACCATGTGTATACTCCAATTGTGTTGATAAACTGAAATTCTTATACCTGAAAGTATTTATGGACGTTACTCTAAAATCTGGTCGGACATTTCCAATGATTTCATCCTGTAGCCCCACATCATCACTAGAAATTAGTACACCGGTAGCAGGATTGACCAAAGCGTTTCCATCTGAATCACGTACCACATAACTCCCTGTAAATACACCTAGCTCCTCTCCCTCAATCAAAAACTCCCCTTCATCTTCATCAATTCTTCTGGTAATATCCCCTGGTAGGTCAACCACAACAGATTCGAAGGTTGTAAAAGTATTTCTGATGTTCCAGTTAAAGTTAGATTTCCTGAACAGCTTAACACCCAAATCTATTTCTAAACCTTCGGTATCTACTCTACCAGCGTTAATTATGGTACTCGTGAATCCTGTTGCTGGAGCAATACCTGTTTCAAAAATTTGATTTTCAGAAATACGTGAAAAAACAGATGCCTGTAATGTTACTGCATTGTCAAAAAAGTTACCCTCCAGACCTAATTCAAATTCTTTATGAAGCTCTGGTTTTAAATTAGGGTTAGCAAATGTGCCGAATAAGGAATTGGTTACAATTAAATCGCCGTTTATATCACTAAATTCTCTTGGATCAGAAGATAAACTCTGTCTTGTATTAAATCTGTCTGGAAAGCCGGAAGAAGTTGCATAAGCACCTCTAATCTTTAAATAATTGACAAAACTATCACCAAAATCAAATGCAGAAGTAGGTACGAAAGAAACAGAAATTCCAGGATAAAACAGATTTTGATTTTCCTTTTCTACTGAAGATCCTTTATCTAGTCTACCCGATAAGTTCAAATATAAGTATCGGTTGTAGTCAAAATCAAATTGACCAAACACGCCTAAAAGATTGTCTTTGTTCTCATCATAATCTCCTTCGCCAGGCGTTCTAAAGTTGTTTGGCCTTAAGAAGCCAAAAACTATCTGGTCTGTATATTCAGAATCTAAAGATCTAAAGGTCTCATATCTTGAATTTACCCCTAATTGCGATTCAAAACTTAATTTATCTGAAAGTTGATAGCTAGACCCAAAAATCAAGGTATTGTCGACATCGACTTCAGCATTTGAGGTGAGGTCCAATGAGCCTAAGGAGGCTACAGCACCTAATCCACCACGATTTCTAAAGTCCAATCTATTGGTTGTTTCAACTTGAAGGCCTCCCCTATATGTCAAACTATGGTGTTTCCCTAATTGATATGTTAGGTTTACCGTACCGTTTACCCTACGGATAATATCCTCTCTACCTGTATTATTAATTGTCCATCTGGGATTTTCGCGATCTGTTCTATAATACACATTACTCCCATCTACTGGATCTTGGAAGGGCAAGTTTTGTATATCCAAACTTCTAGGAACAATGTATAGATTGGATAGAATATCTTCACCATTATCGTCATCATCGTCAATTGCTGTGTATGAATTTCTCTTTCTGGAGCTAAATGACAAGGAAGATGACAATTTTAATTTATCTGTGAGTTGCGAAGTCCCGCCAACGCTAATATTAAACCTGTTAAAATCATTGTTTCCAAGGATACCGCCTTCATCCGTATAGCCTAAAGAAAAATTCAACGAAGTCTTTTCTCCCGTAGCAGTTAAATTCAAGGAAGTAACATGGCCTATTCCTGTATTGAAAAAATCCCTTATGTTATTTCGGGCAGCTTCAAAGGGAACTTCTAGACCTGCAAACTGTGGGAAGCTTGAATTACCGGACAGGGGGTGTGGCACAAAATCTATATCCGTAAATCGGGCACCATTGGTCCCTAAATTCCCTATGGTACTTGCATCTGTCACTCCATTGTTTCCCACTCCAAATGTGTTTTGAAAGTCGGGCAGATTAGATACGGTGTTTGTATAAGATGTTTGTGTTATATTCGCCTTAAAACTCTTTTCACCTATTTTGGCACTGGCCGCTTTTGTTTCAATCAGTATAACACCGTTTCTACCTTGACTACCATATAAAACGGATGCATTTAAACCTTTAAGAATGGTAATGTCCGAAATAGAGTTTGGGTCAATATCAATAAGATTCCCTGAAAACACTACGTTGTCCACAACGATTAATGCGCCGTTGCTTTGATTCAGAGATAAATTACCTCTAACTCTGATGTTGGCGGTTGCTCCACTACTACCATCCGTTGGAAAAATTCGAACCCCAGATATTTTACCTTGTAGCGTTCTTGCGATATCAGCTTCCGGACGCGCCACCGTTTCTTCAGTGTCCACTTTGGAAAGTGCATAACCCAATGCTTTTCTGGATTTTGAAATACCCTGGGCCACTACAACAACCTCATCTAGTTCACTCGTATTTTCCTTTAGGGTAACATTCATAAACGAGGCGCTTGCAGGCAATTCTATAGTTAGAAAACCAATAGATGTAAAAACAAGTGTTGCACCTTCTTCTACTGTAAGCTCAAAATTTCCTTCAAAATCTGATGCCACACCATTTGTAGTTCCTTTCTCTACAATGGATACACCAGGAAGGGGAAGTCCTAAATTGTCTAAAACCAGTCCTTCCACTTTTAGTGTTTTCTGGGAGGCGTCTTCTATTTCCTTTTCTATTCTTTTAGGTGCTATTGGTTCAGCCTTACTAAGGATAACCTGTCTACCCCTTATTTTATAAGCCGTTTGGCTTTTATCAAATAGTGTTAATAGTATATTTTGAATTCTTAGTTGTTCCACCGTTATTGACACTTTACGGTTTAAATCAACATTCTTCACATTATAAATGAACTTGAATTCAGTAGTATTTTCTATCTCATCCAACACTTGGGCAATGGTAACATTAGCCACATCCAGGGTTATTCTAGTCCTTTGGGAATAACTATCATTAGCATTCATACAAAACGCCATAGTTATTAGGAAGAGCGTGGTTAGTTTCATTTTCAAGTCAAATTTAAAAGTAGGCAAACGACGCCTTCTTTCTAATTGAAGTTTTTTCATACTTTTATAGTGTTAATTATGGTTATTTCGGATAGAGATAAGCATTAATTCTAGCCGGGAAATGCAGCAACATTTTCCGGTTTTTTTATCTCTATCGTTATACTTTTAAAATTACTTTGAGTGTTCGTTGAATTTTCTTTGAGTTCAGTTTTTTATCATAGGCGTTAGTTTATATATATTATGTTGTCTTTAATTGTATAGTTCATGTCATGGCTGTCTTTAAAATAGCTTAGTATATCTCCAATAGTTTCATTGTTGAAACTTGCATTAAATACTTCTTTATCAAATTCTGGATTACTGCTAACTATGGTGATGTTGTATACCCGTTCTAACTTTCTTGAGATGTTTGCAAAAGTTTCATTTCTAAAAATGAGTATACCTTCTATCCAGGCAGTGTAAACATCCGTATTTACATTCTTCTTTCGGATGGCTCCAGTATTATAATTTAGGGCCCCTCTAGTTCCCGGGGTAAGTCTGGTAGTAGTCGGGTTATCATCTAAGGACAAATCAACCGAGCCCTCTACCAATACAACAGAGACTTCATTATCTTCTTCATATAGCGAAACAACAAATTGAGTACCTAAAACGGCCACGTCCAATTCGTTGGCATTAACTATAAATGGATGATTCTCGTCCTTCTGTACATCAAAAAAAGCTTCCCCCTTAAGAAATACTTCTCTTTTTTTACCTGATAAAAACTTCACTGGATATTTTATTGACGTACCAGAATTCAGAAATACCTTGGTTCCGTCAGATAATACCAAATCAAATTGCTTTCCGTAAGGAACCTTAAGGGTGTTATATACCAAAGTCTCTAGTACCAAACTATCAGAATATTGTATTACATTCTTATGCTGCCGCCCTACTACCAAACCCTTACCATTTTGCACTACCTTGGAATTCTCTGGATTTAAAACCTCCATTCTTCCATCCTCCAATTCAAGAATGATAGCATCATCCTTTACCACAATTTGTTGATTGCGATTGGAGTTTGTAAAAAGTGAGTCTTTAAAAAAGAAGGTAATCCCTAGAAGAAAAATGAAGATGGCCGCATATTTCATTAAAGAGAACATTCTCTTTTTATAAAATGGATTTTTCTCTTTCTGTATTCTCTCCCGTAAAGTATTTTGAAGACTTTCCGAAGAAAACTTCTTTAAACTATAATCGGATGAAAAGTTCGCTTGTATAACTTCTGAAAAAAGAGCCTGATTCTCAGGATCCTTTAGCAGCTGCTCTAGTTGCTGCATTTCCTCTTCCGATAGTTTATCGGTAAGAAATTTGGTAATAAGATAGTGAGCCCTTTTTGTTGACATTTTAATGGTTCTTTTTATGTATTACGAAACCAATTAACAATACCCCATCTTTTGTAAATACTTTTTTTAGAATTAATTGATATTTTGTTAATTCTGTGAGAATTTTCATTACTATATGTATCCAATTCATTGGGATTTTATTTTTTTTAGAGAAAAAAACAAAACATCCGCCAATACCTGGAAAATATTGATGCTATAATTGCCTTCTTTAAAATTTTGGCCTAGCTTCGATATTACCAAACCGATACGTTTTGCTAAAATTTCATCAACATAGTGTTTTGGTTGAGCACCTAAAACAAGGAGATGAAAAAGCTTTCGCCCATCTTATCCAAGAGTACCATCAACTACTCTGTACATTTGCCTATAATTTATCCAAGGATACTGGCAAATCTGAAGATATTGTTCAAAATGTATTTTTAAAGGTCTGGGAACAACGGTCACAATTAAAGGCGGAATATTCATTAAAAAGTTATCTCCATAAACTCACCTATAATGAGTTTATTGATCAAACCAGAAAACAAAAATCAATGTCTTCTTTAGAAAAGAAGTACGTTGAAACATTGAATAATTTTCTAGAGCAAAAAGATTGGGACCAAATCAATAAGGTTATTACCGTTGTAAAAGCAGAAATAGAAACCTTACCTCCCAAATGCAAGAAAGTTTTTACGCTAAGTAAACAAGACGGGCTAACAAATATTGAAATCTCCGAGCATTTAAAGATATCCGTCAAAGCAGTGGAAAGTCATATGACCAAGGCATTTTCTATTCTGAGAAAAAAAATGGGTGATAAGATAAAAACCATTCTTTTTTTCGTCTTCAGTAATTGATACGCCAACGATGGTTATTCCAAACTAGCCAAGCTCTTTTCTAAAGTCTCAATTTTAGCTTCAGCGTCTGAAGCCTTCTTTTTTTCAATGGCCACCACGTTTTCAGGAGCATTGTTCACAAAACGTTCATTGCTCAATTTCTTTTGTACGGATTGTAAAAAGCCTTTGGTATACTTAAGTTCTTCGGTAATCTTCTTTATTTCAGCATCTATATCAATAGCGCCACCAATAGGAATAAAATATTCGTTACTCTTTACCCGAAAACTTATTGTTCCATCCATACCTTCTGCCACCGCCTCTTTCTGGCTTATATTACCCAATTTGGTAATAATGGAATCCATTGTACTACTTACTTCTCCACTGTTTAGGACAAAAAGTTCCAAAGCTTCTTTTTGAGGAATATTTTTATCCTTTCGGATAGTACGAATACCAGAAATCACTTCTGAAGCAAAATCAAAATCGGCAATTAGACTAGTATTTACGTCCTTAGCCTTAGGCCAATTTGATACAATCAAAGCCTGCTCTGGAGTACGTTTTGCAATATGCTGCCATACTTCTTCAGATAAAAATGGCATGAAGGGATGCAATAGCTTTAAATTTTCTTCAAACAAGTGGATAACTGCATCAAAAGTGGTTTGATCTATAGGCTGTTGATATGCGGGCTTGACTATTTCCAAAAGCCAAGAACAGAAATCGTCCCATACCAATTTATAAATGGCCATCAAAGCATCAGAAATACGATATTTAGAGAAGTGGTCCTCTATTTCAGCTAGCGTTTGATTAAACTTAGCGGCATACCAGTCGATTCCCATTTTGGCAGCTTCTGGTTGTGGTAAATCTGCGATTTCCCACCCTTTTATTAATCGAAAAGCATTCCAAATCTTATTTGCAAAGTTCTTTCCTTGATGACAAAGGGCTTCATCAAACATTAAATCGTTACCCGCTGCAGAACTCAGCAAAAGGCCTACACGGACACCATCTGCACCAAAATCTTCTATCAGTTTGAGGGCATCAGGCGAATTACCCAACTGTTTGGACATTTTTCGTCTTTGTTTATCGCGAACCAATCCCGTTAAGTACACATTCTCAAAGGGTCGCTTTCCGCGATACTCATACCCTGAAATAATCATTCTCGCCACCCAGAAAAACAAAATATCTGGCCCTGTTACCAAGTCGCTGGTGGGGTAATAATAATTTACTTCTTCATTTTCCGGTTCCAAAATGCCACCAAAAACACTTATTGGCCACAACCAAGAGGAAAACCATGTATCTAGTACATCGGCATCTTGCCGTAAATCTGACTCTTGAACACTTGGTTTCTTGGATTTTGCTTTCTCCAAAGCCTCTTCCCTGGTCTCAGCAACTACAAAATCCTCTTTTCCATCACCAAAATAATAGGCAGGAATTTGTTGTCCCCACCACAATTGTCGGGAAATATTCCAGTCACGAATATTCTCCATCCAATGACGGTAGGTGTTTTCAAACTTTTTTGGATAAAGTTTGACATCATTAGTTTTCAGCACTCCCTCAATAGCAGGTTTGGCCAAATTTTCCATTTTCAGGAACCATTGATCCGATAATCGCGGCTCAATAACTGCTTTGGTACGTTCTGAGGTACCTACTTTGTTGATATGCTGTTCGGTTTTTACCAAAAAACCTTGCGCTTCCAGTTCTTTGGAAATCTCTTTACGAACAACAAACCTATCTTTACCTTGATAGTGAAGCCCATAAGAGTTTAAAGTAGCATCTTCATTAAAAATGTCCACGACTTCCAAGCCATGTTTATCCCCTAAATTTTTATCATTTTCATCATGCGCAGGGGTTACCTTAAGACAACCTGTTCCAAACTCAATATCCACGTATTCATCCTCAATAATGGGTATAGCACGATTACAAATGGGAACAATGGCTTTTTTACCTCTTAAATGCCTGTATCTTTCGTCATTTGGATTGATACAAATAGCGGTATCACCAAGAATGGTCTCTGGTCTGGTAGTGGCAATGGTCACTTTTTCATCAGAGCCCTCAATTTCATAGGCCAAATAATACAGATTACCCTGTCGTTCTTCATAAATCACTTCTTCATCGGAAAGTGTGGTCTTAGCTTCAGGGTCCCAATTCACCATACGAAATCCTCTGTAAATGAGTCCTTTTTCATACAAATCCACAAAAACCTTGATTACTGAGGTTGACATATCGTCATCCATGGTGAACTTTGTCCGGTCCCAATCACAGGAACAGCCCAATTTTTTTAACTGCTGAAGGATAACTCCACCATATTCATTGGTCCAATCCCAAGCATGTTTTAGGAATTCTTCCCTGGATAAATCGGCTTTGGCAATACCCTGATCTTTTAATTTCGCCACCACTTTAGCCTCAGTGGCAATGGACGCATGATCCATTCCGGGTACCCAACAGGCGTTTTTACCTAAAAGCCTCGCTCTACGAATGAGAACATCTTGAATAGTATTGTTAAGCATATGCCCCATATGCAGCACTCCAGTTACGTTTGGTGGGGGAATAACTATGGTGTAGGGCTCTCTTTCATCTGGTTTTGAACTAAAAAAATCGTGCTTTGTCCAGTATTGGTACCAGTGCTCTTCTACCCTATTGGGTTCATATTTTGATGGAATTTCCATTTTTCGGTATAGTTTTTGTCTTTTTTGACCCGGATTGGTGTTAGGAAGGGAATAGACAATGTTAATTTAACGCTATTCTTCGGCCGAGAGCCAATTCCGGAATACGAAACAAAAATAAGTAACGTTATTACATAACAAAAGAATTTTGGATGCAGGTGTGAAAACATTTACATTTGAAGTTCACCCAAAACTAGAAATGATGAAAAAAACTGTACTCATGTTGTTTGTTGGGCTGGTTTCTTTAGGCATTTATGCCCAAGATGCGGCAGCAGCAAAAATTGAATTCAAGAGCGAAACCATTGACTATGGTGAAATTGAAAAAGGTAGCGACGGTGTTCGAGTTTTTGAGTTTACCAACACAGGATCCATTCCATTGGTAATCAGCAATGTCAAATCCAGCTGTGGATGTACCATTCCAAAAAAGCCTGAAGGTCCTATTTTGCCTGGCAAAACTGGCCAGATTGAAGTAAAATATGATACTAAAAGGGTTGGCCCAATTAGAAAGGCCATTACAGTAACGTCTAATGCAGACACACCTACGAAAGTTCTTAAAATAAAAGGGACTGTTAAAGGCGAAGGCGCTAAATAGTAAAAACGAGAATTTATTCATAAAAAAAGCCCCATTAATGGGGCTTTTTTAGTTAAAACACTTTCTTGAGTACAAAAGAGAACATAAGGTCATTGTTATAGCGTTCAATTAAGACACGTATTCGTTTGCCTTCTTTCTCATTCAACATTTTTAATACTTCTTGCAGTTTATATCGGTGTATTTTCTTTCCATTCACGGCTAAAATAACATCTCCTTCTTGCAAACCCGCTTCGGCAGCTGGACTTCCCGCACGGATACCGGATACAATAATTTCTGGCACTAGACTTAGTCGTGTTTTGTTTTCCAACAAAATCTGTACGTTACCAAAAGTATCGTCATCACTTCTCACCACACCATTAAAATCGGCGATACTCTCAGCTATATAGCGCAAACCATTGTGTTGCAATTCAATTCCAGCCATATTGTATTGGAACGGTGCCCTGAAATTTCCATTCTTTTTAAAGGTAATTTCCCCTCTGGCATAATCGAAAATGATATTGAATCGCTTCAGAATCTCGCCACCAACACTACCATTACGATCGCCTAGATTCTTAATATATCCGAAGGACTCTCTGTACGGAAAGGCAGCTTTGGCATCTTTTAATTCAAAATCACCAATCTTAATACCACTTACCTTGGTTCGCTTCCCAAAAATGTCGCCACTTAGACCTCTACCAAGATAATCTTCATAGTTTTTCTCTGGTATTTCCAATCCTTTTTCTGGCTCTCGAAAAAGCCAAAGTGCATCACTACTCCCGGTATCTACCAATAATTTAACAGGTATATCTTCCGCACCCGACATTAAAACAGTGCCTTCAACATATGCTTTTCTTCGCTCAATAGACATCCTAAGGGTTTGAGATTTTCCTTTACGACCGGGTTTGTATGCATCTCGATTATGAAGTTTAATGTTTTGAGAATTATAGTTTACCTCAACAATAAAATCTCGAAACAGATCATATCCCAAGATACCATGCACAGGAATTCCCAAGGAGGTGGAAAAATTAATTTCCTTATCTAAAACCACATATAAATCTTGGTTGCTATTCTTAGCCTTGCCCAGTTTGAAGGTATTTCCCTTTGAACTTAATGCTTTCATTGGTTCTCCATCCCCTAGCCCTCTAATGGTAACTTCTGAAACATTATTTATTTGAATGGAATCTTGATCCGAAAGATTAAAAAGAATGGGCTTACTTACCCCAGAATCCAGAACAAACTTCAGTTTATCCCCATTAATTTCCAAAGGAATAATAATTAGGTTATTAATAAGCTCAAAATGGATTTTTTGGAACTTTTGGTCTTTGGGCAACTTAAACCCTTGCGCCAAAACCAGAGACGGAAGTAGCACTAAAAGAAGTATAAAACAATGTAGGTTTTTTTTCAATTTGCTTACTTCTAAAAGGTTATCTCTTCTAAATATACAAAATAATAGTGGACTGCTTCTTTACTTTAACATTCCATAAAGCACTTAAATAATAGCATAATGTGTTGTTTCCATGCGTTGGTTTTCCCATTTTTGCCTAAAATTTGATGCATGCCAAGTATATCTGCAAAAGGGCTACAAATGCCGGCCTCTCCTATTCGTAAATTGGTTCCTTATGCTGAAGAAGCTAAAAAAAGGGGAACCCATGTAATTCACCTGAATATTGGTCAACCTGATATTAAAACCCCACAAATAGCACTAGATGCCGTGAGGAACCATACCATAGAGGTTCTCGCGTATAGTATGACTGAAGGTTCGGAGCAGTATAGAGAAAAGATTGCTGCATATTATGCAAAAAAAGATATTCAAGTAACCAGTAATGACATTATTGTTACCACTGGAGGTTCGGAGGCTCTTTCTTTTGTAATGGGCACCATAATGGATGCCGAAGACGAAATAATCATCCCTGAACCTTTTTATGCCAACTACAATGGTTTTGCAACAGCCTCAGGGGTGAATGTTGTTCCTATTGTGTCTACTATTGAAAACAACTTTGCATTGCCTGCAATTGCGGATTTTGAAAAACTGATTACCCCAAAAACAAAAGCCATTCTAATCTGTAATCCGGGAAATCCTACTGGGTATTTGTATAGTAAGGATGAAATACAGCAACTTGCCAGACTTGTAAAAAAACACAATCTATTCTTGGTTGCGGATGAGGTATACCGAGAATTTACATATGAGGGGCGTAAACATTACTCTATTTTGCAGGAAGAGGGGTTGGAGGAACATGCCATAATAGTAGACTCCGTTTCCAAAAGATATAGTATGTGCGGAGCACGTATTGGCTGTTTGGTATCTAAAAACAAAGAAGTGGTGCAAACTGCAATGAAATTTGCCCAAGCTCGATTATCTCCCCCTACATTTGCACAAATTGCAAGTGAAGCCGCTTTGGACACTCCACAAGCGTATTTTGATGATGTAATTGAGGAATATGCGGAACGGAGGAATATTCTTATTTCTGAACTGCAAAAACTGGAAGGTGTTAAAGTAGCTATCCCGCAAGGTGCTTTTTATTGTGTTGTAGAATTACCAATTTCCAATTCTGATGATTTTGCACAATGGCTCTTGGAAAAGTTTGATGTGGATGGAAAAACCGTTATGGTTGCACCGGCGGCTGGGTTTTACGCCACAAAAGGTTTGGGTGAGAACCAAATAAGAATCGCTTATGTACTCAAAAAAGAGCAGCTAATCTCTGCAGTACAAATATTGGGAGCAGCCCTAAAAAAGTATAACGGTTAGTGAATATTCAAGAAAACATATCCCTAAAAAAGTACAATACCTTTGGAATTGATGCAAAGGCTCGCTTTTTTATTGAAGTAAATGGACTTGTACAGCTTCAGAAGGTACTTGAACTTGAATCCTATCCTACAAAATTTATCCTCAGTGGCGGAAGCAACATACTACTTACTAAGGATATTGATGCGCTGGTGATGCACATCAACTTAAAAGGCATAACAGTAGTAGATGAAAATGAAGATGAGGCCATAGTTAAAGTAATGGCGGGGGAAAACTGGCACGAACTGGTGCTTTGGAGCCTCGCACAAGGATATGGCGGACTGGAAAACCTCTCCCTCATTCCTGGGAACACGGGTACAGCACCTATACAGAACATTGGCGCATATGGAGTGGAACTAAAAGATGTATTTGTAAGCTGCTCCGCTATGGAAATAGAAACTGGTGAGTTAATTGCCTTTGATAAAGAAGCTTGCGAATTTGGTTATAGGGATTCTATTTTTAAGAACGCTGCTAAAAATAAGTACATCATAACTTCGGTAAGCTTAAAGTTGACCAAAAAGAATCACGCTTTAAACACAGGTTATGGAGCTATCGAAGGAGAGCTTAAAAAAAATGGGATAGTATATCCTACAATCCAAGATGTATCCAATGCAGTGATAGCAATTCGTCAAAGTAAACTGCCAGACCCTAATGAAATAGGCAATAGCGGTAGTTTTTTCAAAAATCCGGTCATTTCCAAAAAAAGCTTTGAGAAACTTAAAAAAGCGCATCCTGATATTCCATCTTACTCTATGGACAAAGATCAATTTAAGATTCCGGCAGGTTGGTTAATTGAGCAATGTGGATTTAAAGGAAAGCGGTTTGGAGATGCGGGAGTGCATGAAAAACAGGCCTTAGTACTTGTAAATTATGGGAATGCCACGGGTGGGGAAATACTTGAGCTGGCGCAGTTGATTCATCAGGAAGTGGACCGTAAATTCAAGATACGCATACATCCAGAAGTTAATATCATAAAATAACCCCTGTATTGTAACAATAACAGGGGCTATACCAAACCAAACTAACCAAAATTGTATATACTTAACAGAAGTATGCTTTCTTTATGTTGTATTTAAAACGCCAACAAATAATCCTTTTTCTAACTTAGCGTTGTAGTATATACGATATAAACGTTATTTTAGATTTTAGCCCCCTGAAATTTTGCCCTAACGAACCATAAATGAGTACACTAATTGAGAAACATATTGTTTCATTGCTTGCCGAAAAGGATGACAAAGCTATATCGCTGCTATATGACAACTACGGAGACACCTTATTTGGAGTTGCATATAAAGTAGTTCGTGATGAAGATTTGGCACAAGATGTCCTGCAAGAAAGCTTCATTAAAATCTGGAAAAAGGCAGACTCTTACGACCCCTCCAAAGCAAAACTTTTTACCTGGTTATTTCGCATTACCAGAAATACCGCCATTGATAAGTTAAGAAGTGTTAACAATAAATCTGATAAAGAAGTCCAAATAGACGTTTCAGACGTATATAACCTAGGAGTAAACGGCATTAGGCCGGAATTTATGGATGTTCAGGAAAACCTGGAAAAAATAGAGACTAAATACCAGATTGTTTTAGAAGCCCTGTTTTTTCAAGGAATGACACAGCAAGAAGCTAGTGATGAATTGGACATCCCTTTAGGAACCATTAAATCAAGATTGAAAATTGGTTTAAGGGAACTTGGAAAAATTTACGGTACAACTATGAGTTTACTTTTATTGATAAATCTATTGCCATGACAGAAAAAGTAAAAATATTCTTGGATTCGGATACGCTAGAGAAGTACCTTTTGGGAGATACCACAAAGGAAGAAGCTCTAAAAGCGGAAAGATATATTGCCATGTATCCTGAAGTAAGGGAAACCTACAATCTACTTCAAGATAATTTGGAGGCTTACGCTAAAATGTATGCTAGGGCAACACCTGAAGGCCTCAAAGAAATTATTTTGTATAGCGCCCGCAAAGAAAAAGCGATCAGCAGACGTTTCCTTCGTTATGCTGTTGCAGCAAGTGTCGCCATCATGATATTTGCAGGGTCCTCGTATGTCTTCTGGAACCAAAATAAAACCCTTCAAGAAGAAAATACTATGGTGACCAACCAAATAAAGTTTTTGAAGGAAGACATGAAAAATCAGCTGGAGGATGTAAGAAACCAGTTTATTGTGCTCAACAATCCAGATACAAAGAGATATAATGTAAGAGGCAAAATGGAGGCAAAAGAGCTTAAAGCAGTAGCCTACATCAACCCTGTTAAAAAATTATCTTATATCAATGTAAGCAATGTACCTAACCTACCTGAAAACAAATGTTTCCAAATGTGGGCAGAAGTAAACGGTGAGTTGGTGAATTTAGGTGTTATCAAACAATTGGATAACAAGGATAATCTTTTGGCATTGCCTTACGCCGAAAACGCCATTGGTTACATCACTATTGAACCCGAAGGAGGAAACACTGCCCCTACCGTTCAAAATATTGTAGCAAACATCAACTATTAAGGGTTATATCTAAAGTCTCCTTAAACTTCATATCCTTAGACAGGTATTTTGTAACTTTGTCCAAAATTTGGAATATGAAGTTAGCGCTATTAACCATTGGTCTCTTAGGACTTGCTTTTGCAGGAATAGCAATTAAAATATGGTCTAAAAAAGACGGTAAATTTGCTGGCACCTGTGCAAGCCAGAATCCATACCTAAATAAAGAAGGTGAAGCCTGCGGTTTTTGCGGAAAACTTCCATCTGAGCAAGACTGTAAAAAAGACTCCGTTCCAGAGTTACAATAACTCATTTATTAAAACCACCCTGCAAAATCACGTTTTTGAATAAAACTGAGCAGTCAATAAAAGAGCATATAAAGAAGGCAAAAGATGGAAATCAAATTGCCTTTAGCATTCTATTGAATACTTTTTGGAATGATGTTTATGGTTTTCAACTTACAAGGACCAAAAACGAGAACGATGCGGAAGACATCACCATTAGAACTTTTTCAAAAGCATTTGATAAGATAAATTCCTATGATGAGGCCTATGAATTTAAAACATGGCTTATCACTATTTCCAAAAACCTACATGTAGACCTTATCAGGAAGAGAAAAAGGAGCCTTTTAGACGATATGGACAGCGACGGGGACGAGGTGAAAAAGGTTTTGGACGAAACACCTTCAGCAGAGGATCAGTTGATCATAGAACAAAATCTCGCCAATCTTTTACAGCACATCAAAAAATTAAAACCTCATTACCAAAAAGTAATTAATCTTCGTTATTTCAATGAGTTAAGCTATGCCGAAATTGCAAAGCAACTCAACGAACCTGTAAACAACATCAAAGTAAAACTGCTACGCGCCAAAAAGCTTTTAGCAGAGATTATTGAAAAAAAGTGACATAATCTTCATCCGAGGTTTCCTTCCCAGTTTCGTATCTTTGTACCTCAAATTTTTCATATGAGCACAACTGCTGTTGACAATGTTCTACCACCAAAAGGAAAACCAAAATGGCTTAGGGTAAAACTCCCAACTGGGAAAAAGTATACCCAACTTAGAGGTCTTGTGGATAAATATGATTTGCATACTATTTGCACCTCCGGAAGCTGTCCTAATATGGGAGAATGTTGGGGGGAAGGAACTGCAACATTTATGATCCTCGGCAATATTTGCACCCGCTCATGCGGTTTTTGTGGTGTAAAAACAGGAAGACCTGAGAGCGTGGACTGGGCAGAACCAGAAAAAGTGGCGCGTTCCATTAAAATAATGGGAATAAAACATGCTGTGGTTACCTCCGTTGATCGAGATGACCTAAAGGATATGGGATCCATTATCTGGGCAGAGACAGTGAAAGCAATTCGTAGAATGAATCCAGAAACAACTTTGGAAACACTTATTCCAGATTTTCAAGGGGTAGAAACGCATTTAGACCGAATTTTAGAAGTAGCCCCAGAGGTAATCTCACATAACATGGAAACTGTAAAGAGATTGACCAGGGAAGTACGCATACAGGCCAAATATGAAAGAAGTTTGGAAGTACTGTCCTATTTAAAGCAAAATGGTACAAACCGGACCAAATCTGGTATTATGCTTGGACTGGGGGAGTTGGAAGAGGAAGTCATCAACACCATGGAAGATCTTAGAAAAGCAGAAGTCGATGTTGTCACCATTGGCCAATATCTACAACCCTCCAAAAAGCATTTGCCCGTAAAAGAATTTATTCTTCCAGAACAATTTAAAAAGTATGAAGAAATAGGCCTTAAAATGGGCTTTAGGCACGTAGAAAGTGGTGCATTGGTGCGATCTTCATATAAAGCTCACAAGCATATTCATTAGCCAAACACGCTATTTATCCTTTTATTCAATGAAGCATGTTAATATCGGCATAAATGGTTTCGGACGTATTGGAAGAACGCTATTTAGGTTGCTTCAGGCACATTCCAACATAAATGTAGTTGCCATAAACGACCTTACAGATGCCAAAACACTTGCCCATCTCCTAAAATATGATAGTATCCATGGTCCTCTCAACGCAGAGATAACGTCTACCAAGAACCAAATTAGTATCAACGGTAAAAAGGTGCATATCCTAAACCAGGATAATCCTCAGCAAATAGACTGGAGCACGTACAATGTGGATATCGTGGTTGAAGCTTCGGGAAAATTTAAAACCAGGGAATCCCTTACGCATCACCTAAAAAATGGAGCAAAAAAGGTAATCCTATCCGTTCCACCCGATGAGGAGGATATTAAAATGGTGGTAATGGGCGTAAATGAAGAGCAAATTGCAAAAGACGATGATATCATCTCCAATGCCTCTTGCACCACCAATAATGCTGCACCCATGATCAAAGTAATCAATGAGCTATGCGGTATTGAGCAAGCCTACATTACCACGGTGCATTCCTATACTTCGGATCAAAGTTTGCACGATAGGCCACATCGGGATTTAAGAAGGTCCAGGGCAGCTAGTCAATCCATAATACCAACAACCACAGGGGCTGCTAAAGCACTTACGCGAATTTTTCCGGAACTATCAGATGTCATTGGAGGATGTGGCATTCGTGTTCCCGTACCTAACGGTTCACTAACCGATATCACGTTCAATGTTAAAAAAGAGACCTCTATTGAAGAAATTAACCATACTTTTGAACATTACGCCAATAATCAGCTTAAAAACGTACTGCATTATACCGAAGACCCTATTGTTTCCATTGATATAAACAATAGTTGTTATTCTTGTACGTTTGATTCTTTAATGACCTCCGTTATTGGAAAAATGGTGAAAATCATCGGATGGTATGATAATGAGACTGGATATTGCTCCAGAATTGTCGATTTAATAGCTTTGTTTATAAAGAAAAACTACGTTTGACATCAAATACCATATATAAAAGTGCGTGCAACGCAAAATTACTTGTGTTGTTACTTTTTTTATGCTCATACATTACGTTTGGACAAAGTGATGTTAGCTCTGCAGCAAAAGTACAAGCCATCTTTGACCAGTTCATGTCATACAGGCATCAAAATAAGGTTGACAAAGCCCTGGAAACTCTTGATCAAGCTGCTGAAATAGCCGAAAACAATGAAGATGCCAAACTGTTATTAGATACCTATCACCAATATGCACGTATATTTTTAGAAGAAGGAGACCGAGAAACTACTGTTTTCTATTGGGATAGGGCCAGTATTCTACTAAAAGACCTTTCCTATTCCTATGGTCAGGCTTTTCACAATTATCTAGAGGCTGCAATACGTTTTGATGAAGGCAACAATTTTCAATCTTTAAAACTTTTGGAAGAATCCAGAAAGTTGAGCAACAACAGAAACTTAAGCAACAACATTCTACTGTTAGAAGCCTACATCTTCACCAACATTGAGAAGTATGAAGACGCAATAAAGAACCTGCATGCACTTATTGTCAATTCAGATGATAAAGAAAGGGCATATTTGGCCACAAAAGCCAATCTACAGTTGGCAAAAATAAGTTTGGAACTCGATGACCTTGAAGAAGGGATAATTCATTCCAAAGCAGCTTTGGAACTGGCCGAAAAGCATGGGTTTTTCAAGGAAATAAAAACAGCCCACGAAAGGCTTTCCATTATTTATGAAAAAACGGGAAGTTTTGATGAGTCACTTCGTTTCAAGAAAAATCTTGAACAAATCAAGGATTCCATCTTTAATATCGAAAAAGTAAAATTAGAGGCAAAAACTGCAGACAAGATTAGGTTTGAGCATCAAATGAATGAGATCAATAAGCTAACGGCTAAAAATGAAGAGCTCAGCGAATCCAAAAGTCGTTCGGAAATCACTTTGATACTGACCTCAGCATTTTTGACCATTATATCGCTATTAGCTGTGTCACTTTTTAGAAACAACCAAATCAAGCTTAAAACAAACGATTTACTATACACAAAGAACAAAGAATTGGAGTTGGCAAGAGATTCTGCAGTTTCTGCAATGGAAGCAAAAACCAACTTTTTGTCAACTGTTACCCATGAACTTAGGACGCCATTATATGCAGTTACTGGATTAACGCACTTGCTTTTAGAAGAAAACCCGTCTGAACATCAAAAAGAGCATTTAAAATCTTTAAAATTTTCAGGAGATTACTTACTGAATTTCATCAATGATATTCTTCAAATAAATAAAATAGATGCAGACAAACTTGAGCCGTTAAACATTGAGTTTAAGTTGCAGAAGGTTCTTGCAGATGTGGTTGATTCTTTACAACAGAATGCAAGTGAAAATAATACCAGTTTGATTCTTGATTACGACCCCAACATTCCACAGCATCTTTTGGGAGACCCTATTAAAATATCCCAAATCTTCATGAATTTGGTTGGGAATGCTCTAAAATTTACTAAAGATGGCAAAGTTGAGGTTATTGCCAAACTGCTGAAAAAAGATGAAGACGATGTTAAACTGTACTTTGAAGTAAAAGATAACGGAATAGGTATTTCTGAAGATCAACAAAAGAATATTTTTGACAGTTTCGAACAAGGGTCTGTTCAAATTAACAGGGAATATGGTGGAACTGGTTTAGGACTTACTATTGTAAAGAGCTTACTCGGTCTTTTCAATAGTAAAATCCATTTAGAAAGTGAATTGGAGCACGGTAGTTCTTTCTTTTTCGAAATGGACCTTAAATCTGATACCAATGCGCTAGAAGAGATTTCCTTTGAAATTGATCCAGAGGAGTTTGAATTTAAAGGCCTGCATGTTTTAATTGTGGAGGATAACAAGATCAACCAGGTTATCACCAAAAAAATGCTTACCAAAAAAGAAATTACTTGTGACATTGCCAATAACGGTAATGAAGCCATTGATTTGGCCAAGTCCAACACATACGATGCTATATTAATGGACATTCATATGCCGGGAATCAGTGGTGAAGAAGCCACACGTCAAATACGAAAGTTTGATGAGGAAATTCCAATTATTGCCTTAACGGCTATTTCCTTGGATGATAGTTTGGATAGTTTTTATGAAGCCGGTTGTAATGATGTGGTCACCAAACCCTTTAAACCAGAGGTTTTCTATCAGAAGATTGGCGAAAATATCTTCAAAAGCAAAATGGAAGGTCAAGTCTAAAGCAGCGAGGTAACCGCTTGCTTTAAAATTTCATGATCAGCAACATCAAAATCGTGCTCCACTTCTAAATAGTATAGATTTTCCAGTTTACCCTTTAACCGTGCAAAATCCTTTTCAGTAGTCAATACAAGCTCAAAATCCTTAAATCGGGCTATTTCTTGTTCAGAAAAGTAATGATGGTCGCCATATTCGAAATGTTGAAATTGAAGCCCTAGTCCCTCTAGATGCTGCACCAACGGTTTAGGTGAGGCAATTCCAGTAACCAAAGCAATCTTTTTTTCATCCAAGTTGGATAAGCTTATACTTTCATGGGAGTTTTTGAATACCTCAGAATATTTTAAGCTGCAAAAAAGTACATCCTGACCCGGCAATGGCTTTAACTTCTTTAAAACCATTTCTTTTTCTGTATTGGACAAATCTTTCGGACATTTGGTGACAATTATCAAATTCGCCCTTTTTGCCTCCAATCTACTATCCCTTAAATCTCCAGTTGGCAAATACCAATCATCCACATACAATCTATCATATGCGGTCAACAAAATCGATATACTTGGTTTTACCTTTCTATGCTGAAATGCATCGTCCAAAAGAATAATATCTGGCTTGATCATTTTTTCAAGCGTTGTAATTCCGTTTCTTCTATCGGCATCTACCGCCAATGCAGTTTCTGGAAATTTTCTAAACATTTGAAAAGGCTCATCTCCCAAATCCTCAACAGTACTCTTGGAATCAGCAAGCAAAAACCCTTTCGATTTTCTTTTGTATCCCCTGCTCAATACAGCAGTTTTATGGCCTTTTAGTAATCTAATCAAATACTCCACCATTGGGGTCTTTCCGGTACCTCCAACGCTAAGATTTCCAACGCAAATGGTTGGAGTTTTATAGGAAATGGATGAAAAGAATCCTTTGTCATAAAAAAAATTCCTTATCACTACCACCAATGCATAGATTAAGGAAAAGGGAAACGCTATTTTGCGAAGCAGTTGTAGCATTTGACGAAAATATAATATTTTATCTTTAGCACTATTAAGAAATACCAAATGACGGTAACGGATATTACAAAAATACTGGAGGAACTAGCTCCATTGGAGCACGCAGAGGGTTTTGACAATGTTGGATTGTTGGTTGGAAACCCAAATCAAGAAGTGACAGGAATCTTAGTAACGCTGGATACACTGGAAACTGTTGTGGATGAAGCTATAAAAAAAAGCTGTAATCTTATTGTTAGTTTTCATCCTATTATTTTTCAAGGGCTTAAAAAACTTACGGGGCGTAATTATGTGGAGCGTACCGTAATTAAAGCCATAGCAAACAACATTGCTATTTACAGTATGCATACCGCCTTAGACAATAGTAATGTTGGGGTCAATGCTAAAATTTGTGAAGTCTTGGGATTACGCAACCCTAAAATCCTTATTCCCAAAAAAGGGACGATTAAAAAATTGACCACTTATGTTCCCATTGAAAAAGCTGACGCTGTAAAATCGGAACTGTTTAAAGCAGGTGCAGGTGCCATAGGAAATTATACCAATTGCAGTTTTATAACTGAGGGGCTTGGCAGTTTTAAAGCTGGAGCAGGGACCAGTCCTTCCCTAGGTAATGTGGGCGAATTGCACATGGAAAAGGAAGCCCAGATCAACGTTATTTTTTCTTTTGAAAAAGAAAAAAGGATCTTAAATGCGCTTTTTGCGCATCATCCTTATGAAGAAGTTGCCTATGAAATCTCCACTTTAGAAAATACCAACCAAGATATTGGTATGGGTATGGTAGGTACACTGGAGATGGAAATGGATGAGAACCCATTTCTACAAATGGTAAAGGAAAAGATGAATACCTCAATGATACGGCACTCTCAAATTTTAGGTAAAAAGGTGAAGAAAGTAGCTGTTTTAGGGGGCAGTGGTGCATTTGCCATTTCAGCAGCCAAAAATGCCAATGCAGATGTTTTTATCACAGCTGATATAAAATACCATCAATTTTACGAGGCTGAAAAACAGTTGATCATTGCAGATATTGGGCACTTTGAAACTGAGCAGTTTACAAAAGATTTATTGGTTGATTATCTTATCAAAAAAATTCCTAATTTTGCAATCTCTTTATCGGAGAGCATAACAAATCCCATCAAGTATTTATAATTTATGGCGAATAAAAAAGAAAACACCGTGGAGGAAAAATTAAGAGCGTTGTATGATCTGCAACTTATTGATTCCAGGGTTGATGAAATACGCAATGTTAGAGGAGAATTACCTCTAGAGGTACAGGACTTGGAAGATGAAGTCCTTGGCCTTAAAACACGTATGGACAAGCTGAAGACAGATGTTGAAACGGTAAATTTTGAGATTACCGCCAAGAAAAATCTTATTGAGGAGTCTAAGAACCTCATTAAAAAATATGCTGAGCAACAAAAGAATGTTAGAAACAGCCGTGAGTTTAATTCTTTGAGCAAAGAAGTTGAATTCCAGGAATTGGAAATTCAATTGGCAGAAAAGAATATAAAAGAGTTCAAAGTTCAGATAGAGCAGAAAAAAGAAGTGATTTCTGAAACAAAGGAGAAGTTGTCAGAAAGAGAAGGTCACCTTAAACATAAAAAAGGGGAATTAGACGCCATTCTTGCTGAAACTGAAAAAGAAGAAAAAGCACTTCTTAAAAAATCTGAAGAATTTGAGGAAAAAATTGAAGACCGCCTAATACAGGCATACAAACGAATCCGCCATAATGTAAAAAATGGTTTGGCCGTAGTAGCCGTAGAAAGAGGTGCTTCAGGTGGTTCATTCTTTACAATACCACCTCAGGTACAGGTTGAGATTGCGTCAAGAAAGAAAATCATCACTGATGAGCATAGTGGTAGAATCTTGGTAGACCCTCAGTTAGCCGAAGAAGAACAAGAAAGAATGCAAGGAATGTTTGCTAAGATATAGTCAGATTCCCTTTCTAAAAATATGAAGCCACCTTTTAGGTGGCTTTTTTATTTCTTTTAAATGAAAATCTATTGTTCCGAAAGTAAGCTCAAAATTTCATTTTCAATTTCATCAGAATCCCAATTCGACTCAATATTGGGATGTTGCATTACATGTTGCATAATTTTTTCTTGCCTATCCCCTATTGCCAATGCCTCGACATAAGGTCTTTCAGAAAAAGTGACCCGGCTATACACTGGAATCCATTTCTCAGGATGCCTAGTAGCAAATCGTTTTTCAATTTTCTTCTGTAGCAAAAACTTTGGATTGGCAGTCTTACTGCTCATTTCCACAAAATTTCTATAGCTCAGTTCTGCAATAGCATCTGCATTAGGTTTCCGTATTTTCTGATATTCACTAAAAATGGTTTCCCAATCATCACCGTAGGTATCCATTAGATCATCCAATTCGGAAATATCTTCAAATCCTGCATTCATCCCCTGTCCATAAAAAGGAACAATAGCATGGGCAGAATCACCCACTAAAGCCACTTTGTCCCAGTAACTCCAAGGGTAACATTTCATGGTTACCATGGCACTGGTTGGGTTATTAAAGAAATCTTTAGATAGGTTTTCAATCTCCTTTCTCACATTGGGAAAGTATGTTTTAAAAAATGCTTTGGCTTCCTTTTCATTTGTGATGTTCTCAAAAGAGAATTCTCCCTCAAAAGGTAAAAACAATGTGCAGGTAAAACTACCGTCAATATTGGGCATAGCAATAAGCATAAATTTTCCACGAGGCCAAATATGAAATGAGTTTTTGTCCAGTTTATGGGTTCCATCCTCGTTTGGAGGGATGGTGAGCTCCTTATATCCTACATCTATAAAGTTCTGGGAATAATCAAACCTACTGCGGCGTTGCATTTTATGCCTAACCCTAGAAAAAGCACCATCACAACCAAAAACCAAATCGTATTGATATTCTTTCCATTCACTTTTTTCAGATTCCCCGGTAAATATTTTTGCTTCTGGTAGATCTATATCCCACACCTTTTCATTAAAGCGAAAAATAGTTCCTGCCTGTTTCGCTAAATCAATCATTTTCCTATTCAATATTCCTCTGGAAATAGACCAAATAGCTTCCCCTTCCTTCCCATATTTTTGAAAGTAAACAGGTTTTTCATTAACATGCATTGCCCTTTTGTCCAAAGGAATTGCAATTTCCTTTATACTATCTTCCAAGCCTAATTTACGAAGCGCTTTCCATCCCCTATTGCTCATGGCCAAGTTGATAGATCGCCCCGAAAATTCCACAGTTCTGATATCAGGTCTTCTATCAAAAACCGTTACGGCATGTCCTTTTCTTTTTAAGTAAATGGCTAAAAGTGAACCCACCAATCCAGAACCGATGATGGCAATATTTTTTGAAGTCTGTGTCATATGCGCCCGTGGGCCAGTTCTCATTAAACCATAAAAATACAGAATTTACAGCGTTTTGCTAACTTCTAAATTTAATGAAAAGTGGAGACTCGTCGCCACCTTTTAGGTATATAAGCATATGTCCTATTGCCTCAAATCTACTTTTAGCATTTTTTAACATAAGCCTGTAAGCTTTTGGTATTATAGTTGACGTATATATTACAGAATATTCCGCTCCGGCGTCCATATATATAAAAAGTCCTTCACAATACTTTGCGAAGGACTTTTTCCTTTTTATATGGCTACAACTTATTCTAAGATGCCGTCTACGATACCATATTTCACGGACTCTTCCGCTCCCATCCAGTAATCACGGTCAAAATCTTTCATAACCTTATCATAGTCTTGTCCGCAGTTATCTGCCAATATTTTTGCCCCAAGTTCTTTGGTTTTTATGATCTCCTTAGCTTGGATTTCAATATTGGAGGCCTGTCCTCGGGCACCGCCACTAGGTTGATGAATCATCACACGGGCATGGGGCTGAATAAACCTTCTCCCCTTTTCACCCACTGACAGCAAAATGGAACCCATGGAAGCTGCCAAACCAGAACAAACGGTGGACACTGGACTCTTGATTTGTTTTATGGTATCATAAATAGCAAAACCAGAGGTTACATATCCTCCTGGGCTATTAATGATCAATTGAATTTCCTTGTTATTCTGTAAATCCAAATAGAGCAAACGATCAATAACGTGTTTTGCAGAATCATCATCTACCATACCCCATAAAAACACTTTGCGTTCCTCTAATAATTTTTCTTGGACTAACTCCTGAACCTTTCCTTTTTTTGAACTCATTTTTGATTTTGTTGAAAGTTTCAAAATTAATCAAATTCTAAGGAAGTTATAGGGTTCAAGAATCTACTTGTTCAAATAAAATTATTTTACTTTTACCTCAACCTTTTTGGAAACTACATCCTTAATGGGAATTATAAATTTTCCTGTTTTGGTGATTAAAGTTAAGGTGTTGTTTTCTATAGCCTCAATAGTACCTTCATTCTTTCCTATTACAACCCTGTCTCCTACTGCATATGTGCGTCTGGTGTAAAAAGAATGCAATAGGTCTGTAATAATATCTCTGGACCCTAGTCCTAATCCAATAGCAAAGGCTAACAAAAAAGAACCTAAAATTAAGGTGATATTGTTAGTGATAATCGTAGTATCAATACCCGCTTGATTCAACGCTGTAATTGAAATAAAAATTACGATGATGTAAAACAATAGGTTACTGACCACATTAGATCCTCCAAATTCCAAAGAATCAAACAATTTCTTTACTGTTGTTTTGATGAAATTCCCAATGTAAAGCCCAATCATCATTAACGCAAGCGCGCTGAACAATCTAGGCAGGTAACGCAACAGGTTTCCAATTTCCGTTGAGATGATTTCCCAACTCAAAATATCAGCGGCAACAATCAAGAACACCAATAACAACAGCCATTTCACAAAACCGAGGATTACCTTGATGATATCAATTTTAAAATCTCCCTTCCCAAAAAGATCCATTTCATTGATCTTATCACTCAAGGCATCCATTTTAGCAAGCTTTAAAACTTTGCCCAAAACAAAAAGGACAATTTTGGTAACCACCCAGCCTATTAAAAGGATAATTAATGCACCAATAATCTTTGGCAGGGCCAACGCCACATCCCTGCCCATGGCGGCTAGAGAATCAAAGGTTAAATTTTTCCATTCGTTAATTGCTTCCATAGTTATAGTTTTATCGTGTTGTTTTTAATTATTTCCAGAGGTTCTAAAAAGCTTTCGCAAAGCTGAACCTATATTAAAGGAAAACAGGGATGCCAAGTCCATAATCAACTTAGCCGCTGCTATATCGTTCATTACTTTTTTCTTCATTCCAGGTGGGACCTCTCGTAAAGAGGCTTCTAATTCCCTAAATGGATTTCTAATTTTCTTTGCCATCTATTATAAGGTATTATAGATTTCCAATAGTTTCTCTTTTGCTCTTTTAAGCCGCATTTTTACTGCGCTTTCTCCCAAATCCATCAGGGACACCAAATCTTTAATGGATGCTCCATCTTGATATTTTAGCAGCAAAATGGATTTGTCTTCTGGCGAGACCAACTCCAAAGCCTCTTTAAGCTTACTGGCCTTCATTTCAAAAAGACTTTCATCTGGCACTTCTTCTCTGATCTTATATTCAGAATCTTCAACGGGAACTGATTTATCACTCATTTTCCGCTGTTTGTTTCTATTTACATAGTTCACACAAAAGTTATAGGTGAACGAATACAGCCAAGTTGAAAACTTGGATCTCCCCTTAAACATCTTTAGTTTAATGAACAATTGTAAAAAAACATCTTGGGTCAGGTCTTCGGCTTCATCCTCAGATCTTGAAAAACCATAACATTTGTTATAAACCATCTTTGCATAACGGTCATATAGCTTTCCAAATAGTAATGGGTTATTGTTTGTAACTATCCGCTGAACCAATTCCTCATCCGATATATGGGCATACGGGTCTTCTGTTTCCAATGAATTTTTATCGAGGTTATTTATAAAAATTAGAAACAGCCTTTTTAAAAAAGTCACTTGAAACGTTTTAGGTCTTATTAAATTCTTTGAGGAATCATTGGACAAGATAAATTAAATTGACGTTATATTTGTTTGAAAAATAAACCATGAAGCCCACAGCACTTTTCACCATCGTTGCCTCCATTATGTTTTTAGCCTGCAAAGACGAACCTAAAACAGCAAAGCAAGAAGTAGAACCAGAAAAATCTGTGCTAGAAAAGATCGCGTTGGCCCATGGATATGAAAATTGGAAATCCGTTCAGGAATTTACGTTTACCTTCAATGTAGACCGAGATAGCTCACATTTTGAACGTACATGGGTATGGAAACCAAAATCCAATGATGTAACCGCCATTTCTGGAGGCGATACTTTGCTGTACAACAGAAAATCGATGGATAGCATAGCTACCAAAATAAACGGTGGTTTTATTAATGATAGGTATTGGGTATTAGCTCCTTTTAATCTTATATGGGATGCTAAAAATTTCACCTATGAGCATACTGAAGAGGAAAAATCTCCTATTAGCGGAGAGTCCATGCAAAAGCTGACTATTGTTTACAGCAATGAAGGAGGATATACTCCTGGGGATGCTTATGATTTTTACTTTAAAGATGATTTTATTCTTCGCGAGTGGGTTTTCAGGAAGTCTAACCAAACAGAGCCTTCCATGACCACTACTTGGGAAGACTATATTGAAATAGAAGGCTTGAAACTGGCTCAGGATCACCGAAAAGCAGAGGAAGGTTTTAGTCTTAATTTTACTGACTTATCAGTAATCAAAAACTAAATAATTGCTACCCTATTTATTTTTTTTCAACAAGAGTGTTGTTGCCAAAACAAGTAGAATACAGCCCAACAATGCATAAAAGCTATGGGTTAAGGAGGCGCTTTCCGCTATAAATCCCAAAATCACTGGTCCCAATAAAAACCCTGCATACCCGGTACCCGCTATAAAAGAAATTCCTTGAGCTGAGTCTACTCCCTTGACATTTCCTCCAATGCGAAAAAGTTCGGGTACAATCACAGAGAAACCAAGACCGTTTAGGGCAAAACCTGTAATGGCCAACAGCGTATTTCCTGAAAGTACAAGCAAATATCCTAAAAGTGCTATCACAGAGCCTAATGCCACAATTTTTATAGATCCTATTTTAGCGCTGATTCCATCACCTAAAAATCGACCCAAAGTCATTGCTACAGAAAATGCAAGAAACCCAGCTCCAATAAACGCCTCTGGTGCTAGTGTTATTTCTTTTAGATATAGCCCACTCCAGTCTACAATAGCGCCTTCACTCCCCATGGCAACAAAACCAATGATTCCCAACAACAAAAGTGGTTTAAACAGTTTTAAACTAAATGGCTCTTTATCTATTGGTGCCGCTACAATATGGATGTAGTTTCTGTAGAGAAGAAGGTTTACAATAAGCACCAGAACTACCATTATTCCCATATGCAAAGCCGGATTTCCTATCATAGGTATTAAAAAACTTCCAAGGCCTGCTATTACACCTCCTAAACTAAAAAAACCATGGACCGCTGACATAAAATTTTCTTTGTCCTCTTTTTCAATTTCTGTCACTAACGTATTCATAGAAATATCTGTTAGTCCAGTACATGCCCCAAAAACAAACAGGCTCACCATCAATGTGTAATAGTTAGGCACCAAAAGTGGAAAAAGTGCCATGATACTGGTTAAGAGAACGCTATACCAAGTAGCTCTACCTACACCCAATTTATTTATGATCTTGGATGCAATTGGGAATATGGTAAAAACGCCAAGGGAAAGACAAAAGAGGGCAATCCCCAGATCAGCCTTATTAATTTCCAACTTTTCCTTTACTGTTGGAATATAGATGGCCCAGGTACCAAACCAAATGTTGAGACTGGCAAATACCCATGCAGGGGCAAAATATCTTCTGTTGGAAAAAATTAGTTGAAGTGATTTCATATCTATACCTGTACGAGTAGTTGTTGTATTTTAAATGTTATTGTTCTTAGTTTTAATGGTCCTATGCAATATGAGATAAATCTTCCCCAAGTCTTCTATTCCGATTTAGTCCCTCAATAATCTCCATTTCCTTTAGCCATACCTACACTTTGTTTTATAATTGAGCACAACACTAAATACCATTACAAAATAAACACGATTTTGAAGTAAAACTTAGGATAAAGTATTCAAACAATATGATGATTTATTCTTTTTTAGTAACTATAGGACACTTTTTTGGTAATTTTACCTTATGAAACCGATGCTAGAAGCCATCAATGTCAACACCAACTCTTCCTTGAAGGTGGAGACTTATAACTCTACAACCAATTGCGAATCTGCGGGATGGCATATTCATCCTGAATATGAACTGGTTTGTATAAAAAATGGTTCAGGACTCCTAAATATTGGTTCCGAAAAAAGGCATTACGGAAATGGTGTTTTGGTGTTTTTAGGTGGTGATATTCCTCATGCAGATTTTGGAAACAAGGATAATGAAGATAATCTGGAGGTTGTCATTCAATTCAAAAAGGAATTTTTAGAGGACAAATTAAAGGTCTTCCCTGAGTTGATAAAAATTAAAGAATTGATTGAAAAATCGAGACAAGTCTTAATTTTTGACGAACATACCAAGGAATCCCTTTGGCCACTTTTCAAAAGATTTGACAAAATGGACAATCAAGGGAAATTGGTTAACCTACTTTCAATTCTTGACCAACTTTCCAAACATGGTGTTTACGAGCGTCTCTTTGATACCATTTCTATCAGTAATTACAAAAAGAATGAGATTCGCAGATTGGAAGAAACCTTTGAATACGTAAACAACAATTTTCATAAAAATATTTCAATACAAGAAATTGCCACACGCTTAGGTTTTACTCCGAATTCTTTTTGCAGGTTCTTTAAAAAAATGACCCATCAGACATTTATCAGCTTTGTGAATGAATTTAGGATAGCCAAAGCGGTAGAATTTTTTAATGAAAACAATACGGTTATTGCTGAAGTTATGTATAAATCTGGATTTAATGACCCTTCCTACTTTACCAGGCAATTCAAAAAGTATCAAGACACAACACCTTCCTCCTATTTAAAATCAAAATATAGTGACCAGTTGAAGGGCTAAAACTTTGTCCAGGCAATTAATTGGGCTTTTAAATAAGACCGCTCCGAAGAACGGCCTTATGGTTAACCCCTGTTTAATATTAATTACATCTTGTGATAAAATTCCATCGGGTAAAATCCCTTTCGTACAAACTACCACGATAGGTTACCCGTTCGCCAACAGCATATCTCCTAAATCGAGACCACTCATCTACTCCATCGCACGGATCGGTTTCACCGCCAGTATCTGGGTTACCGTCTGAAGATGAGTATAACGAATTAGTTCCCTCGACATCCAAAGTAGATATTCTAGCTTGCCTTTGAGGTAACAGATTCCCGTTTAAATCTGTGATAGTGGGTCTCCCATTTTTACTAAAAGTAAAACTGCCATACATCATGGTGGAGTTAATATCAAACTGACCCGTTAACAAGGTTGCTGAATTACTCTTAAAAAACTGATCTTGTGCTCCATTCTGGATATTCTCAAAATTGATTCTGATAAAATTGTCCCTATCAGAACGATTCTGTTCGTGAATGTACCCTAAGGTATGCCCTATCTCATGGATGATGACCACAGCTGTGGCCCGGGTACCTAAACGAATAAAGCCTCTGGAGCCATTCATACCAAGTGTAGCCACTCCAGAATTGCTATTGGATCCTGAAGAAGAAATGGTAACATAATTGGACTGATTTGTCCGCTCTTTAAATGTTACATTGGTTTTGCTCGTCCATTCATCAAAAGATTTCTGAAGTTCGGAACGCACCGATGCACTAAGTCCGCTAATTACATAGTAGACAACTCCATTGGTCCATTTACGAACACCTCCACCTAATCCAAGATTTGTTTGACCTGCATCGGGCACAGGATTTTCATCAAACGAATCAGGGGAATCGGATAATTGTTCTTCGAACAATCTAGTATCGCTGCCTGCCAAACTGTAGGTGCCATCTTCTTCAAGTCTTACCTTTACTTGGTCTCCCAAAAAGTATTTGGTAATAAATGTGGTATCCTGATCTTCTGTGGACACCTCTTCATTAGGAGTTGTTGCAGTTGGGTCATCCACTTCCTTCTTTTCGCAAGAAGCGAAGCATACAACCATAGCCATTGTTAAAATCAGCAGTTTCTTAATACCGATTTTGGGGTTCATTTTTTCATTTTTACGTTTCATGTTCATTTTAATTTTGGGGTTAAAACTTAAATATGTACGTAAGAAAAACCAACATGGTACTAGGTTGCTTCATCTTTTCGATGAATGGGTGTTAAATTGATCATTATTGCATGATCAATCCGATATGCGAGAAAAAAAATGAAATTGCTATACGGCTACGGCGTAGGGTTTGAAAGAATACCCTTTTTTAGAATCTGACCAAAATTGTACATGTCGGAGAAAGAACAATAAAATGGTGCCGGGGCCAACCGAATTACATTGGGCTCTCTCCAATCGGTAATTACACCATGTTTCATTAAATAGTTGAATAGTTCTTTGCCTTGTCCATGTAAAAAAACAGAAAGCTGACAGCCGCGTTCTTTTGGAGTGATAATCTCAAAAGAACTTTCCACTTCCTTATCAATTTCTGCCAAAACAAATTCAAGGTAAGCGACTATTTTCTGCTGTTTTTCAACAAGTGCATCCATCCCTACCTCATTAAAAAGTTCCAACGAAGCTAAATATGGGGCAATGGATAGTATAGGCGGATTGCTCAATTGCCATGCATCTGCGGTTTCAATAGGATCAAATTCTGGTTGCATTAGAAAACGGGTTTCTTTTTTGGTACCCCACCAACCTTCAAAACGTGGAATATCTTTTTTAGCCAGGTGTTTTTCATTCACAAAAATACCCGAGGCATTTCCGGGACCACTATTCATGTATTTATAACTGCACCAAGCTGCAAAATCAGCATCCCAATCGTACAGTTTCAGCTCCACATTGCCAACAGCGTGTGCCAAATCCCATCCTACAAAAGCACCAACGGATTTTCCTGCTTGCGTAATGGTTTTCATGTCCAACACCTGTCCATTATAATAATTGACACCCCCTATCAGCACTAAAGCCAACTCATCCCCTACTTCCTTAATTTTTTCAACAATATCTTCTGTTCTCCAATGGTGTTCTCCATCTCTCTTTTTAACCTCAACTAGCGCTTCGTTTGGTTCAAGTCCATGAAACCTCACCTGACTTTGCAACATATATTGATCTGAGGGAAATGCTTTTTCCTCACAAAGGATTTTAAAACGTTTTTCATCAGGTCGGTAAAAAGAAACCATCAATAAATGAAGGTTTACGGTAAGTGTATTCATTACCGATATTTCGTTTGCGCTGGCACCAACTACTTTGCCCAAACCTTCTGCCAATCGTTCGTGATAATCCCACCAAGGTTTTTTGGCATAAAAATGTCCTTCCACCGCTAGCTCTCGCCAATCCTTCATTACATCATCTACAAACTTTTGGGTTCGTTTTGGCTGCAATCCCAAAGAATTTCCTGTAAAGTAGATGACATCTTTTCCATTTACTTGTGGATAGTGAAATTCATCCCTGTATTTGGAAAGTTTATCCTCTGCATCCAACTGTTGCGCAAATTCAAGGGAATTTTGGAAGGTCATAGTTCTGATTTGTTTCAAAAATACAATTTGTAAGCCTATATTAATTCACTGTTTACTCCAAACGCATTTCCACAATGTGTTTTTTAAAGCCTACCTTTTCATAGGCTTTCAATGCTGGGATATTATCGCTGTATACGGTAAGTCGCATCTCTTTGAATCCCTGTTCAGTAGACCATTTTTTTAGTACTTCAACAATTTTGGCGTTAACCCCTCTGCCCCGAAAATCTGGATGGGTATACATAAAACCCAAATAGGCATAGTATTCATGATTTAAATAATGTCTGGCCTTTTTTGGTATGGCATAGCCCGAGGCAATTACCTGTCCTTCCATTTCAGCGACAACCACGCTAGCATGTTCATCTAGAATCATCTGTTTTATATCATAGTAACTGATAGGGTCTTCTTTTAGAGTAACATCAAAAGGTCGCTCTGCCAATATTAATTCTTGTTCAAAATTCAAAAGAATGGGTAAGTCCTCCAAGGTGGCATTTCTTATTGTAAAATCAGATGCAGTCATAATTGATTATTAAATGAAAAACCGAAATTCTAATGTAGTTCTTTTCTATATTTTTACGAAAATTTACACATGCATTTCCTATCACAATTATTGGAAAATTACATCACGGACCATTCTGAGGCAGAACCTGAAATCCTGAAGGAATTAACTAGGGAAACACACTTAAAGGTAATCCAGCCAAGAATGATTACTGGACATTTTCAAGGTAGGGTATTGAGTTTGCTTTCAAAAATTACGGCACCTAAGTGCATCCTAGAAATTGGAACATATACGGGTTACTCTGCTATTTGTTTGGCAGAAGGCTTACAAAAGGATGGGGTTTTGCACACTATTGAAATCAACGAAGAATTGCATACTATGCAACGTAGGTATTTTGATAAAAGTGGTTATGGAGACAAAATTATTCAACATACGGGAGATGCTTTAGCTATTATTGATACGTTAGACTTGTGTTTTGATCTCATCTTTATTGATGCACAAAAGGTGAATTATGATGCTTATTTTGAAGCTGCAATTAAGAAAACCCGTCCCGGTAGTATCATTTTGTCAGATAATGTGTTGTGGTCTGGAAAAGTAGTGGAGCCTGTTGCCCATTCTGATAAGGCTACGGCTGTTTTAATCGACTATAATCAAAAACTAAAAGAGGACCCTAGAGTAGAAACCGTGATTCTTCCGATTAGGGATGGCTTGACTTTGAGTAGGGTGCGATAAAAGAATTGTACAAGTTGTAAAATAGTATTCCGGATAAAACACCTACTAAAGCTCCCACGATAACATCTATAGGGTAATGAACTCCAACATAAATTCTACTCATAGTGAATAGTAAGGGCCAGATGAAGAATACACCTATCCACTTTACTATTTTTCTTAGGAAAAGAAAAACCAAAACCATTATTGAAAAAGAACTTGCGGCATGTCCTGAGAAAAAACTGTAGTCCGTTGGGCGCTTTAATATTCTTATAAGTGAATTGATTTCTTCCGTATTGTTGGGACGAAGGCGCTCTACTCCTATTTTAGTCAAATGTGTGATCACTAGGATAAAAAAGACCAGTCCAAAAATGGTCATCAATTTATACAAAGCTTCTCGTCTTGGGAATTTTAATAGGAGAAGTACCAGGAAGAATAAAAATAAAGGAATCCAAGTGCTAATACTGGTTATAATCGACCAAAAAGAATCGTATTCTTCAATACCTAAACCATTCAGATAGATAAACGTATCTCTATCCCATTCAAGGAGTTTCTCGAACATGGATTATTTGGTGCTTCTTTTAACAGCTCCGGTAACTTCATCAACATTTTTCTTGACCTCGTTGAGCTCATTTCTAATGTCTTTTGTAAAATCCGTATCAATACCCTGCTTTTCAGCGCTCTTCTGAATTTCACGTTTTATATCGTCCGTAGCGTCCCTTAACTGGCGCATTCCCTTGCCCAGTCCTTTAGCAATACCAGGAATCTTATCCGCACCAAAAACCATTACCACTATAAAGAGGATAAAAAAGATTTCTGCGCCGCTTATAAATAGAAAATGCATGAAGCAAATATAATGAGAAGTTCTTTGCCAAATAAAAAAAGCCCTGTGAAATCACAGGGCTTTTAACGCTTCTTTAAGCCTTGATTAGCCTTTTATATTTTCTTTAAACTTATCAAAGTCCGATTTCTCTTCCTTGACCGGCCATGAATTATTTGTAGTATCAATGTCCGCAGTTTCCAATTTTGGATCTACAACAATGCCCACCAATTCCTTTTGGGATGAAACCACACGTTTCACCTCGGCGTCATTCTTTCTCCAGATTTCTGGAGGATAGGTAACATTCTCTGTAGTACCATCTGCATAGGTATACTGAACGATCAACGGCATTGGAATTCCACCTGGTTTATCAAATGTTACCTCGTAGAAATATTTAGGTTCTTTGACCTGCGCTCTTTCGGCCTCCGTCATATTATCCATCATAAATTCCTTCAAGTTTTGCGAAGTTTCTGTTGGTGATTTCCCCTTTAAATCAGGCGAAAAATCCTCGCTATCTTCTTCTGCTAAATAAACCAATGGAGGTAAATCAGCTTCGGTCAAGTTTCTGTCAGCCATATATTTTTCCATTTCTTTGGTAGGCTTATTGGTGACATAAAACTTTTTAACTCCTTTTACACCTATATCTACATAATCTGTGGTATAAAACCAACCTCTCCAGTACCAATCTAAGTCCACCGCAGATGCATCTTCCATAGTACGGAAGAAATCTTCTGGTGTTGGGTGCTTAAATTTCCAGCGTTGTGCATAGGTTTTAAATGCATGGTCGAATAATTCTTCGCCCATAACGGTCTCCCTAAGAATATTCAATGCCGTGGCAGGTTTTCCATAGGCATTAGGTCCCAACTGGTATACATTTTCTGGGTTGGACATAATAGGCGAAATATGACTTTGATCTCCTGCCATGTACGGTACGATCTTAGCCGCTTCTCCCCTGCGTGAAGGGTATTTTTCATTGGGAGAAATCACCTCTGGGTAATTCTTACCAAATTCCTGCTCAGTTAAATACTGCATAAAAGTGTCTAAACCTTCATCCATCCAACCCCATTGGCGTTCGTCGGAATTAACAATCATAGGAAAGAAATTATGCCCTACTTCATGGATAATTACACTGATCATTCCATATTTTGTTCTATCGGAATAGGTCCCATCTTCATTCGGACGTCCATAGTTCCAGCAAATCATGGGGTATTCCATCCCCTGATTTTTGGCATGTACAGAGATTGCCTTGTGGTATGGGTAGTCAAAGGTATGCTTGGAATAGGTTTCCAATGTCTGCGCAACAGCCTTTGTAGATTGTTCTTCCCATAGTGGGTTTCCTTCTTTTGGATAAAGGGAAACCGCCATTACGTCTTTGCCTCCAATCTTAACGGCTTGCATATCCCAGATAAACTTTCTGGATGTGGCAAAGCCATAATCACGAACATTGGTTGCTTTAAACTTCCATGTTTTTTTCTTCTCAGAAAAACCCTTTTCGGCAGCTTCGGCCTCAGCTTGATTTACAATAATCACTGGCTTGTCATAAGACTTTTTAGCCATTTCATATCGCTTCATCATATCCTTGGAGAACACTTCTTTTCTGTTTTGTAGTATACCAGTGGCATCCAAAACATGATCTGCTGGCACTGTAATGCTTACATTGTAATTTCCAAATGGAAGAGCAAACTCTCCGTTGCCCCAAAACTGATGGTTTTGCCATCCTTCCACATCACTATATACCGCCATTCTTGGGAAAAACTGGGCGATTACATAGGCACGATTACCATCTTTTGGAAAATATTCATATCCCGAACGTCCTCTGCCGTTAACATGGTCATTAATATTGTACCACCATTTGATGGAAAAAGAAATTTGCTCCCCACTTTTTAAAGGTCGGGCAATATTTAATCGCATCATGGTCTGATTGATGGTATAAGACATCGGCTTACCGCTAGCATCTTTTACATATTCTATATTGAATCCACCATCAAAAGGTTCATTAACATAGGTATTTGCAAAATTTCCTGCTGTGTAGGCAAAGTTGACACCATTACCATTACGCAAAGGTGATTTGGAATCTTTAGCTCTCACATTTTGATCTAGCTGTACCCAAAGGAATTCTAAATCATCAGGGGAATTATTAAAATAGGTGACAGTTTCTTCGCCATATAGTTTGGCATTTTTATCATCCAATTCTATTTTCATGTCATAATCTGCCCGTTGCTGATAGTAATCAGGACCTGGAGCTCCAGATGCAGAACGATATGTATTTGGTGTAGAAAACTCCTCGTACATCTGTTTAAACCTACTTTGATTAACATGACCTGGTTCTCGCTCTTCTTTGGCTTCTCCTTCTTCCTGCGCTATTGCAATAGCACCAAAAAGGAACAACAAAGAGGCAAAAAAATACTTGATTTTGTTCATTTTCTTTTTGATTTTTAAACGGTGAAAAATACCTTTTTTTTAACTAATTGTTAAGATTAGGTTACAAGTTTAACATTCCTTTATTATTCTCTTTGATCAGTACAAAACTCTTCTTTTGTCCTTTCCATTTTAAATGAACAATGTTTTGCTGTTCTTCAAACAAATCTGTGAGAATTTCATTTTGAATGGAAATGGATTTTAAATCTGAAAATTTAACAGCTGTTAGTTCCAGATAACAAATGATTACATCATTGTCATACTCCTTGCCCAAAAAGGAATATTGGGCTATTTCACCATTCAGTTCAATGGCGAATTTTGCTTTAAAATATTTTTCAATGTAAGCATCTGAAATATCTGCTTCTTTTGCTGTTGCCAACTCGGCATTAATACCATAGCGCTCTTCCAGCACCTCTTCCAAATCATCAATAAAAATTCGACTGGTAATCTGAAAAGATTCATTTTTTTCGGAATACACCATATTGGTGACACTTACATAAAACTTGTGGGCTGTTGTAAAAGATGCAGCCAATGCTACAAGCAGAACCAATATTGGATACTTAAGCACTTTTAAATTCATCATATTTCAGTAGACTTAAAAAAAATTCTAATGTTACAGTTTCTCTGTTAAAACTTCTATCCTTCAACTCCTCAATAATTACAAACCATATGCCAAACTATAATCAGTCTAGTCTATTGTTTTCTCTATACTCCCTGCTCTTACCTACCATAAAATCCCAAATTCTTAATTTGTCTTTTGAATCTACTGTACTTTGAAATGCCGAATCCACTTCGCAGAAATACATAAAATCCTCAATTTTCTCAATTGGTATCTTTAAGGTGGTCACAAATAGGGAATCAACATAAAAATCTTGAACCCTCTGGGTTCTAGCATATGCTTTATCCACTTTTACCCTATTCTTCAGCATCTTGGTACGACCGGTAATGGCATTGATAATAGGATCTAGAGGGGGTGTAAGAATCATACCAGCATTGAATTTTCCGAAAGTGGCTTGCTGCAACTTGCGCTGACTTTGTGTTGGTATTTTTTGATGGGCATTTGGAAGCCCTAAAGCCTCAGCACTTACATCTTTTTCAAGGGATAATCCAACCAAATCCTCATCCAAATCTCCAGATAAATTGTAGGGTTTTACCACCACTTCTTTGAGTTCGTTTACAAATTCATCCAGAGGAATGGTGATGAAATTGGTATTAAAAAGTACCTCGGTTACAGGTAAAATCTTTCGTTTAAATTGTACAGCAGAAAATACAATTGTGTCATTTAGGCTAACCCGAATTGAAAAATTCCCATCAATATCTGTAATAACAGCACGTTCCGATGTAATATTCTGGACAACCACCCCTATGACATCTTTGTCTTTACTATTTACTTTTCCTCTTAGTTCTTTAGTACCTCTTTGTTGGGCATTAACTGAAAAAGCAATAGAAAAAAACAATACAAAAAGGACATTAATCCTCATTCAACTCTGCTAAATAGGTTTTACTATGGGTCACCAAAAAATCGATTAACTGAAACTCATTTTCCTTTCTCAAAAGGGTCTGGGAAGGCACCTTGTCATCACAGTATAATAAAAAAGCATCTATTTTATCCTGTGGTAATTTCAAATCAACAACGAAAAATTCGTCTTCATATACTTGACGAAGCACCTCACTTACCTTAAGCGGGGTTTTATCCTCTGCATCACCTTCTTTTGCTTTAAATAGAGCTTTAAAAATATTTACAAAATTAATACCATCCCGCATGCCACGAACAGTTCTTGATTCGGCTACATTTTCTACCTCAGTTGTACGGTCAATTTCATATTCAAACCCTTTAAAATCTTCATTTTTAACTTCAAGAAACTTTTTCTGGTTTTCAGGAGAAACAATAACCTCGTCCAATGCTGTCACTTTTTCCGTAACCTCTACGACCAATCTATTATTTTGTAAAATTTCGGGAGTGATGGTCACCACCTCCAATTGATAATTGACAGCTGTAAAAACCAACTGATCGCGTTCTTTTACTAGAATAACAAATTCTCCATCATCGTTCGTAATCGTTGCCGATTCAGATGTGGAATTAATTACATTCTCATTTGGAACATTGCTGCCTCTATACAACACCTTTCCCCTAAGCACTTGTCTTCCATCCTGTGCTAGGGAAATACCAGAAAAAATTGAGAAAAATAAAATCAGAATAGTGTTTTTCATATAAAAGCCATTTTAGCCCAAGCTAAAGAAAACCTTTGAAAAGCATAAAAAAAAGTAAACCTATTCTAAACTTTTGTTAATTCTCTAAAATTAATGACCAGATAGTGTTGTCCGTTCACCTTTGAACTAGGGTATTTGGACGGTAATAATTAGAATAATCACATGATAGCTTTAGTTTTGTCCATTAAGTTTGGAAATCCTCAAATAACAAACACTGTGAAAACGCAAATTCTATATTTTGTCATCTGCCTACTTATGATGACTTCCTCGTTGCAGGGGCAAATAAAAATCGGTGATAACCCACAAACGTTGGATCCAGCTTCCGTTTTGGAATTGGAAAGTAATTCTCGAGTACTGGTAATTACTAGAATGACCACCACACAAATGGAAAATACTTCGCCATTAAGAGGTGCTATGGTATACAACACCGATACCCAATGTATACATTTCTTTACGGGCACTATTTGGACAAATCTCTGTGATCGTCCAGATGAGCAAACCTTTACCGCGGATGCCATTGTAAATTTTAGCCCTACCATGATCATTACAGAAAATGGCAGCAACTTTAATTTTGAAGTAGGTGAAATACGAGGTGAAAATATAGTGGATACCTCCATAAATGGAGATGTAGATATACAACAAGAAACCATCACAAATCGTTTACTGGCTGAAAACTCGGTATCCTTTGATAAGTTGGCGGATGGTATGAGCTCCGGAGAACTATTACAATGGAATGGAACAGAATGGGTTTTGGTTGACGAAACGGGCATTGTTGTCACTGAAATTGATGGAGTGATTGGTAATGAAGTAACTGGTCCCGCAGATGGCACTTTAACGGTCTCAGGATTAGGAGACGCTGGCAGTCCTCTTCTGTTAGATGTTAGTCCTGATGGGATAACAAATCTAGAACTCGCTCCTGATGCAGTAACATCTGATAAAATTCAGGACGGGCAGGTTGATACAGCTGATATTGCAGATAATGCCATAACCAATATTAAAATGGCAGATAACGCCATCGATACCGCCGAACTTGCGGACAACGCGGTGACAACGGCCAAGATTACAGATGCCAACGTCACACTTGCAAAACTTGCCAACGGGACAACCGACAACAACATCATACAATGGAACGCCACGACCACTCAATGGG
>NZ_VRUR01000001.1:122149-380362 GCF_008040165.1 Flagellimonas hymeniacidonis
GTCGATGGAATCTTAGGCAACGAGGTCCTAAACGCAACCACGGGAGGGTCCTTGACAAGGTCAGGCGCTGGGTCCGCAGCCGACCCATTCACGCTCGATGTCGCTGACGACGGAATCGATACCGCAGAACTTGCGGACGACGCCGTGACAACGGATGAGATAGGGACATTAGGGGCAACAGATGCCAACAAAGTACTCGGAACGGACGCAGCGGGCGACCCCCAATGGCAAAATCCAGCGGTGATAGCAATGGGTAAAGTTGATGCGGCAGCCATAGCGGAAAATGCAAGTGGTGCAACCGTAGTCAGAAATGGTCTTGGTGACTATACCGTGACTTTAGATACAGCCGTATTATCCGCAGATTATATAATACAATTGACATTACAAAATGCTGGAGCAAATACATCCATTGAAGTAATAACTCAAACAGCAAATAATTTTACAGTCCAGATTTCTCAAACATTTATTGACAATATCACTACTCCTGGTACACCTGTTCTGGATTCAAATCAAATAGATGCTGAATGGTTCTTCACTATAACAGACTTCTAAGCTTTGAAAAAACTTCTTTACATATCACTTTTCCTTTTCACTGGATTTATCCAAGCCCAAACCGCTTTATATAACAGCGGAAACATTCGCATTCACCCTAATGGTAATTTGGGATTTCATACCAACCTGGTCAACGATACTGCCTTTGACCAAAATGAAGGTCTAGCTGGCTTTTATGGAAATCAGGTCATTCAGGTATCAGGGAGTATTTCTCCCACATTTAGAGATGTTGAATTTTTGGTCTCCAATAACGTGTTTTTACAAAATTCTGTCAGCGTGGATAACAACGTAAATTTTGTAGATGGTAACATACTAACGCCTCTTAATGACCAAACCATTCATCTAAATTTTCAAAATAATGGTTTTTTTACTGGAGAAAGTGATGCTTCCAAAGTAACAGGCTTTGCTGCTATTACCAATAGAAGCTTTTTCTCTTTTCCTGTAGGAGACCAAAATCAATTGCGTCCTTTGTTATTGGATTCTGAAAGTGAATCTCCCTTAGCTATTTGTGCCTATTTCTTTGAAAACCCTTCAAGCCCTTCCTCAATCTTAGAAAGTTTTGACATAGAAGAAAAAGTGAGGGATATAGGTACTGTAACGGACAGGGAATTCTGGATTATCCAAAGTGATGTTCCAGCAACTGTTACTATAAGTTGGAATAGTAGAAGTGCTTTGGGCTTGATTCCAAATACAACCGCCGATGCAATAATAGTTGTTGGCTGGAGCAAGCAAGCAAACCAATGGGTCATTATTGGAAATTCCGCACAAAGCGGGGATATTTCTCAAGGATTTGTGACCTCTCAAACTTTTATTCCCAGTGATTTTGAAGCGATTACCTTTGGGACTATTCCCTTGCCAACAGATACCTTTGCTGTAAACAATCCAACCTTGGGCAATTACTTTTTAAGTCCAAACGGAGATGGCACAAATGATTTTCTGGTTATTGAAGGCATGTCAGAATCACCAAACAATAGTCTGCGATTATTCAATCGCTTTGGACAAAAAGTGTTTGAAAAAATCAACTATGTCGATGAATTTACAGGAATATCAAACACAGGGAGTTTGTTACTGAGTCAAGATATTGGTCTTCCGGAAGGAATATATTACTACTTGGTAACTTTAGATGATTTGGAATTAACATATCAGGGCTTTCTATTTCTTGACAGGTAATCTTGTAAGAATTATACTTCAAATCAATTACCCTAAACTGCTAAAAACTAACCTTTTGAAGCACTAGCTCTCTTTTTACAACATTCTTATTTAGCTACACAACATTTACTGGTGATTCCTCTCTCAAGCATCTATTTTTAGCCAGCTATCAAATTAGTTGTAATGAGATTGAGAATAATATTACCCTTTTTTGCCCTATTTTTTTCTGCTTTTGTCTTTTCTCAAGTTAAAGTTGGTGCTAATCCAAACATAATAGATCCTTCATCAATTATTGAGTTGGAAAGTTCCAACAAAGCATTTGTCTTAACAAGATTGACATCAGCGCAAATGCAAAGTATAAACCCATTACATGGTGCTTTGGTATACAATACTGAAACATCATGTGTCCATTATTACAATGGAGTACAATGGGTTAATCTTTGTAGTTCTTCTAATACAACAAATCTCACATTTGTAGATAACAATGATGGAACCTTTTCCATTCTTGATAATGGTCAAATTGTTTTTACATCTTCAGATTTAACCGGCCCGGCAGGTGCAGACGGTCTTGACGGAGCAATAGGTCCTCAGGGACCGGCAGGGCCACAAGGACCATCAGGTGCAGATGGAACAAACGGAACAGATGGCGTCGACGGCGCAATAGGTCCACAGGGACCGGCGGGGCCACAAGGGCCGGCAGGTGCCGATGGAACAAACGGAACGGATGGTATTGACGGAGCAATAGGTCCTCAAGGACCGGCGGGACCACAAGGGCCAGCAGGCGCGGATGGAACAAACGGAACGGATGGTGTTGACGGGGCAATCGGACCACAGGGACCAATAGGATTAACCGGACCAGCGGGACCCCAGGGACCAGCAGGTGCAGACGGAGCAATCGGACCAGCGGGACCACAAGGGCCGGCAGGTGCGGACGGAGCAATAGGACCCCAGGGACCGGCGGGACCACAAGGACCGGCAGGTGCGGATGGAACAAACGGAACAGATGGTGTTGACGGAGCAATCGGACCCCAGGGACCAGCGGGACCACAAGGGCCAGCAGGTGCGGATGGAACAAACGGAACAGATGGTATTGACGGAGCAATCGGCCCACAAGGACCGGCAGGTGCAGATGGAACAAACGGAACGGATGGTGTTGACGGAACAGATGGCGTCGACGGGGCAATCGGACCACAGGGACCGGCGGGACCACAAGGGCCAGCAGGTGCAGATGGAACAAACGGAACAGATGGTGTTGACGGGGCAATCGGACCACAGGGACCGGCAGGACCACAAGGGCCTGCAGGTGCGGATGGAACAAACGGAACAGATGGTATTGACGGGGCAATAGGTCCTCAAGGACCGGCGGGGCCACAAGGGCCTGCGGGTGCGGATGGAACAAACGGAACAGATGGTGTTGACGGAGTAATCGGACCTCAGGGACCGGCAGGTGCGGACGGAGCAATAGGTCCCCAAGGACCAGCGGGGCCACAAGGGCCGGCAGGTGCAGATGGAACAAACGGAACAGATGGTGTTGACGGGGCAATCGGACCTCAGGGACCAGCGGGACCACAAGGGCCAGCAGGTGCGGACGGAGCAATAGGTCCTCAAGGACCGGCGGGACCACAAGGGCCAGCAGGTGCGGATGGAACAAACGGAACGGATGGTGTTGACGGAACAGATGGCGTCGACGGGGCAATCGGACCACAGGGACCGGCGGGGCCACAAGGGCCTGCAGGTGCGGATGGAACAAACGGAACAGATGGTGTTGACGGGGCAATCGGACCTCAGGGACCGGCAGGTGCGGACGGAGCAATAGGTCCCCAAGGACCAGCGGGGCCCCAAGGGCCGGCAGGTGCGGATGGAACAAACGGAACGGATGGTGTTGACGGGGCAATCGGACCTCAGGGACCAGCGGGACCACAAGGGCCGGCAGGTGCAGATGGAACAAACGGAACGGATGGTGTTGACGGGGCAATAGGTCCACAGGGACCAATAGGATTAACCGGACCGGCAGGTGCAGATGGAGCAATAGGACCCCAAGGACCTGCGGGGCCACAAGGACCGGCAGGTGCGGACGGAGCAATTGGACCTCAGGGACCGGCAGGACCGGTAGGTCCACCTCAAACATTGAGTAAAACAGGTATTACTATTACCTTAAGTGACGGAGGTGGGTCTGTAGACGAGACAACGACAACTTTAACTCAAAACAATTCTACAGGAGTAATTACATATACCAATGAATCATCTACTCCTCAAACCGCAAATACTGTAGGGGCCGAAACAGACAATAGTATCTCAGTAGGGGCTAATGGAGGAGCTTACTATGAAAGTCCAATCAAAGCCTTTGGAAAAATAGCTTCTAATGGATCAGTGACCAGAGCTACCGCAGGTATTACTGTCACAAAACTTGGCGGAAATGGTCGTTATCGCGTTAATCTGCCAGCTGGATTAGTATCGGATGCAAATTATATCATTCAATTGACTCAGCCTGGAAGAGGCGGTGCAGGAAATGATGACCCCGGCATATCTTACAATAACCAGACATCAACAAGTTTTGAAGTTATTGTCGGAGATAATGACAATGGTGGCGGCAATCGATTCAGATTTAATTCTGAATTTATGTTTACCATTTTAGATTTATAAACAACTATGAGAAAAGTACTCACAACCTTAATTTTTATTTTAATTGCCAACGCTTCTTATGCTCAAATTGAGGCAGGTTTATTGTTTAGTCTCAACACAGGAAGTACCTCTGAAATAAATGCCATTACTGGTATGCAACAGGGGCAAATGTTATTCAACACTGACACTCGTGAACTATTGGTTTTTAACGGGACCAATTGGGTAACTACCTCAAATTCTAATTGGCTTTTAACTGGAAATGCAGGCAGTACTGGATCATTCTTAGGTACAACCAATGATGTCAGTATGGATATAAGATCTAACAATGTTAGTACTCTTGAGTTTGGAAGAAGACAAACACTGGGGTTAGTCCAAAATTATCTTGACTATACGGATGGAAATCAATACCTGACATATGTTAAAGGCAACAATGGAGTTTCAGCTTTGCAATTTCAGGCAGATGCTGCGGCCTTTTATAAACCTATGTTCTTTACCAATAGCGATGGAAACTTTAGGCTAAAAGGAAGTGCGGCAGGTACTGACTTTTTTGAAATTGGATCTAATGGGGTTTCCAATAATGGGGAGCTAGAATTTATAATCGCTGATGATGGTGCGGAACCTTTTCTTTTTAAACGCTTTGACTATAGAGACCAGCAACTTAAAGAACTTTTTAGAATTCAAGGAAGTGCAAATGCTCAAAATGCGAAACCCAGAGTAGGTGTAAACACAGGGCAAATGGCCAATTCTACCTTCGAGGTTAACGGATCTATGTCGTCTGCAATTGTACGAATCACGAACAGTATTACCCTTACAGAAGATCACCATACCGTAATAATGACAGGGGGTTCCCCGAATATTACATTACCAAATGCAAATAGTTGTCAAGGTAGAATTTACATTGTTAAGAATTATTCAGGCGGTAATAGGTCCAGTTCAACCTATAGGGCTGATAATGGAGGCACTAGCACTCAAATACGTAATGGAAGATGTTATACTTTTCAGAGCGATGGTGTGGAGTGGCAACAAATAGTAAGAGACTAAAATATACCTGTAAAGGATGTTTATACAAAATCGACATATAAAATTATTGCTTTGTGGAGGTTTGTTGTTCTTGAACACGATTCTCTGGGGACAAGATGCTGTACATAATTTTGGAAATCTTCAGTTTCATGCAACGGCCTCTGTTGGCTTTCATATTGATTTGATTGATGATGGTACTTTTCAAAATAATATGGGACTAACCGGTTTTTATAGCGCAAACCGATTAAGCGTATCGGGGTCTTCAAATCCCATTTTTAACGATGTAGAAATTGTAACAGACAATGGTTTGCTTCTAGAAACGTGGATGGGGGTTACCAACAACCTCAACTTTATAGTGGGTGATATCCTAACTTCAAAAAATAACTCAAACAATTACCTCAATTTTATAGATAACTCATTTTATACGGGAACTGGAAATCTAGCCCATATAAATGGATATGCCGGAGCAACAAATAAGGAAATCATAACTTTCCCTGTGGGAGAGGGCAATCGCTTACGGTATTTAACCCTAACGTCCAACGCTGTTAATAGTCTTGCCAAATGTGCTTATTATTTTGAATACCCTAACAATCCGTCTTCAATACCACAACAGTTTAGCACTAACAGCAAGGAATTTGATGATATCCAAATTAGTTTACTTGAGTTTTGGAAATTGGAAAGCAATCAACCCTCTGTAGTTACACTAACCTGGGATGTAAACAGTGATGTAAGTGTCTTGGCTGAATCTATCGAAGGTTTATTGGTAGTTGGCTGGAGCAAAACAAAAAATCGTTGGGAACGACTTGGTAATTCGGACATCACTGGAAACCTTCAAGTAGGAACCATCACCTCGGAGATTTTTGTTCCGAATGAATATGAAATTATAACGCTTGGCGGCTCGGATGATTTGTTGGAAACGTTTTCAGTTCTTGAACTTGATAATTACTTTTTAACTCCAAACGGAGACGGCATCAATGATTTTTTACTCATTGATGGTATTGAAAATACACCCAATAATCTTCTGAATATTTATAACCGTTATGGGGTAATGGTCTATTCCAAGTTAAACTACACCAATGAATTTAACGGTGTCTCAAATCGGAATTCAGTATTAAGCAGGGATTCAGGCTTGTCTTCAGGTATTTATTTTTATACCCTTACGGTTAATGATACCCGGCAAAAGTTTCAGGGGTATATGTATATCTCAGACTAAATACATTTCTAAAACTGGGCCAGTCAGTATCAGTTAGACTAAAAAATACTTCTTAACTTGTCCCGTAAACAAATTCTGTTTGATGAAAAGAAGGACTTTTATAAAAAAAACTGCGGTATCAGGTATTGCTTGTTCTTTACCTCCTGTTTTTCCATTTAGCTCGAATCCAGATTATTCCATTTCGGAACTTATGGGCAAAGCTGATATTGAACTTTTTGGTGAAGGTATTAATCTTAGGGAAGAAGCTTACATGGCTTACACAAAAATGAAAAAAGCAGCATATTCCGCTGGGTTTGATATCAAAATGGTATCCAGTTATCGGGATTTTTACAGACAGGAAGGAATCTGGGAACGAAAGTACTTACGCTTTACCGAAGATGATAACATGCGTCCTTTGGAAGCAATTGACAAAATAATTGAATATTCTACAATACCAGGCACCAGTAGACATCATTGGGGAACGGATATTGATATTATTGACGGATATGCCAAAACCTCTGGAGATGTATTGGTGCCTGAAAAATTTGAAGCAGGGGGACCTTTTGAGGGTTTTAAAGCATGGCTGGATGAAAATTCAGAAGAATTTGGGTTTTATCTAGTTTATACGGATGACCCTAGAAGAAGAGGTTTCAAATATGAGCCTTGGCATTACAGCTACGCCCCTATTTCCATTCCAATGTTGACCGCTTTTAGAAAAAAGAATATTCTAAAGTTATTACAAAACGAAGATTTTGTTGGCTGCGAACATTTTACTACCGGATTCCTGCGAACCTACATTCAAGACAATATTCTTGATATTAACCAGAATCTATTATAGGTCATTTTTTGTATCTTGAGTTCTTAAGAACACTAACACCATGAGAAGAGGAAGTTGGAAAATACGAATCCTGATAGGGCTTGCTATAGTTGCCTTTGCTTTTGTACAGCGCTGTAACAACAAAGAAGAAAATGCATACACCGGAAGAGTTCAGAACATAAACATGACGGCAGATCAAGAAATTGCCATTGGTTTGCAAAGTGCTCCTGAAATGGCTCAACAACATGGTGGGTTATATCCCGATCAACGGATGCAAGCGTTGGTTGATGCTGTTGGGAACAAACTAGTCCAAAGTAGTATTGCTAGAGAAACACCCTACAAATACGAATTCCATCTTTTGGCAGATGATAGAACCATTAACGCCTTTGCATTACCGGGCGGGCAGTGTTTTATCACCTATGCCCTATTCTCCCAACTTACCGAAGCACAATTAGCTGGAGTATTGGGTCATGAAATAGGACACGTTATCGGCAGACATTCTGCAGAGCGCATTGCGGAAAGTAGCTTTTGGCAGACACTTACCATGGGAGCCTCCGTTGGTGGAGATATGGGCGGTCTAGTTAGTGGCATTGGACAAAACACTTTATTGAAAAATGGTAGAGGAGATGAGTTGGAAAGTGATGAACTTGGTGTTTTATTTATGATTCAATCTGGTTATGATCCTTACGAGATGATTGAGGTCATGAAAATTCTAAAAGCGGCTGCCGGACCAAACAGGGTTCCGGAATTTCAAAGTACACATCCCGACCCAGAAAACAGGATAGAAATGATTAAAGCGGCCATCGAAAAATATTCAGGTCGATAGATTTGACACGTTCATCGATTAAAACCTCATATTCCCTAGTTTTGACTACCTTTGGGTGACCCCAAGTCTGAATTACCTTTCCTTAGCCCCCTTTCTGCTATCTAACGAGAACAGTACATGGGAACACTATTACATTTCAGGAACCTTTATAATGAGGCTTTTGATGACTGCAAACCAAGTTTTGTTGTTATCATACTAAAAGGATATACCATATTTTGTGGCATATTATTAACTATGGCGTTGTATGCATTCTTATACAGGGCATTTACAGGATTTGAATTCTAAGACAAGATTTTTACTCTTTTACATGAACACTAAATGAGTTAAAAAGCCCATCCGTTTGGATGGGCTTTTTATTTGGATGAATAAACTCCTTGTTTATTTCTTCATAGCCAATTTTAATACTTCCAAAGCTTCTGTTGCATTGGAAAGTTCTGCGTATTTTTTCGCAGTATATCCTTTATCACAACGTTTTTTTACATTTGCTCCATTAGCAATAAGCAATTCCAAAATTTCAGTTTGGTTGTAGCGAGCTGCAAAATGAATGGGAGCCATTCCAAGTGATTTTTGGTTGACATCTTCTCCCAATTCAATAAGCTTTTTTACCGTCTCAAAATCTCCCTTCATAATTGCTTTGCAAAAAGAGTTGATTTCAGCCGAAATTACCGATGAAGGTAAATTGCTGTCAATAATTGTTGATGAGTCATTGGCGCGCACGCCGGTAGCCACTAGCGCAAAAGCAGCAGCTACTGTTAGGATTGTTTTTTTCATGATGAATGAATTTTTGATTAAAGATTTAACTTATATAAAAGTAGACTCCATCAATCACCAAATGTTACAGCATTAACACTTAAATAACTAAACTTTAACAAGACCATTTTTTTTAACATAAATAATTAACAAATCCGCAAGTAGAAAACTAGCAAAATACTAGGGCTTCCAGCCAAATCATTCTATTTTTGCGGTTCAATTTCACAACATGAACAAGAAAATAATCTTGATGATTCTGGATGGTTGGGGCAAGTCTCCAGATCCAAAAGTTTCTGCCATTGCACAAGCTAAAACCCCTTTTGTTGATTCCTTATATACCCAATATCCCAATTCCAATTTATTGACAGATGGAATGAATGTTGGCTTACCTGAAGGCCAGATGGGTAATAGCGAAGTAGGACATATGAACCTAGGTGCCGGAAGAATCGTTTATCAAGATTTGGCTAAAATCAATAAGGCTGTTTCAGAAAACACTTTGAAGGATGAAGTCGCATTAAAAAAAGCTTTTGAATATGCAAAGGCCAATAACAAGGCGGTTCACTTTTTAGGATTGGTAAGTAATGGTGGGGTGCATAGTCACATAAGTCATTTAAAAGCATTGATCAATGCTTCCCAAGAAAATGGTGTAGAAAAATCCTTTGTCCATGCCTTTACCGATGGTAGGGATGTAGATCCTAAAAGTGGTAAAGGTTTCCTGGAAGATTTGACTCATTTCTGTTCAGATAAAAACACCAAGTTAGCCACAGTAATTGGCAGATATTACGCAATGGACAGAGATAAAAGATGGGAGCGTATAAAATTGGCCTATGATGTTCTTGTGAACGGTAAAGGAGAAAAAGTAAATAATATTTCTGAAGCCATGCAGAACAGTTATGATGAAGGTATCACGGATGAATTCATCAAGCCAATAGTAATGGTAGACTCAGATAACAACACCAATGCTAAAATAACCGAAGGCGATGTGATTATTTTCTTCAACTTTAGAACAGACAGAGGTAGAGAGCTAACCCAAGTATTGAGCCAACAAGACTTTCATGAACAGAATATGCACAAGTTAGATTTGTACTACGTAACAATGACCAATTACGATGATTCTTTTAAAGGAATTAAAGTGGTGTATGACAAAGAAAATATAAAGAATACCTTAGGTGAAGTATTGGCTAATCATGGAAAAAAACAAATACGCATCGCCGAAACCGAAAAGTATCCGCATGTAACTTTTTTCTTTAATGGTGGTCGCGAAGAGCCTTTCGATGGCGAAAAACGCATTTTATGTCCTTCGCCAAAGGTGGCGACCTACGATTTACAACCTGAAATGAGTGCCTATGAAATTAGAGATGCCATTATTCCTGAACTTGAAAAAGCTGAAGCAAGTTTTGTCTGTCTAAATTTTGCAAATCCAGATATGGTAGGGCATACAGGTATTATGGAAGCTGCAGTAAAAGCATGTGAAACGGTAGATGAATGCGCCAAGGATGTAATCACTGCTGGTTTAGAAAATGGCTACTCCACCATTGTTATTGCCGATCATGGGAATTGCGATACTATGGTGAATCCAGATGGAAGTCCAAATACCGCACATACCACAAATCCAGTCCCATTAATTTTGGTTGATGGGGGAATCAAGCATATCAAGGATGGTGTCCTTGGAGATATTGCTCCTACCATTCTTCATTTATTGGGTATTGAAAAACCAGAGCTAATGACTCAAAAATCATTGGTATAACTAACGAATCATCTTTTTTCAAACATTCTGCGAACCAATAATTAATTGATTTCCACTTATCTTTGCAGCCATGGTAAAAATTAAGACAGCGGAGGAAATTGAATTGATGCGCGAAAGCGCATTGGTTGTTTCCAGAACATTGGGAATGTTGGCTTCCGAAATTAAACCTGGTGCTAATCCACTGCAACTGGATAAAATGGCAGAAGATTTTATTCGTGAGCAAGGTGCAGAACCTGGTTTTTTGGGCATGTATGACTTTCCAAATACCCTAAACTGGAGCCCAAATGCCCAAGTAGTACATGGAATTCCAAATAATGATCCATTAAAAGAGGGGGATGTAATCTCCGTAGATTGTGGTGCACTTAAAAATGGATATTATGGGGACCACGCCTACACTTTTGAAGTTGGCGAAGTCGCAGAGGAAACCAAAAAACTACTTAGAATTACCAAAGAGTCCTTATATGTTGGCATCAAGGAATTCAAAGAAGGGAATCGAGTTGGAGATGTGGGTTATGCCATCCAGAATTACTGTGAAAATCATGGATATGGCATTGTTCGGGAGTTAGTAGGTCATGGATTGGGTACTGAACTTCATGAGGATCCCCAAATGCCCAATTATGGGAAACGAGGACGTGGCAAAAAATTTGTAAACGGCATGGTGGTGGCAATAGAGCCTATGGTTAATATGGGCACTCGAAGAATAAAGCAGCTAAAAGATGGCTGGACCATTTTGACTGCTGATGGAAAGCCAAGTGCACATTTTGAACATAACGTAGCTTTAATTGATGGCAAACCAGAACTGCTTTCTACCTTCCAATACATATATGATGCGCTTGGGATAAACAGCAACGAAGAGGAAGCCTTTAGAGCTCAAAAATTACAGGCCTAGGTTTCTTTTTGGAAAGACATATGAAAAGGCTCTTCAAATTCTTTTTAAATCTAATTCCAAGACCTTTGCTCATAAAATTGAGTTATTGGGTTAGACCTTTAATAGCTTTTTGGTTAAAGGGGAAAAAGTATACCGATCCCATTGATGGGAAAAGTTTCAGGGCCTTTCTACCATACGGATATGAGCAACCCAGAGAAAATGTGCTGTCCCCTTCTACCCTATCCTTGGAAAGACATCGGTTACTATGGCTGTATTTAAAAGACGAAACAGATCTTTTTACCAAATCCCAAAAGTTATTGCATTTTGCACCAGAACAAGCTTTTTACAAAAGGTTTAAGCGTTTACAGCATATTGAGTACACCACCACAGATTTAAACTCACCCTTGGCAGAGGTGAAGGCAGATATCTGTGAGCTTCCCTTCGCCGATAATTCATTTGATGTAATTCTTTGCAATCATGTTTTAGAGCATATTCCCGATGATACCAAAGCCATGCAAGAGCTGTATCGAGTACTAAAACCAGGGGGTTGGGGTGTTTTTCAAATTCCACAAGATCTAAAACGAGACAAAACCTTTGAAGACAATTCCATTATTGATAAAAAAGAACGCGCTAAGATTTTTGGGCAATATGATCATGTCCGCGTTTATGGAAAGGACTATTTTGATAAACTTAGGAGTATTGGTTTTAATGTAAATGAGGTTGATTATACCAATAAACTCTCAGTTGAGGAGGTAGAGAAATATCGATTAGCCCAAGGTGAAATCATTCCTTTGGTTTCAAAATAATCAGTTTTTCATCAAAAACTTGAACCCTGAGGTCATAAATTCTTGGGTAACTCCATTTTCATCCAGATAGATAATATAGGCTTCCATTTCATCTTGATTTTTTAAGAGTTTTATTGATTCACTCAAATCCATAGCCATAAGCGCCGTGGCATATGCATCCGCTTCACCGCAAGAATTTGCTATCACGCTTGCGGCCAAAACGCTGGAATTTTTGGTATAGCCCGTTTTTGGGTTGATGGTATGCACATATTTATTTCCAGTTTCAGGGTCAATTCTAAACTTTCTATAATTTCCGGAGGAAGCCATGGCCTTATCTTCTAAGGATACAATTAATTTGAGCTGACGTCCTGTTTCAACCTGAGGATCATCTATACCAACAGTCCATTGCTTTTCAGAAATGGTGTTTATTCCTTTGGTCAAAACCTCTCCTCCTACTTCAACTAAATAGTTTTCAATTCCATTGGCATTTAACATTGCCCCCAGCCGGTCGATGGCATAGCCTTTGGCAACAGCATTAAAATCAAAACGGATTTCCGAATGCTTTTTGGAAACGGTATTGTTTGCATTTAGCTGCACTTTCTCCCAGCCCACAAAGGTCAAAAGGCTATCCACTTTCAAACTATCCAGATTCATTCGTTCCTCTGGCCCAAACCCCCATGCATTAGCCAAAACCCCAATTGTTGGGTCAAAATAGCCATCAGAAGCCCTGTGGACCTTTGTTGAAATTTCAAATACTTCTCTAAACATATCGTCAACCACTACAGTTGAATCTCCCCTATTGATTTTGGAAATATCTGAGGTAGGAATATAGGTTGACATGGATTGGTTTATCACTTGAAAAACCGAATCAATCTCATTTTCAAAGTCTAACTGTTTATCCGCTATATAGATAATGGAATAGGTGGTACCCAATGCACTGCCCACATTTTGATTCTTTATTAATGGATTCGTTGTACATCCAATAAAAAATACAGCTACTAGTAAAACAACTACTCTCATCTTTAAATCTCAATTAATCCTTGATAATCCACTAGATATTCTTCATTTAAAAATACAGGTAATTCTTGATTGGAAGCATTGGACAACCCCACTCCTGCAAAATAGGTTTTGGCTTCAAATTTTATAGCATGGTCCTTCATCTTTTGCATTAATTCCTTATCAAATTCCCTTGAATTCATAGGATATTCCACATTCCTGACCACTATAAAATGTAATATTTTCTCTTTTAAACATACATACTGTGGGTTCTTCTTGAGTTTGCTGTTTACGGCCATAAACTCAAAGCCATCTGCTTCCAGTTCTTTGCCAACAATATTCATGGCCAGATTATGTAGTTCTTGATCCGTAAGTGCTCTTCGTTCTTCCATATAAAAAAACCGATGCTTTCGCATCGGTTAGGTTTTATAATTTACCTCTCGACTGCGCTCGAGGTTAATATCTATCTATTATCCTCCAAAGTCATCAAATCTGATGTTCTCATCAGGAATACCAAAATCTTCTCCCATTTTCTGAACTGCTTTGTTCATTAACGGAGGTCCACAGAAGTACAGTTCAATATCTTCTGGCGATTCGTGGTGGTTTAGGTAATTGTCAATTACACAATTATGGATAAAGCCAACAAAACCGTCTCCTTCTCCATCAATATCTTCTTTTACCTTCCAATTATCCTCTTCCATAGGTTCTGAAAGCGCCATATAGAATTTGAAGTTTGAAAATTCTTTTTCCAATTGCTTAAAGTGGTCGAGGTAGAATAGTTCTCTTTTAGATCGTCCACCATACCAATAGGTAACTTTTCTATTGGTTTTTAAAGTTTTGAACAAGTGGTACAAATGCGAACGCATTGGCGCCATTCCGGCACCTCCTCCAACGTATAACATTTCCGCTTCTGACTCATTGATAAAGAATTCCCCAAAAGGTCCTGAAATAGTAACTGGATCACCTTCCTTTAATCCAAAGATATACGAAGATGCAACACCAGGATTTACATCCATCCATCCATTTTTGGAACGGTCCCATGGCGGCGTAGCAATACGTACATTTAGCATGATTTCTCTTCCTTCCGCAGGGTAAGAAGCCATCGAATAGGCACGTTCTACTGTTTCAGGGTTCTTCATGACCAAAGGCCACAAATTGAATTTATCCCATTCATTCTTGAATTTATCAGGAGTTTCATGCTCCTCTGGGTGTGCTGTAATATCAATATCTGAATACTTAACCTCACAAGGTGGAATCTCAATTTGGATGTATCCACCAGCCTTGTAATTCATGTCTTCTGGAATCTCTACAACAAATTCCTTGATAAAAGAAGCTACATTATAGTTACGGACAACTTTGGCAGGCCATTTTTTAATTCCGAAAACTTCTTCTGGAATGGTGATGTCCATATCTTGCTTCACCTTCACTTGGCAAGCTAGACGGGCGCCATGATTCAATTCTTTTTTAGAAAAATGTGGCGTTTCTGTTGGCAATGCCTCTCCACCGCCAGATAATACATGACACTCACATTGAATACAGGTTCCACCTCCACCACATGCAGATGGCAAAAACACCTTTTGGTTTCCTAGTGTAGTCAGTAAGGAGTTTCCAGAAGCAACTTCAATTTGCTTTTCACCATTAATTGTGATGGTCACTGGTCCTGAAGGAGATAATTTCTCCTTAGTGAACAACAATAATGCAACTAACAATAACAACAAAATAAGAAATGCTACAACGGTAATTAGAATAGTACCTCCAGTACTTGTGGCTAAAATCATCTTTATTTGTTTATAACTTCGTTATAAGAGACTGCTTTTTCTTTAGCTTCAATCTCTTTTTTAATTTCTTTTTCTTCAATGGTTTTCTCTGCAGTAGTGTTTTCCGTAGGTTCTGGAGCTTCATTATCTCCTGTTAACATTCCACCAAAACTTTGAAATCCAATACCCATCAACCCAGTAATGATAAAGGTGATACCCAATCCACGAAGTGGCGCAGGCACGTTGGAATATCTAATTTTCTCCCGAATTGCTGCAATGGCCAAGATGGCCAAGAACCATCCGATACCAGAACTAACCCCATAATTTAAGGCTAGTCCCAAACTAGGAATTTCCCTTGCTTGCATAAACAAAGAACCTCCTAAAATGGCACAGTTAACCGCAATCAAAGGCAAGAAAATACCCAAAGAGTTATATAGGGATGGGGAAAATTTTTCCACTACAATTTCTACCAATTGAACCATCGTTGCTATAGTTGCAATAAATAAGATAAAGGATAAAAAGCTTAGGTTATAATCCGCATATTCTGGACCTAACCACACCAATGCTCCATCTCTCAACAAGTATTGATCTAACAACCAATTTAATGGCACGGTAACCGCTAAAACGAAGATTACAGCTGCGCCAAGTCCCACTGCCGTGGAAACTTTTTTGGAAACGGCCAAATAGGAACACATTCCTAAAAAGACCGCAAAGACCATATTATCTATGAAGATGGACTTAAAAAATAATTCTAAATGCTCTAACATACTTTCCTATTTATGCTTCTTCTATTAATGCTTTGTTTCTGGAACGTTGTACCCAGATGATGATTCCTACAACAATCAATGCTGCTGGCGGTATGATCATAAAACCGTTGTTCTCATATCCGGTAGCGTACAATCCTGTCTTTGCAATGGGATCTCCCAATACTGGAATACCGAACAGCGTTCCTGAACCCAATAGTTCTCTAAAAAATCCTACAATAATCAAGATTACTCCGTACCCTAAAGCGTTTCCAATACCATCTAAAAAGGATTTCCATGGACCATTGCCCAGAGCAAAGGCCTCAAAACGCCCCATGATAATACAGTTGGTGATAATTAAACCAACAAAAACCGAAAGGGTTTTACTCAACTCATACGCAAATGCCTTTAAAACCTGGTCTACAATAATTACCAAGGTTGCCACAACGATAAGTTGGACAATAATTCTAATTTTTGAAGGAATCACGTTACGCATCAATGAGATGACCACGTTACCCACTCCCAGTACAAAAATCACCGAGATTGCCATTACCAATGAGGCTTTAAGTTCAGCTGTAATTGCCAATGCCGAACAAATTCCTAAAACCTGAATGGTTATTGGATTATTGTCCGCTAACGGATCTAAAATTAGATTTGCATCTTTTTTTGAAAGCAATGCCATATTAATTCGTTCTAATGGTTTCTAAGTAAGGTTTGTAAACCTTTAAGGTTTCTTTTATCATCGCTGAAACTCCATTTCCAGTGATGGTTGCACCTGCAAGTGCATCCACTTCATTATCCTCTTTATCGTTGTTCAATGGATCATTGTTTCCTTTTGCTACACTTACGCCGGCATAACTTTTACCTTCCAACAAAGATTCACCTATAAAATCATCCATGAAAAAGCGCATTTTTATATTTGCGCCAAGACCGGGAGTTTCAGCTTTATGATCGAAATAAACTCCCTGAACTATCATATTGTCATCAACCGAAATAAAGCCCCAAATGGCATCCCATAATCCTTTACCGTACATGGGTAGGATATATGATTTCTTGCCATCTTTTTCACCGATAAAAATAGGCAACCGCGCTTCGCCTCCACTTTTAAAGGCAGCTAGCTGTTTCTTCATATCAATCAAAAAGGCTTGGTCATCTTTTTGAACCTCGCCATCCACGAAAACATATTGTTCTTTAATGTATTTTGAAAACTCACCCTCAACTACATCTGTAGGAATAAAGTTTACCCCACTATCTTCTGTATTCTCATTTATACCCATGGCGTAAAGGATATTCTGTTGTTTTTCAAAACGTTCATTTTCCTTGATTCTGTCATTTAGGCTAGATGCCAAAAAAGCAAGGACAGAACCTACAATTACAACCATTATGATTGCAAAGATTACGGTATATGAGTTTTTATCTGTGTTAATTCCCATTATTATACTGTTTCCGTTTTTAATGCTTCAGCACCATCTGTTACTTTTGGGTGTATGGTTGCTGTTTTCAATCGTTTCATTCTTCTTTTGATGTTGCCTCTCACCACATAATGATCAATGGTAGGTGCAAAAACGTTCATTAATAGGATGGCCAAGAAAACACCTTCTGGGTACCCTGGATTAAATACACGAATCATAACAGACATAAAACCAATCAAGAATCCATAAATCCATTTACCTCTATTGGTCTGTGATCCTGTTACGGGGTCTGTTGCCATAAACACAATACCAAAGGCCAGCCCTCCTACCAGCAAATGTTGCCAGTACTCAAAGCTCATGAGCCCATAAAACTTACTGTACACCGGAATCCATTCCGCAGCAACGATACCGTTAAAAATCAGTCCCATTGCAAGAGATCCGATTACGGCACTAAGCATAATTCTCCAAGAAGCTATTTTTGAAAAAACTAGGAACAAACCACCCAACAAAATCAAAAGTGTGGAGGTCTCCCCTACTGAGCCAGGAATAAATCCGTAGAACATATCTGAAAGTGAATATGCAAACTCAGTACTCCCTTGTGCCAAATAGCCTAATACCGTTTCTCCTGAAATGGCATCAGCAGTTCCTGTTCTTTCCACTGCTCCATGCACCCATACTTGATCTCCACTCATCCATGTTGGATACGCAAAGAACAAAAAGGCACGAATGGTCAATGCAGGGTTTAGGATATTCATCCCTGTACCTCCAAAAACCTCTTTTCCAATCACTACACCAAAGGCTACGGCAACTGCCAACATCCAAAGTGGTGTATCTACAGGAACAATCAGTGGAACCAACATCCCTGTCACTAAATATCCTTCTTCTACTTCATGTCCTTTTATCACTGCAAAAATGAATTCGATGGCCAATCCTACTCCATAGGAAACAACAACGATAGGCAATACTGTAATTGCTCCCAACCAAAAGTTATCCCATGTTAGAAAGTGTTCAAAAAGTGAGAATTCAGCTGGGAAACCATTGATTGCTGAATAGTGTTGATATCCCGCATTGAACATTCCAAATAACAAACAAGGCACCAAAGCCAAGATTACCGTGTTCATGGTACGCTTTAAATCGTCTGCTGAACGAACATGACTACCGGAATGGGTGGTTTCATTTGGTGAATACAGAAAAGTATGAATGGCATTAAAGGCTGGAGCCATCTTTTTGCCTCGATACTTTAATTTTATCTGATGTAATTTTTCTTTCATACCCATATTATCCAATTTCTTGATGTAATAAATCCAAACCTTCCCTTATGATCTGCTGATGTGGTTGTTTAGAGATACAAATGAATTCTGTTAGTGAAAAATCTTCCGGAGCAACTTCATATAATCCCAATTGTTCCATTTCATCCAAATCCTTAACCATACACGCCTTAAGCAACTGTAATGGGTAAATATCCAATGGAAAAACATCTTCATAACGTCCCGTTACCACAAATGCCCTATGTTCACCATTGGTATTGGTGTCCAAATCATATTTCTTATTGGGCTGCATCCATGAGAATGTCAACGCCCTAGTGGATGAAATTTTGTTGAAAACTGGCTTGTTCCAACCAAAGAACTCATAATCATCCCCTTCTGGAATAGCAGTAACTGTATTGTTATAAAAACCTAAATGCCCTTCTGGGTTGGTTTTTGAACCTGTAAGCACATCTCCATTAATCAACCTAAACTTATCTTGACTTACACCGCTGGCATATAAAAAGGTTGAGATTTCCGTACCAATTTTAGTGGTGTAATATTTTGGATCTTTTACTATGGAACCTGCAAGTGCAATAGTGCGTTCTGCGTTAAACCTCCCTGTTAACAATAACTCTCCCAAAATAATCAAGTCTTGGGGTGATACTGTCCAAATCACCTCACCCTTATTGATTGGGTCGATTTTATTGATTTGGGTTCCCACCAAGCCAGCTGGATGTGGTCCTGAAACTTTATGAAGGGTAATCCCATCCAACTTCTCCAAAGGAGAGGTATTGGATTTCCCTACAGAAACATGCACCTGACCTGGAGTTAACTTAACAAGAGCTGTAATCGCTGCTTGTAGTTCCGTTTCTTTCCCATCTAACACATAATCAGCATTGGCCGCCAAAGGTGCTGTGGTATATCCTGAAATAAATATCGCTTTTGGAGTAGCTTCTGGATCAGCTATAATATCGTATGGACGCTGCTTTATGAAGGGCCACCCTCCTGATTCCAACAAGAAAGCTTTGATACTCTCGGCATCGGCTCCTGCTATATCCAGTTTTTGGTGTTCCACATATTCCTGCGTTTTATCTGCAAGAATTTTCAGCGTTAAGATTTTTCTTCTAGCACCACGAACAATTTCCACCAATTCTCCACTAACTGGAGACACAAAGAGCATATTCTCTTTGCTCTTATTGTAAAACAATGGCTCTCCAGCTTTAACCTCGGCTCCTTGTTTTAACAACATTTTTGGTGTAATTCCGTGAAAATCGTCTAGGTTTAGGGCATATACGTTGCTTAAAACGGCTTTGGAAGTAGTCTGCTCTGCTGCCCCGATGAGATTGATGTTCAATCCCTTTTTAATCCGGATGTCTTTAGACATATTGTTGTAGACCTTTTGTTATCAAAATTGCACGCAAATTTAGCACTAAATGGATTGTTTTCATAATAATTGACCATAAAAATGGGATTACATCGAGCTAAATTTGCTCGGCACACTTTTTGTTTACCTTTACCCAAAATTTAAGGCCTAAATGCGCTTTTTGATCAAACAATTATTCTTTTGCCTTTTTGTCTCCAGTATTTTTGCCCAAGTACAAGAAGAAGTAAATCCTCCAAGCAATATAAAGACCGTTGTTTTTAGAGGACCTACGGAAGATCAATTTCCATTACTAAAGCTGGGCGAATCCATGACCCTGGAGTTTGATGACCTTACAGCAAGTGAACAGGATTACTATTACAAAATTGTACATTGTGATTATGATTGGACGCCTTCACAACTCTTAAAATCGCAATATTTGGTTGGGGCAGACAACCAGCGGATCATCGATTACGAAAATAGTTACACCACCCTCCAACCCTATTCCAATTATCGCCTAACCATTCCCAATGAAAATGTAAAACTAAAGGTAAGTGGCAATTATCTTATTGAAATCTATAATAGTTATGGGGAATTGCAATTTTCGCGAAGGTTCATCATTTATCGCGATTTGGTTTCTGTGGGAGGTACGGTAAAACGTTCTCGTGACTTTAATTTTTTAAATGAAAAACAAGTTGTACAATTCAACATCAACACGGCTGGTTTTCCTGTGGTGAATCCAAAAAAAGAAGTAAAGGTTGCCATTCTTCAAAATCATTTTTGGCCAACCGCTTTGTATGATGTAAAACCTCAATTTACCATAGGCACCGAACTAGTTTACAAATATGACCAAGAAACTAGTTTTTATGGGGGCAATGAATTTTTGAATTTTGACACCAAAGACCTACGTTCACCCACTTTTGCAATTTCAAGGGTAGAATTCAAGGAGCTTTACAATCATTATTTATTTACCAATGATTACCGCTATGATCGCCCCTATACTTATTTTCCGGATATTAATGGAGATTTTGTAGTACGCACCATGCAAGGTGAAGATGTATCTCGCGAAGCGGAATATTCCGAAGTGCATTTTAGTTTACCGTATTCAAATGAGATAGGACTGGACAATGTTTATGTTTTTGGTAAGTTCAACAATTATGAACTCGGTGATGAAAATAAAATGAACTTTAATTCCGAAAGTGGAAAGATGGAGCTTATTCTTCCCATAAAACAGGGGTTTTACAATTATAAATATGTGGTTGAGCGTGATGATGGAACTATTGATCTTAATCACGTTAGCGGAAACTTTCATTTCACAGAAAACAACTACCTTATTTTGGTGTATTATCGAGATTTTGGAGACATGTACGACAGTGTAATTGGTATCGGTTCCGTCAACTCTAGAACTATTAGTAATTAATTATCTTTAGCTTCAAATCCTATCAGGATAATGGAGGACGACAAACCAAGTATAATTACCAAAGGCCGATACGAATTAAAATTTAGAGGCACAGAATGCCTCAACTGTGGCCACCTTTTAGATATCAGTGATAAATACTGCCCTAATTGCTCCCAAGCCAACAGTACTAAAAAGTTAATCCTCAAGGATTTTTGGGATGAGTTCTTTTCTAGTTTAATCAATTACGATTCCAAGTTATTAAAAACCCTATATGCCCTTCTGGTAAAGCCTGGCACCATCACCAAAGATTATATTAAAGGTAAGCGTATTGCCTATACCAATCCATTCCGATTTTTATTGAGTTTGGCATTTCTGTATTTCCTAATGGCCACTTATGATAATAGTCTTTACAATTTGGACAATCTTGGCTTAGAAGATAAAATTGAGCAAACGGGGCCCTTGTCCTACAGTTTTAATAATGGAAAAACTGCTTCTGACAGCATCAACGCGAAAGAACAGACCGAAAAAGCACTAAAGCAGCTTGATTCCTTGAAGAATTTAGAAAATGTCCATATTCCAGGAATTCAAAATTTGGACACATTACAGACCTTAATAGGTCAAGGGATAAAAGAAGAGGCAAAAAAAGATTCTTTTATGCTTGCAAATCCTCGAAAATACTTTGAAAACCTTCAAAACAACAATTCTGGAGGTCTTGGGGGAAGAATGGAGTTTTTCTTTACATTTCTGCAAAAGGACTCTATAAAAACCTTCGAAGAAGCAAAAGAAAAATATGGGGCCAATGAGACTTGGAGAAATAAAGTGGCCTTTAATGGATCCAAGAGCTCTCTTAAAGCAATTGCGCAACCTGGGACATACTTAAACAATACAATTGCTAAGCTGCCTTTGGTCATTTTCTTCTTTCTTCCCATATTCACAGTTTTCCTTTGGGTGGTTTACATCAGGAAAAAATACACCTACACCGATCATCTTATCTTTAGCTTTCACAACCAATCATTATTATTTATCTTGCTCATCCTTAGCCTGATAATAGATACAATTTTCAATACGGCTAGTGCAGGTATATTTTTACTGATTTTCGGTTTTTACCTGTACAAAGCAATGAGAAAATTTTACGGGCAAGGAAGGGTTAAAACGATTGTCAAATACATTTTCCTAAACACGATGTTCGCCTTTTTAGGTTTTATTGTGGTAATCATTTTGTTTACGGGAAGTGTCTTTACCTATTAGAACTATGTTCACTCAAATCACAAAAGGAATTAAAGTATCTGTGCAAACCACTTTCGAGGGCACATTCTTTAAAAACTACAAAATGCATTATGCCTTTGGATATACTATCACCATAGAAAACCAAAGTAAAGATGCCGTGCAATTAACAGCCAGGCATTGGGACATTTTTGATGCTTTAAAAGAATTGGAAACAGTGGACGGGGAAGGGGTCATTGGCAAAAAACCCGTAATCAAACCTGGCAAATCCCACACCTATAGCTCGGGCTGTTTATTGGCATCCCCTATCGGTGCAATGCGGGGGTATTATCACATGGTTAATTTTAGTTCTACGGAAGAATTTGAGGTTGAAATCCCCACCTTTAAATTTGCTGCTCCCTTTGCCATAAACTAGTCGCAATTCATTTTATAATCGCTATTCCTTTTACTACCTTTGGTGGAATTTTTAATACATAAAAATCATCACTATGGGAAAAGGTTTTTTTCAAGTTCCAACCGCATATAACGAGCCTATAAAAAGTTATGCTCCAGGTACTCCGGAACGTGAAGAAGTATTGCAACAATATGATGCATACTACAAAGGAAAGGTCGAAGTTCCTTTATATATAGGTTCTGAAGAGATTAGGACTGGAAACACTAAACCGATGTCTCCTCCACATGAGCACAAGCATGTTGTAGGGCAATTCCATTTAGCAGAAAAAAAACATATAGAACGGGCTATTTCAAATGGCTTGGAAGCTCGTGAAGAATGGGCCAATTTAACTTGGGAGCAACGCGCAGCAATCTTTTTAAAGGCTGCGGAACTTATCGCAGGGCCTTACCGAGCAAAAATTAATGCTGCCACCATGATGGCACAATCTAAAACCATTCATCAAGCGGAAATCGATGCTGCATGTGAATTTATAGATTTTCTTAGGTTCAATGTAGAGTACATGACCCAAATCTATACTGAACAGCCAGAGTCGGCAGAAGGTATCTGGAACCGTGTGGAATATAGACCGCTGGAAGGTTTTGTATACGCCATTACTCCTTTTAATTTTACTGCTATTGCGGGTAATCTACCTGCAAGCGCAGCTATGATGGGAAACGTTGTAATTTGGAAACCTAGCGACAGTCAAGTATTCTCTGCAAAAGTGATTATCGATGTCTTCAAAGAAGCAGGTTTGCCAGATGGAGTTATCAATGTAGTATTTGGGGATCCAGTGATGATTACGGAAACTATTCTATCAAGTCCAGATTTTTCTGGCCTACACTTTACAGGTTCTACCTTTGTTTTTAAAGAATTATGGAAACAGATTGGGAACAACATTCATACCTATAAGACCTATCCAAGAATTGTTGGTGAAACTGGTGGAAAAGATTTTATAGTTGCCCACCCATCTGCAAAACCCAAACAAGTGGCTACTGCCATTGTTAGGGGGGCATTTGAGTTCCAAGGTCAAAAATGTAGTGCCGCATCAAGAGTTTATCTACCAAAATCTACAGCCAATGAAATTTTAGATTTCGTTAAAGCTGATATTGCCTCTTTTAATAAGCCTGGTTCTCCTGCGGATATGAGCAACTTTATTACGGCAGTGATCCACGAAGGCTCTTTTGATAAGCTTGCCAAATATATTGATCAAGCCAAAGCTGATAACAATGCAGAAATAATTGCTGGTGGAGGTTATGATAAATCTGTTGGGTATTTTATTGAACCAACAGTTATTTTAACCCAAGATGCCAAATACACTACCATGTGTACGGAACTTTTTGGACCAGTAGTGACCATTTATGTGTATGACGATGCTGATTGGGCAGAAACGCTAAAGTTAGTCGATGGCACCTCAGAATACGCATTAACTGGAGCTGTTTTGGCCACAGATCGCTATGCGATTGACGAAGCTACAGTGGCATTGCAAAATTGTGCCGGTAACTTCTATATCAATGACAAGCCGACAGGTGCGGTAGTTGGTCAACAACCGTTCGGTGGAGCAAGAGCTTCTGGAACCAATGACAAAGCTGGTTCAGCACAGAACTTATTACGATGGGTATCACCAAGGTTGATAAAAGAGACCTTTGTTACTCCCGAAGATTACAGATATCCATTTTTAGGGTAAACAAAATTGCTTGCAATGAACGTTTCAGCCTACTTAGAAAGAATTAATTTCAAGAAGAAGGTTGAGACTGATAAATCCACTTTATTTGAACTTCAAAGGGCACACTTGTTAAGTGTGCCCTTTGAAAATTTGGACATCCATTACAACAGGGAAATTGTTTTGGATACAAATATCATTTTTGAAAAAATTGTTACCCACAAGAGAGGCGGGTTTTGTCACGAGCTAAACGGCCTTTTTTACACACTTCTCAAAGAGATTGGATTTAACGTTCATTTGGTTTCAGCTCGAGTTTATTCCGAAAAAAATCAATACGGTAAAGAATTTGGTCATATGGCCATTTTTGCAACTATCAATGAAGAACAGTTTCTGGTAGATGTTGGTTTTGGCAGATTCTCATTTGCACCGCTGCCTATAATAATTGATAAACCTCATACGGATGAATATGGAGTTTTTGTATTTGACCATTATGATGATGACTATTTGAGGGTATGTACACAAGAGAATGGTATCTTAATTCCTCAGTATATCTTTAGTCCTAAGTCCCGCAAACTATCTGAGTTCAAGAATATGTGCCATTATCAACAGACTAGCGTAGAATCACATTTTACCCAAAAAAAGGTGATTTCCATTAGTACACCGAATGGACGTGTTACCCTGAACAACACCAAAATAAAGATTATTGATGGTGCAAAAACTGAAGAAATCGAGTTTAATGAGGATCAATTCGAGGTGCTTCTTAAAAATTACTTCGATATTGTTATGAAAATTGGAGAATCAAAGTAAACATAGAGCCTTCTTTCTTGTTCCCCCAGAAGTTCAACTTTTGGACATTGCTGGGCCCGCCCATCTTTTTTATGAGGCCAACGAATATGGGGCAAGTGTTAAAACCCACTATTTAAGCCTAAATACATCTTCCAAAGAAATTTCCAGCGCTGGGGTTTCTTTAGGGAATTTAGAGGAATTTGAGAATTTTAGCTTAAACCAAGACGATCTTATTTTTATTCCCGGTTTAGAATCCCACCTATTTTATAACAAAAATTTTATTCAACAGAATCAACACTTTTTCACCTGGCTACAAAAACAACATCAACAGGGTGCAAAAATATGCTCAGTGTGCACAGGTGCTTACCTCATGGCCTATGCTGGGCTTTTCAATGGAAAAAATTGTACTACCCATTGGAAGTATTTGGAAGATTTTCAGTCCAGATTTCCTAAAACGAAATTGCTCAGGGATAGATTGATTGTAAAAGACAACAATCTATATTCAAGTGCAGGGGTCTCATCAGGAATAGACTTGGCCTTATTCCTTTTAGAGGAGCTTTTTGGACCTATTTTTGCCACTAAGGTTGCCAAAGAAGTGGTTATCTATTTAAGAAGAACAGAGCAAGATCCACAGCTTAGTATTTTTCTACAATATCGCAACCACTTGGATAATCGCGTACATCTAGTTCAAGATATATTGGCACAAAATTTACACAAGAAAATTGGCATTGAAGAATTAGCAGAGCGGGTGCATATGAGCCCAAGAAACCTAACGAGATTGTTTAAGAAAACCACCGAAATTACTATAGGTGAATATTTGGATAAGCTAAGGGTTGAAAGAGCAATACAGCTCCTATCCAATGGCTCAAAAGTGAGTTCTGCATCTACTTCCTGTGGATTAAAAAGTGCCAATCAACTAAGAAAATTGCTTAAAAAACATACCGCTTCCCTTCCTTCGGATTGGAAAGAACTGTTGTCCCAATAGTGCGCCTCATTGTCCTTTCGATACTAGTCTTTGTAATGTAGTTTTGAAGTATCATCAAAAATCAAAAACATGAACAGATTCGCAATAGCCCTAGCACTACTTTTTACATTTTCACTAATCCATTCACAAAACAACATCCAAGTGTCGAGTGTATACATTTGTCCTCCATGTGACCTCCCATGCGACGACAAAGAGCACAGTGAGCCTGGAAAATGTTCTTATTGCAATATGACCCTTATGAAAAAAGAAAATATAAAGACAATTGCCTTTTATTTGCAGGATAGGGTAGAAGTTTTGGATTTTGCCGGACCTATGGAAGTACTTTCCTATGCCGGTTTTAAAATCTTTACCGTTTCTGCCACCAAAGAACCTATTAAATCACAGGGCATTCTAAATGTCATCCCTGACTATACTATTGATAACGCTCCAAAAGCTGATATTTTGGCCTTTTTTGGGGGAAATGCAACCTCAGCTTCCAAAAACCCCAAGGTAATAGAGTGGATAAATGGGCAAAACAGTGTTGAATACTATTTCTCTGTCTGTACGGGTGCTTTTATTTTAGCAGAAGCTGGTCTCTTGAACGGAAAAACGGCCACCACCTTTCACACTGTACTAGATGATCTTCAAAATGATTATCCAAAAGTCAATGTAGAAAAAAATGTTCGCTTTGTAGACAATGGCAAGGTAATAACTACTGCAGGAATTTCTGCGGGAATAGACGGCGCATTGCATTTAGTAGCAAAATTGCACGGACTGAATGCGGCCAAACGCATTGCATATAATATGGAATATGACAACTGGAAGCTTGGCAACGGACTAATCTTATCCGATGATAATCCATACATAAGCACAAGAACCACTCCAGAATTAATTGCTTATGAAGGAAAATATGAATACAAAGATGGGAGTGAAATCGACCTAAAATTAAACAAACAAAAAGACGAAATTTACTGTATAATCAGTGAAGTGGCTTATCCTATTTATCATGAAAAGGATGATGTTTTCGCAGACATTGGAGGCGATCTTATTTATTTCAAAAGGAATGAAGCAAATAAGGTGATTGGCTATTCTTTTACTATTGATGGAGACATATACAAAAAACTTTGATACATTGATAAACATCATTCTTGAAAAGAAAAAATGCTGGAAATAAGAACTTCTTGTGAAAATTGTAATAAAGAATTACCGAATGACAGTTCTGATGCCATGATCTGCACTTATGAATGTACGTTTTGCAAAAACTGTGTAGATGATATTCTATTTAATGTTTGTCCTAATTGTGGCGGGGGATTTGAAAAAAGACCGACAAGACCTAAGGACAATTTGGTTAAAAACCCCGTTCGAATGGACAAGGTATCTAAACCTGTCATAGAAAATAGGTTTTTAAAAAAGTTTAAGAATAGTAACCCAAGAAAAAGGTAATTCTCTAGGCTATTACATGGCTAATACGTGCCAAGAAAGCTTCATAACACTATTCACATTTTCATCGTAAACACCTATTAACCAATTCCTTAAAGACTAATAACACTCCCCTACACTCAAGATAAGTACATATAAAATTTGTAAAGCATAATATTTTATGTAAATTTAACGTTAAGTAATTGTAAATTTTATGCAATTATAAAACTCATGTCCTTATGAAAGAACGAATATTTACATGGCAAAAATCGGTGATTGGACGGATTGACCTCATTTACAAGAATATGAAAAACTATTCTAGAAAATGCAGGTTGGTGTATAACAGAATGTGGAGTATCTAATTTCCACCACGAAATTTTTGCGGCAGATAAACTACTTTTTTGGTTTCAAAAAAGTCTTCAGTATAGTAGGCATTCAAATTGAATGTTTGCGCAGTCGCGTAGTCCCTTAATTCTTCAGTTAAATCCCCTCCTTTCAAGTAGAGAATACCATTTTTTCGCTCGTGTACGGACTCTTTCTTTACTTTTCCCTTTGTCCAATGTACAAAGGTGTGCATGGCAGCTACAGCCCTACTTACGATAAAATCAAACTGCCCATCTATATCCTCTACTCTAGCATGAATAGCCGTTACATTTTCCAATTGTAGTCCATCCACAACCTCTTGCACCACTTTTATTTTTTTCCCAATGGCATCGACCAAAGTAAACTGAACCTCAGGAAATAAAATTGCCAACGGAATACCTGGAAAACCTCCACCAGTTCCTACATCCAAAATGGCGGAGTCTTTTTTAAATTCTTGAATTTTAGCAATTCCCAGGGAATGCACTACATGACGCAAGTAAAGCTCATCTATATCTTTTCTGGAGACTACATTTATTTTCTGGTTCCAATCCTTATAAAGTGCTTCCAAACCTCGAAAATGATCTTTTTGAGTACTGGTGAGTGTTGTAAAATACTTGAATATCAAGTTTGCATCCATGCCAATCTGTTAATTTTGCCAAAATTAATACTTTTAAGCACCTTAACATCGTTTTCATAAAAAGGTGGTGAACTTGAGAAATCTATTTACTTACCTTTGTAAAAATTTTTATTTATGGAAAAGGATATCATCCGATTTTCAAGAAAAGACTCAGCACAATTCTTCAGAACACTAAACAAACGAGTAAACCAATATTTTAACGAAAATGAAATAAAGAAAACCGGAAACTGGAAACTTCACCTTAAAACCATAGTGATGTTCGCCGTTTTTCTTGCCCCCTATTTTTTGATGTTAACCTTAAATCTCCCTTTTTGGGGTTATTTACTGCTTTCCGTAACCATGGGAGTAGGCATGGCCGGAGTTGGAATGAATGTAATGCATGATGGTAATCACGGTTCCTATTCTAATAAAAAGTGGATAAATAAGTTAATGGGCGGCAGTATCTATATTTTGGCTGGAAATGTATATAATTGGCAGGTTCAGCACAACGTTTTGCACCATACATACACTAACATTCACGAGCATGATGAGGATATGGAAGCAGGAAGAATTCTTCGCTTTTCAAAACATGCGGAGTGGCAAAAACACCACAGATTTCAGCATTACTATTCCATATTTCTTTACGGATTATTGACATTCAACTGGGCTATAACCACCGATTTTCAGCAAATGTATCGCTACATGAGGAGAAAGTTGTCCTATGGAAAACTACCAAACCCTGTGATAAATTGGAGTACACTGGTCATTACCAAAGCCATTTACATTACCATTTGGATTGTTTTACCGCTAATACTTGTGGATATTGCCTGGTGGCAAGTACTCCTTGGTTTCTTTATTATGCACTATGTAGCTGGGGTGATCTTAAGCGTAGTATTCCAATTAGCTCATATTGTTGATGAAGCTGAAACCCCGTTGCCTGATGAAAGCGGTACTATGAAAAATACATGGGCTATACATCAACTTATTACAACTGTAAATTTTGGCACCAAAAACAGAATTGTAAATTGGTTCACTGGTGGTTTGAATCATCAAGTTGAGCATCATATTTTCCCTAACATCAGTCATATTCATTACACAAAAATTTCCAAGATTGTGAAACAAACGGCAAAGGAATTTAATTTGCCATACAATGAATATAAAACTACTAGAAAAGCTATAATTTCGCACTTCAAACATTTGAAAGAACTAGGTAAAAAACCAGTTCTACAGTACTAGCTAAATTGCATATCAATGAGTAACCAACTTTCTGAAAGGATCAATAGCTTAGTTCCTTCAGCAACCCTTGAAATGGCTGCAAAAGCTCGCGAGCTTAGAGCCTCTGGAAAAGATATTATTGGCCTTAGTTTAGGAGAACCGGATTTTAACACTCCAGATTATATTAAAGAAGCAGCAATACAAGCTATCAATGATGGCTATAATTCATATACTCCGGTTGATGGTTATGTTGAATTGAAAGATGCCATTATCACTAAGTTTAAAAGGGATAACAATATTGCATATGAGCGCCCACAAATAGTAGTTTCGACTGGGGCCAAGCAAGCACTTTATAACGTGGCACAAGCATGCATAAATAAAGGAGATGAAGTTATTCTGCCTTGCCCATACTGGGTAAGTTACAGCGATATTGTAAAACTTTCTGATGGCATACCAGTAGAAGTTGAAACTTCCATTGAAAATGATTTTAAAATGACGGCCGAACAGTTGGAGGCAGCCATTACTCCAAAAACCAAAATGCTTTGGTACAGCTCGCCTTGCAATCCAAGTGGATCCATATATAGTAAAGAAGAACTGAGAGCCTTGGCCGATGTGCTCCAAAAACACCCACAAATTGTGGTGGTAAGTGATGAAATTTACGAGCATATCAATTATGGGGTTACTCCGCACGCATCTATGGCCGCTTTTGAGGATATGTATGATCGTACTGTAACCGTAAATGGTGTAGCCAAAGCTTTTGCCATGACCGGATGGCGAATTGGGTATATAGGTGCGCCAGCTCACATTGCCCGTGCTTGTAATAAATTACAAGGACAAGTAACCAGTGGTGCCAATTGTATAGCTCAAAGAGCTGTTATTACCGCATTATTGGAATCGCCCAATCGTGTACAATACATGGTGGATGAATTCAAAAACAGAAGGAAACTTATCTTAGAATTATTAAATGGTATTGATGGTTTTAAATGCAATGAACCTGAAGGTGCCTTTTATGTATACCCAGATGTGACCGCTTTCTTTGGAAAAACGTTGAATGGGAAAACAATCAATAATGCATCTGATTTTGCTATGTATCTTTTAGAAGAGGCCAATGTGGCCACGGTTACTGGTGATGCCTTTGGAAACGGAAACAGCATCCGTATTTCTTATGCCGCCAGTGAAGATGATATAAAGGAAGCGATTTCCAGAATAGCTCAAGCAGTGAAATAATGCTTCCCAAAAATTCAAAAAACATACTAACCTTTGGTTTTCACTAATCAAAGGTTTTTTTAGGTCTTTTTCCAAAAATATGGTGTTAGAATAATCAAGACGGTAAACAATTCTAGACGCCCAGATAGCATTAAAAATCCACACCACCATTTACCGGCATCTGGCAAGCTATTGTAATTACTGAGTGGGTTGAGACTTCCCAATGCGGGACCAACATTGCCTAATGAAGAGGCAGCTCCACCTATCGCCGAAACAAAATCGAGCCCTAAAAATCCTAAAATAAGGGAGCCAATTATAAAAAGTAGCATATACAGCACAAAAAAGGCTATCACATTATATACAATGTGTTCCGTTACTGTCTTGTTGTTGTAACGCACTGGAATAATAGCATTGATATGAAGGGTTCGTTTAAATTCCAAAAGGCCATTCTTAATAATCAACAAATGACGCATTACCTTAATTCCACCTGCTGTAGAACCTGCAGACCCTCCCAAGAACATCAATCCAAAAAAGAAAATGGTCAAAAATGGGGTCCAAGCTGTAAAATCTGCAGTTACAAATCCCGTGGTGGTCACTATAGCAACTACTTGAAAGAGTGTATGCCTAAAAGCACTTTCCATCTCACCAAAAACCATAGGGTGAAAATCCGATATTTGAACGTCAGCCTTAAGATAGACCACTAAAAAAGCTACAATTACAAAAAGAACAACAAAGCTTGTGTAGTATTTAAACTCTTCATCCTTTAAAACACGTTGAACCTTTCCGGTAAAAGCAAAATAGCTCAGTACAAAATTGCTCCCGGCCAAAAACATAAACAGAATAGTGATGTACTGTATTAAGGGCTGGTTGTTCCAATAGGCCAAACTGGCATTTTTTGTGGAAAACCCACCTGTAGACAATGTAGCCAAGGAATGATTCATGGCATCAAATAAAGACATTCCTGCCAGTTTCAACAATAAGGTTTCAGCCACGGTATAGCCAAAATAAATTAACCACAAGCGTTTAGCGGTATCTGTGATCCTAGGATGTAATTTATCTCCTCCAGGACCCGGAGCTTCAGCAGCAAATAGTTGCATTCCTCCAATTCCCAAAAGTGGAAGAATCGCGATCGCAAGCACAATAATCCCCATTCCGCCAATCCAGTGCGTCAAACTTCTCCAAAAAAGTATCCCTTCTGGCAGGGCTTCAATATCATCAATAATGGATGCTCCAGTTGTGGTATAGCCAGATATGGTTTCAAAAAACGCATTGGTTACCGTAGGTATCGCTCCCGAAAAAAGATACGGTAGCGTTCCAGAAATGGACATGATAATCCACCCAAAAGTCACCACTATATACCCTTCCTTGCGCTTTACTTCCTTTTTATGACCTCTTGTGTAAAACATGGCCATTACCCCAAAAAGCATGGTTACTATTGCAGCCAAGGTAATATCCAGCGTTACGCCATCCTTATAAATACCACTAACAAAAGCGGCTATAAGCATAAAAGAACCATTGCAAAGCAGCAATAGCCCCATAATATGTACAATTATTCGGGTATTGAGTCTCATTACAAGAACAACTTTTCTATTCTGGGAATTGCTTTTGGTAAACAACAGACCACCACACGGTCACCTTCTAAAATTTTAAAATCCCCCAAGGCAATTATTCCTTTTCCATCCCTAATTACGCCTCCAATGCTGGCCTCTCTTGGAAAGCTTAACTCCCTTATAATTTCTCCGTTTACCAAAGAAGAAGCTTTCACCTCAAATTCCAAAATTTCGGCGTTCAGGTTATTCAACCGTGTAAGTGCGAGCACCTCTCCCCTACGGATGTATCTAAAGATATTATTGGCAGCCAATAGCTTTTTATTGATCAAAGTATCTACCCCAATGGATTGCGATAGTTCAAAATAATCCATATTCTCCACCATGGCGATGGTTTTCTTTATCTTTTTGGATTTGGCCACCAAACAGGACATAATATTGGTCTCTGAGTTACCGGTAACCGCGATAAACGCATCCATGGATTCCAGGCTTTCCTCATCCAACAGTTCAACATTTCTTCCATCACCATTGATCACAAGGGCATGGGGAAGGTCGTCTGCAATCTGAAATGCTTTGTCCTTATCTTTTTCAATCAGCTTTACGTTGAACTTATTATTGCACAGATCTCGAGCTGTTTTGAAACCAACTTTGCTCCCTCCCAAAATCATGACATTTTTGATGTCTTTTTTCTGCATACCGGTGAGCTTATACAGCTCGTCCACACCACCTGCGGAAGTAATAAAATACACTTGATCTCCTTCCTTAAAAACGGTATCTCCCCTCGGAATAAGGGTAAATTGTGTCCCCATTCGCTGCAGTGCAATAGGCATAAAATGGAGTTCAGGGAATATTTTGGCTGCCTCTTTGACCATTTTACCCACAAAAGGGGCCGATTTTGGCAAGAAAACCCCGATCATGGTCAATAAACCTCCTTCAAACTCATAGGTATCATTAAATGCAGATTGATTCAACAATAATTGTATTTCTGTTGCTGCCAATTCCTCTGGAGAAATTAATTCATCTATACCAAGCTCATCAAATTTGATAAGGTCCCTATTATCCATAAACTCAGTATTGGATATTCGAGCAATAGTTTGTTTACATCCCAATTGCTTGGCTAAAAGACAAAGGGTTAGATTGGTCGTTTCTGAAGCGGTAACCCCAATCACCAACTCAGAACTTTCAACCTGAGCATCGCGAAGCACCTCTATTGAAGTGGCATCCCCCTTTAGTACACGAATATCTAAATGATTATCTGCATACGACAAACTTTCTTTGTCCGTATCAATCAATGTTATGGCCTGTGCTTCATACGACAAAAGTTTTGCCAAATGAAAGCCTACTTCACCTGCTCCCGCAATTATAATCTTCATTGATTAGAATAAGATGTTCTTAAATAAATTCAATTTGAGTATTACAAATGATAAAAAAAGAATGGTATTCGGAGTCTAAAAGACGCATACTTAACATACTACGGAAAAGTTTTCCTTTATTGTTTGGCAAAATTACGCAATTATTTTTTGTACAGCTCCATATCCCTATGTTGTATATTTGCCAGCAAATTCTATACATGCCCAAAAAAGTTATTCCATATAAGGATTCTGAATTAGGAAAAAAGGAACAGGTTAAGCAAATGTTCGATACTATTTCTAAGGATTATGATGGGCTAAACAGGGTAATTTCTTTTGGTATTGATTTAAAATGGCGCAGAAGGGTGGTGAATCTTCTTAAAAAGAAATCGCCGCAAACCATCTTGGATATTGCAACTGGAACGGGAGATTTGGCCATTGCAATGACTAAAACAGGCGCTAAAAAAATTATTGGTTTGGATATTTCTCCTGGAATGTTAGAAGTGGGGAAGCATAAAATTGCGGATAAGAACCTGCAAGACACCATTCAAATGGTGGTGGGTGACAGTGAAAATCTTTCTTTCGATGATAATACATTTGATGCGGTTACTGTAGCTTTTGGTGTGCGTAACTTTGAAAACTTGGAAAAAGGACTTCGAGAAATTTACAGGGTTTTAAAACCAGAAGGAAGTTTGGTGATTCTTGAAACTTCTGTCCCAACCAAAACACCATTTAAACAAGGGTATAGATTATATACCAAATATATTCTCACAGGTATAGGCAAAACCTTCTCTAAAGATCGTTCTGCATATGATTACTTGAGCGAATCAGCTTCTGTTTTTCCTCATGGGCAGGAATTCAACAATATTTTGGCCAAAATTGGGTTTATAGGTATAGAGAACATGCCCCAAACATTTGGGGTGGCATCTATATATGTCGCGACAAAATAATTTAATGAAAAACGTCCTTCTTCTGTTCGGTCTACTGGTATTAGTATGCCCAAATTCCATAGCACAGTTTCAAAAAGACCCTATCCTTAATCTTCAGAGCGAGGATTTAAAACTTTTGAATTGGGGTTACTATCTTGGTTTTAACCAATATGATTTTCAATTTGAATATGAAAATGACATTGGACAAGATGTTTTGGTTGATAAAAGCATAGGCTTTAATGTTGGATTGATAGGAGAGCTAAGAATCAACGAGTTTTTGGACCTTCGTTTTGAGCCTGGTTTACTCTATACATCGCGTAATCTTGGCTTTCCAGGGTTTACAAGCGAAGCCGACGCCCTTAGAGAAGTAAAATCAACATACATTAGGTTTCCTTTATTGTTAAAAGCCAGCGCAAAAAGATTTGGCAACTGGAAACCCTACATAACTGGTGGAGTGTATACTGCCATGAATTTAGGGAGTAAGGAAGATAGTTTAGATGATAACAGCAGTGGAGAGTTTAGGATGAAACAAAATGTGTACGGCTATGAACTCGGATTTGGAATCGATATTTATACGGAGTACTTTAAGTTTTCACCTTCTATCCGTGGGGTTTTTGCCTTGACCGATGAGCTTGTTCCTGATAATGACCCTAATAGTCCTTGGACAGGGAACATCGATGCCATGCGGACCCGAGGGTTCTTTATCAACTTTACTTTTGAATAGCTTGGTTTCTTCTCACCTCATTTAATAAAATAGCCGTTGCGGTTGCAACATTCAAACTCTCTGCAGTAACTTCTCCAAATTGAGGGATAGCAATACGTTCTGTAATTAATTCACTGATTTCTTCCGAAATGCCATTGGCCTCATTCCCCATAACCAAAACCCCTTTTTCAGGTAGTTTTTTCTGATAAACGTTTTCTCCATCCATAAACGCACCATAAATAGGGTAATCCATGGTTTTCAAATAATTCGGCAAATCAACGTAAATGACATCCACCCGGGCAATGGAGCCCATGGTAGCCTGCAATACCTTAGGGTTATAACAGTCAACCGTATCCAAGGAACAGATTAGTTGTTTAATTCCAAACCAGTCGCAGAGTCTTATAATAGTCCCCAAATTTCCAGGATCCCTAACAGCATCCAATGCAACAGTCCAATCAAGATTTTCGTTCTTTTCTGTACTACGCATATGAAATACTCCCAATATACCATTTGGGGTACTCAAACTACTCATCTGTTTCAATTCAGATGCTGAGACCAATTCAGCCTTATTAAAATTTTCCAACTCGTGGGAGTTATCCACAAATAGTTTAAATGGTACCAATCCAACCTCCAAAAGTTCGTTTACCATCTTTTTTCCCTCAACTACAAACAATCCATGTTCACTTCGGTACTTTTTTTGCTGTAAGCTTGTAACTAGTTTAATTTGGTTTTTGGTAACCATCTAAATCGTGTATTTTTGGCGTCTATGAAGGGTGTTTTAGGTCTAATGTGCAACAAAGCAAAAGTAGGACTATTGTTGCTTATGTTAAGCATGGTAGGTTGCAATACCCTTAAAAAGGTGGAAGATGACGAATTTCTTCTCACCAAAAACACTTTGTATGCGGATGACAAAAAGGTAAAAAACGATGATATCGAAAGCCTGATTGCTCAAAAACCCAATAGCAGTCTTCTTGGATATCCACTTCGTCTTAACCTATACAATCTTGCAAAAGAAAACCCAGATTCTTCCTTCCAGAATTGGCTTCACCGAAAAGAAAAAAGAGAAAAGCGATTAAATAAGTTGCTTTCTCAAAAACAGGTCAACAGATTAAAAGAATCCTTTGTTGTAAAAGGAGCAAGTGATTTTTTTAAAAGAATTGGTGAGGCTCCTGTGGTAATTGACACATCGCTAACCCAAAAATCCGTAGACCGTTTAAAGGGATATTATAATAGCAAAGGTTATTTTAATAACTCGGGCACCTATACTATAGCTCCAGCAAAACGAAAAAAGAGAGCTGAAATTGATTATAAAATCTCGTTAGGAAAGCCTTTTCTTATTGATACCATTCAAAAAAACATATCATCTCCGGAGTTGGATTCCATTTATATCCATACGAAAGACCAATCCCTTGTTAAAAATGGAGATCAATTTGACCTTGCCAACTTTAACCGTGAACGTGAGCGCTTAACCTCGTTATTTAGAAACTCTGGAGTGTATAACTTTCAGGAAAGCTCTATTAATTATGATATTCAGAGAGACACTTCACAAGTTGCAAATGACCAATTGATGGATGTTCAGTTAAATATTCAAAACCCAAGGACTGCAAATGATAGTACTGCAACAGATAACGAGTATCGAGTGCATCGATTAAAGAAAATAAACATTTATGCAGATTATTTGTTTGGGAGTGATTCCGATTCCCTAAAATCCCTGGATTATGAAAACTACACCATTTTTTATTACAACAAACTTAAATATAAGCCTAAGGCCTTAACGGATGCTATCTTCTTTGAAAAAGACAGTGTTTATCGAGACTTGGACAGGATTAGAACCTACAGGCAAATAACCAACCTCAATACCTTCAAATATCCAAATATTGAGTTCATACCAGATACAACAAGGGCCCAACTTATCTCTAACATCTACTTGGCCCCAAGACAAAAATATTCACTGAATTTGGATTTTGATGTAACCCACTCCAATATTCAGGAAGTAGGTACTGCTTTTAGTGCAACAGTAATTACAAGAAACGTTTTTGGAGGAGCAGAGACTTTAAATATATCGGCTAGAGGATCCATTGGTCTTCTTAGTGATCGTAATCCTTCACTATCCAATGAAGCTTTCACCTCAGAATTGGGTGGAGACATCAATATCACATTTCCTAGAATCTGGCTTCCATTTAATACAGAAAAAATTATTCCATATTATATGTTGCCTCAGAGTCGGTTTCTAATAGGTACCAACTTTCAAAAAAACATTGGTTTGGACAAGCAATCTTTCAATAGTGTATTGTCCTATAATTGGTCGCCATCAATCAGCTTAAAACATAACATTGAGTTGTTGAACGTGGAGTTTGTACGAAATGTGAATCCAGATAATTTTTATAATGTTTATCAAAACACATTTAGCAACCTTGACGAAATTGCCGATCAATTCGAAAATGACCCTCAATATGCTTCTTTTTTTAATACTCCTGATAATGCAGCCGATCCCATCCAACTAAACATTCCTTCAGGTGCCAATAACTTTGCCCAAGCAGTATTAAATAATGAAATCCCTGTAACTCCAGAAGAGCGAAGCGAGGTAAACAGTATCGAAGAACGTAGACAAAGACTAACAGAAAACAACCTGATTTTTGCTAGTAATTATACATTTACCAAAAACAATAAATTGAACATTAACGATAATGATTTTTATCAATTTAGAGTTAAACTGGAAAGCGCAGGAAATTTACTCTCATTACTTGAGGATGTAGTTCCGTACAATAAAAACGACAATGACCAACTTTTGGTTTTTGGGGTCCCCTTCTCACAATATTTTAAAACTGAACTGGATTTTGTGAAGCATTGGGAGGTTTCAGATTCAAAAGTATTGGCCTTTAGAAGTTTCTTTGGATTGGCAGTACCTTATGGCAATTCAGAAAGTATTCCTTTTGTTCGAAGTTATTTTGCAGGTGGGTCCAATGATAATAGGGCCTGGAATGCATATGAATTAGGCCCGGGAAGCACACAAAACGTCAATGATTTTAACGAAGCGAACTTAAAAATTGCCCTTAATGTAGAATATCGGTTCCCTATTGCCGGTGATGTAAAAGGAGCATTCTTTGCCGATGCAGGAAACATTTGGAACGTTTTTGACAACGAGGATAATCCAGATGCTATTTTTAGTGGATTCGATTCTTTGGGAGATATTGCACTGGGAACTGGATTGGGGCTTCGTTACGACTTTACCTATTTTGTTTTTAGACTGGATGTAGGCTTTAAAACCTACAATCCCGCACTCGAGCAATCCAAGCGATGGTTTAGCGGATACAACCTAAGTGATGCCGTATTTAATATAGGAATCAATTATCCTTTCTAGAGTAAATATTTTATTACTTTTGTTGCTTAATTTAAACCGTAACTAACTAAAACATGTCCCACAATATAAAACCGGGTGTTGCTACTGGTGATGAAGTGCAAGCCATTTTTAACCATGCAAAAGAAAATAACTATGCCTTACCAGCTGTAAACGTTATTGGATCAAACACCATAAATGCCGTTTTAGAAACCGCTGCAGCCTTAAATTCCCCTGTTATTGTTCAATTTTCAAATGGAGGAGCCCAATTTAATGCAGGAAAAGGGTTGTCCAATGAAAATCAAAGAGCTGCCGTATTGGGAGCAGTTGCCGGTGCCAAACACGTACATCAGCTAACGGAAGCTTATGGAGCTACCGTTATTCTACATACAGATCACTGCGCCAAAAAATTATTGCCATGGATAGATGGCCTTTTAGATGCCAGTGAAGAACATTATGCAGCTACTGGAAAATCATTGTTTAGTTCCCACATGATAGATTTATCTGAAGAACCTATAGAAGAGAACATAGAAACTTGCAAAAGCTATTTGGAGCGTATGAGCAAGATGGACATGACTTTGGAAATAGAATTAGGAGTAACCGGAGGTGAAGAAGATGGCGTGGACAATACAGATGTCGATAGTTCAAAATTATACACACAGCCTGAAGAAGTCGCGTATGCATATGAAGAATTATCGAAAGTAAGTCCAAAATTCACCGTTGCTGCGGCTTTTGGTAATGTTCATGGGGTGTATAAGCCTGGTAATGTTACATTGACGCCAAAAATCTTGAAAAATTCTCAAGAATTTGTTTCAGAAAAATATGGCGTGGAACACAATCATATCGATTTCGTTTTCCATGGCGGGTCAGGCTCCACAGTTGAAGAAATAAGAGAGGCTATTGGTTATGGAGTTGTAAAAATGAATATTGATACAGATTTACAGTATGCCTTCCTTTCTGGAGTTAGGGACTATGTACAAGGCAAATCCGATTACCTTCAAGCACAAATAGGAAACCCTGATGGTGGTGACCAACCCAATAAGAAATTCTACGACCCAAGAGTATGGCTCCGTGAAGGGGAAAAATCTTTTGTTGATCGTTTGAAAAAAGCATTCGAAGACCTAAACAACATCAATACGTTGTATACACTTGGATAAAACCGTTTAATTTAATTTTATTGCATGTCGTCTTGGTTTAAAAGAAAAGAAAAAGGAATACAAACAGCCACCGAGGAGAAAAAAGACACTCCAAGGGGGCTTTGGTATAAATCCCCCACGGGAAAGATTGTTGAATCCGAAGACTTGGCTAAAAACTTCTATGTTAGTCCAGAAGATGATTACCATGTTAGAATAGGTAGTAAGGAATACTTTGAAATTTTATTTGATAACAATACGTTCAAAGAATTGGATGAGAAACTATCTTCCAAGGACCCTTTACGTTTTGTGGATACCAAAAAATACTCAGAGCGTTTAAAAGCTGCCCAACAAAAAACTGGACTTAAAGATGCTATTAGAACAGGCATTGGAAAATCTATGGGTAAGGAATTGGTCATTGCCTGTATGGATTTTAGTTTTATTGGAGGATCTATGGGAAGTGTGGTAGGTGAAAAAATTGCCAGAGCCATCGACGTTGCCAAAAAGAAAAAAGTTCCATTTTTAATGATTTCCAAATCGGGAGGAGCACGTATGATGGAAGCGGCTCTTTCTCTTATGCAATTGGCAAAAACCTCTGCTAAGTTGGCCCAATTGGCTGAAGCCAAGGTTCCTTACATTTCATTATGTACAGACCCCACAACTGGTGGTACCACAGCTTCATATGCCATGTTAGGCGATATTAATATCTCCGAACCTGGTGCTTTAATCGGTTTTGCTGGACCCAGAGTAGTAAAAGATACCGTAGGCAAAGATTTACCAGACGGATTCCAAACATCAGAATTTGTTAAGGAACATGGGTTTCTAGACTTCATTTCCCATAGAAAGGATTTGAAGAAGAAAATAAATCTATATCTGGATTTGATACAAAATCAACCAGTAAGAACATAAAAAAAGCCTGCAATAGCAGGCTTTTTTTATCCAAGAGCTACTTTAAAAAGCGTCTTAGAAATATTTCCGTTTCAGTACCGTCTGGCTTGGTCAATATGCCCTTGGCATCACAACTTCCATCTCCAAAATCCAAACTTGCCGTATTGTCATTTCTAGAGATTTCCAAAACCCCACTAACAATAAACCTACAAGCCATTTCCCTACGCAATGGTGTAATCACCTCCTTAATGAAAACATTCCCCAATCTACCAACATAAGTTCTCTTGCCAGTAATTAGAAAAACATTATCACCCCAAAAACCTGAACCATACCCCTCAATCCATTCACGGGTTCTGGTTCCAGTAAAAGAAGCGGTATCGCCTTCGGGCCATGTGGCATTAAAAGAAGCATTTGCAGTACTTTGTGGATTACCGTTGTCATTAGATCTAACACGTAAGATATCTGCAGACCCTTCCACTGCAACGCCATTAAAAGTGAAATTTTCCAGCGTTAATGCAATGGATTTAGAAGCGGTTTCCATGTCCTTGGCATAACTTAATTGAATAATCCCACTCAATACATTACCATTTGGAAGTTCACAGCCTTCGCCAAAATCAATAGTTTTTTCTCTAGTAGTATCAGTAACAACCGTTGTAATAGTAACACAATCTGGTAAGTAATCAGACTGATAGTCTGCTTTGGAAATCATTGAAATCTCATCCGCTGCGTAAACATCTTCGGCTACAGTGGTAACTTCTTCAGAAATCATTTCAGCTTCATCACTAAATTGTAATTCTGTAGCCGAAATTACTTCCGTATTTGATAATTCATCTTCGGCACTCTCCTCCTTACTACATGAAACAACTGTTAAAAGTAACATTGCCAAAAGCATTAAGGTAATTCTAATAAAGTTTGTTTGTTCAAGACTCTTTTTCATAATGATTGAATTTTATGGTTTGTGTCTATGACCAACAGAAGAACAAAAGGTTTAATGAGCCATCAAAAATTCCACATTCTAAAAAAAGAACTTATCTTTGCACGCTGATTGAGAGACAATCATATACATAAAAATCATTTAAATAAATATTGGAATGTATTTAACAAAAGAAGTGAAAGCCGAGATTTTTAAGAAACACGGCGGTTCCGAAGGGAACACAGGTTCTACGGAAGGGCAAGTTGCCTTGTTCACGCACCGTATCAACCATTTAACACAACATTTAAAAAACAACCACAAAGATTATAATACTGAGCGTTCTTTGGTGAAGTTGGTAGGTAAAAGACGTAGCCTTTTAGATTACCTAAAGAAAAAAGATATTGCAAAGTATCGTTCTTTGATTAAAGAACTAAATATTAGAAAATAAGTTTCAAAGGGGAGGTTTCGGCTTCCCCTTTATTTTTTGCTAACCATGTTTAGCTTTCAAAAGTCCCTGCCAATATAGGTTGGGCAAACACAAAAAGCTGCCTACAGTTTTTCATTGGTCAGTGCCACAGGCACACACAACAACAACACAACCCGACCGTCCGGATGGCGGTAGACCAAATGTTTAACGACCCGTAGATATTAGACGGGTAAGATATTATTTATGATTCCAAAAACTTTTAAAGAGGTCATTGACCTTGGTGACGGTAGAGAAATTTCTATTGAAACTGGAAAATTGGCAAAACAAGCACACGGCTCTGTTGTTGTTCAATCGGGCGATTGTATGTTATTATGTACGGTTGTATCAAATTACAAACAAAGCGATGTAGACTTTTTGCCACTCACGGTAGATTATCGCGAAAAATTTGCAGCTGCTGGGCGTTACCCCGGTGGTTTCTTCAAACGTGAGGCTCGCCCTAGTGATGGCGAAGTATTGACCATGCGTTTGGTAGATAGGGTTTTAAGACCATTATTCCCAAAAGATTATCATGCTGAAACCCAGGTGATGATTCAATTAATGTCTCATGACGAAAACGTAATGCCAGATGCTATGGCAGGACTTGCTGCCTCTGCGGCAATTCAACTTTCGGACTTTCCATTCGAATGTGCCATTTCAGAAGCTAGAGTCGGACGTGTTAATGGTGAATTTATCATCAACCCAACGCGAGAGCAGTTAAAAGAATCTGACATCGATATGATGATCGGTGCCTCTGCCGATTCTGTAATGATGGTAGAAGGCGAGATGAAAGAGATTTCCGAAGAGGAAATGACCGAAGCGATCAAATTTGCGCACGAAGCCATTAAAGTACAATGTGCAGCACAGATAAAATTGGCGGAAGCTTTCGGTAAAAAAGAAGTACGCGAGTACGAGCCAGAGCATGAAAATGAAGATTTAGCCAAAAAAGTTCACGACCTTGCTTATGATAAAGTATATGCAGTAGCCAAAGCAGGTTCTGCAAAACATGAGCGTAGTGCTGCCTTCGATGAAATTAAAGAGGAAATAAAAGCAACTTTTTCTGAAGAAGAATTGGAAGATTTTGGTGATTTAGTTACCAAATATTTCTATAAAGCCGAAAAAGCAGCTATTAGAGATTTGACCCTCAATGACGGTTTGCGATTAGATGGTAGAAAAACAGACGAAATCAGACCAATCTGGTGTGAAATCGACTATTTACCTTCTGTTCACGGCTCATCTATCTTTACTAGAGGGGAAACTCAAGCATTGGCAACAGTGACTTTAGGAACTTCAAGAGAAGCTAACCAGATAGATATGCCATCCTATGAAGGTGAAGAAACGTTCTATTTGCATTATAACTTCCCTCCTTTTTCTACAGGTGAAGCAAGACCTATCCGTGGGACATCTCGTAGAGAAGTTGGTCACGGAAACTTGGCACAACGCGCACTAAAAGGAATGATTCCTGAAGATTGTCCATATACAGTAAGAGTAGTATCTGAAGTATTGGAATCCAATGGATCATCATCAATGGCAACGGTTTGTTCCGGTACAATGGCATTGATGGATGCCGGTATTCAATTGAAAAAGCCAGTTTCTGGTATTGCAATGGGATTAATTACTGATACCGATTCAGGAAAATATGCAGTTTTATCAGACATTTTGGGTGATGAAGATCACTTAGGAGATATGGATTTTAAAGTAACCGGTACCGCTGATGGTATTACTGCTTGTCAAATGGATATCAAAGTAAAAGGACTTTCCTATGAAATCTTGGTAAAAGCATTGATGCAAGCTAAAGATGGTAGGTTGCACATCCTTGAAAAACTGACCGACACTATTGATGCGCCAAGAGCTGACGTTAAGTCTTATGCACCAAAAATTGTTACCAAAATTATTCCAGGAGAATATATTGGGGCTGTTATTGGTTCTGGTGGAAAAGTGATTCAAGAATTGCAGAAAGAAACCAACACTACTATCGTTATCAACGAAGATCCAGATACAGAAGAAGGTATTGTTGAAATCTTAGGTACTGGTCAAGATGGTATTGATGCTGTAATTGCTAAAATTGATGCATTAATGTTCAAGCCAGAAGTAGGTAGCGTGTATGAGGTAAAAGTCATTAAAATGCTAGACTTTGGTGCCGTTGTTGAATATGTCGAAGCTCCAGGTAACGAAGTATTACTTCACGTTTCCGAATTAGCGTGGGAACGCACCGAAAATGTGTCTGATGTTGTAAACATGGGAGATGTCTTTGATGTGAAATACTTCGGACTTGATCCAAGAACTAGAAAAGAAAAGGTATCTCGAAAGGCTTTACTACCAAAACCTGAAGGTTATGTAGAAAGACCACCAAGAAACGACAGAGGTGGAGATAGAAGAGGCGGTGACCGCAGAGGTGGAAATCGTGATAGAAAACCAAGAAGAGACTAAATTTTAGTCAATTCATTGAAAATAAAGGCTCCAAGCATTGCTTGGGGCCTTTTTTACAACAAAAAATCAAGAAAACTTTATCAAAATGTAACTTTTTGCATTTTCCTACGTATAACTTAATGAGCTCCGGTTCACAAATTTAATTTGAAGGGAAAATAAATGAGACAGTTAAAAATTACAAAACAGGTTACCAATAGGGAAACCGCATCGCTAGACAAATACTTACAGGAAATCGGTAAAGTAGATTTGATTACTGCCGACGAGGAAGTGGAATTGGCACAGCGAATTAAAGCGGGTGACCAGATAGCCTTGGAAAAATTAACTAAAGCCAACCTCAGGTTCGTGGTTTCTGTTGCAAAGCAGTATCAAAACCAAGGATTGACCCTTCCTGATTTAATAAATGAAGGAAACTTAGGGCTGATCAAAGCAGCACAACGTTTTGATGAGACCCGTGGATTTAAATTTATATCCTACGCAGTTTGGTGGATTCGCCAGTCTATTTTGCAGGCATTAGCGGAACAATCCCGTATTGTACGTTTGCCGTTGAACAAGATTGGATCTATCAACAAAATCAATAAGACCTTTGCTTTTTTAGAGCAGGCACACGAAAGGATTCCATCTGCAGAGGAAATAGCCAAGGAATTGGATATGACCGTTGAAGATGTTAAGCAATCCTTGAAAAACTCAGGACGTCATGTATCTATGGATGCGCCGCTAATTGACGGTGAGGATTCCAACTTATACGATGTATTAAGAAGTGGAGAATCTCCAAATCCAGATAAAGAATTATTACACGAGTCCTTGAGGACAGAGATTGAACGTGCATTGGAGACATTGACTCCAAGAGAAGCAGATGTTATCCGCTTGTACTTTGGTCTAGCAGGTCAACATTCCATGACTTTGGAAGAAATTGGTGAAACTTTCGACTTAACAAGAGAACGTGTTCGCCAAATAAAAGAAAAAGCAATTAGAAGGTTAAAACATACTTCTAGAAGTAAGATTTTAAAGACTTATTTGGGTTAATCATAAGATTATCCGCACAAATTACAGTTAAACAAACCTTAAATTTGTTTTTTGGCAAGAAAGTTGTAATTTGTAATCCTACAACAGTTTATCATGACTGTTCGTTTTTTGATTGATGAATAAACTCCGGCTGATTACCGGAGTTTTTTCATTTACACCCTGTCCAAAAATTGGACAAACTTAGCCAACCTCCCTGTTAAAGTTTCTCAAACGACTGTCCTTATAGCATTTTCCAACGTACATATTCTAACTACAGGATATTTTAAAATAGACAGGATATGAGTTTTACTATAGAAATAAGATTTTTAGGTGGTTTAACAGAGAGTCAACAATCAGTATTTGCAGATGCTGCATGCAGATGGCAAGAAATTATTCTAGGAGATTTACCTCCTGTACAATTGGCGAACGGAGATATCATAGAGAATGTGAGAATCGATGCCCAAGGCACTACTATTGATGGTGCCTCAGGAATATTAGGCCAAGCAGGACCCACACAACTAAGATCAGGAAGTTTTTTGCCCGCAACTGGCATTATGCGATTTGATAGTGCAGATTTAGCCCGTTTAGAAGCTGAAAACAGCCTTGTTGATGTCATTATTCATGAAATGGGGCATGTTTTAGGGTTTGGGACACTATGGTCTTCCCAGTTTTTAGGGTTAATTGCTGGTGAAGGCTCTGAAAATCCTGTATTTACTGGTGAAAACGCTCTCAATGAATATAAAAACCTCACCAATAGTATTGAGCCTAATCCTGTTCCTTTAGCTAATACCGGAGGCCCAGGAACTAGAGAGGGGCATTGGCGTGAGCTTACTTTCGACAATGAGTTGATGACAGGATTTATAGATACAGGGGACAACCCCATAAGCAGACTATCTATTGCCGCGTTTGAAGACATGGGGTATCAAGTGGAATACACCTCCGCTGATACATATGCCCTCCCCGACCCAACAATAATGGAATTGAAAGAGTTAAAAGAAAACAATCAGTGTAAAATGTGTAGCAGAAAAATTCTCCGTTGCGACCCCATAATCTTACCTGAAAGTGCATTTTTGAATTAGCAATCAAGACAAAAATAAGGCGCGTAAACCTAAAAAAGCATTTGCTTATTTTTGTATGCATATAATGCTCAGATGAACACAAAATTAGTAGCTCCTTCCCTTTTAGCGGCAGATTTCGGAAACCTGCAACGAGATGTTGAAATGGTAAACAAAAGTGATGCCGACTGGCATCACATAGATGTAATGGATGGTGTTTTTGTTCCAAACATTTCATATGGAATGCCTGTGGTAAAAGCAATTGCCAAGCACGCTACCAAACCTTTGGATGTGCATTTGATGATTGTGGACCCGGACCGTTACATCAAAACATTTGCCGAGTTGGGTGCTTCAATTCTATCTGTTCACTATGAAGCGTGCACACATTTGCACAGAACTCTACAAGCTATAAAAGCAGAGGGCATGAAAGCTGGGGTGGCTCTAAATCCGCACACTTCTGTACATTTATTGGAAGATACCATCCAAGATATAGACTTGGTCTGTATGATGAGTGTAAATCCAGGTTTTGGAGGTCAATCTTTTATTGAAAATACCTACCAAAAAGTAAGTGATTTAAAAAATCTCATTAAAAAGAAAAATTCTAAGGCCCTTATTGAAATTGATGGTGGGGTTAATGCGACCAATGCCAAAAAATTGGTGGATGCCGGTGCCGATGTTCTTGTTGCTGGTAGTTTTGTTTTCAAAAGCGAAAATCCGACAGCAACCATCAAAACCCTTAAAGAAGAAATTGCATAATGCAAGATTTTGATGTTATTATTATTGGTGGCGGTCCCATTGGTATTGCCTGTGGCCTCGAGGCCAAAAAGCAGGGGCTATCTTATCTAATTATTGAAAAAGGACCTATCGTCAACTCCCTTTTTAACTATCCAATCAATATGCAGTTTTTTTCTTCTTCGGAAAAACTGGAAATTGATAATATCCCTTTTATTAGTAAAGAAGCCAAGCCCAAGCGCAATGAGGCTTTAGAATACTACAGGAGAATTGTAACCTCCAACCAACTTAATATTCACTTGTTTGAAAAAGTAACCGAGGTTAAAAATAATGGTGGTTCCTTTTCAATACACACCGAAAAAAATCAATATACCTCCAAAAACATTATAGTAGCTACCGGCTTTTACGATTTGCCCAATACGTTAAACGTTCCTGGGGAAGACCTACCCAAAGTTTCTCACTATTATAAAGATCCCCATTTTTATGCAAGTCAAAAATTAGCCGTTGTAGGTGCTAGTAATTCAGCCATTGATGCAGCTTTGGAATGTTACCGTAAGGGGGCAGAAGTCACATTAATAATTCGCGGTCCGGAAGTAGGTCAACGGGTAAAATATTGGGTGCGCCCAGACATCATAAACAGAATAGAGGAAGGGAGCATTAAGGCCTATTACAATGCCACAGTAAAGAAAATCTCCTCAACTGAAATACAAATTGACACTCCAGATGGTGTTGTAACCTTAGAAAACGATTTTGTCCTAGCACTTACCGGTTATATGCCCAATTTTGAATTTCTGGAAAAGTTAGGCATTGAGCTATCTCTAGATGAAAAGCGACTTCCCAACTACAACCCAGAAACAATGGAATCCAATATTGAAGGGCTTTACCTGGCCGGGGTTATTTGTGGAGGTATGGAAACCCATAAATGGTTTATTGAAAACTCCAGAATCCATGCCCCCATCATTATCCAATCCATTAAGAGTAAAATAGCATAAGAAATCAGGTTTTAAACCTTATAAAAACTGCTTTAGCCGTAAGGTGCATTCCAAAATCCCTACTTTTAAGTAGTATAGGAATTCAAAAACAGGAAAATGACCAAACAATTGCATTTGGCTGCTCAATATTTGGCTACCGCAGCGAAAAGCTTTTTAGAAGCCAAATCAGACGATAGTCACACCAATCTTGGCTTTTCCATAGAGGAAAAGAGTCTTCAAACTTGGGCTTTGGATGCCAATGGCACAAAACTCTGCCTAAACTATGAGCAATTTTCACTAGAGTGGAAATCCCATGAAAGCAACTCCTTTTTACTAGATGGAAAAACCCATGAAGAAATAGTGAACTGGTTAAGCCAGACTTCCAAAACCCTTGGATTTGAAAAGCCATATCAGTTTGACTTACATTACGATATGCCTTATAGTATGAATCCAACTGACCAATTTAAGAAGTCGGATACACAGGAATTGATATTGTTGAGGTCTCTCGCACAAAATGCGTTAAAATCATTTTTAAATATTGAAAACCTAACTTCGGATATTCGTATTTGGCCGCATCATTTTGATACAGGAGCATTTTGCGTATTAAATGATGGTTCTGGAAAATCGATTGGTATGGGGCTCTCCATTCCGGACGCTATGATTGATGACCATTATTTTTATATCAGCGGATATATTGGGCATGACGGTCTTGACACTGCCAATTTTGCACCATTGACGAAAGGCAAATGGTTAAATGATGGATTCAAGGGTGCTGTATTATCTGCTTCGGGAATAAGTACTGAAATTGCTGTTCAATTTTTTAGAGAAGCCTTTAAGGCTTATGTTAGTTAAAGTGAAAATTGATATTGTAAGGAGATACTAGCGATAAATCCTTGTTCCACCTCATCTCCACTGGTTATGGCGTTGATTTCACGTCCAAATCCAGCAGTAAGACCAATTTGGGATTTGGTATTCTTGATAGGCAAGAAATACCCGCCTTCCAACCAAGGTTGTACTACCAAAGTATACGTACTTCCTGATACTTGACCTCCTATAGGTCCAATATTATCTGTCCAATCAATGTTTAGGCTCCAGACATCCACATTGAAACCTGCTATGAATTTACCCTTACCGGATGGATAGTGTTTTCGAAATCCAACGGAACCACCAAAACCTTCGCCTTCTTCAGTAATATTGACATCGCTAAAATCTTGGCGATCCACAAAATTTCCTCCCAAGCGAAAAAGTAATGAGGATTTTTCATTGAGATAATGCTCCAGATTTATTGTTGGGATGATCCCAGCTGGATATACTTGAATAGACACTCCTAAATCTGTTCGCACTCCATTGGTGTTAGTATCTTGGCCTTGGGCCGAAAGATTGGCAAGACAAAAAAACAATCCTAAAACATACAATTTTGCCTTCATGCTATATCACTTTTAATTGTGCTTCCAATTCACCATTAGCTTTCAACATGGCTCTACCATCTTTAAAGCTAAGGTAAGAATGTCCCTTTTTATGGTTCATGATACTGATATCATTGAGCATGCCCCAATGCCTAGTAATCTCCTTCCATGCAAAAAACAAAGAGTGCTTTGGGTCGTAGATATGTGTTGCCTCTCCCCCAGCCCCGTTAATTTCGATAATACTGAAGTTTTTACCCTCCGACAGTTCTTCAATAGAGTTATGGAGTACATCTAAACGTCCATAATGAAATCCTTCAATTCTTGAACAAATGTCATCTATAGCCTTCAACAGTCCTTCATTAAGTCTATGGGTATCGTCAATAAATTTGGCCCCTCTAGTATGGCTTCCGTATGGCACCAAAATGAATTCCTCACCTTTATCGAGAACCAGATTTAATTTAAAACCAAATTTCTTTTTTAAAGCTGAAAGTTGTAAGTGACTTCGCGGGTCTTTTTTAATAAGATCTAGAATAGCACTTTTCCCATCTCCTATCACAGATAAAAACAGTTTGGAGACTATTCCAGTAATCTTCCCTTTTTTCTCCCCAGGTTTGCGAACATAAAAAATACCAACTTCATTAGTATAGGGTATCAATTCTTGAATCAAAAAATGTTCTGGGTTTTTTGAAAAATACGCTCTAAACTCTTCTTTGTTATGAATTTTATCCACCCCAAATGCCTTCATCCCGATATCCGGTTTAGCGATAAAGGGGAAATTAATTCCTTCAACCAATACCTTTTCCAAAGCTAATTCTGGAGTCTCCTCCTTAGAAATGAATACGGTCTTGGGGATGTACTGTTGTGGAATCATATTATAAATTTCCATTTTTGATTCCATAGCCATTCCCCCGTTTTTCATGGATGGATTGGCAGCATTGAAAAAGAAAAAAGAACGTGCTTTAATGGAGAAGTACAACCAAACGGGAAACAAGGGGTAATAAATTGCCCATAAAGGCCAATATTCCCAATGTGTTAGTTTATGAAGTTTTAATCTCCAAGGTTTCATTTTGTTACAAGTTGATTTGGTGAAAAGGGCACAACATACTTTTTATTATTGAATAGATCTAAGTGCTTTAAAACGGACTCTTCATTACCCAAAATCGCTTGGGTTACACTAAAGGTCTTCAATCCTGTATTTCTATCGATAATAAATCCGTTTTCATAATCTTCATGATTGTTAGAGTGAAAATCAACAACATCTGAAGCCAGAATATCCGTATTGCTACCTATGAACTTACTGAAAAGGTTAGCTCTATGGGCTATAGCCTCTTCATCATATAGGGTCGCAGAGGACCAGATATGGCTTTGGCTTTTATCCAATAACTCGAGATGTTTTTGGTGTCCATCCCATCTAAGTTCTTGCAACTTATCTGTATCAAACAGTACCAATGTAAAAGGTTCAATATTGTCTAAATCCATCTCTTTTATAAAAGCATCAGGATTGGACGCACTAATCACATCCAACAAAATAAGTCCTCTGCTTTTTGCATAATTTCCTTTGGATTCATGTTTTTTAAACGCCCCATTCAATACTACTGCAACAACCCCATTTTCATTTAAAGCGAACCATGTTCCACCGGCTTTTGGGTCCTTGGGAAAAAGCACTTTAGTAGTATTTATTATTTCTTCCTTTGGCTCAAATGCTACGGGCCGCGAAATATGTTCATCACGGTTTGAAGTGATGAAATAATTATTATTTCTAGAAATGAAGCTTACTGTACACATGCTGCTCTATGTTGCATGGTTGAAGGAGCAACTCCAAACGATTCGGGCAGTTCCATGGTAGAAAAATGTCTAATGCCTACCTTAATGAGTGCATGGTGGTGGATGGTATGCTCCAAATTATACATCACCTCTCTATAATAATTAGATTCCAAACGAGTTTCTGAATCACCCAATTCATAAGTTACTTTTACCGTTTTATTGGGTTTTTCCAGAGTTGATTGGATGCGTTCCAATTGCTCAATGGCAAAAGTCAATTCTTGTTCAATTTTATGGTTGCGTTCCCGCTTATCATAAGACACATCAGCTCCATCATATCCATTGATCAGGCATAAGTACAATTCGATGATATGTCTTGTATGTTGCCCTATCGTGGAATTGGAAAGCACTTCACATGACTGCGCATAACACTCCTCTGGAAGCTGCAAAAGTATTTCTTTGAATTGCTCAATAGTATCTATAGAAGATCTGAACATAATTATTATTGTATTTTGAGGTTAAGGCGTTTTTTAACAAACAAGAACATAAGATAAAAAGAAAATCCAAGGTACAATAGCCCCATTAACAGATTGGTAATCATACTATAGTTCTCATAATTTGTAAAAATATATTTGCCTGCGGAAATGAAAATACCTAGGCCTATCATGGTCCCGATTCCTATCCCGAATAAATAAAAAGCATAGGATCTTTTAGAAGTTTTCAATATCCCTTTAGTGCTAAGTACCTTGTTCCAGGTCATCCAAAAAGGAATTTGCAAAGGGTTAAGGGCACTCAATAAAAGACCAAGTAAAAATGCTGAACTAATTTGTGGCAATGCATTGACTTTAGGGCCTACGTCAGAAAGACTAGCAGATGCCAAAAAACTGGTTGTGGCTAAATACAGTAGTAAAACTATCCCAAAGGGAATGAGGTAATTGGACACTTTTTCACTCAATTGCAAGCGCTCATTCCCAAATAAGGCTAGACGTACAACTAGTAGTTCAACCAAAACAACTGCAACGGAAAACCATATGGCCGATGTTACACTTTCAGAAGCTGCAATATTAAAAGCTGTGAGGTTCAAGGTACCTAAAGGCAAAGCCCCTAAAAAACTAACTAATAACCCTGAAAAACAAACTTTTGAATATTTATCCATAGTAACAATCAATGTTTATCCAACATTCAAACATTGCTCTAATAGTCTCTAAAATAGATATACCTAACATCTAAAAGCAAATCTAATGCAGATTTTAAGCTGTCTATCCTACTAAATGTTATTTGTTTCTTATTTTTTTCCAGTTCTCATCTGCCTTGGTTTGCAGTGTTTCTGGAGATTCTTTGGTCCAAAGATTCAAAGTGTTGGTTTTTCCTGAATTGTAGAACAGATAGAGTTTTCCATCCCTAATCTCAAAAGTCTCTGGGTTGATGCTTACCTTTTTGTCTGAAACAGCAACAGCGTAAGCGCAATATCCACCATATTGAGGAACAAATTTGGTTGGATCGGACTTAAAGGAATCCAAATTGTCTTGGTTGGAGAACTTATATTTTACTCCATCATGGCCAGTGGTCAATTCTTTTTTTCCTTCAACGGCTTTTCCATCAAAATAGGCTACCACATCATATCCATTGGCTGCATAACCTTTTTTTGTGTTGTAATCGATGGATTGGGCAACCGTTATGGTGCTCATAATAAAAAGAAGAGCAATTACAATTTTTTTCATTCTAGTAAATTGAAGATTCTTTATCTAACTTTTCTATTTTGGAAACATCAATGCGCATAGTGTACCAATCTTCCAGTTTTTCAACCTTTCCCTTTAATTTTGAAGGAAGGCCTATATACGGTACTATGTCTTTATGTATTGGGTTTCCTTTCAAATCGGTTAATAGAAAATATTCTGAAATGGAATTATTGTCCGAAACAGCCAGAACAGGTGGAATTCCGCCAGAAATACAAAGAGCCGCACAACTACGGTGTATTTTTCCATAGCCAGGTTTCATTACCCCAAAATAGCATTTAGGGTCAACTATTTCTCCAACAACCTCATGATTACCCATGGATTCTGGTAGTACAAAATTTTTCTTTTTTGATTTATCCAAGCTTATTTTCTGGCTATCATCAATCTGCAGCAAGGTCTTCCCATTGTAATAAATAAGGTTTCCTTCAATGGTCAAATGTTTACCATTAATGTTTCCCTTATGCCTTTTGATTTCATCCAAATAAGCATTTGCACCAAATTTCCCAAAACCTAACAAAAGAACATCCTTAAAAGTGTTCTTTGCAAGTTCAACTCGTAGCATGGGATAAGGAGCCTCATAATAAGTGCCGGATATTTTTGTGGGGGTATCAAAATCAAAAACGCTATTGTTAGCCTCCTTCTGAAAGAAGCCAAATAAAATTGACCCAATAAGAAGTAGCCCTAAAGCAAATAGAACAAAGCGTTTAATGGAGCTCTTCGTTTCCTTGCCCACAGCATCTACATAACCAATATAAAATTCATCCTTTTTCTCCATGTCCTAGCACAATATTGGTTCAACTTCGGTTCCTTCTTCCAACCCGATAGGATTAATGTATATCATATCATTATCCAATCGTAACTCATATGTGGCCACTTTTTCTGTAAAAGGCGGAGGAGATTGTCCATTATGGGGCAGATATTGATATCCATGCCAAGGACAGGTAACACATCCATCTACAATCTTGCCTTCCCCCAATGGACCACCTTGATGCTTACAGACATTATGGATTGCTGATAATTTACCATCGTACTTAAAAATCGCTACGCGTTTCTTTCCTACGGAAAATATTTTAGCCCTGTCTTCAGGAATTTCATGCACATCACATACTTTCAACCATCCTCCAGTATCTTTTTCCCCCTTAAATCCATCTACTTTAGATTCTTTAAAAGCCGCCACTAAATGCAAACTGCTTATCACGATAAACCCTAAAACCAAAATACCTATTGTAAATACTGATGTTTCTTGTTGAAATGCCCCTAAAAAAACATGAAGAAGTATCAGGGCATAAGCAACATAAACAAGCATATGGAGCCCTTTCCATACATTCGGAGAAAGGTTTTTCAGAAAAAAATCATGACTTGTGGAAGCCATAAAGAACAATATTAACAAGGCTAAAAAACCCAAAACTTGAAATGGGAAATTGGTCAAGGAACCATAATCCATATTGGAAGTGAATACAGCATAAATTGAGTTCACATTTCCCAATGTGTGAAAATGAATTATTGCAAAAACTCCATGGATTAGAGCGGCTAAAAACATACTTACTCCCAAATGTCTACGATTGTACAAAATGGGTAAAAATTGAGGGTTTAGCCTGCTTAAGGGGCCAATGACCAAAATGATATGAAGCATTATGACCGCTAACGAGCCAAATGCCCGAATAATCATTGTTTCCGCTATGGTTTCCGGATTGAACGCCAATGTTAGGGCTATAAATAGTACTAAGTATAAGACCATTCCCAAAGCAATGATCTTATCATAGGTTTTTTTGTGCTTATTCCAAAGCACCAGTTTATAATCCAATCCCATTAGAATTCCATTTTTAGTATTTCTTCATTCTTGAGTACATCCTGTATTATGATTCCTTGGATTTCTTTTTCAGAAGGAAATGTATAAGAACCTATACCCTTTATTTGCCCCAATTTTGTGCCCTTCTCCCCTTTCATATTCAAAGCATAGATCACAGATGAAGCACTTTTAAGTGGATACTTTACATTTAATTCAAGAATATAGGCTCCATCGCTCTTTGTTAAATTGGCATCAACCATATTATTGCTTGAACTTCCATTGGTTTCATAAGAAATGTTCTCAGGTTGATTAAAATTCAAATCCTTGATAATCAAAATCAACAAAATGGGCAGTATGATCGCAAGCAACAACCAACTGTATTTATGTCTTTTTCTTAAATTGGCATCCATTAATCTGCAGTTTGGGATTTAAATAGCCTTCTCAATAAAAAGGGCCATGTGGCTACTACTCCAGGAAAAAGAAGTAGTCGAACCTTCTTTTTACTATCCCTCATTATGGAATCAATTTTTGATGCGCCTAGGAGCATAAAATACAATCCAAACAGCAATCCCACACCAAAGTACAGGGCTAAGATTGTCAAAAAAGCAGTTATTACCGTTTCCATCTTAAATCAGGTTTACATCCGTTAGCACCTCTAAAACGGCTGGTCCCTTCTCTGCATAAAGCGCTTTCATTGCAGCCTCTAAATCATCTTGATTTTCAACTCGCTTACCCCAAGCGCCACAAGATTGCGCAAATTCAGCAAAGTTTGGGTTGGAAAGGGAGGTTTTCCATACATCAAATTCACCTGCACGTTGTTCTTTGGAAATTTTACCAAGTTCATGATTGTTCAAAACAATAAGCTTTACAGGCATATTATACTTTACCAATGTGGTGATTTCAGCTAAATATTGACATAGCCCTCCATCCCCAGCAACGGCAACTACTGGGCGAGAATCTCCAACCGCGGTCCAAGCGCCAATAGCCGCGGGCAACGCAAACCCAATAGAGCCTAAATAACCAGACATTAAAAAATCTTGATTGGTAGGTTCAAAATAGCGTCCAAAGGAATATGCATTATTACCCACATCTACACACATCACTGCATTTTCAGGGGTCAACTTATTCATCGTTTCAAAAACGGCAATGGAACTAATACCATTGTTTGAAGTTTCCAAAAGTCGTTTTGCCTTTTCTTCCTTCCAAATTTTCCAACGCTCCGCTATTTCAGGAGTTTGATCTACGGTGTTTATATTTCCGTTTAGTTCATCTTCAAAAATTTCAAGGGTTCTTGATATTTCACCCCAAACAGCAACTTCAACTTTATGAAATTTACTTAATGCCATGGGATCAAAGTCAACCTGAATAATGGGTTTTTTGGGGGTTATTCCGGTGTGATTGGAGAATGAAGCTCCAAAAACAAGCAATAAATCGGATTCATTCATAAACCAAGAAGCAATGGGAGTGCCACTGCGCCCCAAAACACCACCGCCAAGGCGATGATTATCAGCAATTAGACCCTTACCCTTAAAAGTTGTGACCACCGTCGCATTTAAGCGTTCTGCAAACTTTACAATTGCCTTTTTATGTGCTCTAGCCCCATGACCCATTACAATTACAGGGCGTTTTGACTTTTTTATCAATTCAACTGCATCATTTACGGCCTCTTTTGGAGGTGCTATTTCCATAGCTGTAATGCGCTTATCTGGTGTTTGCGCTTTTTCATTGGGTTTGGCCAATCTTTCTTGAACCTCATCAGGAAACGTCAAATGGGAAACATCGCGCTTTAAAATAGCATTCTTTACCGCCAAAGACATCAATTCCGCATGTTTACTGTCACTTTGTACACGTTGATTGAATTCAGCAACAGTACTAAATCCTCTAACCAAATCTACTTCTTGAAAATTTCCTGTTCCCACCACCTGCGTGGCTACTTGACCCGTTAACGCCAAAAGCGGCGCTCGGTCTACCTTAGCATCCCACATCCCCGTATACATATTGGTAGCTCCGGGACCAGCGATTGAAAAACATGCTGCAGGCTTGCCAGTTAATTTTCCATACGCAGAAGCAGCAAAAGCAGCGGCGCCTTCATGCCGTATTCCGTAAAAGTTTAACTTTCCTTTCTCCTCCTGACGTTTCATGGCATCGGCAAAACCTAGATTGGAATGTCCTACCATTCCAAAAACCTTGGTTACACCCCAGTTTACCATAGTTTCTGCCATAATATCGGAAACAGTGGCCTCATGAACATCCTCTTCCTCTACTCCAACATAAATGGCATTATCTTCTTCTTTAACTTCAAAAGTCTCGATGCCGTCATCATACCCCCCTGGAGGTAAGCCTGTACAAGGATCAAAATCCCAACCATGCCATGGACAGCGGAGCATTCCATTTTCAATAGATCCTTCACCCAATGGTCCTCCTTGGTGTGGACATTTATTGTCCAATGCAGAAAACTTGCCTTTAAAATGGGTCAAACAAATTCCTTTGTGGGCAGCAGTTACCGTTTTAACCCTCCCTTCTGGAAGTTCCCTTTTATTATCTAATACTTTATGCCAAATCGTTTTTCTTGAAGAAGCCATAGTTAGTTGTTATTTTTTCAAGTTAATCAGTTAGTTTTAAGTAATCTCGACACTACCTTATCAATGGTAAGTCCTTGCACTATAATTGAGAAAACCACAACACAATATGTAACAAAAATCAATGCCTCCCTAAATTCTCCATCTGGTAAAGTCAATGCAAGTGCAATTGAAATTCCTCCTCGTAAACCTGCCCAGGTCAATATGGTCATTTTATTCTTATTGCTGCGGTGTTCTTTTTTCAAAAATATGTTTGAAATAAAAACAGAAATATATCTTGAAAAGAGCACAATCGGAATTGCTACTAGTCCAGCAATTAAATAATTTAGTTGAAAATCAAGGCTCACTATTTCCAACCCTATCAAAACGAATAGGATAGCGTTTAAAATTTCATCCAAGACCATCCAAAATATATTCATGTTTTCTTTTAATGGTTCACTTTTACAAGATTTATGCAGATAATCACCAATCATTAATCCCATAACTACCATCGCCAATGCTCCAGAAACATGAATTAATGAAGCCAGCCAATATCCTCCCATAACAATAGCTATGGAGATATGCACCGCCACAATGGGTGATTCATATATTCTATTAAGAAAAAGTTTACCGATATATCCCAAGACAAACCCCAAGGCAATTCCTCCAAAAGCTTCTTGGGCAAATTCTAAAAAGATATGTGACGGTTCAACGCCATGGCCACCAGACATAGTAGCTATGGATAAAAGTGATATAAAAACCACGATTCCCACACCATCATTGAATAAGGACTCGCCCACTATCTTAATTTCTAAATCCTTTGGTGCTCCTGCCTTTTTTAGTAACGCTAGAACGGCAATAGGATCTGTTGGAGAGATTAAAGAGCCAAAAACAAGACAATATATATAGTCGAAGTTCAGGCCAAAAAAACCACTTACAAAATAAAACAATGTTCCAATTAGAAATGTGGAGATTAAAACCCCTACTGAGGCATATATAAGGACAGGACCTTTTTCTTCGAGCAGATTGTGAAGATTTACATGTATAGAACCGGCAAAAAGTAAAAAACTCAGTAGAAAATCAAACAAAATTGTTCTAAAGTCAATTTCGTCAATAACCGAACAGACACTGACAAAAGCCTCATGATCAATAAAATTAAGGGCTCCAATCAATAATGAAGCTACAATTGCTAAAAGCATGACACCGATAGTATCTGGAAGCTTCAGTACTTTTTTATTGATAAAGCTGAGTAAGGAGGATAGGGCTACTATGCCCGTGAAAATTTGAAACATATGTTTAGCATTTAGCGAACTCCCGCATAATTGATTCCTGTTAGGTCATGCATATCCTTATTAAAAGTAGACAGGTCATTATGATTAAATTTTGAAACATCATCATAACCACAGGAACGTGCCACTACCTTAATTAAATCATTAGTGGCGCTGAAAAAATTATGCAATTGTTTGGCCGAAGAATCAATGATCAATCTACTTCTCAGGCTTTCTTTTTGTGTAGCGATACCCACAGGGCAATTATTGCTCCCGCACGCACGCATACCCAAACAACCTATTGCCTGAATGGCGGAATTTGAAACAGCTATGGCATCTGCTCCCAACATCATCGCTTTTGAAAAGTCTTCTGCAATCCGCAGTCCTCCGGTAATAATGAGTGTAACATCTGTAGCTCCTACTTTATCTAAATACTTTCTGGCTCTTGCCAATGCAGGAATTGTAGGAACATTAATATTGTCTCGAAGAATTGTTGGTGCTGAACCTGTTCCACCTCCGCGTCCGTCTAAAATGATGTAATCTACCCCAACATCCAATGCAAACTGAATGTCTTTTTCAATATGACTTGCAGCAATTTTAAACCCTATTGGTATTCCTCCTGTACGTTCTCTAACTTTTTCGGCAAAGGATTTAAAATCCTTCACTCCATGAAAATCTGGGAAGGTTGCAGGGCTAATAGCGGTTTCGCCCTCTTTTAATCCTCTTACTTCGGCTATTTCTTTGCTTACCTTATTCCCAGGTAAGTGTCCGCCTGTGCCTGTTTTGGCTCCTTGCCCACCTTTAAAATGAAAGGCTTGTACATTATCCAGCTTATCCCAAGAAAAGCCAAACTGTGCCGAGGCCAATTCATAAAAATATCTGGAGTTATTTTTTTGCTCATCTGGCAACATCCCTCCTTCTCCAGAACAAATTCCTGTTCCGGCCATCTCGGCTCCTTTAGATAGGGCAATCTTTGCTTCTCTGGATAGTGCACCAAAACTCATATCGCTTACAAACAGGGGTATATCCAAAACCAGTGGCTTTTTGGATTTTGGGCCAATAGTCACTTTTGTTTCCACTTCTTCATGATCTAAAAGAGGCCTGCTTGCCAGCTGTGCCGGCAAAAACTGAATATCGCTCCATTTGGGCAAGGTATTTCTATCCACACCCATGGATGAGGAAAACCCGTGATGTCCAAGATTCTTAAGGCCGTTTTGGGCCAATTCCTTGATATAGCCAGTATAGGGTTCGGTATCTTCAGGATGTGTGTCTGCGTACGTACCTAAATAGGCATCCCTATCAAAAGGTTGTGGGTGTTCATTTTCAAAAGCTGCTATTTCATGTTCATCAACTTGCAATGAATCGCCTTCAACATGCTCTTGAAACTTATGAAGCTGTTCGTTATTATTATATTCACTTATTCCTGTGTCGTACCGGTAATCCCACCCATGAACTCCGCAAATAAGGTTTTGGCCTTCTACATGACCATCTGCTAAAAGGGCCCCTCGGTGGTGGCAACGGCCATATAAAACAGATATTCCTGTTTCGTGTTTTATAATGACTAAATCGGTGTTTTTGACTAAGGCGTATGCTGGTTTTTTTTCTTCAAGAGTAGAAATCTTTGCAATCTCGATAAGCTTTTGTGACATATTTGGTTAGCTATTTTTTAAGGTTGAATTTAGTCTTAGGTCGAAAAATTGTAATACGCATTACAAGAGTAAGTTAGCGTTAATACTAATGCAACGGGCTAAAAACTATTAAAATGTGTCGGCTGTAGTAAGTCTTGCTCATTTTTTCATAAAAGAAAACCCAAGCATAATATACTTGGGTTTCTTGACAACCTAAATCCAATCATCAATCAAAAACTATCTTGACTACCTAATACTATATTAGATGTGTCTTTTCTAAAAAACTTGTGGTCCAACAAAAAAGCTTGGAAAAAGATTCCAAGCTTTATAAGCTACGATTAGATCTAAGTGCAATAATTTTGTTTATCTCTTAAGGTCTTCGACCTTTTCCATGACGATGTAATGCTTGGGATATAATCATATCTAGTTTAGCCTTTTGCTGCGGAGTACAAATTTTGCCCACTGCTTTAAAGTGATTAAATACGTTTAGCTCTTTCTCTTTACTTAATTGTGCTATAATAGAGGTAATTGAATCTGCTTGCTCTTCGGTAAACTGCTGATTCCCTATCCCATCAAAGAGATTATCTTTTAGTCTTCTTGTCTGCTCATCAATACTTCTCATTGCACGCATATGCCCATCACTTAATTCTCTAAATTGTTCCATTTGATTTACATCAAAACCCAATTCCTTAACGATAAAATCTCCAGGAGGTCCGGGGGGTCTTCTATCTGGGCCCTGTTGAAATAACATAAAAAGGAGAATCCCATTCATCACCACCAAAAAAAGTAAGAGAAGGCCTAAGAGTAGATTTTTCTTCATATTACTTAGTTAAAATGGAATTATCTTCGTTGTTAGAAAGGCCATAGGCTTGTGCAAATGTCTCTATCTCCTCTATTTGATTGCTATTGTTATAAACATATAGTGCCCCAAAATTTAAAAAAGCAAAAATAACCAACGCCGCAATTTGATATTTGGGTAAAAACCAATCCAATACGTTTGAAACTTCATTTACTTCATTGTCGCTAGACAACCTATTGAGCACTCTATCTTTAAAAAACGGAGGAGTATTCACCGCTTCAATATGAGATACCGTTTCTAGGACCTCATCAATTTTTTGCTGTGTATTTTTTTTACCATCCATGATTTTTAATGTTATATAGTTTAGATGTTTTTTTTTTTTCAACCTTGCGGCTTAGGGCACATTTTTATAATATTCTGTTAAAATCTTCTGCAAATTCTTTTTTGCCCTGAACAATAATGACTCAATTGAGGATACGCTTTTTTCGGTAACCTCGCTCACTTCTTTGTAGCTCATACCATCAACTTTATGCAATGTAAACACCACTTTTTGTGCTTCTGGAAGCTTATTAATCGCGCTGAATAGAAGCTCACTTTTTTCCTTGTTTTCTAGTTGAATCCCAGGGTGATTGAATTCAGTAAAATAAGAAGATTTATCTACGGGCATTTCACCACCTGTAATCGATTGCATAAAACCAAAACGCTTCTTGGTGCTTTTCTTTCTTATAAATTCCAAACTCTTGTTCACAGAAATCCTATATATCCAAGTGGAAAGTTTGGAGTCGCCCTTAAACTTTTTAATAGAATTAAACACCTCAACAAAAACTTCCTGTGCTATATCTTCAGCATCCTCCTTGTTGGGAACAAATGAGAGACAAGTATTAAAGACCTTGCCTTGATAATCATCTAACAATCTACTGTAAGCGGATTGTTTCTGCTCTCTAAGATCCGCTAAAAACTGCTTGTCCTCCAATAAATTATCAAGTTAATCTTAGTGCAATTTAGAAGGATTTTTAAAATCAGAATAGAAAAAAATCATCACTGGGCACAAGTTTTTAAAAACAACAGCATCTAAACTTAAAAAGCATAACAATCATATTATGAAGAATAGCACTTTAAAATTAGCAATCTCCATAGGAATTATTGGAATATTGACTTCTTGCAATTTAAAAGCCCAGCAGCGAGAAAGAAACTCTGATAGAAGAGAACCTCCATCATTTGAAGAACTTTTAGAAAAAATGGATAAAGATGAAGATGGAAAATTATCAAAGGCAGAAGTTAAAGGGCCTTTAAAAAATAATTTCGACAAAGTTGATTTGAACGAAGATGGATATATCAACGAAGAGGAATTTAAAAAAGCTCCTAAACCTAAAAGACAAGGAGGTCCCAATAGAAATTAATAATTAAAAAATATAGTAGTATGAAAACGAATCCTATTTTAAGCTTAACTATACTATTTTCAATAGCAATATTCTCCTGTTCAAACGACGCCGATGGTACATTGACAGATGATGGCACCGGGATTGATACCAATGATACAGCATTAACTGAGTTGCCCGCAGCTTTTGCAGCTTTTAATACCGAAGCAACTGATATCTACTTATCTGATGGAGGTACCACGGTCACAATAGAGACTACCGGTCTACCAAATCACGAAACCGTTTATTGGGGCGAAGGTAATGACGGTTATATAGAAGAACCAGATGTAAGACTTACTCCATCAATTATAAGCAGCAATAATAATGCAACAACAATAACTGTTGATGCCGTTCCAGATATAGATGGCAGTACCGTGCAGACAGAATTAGGAACAATAGGAATAGCCGTTAGTGGTTCTTCCTTGTTCAATGATCAAGAAGGTGGTGGTGCACTAGATCAAGCAGCGGCAAGTTTAGATTGGACCGGAGCACATATAGGTCCGGGTGTATACCACTATCACCTAGAACCAGTTGCTTTCTCAAATGATGATGAAAATTTAGTTGGAGTTTTATTGGACGGTGTATTTATTTATGGACGAAAGTGTAACTCAACAGGTACCTATCCAACAGATTTAGATTCTTCCGGTGGGCATACATCTACTACCCAGTATACAGATGGCGAAGAGGAATACCACTATCATATCATTAACGAGATTTATTCAACAACCGGTTCTTATATTGTATTTGCGGGCCCTTATCAAGGATACTAAATGAAGATAATTCCTAGCATACTTTTACTGTTGTTTGTTAGCTGTATTTTGAGTTGTGAGCATAATTCAGAACCAAAAAAGAATGGTGCCAGCGAAGAAAAGATTATAGCAAATGTTCAAGTTGCGAAGGATAGTCTTGTTCTAAATGGCAACGAGGGTAATTGGTATTACAAGAACCAACTTTTTACTGGTTATGCGGTAAAATATCATATGAATGATTCGCTACAGCAAAAAGTTGGTTTTTATGAGGGTAAAAAAATGGGGGTTGCAAAAGTGTGGTTTCCAAACGGGATTTTAAAAATTGAATCGCATTACAATCAGAACAAACTTGTAGGCAGTTACAAAGCATGGTGGGATAATGGTGTTTTGGCTTCAAAAGCCAACTATGTTGATGGTAAGATACAAGGGATTGAGAAAAAGTGGTATAAGACCGGTGAATTAGCAAAATCAAGGAATTTGGTAGATGGCAAAGAAATAGGTTTGCAGCAGGCATGGTTGAAAAATGGAAAGTTGTATGTAAACTATGAGGCAAAAAATGGAAGAATTTTTGGCATGAGGCGTGCCAATTCATGCTATAAACTAAAAGATGAAGAAGTGGTACTTTCTAAAAATTAGCAGCCTAAACTGTTTCTGTCTTTATTTACTTGTTTGCTTTATAAGTTGTAAAAAGGAAATCAAGAAAGAAAATATAAAGATTGAAGAGACTAGTAGAGTTGAGCACCTACCTTATTTTGGCGATGAGACTTTTACCCCGCATTGGATAACTCCTAGAAGTAATGAAGAAAAGAGGTTTCACAAAATCCCAGATTTTAAATTGACAAATCAGCTGGGTGACACCATCACACAAAAAACATTTGACGAAAAGATTTACGTGGTAGACTTCTTTTTTACAAGTTGTCCTGGCATTTGCCTTAAAATGACCAATAATATGTCTAAAATACAGGATGCCTTTAAAGATGATTCAGAAGTATTAATACTCTCACATTCCGTAACACCAACAATAGATTCCGTATCTGTTTTAAAAGCATATGCCAACAAATATGATGTTATAGATAATAAATGGCATTTAGCAACAGGTGATAAAGTGGAGATATACAATCTTGGCAGGGACCATTATTTTGTGGAAAATGATTTAGGCGAACCAAAGAGTGTTGATGATTTTTTACACACAGAAAACTTTTTATTGATAGATAAAAACAAGCATATTAGAGGCATTTACAATGGATTGAACAGATCATCCATAGCACAGTTAATAATAGATATTAAAGCTTTAAAAAAAGAGTTTTAATTCTTATTCTATAAGTTGAGCCATTGCTTAAACTCTGAGGCTCTGTTCTTGCTGATTATAATATCGACCTCGGAGTTGGGGTCCACTAAAATCTTTAGTTGATTATTTCCATATTTTATAATCTTACCAATTGATGAGATAGCCACTATGAACTGACGATTGGCTCGGTAAAAATGTGATTCATCCAGATTTGAAAATAATTCATCCAAGCTCAAATTAGAGGTAGATCTACTTTCATCAAAACAAACAATATAAGTAATAGTGCTTTCCATAAAAACATATGCTATATCATCCGTAGAAATCGGTTTGAGCTCATTCCTAACATAGGTAAGAATTCTCTTCTTTCCTTTTTCTGCACTTATTTTTTTAGACTCGGGTTTAGTACTTTCAGTTACTTTTTGTTGATAATTGTCCAATGCCCTGTTTAATTTGGCCAAACTAACCACCTCATCTTCCAACTTTTCGTTTTTGACCTCCAATCTTTTTTCATACGAGCTTCCTATAAGTCTTACCATAATTACAGAGCAAAGGATTATAGCAAAACCCATGATTATAAAAATGGTGTAAAACTTGTTGCGTAAATCGTCTATTTGATTGGATATTTTTTTCACATTGGCATGTGCTCCAATAATCCAATCTGAATTTTCTACAGGATATAAGTAAATGATTTCCGAGGCTTTTTCTTCCTCATTAAAGTCTCTTATTCCCCCAAAACTCTTTTTGCTGGTCAATAAATCGTAAAAATCTTCAGGCGTCAAATCACCATCAACTGTAGATACCGAAGATTGATTTGGGCTTACCTGTTGCCCAACTCTTGTAATATCCGGATGACATATTTCCTTTCCAGACCAGTCGAACATACATATAAAACCATTTTCAGTATCTGTATTTTCAATGCTTTCCTGGACGTTTTTAATTACCACGTCTTTATCCAATCCGCTAGCCAATTGAAAGCCAATCAAACTGGCTACCTCTTTTGCTTCTCTTTTACTGGACTCTAGCTGGGTTTCTAAAAACTGATTGGCACTTACTTTAATAAAGGATTTTACGGCAATTCCTGCAATTAAAATAAAAACAGCAGTAATTGCCAAAAAAGTAAAAAAATAAAGTTTGTCCTTTCGCATTGTTCAAAGATTCCGTGCAACTATGGCTAATATAAAAGATAAGTTTTAAAATTTAGAAAACTGGCCGGTCCTTATACATCCCTTTTTTATTCCTTTTTAAACTCTAAAATTCCCTTTCACAAACCTTTTTAGTGATTCACGCAAGGTTTATTAATTGATTTGTGCTGTAATTAACATCTAAAAAAAAGAATCAAAAATGAAAAAGTATTTATTTATTTCCGCATTACTTCTTACAGCATGGAGCTGTTCTGAAGACGATATTAACGATATCCCGGATGACGCCCCTGCACCTCCTCCAGAGGAACCAACAGGTCAAGCATCTGTAGTGTTAAATGAGGTTGCTTATTTAAATGGATCCGTTGAAATTTTCAACAATGGTGATGTGAATGTAGACCTTAGTGATTACTTCTTATGTTTAGGACCTGGAACTTATAGAAGAATAGGCGATTTAGAATTACAGGGCAATGTCGACTTAGCTCCAGATGAGTATTTGGTCATCAATTATAACATGCCCTCTGCGGCGGGTGGATTGGGCCTTTATATCAATAATACTGATTTTACAAGCGCCTCGACTATTGCAGATTTTGTGCAGTGGGGAGATGCAGGAAGTGCACGTGAAAATGTTGCCGCTGCTGCCGGCATATGGACAACAGGTGATTTTATTCCTGTTGTTGGCAGTACCGATAACAGTATAGCTTATGATGGCACTGGAAATGCTGCCTCAGATTGGACAGAAACTACAACGCCCACCTTAGGTTCTGAAAATTCTACAACAGCGCCAGAACCTACTGCCTCCATTGTGTTGAATGAGGTTGGATATTTAAACAACGATATTGAACTCTATAACAACGGAGATATAGCTGTTGATGTAAGTGATTATTTCTTATGCCTTGGTCCTGGCACTTATAGAAAAATAGGTGACCTAACCGTTGTAGGGAATTTGAATTTAGAACCAGGGGATTTCTTAAGCATAGCTTATGACATGCCAAATGCTGAAGGAGGCATTGGTCTTTATGCCAACAATTTAGGTTTTGGCGATGCCGCCAATATTCGCGATTTTGTTCAATGGGGTGCCGCAGACAGTCCAAGGGAAAATGTTGCTGTAGAAGCTGGTATTTGGACCGCTGGGGAATATGTAATGGTAGTTGGAAATGCAGATAACAGCATTGCTTACGATGGACAAGGAAATAGTGCAACAGATTGGTCCGAGACCACAACGACCACTTTTGGGGAATCAAACACTTTTACTGCTCCTGAGATTAGATCAATTGTCATTAACGAAGTGGAATATTTAGTGGATGATCAAATTGAACTGTACAACAACGGCAACCAAACCGTGGACCTATCTACCTACTGGATGTGTTTTGGTCCAGGTCAATATTTTAGAATTGGGGATGTAGCAATGACCACTGTGGTAAGTGGTTCTACAAACTTGGCGCCAGGAGAGTTTCTTGTAATTTCTCCGGCAACCCTGGAAGCACCTGATGATGCTGGTGGTCTTGGTCTTTACGCTAATAACAGCGGCTTTGGAGATGCTGAAAACATTAGAAGCTTTGTACAATGGGGTGCGTCTGGTAATGCTAGAGAATCTGTAGCTGTTGAAGCCGGTATATGGGACGCAGGTGGATTTGTACCTAACGTGGCTTCAGGGTCCAGTATATCTTATGATGGAGAAGGGAAAACATCATCCGATTGGGGCGAAGACGACAGCCCAACACTTGGAGAAGGAAATTCTGCCTTATGATAAATACTTCACCAAATAATTAATATCTAAAAATCAACCCATGAAAAACTTAAAACTAATTGCAACTATAACTGTGAAAGTCCTTATAGTCCTAATCCTTGTAATGAATATAAGTTGTGATGACGATGATGACAGCTCATACGGAGGCCTTATAACGCCCGAGCATTACATTGATTTGGCTACGCTTGATTCCGGGGAAATAGATTGCTATGTCTAAAATCGATTTTCCAGTTTAGTTGTTGACAACCCATAGGAGTTCGGAATTCCCCGAGTATTGCTCCTATGGGTTATTTTTATACTTTGCCCAATAAAACACAACCACTTAAAATAAAAATAGGTTATCATTAATCTAGATACAGTAAGCAATGACTGTAAAAAAGAAAATCTTCATAACGTTTTTAGCATCCTTTTGTTTAGGCCTTGTCTACTATATTCTAGTAAAATTCAATGAAGAACCTAACCAAAACTCCATTACCGCAGAAACGGAGATAAGGATTAATTCAACAGATTTATTAACTTCATTTATATCTGATGAAACACTCGCCAACAAAACTTTTGTCGAAAAAATAATAGAAGTTGAAGGTATCGTCAAAGAGGTTACTTTCTTTAATAATAGATATACTGTATTATTGCAAGGTGGTGAAGAGTATATGTGTATTATGTGCGATATGAAAGAAAATCAAATTGAACAAATAAAAACACTCACCAAAGGAGACACAGTGGTCCTTAAAGGAATATGTAAAGGTTTTTTGATGGACGCTATATTGCTGAACTGTGTATTGTTAAACCAAACCAATGAATAAACTAACCCTATTTGCCATAATTCTTGTTTCGCAGGTTTGTTTTGGACAAAAAGCAAATCGTGTAATCACCAAGCAAGGGCAAATAACTTTTTTTTCATATACTTCTGTTGAAGATATTGAAGCCAGCAACAATCAGGTTTTAAGCATAGTAGACTTATCCAGTAAAGAAGTGGCCATTAGTATGCTGATGCGCACATTTGTTTTCAGGAAAGCACTAATGCAAGAACATTTTAATGAAAGCTATATTGAATCTGACATTTATCCCAAAGCTACATTTGAGGGGGAAATACAGGATTTTGATACAAGTTTACCTCCTTTACAAACCAAATTGGTCAAAGGAAAAATAACAATTCATGGTGTCACCAAAGAAGTTGAGATAAAAACTCAGATTGAGTATGTAAATAATGTCCTGGTTTTATCAGGAAATCTAAATCTGACAGTGGCAGATTTCAAAATCAAAATACCACCAATTGTAGCAGGAAATATTGCAAAAACGATACAAGTAAAATTTAGATTTGAATATCAGCCTTATGAAAACTAAAATTTCCTTTGTTTTTCTTTTTTTGGGTGCAGGAGTACTTAATCTTCTAATAGCACAAGATTTATTGCAATCACTGGACAAAGAGTTTCCGGACAGTAAACAATTTACAGAAGCTACTTTTAAGACCACCCGAATAGCTTTAGGGCATTCCATAGAAACAAGAAAAAAGGGAATAATGGAAATTTCAGCCAATTCAAGGTTTTGGAATATTCCGCAACGCACTCAGGGGTTTTTAGCAGATAGAATCAGTACCAGATTTGGTGTGTCTTATGCTTTTTCAGATAGACTTACTTTTGGTAGTGGCATAACCACATTTGATGGAATTTTTGACACCTATTTTAAATACAAGCTTGTGCAGCAAGTTAGTAACGGCAAAGGCTCTCCTTTTACAATAACGCTTGCACAAAATGCCAGCCTTAGAACAAATCCCAATAGAAGTATTAATGCAAGTACAGGTTTTTCAGATAAATTAGCATTTACTTCACAAGCCTTAATAGCCCGTAAGTTTACTAGAAATTTCTCACTACAGGCATCACCTACTTTCATTTATAGAAATTCTTCAAGAAATATAAGTGATCCAACTAATCATTTTGCCGTGGGTATTGGGGGTAGGTATAAAATAGGTGGTCATTTATCAATATCAACAGAATACTATTATTTGGCCAATCCATTAGAGTCTGTAAATACTTTTGACCCCTTTGCAATAGGTGTAAACTGGGAGTTAACAGATCTAATGCTTCAATTTCATCTTTCCAATGCGCCAAACATTGCAGAAGATGCCTTTATTACGCAAACTCGAAACAATTTTAATACGAGAGATGGCAATCTTTTCTTCGGATTCAATGCTATTTTCATATTACACTTGAAGAAAAAATAATATTAAAAGAAAAACCTTAAAGTAGCATTTGGAGTAAAACCAAGGGATAACTGTTCTATTTGATTTAACTCCTGTGCACTTGTCTCCAAATTTTCATCTACTCGATAAAAAACAGATATTGGAATTTGTCTGCTGTACAAATTTTGAAATGACACTCCAAAAGTGCCTCGAAAATTGCTTGTATTGGAATTTCCAAACTTGTACAATAACGAAGCATCCAATCGGTGGTAATTTGGCAATCTTTCACTATTAATCGCTCCAAAATCAATATCCCCTGTAACGATGCTAAAACTATCAACTGGGGTGAACGGTGTACCTGTTCTATATGTCCATCCCAAAGACAACTCCCAATTTTTCACATCCAAAGTATTGGATATTCTAAAATTATGGGTGACATCATTATTACCAGGAAAAGGATTAGTTTGTAATTCTTCAAAAGTGTACTCTACGTTATTATAGGTATATCCTAACCATACTCTATAATTTGCAATTTTTTTACGGAGCAATACGTCAACACCGAAAATATCGCTTTCACCTTGCGATAATTCTTCAGCGGCGTTGGTAAAGCCATTGGTAAAAGAGGTAAGCCCCTTTATATTCTTTACATAACCATCAATATCAAAAGTCCAACCACCTGAATCGATTAAAAATCCACCAGAAAACTGTGTACTCTCCAAAATGGGTATTTCATTTCCATCCGAAAGTGTCCAAATATTGTTTTCCAGCCGAAGCTGAGTGTCTTCAAATTCAATTAATTGACTTACTGGTTGATACCTTCTTTCCGCAGTACCTTTAATTCGAAAAATAGGGGAAAGGGGATATTCAATGTTAATCCGTGGTTCCAAATAAAGTTTATCCACCAAAGAATAATGAGATCCACGTACGCCCAAACTTACCAGCCCTTTGTTTTGTGGTCTAAAAATATATTCCCCATAGACTGAGCTAGACTGATTGGTATTGTTCCGTTCCACATTAAAATCGCGTGTTTCTGGAGGCAATGGAATTTCATCGTCATCATCAGGGTCAATATCACCATCTCCTGCCTCATCACGAAACAATTCAAAGAACACATCCAAATTAGAATACTGATATCCCAATTTTACCTCATGTTGGGGCAAGAACTCCAAGGCAAGGTTTACATCTAAACCATAGTCTTCAACTGTATTTTTCCTAAAATTTTGCTCTTCTTCTATAAAATTCTCACTTATTACATTATTATACTCGCTATCAAAACTTGAATAGTAGCCTTTTATCGAGTGTCTTAATTTTCCAAATTTGGTGCCATTCCAATTAAAACTTGCTCCTTTGTTCTCGATAATCAATCGATCCTGCGTGATATCTTCATCGTCTCGAGAAGAAAAGTCCAGATCATTATTGGTCAAAAGTCCGCTAATCGAAATGTTATCATTTTTGGAAGGTTGAATGAGCAACTTGGCACTTGTATCATAGAAAAAGAATGTATCTCCCCCTAAAACTTCGCTGAAATCATCATCATCATCTTCAATGACCTGACCTGTAACATCTGTCACTACTTTAGTATTTTGAAATACTTTTTCCGACAAAGCGGTATATGTAGGTGTTTCCAAAATATCTGTATAAGACCTTCTTGCCGATAAAATTAAAGCCACCTGCTTCCCTAGGGCAGCTTTTAAAAATCCATCGGCATGGGTTCCGTTAATGCCTATGCCAGCATTGGTTTTAGTTGGAACATTGGCATCTGTTGTAATATCTATAACTCCAGAAATACGGTCTCCATATTCTGGGCTTGCCCCTCCCTTAAAAACCTTGGCGCTTTCTGTTACATACGGGTTGAATGCAGAGATCATTCCAAAGAAATGTCCTGTATTGTACATTTTAATGCCATCGTAGTAGATTAGATTTTGATCAGGTGATCCACCTCGAATCTGTATTCCAGAAGCAGATTCATCCAAACTGGTAATCCCTGGAATCAATTGAATGCTTTGAAAAACATCTGGTTCCACCAAACCAGGTAAAATACCTTGCTCTGCATTATTCAAGGTAAAAGATCCATCTGAATTTTTATCAATTCCTTTAGTAAGATATGCCAATACCACTACTTCCCGCAATGACTGTGCCTCGGGAAATAAAATGATGTTTTTACAATCATCGACACCATATTCAGAAGCTTTTATTACCTTATCTGAAAACCCCACATATTGAATGAGAATATTCTGATCTTGTTCTATTTCTTGGAGCTGAAAAAAACCATTTTCATCACTTGTAACTCCAACGATTGTGCCAGCAATCAAAATTGTGGCAAATGGCAATGGAGTGCTTGTATCACTATCAAAGAGATACCCACAAATATCCATCTTGGTAGGTGGAACACTTATAATAACTTGATTTTCGGATACTTTTTCAAAGTTTAATCCTGTTTGGTTAGCAAGTTCTGATAATAGTTGAGATTCGTTCAAATTGGAACCTGACAATGTTATGGTCTTATCAACTATTGAAGCTTCCGCATAGGAAAAAGTGAGTGTGGTTTTAGATTCTAAATCCAACAGCACTTCTTTTAATGGAGTGACTGCATACTCAATAGTAACCATCTGTTGAGAAAAAGCTTCTATGGAAATCAATAACAGACATAAGTACAGTAGCTTTTTCATTTGGGTGCTTTATGGGGTTTTAAGCAGTATAGTTTTCTCATCTATAGACACTTCATAAGCTATGCCCATAGGTACAAATACAGTCTTTAATGCTATCTCAAGGTTATTGTGAACAAAACTACCTGTAAAACGATCAGCATCATTTGCAAGGTTATGTTGTATAGTTATTCCGTATTGAGCTTCCAGCTCTTGTATCACCTCAACCAAAACAACATTGGAAAAAACACTTGTTCCTTGAGTCCAAGAAGGGAAGTCTTCTTTTAGTTTCTCTCTTTCGATTACGCCAGCGGTATTCAAACTTATACCATCTCCATGTTCCAAAATAGCTTCCTCATTGGGCTTACCAGTTTCAAACTTCACTTTACCTTCATAACAAGCCAATGAAAAGTTTGCACTCCGTGCCCTTACATTAAACTCTGTTCCGAGCACTGAAACCGTTCCGGATTCAGTTTCAACTTTAAAACCATCTCCTTTTTCTACCTTAAAAAAAGCTTCTCCTTTAAGGTTGACCGATTTATCATTCTTCCAAAAAAAACGATTATGGGTAAGTTTGGAATCAGCATTTAATTGAACCGAAGAACCATCTGGAAGATTAACCGCCAATTGCTCTCCAAAAGACGTGGAATAGCTTATTTCATTAAAGAAAATACCAACAATCAATGCTAAAGAGGCTGCAATTCCTATTGCATAGTATAAAGGTTTAAGACGGATTACTTTGCCTTTGGATTCCTTATTTTCAATTTGAGCTAGGACTTTATCTTTTAAGACAGAGGTATCAAAGTTTGGTTTTTTAAACCGCTCCATCCCCTGGCTTATCCGCTGATACTCTAAAAACTCCGTAGAGTTTTCAAACTCCTTCTGTTCTTCAGGAGTGAGTTCACCTGCCAACCATCTGGCTAATATTCTATCGTCTTTATCTTCAAACATTTTTATACATTCAATGAGAGAACAGGTCAATTGGCATACACCCTACCCCCTTATATATTTTTAACTGTTTTTCTCATTTTAACCAAAGCTTTGTGCATACGTTTTTCCACGGCCTTTTGGGAAACACCTAACATGTCTGCTATTTCTCTGTACGTTTTTTTATCAATACGGTTTAGCAGGAAAACTTCGCGTTGTCCTTCTGGCAAAGCATTTATTGCTCCCTGTAATTTTTCCATAAATTCATTCTCCTCAATTTTATACTCAGGAGTTTCATTATCTGCGGTGCTTCTGGGAATCTTGGAATATTCTAAAACCACTTTTTTATGTGCAACCTGATTGTAAAAAGCATTCTTGGCCACAGTGTACAAAAAGGCCTTTGCTTTCTCAACTAATACTTTTTTACAGTTGTTCCAGAGTTTTATAAAAGCTTCTTGGGCCAAATCTTCAGCCTGTTGTATATCACCACACTGATAATACAGATAGTTACAAAGGGTCTGGGAATTAAGATCAAAAATTTGATTGAAAGTTTTCTGGTTGCAAACTGAGTTGTCAGTACTGGCCATTAAGTATTCTTTTTGGGAGGGGGTGGGGTAAAATATGGATTAGCTGTTCTATATCAAAAATAGCAAAATATATAGTTATGAACGCACCCTTCAACTTAAGAACAGTAATAGTGAGCATCTTGGCCCTAGTAATGATCTCACTTGTGGTAAAGCTGATTCCACTAAGTAAAAACATAGATGACTTTTATGCAGAAGAAATGTATCAAGTCACATACAAATATTTTTTGAAGACCGGTGAAAAGAAGACTTTTTTGAAAACCTACTTACCAAAAAACAATGGTCATCAGCGTATTAGTGATGAAAAATTTGAAAAAAAACCATATTGGACCTTTCAAAAACAAGCCGTTGGAAATAATATGAAAGGTGTTTGGTTTACAGGTAGGGAAAATTCATATGAAAGCATTGATTATCAATTCACTTTTGAAGGAAAATCCAAAATTTTTGCCGTACCAAATGTTTTTGATAAATCCAATGGGATTCATGAGAGGTATTTAAGGGAAAGTGAGTTTATCCAATCCAATCACAATCGCATTGTTAAAAAAGCAAAAGAACTATCTGAAAACGCCAACAACAATAGACAAGAAATTCAAAGCATATTTGATTTTGTCAATAAGATTCCATCAGCTCCAATCATAAACCTTACCGATGCAGTTACGGTTTTAGATCAAAATAGAGCTTCTTGCAATGGAAAAAGCAGATTACTAGTGGCTTTGGCTCGAAATCTAGGGTATCCCGCAAGAATAAAAGGGGGTATCATACTAGAAGAAGCCAACAAAAGAACTTCACATGCATGGGCAGAAATCCATATTAACAATACATGGGTTCCTTTTGATGCGCTAAACGGTCATTTTGCCTACTTACCTTCAAATTACCTAGAACTTTATGCAGGTGATGAATTTTTAATTGCGCACACTCCAAACATTCAATTGGATTATATCTACGAAATAAGCAAGCAACAAAAAGTACCTTTTCTAAATATGAACGCTGATGAAGTAAGTAAAATATCAATGGTCTCTCTTTGGGGGTTGGTTGAAAACAACATTATCTCCATAGAAGCTTTGTTACTTTTATTAATGCTGCCCATTGGTGGACTATTGGTCGCGTTTCTAAGAAATGTGGTAGGACTGAGGACTTTTGGAGTGTTCCTTCCTGTGTTGATTGCTTTTGCGTTATTGGAAACTGGTTTTCTTACCGGTATACTCCTTTTCATTTTTCTAATCCTTTTCGTAGGTATCATTTCAAGACCATTTAACAACCTGGGACTCCTACATACCCCCAAACTTGTCATCTCACTTACATTAATGGTTTTGGTAATGACCTTAGGTTCTTTTATTGGTTCATTGACCGAAGTTACTTGGTTAACGGCACTCACCTTTTTTCCTACCATAATCCTCACCATATCTGCCGAACGATTTTCTACTTTAATTATAGAAGATGGATTCCAGAAAGCAACAGGAACGCTTTTTCAAACTCTTATTGCGGTAAGTTTTTGCTATTTCATGTTGTCCAGCCAATGGTTGTCATCTATCCTAATTCTATTTCCAGAAATATTATTGGTAGTCATTGTACTATCAATGCTCTTGGGAAAATACATTGGTTTACGTTGGACAGAATTGCTACGTTTTAGACCTCTATTGAACCTTAAAACCGTATAATCATGATTCAGAAAATTTTCAACATAAAGAACACTGCTGGTGTCATGGGATTAAATCGAAGAAACCTAGAACTCATTTATCCCCATAACAAAAGAGCAAATTATAGTTTAGCTGATGATAAGGTGAAAACAAAGGAGATTCTTCATCAAAACCATATAGCATGCGCAGAAACTTATACCGTTATCACTAAAGTCAGTGAAATCAAGAAAAAATGGGCTCTGTGCAAAAGCAAAAATGCAATGGCAGTCAAACCTGCCAATGGATGCGGAGGCGGGGGTATAAAAATCCTTAAAAAAACCAATGAAGGAGAATGGAAAAGTGGAGAAAAGGTAATCTCTGAAGCACAGATTTTTCAACATATTACGAGTATTGTTTCAGGTTTGTTCTCCATGAATTCTTCAGATAGCTGCTTAATTGAAGAATGTATAGTACCCCATCCCTTTTTTGCTGAAATCTATGATAAAGGCGTACCAGATTTTAGGGTCATAACCCTTAAAGGGCAACCTATTATGGGAATGTTACGAATGCCAACCTCAAAATCTGGAGGTAAAGCAAACCTTCATCAAAAAGGAGTAGGTATTGGTGTAGACCTAGAAAAAGGGACCTTAACCCAAGTTTATGATGGAAAACAATATATGGACCATCACCCTGACAATCCAAACAAAGTGAATGGCAAGCCTATTCCCTATTGGGATGAAATGATCACCCTATCCATAAAAACGGCAAAAGCCTTCCCTCTAGACTACCTCGGTATTGATCTTGTAATTGATGCTGTTAAAGGGCCACAAATCATGGAGGTCAATGTACGTCCAGGATTGGGCATACAACTAGTGAACCAATGCGGCCTACAAAAGGCTATAAAAGAACGGTGCGAAATGGTCTAAAAAGTCCATTTGTTTTTTGATTGAAAATCCAGCTTTAAAAAGCTGGATTTTTTTGTGGTCAGGGGGTGGGGTAAACAAGAACAAACCTGTTCTATTATCATAAAAGCAAAAAATAAAAATCATAAAATAATTACGATGAAAGCAAAAATAAAAATGTTGATAGCACTACTGGTATTCCTAATGATATCGTATACCATCTCAGCACAAGAAAGCAAACAAAATTTTAAGGTAGGCACCTATGCAGGTTATGAATACAATTATTTTAAAAGTCCGACCGAAGTCCAACAAGACACTGTTCTATTTACGGAAAGTGACCTTATCTCCAGTAGCTCTTATAAAGATATTTTTGCAAATTATGACTATACCACCAAATGGAAAGGAAATAGACTTCGCCTTTCCGCCAGTCCATCTACTCGTTTATTCTATGACAACTTTGAGGATAGTTATTGGAGTTTGACCGCAAATGTAAAGTATGATCGTGAACTCAGTGAAAAGACCAAGTTTTTAGCACAACTTTCTTTCCGAAGAATGAACCGGGAAGGGCTAGATGGCGCACAGGATGTTCTGGTCAATCCGCTTGGATATACAAATTACGGAGTTAGAACAGGTTTAGGGATAGCACCGATACAAAAAAACAAGACTACAATACTGGCATTTTATAACTTTAAAGATTTTGATGCTTTTGGAATTCGTGATTTACAATTTGACGAATTTGGCCTTCAACTAAATACCAGACAACAGTTTAGAGTAAATAAGTTACGCCATGCTTATGGAATAAACTCCTATATCAAAAAGCGCTTATACGACACCTTTAATGCTTCTGATGTAATAAGCTCGGGAGCGCGCGATTGGAGTTATGTAAAGGCAACTGCCTATTACGAACTTCCTATCAGTAAAAATTTAGAAATTGAGCCGAGTTATACTTATTATACTCGTATAGATAATATGGACAAGCGCTCGGGTTTTACGCAAACTGGACCTGCACTGGGAATAGTTTTTGACAATGATATAACTTCGGTACGTTCTTCTCTAAAATATTTGACCAGAAATTACACCACCTTAGAAGCACGCGATAACCTTGGTTTAATTGGAGAGAAAATTAAGTATCAATACATGGACATTGCTATTAATGCAGAACATAGATTGGGTAGTAGCGGTTTTTCACTAATCGCAGAAGCCTATAGTAGAGTAAGAACCACAAACTATACAGATATTGATGCCCGTTCGTTTAGAGGGTACACTAATCAGTATGCTGGGGTTGGTCTAAGATGGCAACTATAAAAATTAAGCCTTTTTGATTACGGAAGTAAGTATTTTCCGTTTTCTATTCTTAAAATATTCAAAGGGTTTTCAGTTTTCAACTCATCTGGAAGTAGTGAATCTGGATAGTTTTGATAGCACATTGGTCTTGTAAATCTTGTTATTGCAGCAGTTCCCACAGAAGTCATCCTTGCATCGGTGGTAGCCGGAAAAGGTCCCCCATGCACCATGCTATGGCACACCTCAACTCCTGTGGGAAATCCGTTAATCAGCAACCTGCCCACTTTTCGTTCCAATACCTTCAACAAATCTGCATATTCCTCCAAATCTTCTGGGGTTCCATGAACAGTGGCCGTTAGATGCCCATTTAGGTTTTTAGCAACGTCCATGATCTCAGTTTTATCTTTCGTTCGAACCAACAAGGTAGATGGACCAAAAATTTCCTCTTCCATTTCCTTATCTGATAAGAAATGATTTGCAGATACAGACAGTACTTCAGCCACACCTTGTGCTTGTCCTTCAGCTTTCTTTCCGATAGAAACAGATACAATCTCGTTTTTAGTTTTCAACCTTTCCAGTCCTTGATTATATGCTCCATGAATTGCTCCTGTGAGCATCGTTGTGGATTCTGATGCTTCAATGCTAGTTTTTAGTGCGTCCTCAAAAAGATTGCTCTCATCCATTTTAGGGAGTACCGTAATTCCTGGATTAGTACAAAATTGACCTGCACCTAATTGCACAGAGGTTGATAGCCCTTCTGCCAGCGCTTGATGTTTTTCCTTTAGAATTGCAGGAAGAACAAAAACAGGGTTAACACTCCCCATTTCCGCATAAACCGGTATGGGTTCCTTTCGCTTGGCAGCTTCATCAAATAAAGCCTTTCCTCCCCTAAATGAACCTGTAAACCCAATAGCTTTTATAAGTGGATGGCGAACAATTGCCTGCCCCACTTCAATTGACGCTCCCTGGACCATTGAAAATACACCATTAGGCATGTTTGTTTGCTTTGCCGCTTTTACAATTGCAGTTCCCACCAACTCAGAAGTTCCGGGATGTGCTGGATGTGCTTTTACAACAACGGTACAACCTGCCGCTAAAGCCGATGCCGTATCCCCACCAGCTACTGAAAAAGCTAGAGGGAAGTTGCTTGCTCCAAAAACCCCTACCGGTCCTAGAGCTATTTGCATTTGTCTTATATCTGGTTTTGGAAAGGGAGTTCTGTTGGGGTCGGCTTCATCAACTCTTGCATCCACCCATGATCCATCCCTTAAAAGGGAAGCGAACAGCTTTAATTGCCCTGTGGTTCTGCCCAACTCACCTGTTAACCTGCCCAAAGGCAAGCCCGTTTCCTGACTGCACAAATCAACTAATTCACCTTCGATTTGCATTAATTCTTCTGCAATACCTTCTAGAAAAATTGCCTTTTCCACTCCTGTTTTCTCCCTATATAGGATAAAGGCTTTTTCAGCAAGTCTTATTGCCTCATTCACCTCTTCCAGTGTTGCCTCATAATAAGAGGTAGGTAATTCGTCGCCTGTAGCTGGGTTTTTTGCATGAAAAAAGGTAGTTCCTTTTGCTGAAAAGCTAGTACCAAAAATATTTTTTCCACTTGTCTTCATCATTCTATTGGCAATAAGATTAGTTGGTAAAAGTAAGGTGTTATTTGAATCAATCAAAAAGAGATTTGCATCGGGAAATGGGTTTGACTTTTGTTATCAAAACTCATAATAATTGATGGTTTAATTGGATAGCATATCCAAATCAACAACTGTCCTGAATCCGAGGTGTCCAGTAGAAGAATCTGTCGCCGAAGACATTCTGGCAGATATCCTATAACTGGAACAATAGGCAGCATTACACAAATAAGACCCTCCTCTTATTATTTTTTCTTTCGCTAAAGGATTATTGGAATTGAATGGAGTTTCTGCCCCCTTAGGGTTTCTAACAACGCCCTTTTCCAAAATTTTTTGGTAGTATTTCGCATTGTACCAATCACTTGTCCATTCCCAAACGTTCCCAGACATATCATAAAGATTATTTGCATTAGGAGGGAACTTAGCTACTGGCGATGTACTTTCATAGCCATCGGTCTTCAAATTTACCACAGGGAATTCTCCTTCCCATGTATTGGCATACTGGGACAGTTGTGAAAAATCATCCCCCCAGAAAAAAATGGTGTTTAATTTTCCCGCTCTAGATGCAAACTCCCACTCCGTTTCCGTAGGAAGGCGCCTATTGGCCCACTTACAATACGCCAAAGCATCTTCATAGGCAATATGTACTACAGGATGGTCCTCTTTACCATTAATGGAGCTTCCCGGGCCTTCCGGTTGCTTCCAATTGGCTCCAATGGACCACTCCCACCATTTTGAAAAATCATACAGATTTGGTAATGTTGTTTTTGCCTTCTTAAAGATTAATGACCCAGGTTGTAATACAGAATCCGGCGGTTTTGGAGTGCCTTCAGGAACTTGCTTTTTTAGCTCTTCCCAGTCCGGTTTTCGTTCGGCAATTGTAACATAGCCTGTTTCCTTTACAAATCTGGAAAATGCCCTATTCGTTACTAAAGTAGTATCCATAAAGTAGCCGTCCACAGCAACTTTATGTGCAGGTTTTTCATGAGACATAGCCTCTTTGTCATGAGCAACAGCGCCTTGGATGAAAGTACCTCCCGGAATCCAAACCATCCCATCCGGTATTTTAATATTTGAAGGTTTCTCCTTGATTAATCCCAAGGTATCCATAACCATTACCTTTTTTGGAACGGTACTTTCTATATTGGATTTCTGTTTGCTCTTTTTGTTGGAACATGCTATTGAAATAACCAAAATGTATAAAAGGAATGTGCTTTTGAAGAAAATAGGTTTGATATGATTCATCTTCTCATATTTCATAATAATGACTTTTATTCTTTACTGGTAAATCAAAGGTAATCCATTCAGATATTCCATTGCAGAATTTAGTGCAAACAAAAAACGCTCAAGTAAACTTGGCGTTTTTCTTATGGCATTATTTAGTTGTGACCACGGTAGGATTCAAACCTACGACCGCTGGAGCCGAAATTCTTAATAGAAATAACAATATTTTTTAAAACACTGAATGACAATAGTTTATACTTTTTCATTTGGCCTTATTTAACTAGTAACATACTCGCTTATATGCCTAAAATTTTCTATTCCCAAGGCTCTCTGTAAGGCATATTTGGCATCAATATATAAAAAGCACCTAATTTGGGTGCTTTTATTATTCAAACATTACATCTTCTGGAACCATTTTAGCTACATTTATTGTTGGCAGAATTAAATGGTTAACTTTAGTTCCGTCGGTTTTTGCATGAAGTACGCCTCTAGTAGTTCCAACAGTTATCATGCTCATATGGGCTACAAAACCTTTTGGAAAAATTATTTTCCCTTCTTCTTTTTCAGAAAAACCTTTCCATCTATAAACTCAATAACTTTTTTTAGGCTTCCGAACGTACTTAATAAAATGCTTATACATTGCTAACATGATGAATACGGCGCAAGGTTCAATAACAGGATTGACCTCTAACGAGTGTTTTAATCAATTCTTGGAGGATTCCGAGAGTGTTCTTAATCATATTATTTGGAATTAAAGCAACAGAAGATATTGAATACACCTCTTACAGAACAACAAAACGCAAACTCCATGAATTAGTCAAACCCCCTAATTATAAAGTCTTCACTGATTTGACAAAGGTCATAATAAGCGCAGATAGGGAATTGGGTATTACCCAAGCCAAATGGGCCATTAAGCTCTACATTTTGAGGGATTCAATAAACCAATCAGGTAACAAAAAAAATAATTGAAAAAACCAGAACCTCCTCCCATAAAAAACCATCCCAAAGGATGGTTAGATTTTTTTAAAAATATTGATTGACTATTATTTTGGAGTATTAGCACTTTTATTTTCTAACTCCTCAAAGAGCCTTAAAATATCAGATCCAATATCATTGTCCACTTTTTTAATTTCGCCCTCATACTTATAATCTAAATCCAAATATTTCGGCTTCGCTAAAAATGTGTAATGATTCTTTTTTATTTTGTCATATGATACTAACATAGTTACCGTGTCCAAAGATTGTTTGACTTCAATACTATTTATATAAAACAAACAATCCTTCTCTTTTAATCTAGTTGGTTTTAGTTTTTTACCATTTAAATAATCTTCTAACTGAAAATTATCCTTCCGGTAAATAAGACCTACTTTCTCATCGTTTTCGTATATCTCAAATACACCATATTTCAACTCATGACAAGATTTATCTTGAGCACAACTAACAATGGACATTGAAACAATTAAACACACCGCAAACTGGATTTTTGACAATTCTCTATAGACCATAATAATACCTATCACTAAAAATACCAATGTTCCAAATATAATATTAATATCATAGGACATAATCCAATAATTGTAATCTTTATCTTTCTCGATATCTTTTTTGGTATAAATTAAATAAAGTATTGTTCCAACAATTAATAATATACCTATTAGTAAATTTAAAAAGTCTATTGAATTTGAGCTTTCCATGCAAATTTTATTGTTCTTCTTCTATTGGGACACCTATTACTGGTCTTGCTTCTGGAATGTTTAATGGCACTACTCCCTTGTTTTCTTTCCTCATAATATCTTGAATTACCTCATTACCTCCTTTTTCCATTATTTTTAAAGCTGCTTTAAATGCATCAGTATCTACTTTAGCCTTTTCAGTTGCTCTCAATGCTTTTTTACTCGCTTGCCCTAAAATTATTCCTGGTAATCTTTCCTTTGCAATATTCCCTAAAGATTTTCCATCAAAAAAATCAACTGTTATATTTATTCCTGTTCCTGTCTTACTAATTCCCTCTCCTAATGCAACTCCAGGGCCGAATCCTACTGCCGCACTTAATATTGCTAATCCATCGCCTCCTTCTTCCATAACCGTACCTGCTATTTGAGCTCCACCTTTTGTTGCTTCCGCAGTTCCTTCAGCAACTTCACCCATAGCTTCTGACCTATCCGCTAATCTTTCCTGTTGAATTTCTTCTTTTCTTGCTGCGTTTAAGGTCTTACCAGATTCTATTCTTCGATTTAATTCTTTACCTGTCTCATTATTTAAAAGGTCGCCAGCACCTTGTTTCATTCGGTCCATTCCAGCTTTGAATCTATCAAATAATTCCGCTCCTTCAAGCTCAACTCCCATACCGAGTTTGTTCTCTTGGAAAGCAAAGGTAGAATTATAGACGTAATCGTCAGCCAAGGGGTCTATCTGCCAGAACCTCCCGATTGCTGGGTCGCTTATCCTGAACTTCCATTCGTGAATATTCAATTCCAAATCCTCGGTAAATTCCTGACCTTGGTACGTATTCAAGTTGTTCTCTGCACCATAGGAGATATTGTTATATCCCTTATGCTCCAGTCCTAATGGATAATAGTTCTGCTCCCTTCGTATCTCGAAAGATGCAATGATATTCCCATCGTTATTATCATCCGCATAGGTCAGTCTTGTGTTACCCCATATATCGACATATCTATAAACATACTGCCACCCATTGCCGTCAGGCTCTATATATCCTTCGAGTTGGGTAATCTGTTTAAGGTTCCCATTTTCGTACACGAACGACCCTGCATAATCAGTTGTAGTCCCATTGCTACTGATTTTACGAAGTTTCTTCCTATCAGAAGAATAAATATAGTCAATGGTTCCTGTATTATTGCCACTACTGACTGTAATCTTGGTAGGCATGTTGAGATGATTGTACTCGATACCATTCACCGCTATACCTTTATTCAAGTCGGATGTCATATTTCCATTGGCATCGTAGGTGTACTCCGTGGCCTGATCTGTACCATCCTTAAACCCATAGGTATCGTTGCCGTTGTCCAATACCTTGGTCAATTTGTTTCCGCTATCATAGGTGTATACAAGGTTGTCCATGGTGCCAAAGGTTGTAGCAGCACTATTGGTATGGCCATTCCTTACCAAGGTGGTAATGTTCCCCATCTTGTCATAATCCACATTGGTAAGGCTATAGTTGGTATTGCTTCCCATGGCATTCTCTATCCGGTTGAGGGCATCATATCCATACCGGTACCAACGCAGGGCATTGTCATTGGCCGTTTTCCATTCGGTCTCGGCGATGTTCCCATTGTACAGCGCGGTACCGCCATGATCTGCCGTATTGTAATTGATATCAAAGGCAAAGAGGTCGTTCCCCAAATTGGCAGGGTCGTTGATCTGTTTTAACCAACCCCGTACATTGTATTTGTAATCCACGGCCTGCAAACTTCCGCCAACGGTTTTCTTCTTTAATTGCCCCAGTTCATCATATTCGTTCCGTACCAGTTCCTCGGTATGGCCCCCTATGGTCTGTTCCAGTTTTACCAACCTTGCCGCCTGATCATAGGTAAAATCATCTATGGTCACTATAGGTGCATTGGCCCCTTTGGTATGGGTAGTTTTGCTCTGCAGTACCTTCCCGGCAAAATCCAATTTGGTCTCCACAATGTCAGTTGTATTGAGATAATTGTTCTTACTTGCCGTATATATAGGCCGCCCCTTAACATCATAACCTGTAATGGTGGTAATCCAATTAGTGGTTCCCAGCACCCTTACCTTGCTTACTGTAGGGAGTCCATGGGTATTGGTCGTGGCTGCCTGCCCCAATACTGTTGTGGGAACGGCAAGTCCATCTTCGTCCTCATAGTTATCATAATAATTAATGGTAAACACCTCATTATAGCTTGTGGGGTATGCATCATTGCTATAGTATACATTTGTGCCTGCCAAGTTCAAGGCGGTGCCACGTTTTTCTTCAAAAGTATCCGTCGTGTTATCAGCGGCATTTTGAAGTGCAGCTCTTGTGCTGCTTGTATTGTCATCCCTTCCGGTGTAGATGACCCTTCCAAAGGCATCATATTTAGTAAAGAGCCATTGGTTCAATGCCTTTAAATTTGCATCCCTGGTCATTATAGGTCTGTTCAGTTTGTCATAGACAATTTCCTCCCATCCTTTTCCAGGCAATTTTTTCTCCACCAAACGGTTACGGTGGTCATATTTATATTGATAGCACAACTCGCTAAGTTCGGTGCTGCTTACATTGTCCACGGTCACTTTTGGCGGGAGCACATAGGTGAGGTTGCCAAAATCATCGTACACATAATAAGTGTCGTGCGCACCATTGTTATAGGTCCTTTTTAACAATACCTGCCCCAATTTATCGGTAAATTCCTCGGTACTATGGTCCGTCCCGGAGGTATGGTTCTCATCATAGGTTACTTTTTTATACAGGGCATTGGCGGGATAGGTGCCATGGTTGACCAACTGTGGCGCTTCTGTATTTCCACCACTAAAGGAAATGGAAAAGTGTCGCACCTCATTGGCATCGTTGGTGTCATACCCAAACTCTATTTCATGTCCCCCGCCCATGCGCCAATCGTAACCTGGGGCCGCTTGTTTTAACACTCGGTTCAACGGGGAGGCCTCAAATTGGGTCTCTGAATAGGGGTTGGGAGTGCCGCTGTTGATATCGCCGGGATATGTATTGATATAATGATCATTGGTCGCCGTTTTGGAACTGCTTCTATAGGTTCCCAGCCCATTGTACTCCATATAGGGCAAATATTGTTTTGATGCACGGCCATAATCGTCATATTCCACATGGGTGACAATGTCCTTGGGCTTCCCATCATCAAAGAGTTTCTGCAAGGGAAGCTCACTGCCATCGACCACTTCCACTTTAGGGTCATAAAAGTATTGGCGTACGTTCACATCGGTACAATAATAAAGGTAGCTCCTAAAACGTGAATTGGTCGTATCCGAACGCCATTTGAACTCCGTACCATCAAGGACCTTATTGCCCTGAAGGTCATAGACCCCACTTACCCCTGTATCGGTACTGCCATGGGTATATGGATGGATGATGCCCACCAAGAGGTACCATTCTTCAAGCTGTGGAGGGTCTCCTACCCAAAAATAAGGGTTACCATTTGCACCTCCGCCTAAGTTATCCACGTTCTGGGTTCCATGATAACTATGTCCATTATTACTGTGGTGACGACGCACCCAAACGGTATACCTATAGGTCTTTGTCTTGTCCACATTAAAATAATCGGTGTTCCAGCCACCATCTGAACCGCTATCTGGCTTGTTGCCGCATTCCCAGACCAAGTTATTGTTGCCAAAAGGGTCTGGTGCCCAAACCCTAGCATTTTCCGATACTTCCCCATTCCTATTGAAGAAGGCTGTACCTCCAGTACCTTCGGACCAATCCATGGTCCAACCTGGTGCAATATTGGGTGTCTGCGCGGATGTCTTTCCCGAGCCCCGGACAAAGACGTTCTGTTTTGTCCTGCCAAGGCCATCAAAATAGGCAACGCTCTCAATGGCCTCTGTCTCTGAAGCATCCTGATAGATTCGTGTGGAAACATAGTTCTCATCACTGGGTGTTATGAAGATGGCCTCACAACCATTTCCACTACCTGGTTCATTTGGGCATTGATCCGTATTGTTATCCGCATATCCCAATCGTTTGAAACTGGCATACAGGGTGGTGTTACCATCCCCAAAACCATCTCCGTCCACATCGCTGTAATATGTCTGTGGGGTCAAATTGGTCACCAGTACGGTTGTATCGTCATGGTCGGAGCTGTTGGCCACATAACCTGATGGTTGGCTGCAATCCGAAGTCGTCGAGGAGGAATTTCCATAGCCATCCCCATCGGTATCGGCATACCAAGTTGTGGGTTGTGTTATTGAATAGGTAACCGTACGTGAAGCCCCCCAACATCCACTGCTACTTCGTCCTCGCAGGTAATAGGTGCTTCCGCTGGTACGGGTAACGCTACTATTTGAGTTGGAAGTACTTGTTCCCGAGGAACTACTTTGCCAATACCATGTTATTCCCGAAGGTGGATTGGACCTTGTAAGGACTGAACTGCCGCAGTTGTTTGTTACTGAAGGGGTGGAAGGTGTTCCTGGCGCCGAGTTTATGGTATAGTTCACTGTTCTTGCCGGGCCCCAACATCCTCCGGAATTTGCCCTAGCTTTAATATAATATACTGTGCCGCTTGTTCTTGTTATGGAGTTTGATGAATTTGAAGTACTGGTTCCAGAGGGACTGCTCTGCCAATAAAGTGTAAGCGCACCTGAATGCGAGGGTTTTGTTAGTATTGTGCTTCCACAATTATTTGTGATGCTTGGGGCTCCTGGAATACTAATTGAATCTTCATCGACCTGTCCATCACAGTCATTGTCCACACCATCGCATAATTCTGGGGCTCCAGGATATGTAGTATCACCGGTATATTGATTATCATTACAATCCCCTCCTCGAGAGACATACCCAGGTGGAGGATAGCTCCCTGTAATGGTTTGGGTTCCTCCCCAAGTATCCCCATCGACGTCCCTGTAAAAAGTTTGATTCCATTGCGAATATCCAAAGCTTTGAACTAATACAACTATCAAAATAGTTAGACATATGTATGATTTTTTCATGGCTTCTAGTTTTTATAGTTGTATTTGTTCTCACTGATAAGATTACCGTTGGAGTCCTTAACAAATTCTAGACGGTTATTACTATCATATTCATAAGTTGTTTTGTATCCCCGCGGGTTTACTATACTGGTGACTCCTACCAATGGATCATAAGTATATGTGGTGACCAAAGCATTTGACATATTCTGGTGGTTCCTCAGCCCATCCAATTGTGATAAATTATTTTCATTATAGGCCCTCAGCACAACCTCAGTTATTCCTAACGCTGAGGCAACCTCAGAAAAGTCAGCATTCTCAATCTTTGCAATAACGTATTGTTTGTCATAACCCCAAATCAAAGTAACTTTCATTCCGTCTTCTTGTTGGAATTCAAGTAAATTGCCTTTATCATCATATTTGTTAAATACATATGAAGAATACAAAGCATTGCTTTCTTTTCCCATAAGAATTCGGTTCTGCTTGAAGAGATAATTGCCCCAATCACTATAAATTGTTCTAATTTTTTGAATTGCCGTTCCGTCTACTTTTTTCTCGATTTGGATTGGATAAGCAATAAGGTGTTGATCGCTCTTTTTCATCTGTTGGACCACTGCATATTCTTGAGAAGACAACGCAGAGCCAGGCAGGGTACTCGCAGAACTTATATCATCAGGATAATAGAATACATTTTCTTGGGATTTTCCTGAGCTATCTGTCAACGTATTTCTAGTTAGTTGAGCATGTCCTGGATTATCATAATAAAAATTTTCTATAGTTTCTAAAGTTTTGTTTCCATTCTCGTAGAAGAACATTTTCTTTTTTGATTGCTTAAGGTAAAACCATCCCGATACGTTATGATAGGTTCCCATCCACAAGGTTTCTGGTTGCGACTCAATTCCATTAAAATAGAGAGCTGGAGCATAAATAATGCTTTGAACAGCAGGAATAATATTTTCATTGGACAGTGAGGAATTCTTATCAAATTTGTCGTGAAGCACTTCATAAAAATACTCCTCTTCGGATGCTGTACGGAATACACCTCCGTCATTTTCATAGTTTTCTGTTTTCAGCAACCTTCCCCTCAGCCAATCATATATGGTAGGTGGAAAGAACGGCCAGGTTGTTGTGTTTCGACCTAAATCCAAATCGCTGGAATAAGTATTGACCCTTTTACCAAGAATACCGTTCAAATCACCAAAGTGTGTTTGAACATATTCATATCCCACATAGTTGCCTTGCACAAGTCCAACCAAGGATGTATTATTTGATTTCCGGGTAAAGTATTCGCTTACCAACAGCGAGTTTTGGGTACTACCGTATCTGAATTCTTGATGAGTCGAAAAATAGTTTACCTGAAAATTCACAAATCCAGACGACGTTGCAGTATTTGTTGGCAAATGATATTTGTACTCCCTGAAATTTAGCTCACCCAGTTCTGATTTATCAACAAGTTTTTTTACCCTAACTCCCCCGCCAATTTTGTTACTGCTGATTTGTGATGTACTTTCCACGGTCCAGTGAAAGTTTAAAGAACCCACAAATCCCGTAGTCGTAGTAAGTAATTTGATTTCATAATCCCCGGCAGCTAAAAACATCTCATTAGGATTGGGATAATCCGCGGAACTTGATCCGGAATTCACAGGCAATTCATAGGTCTGTTGAAAATTTCCTGGGCTTACCAAAGTAACTGATGCAAGTATAATATCCCCAGGGGTTAGACCACCAGGGGGTGGTGTATAATTAAATATTACGTCCGCAAATGAACCTCCCTGGGGTATAGTTATTATTTGTGATTGATTGGTTACTTGTCCATTCACAGATAATGAAACGTTATGGTCAACATAAGATACCTCGGGACCACTGTAAAAATATTCGTTAGGTTCATAAGTGAATTCGGTATGCCCACCTAAAGGATAAGTGACTTTTTTCAGAATGTTGGCAGTCACATAGCTAGGATTTGGAGATCTATCAGCTCCCGAAACGGTTCTATTTCGATATCGTGCTTCTGGCACCAAAGTCGTATTGTTATTTTCTCCATTGTAGTAACCCCAGTGATCCCGAGCAAAAGAATCTCGATATGGGAGAATTGTATTTGATTCATAATCAAACACATGGGGAGGTTTTCCGTTTTCTGTAATCGAATCCAGTTTCAAACGATATTTTGCGTCTCCAGTTCCGGAAGTACTTGTAAAATAGGAATGGTTCAATGTCCAATCATTAATAACCTGGTTATTGTACTTCAATGAGATTTTATGTAAGGCATTGGACCCATTCAAGTCTTGTCGGTTGTTGACCGAATACTCAAATTCAATACTTGTTTTTTCATGAACAATGGAAGTAAGCCTTTTACCGGCAACATTATTCTTTAGGATACATTTGGAATTTGCCTTTGAAATAGAATTGGGTGACGTAATTTTATCTGCAATAGATTTAATTTCAGAACTGAAATAAGTGTAGTCATAATTTACATTTTCATAGTTGAATTGTACCAGTTCCCCATTAACGGTTTCAATCCTAGAGAGGTATAACAAGGAAGTGTAGTTGCCTTCTGGAGTAAAAGGACTTGTAATATTGCAATTCACAGACCCACTTCCTAACTCAAGGAACGACGTCTCATTTGTTTCAAAATAAAACTTGTTCCCTTTTTCATCCGTTATCATAAAATCATTTCCCGTTAATTCCGAAATCTTGATGCTCCTAAAAGGAATGGGTTTAATTTGTCCTAAATGGTTATAAGTAAAGTTCCCCGAACTGTTCGGTAAAGAATAAGAAAACAAGTCCGGTTCCCCATCCATTGTCCCTTCAGCTAGTTCGAATCCGTAATCATGGTCTCCGTGAGCATCAGAAGATGCCCCTCCCTCATTTGTATACTCTTGGAAGCTTCTAGCGATATATCTATTATATATTGCGGTCGAGTTTCCCAGATTGGTAACATACCCGTAACTACCAAAATCATCCTTTCCTCTTATATTTCTTGTTATGTTACCTCCTGCGTTCAACACCCAACCTAAACCAACAGTACTAGAAATTTCGTCCACTTTAATTCCCCTTGTGATATAACTCAAGGAAACGGGAACAACCATTTCTTTCAGTTTAAGTTCATAAATAGGGATATTGATTGATGCTGTCCCGGAAAATTCGCCTATTGGGATATTACCGTATTTTTGAAATGCAGCTGCCTCTGGTGTGGAAGGTGTGATTTCTAGAGATGGGTTGCTTATTTGTTGACTTGATAATTGAAAGGTTGCTATTAAAAAAAATAAGATTGCAGCGAAAAAAGAGTATTTAGATTTCATTTCATGTGTTATTAGATGTTGTATTGCTATCTGAAAATAGGTGGAAGAGAAATTATTCCCTTTATGAAGTTTTGGCAAAACAAGGCAATAAGAAAACAGTCCGTTACCTACTAAGGGTAATGGGATTTGTTGGTTCTTCAGGTATTTTCTTAATTTCTATCTTAGGAACAGAAGAAAGAATTTATAATTGGAATTACTTATGCTGATGAAAACTTCTGAAATTGGATATAATAGCAGGTACGGTTGACCTGCTGTTCTGAAATTCGTTGTGTAAGGGGAAAATTCGTGAAGGTTGTTGACATGGGTTTGAAGAGGATTGATCGTTACGTAATATGTTTTAATAAGGTCTTACTAAAAATAGGAAATAAAATAATATGTAAGTAAGAAATATCTTACAAAAGTTATTAACATCAATTTATTTGGCCACTACAGCCTATCCCTAATAGCTAGGCCACCCATATTTTACAAATTAGTTCCCTCTTCAACCATAGTAACCTTAGTTTGTATCTTGGTAACAGTATCTAAATAGTGTAACTATTTTGACATCATTGATTTTTGAACTGAAGACAGTTCCCAGTCTTTCATGGTCTATTCTATAATAATCCAATAGTAAAAGTATGTTGATAAGTGTGTCATACCTGTAGCCAAAACAAAATTTGGCCACCTCTAAGCTAATTACTCAGATGAGCAGAGATATAATTGCCTAAAAGATGAGGACTCAGAATCCCCATACCTGTGAATAAATCAATCAAATTCACCGACTTCATCGCTAAAAAGTAAAAAAATAAGACACTCAAAAATAAAATGTTATAATAATATGAAGTCTAAAATCATTTTTTACTTATAATATGTAACATTAATTTAACTATTAGAATCAATCAATATGAGTTATCTTTAAATATGTAAGTTATTGTTAGTTAATCATATTAATTGGAATTAAAGCAATGGAAGATATTGAATACACCTCATATAGAACAACAAAACGCAAACTCTATGAATTAATCAAACCCTTTAATTATAGGGTATTTACTGATTTGATAAACCCTATAATAAGTGCGAATAGGGGGTTGGATATTACCCAAGCTAAATGGGCAATCAAGCTTCAGAGTAGAGAAGTGTTACTGTTTTTAGAACAAACAGGCATTACAATTAGAAACTTCGGTGTGGATATTCAAATAGATAAAAAACAGATTTCGAAGAAGGAAATTAAGGGCTTAATTCCAGAAATTACCAATGAGGAAATCGAAAAAACCCTTAACCCTATAATTTCGTGCCAAAGAGGGGCATACATATCAGACCCCAAATGGGTGAGATATGTTTCCATGGATGAACTCAGGATGTTTTTATTGAAAATAGGAGAGCCTATCCAAGGAGTTTCAAATCAAATTATAGAGCTCGTTGACTCCTCAGAAAAACCAGTTGTATATGAATTAATCTAGTGCTAATCTTTTCTCTTTTGTAGCATCCACATACGAAGAAAATCGTATGAGTAATTATCTTATTGTGGTTATCATAAATACTCTAGTTTATAGCGATAGCATTTTGTTTGCGAATTATATACCTGAAGTCTAATGAGCAAGATTTTAAAATACTTCAAACGTATCATTCTCAGGAATGATGGCCGTGATAATCATTATGGTTTTATATTATAACATAAAATGTCTCTAAGAATATATTATCAAGCTAAGGCTTATCATCTTCAAAATCTTCAGGAAAAAGAATAGGTAAGATTTTGGCTTTATTCTTTGGCAAAAACTCGTTTACGTATCTTAGTTGCTCATCTTTTTGGTCTTTCAAACAGTTTTCAATTAGATGAATATTAGACTTAAACAATTCAAGATGCTCTTTACCCATTTCTTCTTTATAAAGTTCTGATATTTCATCAATCTTAGCGCTTGTAACTTCGTGCATAATTTCTCTAACTTTCTCATCGTTCACTATCAGGTTTGTTGCTTTTCCGATAGCTGTCTCTTCACGCATATCAGCAAACTCTCGAACTTTCTTAGTATCGAAAATTTCCATAAAATCTTTTATCGCAGTCACAATTTTATTTTGAGCATAAAATGCGATTCCTAAAATGATTATTCCAATTGTATTTATTAACTCCAGGTAAGGTAAAAAGTTTTCCATTGAGACTATGTTAGATTAAAACATATTTATTATAAAATATTAGATTTGATGTAATTAAGGTAATAAAGTTTTAAATAGGTGGAATTCTACCTATACAAAATAAACAGTAGACGTTTGCATACCCGTAATTCCGGGTATGGAATATGGTTTTGCACTATTACCCCTCCTATTGTCCTTACAATGGAGGGTAATGAGAGTCTTCATTGGGCTTTAAATGTACGGAATTCAGATGTTTAGAGATTTACAGTTCACCTTTCTTTACACCCTCTATAGCTTGTTTTTTTAATATTCTATCTTGGTACTTTTGAATTTTATAATACCAAAAGATTGCTCCTACTATTGAGAAGCTTATTCCAACATAAAGTATCCAAGACATTTTTGATTTAAGAATCAAATAATTGTCGTAAATCATGTCAATTTTTTTCCTTCAACCTCTATTATTTGTAGCTTTCTTTGTATGTCAAATTCATGATTGTTATCGTGTTTCAAAATTTCACTGATACTTTCCTCAATCTTTTCTGGATTACAGTTATTACCAGTAATTCTGTATTTAATTCCTTTTTCACCCTTTTCTAAAGCTATACAGCAAGGATTGTCTTCACAATAGGTAAAGGCCTCTTCCACGTGTTCTGAGTGCTTCTTTTTAATATTTCGAACTTCTTGGTTAACCAATTCAATCTCAAAATGTAAATCCATTTGCTTCTGAGAGAAGTCCTCATAACTTGTGAATTCAAGGTATAGGTAAAGAAAAATCAAAATCAACCCAAAAAGGGTCAGGAATTTATATAGACTATCTGTTGGGAGTCTCGGTATATTCATTGTTACTTTTCTTTAATAGGACCATTTTGTTGATTTACGTCATCTAATTTTGCTGATTGTATTATATCTTTTCCAAAAGTATTGCATTCTTTTTATGTCCAACATCATACATCTTCGTTGTCTTTCTGAAAATTTTTTTAACAACAAAATGATTACTTAAAAATGAAATTGTGTCATTTTCAAAGACTTGAATTGTTTGTGAATTCCTTTCGAAATTAAAAGAATCCGAATTATTTTGAGAATATATTTTTTGAAGCCCTGTAAGCCCCATTTGTCTGCTATTGATATAAACGATAATGTTAGCAATTGGTTTATATATACCATCCTCCCATTTGACCTCTTCAGTTTCTATTAAGTCAATACTTAGGGTATCGTTGTTGTTATAATTGTAAAGTATCGGGGTAGGTTTTTTAAATACTCCTTTTTCAATCAAGAAGGTCTTTTCTCTGGTAGAATAACTCTCATCTATTCCCAATATTCTATAAGATAAATTAGCTATTCTTTCATTAATAATATTTATCTTCTTTTCAGTTTCAACTGGTTTTATCCTAAAGTTACTAATTGAAGCAACAATAGAAAGCACAAGCGCTATCAATCCTATCCAAAAACCGTAAATCGAGAATATACTGGATTTTTTATTTTGATCTAACTCCTTTTTTATGCTGTCAATAACCTGTGATTTTATGGCATCAATGTTATCTTCAATTTGCTTTATTTCCTTAGTATGTTTAGCTAGTTCTTCATAACTGTCATTCAAGTCATGGATAGATATCCCTTTTTCCTCTATAACTGAAATTGAATTTTTAAGGTTTTCTAGTATTTTTTCATACTCTTTCTTCATCCTTTTGGTGTATAATAGTCATAAACAATTATCATTCATGTCTCTAGAACCATATTCCAATAATTAATAGTCCAAATATAACTGATATGGAGCATTACGCTCTTCATCTATATTAAATTCTAATCTCCATCCCGTTCTGATCAATCAAATCAAACTCCGTTATAAGAGTCAATATTGCTCTATTACGCAATGCCATTTTTTTTACCTTAGTTTCCACTATTGTTTGGACTAGTTTGGTTGATGTAATCCGATTATGGTTTGAATTATACCCCTTTTTATGCCCTATATCTCCCATTTCAATCAGTACGTCTGCTAAATCCACCCCTTTTTCAAAGCCTTCTTGTTTTTCAAACCAATCATCAACTTTAATTTTATACCCCTTTTGATTTAATAAGAAAGCCCTATTCTTCCAATCACAATATTCTCCATTGTCCGGGAAAGCAACTATGTCGCAATCCTTGATAGGCTCCAAATAACTTTCTTTAAATCCTTGCTTGCTACCAGTGGCCATCCAGGTGTATTCAGGTTTGAAAATACTCATCATTATAGCAGTCTTTTCGCCTTCCACAAGGGCTATTAACTTGTTTTTGCTTTCATTGATTAGATGTAACCCGAACAAACATTGTTTTAAGTTGAAATCTTCCAATTTGTTCATTGAGCGGACACTTGTAATATAGGCCCTTCCATTTTTTTTGACTCTTTTGCCGGTATTCTGGTCATAGAGCATAATTTTGCCATGTCTGAGATTATTTTGTCTGTCTATCTGCCAAAATACCGTGTCCCCTTTCCAGTGTTTGGGGGTTCCAATGCAATATTTCAAGATGGCTTCCTTTATAGAGCTGATATTAAAATGTAGTTTTAAATACTGTATGAAATTGTTCTCTATATAATTTCTGCCATACCTTACTATAAGTCTTTTATCATGGTAACTAGCCCCTAGGGGTTTAATAGACTTACCATATTGTGGAATATAATGTTTCTCGGTATTCTTTTCAAAGAAGGTCTTTTCACATGAATGGCAATAACCATAATTTTCATACCCTTTAAAAGGAACAAACCTCTGATTTCTATTGCTCCTACCACATGGACAATATTTAACCCTTTTTCTATTCCTATCAAACTCTAAATTTCGATTCATTTCCATATGCATTAAAAAGTTGACAAAGTTGATAAAGTGCCTTACCTTCAATGGTTTGTAGTTTTTTGTTTTCTGAAGTCACAAGTAAAGTTGACAAACTAGAGGGTAGAAATCGGTAAAACTTTGCAAAGTTAGATCATTAATATTCAATCACTTGACATCCGAATTATCAACTTTGTCAACTTTTCAGTAATAAATCTTTTTATACACCCCATAGCTGAGGGTTTTATCCTTTTTTCGATTATCGAAGAGCTCTTTTCTTTTTAAGAATCTGTCCAATGATGAATTTGACATATGGTGTTCTTCCGCAATTCTTAAAACATCGTTTCTTTTAAATTTCACAGGCATCTTTTCGTATAGCTCTCTTTCTATTGCATTTAGTTTTTCAATTGGGTCATAAGTGGCCAGCTTATCGTGGACCTTCAAAGCTTGGATTCTAAAGTATTCAACAAGCCTTATGGTTTTGTGGAGAACATCTTCGGAAAGTTCTTTTTTGAAGCTTGCTATGGAAGCCTGATGCATTGTTTCCAAAACAAGTGCAAGCCTCCATATATAAGTTTCCATTTTTGATTGAATTGCATGTTCAAGGTCGTCGTTATCTACTTCCATCGCCTTTTTATGTTGCCATGATTTGTATATATCTAAGCATTTAGGCCCCACAAATATTTCATGTCCTTCAAAACCAAGAATATTATTAATTATTCTACAGTAATTTTCAAAAAGAGCAGTATCCAATCTTTCTCCAGTAAAAAGTCTTGGTTTAGGGTTTTCAGGAATAACAAACAGGAACCTGTCCAGGAAACCATCACTTGTTCTATTGGTAGCCAAGGTTTTCAACAACTCAGTTTGCATTCCACCAAGAATATTGACACATGGATTCTCTATTCTAATGGCATCACTGCTTTTTCTATCGACAGAATAAATGGAACCATTCCACAATTTTAGGTAGGCTTGTTGGTCACCACCCTTGCCCCTATATTTGTCAAATTCATTTACCCATTTTAATAGCTCGTCCTGAAAAATCATTACACCCCTTTCGTTGAAACTTAACAATTCCACTAACTTTTCAATGGTAAAATCATCAAGAAGGAATTTTTTAAAAGTTGGTTTTCTGGTGTCGTCAATTCCAGTAGAACTCTTAGACACTTTTAATTCTTCGCGATAATTGAGATAACTTTTAGAATCTTGATTTTCCAATGGTTCTTTAGCTTTGCTTAGTGGATGGGTTTTAGCCGTTCCTCTTCGTCCCACAATGGTCAGCCATAATATGGACATTACACTAAAACTTCCATTATTCAAGGAGTATGCACTACCCATTGAAGTAGCGACTGTTGAAAGGATGCCTGCGGAAAAATAATCAGGATTAAATAATACTGTTGTTCGAGCATTTTCGATAAGTTTCTGGATACAATCTGGAAAAACATCTATAGGAAACCCATTTACATCATGAATCATTGCATTATCAATTGTCTTGCTAAAGTTTTCCAAATCAAAATGTTGAAATATTAGGCCATCCCGGTTAGCTTTTTTTGCTCCCATTGCTAATTAATTAAGTTGGTTCAATGATGTTCTAAATGTTCTTTTGAAATGGGTCATTTCAAGAAATTTGGATATGCCCTGAGAAAGTGGAATGGTTCTACCCGATCTCAACTTTACATTTGGGAATGTGTAGATATATGGGTACTTTTGCTTTGCTATTGTTTTCATTGTTATTCTATTAAATGATGAAAATATTCGAGGGGGTAAGTGTCAATTACCCCTTTTTGTTTGGGAACTATCCCATGGAATTATCTAAAAGGGCTTCTATTTCCTCTAGCTTATAGAATACTTTATCTCCAATTTTTCTTTTTTTGAGGATTCCTTTTTTATCCCAGGAATCAAGCGTCATGTAAGAGACTTCCAATTTTTTTGCAGCTTCCTTTCTGGTAATATATTTCCAGACTGGTTTAAGTATGTTGTCTCTAGATTTACAGGAGAGTATTTTGCTCGCTAATCTTTCCACTAAATTTTCCGGTGTGATGTTGTGAACCTGTGTAATTGATTCCATGATAATATTATTTTGAAGCAAAGTTCATCATGGAAACCAATAAATAAAATTCCCATTTTATTCCAGTTTTGGGAATAAAATGGGAATAATTGGTATTATTATGTCATATTGTATTCTTGGTTCTACCCTTTCAGAGTTTTGTAGGTGGAAAGGTTTTCTACAAAATCGCTAACCTCTTTCTCATGGGCAACTCCTCCTGAGAGTTTGGCCTTGGTGCCCAAACCATAGGTAGTATCTAAGTACTTGATATATTCGATTTTCTTCGCTGATTTCCTAAAGAAATCTAAGTCCTCTTGAAAAACACTCCAGAAAGCATCAGTTATGGGCATAAACCTCCCTTTAACGGCTATTTCAACATTGTCAATCGCCTTAAAATGTTTTAACACACAACTCAAAATCTCTTCAGCTACCTCATGTGCAAAGATTGAACTGTAATAGTTTTCATTCACCCTTCTGAGGTCTTGTGTATTGGATGGGAGTATTTTAGACAGCTTAAAAAACAATTTGCAAAAAACATATATGAGTTCGAAATCAAGAAATTCAACACCATTTACCTCAAAGTAAGGGTAATCATGGGTGCTAGAGCATTGATTATTGTTTCCATACTCAGTATTAAGTTCTTTAATGATTTTGAACCTTTCAAACATAAGGCCATCACTACCTTCATTTTCAGTTTTAAGATATTTGGCAATCGCTATACCATATACCCTATACTCATTCTTTAGTTTTAGTATTTCTTCTTCCTTGGCAACAATTTTTTCCTTCAGCGCATCCAAATTTTGCCCCACTTGGAAATCAAAAAGATACTCCTCAAAATATTCAAGTTCATCTATCACTACTCGGGCGACATTTCGAACGTAAATATCATTCAGACTCTCATTTAAATATTTTGAATTCCATGTATTAAGTCCATTATCTTTTTTAATGTTGTTTAGATGAAAGAATTTCAGAGGATTTGTTTCGGAAAGGTCTTTATATTTTAGCTTTCTAAACACCATATCTTTCTCCGCTGAATACCATCGAGTACAGTATTCTCTGATGGACTCAATTGTTTCCTTAAAAACTATTTGTATAGAATCAATCGTTCCTTTCATTGGCTCGAATCAAAACCTCTGTCTTTATCCAATTTTTCAATTTCTTCTCTAGGCACTTAACTTGTCCTTTTTACATTCTAATATATATGTAAGGAAATTTTGCAACAATGAGTAATGATGGGTATGGGACAGATGGATTTCTCTATCAAGAACCCCGGTGTCATGACTTACATTTACCCAATCGACAAAAAAATCAGAAAGAGAATCTTTAATTAAGGTGACATCATATTCTTGAAGGTTTTTAACTTCAGCTAATAAACGATTGATAGTCTTTTCGTCATAATTTGATTTTGGTTCCATAATTCTAATATTTAGTTTATAATACTGTTTAATCTTTAGGGTTACCTGATACTACTAAAATGATATGTTGTAATGTTTGGTCCAATCCTTGGGTAAAATTGCCCCTATGTCCCTTAGGTAGTTTCTAAGTGCTGACTCATCCTTGTGCCTCGTTATCTTCATTAATTGTTGAATGGCCTCGTTTTCTGTAAACCCTTGCTCTACAAAGCTTTTAAATAAATCGACCGCTGCATTGTGCCTAAAGGAATATGTTTTTTTGTGGGCATCAATATTTAGTTCTTCACGGATTTTTGCAAAGTTCTTGCTTATGGAATCCACTTTTTGTTTTATGGAAACATCCCAAATCCCGGGAACACCTTTTGGAGTAAATAAATCAAAGTGTCCTGGGCACTGCTCAATGTTCCATTGCTTTAATAGTTGATACAAAGGCTCTACCATTAAGATGTGTGACACCCTATCCCCTTTCGTCTCGATTGAAATTGTTTTGCTAACCATATTGACATTACGAACTTTTGTGCTCAGGATTTCACGGTTCCTCATAAAGGAATAGAACAAAAACTGAATGAAATTATAGAGAAATGGTGGGTTTTGGTTGGCCAGCACCTTTTTGATTCTGCCAATTTCTTCCAAGGTGAAAGGGGCGTTCTTAAGTGGTTTATTCTTCTTGGTCTCAATGTCCTTGATAAAATTATGTCCAATCAATTTTGATTTTTGCATTGATGACATAATCGCACTCAGGTTAAGCTTGTGGTTGTGTACTGAAGTTGGCATCAATCCTTTCCCGGTTGGCTTCTTTCTTCCAAGGTAGTTGAAGTATGAGATAACATGTTCCTCTTCAAGCTTTGTAATTGAAATTTTTGAAAGGCCTTTTTTATCACACCAATGCAGGAACATGTTCAAATAGTCTTCATAACTATCAAATGTATTAGGTTTTAAATAGTTTCTTTTATTTTCAAGAGCCCCTTCAAACGCCATCCGTACACTTATAATGTCTTTTGCATTCTTGCTAGCAGAATTCAAATCATAGGGATTGTAATTTTCACTTAATAAACGTTTGGTGACGTTAACCAGCATTTTTCCCGCCGCTTTTCTCTGGCTAACTGTTTTTAGCCGATTCAGCCCCTTATATACCTTAAACGGTTGCTTGGACATCTGCCCCGTGGAGGGGTCCCTGAAATAATAGTACACGTACCACCTTTTTTTCAATGAAGGTGTTCCCAAACTCCCATCCTTGTTGACTTCTTTGGGGATATATAGTCTGGGTTCAGAGTACATTTTTATCGCAAACTTTGAAATTATATTTACATACTCGTTCACATGCTTTTCGCCAAGGCGTTTTTTGATTATATCCATTGGATGAGGTTTAAAAATACAAAAACCCCTGTAAAAACATAGGTTTTACAGAGGTTTATTTCGTGACCACGGTAGGATTCAAACCTACGACCGCTGGAGCCGAAATCCAGTGCTCTATTCAGCTGAGCTACGTGGCCATTATATTATGAATTCAATTTGGCTCTAACAATATTGGAAATGGTTTTTCCATCCGCTTGTCCTGCCAATTCTTTGGAAACAATCCCCATAACCTTACCCATATCTTGCATTCCTGACGCTCCGGTGGAATCAATAGTCATCACCACCACCTTTTCAATTTCTTCTTCGGTAAGTTGTTCGGGTAAAAACTTCTCAATTACTGCCACTTGGGCCAGTTCCGGTGCTGCTAAATCCTCTCTTCCCTGTTCCGTGAAAATTGCAGCGCTATCCTTACGTTGTTTTACCAATTTTTGAACCAGCTTTATTTCATCTTCCTCAGAAAGCTCTCCAGCGGCACCTTTGTCAGTCTTTGCCAATAAAATAGCAGATTTAATGGCTCGCAACGATTCCAATGCAACTGTATCCTTTGCTTTCATTGCCGTTTTCATCTCTATCATTATCTGATCTTGCAAACTCATTTTCTCTTTATTTTGGGCAGCGAAGATAAAAAATAAACCCGAAAGTCTCTTAACTAACGGGTTTAAGCTTTCCATTAAAAATGGATTTCAATTTAAACACTACTAATCAACATTATCGTGTAAAAAAGAGTTGTTGGAGCGTAATTGTAAATCATCATTACTGTCCTCACTCAATGTTGTTCTAGATACTTTTTGTTCTTGTGGAGTATCATTTAAGTCGACACCCTGTCTTTTATACGCAGGTTGCTTTTCTATCTCATCGATACTATTTCTATTGTTTTGAAACTTATAGTTGAAGTTCTTCAGCTTCTTTCTTCGTTCGTCTGCGCGATCTTTTAATAAATCGTTGATAGAACTATTGAATGGGTCCACATTGCCTGAAGCGCCATCTCCCTCACCTTTTGCTTCTACCTTTATGGTTTTCTTTTCAAAAACCAATTCATCTTCCACCAATTTAGGCTCATGGGTCTCCGCTACCGATCTAGCGCCCGTTAATTGGGTCTCCAACTCCATGTATTCTTCCAAATTGTACCGTGTTTCTCCCTCCTTTTTATATTCTAATACTGGCTTAACTTCTACATATTCGTTAACATCAATATCGTTAACGTTGTCATCCAAGTCAAATGTAATAGTATGCTCTTTTTCTTCAGGCTCTTTAGTTTTGTTCAACGGTATATCAAATGTCAGGGCAAACTGGTCTTCTTCCGCTTTTGGAGACACTTCTTCTGGGTCTACAACCTCAATATCATTTAAAATGCTCTTAGCTTCTATAATGACAAAGTCATCCTCTATATTTTCTGGAACCACCTCTTCATAAAACACATTAAAGTTTCTGATGTAGTTCGTTGTTGGAATAAGGTGTGCTTCTTCTACTTTAGGAGTTATTTCCTCTGCTTCCTCCATCTCCAAAGTGTGCTTTACAATAACAGGCTCTGGTTCAGACACCTGCATTTCAATCTTAACATCTTGCACAGCTGTTGCTTCCGTAGTTAATTCCTGCTCAGCAATTTGCTCATCTTCAAGCGTATAAAATACCTTCTTGGTTTCTGTATTTACAATGTCATCTTGCTGATCTACATTAAATCCTGTGGCAATTACAGTTACAGCAATGGCATCCCCCAAATCCTCATCTTCACCAACACCCATAATAATATTGGCTCCGTGTCCTGCCTCTATCTGGATGTAATCATTGATTTCCCCAATCTCATCAATAGTGATTTCCTGTGTACCTGAAACGATAAGTAACAATACGTTTTTAGCTCCATTAATTTTATTATCGTTCAATAGTGGAGAATCCAATGCTTTCATAATGGCTTCACCAGCTCTTGCAGAACCGGAAGCAGTGGAAGATCCCATGATAGCTGTTCCACTATTGGAAAGTACGGTTTTAGCATCCCTTAGGTCAATATTTTGCGTGTAGTGATGTGTAATTACTTCTGCAATACCCCTTGCTGCAGTTGCCAACACTTCATCCGCTTTAGAGAAACCGGCTTTAAATCCTAGATTACCGTATACCTCACGTAATTTATTATTGTTGATTACAATAAGGGAATCCACATTAGAGCGTAATTTTTCAATACCTGCCTGGGCCTGTTTGTTACGCATGGCGCCTTCAAACTGGAATGGAATAGTAACGATTCCAACAGTAAGAATATCCATCTCCCTAGCCACTTTTGCAATGACCGGAGCTGCTCCAGTTCCGGTTCCACCACCCATGCCGGCAGTAATAAAGACCATCTTGGTTGTCTGTTCCAACATGATTTTTAAATCTTCCATGCTTTCCAAAGCGGCTTGTTCACCAACATCTGGGTTGGCTCCAGCACCTAGACCTTCGGTTAGGGAAACGCCCAATTGAATTTTATTGGGGACGGCACTGTTTTGTAAAGCTTGTGCATCTGTATTACAGATTACAAAGTCCACTCCGTTTATTCCGGCCAGGAACATGTGATTAATGGCATTGCTACCACCTCCACCGACTCCAATTACTTTTATTACGTTGCTTTTGTTTTTGGGAAGATCAAAAGCGATGTTGTCAAATTCAGTGCTCTTACTCATGACAGTTTTCTGTTACTTATTAAAGGGGTTATTATTCTGCATTGTCTAAAAAGTCCTTCAACTTCTCTGACCATTTGTCAAAAATCGATTTGCGTTCTCTGGCAGACATCTTATTTGATGTACCAGTCATATGTTCCTGTCCTACCAATACTTCTTCTCCTTCTGCCTCAATCTCCGCCTCTTCCATTGCGTTTAGCGTCTCCGTTTCCAAGGCATTCATTAAAAGTCCTACTGCAGTGGCATACAAAGGGCTCGCAATCTCCTCATCAGAATCGCCAGCCAAATGCTCATTGGGGTATCCTATACGGGTATCCATACCAGTGATGTATTCCACTAGCTGCTTTAAGTGTTTTAACTGGCTTCCACCACCTGTTAATACAATTCCAGCTATCAGCTTTTTTTTCTGATCTTCATGGCCATAGTTTTTAATCTCCACATATACCTGCTCAACAATCTCAACTACTCTGGCATGAATGATTTTGGATAAATTCTTTAGCGTAATTTCCTTAGGTTCCCTACCTCTTAAACCAGGAATAGATACAATTTCATTGTCTTTGTTCTCACCTGGCCATGCAGAACCAAATTTTATCTTAAGCAGTTCAGCTTGTTTTTCAATAATGGAACAGCCCTCTTTAATGTCCTCAGTGATTACGTTACCACCAAATGGTATTACCGAAGTATGTCTGATAATGCCATCTTTAAAAATGGCCAAATCCGTAGTTCCACCCCCTATATCGATTAAGGCAACACCTGCTTCTTTTTCTTCTTGACTTAAAACTGCCTCAGCAGAGGCTAAAGGCTCCAAAGTGATGTTTGCTAAGTCCAATCCAGCACTTTTTATACATCTACCAATATTTTTGATGGATGACACTTGACCAACCACAACATGAAAGTTAGCTTCCAAACGACCCCCGTACATTCCTTTTGGCTCTTTTATCTCGGGCTGACCATCCACTCGGTATTCTTGTGGCAATACATGGATAATTTCCTCTCCTGGAAGCATTACCAATTTGTATACCTGATTACAGAGCTTTTCCAAATCATCATCGTTGATAACTTCTTCTGAATTGGGTCTTGTGATATAATCACTATGCTGAAGACTTCTGATATGCTGCCCAGCAATACCCACGACCACAGAACCAATTTTTAATCCTGAATCTACTTCTGCTTGTTCCACTGCTTGTTGGATAGAAGAAATTGTCTGGGTGATGTTATTGACCACTCCCCTGTGCACGCCTAAACTTTTGGACTTGCCTGTTCCTAAAATTTCAATTTTCCCATACTCATTTTCCCTACCAATAATTGCGACAATTTTGGTAGTTCCAATGTCCAATCCAACTGAATAATTACCCTGTTCCATAATTTATATTTTGGTGCAAACCACTTGATTGTTGAATTCTAAACTTACTGTTGCATATTTTTCCAAAGAATTGTCTTTGGCCGCCTTGGCATAAAAAGCCATAAAATTTTTAAATTTTTCATTGAGGTTGTCCACGCTGCCCAAATTCACTACAAAATTTTCCAAACGAAACTTGAGTTGATACTTTCCTTCTTCCTCAATATGTATTCCTATGACATTTTTCCTAAGAAAATCGTCTTCATTAATGTAATTCAATATCGTATAGGCATCCTCAAGGCTTTTGCCTGTAATTTTGCCCGTAATTATGGGAACTCTAGCTGAATGATGCTTGGACAAAGGCATATGCTCTCCCAAATCATCCAAATAAAATTTAGAGACTCCCTCCACTCTTCCAATCGGTTTACGCTGAACAATCTTAGATATAAGTTCTCCATTTATAGTAAGATAGACTTGGGCGTTTTTCACCATATCGTTGGATAGAATTACCTGCTCTATGGTATTCAAAACTAAATCTTCTTTAGCCCTATTTTTTACCGCGCCGTAATTTTGTATTAACAATTTATTAACTGTGGCCTCTGTAAGATATAAGTCATTGTTTCCCAAAAAATTAATGGAAATATCGCTTACTCTTTTTTTCTTGCTACGGTGGTCGGCAAACCCATAAAGTCCAATTACGGCCATGGACAACAGCGTCAATTTTATATAATTCCAGTTAACTCGCATATGCCAATTCTTTTTTTATTTTGGGTATTTCCAATCCAATATCTCCAGCTCCCATAGTTACCAAAACTCCTGTTTTACAATGTTTTATCTCGTTTATTAGGCTCGATTTAGAAATCAATTTCTTATTTGGGTTATCAATCTTATCCAATAACCAAGCTGAAGTAACCCCTTCCATGGGTTCTTCCCTTGCCGGATATATCTCTAAAAGCAAAACCGCATCGAATTGGGATAAGCTCTCCGCAAAGTCATCAGCAAAATCTTTCGTTCTTGAAAATAAATGGGGCTGAAAAACTGCTGTTACTTCTTTGTTGGGGTGCATTTCTGTTATAGCCTGATATACTGCTTTGATCTCTGTTGGATGGTGTGCATAATCATCAATAAAAACAAAGTCCTTTTCCTTTATTTGATATGAAAATCTTCTCTGCACTCCCTTGAATGTTCCTAATGCTTCAGCCAGACGGTGCGGCGGGGAACCAGCCTGCACCGCCATCGCAAAAGCTGCTAATCCATTAAGCAGGTTATGCCTTCCGGGTTTACTAAAACGTACTTGTTTCAATATTTCCTTAGGCGTAACCAAATCAAATATGTAGGTGCCATGTTCAATTAAGATGTTTTTAATGCAATAATCAGATTCATCCTCTATGCCATAAGTGATTCCTTGCAACGGAAGCCCATTTCGTATAAACAGCATTCCCCCTGGTTTGATTTTTTCTACAAAATCTTGAAAGGATTGCTGTAATTCTTCATTGGTTCCATAAATATCCAAATGATCTGCATCCATGGAAGTAATGCAGGCCACATTTGGTGAAAGCTGTAAAAAGGAACGATCAAATTCATCTGCCTCTACCACGGAATAATCCGTTCCTTCCAATACAAAATTGCTATTAAAATCTTCAGAAATACCTCCCAAGAAAGCCGTCAATGGGGTACTATTTTCTTTTAGCAAATGTGCCAAAATACAGGAAGTTGTAGTTTTGCCATGTGTACCTGCTACTGCGAAACAATAGGTGTCTTTTGTGATAATACCCAATACTTCTGAGCGCTTTTTCACTTCAAAACCATTACTTCTAAAATATTGTAATTGCGAATGCGTCTCTGGAACGGCCGGGGTATACACCACCAAGGTATTTTCAATATTCCTGAAGGTCTCCGGTATCAAATCCAAATTGTCTTGAAAATGAACTTTTATTTCATTAGCGGTGAGCTCATCTGTAATTGGGGTACTCGTTTTATCGTATCCCACTACTTCTTTTTCAATATAGCTGAAATAGCGCGCCAAAGCGGACATACCAATACCTCCGATACCGATAAAGAAAACATTATGGATGTCCTTCAAATTCATTTCAACAACTTTTCAATTTCATCAACTATATGTTCCGTAGCCCTTGGCATGGCCAGTTTTTTAATATTGGCGCTCAAAATATTTTGGGTACTCTCTGAATCCATAAGACTGGTAAAGGCCATTTCAAATTCAGCATCCAATTCACTTTCTTTAAGCATAAGCGCTGCTTCTTTGGAAACCAATGCTTTTGCATTTTTGGTTTGATGGTCCTCTGCAACATTGGGAGATGGAATAAACAAGACAGGTTTTCCTACCAAACAAAGCTCTGATACCGACCCAGCCCCAGCTCTTGAGATGATAATGTCCGCAGCAGCGTAGGCGTAATCCATCCGGTTTAAAAAGGCAAGCACCTTTACATTATCTGAGTTATGCTTTTTATACTCCTCAAAATAGAGCTTGCCGCATTGCCATATTAATTGCACTTCTTTTTCCTGAAAGAATCGAATTTCTTTTTCAACCAATTGATTTATACGTCTAGCTCCTAAACTCCCTCCAATAATTAGTATGGTTTTCTTATTGGCATCCAAATCAAAAAATTGAACAGCCTGCTCTTTACCCACCTTTAAATCCACTAAATCTGAGCGAACCGGATTGCCTGTTTTAATGATTTTTTCCTTTGGGAAAAATTGGTCCATTCCATCATAAGCAACGCAAATACGTTCTGCTTTGCTTGCCAACAACTTGTTTGTGATTCCGGCATAAGAATTTTGTTCTTGCAAAACACAAGGAACATTGGAACTAGCTGCCATTTTTAACAATGGCCCACTTGCAAACCCCCCAGTGCCAATGGCGACATCGGGTTTAAACTGTTTTGTTATTTGTCGTGCTCTAAACAAACTACTCACTAGTTTTAATGGAAACATCAGATTTTTTAATGTCAGTTTCCGTTGCAATCCACTTATCCACAAGCCTTTTATTTTATATCCGGCTTGCGGCACTTTTTCCATTTCCATTTTATCCTTTGCTCCAACAAACAAAAACTCAGCATCGGGATGCCTCTTTTTTAATTCGTTTGCTATGGCAATGGCCGGATAAATATGTCCACCAGTACCTCCTCCAGAAAGTATGAACCTATAATTGCCCACTTAATACTTCTAAAGGATTACTTTCATCTATGTCATAGGATTCCTCCTCTAAATTTTCTTTTTTATTGCTTGCACTCAATACAATTCCAATCGCCATGCAGGTCATCCAAATAGATGTCCCTCCCATACTGATCAATGGTAAGGGTTGACCTGTTACGGGAAATAGTTGCACTACCACTGCCATATTTATAAATGCTTGAAAAACGATAGGCAAGCCTACTCCGATCACCAATAATTTTGAAAAAATGGTTTTGGCCGAATTTGCCACTACCACAATCCGGAACAGCAACAGCAAATAGAAAAACAACAACGCTCCTCCACCTAACAGACCATACTCCTCTATAATGATGGCAAAAATGAAATCTGACGTACTTTGCGAAAGCATATTTTTCATAACACTTTTTCCAGCGCCCTTTCCAACTACTCCACCTTCGGCGATAGCAATTTTTGCCAGTGTCAATTGATGTAAATCATCTTTTCCTGCCTTTTCTGGGCTCCAAAAGGTTTCAATTCTAGATTTCCATGTTCCCGCTCTTTGTGGTAATATCTCTGGAGTTTTAAACAGTACAAACAAAAACATTCCAGAAAGCACTAGTCCGGTGCCTACTATCGCGAATAAATATTTGAGCGGATACCCCCCTAAAAAGCATAAAACCAATACCAGAAGACAAATAATAATCGCCGTAGAAAAGTTTTCAGGCAGAATCAACAAAACCACTAGAGTCGTGGGCAACCATAGCGGCAAAATACTTTCCTTAAATGTGATTGCCGTATCCTTGATTTTGGTCAGATATCTGGCAATCCAAATCATTAAAACTACCGAAGCCAATGTTGACGTTTGAAAATTGACTCCCACAAACGGAATTTTTATCCACCTGTTTGCTGTTACGCCTCCTATTCTGGTCTCCACGGTTAATGTATATGCCAAAAGGATTAAAACAATGGGTAGTGCAATAATGGATAGTCCCTTAAAATAATGTGTAGGTATGCGATGAACCGCATAGATGATTCCAAAGCCCAAAAACAAAAGCACGGCATGTTTTACCAGGTGCCCAACGGTTGTACCATCATCGTTTACATAAACCAGATTGGTACTCGCGCTATACACCGGCAAAAATGAGAAAAGTGCCAACAGGGCCACTACGCCCCATATCGCTTTATCACCTTTCAAATTTTTAAATACCGCCAACATTTGCTTATAAATTTTTTATTGCTGCTTTAAATTGATTTCCCCTATCCTCATAATTTTCAAAAAGGTCAAAACTTGCACAGGCAGGAGACAATAACACTGAGTCTCCACGTTCTGAAATTTTATAGGCGACTTTTACCGCTTCCTCCATGGAGTATGTCTCCACCATTAATTCTATTACATTCCCAAAAGCATCCTTAAGTTTTGAATTGTCCATGCCCAAACAAATAATTGCCTTTACTTTTTCTCGTACCATTGGCATTAATTCTTTGTAATCGTTGCCTTTATCTATTCCGCCAACAATCCAAACAATTGGTTTTTTAATTCCATTCAACGCATAGTATGTTGCATTTACATTAGTAGCCTTGGAATCGTTAATGTATTCCACATGATTAATTTTCAGGACTTTTTCCAGTCTATGCGGAACTCCTTGAAACGTTTGGATACTTTGACGAATCGTTTCCTTCCTAACATTTACCAAAAGGGCCGCAAGGCCTGCTGCCATGGTGTTCTTTACATTGTGTTGACCTTCTAGGGTCAAAGTATCTGTGCTCATTTCCAAAGTTTTATGTTCTATTTTTATTTTAATCGTTTCATTTTCCAACCAAGCTCCTTCTTCTTGTTGTTCCTTTAGTGAAAAGGGAACTAATTTGGATTGAACTGGGTGTTTTTTCAACCACGCCGTGATGACTTCATCATCAGCATCATAAATCAGAAAGTCATTTTTATCCTGATTCATTACTATTCGAAATTTTGATGCTATATAGTTTTCAAACTTATACTCATAGCGATCTAAATGGTCTGGAGTAATGTTGGTTAAAATTGCTACCTGTGGTTTAAAATCAACAATGCCGTCCAATTGAAAACTGCTTATTTCCAATACATACTGCTCATAATCTTGCTCTGCAACCATTTTAGCATAGCTATCGCCAATATTCCCTGCCATTCCAGCATTTAATCCCCCATTCTTTAGCAAATGATGGGTCAACATAGTTGTTGTGGTCTTCCCATTGCTTCCTGTAATTCCTATTAGCGTTGCATCTGTATATGTTGAAGCAAACTCAATTTCAGAAATCACAGAAACTCCATTTGCCACCAATTTTTTTACCAATGGAACAGTGTCTGGAATACCTGGACTTTTCATAACTACGTCAGCATTTAAAACCTTAGCTTCCGTATGCTCTCCTGACTCCCATTCAATCTCAAAATGTTCAAGAACTTTTTTGTAATCTTCCTTTATTTCTCCCTTGTCTGAAACAAAGACTTTAAATCCTTTTTGCTTCCCTAAAATGGCCGTGCCGACACCGCTTTCTCCTCCTCCAAGAACCACTAAGCGCTTCATTTATCTCACTTTTAGCGTCACTATACTCACAATTGCCAACAAAATTCCAATAATCCAAAATCGGGTCACTATTTTGCTCTCGTGATATAATTTCTTTTGATAATGATGATGCAACGGAGCCATTAGAAATATTCGTTTTCCTTCTCCATATTTTCTTTTGGTATGTTTGAAATACCCCACTTGCAGCATTACTGAAAGTGATTCTGCAAAGAAAATTCCACACAATAGCGGAATCAACAATTCCTTTCTTACGATAATAGCTATTACAGCGATAACACCCCCAATGGTTAAGCTTCCTGTGTCTCCCATAAAAACTTGGGCAGGATATGTATTGTACCATAAAAACCCAACCAATGCTCCCACAAAAGCAGCTATAAAAATCAGTAGCTCTCCTACTCTTGGAATGTAAAATATGTCTAGGTAGTCTGAAAACTGGATGTTACCAGATACGAGTGCAAAAATCCCCAAGGTCAATACGATTATTGCTGAGGAACCCGCTGCCAATCCATCAATTCCATCGGTAAGGTTGGCCCCATTGGACACCGCAGTAACAATTAATATCACCACAGGAATAAAAATCAACCAGGCATAATCTTCCAAACCATCTCCAGCCCATGTAATCCAATCGGCATAGTCCAGCTCATTGTTCTTAAAGAACGGCACATTGGTACGCATGGCCTTTATATCTTGTCCAAAAACCCTTTCTACCTTAAAATTCTCTGTTATTCGGGTGGTATCTTTTTCTTTAATGGTGACTTCTGGATGGAAATAGAGCACAGCTCCTACGATAAGTCCTAAGCCCACTTGACCCATTACCTTAAATCTTCCTTTTAATCCCTTTTTGTCTTTTTTGAAGATTTTTATATAATCATCAACGAATCCGATAATTCCCATCCATACGGTGGTGACAATCAAAAGAATAATATAGATGTTCTTAATATCAGCAAAGAGCAACACGGGCAGTAAGGTGGACATGATGATGATCAATCCACCCATAGTGGGGGTTCCAGCTTTCTGCTGCTGTCCTGCCAACCCTAAATCACGAATACTTTCTCCTATTTGCTTTTTCTGCAAAAACAGAATAATCCGTTTACCGTAAACCATTGCAATCAATAAGGAGAACAAGACCGCCATTCCCGCTCTAAAGGTCTGGAACTGGAACAATGATGCTCCGGGTAACTGGTATTGATTCTCTAAATATTCGAACAAGTAGTATAACATGGACTACATTATTTATTTAAATTGGCTAACGCCTCTTTTACTTCCTTAAAATCATCAAAATCCACACGTTCACCATTTGTTTCTTGATAGGTTTCGTGTCCTTTTCCCGCCACTAGAATGATATCATTTGCCAATGCCAATTTGCACGCTGCCTTAATGGCCTGCTTTCTATTCTCAATGGACAATACTTTTCTGGTATTCTGAGGTTCTACTCCTGCCTCCATTTCTTCAATAATCGTAGAAGGGGGCTCTGTTCTAGGATTATCTGATGTAAAAATGGCCTGATTGCTCATTTCTGAAGCGATATGACCCATAACCGGACGCTTAGACTTATCACGGTCACCACCACACCCCACTACGGTGATGACGTTTTCATTTCCAGTCCTCAATGCATTGATCGTAACCAACACATTTTTTAACGCATCCGGCGTATGGGCATAATCAACTATTGCTGTTATTTTGTCTTTAGATATGTAATATTGAAATCTGCCATCTACATTTTCCAATTCGCTGATAAGCTTTAAAGTCTCTATTTTTTCAAGACCCAAAATATCCGCGGTAGCATATATAGCCAGTAAATTGTACGCATTAAAATCTCCAATTAGTTTGGACCAAAGTTCATTATCATCAATTTTCAATAGTTGTCCATCAAATTGTTTTTCCAAAATCTGCGCTCTAAAATCAGCGTAAGATTTTAAGGCGTAGGTGTACTTTTTTGCTTTGGTGTTTTGCAACATCACCAAGCCGTTCTTATCATCTATATTGCTAAGCGCAAAGGCCGTTTTAGGAAGGTTATCGAAGAGTTTTTTCTTTGTATCTCGGTATTCTGCAAAGGTTTTATGGTAATCTAAATGATCATGGGATAGGTTTGTAAAAATAGCTCCTTCAAAGTATAATCCTTCGGATCTTTTTTGATGGATACCATGTGAGCTCACCTCCATAAAACAGAACTCGATTCCCTCGGCATTCATCTTAGCAAGATGATTATTAATGGTCAGTACATCTGGTGTGGTATGGCTTGTGCTGTATTCCTTATCATCTACCATGACCTTTATTGTGGAAATCAATCCTACTTTAAAACCTGCTTTTTTAAATAGATTGTATAGTAGTGTACTTACAGTTGTTTTCCCGTTAGTTCCTGTGATTCCAACCAGTTTCAGGTTTTTTGAAGGGTTGTCATAGTAATTAGCCGCAATTATGGCCAAAGCGCTATTACAGTCAGAAACTTTTAAATAGGTAACTCCATCTACCAATAACTCAGGAAGCTCTTCGCAAACAACAGCTTTGGCACCAAGTTCTATCGCTTTTTGAATGTACTTGTGTCCATCTGTGATTAGGCCCCTAATGGCTACAAAGACATCATCCATTTCAACTTTTCTTGAGTCAAAATGAACATGGTTCACCAACACATTGGTATCTCCACTAACCGCAGAAAGGCTTACTCCATACAATATGTCTTTTAATAACTTCATGAAAGTTCCAACACTATTTTTTTTACTCGATTGATATCTGTTCCTTGAGTAATGGATTGCTTCCTTACTTTCCCGTTGCCTCGTACCTCAACCTTCATTCCTAAATTCTCCAGCAGCGAGACAGCATCCATTCCGCACATTCCTTTTACATTAGGCACTTTAGTGTACTTTTTTTGTACTTGCGCATAGTACTGTTCATACTTTTCTTCCAAGGCATCTCCATTGAAGGCTTCGCCTTTTACTTCATCAATAATTGGTGAGGTGGCATAAATTTTTTGTGCCATGGATTTAAACACTGGTCCCGACACATCCGCACCATAGTAGCCTACACTTTTATCTGGTTCATGTATAATGACGATACAGGAGTATTTTGGATTATCTGCAGGAAAGTATCCTACAAATGATGAGATATAAGCCAGCTTATCTGGGTCTTTTGCTATGTAATTCTTCTGACAGGTTCCCGTTTTCCCCGCCATGGAAAAACTTTTGGAATACAATCCATGACCTGTACCATATTCTTTTTCCACCACATCTTTTAGCAATTGTTGCGCTTTTTGCACAGTTTCCTTGGAACAGATTGATGCATTGGTAACTTCTTTATCAAATCTTTTAAGGACTTTGTTACCCTCCCTTACTTCTTTAATCAATCTGGGTTTAACAAATTCCCCATCATTTGCAATGGCATTATAAAATGCAAGGGTCTGCATAGGTGTCAGGGATACTTCATAACCATGGGACATCCAACCCAATGAAATTCCTGACCATCCTTCATCTCCAGGGTATCTGATAACTGGTTTTCCTTCCCCAATAATGGGCAAATCCAGTTTTTTGTGGAGACCCATATTCATAAGTCGATTCACAAATCTTCCTGGCTTTTCCTTGTAATTTTCATGAATGATTTTTGCAAATGCAGTGTTTGAAGAAATAGCAAAAGCCTTTGCAGCCGAGACTTTTCCATATCCACCCCATTTAGAATCTTTTACCACCCTATCATAAATTCGATATCTTCCTTTTTCCGTATCAATTACGGTGCTAGTATCGATAACCTTGTCCTCCAAGGCAGCAATCATAGACATTAATTTAAAAGTTGATCCCGGCTCATGGGACTCTCCAATGGCATAATTCAACTTTTCATAATACTTTCCTTCGGAAGTTCTACCCAAATTAGAGATGGCCTTAATTTCTCCAGTTGCGGTTTCCATAACCACCACACACCCATGGTCGGCCTGGTATTTCTCTAGTTGGCCCAAAAGCTCATGATGGGCTATATCCTGAATGTTAATATCTATAGTCGACACCACATCCAATCCATCTTGCGGCTCTACAATATTATCCAGCCCTACTGGTTTCCATTGCCCTTTTGCTATCTTTTGTTTTAGGCGTTTACCTTCTTTACCACGTAGATATTGTTCACCAAAGGCTCCATCTAAACCTACTCTAGTGTAATATCCGTTTTCATCGACTTTTTCGTAACCAATGCTTCTTGCCGCCATTTTACCCAAAGGGTATTCACGAACCACACGGTGTGTTTCGATAAACCCTCCTTTGTATGGGCCCAAAGCGAATAATGGAAACTGTTTAATGCGGATATAATCCAGATAATCTATATTCCTGGCCACCAATTTGTATCTATTACCGTTGGCACGAGCCTTTCTAAATAACTGTCTATAATAGGAAGAAGGTCGGTCAAAAAGATGTCCTAAAGAATCTGAAAGTGCGGCCACATTATTTTGAAAATTCTCTTCTGAAACGGTTTTGGCATCAAACCGAATCTCATACTTAGGCACAGAAGCTGCCAATAAACTACCATCATCTGAGTACAGATTGCCTCTATTGGGCTCAATGGTGAACATTTTCTCTGTATTGTTCAAGGCAAGCTCTTTATAATCGTCACCCTTGATCATCTGTATGTCCACCAACTTTACCACAACGCAAATGGAAAACACCACAAGACAGCCTGCAACCAGGTACAATCTATTCATGATGTTTTTTTCTGTAATGGCCATTATTCTTGTGATTTTACCTTGATTTTACTTGGTGGGTCTGCTGATGGAAAAAGACCTTCTACCGCAACTGATTCTCTTAAAGTAGATTCTAGCTTAAGTTGCTGGACAGTCGATCTATGTTCAAAAAATTCACTTTTAAGTTTTCGGACTTCCTCGCTTAAAGCGGCAATTTCATGCACTTTTTTATCAGCTTTATGACTGCTGGAAATCATCATTGCCGCAAGAAATGATGCAAAAAACAAAAACATCCAGTTCTTGGGTGCGTCTCCACTCACCAAAAACTTTCCTTTTAATATGTCCAGTAATCCCTTTTTCATTTTGTTCTCCATATTCAAATTCGTTCTGCAATGCGAAGCTTTGCACTTCTGGCTCTATTGTTCCGGCTAATTTCTTCTGCTGATGGAGTTATCAATCCCCCTACTTTTCTCAAGGGAACATTAATATTTCCGTAAAAATCTTTTTCTGCCTCCCCTTCAAACCGCCCAGCTCTAATGAATCTTTTGACCAATCTATCCTCCAAGGAATGATAACTTATCAAGCTTAACCGCCCTCCTTCTTTAAGGACCTCCGGTGCTTGCAATAAAAAATCTTTTAGCACAGCTATTTCCTGATTCACCTCAATCCTGATTGCTTGATAGATTTGTGCCAAAATCTTGTTCTCTTTCATTTTGGGCAGAAATCTTTTTAAAACTTCTTTTAACTGGTCTGTAGTTTTGATTGGTGTTTCTAATCGAGTTTCTACAATAGTTTTTGCCATTGCATTTGCATTGCGCAATTCACCATATTGAAATAAAACTGATGCTAGATCTTGTTGGGAGTATGAATTGATCACTTGATAGGCGGATAATTCATTGCTTCTGTTCATCCGCATGTCCAAATCCGCATTGAAACGAATAGAGAAACCACGTTCCGCCTCATCGAACTGATGGGAGGAAACTCCAAAATCTGCCAGGATTCCATCAACTTTCCGAATGCCATAGAACTTGAGAAACTGCTTGAGAAACTGAAAGTTTTGACTGATCAATTGAAATCGCTCATCATCTATCGCGTTGGCCAGTGCATCTTCGTCTTGATCAAATGCAAATAATCTTCCATCTACCCCTAACCGCTTCAGTATTTCTTTGGAGTGCCCACCGCCACCAAAGGTGACATCTACATAAACTCCATTTTCTTTTATATTCAATCCATCCACGGACTCTTGTAGGAGTACAGGATTGTGGTATGGACTAGTCATCGTCTGCAAAAATCTCTTCGGCCAGATCAGCGTAATCCTTCTCCCCTTCTTCCAGAATCACTTCGTACTTCTCCTTGTTCCAAATCTCTATCTTATCAAAGACGGCGTTTAATACTACTTCTTTCCCAATTTCAGCATACTCTACCAGATTCTTGGGTATCTGAAGCCTTCCCGTATCGCCATCAATAGTCACTTCTTTCATGCCTGCCACGAAGTTTCGCACAAAAGCATCGTACTTTCGGTTGATCTTGCTTTTCTTAAGGACCTTTTGCATAAGCACATCGAACTCGCTCTTGGGATACAATTCCAAGCATTGCTGAAAAACGGAGCGTTTAATTACAAAACCGTCATTCAGTACGGGCAACAACTGATTTTTTAAAGAAATAGGTAGTATTACCCTTCCTTTTGTATCAGCTTTGCAATCATGTTGTCCTATGATATGGGTCACTAGAAATCAATTGGTTATCAATAACAACTCAAATATATAGATTTTATTTCCACATTTCTCCACATAAAGACACATTTGTTGATAAATTCTCCACATTTTCGACAAAACCCCATATTTTATCGAAAAAAAAGCTGCCAACCTCTCATTTAAGCAATCTCATTGATTTTATAAGACTTCACAAAACCTTCTTTTTTAGGTGTTAAAAACTCAAAATACGTGTGATTTGAATTGCCTATATTTGCCCTCTTAGTACCAACTAACTTTAGATGGAAGAGCAGATTATTAAGGAAGGCAAATACCGATATATTGAGATGGGGGAAGGAACTCCCATGATTATTTTGCATGGCCTTATGGGTGGGCTCAGCAACTTTCAAGGGGTATCGGAATATTTTCCGCCAAAAGGGTATAAAGTTTTAATACCTGAGCTTCCCATTTATGATATGCCCATGCTAAAAACCACGGTGAAGAATTTCGCAAAGTTTTTAGAGAAATTTATTGAGTTTAAAGGGTTGAAAGATGTAATTCTTCTTGGGAACTCTTTAGGAGGGCATATTGGACTGCTCCATACAAAAATGTTTCCTGAAATGGTCAAGGCTTTAGTTATCACAGGTAGTTCTGGATTGTATGAAAGTGCTATGGGTGATGGCTACCCAAAACGTGGTGACTACGAGTTTATAAAGAAAAAGGCCCAAGATGTTTTCTATGACCCAGAGGTAGCTACAAAGGAAATTGTTGATGAAGTATTCGCCACAGTCAACGACAGAATGAAGTTGGTTAAAACTTTGGCTATTGCCAAAAGTGCTATCCGCCACAATATGTCTAAAGATTTACCACATATGAAAACCCCTACCTGTATTATTTGGGGTGAAAATGACACTGTAACCCCGCCTAATGTGGCCAAGGAATTTCATGAGTTGCTTCCAGATTCTGATTTGTTTTGGATTGAAAAATGTGGCCATGCCCCTATGATGGAACATCCGAATGATTTCAACAAAATTCTTGAAGCTTGGCTGAACAAGCGTAATTTCTAAATCATGAAAATTACTTCGGCCGAATTTGTGATGAGCAATTCCAGTGTGGCCAAATGCCCCAATGAACCTTTACCAGAATATGCATTTATTGGCCGTTCCAATGTAGGTAAGTCTTCATTGATCAATATGTTGATGGAACGTAAAAGTTTGGCCAAAACTTCTGGAAGACCTGGAAAAACACAACTGATTAATCATTTTAAGGTCAACAACAATTGGTTCTTGGTAGATTTACCCGGTTACGGTTATGCCCGAGTCTCTAAAAAGGATAAAAAGGTTTTTCAAAAATATATAACGGAGTATTTTGAAGAACGCAGGCAATTGGTTTGCGGTTTTGTTTTAGTGGATATTAGACATGAACCTCAACCCGTAGATTTAGAATTCATGGAATGGTTGGGAACACACCAAGTGCCCTTTGCCATTATTTTTACCAAAGCTGACAAGTTAAAACCTACTGTAATAGAAAAGCAGGCTGCTACCTACCTACAAAAACTATTGGATGGTGCATGGGAAGAGGCTCCGTTTCATTTTATAACATCTTCTACCAATAGAATGGGGAAAGACGAACTCCTCGGCTATATTGACGGAATTAACAAGGGATTTTTTGCCGCTCAAACTTCTTCCAAAAATTAGCAATACATTTATTCGACCCGCTCTTTCACTAGCTGCACTAATCCTTCTGCAGCCTTAAGCTGATTTAGCTCTTCTTTGGTAATCAAAACTTCCAAACCAGTCTCTCCTTCAGTCAGTACTATTGGAAATTCAAACTTATGCCCAAATTTGCTGGCGTATTTCTCAGAGAATTCATCTTTGTGCAAGAACTCCATGTCATATGCTTCTTCTTCTCTAAACTTTTTCCAAGTTTTGTTTTCTGAAACGACACCAAAAGTGATGTCGCACAAATTACAGTCATATGTAGAGGGACTAAAGACCTTATGCATACTATCCATAATGGCATTTCGAGTGCCTGAATTAGCATTGTAGATAAAAAGGAGTTTTTGAGTTGTTTTCTTTTTCATATCAATTAATCACATTAGTCTAAAAATACATATTCGCCTTTCAATTTCTTTGGATATGGATAAAGCATCAAACCAAACCGTGAATGTTTTGAATCAATTTAGAGTTTAATCAATTCATTTATCTTATTGGTTTTTAATTTACCTTTATTTGCAACCAACATTTTACCAAAGTTATGGGCACAAAGGAACAGCCACTCACCCCTAATGGATTTATAAAAACTTTATCCATTCTACACATGAGTTTAATTATGGGACCTATACTGTTTGGCACCGTAGTCTATTTCCAAACACAAAATGCCAGTTTAAATTTCTCTGATACTGATGACATCTACCTAATGATTGTTCCCATTGTTGCCGTTAGCTGCATTTTTTTAGGGAATTTTATTTTTAAACAATCTATTAGAAATATCCCGAAAACAATTGATCTAAGGCAAAAACTAGCTCGATTTCAGACTGCCTCTATCATCAAGTATGCTTTAGCCGAAGCGCCTGCCCTTTTTGGTGTTGTAGCATTTATGATAACAGGGAATATGGCATATCTGACCATATCCGTTGTTTTAATCCTTTATTTCTTTATGCTGAAACCCACCAAAGAGAAAATTGAAAGGTATCTGGATTTGAAAGGAGATGAAAAAAGCCAGTTTAATAGATTGAATGAGCCGTTACCTTAAATTGAAAGCTTACTTCAATTCTAATTTTTCGGCAAAATAATCGCAAAAATCCTTCATGGTTGCGGTCATTTTTTCATCTTGGGTTGCCTTCATAAAGGTATCCGCCATAGTAACCAAGGTCTGATGAAAAAAGATTTTCATCTCGTCAACAGGCATATCTTTGGTCCATAAGTCAATCTTTAAAGATTCCCTATTCTTACTGTCCCAAACAGAGAGCATCATGGCTTTGGCCTCCTCATCCTGTATTCCTCCATCTTGGGCAGACCAATTTAGTTCTTCTGGAACTCTATTTTCGTCCAACCCAACCGTCAATTTTATTTCTGAAGTATGTGCTACTGCCATTTATTTTCTTGGTTTGTAATTTGATTTCTTAAAAATTTCATCTGCAGGTAAACTTAAAAGCTGCTGCAAGCTTACATCATTCCTTTCCATAAAGGCCCTAACAATTTGCCATCCGATATAACGACCTACCCTACCCGGCGACTCACTGTCCAACTCTAACTGAAATTTTGAAAAGGGCGCTGTGTCTAAAAAACGTCTATCCAATTTTGCGTCAGTGCTATATAGTAATTCACGTTCCACAAAATAGCGCCAAATTTGCTCTTCATTAGCTTTAGACCATGCTATTTCTTCTGGAGTATATCCAATTTTTTGGGCATCAGAAATGGTAGGAAGTATATTATCTTTTAGGTAAAGCTCCTTACCATAATATACGATTCGGGACAAAAAGGACCGATTTCTTGGGTACTGCACTATTTTCTTTGTCAGAGCGCTGGTTATATCCGAGGTAAGAAATTGCTTGTCCAATCCTTTAGCAATATAACGCTGGATTCCTTTATAAAAATGATGGTCTTTACCCAAATAATTATCCAATCCCAATAGTAAAAGCGTATCTGTATAGATTATCCTATTATTATATCGCACATCAGAAGTCACGGTAACTACCTTTGGAACTTCAAAGGTTGGAAAGTAATAGCGCATATGCTTAAAAAGCGATGCTATATCCTCAGTTTCTTTAGTAAAATCACCAAAAGCCTTATTTACTTCTTCCGACAATTCTGTTTGAATGGTATCTGTAAGTTTTGCGATCCATATACTATCTGGAAACTGTTCTGGAAACAAATACGGATATTTTTCCTTCAAAGCAGGAATTTGTTCTGCAGTTGCAGTTGCAAACTCACGATCAAACCTGAACACTTCAAGGTCAACAGGGATTTTTGAAATCTCACTGGCGGTTTTATCTTCTCGTTTACACCCTGAAAGGGTAAGAAACATTACAAAAACCAGAAAGCCGTATGCATATGCATCAAAGTATTTTGACAAGCTCTTTATTTTTAGCACTGCAGCGTTTAAATTTACAGGGCACAAAGGTAAATTATTGAATTTAAAAAGTATAGCATGCAAACCGAAAAGGTAATAGATCATATTGTTAATTGGTTAAAAAATTATGCCACCAACGCAAACTGCAAGGGATTTGTCATAGGTGTTTCTGGGGGAATTGACTCTGCCGTAACCTCAACGCTCTGTGCTAAAACAGGTTTAGAGCTTTTATGTTTGGAGATGCCCATACATCAAGGCACAAACCAAGTTACAAGAGCGGATAACCATATTGGATGGCTAATGGATAACTTTTCCAACGTAAGCAGACAACCTGTTAACCTAACCCCGGTTTTCGATAGCTTGGTTGCAGCCTTACCGAAAGTTGAAAATGAAGAAGATAGATTTATGTCCCTCGCAAATACGCGTGCCAGGTTACGTATGACAACCTTATATTATTTTGCTGCTTTGGAGGGTTACTTAGTAGCCGGGACAGGAAATAAAGTAGAGGATTTTGGGGTAGGATTTTATACCAAGTATGGTGATGGTGGGGTAGATTTAAGCCCTATAGCCGATCTTTTAAAAACAGAAGTATATGAAATAGGTGGTACTCTGGGGGTTAACCAAGAAATTATGGATGCAGCTCCTACTGATGGGCTATGGGGAGATAGCCGAACAGACGAAGATCAGATTGGTGCTAGCTATCCAGAATTGGAGTGGGCAATGAAAATGGATGATGAGAAAAAGAGTGTTAGCGATTTTTCTGACAGAAAAAGAGAAGTATTCAGTATCTATAAAAAGTTTAATACTGCGAACAAACATAAGATGATTCCTATACCTATTTGTGAAATTCCTGCTCACTTAAAATGACCTTTTAACCTAGAAAACCCAGCTTAAAACGAAAAAAACCCCAGAAATTCTATGGTTTTAAGAAAAAAATTACAGTTTTACGTCCTCAAATTGTTAACTTGCTTGCCACGCCACGTAAGTAATTAAGTACTAAACAAACGAATAAAACTCAAACCAAATGATAAAAGTAATAATAGCTGACAATCATCCCATAGTTCGACTAGGCATTAAACAAGTGCTCGAAGCTAGCTCAGATATTGAGGTTATTGCTGATGTTTCAACAACCACGGAGTTGTTCGATACGTTAGACAAAGTTTCCCCAGATGTAGTAATGTTAGAAATGGATATTCCGGAAATAAACGGAATTGCTACCCTAAGAAAATTAAAACAAGAGTTTCCAAACGTTAAATCCCTTATGTATAGTGGACAATCTGAAGATGTCTATGCATTAAGTACCATTAGGGCAGGAGCATTTGGTTACCTATCGAAAACTGCTGATCTGGACTACGTAATTACAGCAGTAAGAAAAGTAAGTGAAGGCAATATGTTTATCACCAATGAATTGGCACAACGTCTTGCTTTTGATGAAGGAACCCAAAAACCACGAAGATTCTTTAGAAAATTATCTTCAAGAGAGGTAGAAGTTTTAAAACTTTTGGCCAGTGGAAAACGAAACAAAGAAGTTGCCGAGGGTCTAAACCTAAACGAAAAGACCGTTAGTACATACAAAGCACGTTTAATGAAAAAATTAAATGTGGACAACTTGGTCGATTTGTTGCAACAGGCAAAGGCGCTTGAGCTTTATTAAAATAGCCAGTACAAACTGATAAAAATCCCGGGCTTTATGTTTGGGATTTTTTGTTTTAGGAAAGTACCCTGTTCAATTTTGCATTCAATAATTTGTTTAGTTGTAGGTAATTCACAATTTCTTCCAATACTTCAGAATTATCCCCAACATTTCCTTCGGTACCTTTTTGCAACTTTTTAATTCGGTTTTTAATTAAATTACAACGTAAGGTAAGTATAGTTTCCCCCACCAATTGTGCAACACCTTGCCCTTTTTCTTTGGGGTAAATGTCCTTTCGCTCCCAATCATGTAGTACATAGCGCTCTTCTTCCATTAAAATTGAAGAAATTTCACTCACCATCGCCTGATCAAGATTTGCCAAGAACGAATTCACTTTAAATTCTTCATTCTCATTTAAATCCTCAATCAATTTATAATATATAATCTTAAATTGTTCATTCGTGAGTTCAATTTCGTCTTCTTGAAGATCCAAATACACTTTTTCGTAGACTTTGGCCTCAATAATCTCAGGTTCAAGGACTAAATCGCCCTCTTCATTTTCTTTGAGCACCAAATCTTCAAATTCTTGTTTCTGATTTCCATATAAGAGGAGCATTTCAATTATTTTTCGTTCCAACTCATATTGTACGTCAACCTTCTCAACAACTTGGTCATTTTTTACGACCTCAAAAGCCTTTTGCTCTTGTTTTTGTTTTTTGTTCGCATCAGCAACACCTTTTTTATCTATTTGTGCTAGCGTGTTATACAGTACTTCTTCTGAGATGTGCATTATTTTAGCACATTCTTGAATATAAATCTCCTTCTTTATACGATCTGGAATCTTGCTAATGCTATTGACAATGTCCCTAACTGTATCTGCTCTTTTTATAGGATCATTAGCAGCTTCCTCAGCTAAAAGAGAAGTCTTGAATTGAATAAAATCCTTTGCATTCTCTTCCAAATAAAGAACTAAATCCTCATAGGTGTTGTTCTTGGCAAAACTATCTGGATCTTCTCCTTCGGGGAAAGTACAAACCTTTACATTCATGCCCTGCTCCAAAATCAAATCAATTCCGCGAAGCGAAGCCCTTAAGCCCGCCGCATCCCCATCAAAAAGTACTGTTATATTCTTGGTAAGTCTGTTAATCAGTCTTATCTGTTCTGGTGTAAGTGCCGTACCACTAGAGGACACTACATTTTCAACACCGCTTTGATGCAATTGAATGACATCTGTATATCCTTCTACCAAATAGCAATTACCCTCCTTTGCAATGGATTGCTTAGCGTAGTAGATTCCATAAAGCACCTTACTTTTATGGTAAATGTCGCTTTCAGGGGAGTTTAAGTATTTGGCTGCTTTTTTATCATTAGTCAATATACGTCCCCCAAAACCAAGCACTCTTCCACTCATAGAGTGGATGGGGAACATGACCCTCCCTTTAAACCGGTCAAACTTTTTAGTTTCCCCTCCAGATTGTTCTTTGACAATAGTTAAACCTGTTTTCTCTAAGAATTCCAGTTTATATCCTTTGTCTATCGCTGTTTTGGTAAAAGCTTCCCACTCATCCAAACCATAGCCAAGTCCAAACTTTCTAATGATACCATCAGTAAAACCTCGTTCCTTAAAATAGGTAAGTCCTATGGCCTTCCCAGGCTCAGACTCCCAGAGGGTTTCCGTAAAGTATTTTTGAGCGTATTCCGAAACCAAATACATGCTTTCCCTCTCATTGGCCTGCTCTTTTTGCTCATCACTCTGCTCAGTCTCTTCAATCTCTATATTGTACTTTTTTGCCAAGTATTTTATAGCCTCTGGATAGGTAAAGTGCTCATGTTCCATTAAAAAGGCTACTACGTTGCCTCCTTTTCCACTGCTGAAATCCTTCCATATCTGTTTTACGGGAGAAACCATAAAACTAGGGGTACGCTCATCTGTAAAGGGGCTTAATCCCTTAAAATTAGAGCCCGATTTCTTCAACTGTACAAAATCCCCAATCACCTCCTCCAAACGGGCGGTTTCATATACTTGGTCAATGGTGGTTTTTGAAATCAATGCGATACTTTAAATAGCCTCTAAAGGTAACTAAAAAATGAAAAAATGATGGCCCTAGATTTACCCAAATTAAAAGAGAAAAGTCCCTTACAATTGTAAGGGACTTTTATTGATTATATTATTTTTTAAAAATATATCGGGTAATAAAAATTCCCTGTCCATCTTTATCTCCACCATCACTTTCGACAGCGCTGTTTACAAAGGCGAGTTCCCAACCATTGGCAACCATTTCATTGATCATTGAGGTTAACAAAGCATCGTTAGCTGCAATATTTTGAAAACGAATTCCGCCAATATTGTAAAAGTTCAATAATTTGGTTTCTTCAAAATTCTTTACACGGATGTTCCCTCTTTTAGACTTGTTTCTGGTATTGTCATCTTCGGTCTGCACACTGGTATACTCCCTGTAATCTTTATCTTCCAGCGCATTAATTATTCTAGATCTGCCCATTCCGTTCGGGACAATAGATTCTACACTTGTGATGACCTTAAATTCTTGGGCGCTAATACTAAGACTTGTGGATAGCACCAAACCGGCAACTACTAAAATTTTTTTCATGATATGTTTTTCTTTACTATACCAGAAAGACAGTCTCATTTTATAAAGGGTTGCATTTTGGGCAATAAAAAAACCCTTTGAATTATCAAAGGGTCTTGGAACTACAGAAATATTAAATTTTATTTCTTAAAAATATATCGGGTAATAAATATTCCCTGACCATCGCCTTTACCGCCTTCACTTTCCACAGCACTGGTCACAAAGGCCAATTCCCAGCCATTTGCAACCATATCGTTGATCATAGAAGTTAACAAAGCATCGTTAGCAGCGATATTCTGAAAACGAATTCCGCCAATATTGTAAAAGTTCAATAATTTGGTTTCCTCAAAATTCTTTACACGGATGTCACCACGTTTAGATTTGTTTCTGGTGTTGTCATCCTCAGTTTGGACACTGGTGTACTCCCTGTAATCTTTATCTTCCAGAGCATTTACAATTCTGGAACGCCCAAGACCGTTTGGCACAATGGACTCTACACTGGTAATAACCTTAAACTTTTGAGCACTCATTTCAACTGTAGCAGCTAGGGTTATCACTGCGATAAAAAAGATTTTTTTCATAATAGATTTTAATTGGTTAAATAAACTGTTAACTACTATATACGTATCAATTAGAGTATTATTGTTTCTTTGCAAAGAAAATGTTAACATATAATGCAGGGAATCGTTTATAAATCTACCGGAAGCTGGTATACCGTTAAATCGGATGAGGGTAGTTTTTATGAATGCCGCATAAAAGGTAAATTTAGAATTAAGGGTATAAAAAGTACCAATCCGGTGGCTGTAGGGGACAGAGTAGTTTTTGATTTAGATAAAATTGGCGATGAAACCACAGCCGTGATTTCAGAAATAAAAGAGCGGAAAAATTACATTATTCGTAAATCGGTAAACCTATCCAAACAAACACATATCATTGCCGCCAATCTAGATCAGGTTTTTTTGTTGATTACCCTAAACAATCCACAAACCTTCACCAGCTTTATTGATCGGTTTCTAGTAACTGCTGAAGCCTATGAAATTCCTGTGGTTCTTTTGTTTAACAAGATGGATGTATATGACAAAGATGAAAAGGCAGAAGTGGGCTATTTGGCGCAGTTGTATAGAAATATAGGATATCACTGTATTGAAATAGCAGCTAAGGAAGGAGATAATGTAGAATTGGTTAAAGATTTGATGGTTAATAAAACAAGCATGTTTGCTGGGCATTCAGGTGTAGGTAAATCCACTCTGGTCAATGCACTGCAACCAGGACTAAAACTAAAAACCGCAGAAATTTCTGGGCAACATCTCCAAGGACAGCACACCACAACTTTCGCAGAAATGTATGACCTGTCTTTCGGCGCAAGAATAATTGATACCCCTGGTATCAAGGGTTTTGGTATTGTTGATATGGAACAGTATGAGATTGGAGACTATTTTCCAGAGTTTTTTGCCTTAAAATCCAGATGCAAGTTTAATAATTGCAGACATTTAGATGAACCCAAATGTGCTATAAAAGCTGCATTGGAAGTAGATGAAATCGCTTGGAGCAGGTATAAAAGTTATGTGCAAATGATTACTGGAGAAGAGGAGAATTACAGAACGGATATTTATAAAGAATAAGAATTGAGAGCGGTAATACAAAGAGTTTCCAGGGCTAGCGTGACTGTGGACCACAAATTGGTTTCAAGTATTGGGAATGGTCTTCTTGTGTTATTAGGGATTGAAGATGCAGATGGCAAAGAAGATATTGAATGGTTATCAAAAAAAATAGTGAACCTCCGCATTTTTAATGATGAAGAGGGTATTATGAACTGTTCCATTCTAGATACAAATGGAGACATGATTGTAGTAAGTCAGTTTACGCTTCATGCATTAACTAAAAAAGGAAATAGACCTTCATATATCAAAGCATCCAAACCGGAAATTGCCATACCCCTTTATGAAGTCTTTGTCCAAAAAATTGAAGAAGCTTTAGGAAAAACAGTAGGTACGGGTGTTTTTGGTGCCGATATGAAAGTTGATTTACTGAATGATGGGCCAGTAACCATACTAATAGACACAAAACATAAGGAATAATAGTCTTTTAACGAATTTGTTTTTTTCTTTTGTAAGAAATGTACCATTTTAGTGTTAACTTATTTAACCGACCAATCTTAATGCGTTTTCTTACTTTTTCTCTGCTCCTTTTAAGTATACACTTTTCGTTTTCGCAAGATTTTAATTTTAGCGCAATCCCGAAGGAACTCCTCAATAATTCCAACGCAGTCTATCGTTGGGATGAAATTGCTGTAAAAGTAAATTCCATAGATAAAATGGAGTACACCATTAAAAAAGTTGTCACTGTTCTAAATAAACATGGTAATCGTCACGCATACTTGGGAAAATACTTCGATGAACAAACTAAAATCACCAACATTGGCGCAGTTATATATGATAGTTTTGGAAATAAGATAGATCAGATTAAGAAAAATGACTTTTCAACAAGAAGTGCTGTAGATGGTTTCTCACTTTATCTGGATGATAAGCTAATGTATTATAATTACACACCTATACAATATCCATATACCATCGAGTTTGAATGCCAAATAGAGACTTCAGATACCGGTGCGGTTCCACAGTGGTATTTTTTATCAGGTTACCTAACTAGTGTTGAATATAGCAAGTACACCATTACCTATCCCTCGAAAAAATTTAGACCGAATATAAAAGAGAAAAATCTTGATGGATTTGAGCTTTTAAAAACAGAGAAATTCAACAATATAACCTATGAAGCTCGCAATATACAATCCATAAAAAAGGAAGAACTCTGCCCATCATTTAATGAAATAGCTCCGATACTATCAGTTAGACTCCCAGAATTTAGTTTTAAAGGAATACAAGCCAAAGTAAACAGTTGGAAAGAAATGGGGGATTGGATCAATGAAGAATTGCTTAAAGGTAGATTGGAACTTTCTCAAGGAACTGTTGAAACAGCAAAATCACTTGTCCGAGACATTGACGATGATTTGGAAAAAGCTAAAATTATTTACAGTTATGTTCAAGACAACACACGATACATTAGTGTACAAGTTGGGATAGGGGGATTCCAACCAATAAGTGCGATTGAGGTGGACAAGGTTAAATATGGTGATTGCAAGGGTCTCTCCAATTACACAAGGGCCTTATTAAGTGCTGTTGAGGTAGAATCTTACTATGTTCATGTTGAGGCAGGCGATGAAAAAATCGATTTTGAAGATGACTTTCCGGATCTGCTCCAGGGAAACCATGCCATAGTTGCAATTCCTTATAAAGGGCAGTATTATTGGATTGATTGCACCTCCCAAGTGCATCCTTTCGGGTTTCTAGGAGATTTTACAGATGGGCGTAAAGTTCTAGTTGTAAAACCAAATGAAAGCGAACTGGTCACAACTACTTCTTACCTTAACAGTGAAAATCTTAAAAGAACAAGTGCCAAAGTCAATTTGGATTCTCTAGGGGGACTAGAAGGTACAGTTTCAGTCCAAACTCAAGGAATCAAATATGATCAGCATTTTTATTTGGAAGGAAAAACTAAAAAACAAGTAGCAGATTATTATAAGAACTATTGGGGTAATGTGAACAACTTGCAATTGGAATCCTATAGTTTTGAAAATGATAGGGACAGTATAGTTTTCAAGGAAAAACTAAATATTGAAGCATCAAATTATGCCAACAAAAGTGGAGAACGATTGTTGTTTGGAATAAATCCATTTAACAAAAACCGGTCCTTGCCCAAAAGGTACAGAAAGCGAAATTCTCCGTTTGTGATTCAACGTGGTTTTTTGGATGAAGCTGAGTTCGAAATCAAACTTCCGGAAGGTTTTGACATAGAGGCCATACCACAATCTTTGCATATTGAAAACGAATTTGGCACATATAAAGTGTCTGTTGAGGAGCTGGAAAATGCAAATACACTTTTATATAAGAGGTACTTTTTAGTAAAGCACGGCAAATTCCCAAAGGAAAAGTATAAAACGTATAGAGAATTTCAAAAAGAAGTTCTTAAAATGGACAACGCCCAAGTTGTATTAGTAAAAACAAAAACTAACTAAAACAATATCATGAAAGTTAATCACCTCATTATTTTAATCTTAATGGTGAACCTTGGTTTGGCCCAAGAGGTAAAATTTGAAAAAGTATCCAAAGAAATGCTTGAGGAAAAATTTTATGTAAAAGACTCCTCTGCTTCAGCAGTAGTTCTTGCTAGAAAAGTAAGAATATACTATGACTATAAACAAAAGTCAGGTTTTCAAGTTATTCGGAGCGTAAAGGAGCGGATTAAAATATACAATAAAAGCGGTTTTGGTTATGCTACAATAAAAGAGCGTCTTTATAAAGGTAGTGGAGCTAAAGAGAGTATTGGAAGTTTAAAAGGGAATACGTATAATTTAGAGAACGGACAAATTGTAAAATCAAAGATAAAGGGGTCAGAGATATTCGTTTCGTCACTCTCAAAATATAGAAATGAAGAAAAGTTTACAATGCCCAATGTAAAGGAAGGCAGCATTTTAGAATATGAATACCGTATAACATCTCCATATGCTTATTATATTGATGAAATACCTTTTCAATACTATATACCGATTCAAGAAGAAGAGGTTTCCGTTTCAATTCCTGAATATTTTAACTTTAAGACAGCCGTTAGAGGGTATCTTCCTGTATCGCCAGTTATCAGCTCAAAATCTGCCAAAATCAGTTTCACCTCAAAGTCCAGAGCCAATCAGGGTTTACCAGTTTCTGAAGGTAATAATAGTAATACTATGTACTATACAATTAACACCTCTACCTTTTATATGAAAGACGTGCCAGCGTTACAAAGAGAACTTTATGTAAACAATATGAACAACTATCGATCCGCAATCAAGTATGAATTGCAGTTTGTTAAATATCCCAATTCTCCTCCCGAGGAATATGCCACTACTTGGGAAAAGGTGATTAAAAAGATTTACAAAAATCAAAATTTTGGAAATCAGATTGAAGCTACTAGATTCTTGAGAGAGGACGTTCAATCCATTATCAATGGCATGGTTGATAATCAGCAGAAGACAAAGGCAATTTTTCAACATGTTCAAAATCGAATGAGTTGGAATGGGATTTATGGGAAATACTCCAATAAAGGCGTCAAGAATGCCTACAAGGATAAAACAGGAAATGTAGGGGATATCAATTTACTTTTGGTCGCCATGTTGAAAGAAGCTGGATTGAATGCAAATCCTGTTTTAGTAAGCACTAGGAATCATGGTGTTCCTTTATTTCCAACTAGGGAAGGATTCAATTATGTTGTAGCATCTGTAGAGGAAGGTGATCAAATCATCCTATTGGATGCCTGCAATAAATATACTAATGTCAATCTGCTGCCTACCAAAGCATTAAACTGGTTTGGTAGGGTTGTATATGAAGATGGGGCTTCAGAAAAAATCTCAATGTTTCCAAAGACGAATTCCAAACAGATGAGCATGATGAACGTAAACTTAAAACCCAATGGCGATATCGATGGTAAGCTTCGTAAAAATTACACTGGTCAGAATGCATATTTGTATAGAAACTCATACAACCAAATAGACCAAGAAAGTTATTTAGAAAAAGTAGAAAATGACCACGGAGGAATGGAAATTTCCAATTATGCTGTAAAAAATAAAACAGATTTAAGTAAGCCTATTGTAGAGAGTTACGATTTTTATTTAGAAAGTCAAGCTGAGGTAATAAATGATAAGATTTATTTTTCACCTATGTTTTTCGATACAGAAAAAGAAAATCCTTTTAAACTCGATAAAAGGGATTATCCAATAGATTTCGCCCATCCTTGGCAACGACGATATATTGTAAACATAGCTATTCCTGATGGTTATGAGGTTATTTCCTTGCCCGAGAACTTAATCATGACCTTACCCGAAAACCTAGGCGCTTTCAGTTACAAATTAGGAAAAAGAGGCAATACGTTACAGCTTAAAACAGATATTCAATTCAATACAGCAATAATCGCTCCCCAAGATTATGCAGGCGTTAAAGAATTGTATAAAAAAATGATCGAAAAAGAGACGGAAAAAGTAGTTTTGTCCAAAATCTAAATTATGGACATCCAAAACGCCCAGCAAGCCGTTGATGAATGGATAAAAAACCATGGGGTTCGCTATTTTAATGAATTGACCAATATGGCCCAACTTACAGAAGAAGTGGGTGAAGTGGCCAGAATCATTGCAAGACGATATGGGGAACAAAGCGAAAAAGAGTCGGATAAGACCAAAGATCTCGGTGAAGAACTTGCAGATGTACTTTTTGTAGTCCTCTGTTTGGCAAATCAAACCGGAATAGATTTACAGAAATCATTTGACCAAAAATTGGAGTTAAAAACCAAGCGGGATCATGACCGCCATCAAAATAATAAAAAGCTCAAATAGATTATCTTTGAGCTTTTATTTTTTCAGGACAACTTATAAAGAATTCAGCTTTTGAAACTCCAACTTTCCTACCCAAAAAAACCATTAATCAATAAAGCAATAAAAATCACTGGCTCCAAAAGTGAAACCAATCGTTCCTTATTGCTTCAAGCACTTTTCCCAAATGTGAACATTGAAAACCTTTCCAATTCAGATGATGGAGCAGTAATGCAAAAAGGCTTAAAAACGGTATCTGGGGAAGTAGACATACATCATGCAGGAACAGCAATGCGATTTTTAACGGCTTATTTCGCCTCACAAGAAGGTAAAAAGGTTGTACTTACTGGATCTAAGCGTATGCAGGAACGCCCCATTAAAGTATTGGTTGAGGCGCTTAGGGAATTGGGTGCAGAAATTGATTATGTAAAAGAACGAGGATACCCACCAATAAAAATTACAGGGAAAAAATTGGATAAAAGCAAGGTTTCATTGCCGGCCAATATCAGCAGTCAATATATTTCTGCCTTGCTCTTAATAGCGCCTAGTCTTGAAAACGGGTTGGAAGTAGAGCTAGTGGGTAAAATAACCTCAGTTCCATATATTAAAATGACTTTGGCACTACTAGAGCAAATAGGGGTCAACACCCAATTTGAAGGAAATACCATAAAAATAGATACTAAAAACCAGGTAGAAAAGACCACTTTGGTTGTAGAATCCGATTGGAGTTCTGCGAGTTATTTTTACAGTATTGTGGCATTGTGTGAAGTAGGTACAGAAATTAAACTCTCTTCCTACAAGGAGAATTCGCTACAAGGAGATAGTGTTTTGGAAGAAATTTATAGAGATTTTGGTGTAGAAACTTCGTTTTCAGCAAATGAGATTACCATTGTAAAAACAGCACATCCTCAATTGCCCACTATCACTTATGACCTTTCCAATGCTCCGGACATTGCCCAAACAATGGCAGTGACTTGTCTTGGTTTGGGAATGGGTTGTCATCTTACAGGTTTGCATACACTTCCTATAAAAGAAACGGATCGTTTGGCCGCATTAAAAACCGAACTAACAAAGTTGGGTGCAAAAGTTGCCACCGATGCAGAAAGTATTACAATCAAGCCTACAAAAGCAATCACTTCTGGAGTTGCTATTGACACCTATCACGATCATAGAATGGCCATGGCATTTGCGCCCTTGGCTTTAAGAACAACTTTGGTGATCAATGATGCCATGGTAGTTTCAAAATCCTATCCAGACTATTGGAAGGATCTTGGAATACTTGGTTTTGTTGAAGAAGAACTGTAATTCGCATTTAATTGTCAAATTACTTGACATCCCCTATCCCGAGATTGTATATTTGCCCTCTTTAAAAATATCCAAAAAAACGTTACATGAAATTATCAAACTTCAGTTTTGAATTACCCAAAGAATTATTGGCAGAATATCCCGCTGAAAATAGGGATGAATCCAAACTTATGGTGATTCATAGAGAATCTGGAAAGATTGAGCATAAAATGTTCAAAGACCTTATCAACTATTTTGATGAAGGAGATGTCATGGCGTTGAATAACACCAAGGTTTTTCCGGCCAGATTATATGGAAACAAAGAAAAAACTGGAGCCAGGATTGAAGTCTTTTTATTAAGAGAGCTAAATCAAGAGCAACGTCTTTGGGATGTTTTGGTAGATCCAGCCAGGAAAATAAGAATTGGAAACAAACTGTATTTTGGAGATGATGAAAGTTTGGTTGCCGAGGTAATTGACAATACAACCTCTAGAGGAAGAACGTTGCGTTTCCTTTACGACGGGTCCTATACCGATTTTAGAAGAAAACTTCGCGAATTGGGTGAAACACCTCTACCAAAATATATTAAGCGAGGTGTAGAGCCAGAAGATGAGGAGCGATATCAAACCATATATGCAAAACACGAAGGTGCTGTTGCAGCCCCTACTGCTGGACTTCATTTTTCTAAGCACTTATTAAAAAGATTGGAAATAAAAGGCGTTAAATTTGCAGAAGTTACCCTGCACGTTGGTCTGGGAACCTTCAATCCTGTAGAAGTTGAAGATTTATCCAAACATAAAATGGATAGTGAAGAACTGGTTATCGATGAAAAAGCAACTGAGATCATCAATAACGCTAAGCAAGAAAAAAGACGTATTTGTGCCGTTGGAACTACTGTAATGCGTGGTTTGGAAAGTGCTGTGTCCTCCGGACATACCTTAAACACCTTTGAAGGATGGACAAATAAATTCATATTTCCCCCTTACGAATTTAGCATTGCCAATTGCATGATCACCAATTTTCATTTGCCAAAATCCACACTTTTGATGATGGTTTCAGCATTTATTGGACATGATCTTATGAAAAAAGCGTACAAGCAAGCTATTTTAGAAGGGTATCGTTTTTACTCCTACGGAGATGCAATGCTAATAATTTAATATAAAAGCTACTACCATATTAAAATCCCGTTTGATTGATCAAATCAACGGGATTTTTTCTTGACTATCTTTAGCCAGTGGAAATTAAAAAGAAAGACATACGGGCCCTTACCAAAGAACAATTGCGCGACTTTTTTGTCAGCGAAGGTGATAAGGCTTTTCGTGGTAATCAAGTTTATGAATGGTTATGGCAAAAATCCGCACATTCGTTCGATTCCATGACCAATATCTCTAAAGAAACCAGGGAGATGTTGGAAAATAACTTTGTTATTAACCACATCAAAGTAGATCAGATGCAACGTAGTAGCGATGGTACCATTAAAAATGCGGTTAGGCTTCATGATGATTTGGTTGTAGAATCAGTGCTAATTCCCACAGCAACAAGAACCACAGCTTGCGTATCGAGCCAAGTAGGCTGCAGTTTGGACTGCAGGTTTTGTGCCACGGCACGATTAAAAAGAATGCGCAATCTAAATCCAGATGAAATATATGATCAGGTGGTAGCCATTGACAATGAAAGTCGATTGTATTTTGATAGACCCTTAAGTAACATTGTTTTTATGGGAATGGGAGAACCACTAATGAATTACAATAATGTACTTAAGGCAATTGAAAAAATCACCTCACCAGAAGGGCTGGGAATGTCACCTAAGCGAATTATCGTTTCCACATCCGGAGTTCCTAAAATCATCAAAAAAATGGCTGATGAAGAGGTTAAATTTGGTTTGGCAGTATCATTGCATTCCGCAATAGATGAAGTCCGCACCTCTATAATGCCCTTTAACGCTACTTTCCCCTTAAAAGATTTGCGTGAAGCACTGCAATATTGGTATAGTAAAACCAAAAACAGAATAACTTACGAATATGTAGTATGGGAAGGCATCAATGATACGCAAGAAGCTGCAAACGCCCTATTCAAGTTTTGCAAGTTTGCTCCATCAAAAGTGAATTTAATCGAATACAATCCTATTGATGACGGCGAATTTCAACAGGCTTCCAACGATGCTGTAGAGATGTACCAAAACACTTTAGAGAAAAATGGAATTACCGTTACCGTAAGAAGGTCTCGTGGTAAAGATATTGATGCTGCTTGTGGTCAATTGGCCAATAAGCGCTAGATTATAATACAGACTAATTGTTAGAATAGCCTTATTTCTTTTCTAAGACATATTTGTAAAACCCAACATCATTTTTATTGGCTGATAAAGTCAATGTATTCTTATTTATGGTATAGTTATACGTTCCATTTAAAATTAAGTTCCAATCAAAATCAGCAGTCCATATATTTTTGTCAGTAAATTGAATAGTATTGTTTTCCACCTTATATGTTCCGTTTCCTCCGGCTGGAAATCTATCGGTCCCTGTTGTGCTTGAAAACTGATCTTCACTGAAAGAAACTTCTACCGGGTTTGAAAAAGTTTCATCATTTTTATATTCCACAGTGAACGTACCTTCATAATTGCCCTCCAATGTTGTCAAAAAATCATCATTACTTTTTCCACAGCTTAAAACACATATGAAAAACCCAACAAATAAGATTGATTTAAACCTTAATTCCATCTTCTTTCTTTAATTCAAAGATGTAAAACTTCAGTCAAAGTTGCGTGATGTCATCATCATTAAAGAAGTTACTCTATTTTGCAAATTATCGATGGTTTTGTACTAGTGTCCTAAAACTTGAAACTTCCAAGGGTGAACTCTGTCATTTTCCCTACTTTTAGACATTGAAAACCAAATTCACCAAAGGCCGATTGTATTGAAGGTAGTTTCGCAGATTAGAGAGCCCATTGAGCATGAAATGGAACTTTTTGAAGAGAAGTTCCTAAAATCCATGTCTTCCAAAGTGGCCCTGTTTAACAGAATTACATACTACATTGTTAACAGAAAAGGGAAGCAAATGCGACCTATGTTTGTGTTTCTTACTGCCAAATTGATCAATGGGGGTAGTGTGAATGATAGAACCTTCTGTGGTGCATCTATTATTGAATTGATTCATACCGCAAGTTTGGTACATGATGATGTGGTGGACGATAGTCATAAAAGAAGAGGCTTTTTTTCCATCAATGCCCTTTGGAAAAACAAAATAGCCGTTTTGGTTGGAGATTTTCTTTTTTCAAAAGGCGTTTTAGTGGCTTTGGAAAATAAGGATTATGACCTATTGCATATCATTTCCAATGCGGTTAGGGACATGAGCGAAGGAGAATTGCTTCAGATTGAAAAAGCACGCCTTTTAGACATCACTGAAGAGGTGTATTATGATATCATTCGGCAAAAAACAGCTACTTTAATTGCAGCTTGTTGCAGTATGGGTGCTTGCTCAGTAAAACCAGATTCCGAACATGTGGAAACCTTTAGAAAATTTGGAGAGCTCTGTGGAATGGCATTCCAAATTAAAGATGACCTTTTTGACTACGGAGCTGAAAAGATTGGAAAACCCACCGGGATAGATATTAAGGAGCAGAAAATGACACTCCCTTTGATTTATGTGTTAAATGAGAGCGATAAAGAAAAAAAACGTTGGTTGATCAACTCCATCAAAAACCATAACAAAGATAAAAAGCGGGTAAAAGAAGTGATTGCATACGTAAAAGAAAAAGGTGGATTAGAATATGCAGTAACCAAAATGCTTGCCTTTAAAGATGAAGCTTTAGCGTTATTGGAAAATTATCCAGATTCTGATTATAAGAGTGCACTTATCCTTATGGTCAACTATGTTGTGGATCGTAAAAAATAGAATAGCTACACTTTAATACCTCCCTTTCCTGGCAACTTTTTGAAGATATCATTGAAGTTGCTCAAAAAAATGATATTCCAGACAACCTTTTTAAAACGTACCGCGTCTATCTTTATAGAAAACAAATCGAGAACCACTTTTGAAAATCGTCTCTTTGTATACAAACGAAAAGCTTTTTATTAAAAAAGCTATTGCCGGAGATCAGCAGGTACAAAAACAATTGTACGAAAAATATGCCCCTAAGATGTTGGGCGTGTGCAGACAGTACATTAAGGATCTGCAATTTGCAGAAGATGTTATGGTAAATGGATTTGTTAAAGTCTTTCAAAATTTGAAATCCTTTCAGCATAAGGGAAGTTTTGAGGGTTGGATAAGAAAGATTATGGTGCGGGAGAGTATCTCTTATTTACGCAAGAAACAGTTTGTGGTCTATGACGATGAGGTGTACGAATCCCAGTCAAAGGAAATAATTAGTAGCGACTCATTACTCGATGTGGAGTATGTGCAACAACTAATAGATAAACTTCCTGAAGGGTATAAGATGGTTTTTTTGCTCTATGCGGTAGAAGGGTACAAACACCAAGAGATTGCCCAAATGTTGAAAATTTCTGAAGGCACCTCAAAATCGCAATTGTTTAAAGCACGAAAATTGCTTCAAGAAAATTTGACCTTAAAGGGGATGTCGCCCAGAATTAAATCAGGTGATTAAAGAAATTGGTATGGAAAAATTGGAAAAACATATAAAAGATAGATTGGAGGAACGAAAAATCACTCCTTCAGCACAAGCATGGGACAAGATTGCGGCCCAAATCGACACGGAGGAAAAACCAAAGCAGAGAGGATGGTATCTATATGCCATAGCAGCAAGTTTCATCGGTATTCTGTTAGTCTCGATATTCTTCTTTAAATCGGAACAGCCTGAAGGTAATACGATTCCTGTCGAAGTGGTAGAAGACAATAACTCCAAAAAGGATTTAATCCAACCTAAGGAAGAGAATATCAATTTTAAAAATAAGGTACAGAAAGAATCAGCAGTAGCAGAAATTGATTCAAATAGTACGCGTGAAGACCCATCTCTAGATTTCAAGCCTGTTGTATTGCCTATTGAAACGGAAGTAGCAGAGGAAACCGTCAAAAATCCAATACAGGATAGTTTTTTAAGTGATTCTAACGATTTAATAACTCAAAAAGTAAATGAAATTGTGGCTCAGGTTACTCTTTTGGAAACCACGAATGAAGAAGTGACTGATGCCGAGGTAGATTCCCTTTTAAGAGCTGCACAAAGGCAAATTCTTTCAGAAGAACTGTTTGCCGAAAACGGCGCCGTAGATGCCATGGCATTGCTTTCGGAAGTTGAGGGAGAATTGGATGGCTCATTTAGAGATCAAATTTTTGATGCCCTCAAAGATGGCTACTTTAAACTACGAACTGCTGTGGCCGACAGAAATAATTAAAATATTCATCAATCAAAAGACCTTTTTAGTTTTCCTCCCAATAGGCTTTGGGAGGAGAATTGGAAGGGACAAAAAATCAAAAAACATCATGAGAACAATTACATTGTATCTAGCTTCACTTTTCTTGTTAGTTCTTTCTTACCAAGCCATCGGCCAAGAAAAATATGAACAAAAAATTGAAGTGTTAAAGGCTCAAAAAGAAAGAATTACCCAGCAGGAGAAAGAAGCACTTAAGTTTGAAGTGAAAGATATCAACAGACGCGTAAGCAAGGGTGATTTAACGTCAGAAGAAGCTAAAATACTTAAAGCTGAAGTGGCCAAAAAAAGAGCGCAAAACATAGAAAATAGAATTGCCATTGTAGAGAATCAAATATTATTATTGGAGAGAAACCAAGGAGATGCCTTGGTTTTAATGGAAGCGGATACCATAACGCATGACGGAGTTCGAGTAGGTATTGATATTGATGGCAGACCGGCATTTTCATTTCGTTCCCGTGACTGGAAAAGAGAGGTGAAATACGATAGGAGAACCTATTCAGATTTTGTCTTTGCCATTGGCCTCAACAATGCTTTAATAGAAGGACAATCTTTGGATAATTCGCCTTACAAAATTGGAGGAAGTAGATTTTTTGAAATGGGATGGCAATGGAGGACAAGAGTCTTTCCACGATCCAATTGGTTACGTTTTCATTATGGTTTTTCTTTTCAGTTTAATGGATTAAAGCCAGATGACAACCAGATATTTGTTCAAAACGGAAATCAGACCAGTTTGGAAGAGTTCGAATTTGAACTGGACAAATCAAAATTAAGAATGGATAACCTGGTATTTCCCGTTCATTTTGAGTTTGGTCCTTCGCGACTTAACAAGACAGAGAAGAGCTTTAGGTACTCCATCCGAAATCAATTTAGAATTGGCATCGGGGGGTATGGAGGATTTAACCTGGGTACACGTCAAAAATTAAAATACACCAGAGATGGGGAACAGGTAAAGGATAAATTTAAAAGGGATTATAATACCAGTGATTTAATTTATGGTCTAAGCGCCTATACAGGTTTTGATGGTATTCTTTTATATGTAAAGTATGATTTAAACCCCATATTTAAAGATGCTCCAATTGAGCAAAACAATATTTCTTTGGGCCTTCGGTTTGATTTATAGACCAACCAAAAATGCCTCCCTGCTATTTTAAATGGTATCTAAAAAAGGGAGGTGTTTTAATGATTTAAAACATAGGTTTATCGATTCAGTCCCTTCTCCATCCCTGGTGTAAACTCTTCCTCGTAAAACCCTCGCTTGCAATGCGAACATTCAGCAAATTTTGAGGTTTTCAATTTAAAAATGGGAATCCAGAACAAATGCACGTAGTTGGATTGCGAAACTGTCATCAGCGTACCCTTTTGGGCACAATATGGGCAAGAAACAGTATTTAATGTTTTGGTTTGCTTTTTACCTGTTTTTGTACCGAAGAAGAGAATCACTTTTAACTGAGTTTACGTATTTAAGGACATTATATCATTAAGTAAATAAATAAAAAATAGTTTAATCCATAAAAAAAGCCCCTAATAGAAGGGGCTTTTTGTTTTTAGTAATACTCTAATCTACTATATGCACCCGTCCTCCAACAAATGTACTTTTATTTACTCTTTTGGGTTTTCCATAAACTCGAACATCACCTCCTGCTTTTACATTGATATCCACCTGATCTGATGCAAAAACCTCAGCTTCTCCTCCAGCTGAAATTTTAATATCGGTATTGGCAGTCCTTAAATCCCTACCATCGAAAATTCCACCAGTATTGAGTACAATGGATTGGTTTTTGGCTAATCCTGATGCTTCAACAATTCCTCCGGTGACCGCTCTAATGTCAGCATAGTCCACATCCATTCCAATGCGGATTTTAGCTCCTTCTTGAGCACGAAGTTCAATTTTGCTTTTCTTGACCAACTCATTACAAGTAATTTTTGCGCCTTCATTACCATCTATAACATCCAAATCGGTATAATACACCTCTATTAGGGTTTCTTCCCCTAGAAATTTTTTATCTAATTGCATACGCAATTTTAGCACACCATCTCTATTCATCCATACAATATCATCTACATTTCTTCCTTTGATCATTATTCTATTATCATCAGATTGAATAAGATTCACTTCAATTAAATCAAAAACCTTGATTTTATCAAAATCCCCCACTTCTGTATCAATCATACGTTGGGAAAAAATGGTGCTGGAGAATAGTACTAGACCGAGTGTAAACAGTTTTTTCATAATAGTGTGAGTTTACTTTTTTTAAAGATGATATTTTTATAAATCTGTTACAGTCGGATTAAAAAAAATGCCATTTAAGACTAAAAAAGTATTAAATGGCATTTATAAAGGTTGTTATGTTAGATTACGCGTTGATAATCTTCTCTTGATGGTTAATAGATTCTTGATGGATTGCTTTAAACATTCTTAAAACAAACTCCTCACTCAATCCTTTGGATTCTCCTTCAAGAATCATGGCACCTAAGATTTGATTCCATCTGTTGGATTGTAATACGGCAACGTTTTTTTGTTTTTTAAGCTCCCCTATTCCATCCGAAATTTTCATACGCTTTCCTAAAGTATCTATTAACTGATTGTCAATGACATCTATTTGTGCCCTAAGGTTGCTTAGTTTGCTATTATACTCCGCTTCTTCATCAGTTTCCTTTCTAATTCTAAGGTCTTGCATAATTTGTACAAGTTTTTTGGGTGTTACCTGCTGTGCGGCGTCACTCCATGCATTGTCTGGATCATAATGCGTCTCTATCATTAGTCCATCAAAGTTCAAATCCAATGCGGTTTGTGATACATCAAAAATCATATCCCTTTTCCCTGTAATGTGCGAAGGGTCATTTATTAATGGTAAATCAGGAAATCTGTTCTGGAATTCAATAGCCAATTGCCATTCTGGAATGTTTCTATATTTACTCTTTTCATAGGTGGAAAACCCTCTGTGAATTGCCCCTAGTTTCTTTATTCCGGCAGTATGCAGACGCTCTATTCCCCCGAGCCATAAGGCTAAATCTGGGTTTACCGGATTTTTCACCAATACTATTTTATCGGTCCCTTCCAATGCATCCGCTAGTTCCTGCATGATAAAAGGACTTACTGTTGATCGTGCACCAATCCAAAGTAAATCTACATCATGTTCTAAAGCAAGGTCTACGTGAGCCCTATTAGCAACTTCGGTAGCCGTTTTTAAGCCTGTTTCTTCTTTGACTCGCTGCAACCACTTTAAACCTAAGGCTCCAACACCCTCAAAATTTCCAGGACGCGTTCTTGGCTTCCAAATGCCTGCTCGGTAGTAATTTACGTCAGTATCTTTTAAGTTGTGTGCAATTTTAAGCACTTGATCTTCTGTTTCTGCACTACATGGGCCAGCGATAACCAAGGGATGTGGTAAATCCATATCATCTAGCCATTTTCTCATTTGCTTATTGTTTTCCATAATCAATTCTCATTTTTTGTAAGTGGTATTCCCTTTAATATTTGTTTTATTCTATTGGTATTGTTCATTTCTTTATATACATTTTCAAAGTCCCCGCTTAAAAGCAATTGCTTAAATCTTTCTAGGTTGTGAATATATTCCTCCAAAGTTTCCACCACATTTTCTTTGTTTTGCTCAAAAATTGGTGTCCACATGTCTGGAGAACTTTTTGCTAAACGAACGGTACTCTCAAAACCACTCCCTGCCATGTCAAAAATATCACGCTCATTTTTTTCTTTTTCAATTACCGTCTTTCCCAACATAAATGAGCTTATATGTGATAAATGGGATACATAAGCTATATGTTTGTCGTGCGCTTCAGGATTCATATACCGAATGCGCATTTTCAACTTCTGAAAAATTTCAAGTGCCTTTTCTTGAAGTTTGAATGCGGTTTTTTCAACCTCGCAAATAATATTGGTCTTCCCCTCATACAAGCCATTAATTGCCGCTGAAGGTCCTGAAAACTCCGTACCTGCAATGGGGTGGCAAGCCAAGAAATTTCTTCTTTTGGGGTGGTTATCAACTGTTTCGCAAATTAGTTTTTTGGTAGATCCGGCGTCCATTACTACAGTTTCATCACCTACAGCATCCAAAATCTTTGGTAGTTCCTTTACAAGAGCATCCACTGGAATACTAACGAAAACCATATCAGCGGTAGCGAGAGCATCATAAGTTCCTTTTTGGTCTACTAACTGCAGTTCTAAAGCCTCATCTACATGAGCTTCTTTTTTATCTATTCCAATGATATTTGCATCTGGGTATAAGCGTTTTATATCCTTTGCAAAAGATCCTCCTATTAATCCAACACCAATGATAACTAAGTTCATACCCTAAAATCTTTCGATTGCTTCCATAATTCTCTCCTCTTTAACACACAATGAAAAACGAATATATCCTTCTCCATTACTGCCAAAAATAGTTCCTGGAGCTATGAAAATATTCTTGTCATATAGCAATTGGTCTATAAATTCTTCTGAAGAAACTGAACCTTTGGGAAGTTTACACCAAACAAACATTCCCACTGCCTTTTTATCATAGTTACAGCCCAATTTTTCAGCTAACTGAAACATAAGCTCTCTCCTCTTTGTATATACCTCATCCAAAGCTTCAAACCATTCTGGCCCGCTCTTAAGGGCAGCTATGGCTCCCTTCTGAATTCCATAGAACATTCCGGAATCCATATTGCTTTTTACTTTAAGAACTGCGTTGATATGATCCGCACTGCCTAACACCATTCCCACGCGCCAACCAGCCATATTAAAAGTCTTACTTAAACTATTAAGTTCTAAAGTGCAGTCTTTGGCACCATCAATAGACAAAATACTTGTTGGGTTGTTGGATAAAACAAAGCTGTACGGATTATCATTTACCAGCAATATATTATGCAGGGTGGCAAAATTGATTAAGGATTTTAACTGTGATATGTTGGCGGTTGCTCCAGTAGGCATATGGGGATAACTAACCCACATAATTTTCACCTTCGAAAGGTCCGTCTCAGTCAATTGTTCCAAATCTGGAAACCATCCATTTTCTGCCTTTAAATCATATGTCCGTGGAATGGCTCCTACCAATTTGGTTACGGCAGCATAGGTCGGATACCCTGGATTAGGCAACAAAACCTCATCACCTTCATTTAAAAAGGCCATGCTAATATGCATAATACCTTCCTTAGACCCCATAAGGGGTAAAATTTCATTTTGACTGTTCAAGGCTACCCCAAATTTTTCTTGATAGAATTGTGCTATTGCCTCTCGCAGTTCAGGCAAGCCCTGATAACTCTGGTATTGATGGGCACCCATATCTGTAATGGAATCTCTCAAAGTTTCCAAAACTTTAGAAGAAGGCGCCAAATCTGGACTGCCAATGCCCATGTTTATGATGGGTTTTCCTTGATTGATAAGTCCTCTTACCTCTCTCAATTTTTTAGAGAAATAATATTCTTGTACGCTATGTAACCTATCCGCTACGATCATGACAGCAATGCATTTTTATATTCACCTAAAACTCTAAAATCCTCAGACATGATCTCCAACAATGCCTTTGCTTTTGAAAAATTACTGTATGCATCAAAAGTCACATCCACAAAAAAGGCATATTTCCACGGGGTTTCTATCACTGGCAATGACTGAATCTTGGTTAGGTTTAAGTTACAATCACTCATTACATTCAATACAGTTGCCAAGCTCCCTCGCTTATGATCCGTTATGAAACGTAAAGAAGCTTTGTTGATTTCTTCTTCTGGTAAAACCTTGTTTTGCTTTTTTAGGATGATAAAACGGGTAGCATTATTCTTTATGGTCTGAATTTCGGGAGCAATAATTTCCAAATTGTATAAGTCGGCCGCCACTTTCGGAGCAATAGCTCCAATATGTTTCAACTCCTTATCCATAATACGTTTGGCCGTCTCTGCAGTATCCACATCTTCCACTAGTTTTATGCTCGAATATTGCTTAAAGAATTCTTTACACTGCAATAAAGCCATTGGGTGAGAATGGACCTCCTTAAGATTATGAAGCGAACATCCTTTTAACATCATTAAGTTATGATGGATATTTAGGTAATGCTCGCCAATAATGTGCATATCATTATGATATACTAGATTGTAATTGGGAATTATGGATCCTGCTATAGAATTTTCGATGGCCATAATTCCTTTATCCGCCGAACCATTTTGCAAATGTTCTATAATAGCATCAAAAGAAAGGCATTCCAACAAATCTATGTCCTCACCAAAATAGTCCTTTGCCACTTGATGGTGGTTAGATCCCTTTATTCCCTGTATTGCAACTTTTAAATCCATTGTAAAAAAAAAGTCCCGATTTGCATCGGGACTTTATGTGTTATTATACGTAGCGTATATTTAGAACAGTCCCGTACCTCTTTTAAAAAAGAAGTAGAAATAAAAACCGTTCCAGAAATACGTTTTTGTCATTTTGTTGTAAATCTTGGGCTAAGATAGGTATTCAATTGAAAAACAAAAGCTAAACCCAAAATTTTTTCGATTTTTAGCAAAATGCTCAAATTTGTTGAATATTACTTTGTAGAAATATCCTTTTTTTAAGAATTCATAATGTTTCTGGATTTTTCAAATTCCAATAGAATGACCAAAATAGATTCGTTTACCATTTCAAAATGAGATAACCAACGTAGATTGAGAAATCTAAAACCGTATTTTTGAATTCAAATACATCTGAATGTCCATTACAGTAAAAAACATCACCAAGACTTTTGGTAAGCAAAAAGCATTGAACAATATTTCTTTTTCCATTGATAAGGGTGAGATTGTCGGTTTTTTGGGTCCAAATGGTGCTGGAAAATCTACTATGATGCGCATTTTGACCACATACTATAAGGCTAATTCGGGCGACGCCGAAGTAAATGGATTTGATGTTTTAACAGCTGATCGAGAGGTTCAAAAAAGCATTGGTTATTTACCAGAACATAATCCACTCTACCTAGAAATGTATGTAAAGGAATACTTGGCTTTTAATGCTGATGTCTATAATGTTCCCAAGCAACGTATTGAAGAAGTTATTGAACAAACTGGTCTTACATCTGAAGCCCACAAGAAAATTGGTCAATTATCCAAAGGATATCGGCAACGCGTGGGTCTGGCAGCTGCTCTATTGCATGACCCAGAAGTCTTGATTCTAGATGAACCTACTACTGGACTTGACCCCAATCAGTTGATTGAAATACGCAAGCTGATTCGTGAAATTGGAAAAGAAAAGACCATATTGCTTTCTACCCATATCATGAAAGAAGTTGAAGCTGTCTGTGACCGCGTCATCATCATCAACAAAGGGGAATTGGTTGCTGATAAAAAATTGGAGGAACTCCGCGAGGCCAAAGAACAGATTATAGAGGTGGAGTTTGATTATAGAGTTGAAGAAGTACTGCTAAACAAATTACCCAGCGTATCCCATGTTAAAAATGCTGGAGGCTTTACTTATGAAATTACCTTTACCACCTCCAAAGATATGAGACCTGTCGTTTTTGATTTTGCGCATGACAACAAATTAAAAACACTTCAGCTAAGCAGAAAAAATAAAAATTTGGAGAGTTTGTTTACCGAGTTAACCTCTTAAATGGGGCTAACAAATTATACCTAAATTTAAGAGACAAATTTGAAGTTAATGAAACAGTATTTAAAAGTATTTCTTCTTGCGATTACAGTTGTTTTTTCATGTAAGACTGATAGAAAAAACGAGAATGCCGCAGTAGACACCAAAGAAAATCCTAAGGAAACGGCATTTTTTAAAGCTAATCCACAAGCTATTCCAGAACAAGAAGTAACTACTCTAAAAATAGGAGAAAGCGCACCTGATTTTAATTTACCAGGAACGGACGGAAAATTTCACACTCTAAATGATTATACTAATGCCGAAGTATTGGTCATTATTTTCACCTGTAACCACTGCCCTACTGCTCAAGCATATGAAGACCGTATGATACAGCTTACCAAGGATTACAAAAACAAAGGTGTTCAGGTAGTTGCTATTTCCCCCAATTCTGTTAAGGGACTGTTGCTAAATGAATTGGGCTATAGTGATTTGGGTGATACTTTTGAAGATATGATTACCCGAACTGAAGATAAAGGGTATAATTTCCCGTATTTATATGATGGTGATACCCACGGTGCTTCTTTGAAGTATGGACCAGTAGCTACTCCGCATACATATGTCTTCAATAAGGAACGAAAACTGACTTATGTAGGCAGGTTGGACACTTCTGAAAAACCGGGTAGTGCAAACGCCGAAGATGTACGAAATGCGATTGATAAAACACTAGCAAGTGAATCTATTAAAGAACCTGTCACAAAAACATTCGGTTGTTCTGTAAAATGGGCATGGAAAGATAACTATGCCAAAAAAATAAATAAAGAATGGCAAGAAAAAGAGGTGACATTGGAAGAGCTTTCCGCTGATGGCATCAAAGAACTCTTCAAAAACGATTCTGACAAATTACGCCTCATCAACGTATGGGCTACATGGTGTGGGCCGTGTGTACATGAATATCCTGAATTTGTAGACATCCACAGGATGTATCGCGGACGCGATTTCGAATTTATTTCAATTAGTGCAGATAATTTGAAGTCTAAAGATCGTGCTTTAAAGTTCTTACAAAAGAAACACTCTGCCTTGACCAACTACATCTATTCAGAAAGTGATAAATATAAAATGATAGAAGCCGTAGACCCTGAGTGGGACGGCGCATTGCCCTATACTGCATTAGTTGCCCCGGGAGGTGAAATTATATATCGAAAAATGGGTGCTATTGATCCCTTTGAACTAAAAAAGACCATAGTAGAGCATCCAATGATGGGGAGGTATTACTAGAAATTAATTAATCCTATCCAAGTTTTCATCAACATCTTTGTTTTTGAATTTTGTCACCTTGGAATTGCCAAAAACATATTTTACAGAAAACGCCATTTCTTTGGCATCGGCAAAATAAACACCTTCAGCTTCAACACCATTAATGGAGTAGCTTTCTTCAAAGTTCATTGCTCTGGTGATATCGTTTAGACGAATTGCACACTGCAGTTTTTTAAACAGTGTTTTTGTAACGGTAGCATCTAGTACCAACATGTTGTTTCGCTGAAATATCCCTTCCTGTCTTCTGGTCAATAACCAGCCTCCAAAAGCAATTGTGGTATCCTTCGCAATAGCGAATTGTTGATTGGAATATGCATATACATACGGATTTGTATTTCCTAAATCGGCTGTGCCATCTTCTATTTTGTTATAGATAAGACTAACCGTATTGGTCGAAGTCCACTTTTTATGTGAAAAAGGCAATGTCAACCCTGCCGAAAATCCTGATTCTTTTTCTAAGTTTATTGTCGACAAAATAGCTCTTTCCAATCCATCATCATATTGAATCGTGAAATACGTAGGATTGGCATTTCGGTAATATGTTAGATTGATAGATTTATTTTTCCATTGAAAGTTGGCAGACAATTCATTGCTCAATGTTGGCAATAAGTTCACATCATTGACGCCTTCCAAAAAAGGATTAATAAATGTCCTTATTGTGCTTGTCCCGCTGAAATTTGGACGTGAAATACTCCGGGCAAAATTTACCGATATCGTTTTTGTACTATCCAATTTTATATTCAAACCAGCCTTAGGGAATAGGTTGGTATTCTCTCGCTCCACAAGAGGAGAAACTTCACTTTCAAGTTGCCCCGTCACTTTATTGTACTCAATTCGTAATCCCAAATTATAGTCTATCCAGTTTTTTACATTTCCAGATAATGCAGAATAGGCTGAATGCAATTTTTCATTGTAGTCAAAATCAAAAATAGTCTCTGTATTGCCCTCAAATTCTTGTATTTTGGTAAAAGCGACCGCCCTTGCTTCATTAAGGTTTGCTCCAAATTCCCATTTCAGATTATCCGAAACACTATGTTCCAAATCCACTCTAAATGCCAATGAATTGATTTTATATTCTTGCTCCCTAATCTCATCCAAATTAAACCCAGCCTGATTAAAGTTATTAGACACTTCAGTATCCAAAGTTTGCTTAAATGAAGAATATTGAAATCCAGTGAAGAGGTTAAACTCTTTGGACAATCTTGCATTATAATTAAAATTACTGCTGAAATAATCCTTAGTATTATCATTTTTGGATTCTGAACTAACGTTGTCCTCCCCTTCTTCACTCCGAATTAAGGTTTCCGTTTCTATGGGAGCCTTATTCGTTTGTCGTCTAAACGTTGTATTGAATGAAACATGATCGTCTTTTTTTAGAGGATGGAAAAAACCTAATCCACCATTAAATTCTTGACGCATGTTTAATGGTATCAATACTAGGTAATCTGAAAAAATATCTTCCTCTGGAATATTGAATGCAAACGTATGACTCTCCCATTGTCCCAAATCATTAAAGCCAAAATTCCCTTGAAGGATTGATTTCCCATTGGAATAATTTCCATTCGTGTTGAAATAATTGTTGATGTTTCTTCTAAAAGATACTGTCTCACTAGTATTCACTTTTATACCTTTCTGTAAGTTTCTCTTTCTTACGACCAATAACACCGCCCTACCCTCTGCTTCATATTTTGAAGAAGGATTGTTGATCAATTCAATACTTTCAATAGCATCAACAGAGAGCGTAGCGAATTCCTCAAAACTAATCCGCTGGCCGCCCAAATAAATCAAGGGAGTTCCCTTACCAATAATTGAAATGGATTCTCTGTCCGCAGAGATTTGAACATTGGGCAGCTTCGCCAAAACATCTATGGGGTCGGGCATGGAAGAGAATATAGGATTCTGAGTATCAATTTTTAGATTACCATTCCTGTTTGTAATTGGGTTTTTGGCTGCAACTACCTCAACATCTTCAAGTTGGGTTAGCGCTTCTTTCAATACAATTTGTAATTCTATGTTTTCATTAAGTATGATTTCCTCGGTATAATCTTGATATCCAAGAATGGAAATAATCAAATGATAGCTGTTTTCTAAAAGACCTTCCAATTTGAATTCTCCATCAAGCAGCTGGGTGTACTTCACCAAGTCCTTTTGGTTGATATCATACAAAAGCACATCTCCTAAAGAAATAAGGTGTCCGTTTTCATCTGTTACATTTCCAGATATGGTATATTCATTTTGACAGTAGGTCGGTACTATTGCAAAACAAAAGATTAGCCAATATAGATACTTCAAAACAGTTACATTTTGAAGCAAAGTAACAAGTGAACAAGGCTGTCAAGAAAAATAGAAGGTCTGATTTAGGTACTAGTACCCGTACTCTTTTGTAAAAGTTCTTGCCTATTGGCAACATTTAATTTGCTGTAAATATTGGTTATATGGGTCTTTACCGTGCTGAGGCTAATAAAAAGCTCATTGGCAATCTCTTTATTGCTTTTTCCTTGAAGAATAAGACGACGGACTGTTCTTTCCTGCTTGCTCAAAACAGAAACCAACGACTCTTGTCGCTTTCTTCTCATTCTTATTGTAAAAACACTTAGCGTTACAACAATAAAAAGTAACCCAAAAATTATCAGTTTGCTTTGCTGTAATTCCCTTTCTAAACCAATGTTAGTTAAATAAGCTAGTTTTCTTTCTAAAAAAGCATAAGAGGAAGGGTCTAAATCACTTGCCTGTAATTCTGAGAGCAAGTTTAGATAATAGGTTTCATTTTGGGCAATATCCGTATCCAATAACTGTTGTTTATCCAATTGTTGAATCCCAATCAATTTTACCATCAATATTTGAAGCGAATCTTTTACAAAACCTTTTCTAGGATTTGTCATTTCATCAGAAGATGTATACTGGGCAATTAAGCCAGATTCAAAGTTTTTGAACTTTTGCCACTCCAATTGAGCTTGATTGGTCGTCTCAAAATTGGCAAATAACTGGTTCCCTTTTTTGAATCTTACAAAGTCGTTTTTAGAAAGAATAAACTCAACTTCTTTTTTAATGGTATCATTAAGCACCTTCCTAATTCTATTAATTGAAAGCCGATACAATTCGTTTGATGCTGAAATGTACTTTTTATTAAAAGCAAAAGAGCCGTCTTTTTTAATTTTTGCTATGGCTACTGGCTTTCCGTCTCCTTCCTTTTCCAAATTGTTTAGTGAAAGCTTACTCAGCTGCACGTTTGGTTCCCACGCATCAAGGTTCTCTACGTTAACAAATCCGGAAATAGCATTCTGGGCCGAAAGTTGGAATCCGAATATGAGAAAAGTTAGGATTAAAATAAACTTCTGCATCAAAAAATACTTAATGAATAAATTTAAGGTATTTAGGTGGTTGGGACAATCCCCATAGTTGTTTTGCTCCTTCAATTGCATTGCATTTTTTTTCAACGCTATTTTCCAGCAAACATCATGTTATTCAAATATGCAAATCGGTACTTTTGCATTTGCGATGTAATAATACTTCATGAAAAAGAACCTGGCCAGTTTAGAATTATCAAAAGAAGCAATGAAAGCGTATGGCGACCATGTGGTTGATGCCATTATTGAACACTACCATACTCAAAACAGCAAACTTCCTGTGGCAAAAGGTTCCAGAGAGGAAATGGATTCTCTTTTTCTTGAGGAAGCCCCAGAAAAAGGATCTGACCCATTGGATGTGCTTCATTTTGTTTTAGAAAAGGTGATGACAAATAGCACGGATATGTCTCATCCAAAATCGTATTCCTTTGTACCCGGTCCAAGCAACTACATTAGCGTAATGGCCGATGCCCTTGCTACCGGTTTTAATATTTTTTCTGGCGGTTGGGTAGCCTCCCCTGCTGCTGCAGAACTGGAAATCATAACCATACAATGGTTGCTAAAAATATTTGGCTTTCCACAAAAAAAAGGTGGGGGTATTTTTACTAGCGGAGGCTCTATGGCAAACTTGACAGCATTGACCACTGCCAGAAGAATTAAATGCGGACAAGATTTCTCTAAAGCAGTAATCTACCTTTCTGACCAAGCACACTCATCCAACATAAAAGCGATACGCGTTTTAGGGTTTAAAAAAGAGCAGATTAGAATAATACCAACAGATCTTGAATTTAAATTTGCCATTAACAAACTTAAAAACTGTATTGCAAAAGATAAGTTGGAAGGACTTTTGCCATTTTGTCTCATTGCGACATCTGGAACCACAAATACGGGTACTATTGACCCACTATCAGAGCTAGGTGCAATATGTAAAAAAGAAGATATCTGGTTTCATATTGATGGGGCTTATGGTGCTGCGGCTATTTTAGCTTCAAAAGGAAAACAACTTTTAAAAGGTATTGAAAAAGCCGATTCTTTGACTGTGGACCCTCATAAATGGTTTTTTCAACCTTATGAAATGGGTTGTCTATTGATACGAAATCATAAGCATTTAAGCCACACCTTTACCGAAAAACCGGAGTACCTTAGAGATATTGAAGGGAATACTTCAGAAATCAATTTTTACGATCATGGTATTCAACTTACCAGAAGATTTAGGGCACTAAAGTTTTATATGTCTTTAAAAACGTATGGTTTAAAAGAATTTAGAAAGGCCATTACTTATAATATAGATTTGGCGGAAGAAGTGGAAACGATACTGAGAGGCAGTAAGCATTGGCAGGTTGTTTTCCCAGCGACTTTGGCCATTATTAATTTTAGGTACAATCCCATTGAAAAAAAGCATTCAAAAAAGGAGTTGGATGCCATCAATCAATATATTTCGGAAAAAGTGGTGTCTTCTAGAAAAGCATTGCTAGTCACCACTGTCTTGCATGGAAAAACCGTCTTACGAATGTGCCTCATCAATCCTAGAACAACATTGGATGATGTAAAAGAAACTTTGGCGCTTTGCGAAGCATTTGCAAAGGACCGCGATTAAAAAATACGTACTTATTTAGAAGACAAATGTTTGCGGTGTTCAAAAATGGTCATGAACATTCTCACACTTATATTTCTGGCCCTCTGTTTTGCTTTTTCAGCATTTTCACCCACAAAATTAGCATCGATGGTTTCAATCCAATGGCGTAACCAAATTCCAAAGTGATAATTGGAAATTTCGTGATTCATTTTTTCATCCAGCTCTGCATGTACCATCAAGGGGTTGCCTTTGTACTTCTGCACAAAAAATAAATTGGTCTCCCAAAAATCTACCAGCTTGTCCATATGTGCTGGCCAATCATCTATGGTTTCGTTAAAAAAATGACCTATCTCAGCATCCTTTCTTACTTTATCGTAGAACTGGGTTACCAGTAAGCGGACTTCCTTTCGTGTTTCTATTTGCACTCTTGCCATATTACAGCAAATTTAATATTAATACGACCGTACTGAGAACAACGCTAATGATAAAAAGATTAAATATAATTTTAGGAGGCTGTTGTGATAGCACAGAAGCATTAAACCCCATACATGCTATGGTCACCAAAAACAGCTGAAACATTTGAATGGCAGATGCCCCGTTTATCAAAATATACATGGCAGCTACAGACCCTAAGCAACTTTGGCCGATTATAAATATGGGAGAATAGCCGTTGATACTTCTTTTAAATTCCTGCAAACCTTTTGAGTAGAGTTCCATAATATATCTCATTTGTCATATTATGAAACAAAATTATTCTAGGCTGGACACTTGTTTTTATGACTTAAATCATAAAAGAGCTAATGTGTTAAAAATTTCTATCGGACTATTTTGTGAGATTGAAGTTGGAGGATTCTTTTCTTTTCCATGGATTTAATGGCTCGGATTACGGTTTCTACCCTGAGTCCTGTTAGGTCGGCCATTTGTTGCCTAGATAATTCAACTAAATATGGTTCCTCGTCTGGAATCTTATGAATATGCGTTTTAAAATAGTCAATAAGTTTTAGCAACCTATGTTCAGGGCTTTCTGATGAAATCTCTGCCACCATAGTAGCTTTATAATGTAAACGCCCCGCCAATACCTTGGTTATGGACAAATGCACCTCTGAGTTTTCTTTTAGCAGTTCAAAGAACTTTTTCTTTTCAAGCCTCCACACTGTACTTTCTTCAACAGCTTCGGCATATGCAGGATAGGTTAAATCGGCAAATAAGGGCGGTTCACCAAAACTTGACCCCTCAGAAAATATACCTTGTATAAACTCCTTGCCATCTTCATTAAAGTTGTTCATCTTAATTTTCCCGGAAATAACCTGAAAGTAATAGCGAGGCAAAGTATCAACTTTAAAAAGCACCTCTTTTTTTGAAAGGTGCACCTTTTCCGCTCCATATTTTTTTAATAGATCGTTTGAAATCATATTTTTTCTTCAAACTCAATACAATCAAGGCGAATATCTGAATGCTTTAGTTGCTTTTCCAAAAGATGACAATAATGATTTGCTGTTGTTTTCTCATAAAACTTGCATGCAAAACAGGTACGCTGTACCGTTAAAATACCAGTTCTATTCAGTTGATAAATTAATTTACTTAATGTCTTAAACAGGTTTTCCTTTTCCTCGGTTCCTACAGTTTCCAATTGATCTGCCAAAGGGCTTGCAAAATGTTCTGTCTTTGAAACAATTTCTTGTCCTGTACTTGAAAGTAATATGGAGTAACTTCTATTATCAGCAGAAGAGTAATCTTTAACGATGTATCCTTTTTTATCCAACACCCTTATGGCGTCGCTAATAGTGGGTTTGGTCACATTAAATTCCAAAGCTAAAAAACTCACATTATTGAATTCACTTTTATGATAGGCCACAAAAATCAAAATTTGGATTTGAATCGGACTCAAACCCAATTCCTTGGCTCTTTCCCATAAAAGCACCTTAAACGCTTGAGATATGCGTTCCAGACCCGTAATTATTTTACTCGAAAGGTCATTTTGTTGCTGTTCTGGATTAAAAACACTTTTCTTGTTCATAAAAACAAAGCCTGCCGATTATACGACAGGCAAAGTTAGTTATCCTAATTAAATTAGGAACAATTTTCCATTTCAATAATATAATATCCGTCTGCCTCTATATCTTCTGTAACCTGCACAGGTGCCTGCTGCATATGGCAAAACTTACATTCATTAACAGATAACTCCCTTGTTGTAAAAGATTTGGAAGCTAGATACCGCTTGCCAAAACCAAAAATCACATCAGTATCCGTTAAGGTACTAGGCACTAAAATGTCAAAATGCATGACCTTACCATCTTGTCGCTGAACATAGGTATCCCAAACTGAGACTTCCATACTACTATTTTATGGTATAAGGTAAGGACAAATCGCCACTGGCAATACTAAACACTTCATATACTCCAAGCATAGGCATATCATCAATACTTGTGTTTACTTTCATAAAAGCAGTGACCCCATCATACTTAAAATCCGTTTTGTTATTAATGCGATAATCAGGTACAATCACTTTGATTATTTCATTTTTGGTAAGTACTGGATATCCAGGAGAATCCATATACATTGGCATACCCGGATTTGTTGGCGGAAGCACCACCGTTTCATCAGCCTTTTTAAACTGCTTAACTGAAAGTCCGCCAGCTACCCTTTTGTCCTCGGTGAGTATCACCCAATGCGGATGCCAAACTACACCATCGTTATCAAAAATAGTATCACTATTCTCATCCCAAAGTGGTGTATCATCAAAATCTGGGTGGGAAGTTAAAGCCAAGGCAACAATACCCTCCGTTGCGTTAAAACCAACATCTGTAGGTTGCAGACTCGTTGGAAAAACGTATCCAAGTACTGGAGCACCATCTAGTTGCCCAACAGCAGTTGGCACAGTGGCCCCTGCATTACCATTTACGGCCAATTCCCAAACCGTTACTCCTAAATCTGTTTCATGAGTAACTTGTGTGGCCTTAATTTCAAAATCTGAATTGTTATAAGGACTTTTTTGAGCACAAGAAGTAAATAGACTACCTCCAATCAACATGCCCATCATTACTAAATTTTGTGATTTCATAACTAAAAATATTTAACTGATAAGGATTCCTAACTTGTAAGGTTTAAAAAATGATTAGCCTTTGACATCTTCAATTGAAGCACCATAATTAATATGTAGTACACTTCCATTAGGGGTAACCAATGCGGGTACAGATTTAATTCCCAAGCCTTCAGCTTCAGAAATTCTACTTTTATCCTCCCCTATGTTCACAATGGAAATATTCTTTGCTCCCACAAGACCAATTAACTCTTGCTCCGCGGTTACACAAACTGGACAGCCTGCATGATAAAAAACTGATTTACTCATTTGTATTGTTTTTAGATTTTGCATTATTGCAATACAAATATAGTTAGGATTCCTAACTTAATAAAATATTATTTGGATTTTAGATGAAGTTTTGAATGTTCTCCAGATCTTCTTGCACTTTAGGATCCGTACAGTTAATCAAAATGGAGACAACCATGTGGTCTTTTGGGTATACAAAAAAGTTGGAATATGCACCAACACTATTGCCTATATGCCCTATATAATCGCGTCCAAGATGGTCTTGACTTACTTGAAAACCCAATCCGTAATAGGTTGGCTTGCCATTCACCATTTGTGAAGTGAGTATTTCTTTTACTATTTCCGGTCTGGCCAACTTATGCTCTAAAATGGCTTGTCCCAATTTGGAAATATCGTTGCTAGTGGACAAATAACCTCCACCAGCCAGTTTAAAGAAATTATTGACTGGCACTGAGTCTTTAAACCCCATTGTGGTTTTAGTATAGCTTTGAGCCAAATTCCCAACCGCTCTTTTAGTAAGTTCCGGCGAGTACGTACTTGTCATTCCCAGAGTATCAAGTATTCTTTGTTTTACATACTTTTCAAAGGGAATTCCACAAGCCTCTTGCATAGCAAGGGACAGCAGCACAAAATCAAAACTATTATACAAGTATCCCTTTCCAGGTTCAAAAACCAAAGGATCGTCTTTAAAAACCTGAATACTCTCTTTAATGGAATATGGCTTGTTCATAGCATATTCCTTACCTCTGTATCCTCTAATGCCCGCAGTATGACTCGCTAACTGTCTTAAGGTGAAATCAAATTCTTTTTTGGGATAGTAAGGCACATAGTCATAAAACGAAGTATCTAAATCCACTAGCTGTTCCTCTACCATTTTTGCCAGTGCCATGCCAGTAATACATTTTGAAACACTAGCAATTCTGAATATGGTTTTGTTAGGATTTACTTTATGTTTTTCTTCCAAGTTGGCATAGCCGTATCCTTTTTCAAGTACTATCTGGCCTTCCTTTAAAATGGTAACTGCTAGCCCAGGTATCTTTTTTTCAGCAATTAAATTATGAAGTATGGCGTCGTACTTATTAAATCCATCGAGATGATCAAGGGATTTAACCTGATCAGGACTAAATATATTTTTAAGGTATGAAAAGAATGAATTCAATCTTTAGAATTTGTCTTTCCGAATGTAATGAGAAATTCTAAACTTTCATGAGACTACCATCTACGTGTAAAACAACCCCAAATGGTCAATCATTAAAAATCAATTGTCCATTGAAAAGTTCCTCTACCTCAACTTCTGGTGGACGATTGCTACTTATAACATCACCAGTTCCCCTAATAACACCACTGATTCTTTGCTGTGGATTTACAAGCACATCGTTGGAACCCCGATGGTCTATATTTACATTTTCGGAAATTAGATTTTCCGCTTCAATTCTAGAATCTCCAGCAGCTATACCAACATTAAAATTTGTTGTGTTTCCTCTTAATCTAAAATATGCAATACCATTGGTAGTTATCCGCAAATTCTCGGAGTCTACATTTAAATCAAAAGAACCATCTGTTGTTTCTGCTTCTGGCTCTCCAAAACTTTCTGATAATAACGACAGGTTAGGGTATTCCAATACTCCATCACTAGAAATCAATAAACCTGTACTGCTACGTATTTGTTCTATGTTTGGTGAGGTAACATATACTGTTGTTAAACCATAATCCCTAAAAAAATTACATCCATTTTCGTTTCTTAGAATGAGACGGTTATCTTCTACTTGTGCACTTACTTCCCCTCTAAGGAATTCCCCTGTTTCAATTTCCACTACTTGTTCTGTCCCTTCTCTTATGACTAGATTGATATTTTCAAAAACTGTAATATTAATGAATTGATCTACATCTACATTCTCTCGAACCAAGTCACCAGCATTTTGAAAGCAGTCGGGTACATTATCGCCATTACAGGCAGCAAAAAGCAAAATAAAATATGTAAGAATCAACTTTTTCATAAACGAATTCCTATTCCAAATTCTACGGTTTCTGCCTTTGCTCCATGAGATTTTAAAGTAATCGCTCCAAAGACCTTATCTCCAAAATAGCGTTTGAGTCCTATTCTATTATACACTTGGCCTTCAAAATCAAATGGATAATATACATAATACCCTAGTTGGGCAATGACGCTCATTTTATTTACAAAAAGCTCGTGACCCACAAAAAGCCCTACGCGCTTATAATCGGTATCTGGGGCCACATCTAACTCTGGAAATGAAATAGACTGAAATCGAATCAATTCCTTTAAAAAATTGGAGAAAAAGATATCTGTCCCAAATTGTATCGCGCTCTTTCTGCCAAGTCTTTTGTCGGCATACGCAGATAAAATTAAAAATCCGTACCGCCCAGAATCAATAATGTCACTCTCATTTGCCCCACTTCTTAAAACAACATTATACCGTATGGGTTCGGTAATCTTTTCTGTAGTTTCAGGTTGAATAAATTCGTATGATTTTTCAGCATCCAAATCATAGGTCAACCCCAAGTTGAAAGCCATGGTATTGGTGGAAGTGTTGGGAGCTTTAAAATTGGCATTGGAATAATGTAGTAAAGAAATCCCTGCTTTTAATCCAAAGCCCGCTACAAGATTCTCCTTATGATAATTCAGCATGACCATGGTAGATGCTAGTATGTGCGAGCCATAAGCATTGTTTCTGAAATTTTCTGTTTTGTCATACGGATTTGTATTGTAAGCCAATCCTTGACCTACACGAAGTTGCAAATTACGCCTCAGAAAATAGAAATTGTAATGGGCATACAGTCCAAAATGATCTCCTAAAGTTGAATTGTTTGTGTTTTGGTACACAAAAGAAAAACCGGTATCTGGGTATCCGTAAAGCGATTCCCATTCTTCATTACCAAATCTTTTCTTGCTTAATCCTAGAATAATTCCTCCAGGATGATCCGTTATTAAATGTGAAATGTCTGGGTTATGCAATACGATGGAGCCATAAAATTGATTTGCATCGATTACAAACTTTTTTGGAATTTCCTCTTTTTGGGAAAATCCATAGCTACTGCATGCTAGAATACATAAACAAAGTAGGCGCTTCATGTGGCGCTAAAATAGCAAATTAAAATACCTCGCTCGCTATTGCTCGAATATTATCTGACTTGCCCATAGAATAGTAATGTAAAACGGGCGCACCTGCTTCTTTCAACTCTTTTGATTGTTGAATGCACCACTCGACCCCTACTTGACGTACTTCTTTATTGGTTTTGCAGGCTTCCACCGCATCTACCAAATCTTGTGGAATATCCACTCGAAATACCTGTGGCAGCAATTGTAAATGACGTTTAACGGCTATTGGCTTTATCCCGGGGATTATGGGGACGTTAATTCCCATTTTTCTGGCTTCCTCTACAAACTCAAAGTATTTCTGGTTATCAAAAAACATTTGTGTAACCACATAATCTGCACCCAGATCCACTTTCTCTTTTAATCGCTTTAGGTCAGATTTTAAAGATGGGGACTCCATGTGCTTTTCGGGATACCCGGCTACGCCAACGCAAAAATCAGAACAATTATCTGTTTCGATTACTTCATGCAAGTAGTTTCCACAGTTTAATTCTTGAATTTGTTTGACCAAACTGGATGCGTATGGGTGACCTCCTTTAGTAGGCTCAAAGTATTTTTCTTCTCTCATCGCATCCCCACGCAATGCCATCACATTATCAATTCCCAAATAGTGACAATCCACCAATAAATATTCCGTTTCTTCTTTGGTAAATCCTCCGCATAGCACATGAGGGACTGTATCCACATTGTACTTGTGGGTAATAGAAGCACAAATTCCTAAAGTTCCAGGACGCATGCGCGTTAATTTTTTATCCAAAAGACCATCGCGGTCTATATACACAAATTCTTCCCTGGAGGTAGTAACATCTATAAAAGGTGGATTAAACTCCATTAGAGGATCAATGTTATTATAGAGTTCCTGAATACTTTTTCCTTTTACAGGAGGTATAATCTCAAAGCTAAAGAGCGTTTCTCCTTTTGCTTTTTTAATATGGTCTGTTACTTTCATTTTCTTCTAAGTAGATAGTTGATGGTTTGTAGTTGAAGGCAAAATTATTTGGAACTATAGTAATTAATGAATCCATTCAACAATTTTTTACAATGCTTAATTTGCTCTAATAGCGAATCAAAATCTAATTTGCTTACATATTTTTGGTCTAAAGACAGGTAGCTTTGAGTTTCCAACTCATATAACGAACCCCTGGCAATATGTAAAAACTGTATGGTGTCTGCAGATGTTCTTCTACCGCAACCTTCAGCTATATTTGATGGCACAGAAACAGCACTTCTTCTAATTTGACTAGTGAGCGCATAAACCTCCTCCTTAGGATAATTCTTGGTTATCTTATAGATTTCTTGGACCAATTTTCTTGACTCCTTCCAAACTTCCAATTCTATGTATTCCATAAATAATTCTATCAACCAATATCTGTCAACTGTCAACTAAATTTGGCGCCAGCCACTTTTGTGCTTCTTCCAGTTTAATTTCTTTTCTTTTTGCAAAATCCTCTACTTGATCTTGCTTTATTTTTCCCAAACCAAAGTATTTAGCCTCAGGATGCCCAAAATAATAACCACTTACACTCGCAGCTGGCCACATAGCCAAACTTTCGGTAAGCTCTACGCCTATTTTTTCTTTTACATCCAACAGTTCCCAAATAGTGATTTTTTCTAAATGATCTGGACAGGCGGGATAACCCGGAGCGGGACGGATGCCACGATATTTTTCATCAATTAAATCATTGTTGGATAAGATTTCTTGTCCTGCATATCCCCAATGTTTGGTACGTACTTCCTTATGAAGATATTCGGCAAAGGCCTCAGCCAATCGGTCTGCCAATGCCTTAACCATTATGGAACTGTAATCATCAAGGTTTTTTTCATATACTTTAGCTAGTTCTTGGGTTCCAAATCCAGTAGTCACACAAAAACAGCCTATGTAATCCTGAATCCCTGTCTCTTTTGGGGCAACAAAATCCGACAGTCCAATATTTGGAACTCCAGCTCTTTTTTTAAGTTGTTGACGCAGCGTTCTAAAAATAAATTCTGATTTTGAACTTTCGTTCGGGATTACTTCAATATCGTCGTCATTGATTGTGTTAGCTGGGAATAGACCAAAAATTGCTTTAGCTTTCAATAGTTTTTCATCCAAAATTCGCTTCAGCATAAGCTGCGCATCTTCAAAAAGTTCGGTAGCTTGTTTTCCAACGACTTCATCTTTCAGTATAGCAGGATACTTTCCATGTAAATCCCAACTTCTAAAGAAAGGGGTCCAATCGATAAAATCAGTGAGCTTTTCAAGATTGAAATCTTCCCATACCTGAATACCTAACTCATTAGGTTTTTTGATACTTGCAGCATTCCATGTTATCTGAAGTTTGTTTTGTCTGGCTTCAGCCAAGGTCAAATATTCTTTTTGCTTGGTTCTATTCAAAAATTTATCCCTGAAACTTTCATAATCCAACTTGATGGATTTTTTGTAGTTGTTCGAAGTTTCCTTTTGCAATAAATCCCCAACTACGGTAACCGCTCTTGAAGCATCATTTACATGCACCACTGCCTGACTATATTGAGGGTCAATTTTTACAGCTGTATGGGCTTTACTTGTGGTAGCACCTCCAATCAACAAAGGAACCTCAAATTGTTGTCGCTCCATTTCTTTGGCCAAAAATACCATCTCATCCAAAGACGGTGTAATCAACCCACTTAAACCAATAATATCAACTTGCTCTTCTTTGGCCTTTTGAATGATTTTCTCCGGGGGCACCATAACACCCATATCCACAATTTCATAATTGTTACAAGCAAGGACAACACTAACTATATTTTTTCCGATATCATGGACATCTCCTTTAACCGTAGCCATTAAAATTTTGCCTGCTCCTTCTGAAGGGATAAGATCAGGATTCTTCTTTTTTTCTTCTTCTATATAGGGTTCTAAATATGCTACAGCTTTTTTCATCACCCGTGCCGATTTCACCACTTGGGGAAGGAACATTTTTCCGCTTCCAAATAAATCTCCCACAACGTTCATCCCTGTCATTAGATTGCCTTCTATGACTTCTATGGGTTTCGAGGCATTCAATCGGGCTTCCTCAATATCTTCAATAATAAATTGATCGATTCCTTTTACTAAAGCTCTTGTGATTCTGGATTGCAGCGGTTCCTCTCTCCAAGACAAATCAACCTTGTTTTCCTTTGCCTTGCCCACTACGGTCTCAGCAAATTCCAACAATCGCTCCGTTGCATCATCCCTGCGATTTAGAATTACATCTTCAACATGCTCCAATAAATCCTTTGGAATGTCATCATAAATCTCAAGTAAAGCCGGATTTACAATTCCCATGTTCATTCCTGCATTAATAGCATGGTACAAAAACACAGAGTGCATTGCTTCCCGAACAGGATTATTTCCTCTAAATGAGAAAGAAACATTACTTACTCCCCCACTAACACTACAATGGGGAAGGTTTTCCCTAACCCATTTGGTTGCTTGAATAAAATCCAGGGCATTTAACCTGTGTTCTTCCATTCCGGTTGCAACAGGGAAAATATTGAGGTCAAATATGATGTCTTCTGGAGAAAATTTGACTTTATCTACTAAAATCCGATACGATCGTTCCGCAATTTCTTTGCGGCGTTCCAAATTATCCGCTTGCCCAACCTCATCAAAAGCCATGACGATGACGGCAGCTCCGTATCGTTTTATTAAGGTAGCCTGATGTATAAACTGATCTTCTCCTTCTTTTAGACTTATGGAATTTACGACGCACTTTCCTTGCACGACTTGCAGGCCAGCTTCTATGATTTCCCACTTGGAGCTATCGATCATAATGGGAACTCGTGCGATGTCTGGTTCGGCCACAATTAAGTTTAAAAACTTGACCATAGCTTCTTTTCCATCAATAAGGCCGTCGTCCATATTGATGTCTATTACCTGAGCTCCTCCTTCTACCTGATGCCTAGCAACATCCAGCGCTTCATCAAATTTTTCTTCCTTAATAAGGCGAAGAAATTTTTTAGATCCTGCCACATTGGTCCGCTCCCCAACATTGACAAAATTACTGTCCGGGGTAATTATCAATGGCTCAAGGCCACTTAGTTTTAGATATTTTGGTTTGGCACTTTCCATAATGGCTTCCTAATTATACTGGAAGAGTTTGTTTTCTTGGTTCATATTCTTTTACCAAATCTGCAATAGCCTTAATATGCTCTGGGGTGGTTCCGCAACAACCGCCTACAATATTCACAAGACCTTTTTCCAAGTATTCTTTAATTTGACTTGCCATTTGCTCGGGGGTTTCATCATATTCTCCAAAGGCATTGGGCAATCCTGCATTTGGGTGGGCAGAAACTCCATAATCGGTTTTTGCTGACAATACTTCTAAATGTGGTACAAGTTGTGCTGCCCCCAAGGCACAATTAAATCCAACAGAAATTATAGGAATGTGTGAGATAGAAATCAGAAAAGCTTCTGCTGTTTGACCAGATAAGGTACGCCCAGAAGCATCGGTAATAGTACCGCTGACCATTATGGGGACACTAATGTTTCTTTCTTCTTTGACTTCTTCAATAGCAAACAATGCTGCCTTTGCATTTAGGGTATCAAAAATGGTCTCTACCAATAAAACATCAGCTCCTCCATCCAAAAGGGCTTCTACCTGCTCTTTGTATGCAATACGCAATTCATCAAAAGAGACTGCTCTATATCCTGGGTCATTTACATCTGGCGACATGCTGGCTGTTTTATTTGTGGGGCCAATACTTCCTGCCACAAATCTTGGTTTATGAGGTTCTCTTGCCGTGAATTCTTCAGCTACTTTTTTGGCAATTTTGGCAGATTCATAATTGAGTTCATAGACCAAATCCTCCATGTGATAATCTGCCATAGCGATGGTCGTTCCCGAAAATGTATTGGTTTCCACAATATCCGCTCCGGCTTCAAAATACTTTTTATGTACTTCCGCAATGGCCTGTGGCTGGGTCAATGATAAAAGGTCGTTATTACCTTGAAGGGGATGTGCCCAATCTTTGAATCGTTCTCCCCTAAAGTCCTCTTCCACAAATTTATACCGTTGTAACATAGTACCCATGGCACCATCTAGCACCAAAATACGCTCTTGTAAAATAGCTTCAATATTCTTCATAACACAATTATCCTTTTAAAGGATTATATTATTGCATCAAGAAAAGTGTAGAAAATACGATGAAAAGTATTCATTACGTTATCCTTCCTAAAACCAAAAATTAATTTTAGGTAGAATTTAGCACCTTCTTTAAAAGTAAAGGGTTGCTAAGGTTTCATTGGGTCTAATCCCTCCACCTTTCTTGATAACAATTTCAATTTTTAAATGAACTGAGGACAAAATAACTACTCTTTGTCCTTAAAAACAACTTAAATCTGCTTTTTGTAACGTTAAAACCTTCCTAAGCGGGCACAAAGGAAGGTTCTTGACTAACTCAAAATAACCTAAAAAAACTTTAGACTATGCTTTGCACCACTTCTTTTTTAGCTTCTTTTTTAGAGCCGTCAAATCCCTCAACGCCTCCAACTGTGGTATATTTCATAACAAATCGCTTATCTGGATTAATGATTTTATAAGCATACTGACACATAACTGCCGCTTCATGAAATCCAGATAGGATTAATTTTAATTTTCCTTCGTATGTATTCACATCTCCAATAGCAAAAACTCCAGGGATGTTGGTTTGGTAATCTTTGGCATTATTTACTTTAATAGCATTTTTTTCAATTTCCAGACCCCAACTTCCTATTGGACCCAGTTTTGGGGAAAGTCCGAAAAGTGGGATAAAGTTGTCCACCTCTAAATATTCGGCATCCTTTTCTTTATCATTATAGGTGATCACAACACCACTAAGGTCATTCTTACCATGCAATTCGGTTATTTGAGCTTCGGTGAAGAGTTTTATCTTACCTAGTTTTGCCAATTCCGATGCTTTTTCAACGGAATCCAAGGCTCCTCTAAATTCATTTCTTCGGTGTACCAATGCAACCTCTGAAGCTACATCTGCCAAGTAGATGGCCCAATCCAATGCTGAATCGCCTCCACCAGCAATCACCACTTTTTTATTTCTATATACTTCAGGATCTTTTATGATGTATGAAATGCCCTTATCCTCATAGTCACCGATATTGGCAATAAGTGGTTTTCTGGGTTCAAAAGAGCCCAATCCCCCTGCAATGACCACAACAGGAGCATGATGCTTAGTCCCCTTGTTTGTTGTTACAATAAAAGAACCGTCTTCTTGCTTATCCAAGGTTTCAGCTCGCTCTCCTAACGTAAATCCAGGCTCAAATGGCTTTATTTGCTCCATTAATCTATCTACCAAATCGCCCGCGAGAATTTCTGGATAAGCAGGTATATCGTAAATAGGTTTCTTTGGATAAATTTCTGAACACTGACCGCCTGGCTGGGGCAATGCATCTATCAAATGAGTCTTTAGTTTTAGCAAACCTGCTTCGAACACGGTGAACAAACCTGTAGGACCCGCTCCTATGATGAGTATATCTGTTTTGATCATGATCTTATTCTTTTTCTAATAACATTAATTCCTTCTGGTCGTATTCTTTTTGAATCTCCATTATTTTCTCTCGATGGTCGACTACTTCACCGATAATAATAATTGCAGGATTGGATAACTGTTGCTCTTTTGCCTTGTACTCAATTGAAGCAACAGTTCCAATACCTATTTTTTCTTTATCTGTAGTACCATTTTGTATAATGGCAACAGGAATATTTGATTTTTCTTCGTTTCTAAAAAGCTCCATAATCTCTGATAGCTTTGACATCCCCATCAAAATAACGACTGTTGCGTTTGACTTTGCAGCCAAGGCAACATCCTTGGATAACTTATGTTCTTTTGTTGTTCCTGTAATTACCCAAAAACTCTCCGAAGCTCCTCTTTTGGTTACAGGAATGTTTTGAAATGCCGGCACAGATACGGATGAGGAAATTCCTGGAACTACAGCCACTTCTATTCCTTGTTTGGCAGCATATTCCATTTCTTCGGCGCCTCTACCAAAAACAAAAGGGTCACCTCCTTTTAATCGTACCACATGCTTATGCAAAGCTGCACGGCTAACGATAAGCTCATTTATTTGCTCCTGTTGATAGGCATAACATCCCTTACGCTTGCCTACAAAAATTTGTTCAGCATTTGGAGCATAATCCAATAAATCAGTATCCACCAAAGCGTCATATAAAACAACATCTGCGCTCTGTAATGCCTTAATACCCTTAAGGGTAATTAAATCGACATCCCCAGGGCCCGCCCCCACCACTGTTAGCTTTCCTCTATACATGTGCCAATTCTAATTTTCTGTAAGCTTCTAATTGTTGCAACACTAGTTTCGCATCTTCTAAAAAGCTAATTGCAAATACCTGTGTAGGCTTATTTTCCTTCAATTGAAGTGCTATAGCTTCAAAACTTCCTCCTAAACTTATCTTCCCGGTCTCCACATACAATCTGTCAAAATCCTTGATGATTGTTGCATGGTTATTGGTCTTTACTTTTTCTGATGTTAAAAGTGCTTTGGCAGAATTTACAATGGATTGATAGGAGTAGTATATACTTGCAGCCCACTTTTCTTCCGATAATGCTTCTTTGGCATTTTGAATTTTTTCTTCGCTTTCGAAAAATAGCGTAGCGACCAAATCAACAATCACTCCTGCACATTCTCCAATGCCAATCTCCTTCTTATATTTTTCTGCATTTCCCCAATCGATAAAATCATCTTGGGTCAAATTTTCAATATCGGCTAGAGGTTTCAGGAAATTGTAGAAATAATGCTCTCCTTTTTCCCAATAATAATCGGCAAAAGAGGCACCATTGCCATTTGCATTAAAGTCGTCCAAAATCAATCGTAATGCCTGTGGGCCTCTCTTGCTTGGAACTTTTATAACCTTATCGGCAAATCTGCCTTTGCCATTTCCGAAGTTACCTCCACCCAATAATACCTGTAAGGCCGGTGCAACTAATTTATCCTTGGTACGGATAGACATTCCTTGGAAACCAATATTTGCCATATTATGCTGTCCGCAGGCGTTCATACAACCGCTTATTTTAATGACCACATCTGGGTTACTGATATATTGCGGATATTCAGCCTTGATAACTCGTTCCAGTTCCTCAGCAATTCCAGTACTACTGGCAATTCCTAGGTTACAGGTATCAGTGCCTGGACATGCAGTAATATCCAATGCTTTATTATAGCCAGCTTCTACAAAACCTAATTTTTCAAGTTCTAAATAGAAAAAAGGAATCAATTCTTCTTTTACATATGGAATTAGAATATTCTGTCTAAGGGATAATCTTAACTCTCCTGCAGCGTAGTCTTTGACCAATCTTGCCAATTTCCTTGCGTTATCTGTATAGAAATCACCCAACAAAACTTTGATGCCTATTGCAACAAAGCCCTTTTGCTTTTGAAGCACTATATTAGTTGATTTCCACTTTTCAAAAGCCTCCGTATCTTTAATTTCAACCAAAGGAGTCTCTGCAATTGCCACTTGTGATTTTGGATAGTTTTCAAAATCGATTGGGTATGTTTGATGTGGAATTGCCAATTGTTCTTCTTCCAATAGGGCTTTAAATCCATCCAGACCAATGTCCTTCAATAAGAATTTCATTCGAGCTTTTGCTCTACTTTTTCGCTCTCCATATCGGTCAAAAACACGGATTACACCTTCCATTAAAGGAATTATTTTATCAGATGGCAAAAAGCTATAGAGTTCATCGGCATGACGGGGTTGTGAACCCAATCCACCTGCCAACATTACTTTAAAGCCTCTTTCTCCATTTTGGATTTTAGCGATAAAGCCTAAATCGTGCATATAGGAAAGTCCGGTATCTGCATCACTTGCAGAAAACGAAACCTTGAACTTTCTTCCCATTTCTTGCCCAATAGGGTTTCTTAGAAAATATTGAAAAACGGCATGCGCATAGGGTGAAACATCAAACGGTTCGTTTACATCAATACCAGCTGTCTCACTTGCTGTTACATTACGCACAGTATTTCCACAAGCTTCGCGCAAGGTGACATCATCTTTTTCCAATTGCGCCCAAAGTTCAGGGGTACGATCTAAATCCACGTAGTGAATCTGAATGTCTTGACGCGTGGTTATATGGAGTCTTCCTCTAGAATATTCATCAGAAACATCACAAATACGAAGCAGTTGGTTTGATGTTACTTTACCGTAAGGCAGTTTAATACGTATCATCTGAACCCCTTCTTGCCGTTGTCCATAAACTCCTCTGGCTAAACGGAGGCTTCGGAATTTTTCCTCATCTATCTTACCTCCCCTAAACTGACGAATTTTATTCTCCAATTCAATAATATCTTTTTGTACTATTGGATTTTCGATTTCTGTTCTAAAGCTTTGCATATTTTTCTATTTTTCCTATCTATTTACTAGGTTTTAATTCTGTCTTTATTCCGAATACTTATTGCAGTTAAAATGGACTTAATTTATAAATCCTACACCTGCAGTATTGTTTGTTCTGCTATCTAAAATGATAAAGGAACCATTTGTACGATGATCTTTAAAACGATCGTAGAAAATAGGTTTGTTTAATTTTAATCGGACTTTGGCAATATCGTTCATCTGTAAGCTGGATACATTCTCTTCAATACCGGAATAATCGGGATGTATTTTATGTTCAATAGCATCGACCTTTGCCAGCACCTTATTTATTCCATGTTGAACCACATATTTTCCTCCAGTTGTCAAGTTATCCGAGTCCATCCAAGATATGGTTGCTGTAAGCTGTTTATCTATGGTAGGCAGATCTCCTGTTTTCACCAGCATATCTCCCCTACTTACATTCACCTCATCTTCCAAGGTAATGGTTACGGATGAACGCCTTGGAGCTGTTTGGTACTCTTGGTCATGAAAATAGATGTTCTTAATTCGACTGCGGGTCATGGAAGGCAACACCACTACGTCATCTCCAACATTCAACTCCCCGCCATATACTTTTCCGGCAAATCCGCGAAAATCATGATGCTCTTCCGTTTTTGGTCGAATTACATATTGTACCGGAAAACGTGGAGTACCCACATTAGATACTGCAGCCAAATCCAAACCTTCTAAATGCTCCAACAAGGTTTCGCCATTGTACCATGGTGTATTCTGAGATTTATCTACCACATTATCACCTTTTAACGCACTAACGGGGATAAACGTAATTTTTTGATCTGCGTAATCACGCTTACTCATTAATTGCTCAAAATCAGCTTTGATAGCGTTATATTTTTCCTCTGAAAAATCTACCAAATCCATTTTGTTCACAGCAACAATTACTTCTTTTACCCGAAGCAGGTTATTGATAAAAAAATGTCTGTTTGTTTGTTCTATCACTCCTTTTCTGGCATCTATTAAAATAATGGCAGCTTGTGATGTGGATGCCCCAGTCACCATGTTTCTAGTATATTCCACATGCCCCGGGGTGTCGGCAATAATGTAACTTTTTGATGCTGTTGAAAAGTAGATATGTGCCACATCAATAGTGATACCTTGCTCTCTTTCTGCTATCAAACCATCTGTTGCTAAGGAGAAATCAAGGTAGTCGTATCCTTTTTGCTTACTTGTTTTTTCAATGGCCTCTAATTTATCATCGGTCAACGATTTGGTATCATAAAGTAATCTTCCAATCAAGGTACTTTTACCATCGTCCACACTGCCTGCTGTTGCTATTTTTAAAACTTCCATTTTTTATTTTTGATGGTTTTTAGAAATATCCTTGTTGTTTGCGTTTCTCCATTGCAGCTTCTGACCGCTTGTCATCAATCCTAGCTCCGCGTTCGGATATTTTGGATTCTCGAATTTCTGAAACCACCTTTTCAATGGTATCTGCATGGGATTCTACCGCTGCTGTACAAGACATATCTCCCACGGTCCTGAACCTTACCATACGTTCTTCCACTTTCTCATCTTCAGCTCTAAAGACAACAGCATCTTCGGCGGACCAAATCAACCCGTCTCTTAAAAAGATATTTCTTGGATGAGCAAAATAGATAGAAGGTATTTCAATATTTTCTTTTTGGATGTAGCTCCATACATCCAATTCTGTCCAGTTACTTATTGGAAAGACTCTTACGTTCTGACCTATTTCAATTTCACCGTTCAACATATCGAACAACTCTGGTCGCTGATTTTTTTCATCCCATTGACCGAAATCGTCACGAACAGAAAAAATACGCTCCTTTGCTCTTGCTTTTTCCTCGTCTCTTCTTGCTCCACCAATACAGGCATCAAATTTGAATTCTTCAATGGCATCGAGCAAAGTGGTCGTCTGTAACATGTTTCTACTGGCATATTTGCCCGTTTCTTCAATAACTTTGCCTTCATCTATGGAGTCTTGTACATTGCGTACAATTAACTCTACACCGAGTTCCTCTACCAATTTATCTCTAAATTCTATGGTTTCCGGAAAGTTATGCCCTGTATCAATATGCATCAAAGGGAAAGGAATCTTAGCTGGCCAAAATGCTTTTTGTGCCAAGCGTACCAAGGTTATCGAATCTTTTCCTCCCGAAAACAACAATACTGGCTTCTCAAATTGTGCCGCTACTTCACGAATAATATAGATGGCCTCATGCTCTAGAGCGTTGGCATTTGGTCTGTTCAACAAGCCAAGTGTATTAGGGTTTTGTATTTCTTCTAATAGTGTGTCCAAAAGTCTATTGATTTAGGTGTGCAATCCACATTCACGGTTTTCCAAAACCTTGGTAGGATCAAAATATTTGTGTTCGTTTGGTAATTGTCGATCTCTCAAGTAAGCATCCAATTGGGTATCATTCCAATAATAAAACGGACTTACTTTAAGCACGCCATCTTTACTTAAGCTCAAAACGTCCAATGAATTCCTATGTGCCGTCTGTCCTTTACGCAGGTTGGTAAACCAAACATCTGGCTGGTGTTCCTCCATTGCTCTTCTAAACGGTTCTAGTTTTACTTGTTCTGTAAAAGTTGCATGCAAAGGGTCATCAATTTGAGGAATCCCCATTACGGAATCGCGATGTGCCGATGTCTGTTTTGGAACATATAATTTGATATTCAACCCTAAACGGGAAATCAAATCTTCTGCATGTTTGTATGTATTGGGGGTATTGTACCCAGTATCACACCAAAGAATGGGAATCTCTGTAGAGACGTCGGTGACCGCATGAAGAATGGCAACCTCGTACGGTCTAAAATTAGTGGTTACCACTGGCTTGTTACTATTATTTAAAGCCCAAGAAATAATCTCCTGTGGAGCTATACCTCTAAATTGACGGTTTAAACTTTCTATTTCCTCTTTTAAGAATGCCATATTTTCAATTGTTTATTTACCCCAGTTAATACTGTTCCAAATTCTTTCATGAAAAAAATACAGCACCATTTTTGTAACCAGTTCAACCATTCCAATTGAGAATGCCAATGATAAGGTTCCGGTTACCACCCAAGAAATAAGAATAGTATCCAAGGTCCCAATTATTCTCCAACTAACTGATTTCGCTATACTGCGTTTGGGTTTTTCAGAAGTTTTGTCCTTTGTGAAAGTATCTCTGTTTCCCCTATTGCCAATTATTAACTGATCTGCTATCATTCCTAATTATTATATTCCTATAGATTTAATAGGATAATCAAAAATAGAATTATTTGTTTAAGTAAATCGTTAAAAAGGTAATAAAATTACATTTACCCTATGGTTTTTATAGATTATAACAAATGTGATGTGATTTATTATAAATATTTCGACCAAAAATCAAAAAAAATGAAGAATATTAATTTAGGAAATCAAATCTGCCAAGGTATTATTTCTATATACCTCAAGGGCACTATCTCTAACTTGAAGCATCAGTTTATTGACGGAACACTTATTTTCATCCGGACAGTCATCACATTTTTCATAAAAATTAAGACTCACGCAAGGTACCATGGCGATAGGTCCTTCCAATACCCGCATTACTGAGGTCATTAAAATATCCTTGGGTTCCTTGATTAGATAGTATCCCCCACCCTTTCCTTTTTTAGAGCCTAGAAATCCATTTCGTCTGAGGGTGAGCAAAATGCTTTCCAAAAACTTCTGGGAAATGTTTTCATGTTTGGCTATTTCAGCAATTTGAACGGGCTCCTTACTATCTATTGAAGCGAGATACGTAAGTGCTTTTAAGCCATATTTTGTCTTCTTGGAGAGCATCTTACGAATATAGGGAAAATTAACAATTGACTTCCCTATTATAGTGGTTTACCCCAGCGCTTGCTCAATATCTGCTATAATATCATCAATATGTTCCAAACCAACCGAAACCCGCACCATACCATCAGAAATTCCAACAGACTCCCGTTCTTCTTTGGTCAATTTGCTATGGGTTGTTGAGGCAGGATGTGTAACAATACTTCTTGAATCACCTAAATTGGCGGAAAGGGACAATAACTTAATGGCATCAAAGAACTTTTTACCTTCTTCTATGCCTCCTTTTACTTCAAAAGCTACTACACATCCGCCAGCTTTCATTTGCTTTTTTGCAATCTCATATTTGGGGTGCGACTTAAGAAATGGATATTTTACCCAATCTATTTTCTTATGACTTTCTAAGTATGTTGCCAATTGCAATGCATTGGAGCAATGTCTATCAACTCTAAGTGCCAAAGTTTCCAAGCTTTTGGACAACACCCATGCATTAAATGGAGAAAGCGAAGGTCCTGTAATACGTGAAAATCTGTAGATTTTATCAATAAGCTCATTGCTTCCAACTGTAATTCCGGCCAAAACCCTTCCCTGGCCATCCATCAGTTTTGTCCCAGAATGAATTACCAAATCCGCTCCAAATTTTATGGGTTGCTGTAAATAGGGTGATGCAAAACAATTATCAATAATAAATATGAGATTATGTTTTTTGGCAATGTTTCCTATAACCTCCAAATCCAAAACATCAACACCTGGATTTGTAGGTGATTCAGCATATATAATTTTTGTGTTAGGAGTAATTAGTTCCTCAACAGCCTCTAAATTATTGATATCAAAATAACTTGTACCAATATTCCATTTGGGGAAAAATTGAGTGAAAAGCGTATGTGTAGAACCAAAAATACTTTTGGCAGAGACAATATGATCCCCACTCTCTAATAAAGCAGCAAATGTGGAAAACACCGCCGCCATGCCAGAAGCAAATGCAAAGCCATTTTCTGCGCCTTCCATTTTACATACCTTATTTATAAACTCTGAAGAGTTTGGATTGGAATATCTTGAATAGATATTATGTTCTTTTTCCTCCGCAAACGAAGCTCTCATGTCCTCTGCATCCTCAAATACAAAACTGGATGTCAGATACAGTGGAGTGGAATGCTCTAAAAATTGTGTGCGCTCCAACTGTATTCTTATCGCCTCCGTTTCAAATTTCCTCTCGTTCTTCATTATATTTTTTCTGCTATTCTTAAAATATCTCCAAAAACTCCTCTTGCGGTTACCGCAGCACCCGCTCCTGCCCCTTGAATCACTAAGGGGTTTTCGCCATATGATTCTGTATAAATTTCAATTATGGAGTCCGAACCTTTAACCTGCCCTAAAGCGCTTTCTTTTGGAACAGACACCAATTTTGCTTCCAATATTCCTTTATCCTGTTGCAAGTCTCCATGTAGGTCACCAATATATCGCAATACAAACCCGTCTTTTTGATCTTGCTTAATCTTGCTAAACCTTTCATCCATTTTTGAAATGTTATCTATGAACTCATCAAAATTGATTGATTGTAATGGTTTAGGGATCAGATTGTCAATCTCAATATCTGAAAATTCATTTTGCAAGTCCAATTCGCGTGCTAAAATCAATAACTTTCTCCCTACATCATTGCCGGAAAGGTCTTCTCTTGGATCGGGCTCTGTATACCCCTTGTCCATAGCTTCTTTTACAATAGTTGAAAATGACGCTTCTTTTTCTGAAAAAGTATTGAAAATATAACTTAACGAGCCTGAGAAAACACCTTTTATACGGGTAATATTCTCTCCGGAAAGATGTAATAATTTTATGGTATCGATAAGTGGCAACCCAGCTCCAACATTGGTTTCATAGAGGTACTGCTTTTGATTTTTTTCCAGATGATTTCTAATCGATTTATAATAGTCAAAGCCTAAAGTATTGGCAATTTTATTGGATGAAACCAAATCAAATCCACTCTCAATGAAAAGCTCGTAATTGGATACAAATGTTTCACTCGCAGTGTTATCTACAGCTATTAAATTCTCCAAATGATGCTCTTTAGCAAAAGCTACAATGTCTTCAATTTGATATGGTTTCCCTCCTGTATCCAAATCCTTTTTCCAACTTTTTGCTATTCCATTTGCATTGAGCAATACTTTTCTCGAATTTGACACAGCAAAGACTCTAAGGTCTATTCCTTTTCGTAGTTCAATATTTTTTTGTGAATCCAAAATCTGATCTATCAAGGTTGCTCCCACGTTACCATGCCCAAAAATGGCCAGATTGATTTTCTTTGCAATTCCAAAAATTTGACCATGAACTACATTGATGGCCTTGTGCAAGTCGGATTTTTTAACCACCAAACTCACATTCTTTCCTGAAACCGTATTATTAAAAAGTAAAGGGACAATTTGATTTTTCACCAAAGCATTAAATGGTTTATGGAAAGTGCTTAAATCCATCCCAACAATTGAAATCACCGAAACGTCTTCCATCACTGTAATCTGATTGATGTCATAAGAACTATAATCCGTTTCAAACTCCAAATCCAATACCTTTTTTGCTTTTTGGGCCTTTTTGGATTCTACTACCAAACCAATTCCTCTTTCGGAAGAGCCTTGAGAGATTATCCCAACATTTATATTGTTTTGTCCTAAGGCCTTAAAAATACGGGCATCAATTCCTACTTTGCCCAAAAGACCTCTTCCTTCTAGGTTAACCAACGCAACATCCTCTATTACAGACAAAGATTTTATACCTCCATTTTCAGTTTTGGGGCCTACAAGAGTTCCTTTATTATCGTTATTGAACGTATTAAGAATACGCAATGGAATGTTCTTTTCAATAAGCGGAATAATAGTTTTGGCATGTAGAATATTAGCTCCAAAATTTGCAAGTTCGTTAGCCTCAGCATAAGAAATAACATCAATCAACTTGGCATCAGTAACTAAATCCGGATTGGCCGTAAAAATACCATCTACATGGGTATAGTTTACCAGTTCTTCGGCATCTAAAAAATTGGCCAACAGCGCCGCAGAATAATTACTGCCATTTCTTCCTAAAGTTGTAGTCTCCCCTTCTCTATTAGATGCTATAAAGCCTGTGATAATGGGTACAACGTCTGAATCCAGTTCTTTAAAACAACGAATTACATTTTCTTTGGAAATTGCTTCGTCAACCTCAGCATTATTAAATGTATCATCTGTTTTAATCAATGCTCTGGAATCAATAAGCTGTGCTTTGATTCCAGATTTCTCCAATAACGAGCTTACAACTTTTCCTGAAATTAATTCCCCATAGGATAATAGTTCATCCTTAGTTTTTAAGCTGTAATCCCCAGTAAGTGAAACACCTTTTAAAAGCTTTTCTATTTGCTGAAGTTCTTCTTTTATATCAATCTTAGAAGTATTGCCTTTTTGATAACTTGAAAAAACATTTAAGTCTTCACTGAAACCCTTTCCATTTGATGCTTTTTTAAGCATTGATTCCAATTGATCCGTTGCTTTATCTCTAGCTGAAAGTACTACCGCAAAATTCTCCCTTTCTTTTGCTTTTTTTGAAATGATATTCAGCACATTTTCAATCCCTTCTCCATTGGCCAAGGATTTACCTCCGAACTTCAGGATTTTTATGCCATCTGTTTTTCCGTTTTTTTGAAAAACTGGTTCCAAAAGCTTTTCCAATTGTTTAAATTCAATTAAAAAAGCATCATGCCCATGCAGGGATTGTACCTCTCCATAGGTTACATTTGCGTTGGCCTGAGCCAAATGCCTAAATGTTTCTTTGTTTTCTTCAGCAGTAAAAAACAAATCTGAATTAACACCAATTATATGAATCTTCGTTTCGCTTTGCTGAATCAAGTTAAAAGCATCATCTCCATTTCTAGTAATATCGATGGTCTTCAACAGTTGGTTCATCAATTTATATGCTGAGAGCTGAAATCGTTCCTGTAGTTTTTCACCATGATGCATCAACCAACTTTCTACATTGAAAACCTGAAGTTCTTCATTGGTGCTTCGCTTAAAACGCTCTTTAAAAGATTCCGGAGTTCTATAACATAGCATAGCGTGCATCCGTGCATCGTGAACTGGTTGTTTAGAATTTACCAAAAACTGTTCTTGGATTTGGCAATTTGCTATCAACCAATCTGTAGACTTCCAATCAGAAGCTACAGGGATCAAATGTTCAGTAATCTTTGGATTAAGTGCAGTCATCTCCCATGCAATACCTCCGCCCAATGAACCACCAATAATTGCATACAACCGTTCAATTTTAAGTTGCTCCAATCCCGAAAGAAAAATCTGTGCAATATCACCAGCAACAAAATCCTTATAATTATCAATAACAAAACCATCATATCCGTTTCCTGGAATATTGAAAGCCAAAATGGTATAGGTATCTGTATTAATACATCTGTCCTTACCAATTAAATCTGACCACCACCCTTCTTCTCCCGTAACATTGGAGTTTCCTGTAAGCGCATGATTCACCAAAACAATAGGCGCAGTGTGCAATTTCTCCCCAAAAACTTGATAGGACAATTGCAAATCTTCAACAACGCCATTTAAGGTGGTATAGTTTTGTATGGTAATATGCTTGAGCATAAAATATTATTTATTAAGCCAAAACCGACTTATCAATTGTTGAAAATGCGTGTTCTAAATCGGCTTTCAAATCAGATAAATCTTCTAGCCCAACTGATAATCTAATCAAGTCTTGAGATACTCCGGCATCTGCTTGTTGCTCTTCAGTCAATTGCTGATGCGTTGTACTTGCTGGATGAATGATCAAAGATTTGGTATCACCTATATTTGCCAATAATGAGAATATCTTGGTTGCATCGGTCAATTTTTTTGCTGCTTCAAAACCACCTTTTACCCCGAACGTAACCAAACCACTTTGCCCTTTTGGCAAGTATTCTTGTGCCAGCTCATAGTATTTATTCCCTTTTAACCCAGGATAGTTTACCCAAGCTACTTCATCTCTATCTTGCAACCATTCTGCCAAAGCCAAAGCATTTTCACTATGCTGCTTGATTCTTACTGGCAAAGTTTCTAGGCCTTGAATAATTTGAAAGGCATTAAATGGACTTAATGCACCGCCAAAATCACGCAAACCTTCCAAAATCAATTTAAAAGTAAATGCAGCAGCACCTAAGGCTTCACTATAAACCAAACCATGGTACCCAGCAGATGGTTCTGTAAATTCTGGAAAATTACCATTAGCCCAATCAAAGGTACCAGCATCAATGATAGCACCACCTAAAGAGTTACCTTGTCCCCCAATATATTTGGTCAATGAATGAATCACAAGATTTGCCCCATGTTCAATAGGATTCAATAATCCAGGAGTTGCCACGGTATTATCAACTATGAATGGCACTTTAGCTGCTTTTGCTTCCTTGGAAATAGCTTTTAAATCCAACACATCCAATTTAGGATTGCCCAAAGACTCCACAAAGAACGCTCTAGTATTTTCTTGCACTGCATCTTTGAAAGTAGAAGGGTCCGATGCATCCACAAAAGTGGTAGTAATACCCAATCGAGGTAAGGTAACGTTTAATAAGTTAAATGTACCTCCATATAAACTGCTCGATGCCACTATATGATCACCAGCTTTTAACAGCGTTAACAATCCAGTGGAAATGGCGGCTGTGCCTGAGGCAAAAACTACAGCTCCCACCCCACCTTCAATAGCAGCAAGCCTTTCTTGCAGTATTTGATTGGTGGGGTTATTTAAACGTGTGTAAATAAACCCAAGCTCTGCTAATGAAAATAGATTAGCAGCATGTTCTGTGTCGTTAAAAACGTAAGATGTTGTTTGATAAATAGGTACTGCCCTAGTGCCACCGGTTTGGGTGGTGTCGTGTCCTGCATGCAAGGCATTGGTTGAAAATTTTTGATCACTCATGATTTCAGTTTTTTAAATTATTAGCATCGATAAAATAAAAAGCCAAACCCTACTCAATCCGTAGATTGATAGGATAAATCAAAAAGTTATAAGAAAGTGAAATCGATATAAATCGATGGCTGTTATCTATTCCTAAAACGTTAGGATAGAATTTAGCACCTTCTTGACATTGGAAGTCAAGGGTTGCTAAGGCTTCATAGGGTCTATTCCCTCCACCTTTCTTGATAACTATTCAATACGTGTTTGAACTTATTAGAACAAATATAAAGGCAGAATCTTTTAAAATCCTAATCTTTTATGAAAAATTAATATCCGCAAGAAATCTAAAACCTGTATTTTGGAGTTGCTCTAAATAGAAATACGGTTGTTACTAACAATAAAAATTTGTTTAGATGTAATTCCAAAGTATGAAAGAAACCATTCAAATAAAGATTGATGATTTGACATTCGATTGCCGAACTGATGGCGATAAGGAAAACGAGTTAGTGATTTTTTTGCATGGTTGGCCTGAAACGTCTTATATGTGGAAAAAGCTAATGTCTCATTTTTCTAAAAATGGTTTTTATTGTGTTGCCCCCAATTTAAGAGGGTATAGCAAAAATGCATGTCCTAAGGGCAAAAAACATTACAGTTTAGATAAGCTGAGCAAGGATGTTTTAGGCATTTCCAATTTTCTAAATAAATCAAAATTTCATCTTCTTGGTCATGATTGGGGAGCGGCCATTGGTTGGAAAGTAGTCCATGATCATCAAGACAGGATTTTAAGTTGGACCGGAATCTCTGTTCCACATCTACAAGCTTTTGGAAAAGCCATTGTAGTTGATATGGAACAAAGTAAAATGAGTCAATATATAAAAGACTTTCAGCTGTCATATCTTCCAGAATCACGAATCAGAAAAGATGATTTCAAAATATTAAAAAAATTATGGAAGAATAGTGAATCCAATGAAATTGACAATTATTTGGAAGTTTTTAAAAACCCAAAACAACTGACTGCATCGCTAAATTATTATCGCAGTAATTACAAACTATTAAAGAGTGCAGCTACAAAACAAATACTTGGAGATATCAATGTTCCAACGTTATTTATTTGGGGAAATAAGGACATCGCGATAGGCTCTTATGCTGTTAGTGAAAGTCATCAATATATGAAAAATGAATATGAGTTTTTAGAATTAGATTCTGGTCATTGGTTAATCCAAACAAAATACCAAGAATTAAAAAAAGTCATTACCAAACACATTATGAAAAATGCCAATTTTAGTAGTTAAACTAATAAAATCTAGGTCGCATAAATCTAAAAGTTAGCATCTTAAAAACCTATTGCATTTTATATGTGGGATCTTTGGTTATTTTAAAACCGAAAACTCAATACTAGAATCAGTAAATACTGTGTGGGTCTGTGTTTTAAAATCCGTTTCATCTGCTTTGAATATATTTTCAACGTAGGTCTGCGGATTCAAATCTATTAGAGGGAACCATGTGCTTTGCACTTGTACCTGAAGCTTGTGGCCTTTCTTTATTGTATGAAAAACATCTTGCAATTTAATGGTGACATCGGTCTTCTTGTTTGGAGTAAACGGTTCCGGGTTTGAAAAACTATTTCTAAATCGTCCACGTAACACCTCACTTCGAATCATTAAATGATAATTGCTCATTTTAAGATGGTCCTGCATCTCCTCATTGGTTTCCGTATTTGCAGGATGTACATCGATAATCTTTACAATCCAATCTGACGCAGTCCCAGTAGTAGCTACTTTTAGTTTTGCTAAAATATCACCTGCCAGGGTTAAATCTTCTTCCATCACATCGGTCTCAAAAACAAGAACATCTGAGCGACGAGCGGCAAAACGCTGATCATCTGTCATATATTTTCTTGGTGTAAGTACGGATTTAATATCTTCAGAATAGGGAACCGGTTTTTTGACATCACTTATGAACTTAATCCCCGAAACATCGTTTTGCTCACTGGTTAATTCCTGATTTTCTGAAAGAAACATGGCTTGCTTTTCAAGGCCCTTAGGTGGCCAAGAATCATATTCTTTCCACTCCTTTCTTCCTGAATCGAAAACATAAGCTTCAGGCAGGCCACTATTTTTATCACCATCTCCCTTTAAAAAATGATTGAAGAATTTCGTTTCAATCTTTTCTTGGTAAAATTCTGATATGGAATCACCAAAATAGTAGTTGCCCACTAAACTACGTCCATTCCGACGTGCCCAGCGGCCATGATCCCATGGCCCAAAAACCATGGTATTATAACTCTCTTTATTTTTTTCGATATTCTTATAGGTTTCCAATGGCCCGTAGAGGTCTTCGGCATCAAACCAACCGCCAACAATCATGGTAGCTACATGTGATTTGGATTTATCTAAATGTTGAATCAATCCGCGACTCTGCCAAAGTTCATCGTAATTGGGATGTTCTTTTAATTCATTCCAAAAATAATCGTCCGTTACCCCTTCTGGTCGCATAGTAGGCGTATCAACAGTTTCGTACTCAAAAAATGAGTTGAGGTTTTTTAAAGGGCCGGCATCCAAAAAGAATTGGTATTGATCCTCTGTTTGAATATCTGGAAAAGAATACCAAGCTGTATCTATAGGTTGGTCATTGTTTGGCCGTGGTGTACCAAAAAGGGATGTTACTCTAAAATAACTCAATAAATATGCCCCGTTATGGTGAAAATCATCAAAAAAGAAATCGCCAATACAGGCTTGTGGAGAAGATGCTTTTAGAGCAGGATGCGCATCAATAGTGGCATATGTTGCGTAGTAACCCGGATAAGAAATTCCCCAGACACCCACTTTACCATTATTATTTTCCACATTGTTCACCAACCATTCAATGGTATCATACGTATCCGAACTTTCATCCACATGCTCATTGGAAGTTTTATTTGGAATATAGGCTCGCATGTTTTCATAATGTCCTTCACTTAACCATCTTCCTCGTACATCTTGGTACACAATGATATTCCCCTCTTTCATTAAATGAATATTAGGCCCTATTTGCTTTCTAAAGTTTCCCTCTCCATATGGTCTTGAGCTGTAGGGAGTGCGTTGCATCAATATGGGATATTCTTTTGAAACATCCTTGGGAGCATATATGGTAGTGTGCAATGTAACGCCATCACGCATTTCAATATCTACTTCTTGCTTAGTGTAATTATCGGCCACATAAGTGTCTTCTTGTTCAACAGTATCTTGTTTGATGGTTTTTTTACAGCTTACAGCCATTAACACAATACAAATGCCCAGGAATATAAATCGAGTAGAACTTTTCATTCGGATAGTTTTATTTTCTAAAACTACTAAAGTTCATGAGAGTATCCCAATAAAAAAGGGAGCCAATATTGGCTCCCTTTTTATTTTGAAATAAATTTTGATCTATAAACCAAATGCAGTTTTTACTGCTTCGACCATATCTAGTTTTTCCCATGTAAACAGTTCTACTTCTTTTTCAATCTTTCCGTTGTATGGGGATTCAAAAACTTTGGTCAGTGTTTGGGGTTGTTTTCCCATGTGACCATAGGCAGCTGTTTCTAAATAAATTGGATTTCTAAGCTTTAAACGTTCTTCTATGGCAAATGGTCTCATATCAAACAATTCCGAAGCTTTTTCAGCTATTTCACCATCTGACAAACCAATATTGGATGTACCATAAGTGTCCACAAAAATTGAGGTGGGCTCTACCACTCCTATCGCGTAACTCACCTGCACTAGAATTTCATCAGCAACACCAGCAGCAACTAAATTCTTTGCCACATGCCTTGCTGCATACGCTGCACTCCTATCTACTTTACTCGGGTCTTTTCCACTAAAAGCACCACCTCCATGCGCTCCTTTTCCCCCATAAGTATCCACAATTATTTTACGACCGGTAAGGCCTGTATCTCCATGTGGACCACCAATCACAAATTTTCCTGTTGGGTTTATATGATAGTTGATTTGGTCATCAAAAAGGGCTTGAATGTTTTTTGGTAATCTGTCCACAACTTTTGGAATAAGAATAGAGATAATATCTTCTTTGATTTTTGATAGCATTTGATCATCAGAATCGAAATCATCATGTTGCGTGGAAACCACAATCGTATCTATACGTTGAGGAGCGTTATCATCAGAATACTCAATGGTTACTTGCGCTTTAGCGTCTGGTCTTAAATAACCTATTTGGCTGCCCTCTCGTCTAAGTTCTGCTAAGACTTGAAGGATTTTGTGGGAAATATCAAGGGCCAAAGGCATATAGTTTTCCGTCTCCTTTGTTGCATAACCGAACATCATACCTTGGTCTCCTGCACCTTGGTCTTCTTTTTTTCCTCTATCAACCCCCTGGTTTATGTCTTGTGACTGCTCATGAATCAAAGAAATAACACCACAAGAATCTCCACTAAATTGGTATTCTCCTTTGGTGTACCCAATATCATTGATAACCTTTCGCGCAATATTTTGAACATCCAAATACGTGTGGCTTTTTACCTCGCCAGCCAACACCACTTGCCCAGTAGTGACCAAAGTTTCGCAAGCTACCTTGCTTTCAGGGTCAAAAGCTAAAAAATTATCTAATAGTGCATCACTTATTTGATCCGCTATTTTGTCTGGGTGTCCTTCACTAACAGATTCTGATGTAAACAAATATGGCATGTATATGTAATTTTACGTGAAGATTTGACGGCAAAGCCCAAAGAAGTTTACACCACTTTTTAGCATTTTTTTAGGGAGGTTGCAATCAGTCAAATCTTTCCTCAATAATTGTGTGCAAAAATATAAAAATGTTTTGGTCTTGAAAACCAAATAAAATTTTAAAATTCCTTTTCATGATAATACCCTCTTTATGCGTATTTTGTTCATTGACTAATATTCTTTAAAATGAAAAACAAAGTACTTTTGCCAACTCTTCTTTTCTTTTTTACACTCTCCTCTTTTGGTCAAGAAAAAAAAGATGACAACAAATGGGATGTCTCCAATCCTTACACGGATTGGAAAATCAATGATGTTGCTTTGGAAACCGATGAGGGAACATGGATGAATCTAGACGTTAGCCCTGATGGCAGTCAAATTACATTTGATATGTTAGGAGACATTTATGTTATGCCGATAGCTGGTGGAACTCCAAAAGTGCTACGTTCTGGACTACCGTTTGAGGTACAACCACGTTTTAGTCCAGATGGCAAAAAAATATCCTTCACTTCCGATGCTGGTGGGGGTGATAACATTTGGGTCATGGATGTGGATGGGCAGAATGCAAAACAAGTCACCAAAGAAGATTTTCGATTGCTTAACAATGCTGTTTGGACTTCAGATGGAAATCACATCATCGCCAGAAAACACTTTACCTCTCAACGTTCATTGGGTGCAGGAGAGTTATGGCAATACCACATTACAGGTGGAAGTGGATTGCAACTGACTAAAAGAAAAAATGATCAGCAAGATGTAAATGAACCTTCTATTTCCAGGGATGGAAAATATCTTTACTATTGTGAAGACATGTACTCTGGAGGTTTTTTTCAATATAACAAAAACCCAAACTCACAGATTTATGTTGTTAAACGTTATGATTTTGAGACTGGAAAAACTATTCCTATTACCGGCGGACCAGGCAGTGCATCTAGACCAACCGTATCACCAGATAACAGAAAATTAGCTTTTGTTAAGCGTGTCCGCACCAAAACCGTTTTGTTTGTTCATGATTTAGAAACAGGGGAAGAATGGCCCATATATGATGCTTTAAACAAAGATCAAATGGAAGCCTGGGCTCTTTTTGGTACTTATCCCAATTTTAGTTGGACACCCAATAACAAGGAAATTGTCTTTTGGGCGGGTGGAAAAATTCATAAAGTCAATATTGAAACCTTAAAAGTAGACCCTATCCCTTTCAAAATAAATACGACACTAAAAATAGCGGAAACCCATCGTGCTAAACATCAAGTAGATTCAGAAGAGTTTACCGCCAAGGTGATTCGCCATGTAAAAACTTCACCTGATGGAAAAAAGATTGTATTCAGCGCTCTTGGACACTTATGGACCAAAACGCTGCCCAATGGTAAACCCAAACGTTTGACCAATAGTGATGACCTTGAATTTGAACCTTCATTTTCGCCCAATGGTAAGGAAATTGTTTATGTTTCTTGGGATGATGAACAACTAGGTGCTATCCATAAAATAGCCTCAAATGGCGGTTCATCTACAAAAATGACTTCATTAATAGGAATTTACCGTTTTCCATCCTTTTCCAATGATGGAAAACATTTGGTTTATGGCAAGCAAAGTGGTAATAATGACCAAGGCCGTACTTTCACTAAAGAACCAGGAATTTATGTAATGTCTGCCAATGGAGGTAATTCAAAAAAACTAACCGATAATGGCTTAACTCCTACTTTCAGTAAGAATGACCAACGGATTTTCTTTCAAACAGGGGGGCAATTTTTTGGAGCACTTACAAAAGAGCTAAAAAGTGTAGATTTTGATGGAAAAGATGAACGGGTTCATTTTAAATCAAAATATGCCAATCATATTGTACCCTCTCCAGATAACAAATGGTTACTATTTTCCAATCTTCACAAAGCGTATGTTGCGCCAATGACAATTACAGGTCAAACCATTGAGTTTGACCCGAAAAGCAAAGCTTTTCCAATAACACAGGTAGCCAAGGATGCTGGCTATAATTTGCATTGGTCCAATAACAGTAAAAAGTTACATTGGACTTTAGGCAGTCAATATTTCTCAAATGATGTAAATCAACGCTTTACTTTTCTTCAAAATTCTCCAGACAGTATTCCACCAATGACTGAAAAAGGAATTGATGTTGGTTTAATTGCCAAAACAGATAGACCCAAAGGCAGCATTGCTTTAACCAATGTTAGGATTATCACTATGGAGAATGATGAGGTTTTGGAGAATGCGACTATCTTAATTGAGAACAATAAAATTGAGGCTATTGGTGTTTCATCAGAAGTTTCCGTACCCTCAAGCACAAAGGTATTTGATATGAAAGGCAAGACCATTATGCCCGGTATTGTAGATGCCCATGCCCATATTGGTGCTTTTAGAGCAGGGCTGAACACTAAAAAGCACTGGCAATTATATGCAAATCTTGCCTATGGAGTAACTACAGCTCATGATCCATCCGCAAATAGCGAAACCGTCTTTGGCTTGTCGGAGCTTGTAAAAAGCGGAGAGATGGTGGGCCCTCGTATTTATTCCACTGGCTTTATCCTTTATGGTGCGGATGGGGATTTTAAAGCTGTCATCAACAATTTAGAAGATGCGCGCTCTGCTATCCGAAGAACAAAAGCATTTGGGGCCACTTCTGTTAAAAGTTATAACCAACCGCGCAGAGAACAGAGACAACAGGTTATGCAAGCAGCCAAAGAGCTAGGAGTAAATGTTGTTCCTGAGGGCGGTTCTACATTTTTCACCAACATGACCATGATTATGGATGGACATACAGGTGTGGAGCATAATATTCCTGTGGCACCTGTCTATAAAGACATTGTTACTTTATGGAGCAACAGCAAAAGTGGTTATACACCTACTCTAATTGTAAATTATGGTGGAATGAATGGTGAATACTTCTACTATGAACGGGATAATGTCTGGGAGAATGAAAAACTGCTGAAATATACCCCTAGACATATTGTTGATTCACGAAGCCGACATCGCACCAAAGTACCGCAGGAAGAATATAAAAACGGTCACATTCTAGTTTCCGAAACCGTTACCAAGCTTTCAAATGCAGGTGTTAAGGCAAATCTAGGTGCTCATGGGCAATTGCAGGGCCTTGGCGCACATTGGGAACTTTGGATGCTAAAAGCCGGAGGCATGTCCAATATGGAAGCTTTAAAAGCTGCAACCATAAACGGCGCTCAATATATTGGCATGGGAGATGAAATAGGCTCTTTAAAAGTCGGTAAACTTGCCGATTTAATTGTTCTGGATAAAAACCCCTTAGAAGATATTGAAAACACCAATTCGGTGCGCTACACCATGATCAATGGGCGATTGTATGATACGGAGACCATGAATGAAATTGGAAATGAACCAAAGGAACGTAGTCAATTTTATTGGGAAAACAATAAGTACAACCAAGCATTTCCTTGGCATGAGCAGACTCAGAGTTTTAGCATTCCTGGTTGCAGTTGCCATGCGCTAAAACATTGATAAGGGTGATTTCGTCGAAAGGTTGATAAAAGGTACATAGTAGGTTTTACCTTCAACAAGATTCGTTGTATATTGTATGCCTTTCGATTAAACACAACAGTCTAATAACCATTCAACAAAAAGACCCATGCACATTGCGGTAGCCGGAAACATTGGAGCAGGAAAAACTACATTAACTAATTTATTGGCAAAGCATTATAAATGGGAAGCTCACTTTGAGGACGTGGTAGATAATCCCTATTTAGATGATTTCTACACGCAAATGGAGCGTTGGAGCTTTAACCTTCAGATATACTTTTTGAATAGTCGTTACCGGCAGATTTTAAAAATTCGTGAAGGAGGCAAAAAAGTGATTCAAGATAGGACCATTTATGAAGATGCCCATATTTTTGCGCCCAACCTTCATGCCATGGGATTAATGACCAATCGCGATTTTGAGAATTACTCCAGTCTTTTTGATTTAATGGAAAGTTTGGTACAACCTCCAGATTTGCTCATCTATTTGCGCAGCTCCATTCCCAATTTGGTAAATCAAATCCACAAACGCGGGCGGGATTATGAAAACAGCATCTCGATAGATTACTTAAGTAGATTGAACGAACGCTACGAGGCCTGGGTAAACACCTACGAAAAAGGTAAACTTCTTATCATTGATGTGGACAACATCAATTTTGTTGATGAACCTGAAGATTTGGGTACTGTAATCAATAAAATTGATGCTGAAATTCATGGGTTGTTTTGATACTCAAAAAAGTACACCAATAAAAGGCCCCTGCAAGTTATATTTTGTAGGGGCCTTACTTTTAACAAAGGAGAGTTTTTAGAAACCTCCTCCAGAATTACAGTTCACTGCATTCAAACCAAACACCTCAATACGGGTTCCGTTCGCATTAGAGGTTACCAAAGTCACAGTATAATTTCCAGCATTCTTTATGATAACTGTTGCGGCATTTCCGTTATCCTCCGGAAAAATGTCGGCCACATTAATCCCGCTTGGGTTTATTGTCCAAGAATATGAAGAAACACATGGATCGAATGGAATAGACAATCGATTTGCAATCGTATTCACACATAAAGAGTTACTACCCAAATTTCCTTCTTGATAACCTGGAGGAGTAGGGCTTCCAAACTGGGAGAATATAGGAACAGCGCTTGGTCCAGTATTTGGACAATTTGGGTCAAAACCTACTTTGTAAAGATTTAATACAACGTCACAATCCGTTGAAGCTCCAGGGTTATTTATTTTTACCATTACACTTCCTGTTGTAAAATTGGATAAAAACCTTAATCTAACACTGCTTCCTACACTGGAACCAATTATTTGAATATTCCCAGATTCTACCGTCCATACCGAACTAAAACCTGATAATCCTACAGCTGTAAATATCCGTTCTTCATTTGAAAAACTAATCGGGTTAAAATTTCCATTTACCTCACAACCATTAGAACCTATACTTGATGTACTTTTTATGGCTTCGAGGTTTTCTGCCACTGTTTCTTCCTTTTCACAAGACATTAGGATTAAAAATAATAATCCAAACATCAAACTTACCTTTCTTTTCATATTACTAATTTTATAAGATTTATCCTACAATATATGATTTAAATAGATTCATACAAAAGAATCCAGGTCATCTTAACTCTCTAATAACCTTGGCCTTTTTCAGAAATTAAAATTCCATTAATTTCCCATAGAATAAGATGGTAATTTGATTTTTCCCTCATCCAAAAGGTTAGTTCCCTCATTCTTAGTTTTATTCCTTTTGTTTTCAACTTAGTTTTAGATTAGGGTTAACACCCATTATTTCTAACTCGAAGCTCTCTGCTTCATAAATTTTGAAAATATGGAATTAAAGAAAAATCCAAAACTGGAACTGAAAAAGAACAGCTTGCTCTATTTCTCCATTGGAATGACAACAGTACTATTGCTTGCTTATGTTGCTTTGGAATGGAAAACCTTTTATGAAACCCCAGAATTTGCACAAAATTTAGACATGCCTGATGATATCGATGACGTACTCCCACCGGTAATCATCAACTTACCTCCACCTCCACCTCCAAAAATTCAAACACCACCAGTTATTGAAATTGTAGATAATGAAAAGGACATTATAGAAACGGTAATTGAGGCTATTGAACCCAATCAAGACACTGAGATTGCAACAATTGATGATATTGATTTTACAAAAGATCCTGTCGATGACGTAATTCCTTTTACTGTCATTGAAGATGTACCAGTTTTCCCAGGTTGTGAAGGTTCAGATGATAAACGAGCTTGTTTTCAAGAGATGATGCAAAAGCATATACGAAAGAATTTCCGCTATCCTGAGATTGCCCAAGAAATGGGACAGCAAGGTAGGGTACATGTGGTTTTTGTCATTCAAAAAGACGGGGGCATTGATGAAGTTAGAATGCGTGGACCTCATGAAGTTCTAGAAACAGAGGCTGCTAGAATTATCTCGAAATTACCAAAAATGACCCCGGGAAAACAAAGAGGAAATCCTGTTAAAGTACCTTTTTCAATTCCGATAACTTTTAGACTTCAATAGAAACAAAAAACCACGCTTAAAGCGTGGTTTTTTATTATTTAAAAAGATATTTGAAAGCTACTCTTTGGATGCTGCTTTATAAGCATCTACCAATTTTTGTACTTCTTCTTTGGTAGCTCCGGTAAATTCTTTTATTTCTTCTTTTGCTTCTCCGGCTACTTCATACGTTGATGTAACAACCGCTTTGTATAAGCCTTCAGCAGTGTTGCTCATTTCAACACGGACTTGTTTTTCAACAGGTACGCTCTCTTTCATTCCTTCAGTAGTGATAGAGATTGTAGTGCCGTCTTCTTTTAGCATACTAACCTCATCAGCTGGAGCAAGGCTCACCAAACTTGGTGCAATAACCAAAGCCACAACGGACATCAACTTTAACAAGATGTTCAATGAAGGTCCAGAGGTGTCTTTAAATGGATCACCAACCGTATCACCAACAACGGCAGCTTTATGTGCATCAGAACCTTTACGTCCGTCAGATTCAATCATTTTCTTAGCGTTATCCCAAGCACCACCTGCGTTTGATTGGAAAATGGCCATTAAAACCCCACAAGTGGTTACACCTGCAAGCAGACCACCCAACATTTCAGCACCACCAATAAAACCAACAGCAACCGGAACAGCAATCGCCAATAGACCTGGCAATACCATTTCTTTAATAGAAGCCTTGGTAGAAATATCTACACACTTATCGTACTCTGCAAGTCCATCAGCTTCATCAAAAATTGCACGTTGCTCTGGAGTCGCTTTTGACATATCTGAATCAACAGCTCTCATTACTTCCAATGCAGCTTTCAATTGTGGAATATCTCTAAACTGGCGACGAACTTCTTCAATCATCGCCATTGCAGCACGACCTACAGCATTCATAGACAAGGCAGAGAATACAAAAGGAAGCATTCCACCTATTAAAAGACCCGCCATAATTTTAGGCTGGGATACATCAATAGAAGTTACGTTTGCTACTTTCATGAAAGCAGAGAACAAAGCCAAAGCCGTTAATGCAGCTGAAGCAATTGCAAAACCTTTGCCAATAGCGGCGGTTGTATTACCAACAGCATCTAATTTATCCGTACGCTCACGTACCTCTGGATCTAACTCAGCCATTTCTGCAATACCCCCGGCATTATCAGAAATTGGTCCGTAGGCATCAACAGCTAATTGAATACCCGTATTCGCCAACATACCTACTGCAGCGATTGCAATACCATATAGACCTGCGAAATGGTGTGATACCAAAATCGCTGCAGCAATCAATAAAATAGGAATCATAGTGGACATCATACCAACGCCCAAACCTGCAATAATGTTTGTTGCCGCACCTGTTTCAGATTGTGAAACGATAGATTTTACTGGTTTTGTACCTGTACCCGTGTAGTACTCTGTAATTTTTCCCACGCCTAAACCAGCAACAAGACCGGCTAAGGTGGCCCAGAAGATTCCCATTGCTCCGAATGGCAAACCTTCAACGCTTTCAGGGATTAAACCATGAATAATGAAGTAAGAAGCAACAACCATTAAGCCTGCAGAACCAAATTCACCAATATTTAATGCAGTTTGAGGATTTCCACCATCTTTAACTCTAACAAAGAACGTTCCTATAATAGACATTAAAATACCTACCGCAGCCAATACCAAAGGAAGGTACACTGCACCTAAACCTGCAAAATCAGGTGTAATAATGAATGCCCCTAACACCATGGTACCAATAATAGAACCGACATAAGATTCAAATAAATCAGCTCCCATACCAGCAACATCACCAACGTTATCACCAACATTATCTGCAATAGTAGCTGGGTTTAAGGGGTGATCTTCTGGAATACCTGCTTCTACCTTACCAACCAAATCTGCACCAACATCCGCTGCTTTGGTATAAATACCTCCTCCTACACGTGCAAAAAGTGCTATAGATGAAGCTCCCAGAGAAAATCCTGAAAGCACATTTAATACCAAGCCTAAATTTTCTGCGCCTGGCCAAATAGATTGGTATATTATGAACAAACCACTAAGCCCTAAAACACCAAGACCTACTACACCTAATCCCATTACCGCACCACCAGCAAAAGCAACTTCTAATGCTTTTCCTAAAGAATTTTTGGCAGCCTGAGTCGTTCTAACATTTGCTTTTGTAGCAACTCTCATCCCAATAAAACCTGCCAAAGCCGAGCAAATAGCTCCGACAATGAATGATAATGCTACCATTCCGTTAGATCCCTCTTCGTTACTTCCTTTAAGGAATAAAAGGATAGCAACAGCAATCACGAAGATGCTCAGTATTTTATATTCTGCTTTAAGGAAGGACATTGCTCCATCTGCAATATTTTTGGCAATCCTTGCCATTTTAGCATCTCCCACATCCTGCTTTCCTACCCACATATTCTTAATGAATACAAAGATTAGCGCCACAATACCAAATACGGGCAGAAATTTTAAGATTAATTCCATAGTGTTATAGTTATTTTATGAGTTTTTTAGTGGCAGCAAAAGTAGTAAAATACAGACTAATAAAAAAAATGCACTTTTGAAGGTCAAAAGTGCATAAATCTTATGTCGATACTGCCTTAAATAGTAAAGGTTCGCTTCTTTTTATGCTCGCTTTCTTCATAGCGTTTTACACACTGATGGTAGATGTCTATAGCTTCAGTTACATCTCCCCAACCACCTGTATCTACCTTCTTTTCTTCTAAGTCTTTATATACCTGGAAAAAATGTTCGATTTCTTTTAATCGATGTGGATTTAAATCGCTGATATCATCTCTTTTGCTCCAAATAGGGTCTGAAATAGGAACACAGATAATTTTTTCATCAGGTCCTTTTTCATCGGTCATATGGAACACTCCAATAGGCTTTACTTCCATGACCACCATGGGATAGGTAGGTTCCGTGCCCAATACCAAAACATCTAAAGGATCCTTATCCAAAGCCAAGGTTTCTGGGACAAATCCATAGTCTCCAGGATACATCATTGAAGAGAAAAGAGTACGGTCAAACCGGATTTTATGCAATGTAAAATCGTATTCGTACTTATTTCTGCTACCTTTTGGGATTTCTATAAGGACATCAAAAGTGACTTCTTCTTTCTTAGACATTTTGAGGCGTTTATTTTTTTGCAAAAATAGCTACTAATAAGCGAATAAGGTAAGGAAATTGTGTTCTTATTATGAATTAAAAATTAAATCCGAAAGTTCCAGTAATACCAAATCGCCGGGCATCTGGGTTATCTAAATAGTTTCCTCTAAAATTGAAATCGATTCTAAGAATTTTAAAGATGTTTCCTATACCAAAAGAGTACTCCCAATAAATTTGATCGTTAGGTGCTATCAATGGAATGTTGGACGGAGAGCTCAACGCCATATTCTCGTCCGAAAGCTGCCCCCATGCTCCCCTCACTCCCACAATCTCTCTAAGGTTTAATTTTCTCAACACCGGAATTCTTGAAAATAAGCGTCCATTAAAATTGTGCTCTAAGTGCACTGTGGCATAGGTATCGGTAACAAATTCGTAAAAATCCAGATTCGGAAAGGTATTGTAGAGGGTAAAAAGCGTTTGATTTCCGGGTACTACGCTTAATAAACTTAGAGGAACCTCACCAAATGTCTTGCCCAATTCTATGCTGCTTGTTAATCTTCCAAAGCCACCTATTTGCCAAGGTTGTCGGTACGAAAACTGAACTTTCTCGTAGTCAAAGTCACTTTCCAAAAATCCGCGGACACCTTTGGTGTAGTTAAGAAGTAATGTGCTATGGTCATCGTTTATATTCGCCCGTTCCACACCATATCCTATGGTTCTCTTTCCGGGAGTATATATTAAGGTTGTATTCAGGTCAAATTGTTTTACTTCCGATGAAATGCCTGTTGGAGAATCTGGATCTATATAATCAAGGTTAAATGCATCCGGTAAAGCAGAGCTTAACGTTCTGAAAGATCCGCCTAGACGAACTCTAAAATTCTTTGCGGGTTCCACTTCAAAGTTCAGTGTAGACAAATTAATATTGGTCAACCGATCATTGGCACCTACCGTCACCAAAGATGAAGAGGCGATACTCCTTCCCAATACATCATTGGTACTTGTAAGACTTAGTCCCAACTGTTCAATATCCCTCCGATTCCCCCCGGAGAGAATCAATCTTGACTTTCTATCCAATAAAAACTTAGCAGAAAAACCGTGTTTTGCTTTTTTATCCGTAAATCCGTAGGCCATGTACCCTTCTAATCGCCAGGTATCATTCTGTCCAAAATAAGTTCTTGCCCCAAGCCGAACACGCGTACCTTCGGCATCGTTAAATCCAAGAACGCTATAGATATTACCTACATCAATATTCCATTTATCAATCTCTATATAACCAGAACCAAGAATACTGACAATGTCATAGTAAGTCCTAAACTTTGGAACGGTTTTAAGCGTATCCAGTAATTTAAATATTCCTGACTCATCGTCATTAAGGGTTTCTAGACGAGCATTTTTCCAGAATATACTATCTCGTGAAAACACTCTGGGGTCATAAGGGTCCGATTCTGCCTTGTAGAATTCTTCGGGACGGGCGGTATCGAACTTATAATTATCAAAAACTGTGGTACGTTTGCCATATACGCCTCGCGATTTTTCCTTTTTTGAAAAACTAAAATCACTCAACATATAATCTCTTTTCAGTAAAAAGACCGAATCGTTCACCACATCAAATTCTTGTTCTATATAAATTTCCTTCACCCAGTTGATGTTGGCACTTTTAGTAACCTGAAGATTGATTTTTTTAATGGCATAGGTAGTATCAGCTACCCAAAAATCTCCTTTAAATGTGAGTTCATTTTTTCTTCTGGGGTAGTAAATAATATTGTAACACCATTTATTGTCAATAAATGTACTATCCGATAGCACATAGTTATACGTATCCACCCCAGTCTTGGAAAGTGGGCTGGTAAAACTTTTATCAAAAAACTTCAGGTAATTATTATAGATATCATAGTCTGAATATAAATCTTCCACAAAAGCTGTAATAGCCTGGTTTCCGCTAAATCCCGAATTTTTGTTCCCTAGTACATCTTCCTTCTCCTCTTCTAAAATGTTATCTCCATAGATTTTGGAAAAGCTTTCATTTAAAAACATAGGCAAATAGGTTTTCCCCGTAATTCTCGAAGTATCCAAATCCGCAAACATGAATTCCAATCCTTTAAAGAGTTTACTCTTGATCAGAGCACTATCAATAGTATTCAAGTCAAATTCTACCTTTTCATACTTATCATATTGGTATTGTTTGAATTTTCGAACACCATTTTCCCGCTTCTTTGCCCATATTTTTTTTAATATTTCAATAGCAGGGTTATTTTTTTTGGATTGTTTACCGGTATATACGATTACTTCTTTGAGCTGTTCCGCAGATTCTTGCAAAGTAATCTCCATATTATAGTTCACTCTCTGTTCCAGCTCAATCTCCTTTGTTTCAAATCCTATAAATGAAATCTGTATGGTATTATATGTCTGGTCCGATTCTATATAAAAACGTCCATTATCATTGGTAATGGTTCCCTCGGAAGAGTTTTTAAAAATGATATTGGCAAAAGCGATGGGAGAACCAGTTTCATCCACTATAATACCACCAACTTTAGTTTGGGAAAACGCAAAAAAACAAGATGTGAAGAGAAAAATAAAAAGGAATCTTTTCATGTTTTGATATGTGTTGCACAGGTAAACTCCCTCCTAGGGATTCTAAAAATGCATGGTCAATTTGGTTTTAAAGTAATTTCTTATCAAAAACTATTCCTTAAAAAAAGCCTCGTCAACTTTAGTTGAAGAGGCTAATATACCCTACAAATATGAGTAAGTTATTTATATAACACTTTCTTAACAGCTTTGATCACATCTTGATGATTTGGTAACCATTCGGCCAAAAGCACTGGTGAATATGGCGCAGGTGTATCCGCTGTATTGATCTTTATAATAGGGGCATCCAGATAGTCGAATGCCTTATCTTGAACTTGATACGTAATTTCTGTAGCCACGTTACCAAAAGGCCAAGCTTCTTCTAAAATGACCAACCTATTGGTTTTCTTTACAGAATTCAAAACCGCATCATAATCCAACGGACGAACAGTTCTTAAATCGATAATTTCACAACTGATTCCTTCTTTTTCCAATTCATCAGCAGCTTTGTAAGCCTCCTTTATGATTTTTCCGAAGGAAACAATAGTAACATCTGTTCCTTCTCTCTTAATATCAGCCACACCTAAAGGAATGGTAAACTCCCCTTCTGGCACTTCTCCCTTATCGCCGTACATCTGTTCAGACTCCATAAAAATTACTGGATCATCATCACGAATGGCAGATTTCAATAATCCTTTTGCATCAGCAGGGTTGGAAGGCACAACTACTTTTAAGCCTGGGCAATTGGCATACCAGCTTTCAAAGGCTTGCGAGTGTGTTGCAGCCAATTGTCCTGCAGAGCCCGTAGGCCCTCTAAAAACTATAGGGCAAGGAAACTGTCCAGCTGACATCTGCCTAATTTTTGCAGCATTATTTATAATTTGGTCAATTCCAACAAGGGAAAAGTTAAAGGTCATAAATTCAATAATAGGTCGGTTACCAATCATGGCAGAACCCACGCCAATACCTGAAAAGCCTAATTCAGAAATAGGAGTGTCTATGACTCGCTCAGGTCCAAATTCATCCAACATACCTTTTGAAGCTTTATACGCTCCGTTATACTCGGCAACCTCCTCGCCCATCAAGTATATGGTATCATCTTTTCGCATCTCCTCGGACATGGCCTCCTTGATAGCTTCTCTGAACTGTAGTGTTTTCATTAAGTAGTACTAAAAAGTTTAGTTAACGTGCATTAAAAAATGCAAGCAAAAATAGCAAAATATACAAGAATACCCCACGGATGAAAACCAAAAAAAAGAACAAAATTTATTATGCATGCATAATAAAAATCTGAATTTTATAGCTATCTTTGAGGCGTTAAACCTAAAAAGTATATGAAGATTTTAGTTTGCATAAGCAATGTACCAGATACCACTTCCAAAATCAATTTTACGGAAGGAGATACCAAGTTTGATACAAACGGTGTTCAATTTGTGATTAATCCCAATGACGAGTTTGGATTAACTCGTGCCATGTGGTTTAAAGAAAAACAAGGAGCTGCAGTGCACGTAGCTACCGTGGGAGGCGCTCAAACAGAACCCACCATACGTAAAGCATTGGCTATTGGTGCGGATGAAGCCATACGCATAAACGCAGAACCCACTGATGGTTTCTTTGTTGCCAGACAATTGGCCGAAGTAGTTAAAAATGGTGGATATGACCTCGTTATAGCTGGGAGGGAGTCCATTGATTACAATGGTGGTATGGTACCAGGAATCTTGGCTACACTTTTAGATATGAATTTTGTGAATACCTGCATTGGTCTTGAAGTTGATGGAACAAGTGCAACAGCCATGCGCGAAATTGATGGTGGAAAAGAAAAAATAAGCACTTCCCTTCCATTGGTAATTGGCGGACAAAAAGGATTGGTACAAGAAAGTGACCTACGAATTCCTAATATGCGTGGTATCATGATGGCGCGAAAAAAGGCTTTGAATGTGGTTGAACCTGTAGATGCACCAAAGCCTACACAGGATCAAAAATTTGAAAAACCAGCTGCCAAAGGACCTGTAAAATTGGTAGATGCCTCCAATGTAGCAGAATTGGTCAATTTATTGCACAGCGAAGCCAAAGTCATTTAAGAATTAGAATCTAGAAAAATATGTCAGTAGTAGTATATACAGAATCCGACAAAGGAAAATTTAAAAAGAATGCTTTGGAAGTAGCATCTTACGCCCATAAAGTTGCACAAGAACTTGGTGGTAGCGTTACCGCAGTCACCATCAATGCAGACGATGATGCATCACTTGGTAATTATGGCGTTTCCAAAGTTCTTAAGGTCTCAAATAGTCAATTAGATACCTTTAACGCAAAGGCTTACGCCAGCGTAATTACCCAGGCTGTTGAAGCAGAAGGTGCAAAAGTTGTCATTATCAGTTCAAGTGCCGATACCAAGTTTTTAGCGCCAATCTTAACGGCCAAACTAAATGCTGGGTATGTACCTAACGTAGTTTCTGCACCAGATAGCGTTTCTCCTTTTGTAGTAAAAAGAACTGCTTTTAGTAATAAAGGATTTGCCCATACTGAAATCAGTGCCGAGACCAAAATCATTGGAGTTTCCAATAATTCTTTTGGAATCCATGAAAATAGTACCTCAGCAGCAGTGGAAGCTTTTAGTCCATCACTTGGAGATTCAGATTTTAGCACCAATTCTGTGGAAGTTGATAAAGTGGTTGGCAAAGCCACCATTGCTGATGCTGATATAGTGGTTTCTGGTGGTAGAGGACTTAAAGGTCCGGAAAATTGGGGTATGATTGAAGAATTGGCCGAAGTACTCGGAGCTGCAACAGCTTGCTCCAAACCCGTATCAGATTTAGGGTGGCGTTCCCATGGTGAACACGTAGGGCAAACAGGTAAACCAGTAGCCAGCAATCTATATATTGCCATTGGTATTTCTGGAGCCATTCAGCATTTAGCTGGTGTCAGTGCCTCAAAAACCAAAGTAGTCATCAATAATGACCCGGAAGCTCCGTTCTTTAAGGCCGCAGATTATGGGATAGTTGGAGATGCCTTTGAGGTAGTACCTGAACTCATCGAAAAATTAAAGGAATTTAAAGCCCAGAACGCTTAATTTTTGTTAATTTGCCCATTGCAAGGGGCTGTTCAGATAACTGGTATCGCCACTTATTTGAACGGCCTTTTTTGGTTTTAGGAAGATAATATGAGCTTAGTACGATTAAAAATAAAGGGGATATCTTACAGCCAGACACAGAATGGTGCATACGCCCTTATTTTAAATGAAGTTGAAGGGGATAGAAAACTTCCAATAGTAATCGGTGCGTTTGAAGCGCAATCCATTGCTATAGCCCTCGAAAAGGAAATAAAGCCTCCCAGGCCCTTAACGCATGACCTTTTTAAGAATTTTGCAGATCGTTTTGCTATTGTGGTAAAGCAGGTAATCATCCATAAATTGGTTGATGGTGTTTTTTATTCCAGCATTATATGTGAGCGAGATAAGGTTGAAGAAATTGTAGATGCCCGCACAAGTGACGCCATTGCCCTTGCGTTACGGTTTGATGCGCCCATTTTCACCTACAAGACCATTTTGGACAAAGCTGGTATCTTCCTTAAGTTTTCATCAAAGGAAAATGAAGAAAATGAAGATGACGACAGTATTGTGGTGGATGAAATTCTTCAAGAAGGAGAAACCGTAGAGATTGAATCCGGAGCTTCCTCACAAGGATACAGGGAACTAACCCTGGAAGAGCTCCATAAAGAATTGGATAAAGCAGTTGCCAACGAAGACTACGAAAAGGCTGCCAAACTAAGGGACGAAATCTCCAAGCGTAAATAAACACCAACTACATGGGGGTAAAAACCAAAGGTTTCCTAACACTTTTATTTTTTGTTTGTGCATTTTCTTTTGGACAAAATACCTTGCCCACAGATTCGCTTAACATCACCGTAGCCACCACCATAATAGATGACCTTACTCCAGTACAAGCACCAGAATTAATTCCAAATCAAGGATTTACCTTAACCTCGTTATGGAGAGGCGCATTGGGCATGGCCGTGTTGATATTGATTTCCTTCCTTTTCAGTTCCAACAGAAAAGCCATCAATTGGAGAACAGTGGGAATTGGTCTCTCACTTCAACTATTGATAGCCATTGGCGTATTGAAAGTACCTTTTGTAAAGCTAATTTTTGAAAAAATTGGTCAAGTTTTCGTTAGCATTCTAGATTTTACTCGAGCCGGAAGTAAGTTTCTATTTGAAGGTTTGGTGGTAGATATGGATACTTTTGGGTTCATTTTTGCCTTTCAGGTATTGCCAACTATTATTTTCTTTTCCGCATTGACCTCGGTGCTCTTTTATATGGGAGTGATTCAAAAAGTGGTAAGAGCTTTAGCATGGTTGCTCACAAAATCTTTAGGAATTTCAGGAGCAGAAAGCCTTTCCATAGCAGGAAACATTTTTTTAGGTCAAACAGAAGCACCCTTGTTGATCAAGGCCTATCTGGAGAAGATGAACAAATCAGAAATCCTTTTGGTAATGATTGGCGGAATGGCCACCGTTGCTGGAGCGGTCTTGGCAGCATATATTGGATTTTTAGGTGGAGATGATCCATCCTTGCGCTTGGTATTCGCCAAACATTTATTGGCAGCTTCCGTAATGGCAGCCCCTGGTGCCATTGTAGTTTCCAAAATTTTATATCCCCAAACTGAAAAAGTAAACACCGATGTAAAAGTATCAACAGAAAAAATTGGTGCCAATATTTTAGATGCCATCGCCAACGGAACCACTGAAGGACTTAAATTGGCTATGAATGTTGGGGCCATGCTATTAGTTTTTGTCGCCTTTATTGCCATGATCAATGGTATTTTAGGCTGGGTTGGGGATATTACCACGTTCAACACCTGGATTGCTGCAAATTCCCCCTATGATAGTTTCTCTTTAGAAGCTGTTCTAGGAACTGTCTTTGCACCGCTTATGTGGTTAATAGGAGTTTCTGGTGACGATATAATGCTTATGGGTCAACTATTAGGAATCAAATTAGCCGCCAGTGAATTTATTGGCTACATTCAATTGGCGGAGTTAAAGAATATGGCCAACAATCTTCATTTTACGTACAACAAATCCGTAATTATGGCTACTTATATGCTCTGTGGATTTGCCAACTTTGCTTCCATTGGCATTCAAATAGGTGGCATTGGATCCTTAGCCCCTGGACAACGTAAAACCCTATCCGAATTTGGCATGAAAGCTGTTTTAGGCGGTTCCTTGGCTTCGCTATTGTCTGCTACCATAGCAGGGATGATCTTGGGTTAATTGGGCGAAGAGTTTCTGGGTTGAGGATAAAAGGTTGATAAAATCTTTATAAGTCAATCAAAATTCTTTTTCTATAACTTTATTCTTGAAGTAATTTAGATGGATTTAATTTTTATGTCACATCGAGCGCCGTCGAGATGTCTTTTAAGATTTCTCTTCGTTATACCCGTTCGAAATGACAAACGGTAATTTGATGAAAGAATGAAGCAATACCACGACTTATTACAACATGTATTGGAATACGGAAACCAAAAAGGAGACCGCACGGGAACAGGAACCATGAGCGTTTTTGGTTATCAGATGCGGTTTGATCTATCCGAAGGTTTTCCCATGGTGACCACCAAAAAATTACATTTAAAATCCATTGTGCATGAATTGTTATGGTTTTTAAAGGGCGATACCAACGTTGGCTATCTGCAAGAAAATGGCGTGCGTATTTGGAATGAGTGGGCTGATGAAAATGGGGATTTGGGTCCGGTGTACGGACACCAATGGCGTAATTGGAACAGCGAAGAGATTGACCAGATCAAAGAAGTGATAGAAACCCTAAAAAACAATCCCAATAGCCGAAGAATGCTGGTCTCTGCCTGGAACCCCAGCGTATTGCCCGACACTTCAGTGTCTTTTTCTGAAAATGTGGCCCAAGGCAAAGCGGCCTTACCCCCCTGCCATGCTTTTTTTCAGTTTTATGTAGCTGATGGAAAACTCTCATGCCAACTCTACCAACGTAGTGCCGATATTTTTTTAGGCGTGCCCTTTAATATTGCCTCCTATGCCCTGTTTACCATGATGATGGCCCAAGTTTGTGGGTATGAGGCTGGAGATTTTATCCACACCTTTGGTGATGCACACATTTACAACAACCATATGGAACAGGTGGAGCTACAATTAAGCCGTGACCCACGTCCATTACCTACCATGAGGCTAAACCCTAGTGTACAAAACATTTTTGACTTTACTTTTGATGATTTTGAATTGCTGAATTATCATCCTCACCCGCATATTAAAGGGGTTGTGGCGGTGTAAAAAGCAGAATTGATTTAGGATATATGAACTAAAACATTTCATCTAAAACTATAACTACCAATCTATTATCAAATGGAAATAATAATTGGAATTTTAGGGTTAATTATTGCCGTTTTAACATTTTGGTACAGTTTCTATAAAAAACCTAAAGAAGAATTACTTCATTTAAAAGCACAGTTCAAAGCAACTCAGAAACTATCTGAAAATTTACAAGTTGAATTGGAAAATTATATTGCAAAAACCAATTCAGCTGACCAACCCATATTTCCCAACATTTCCTTTGGTTCGTATCTTAACGAAATGAAAGAATCTTATAAGGAAAATCTTTCTGACGAATTATATAACAAATTGGATAATTTAAATCTTTCGAAGAGTATCATTCAATCAATGATTGAAAGTCTTGAAACTCAATTCTCGGCATTGCAACAAATACAAATTGAGATAAAAATGCGTGGCAGATAGGATTCGAATTAAAACATTTGGACCTTATCCCCTCAAAACCACAATAATTCCTCTAATGGCTGATACAACTTGTTGAATTTCTCGTTGGGTAAAAGCTTCTTCTTCCACATAAAAGAACATTTCCACTCCCAAATCTAGAACATTGGCCAGTTCGGCTGGAGTGTTATAGCCTTCCTCAATGAGTTCTATTAGTTTCCTAAGTTGAGTTTTATCCAATATGCGGTCACTTTTTATCATTCACCGTAATAATCATTCAAAGGTGTAAAATCTTGTTCAAACCCGTAGCCCTATATATCGGTCAAAAGTATTAACTGGTTTTGGTTTAAGGGTCATAACAAATTGTGACTTTTGGTATATTTGATTTTCAAGTAAATAAACCTACCATCCCAAATATGAAAAAAGCATCATTGTTAATCTGCTGTCTAATCTATTCTATAAACAACAGCGCCCAATCCCAAATAGCGTACTTTCCGCAGGAACAATTAATCATAAATGATTGTATGGATGCTGATGATAAGAATGCATGTTTATATGATTTTTTCAAAACAAAAACACTACAAATACTTAATAGTAAAAAAAGCACAAAGCTCATATCCAATTTAAAAAAAGACACTATTACGGTAAATGGATCCCTATTTGTAAATATGGATGGTTCAGTAAAAAGAGAGTCCAGTAGTTTTATTGTATCGTATAAAAAATTAAGAAAGAAATTGGATTCCGATTTTTCAAAAATCCTTACGGACTTACCAAAATTTAAGGTTATCAATAAAAAACCAAAACGCATCAAAACGAAACACTCATTCTTCTACGAATTTGTGATTACCACTGATGATGATAAAATAACTCTTACACATATTCCGAATGAAGTAAAATACGAAGGTGGGGTAATTCAAGAAATTCCTGTATTTCCTGGATGTGAGGGTCTTATGGACAAAGAAAGCCGTATGTGTTTTCAATTTAAGATGCAGGAGCACATCAAAAACAACTTTAAATACCCCCTTGAAGCGCAAAAGCAAAGTATTTCAGGTAAGGTGTATATCATATTTAAGATTACAAAGGAGGGGAAGATTACGGATATAAGAACTCGAGGACCTCATCCTATTTTGGAACAGGAAGCAAGGCGGATTGTCAAATTATTGCCAGATATTGGGCCGGGAAGGCAGAATGGTAAAGCTGTAAATGTTCCTTTTTCCATACCCATTACATTTAAACTATAAAAAAACACCCAAGCTTTCACTTGGGTGCTCTTTTGCAAACAATTAAACTAATTTACCAATTTTCTTTTTCATGCTTGCTCAATGTGGAAGTTCCCTTTTCACTTTTATAGCATTGGAGAGGTCGTAAAAGCCATCCAGGTCAGCAACGTTCATTCCAGCTTTTAATCCGGTTAGGCCTTCCTCGTAGGTAATATGCCAGATAAAGCATACGCCAACTCTGGCAGCATCAAAATCTACGCCTTCAACGGCATCAATGGTTGGCGGCAAGCCTAGAATATTATTGTATTCGTCTGTAATCACCCAGCCTTGTTTTGATCCATTTAAATTGGAGTCATCTAAATAGATTCCACTTACCATATCTGGTGTACCATCTACTTTAAATACAAATGGACCTCCACCAATATACCCTGCATTTAATGCATTTCTGTTCACTGTTACAAAGTTCGAAAGGGCAAAATTACCTGACAGGTCATTCAAGTTCTGTCCGCCTTCCAATCCGGACAGTTCGCCAGAATAGGTCAGATGGAAGATATAGCATGAACCAACGCCAGCTCCATCAAAATCAACTCCTTTTACAGCATCCAAAGTCGGGGGCACTCCCAAAATGTTTTTGGAATCGTCTGTAATTACATAGGTTTGTGCCGCACCGTTAAGTTCTGAGTCATCCAAAGCAATGGCACTTACCATATCGGGCGTACCATCCACAACAAAGTTGTATGGCCCCCCAGAAAGCTTTCCTGCATTCAAGGCATTTCTGTTGACGGTTACAAAATTGGAAAGGGCAAAATTACCTGTCAGATCATTCAAATTCTGTCCGCCTTCCAATCCGGACAGTTCGCCAGAATAGGTCAGATGGAAGATATAGCATGAACCAACGCCAGCTCCATCAAAATCGACCCCTTTCACGGCATCCAAGGTTGGGGGAATACCTAAAATATTCTTGGAATCGTCCGTAATCACATAGGTCTGTGCATCACCAGTAAGTTCTGCGTCATCCAAAGCAATCGCGCTCACCATATCCGGTGTTCCGTCCACAACAAAGTTGTATGGACCCCCGGAAAGCGTTCCTGCATTTAATCCACTTCTGTTGACCGTTACAAAGTTGGAAAGGGCAAAATTACCCGATAAATCGTTCAAGTTCTCTCCACCTTTTAATCCAGACAACTCGCCAGAATAGGTCAAATGGAATATATAACAAGAACCTACGCCTGCTCCATCAAAATTGACACCCTTTACGGCATCCAAGGTTGGGGGAATCCCTAAAATATTTTTTGAATCATCTGTAATTACATAGGTCTGTGCGGCACCAGTAAGTTCTGCGTCATCCAAAGCAATGGCACTTACCATATCTGGCGTACCATCTACAACAAAGTTGTATGGGCCTCCTGAAAGGGTTCCCGCATTTAATCCACTTCTGTTGACCGTTACAAAGTTGGAAAGCGCAAAATTACCTGATAGATCATTCAAGTTCTGACCACCTTCCAATCCGGACAACTCGCCAGAATAGGTCAAATGAAATATGTAGCAGGAACCAACGCCTGCTCCATCAAAATCGACACCTTTTACAGCATCCAAAGTTGGGGGAGTCCCTAAAATATTTTTGGAATCGTCAGTGATCACATAGGTCTGTGTATCTCCATTAAGTTCCGCATCATCCAAGGCAATGGCGCTTACCATATCGGGTGTACCATCCACAACAAAGTTGTAAGGCCCTCCTGAAAGGGTTCCAGCATTTAGACCATTTCTAGTGACGGTCAATGAGTTGGAAAGTGCGTACTCTCCAGATAATCCACTCGTATTTGAATCTACATCCAATCCTTCCAGACCATCTTCGTAAACAATATGCCAAATAAGGCATACTCCCGCTCCAGCGGCATCAAAATTTACAGCCTGAACTGCATCAATGGTAGGTGGAAGTCCTAAAATGTTACCTGCATCGTCTGTAATAACGTACCCGCTATTGCTTCCAACTACGTTGTCCACATTCAAGCTAATTTCACTTACCATATCTGGAGTGCCATCTACGGTAAATGTATATGGTCCGCCGGAAAGTTCCCCAGCGTTCAGTTCCAGCACAGCTGGTGCTTCATCTGTATCTCCATCGCAGGAGAACAAAAATATTCCGATGCTTAATAGCATCAATACTGATTTTAAGTTCTTCATTTTCGTGTGTTTTTAAATTGTGTCACAAATAAATAGGGAAGTTGTTGCAGAAATATCACGTAAAAGTCAAAATTCATTACTCATTGATTATCAATGTTTTGAGATAAAAAACAGTGCTTTTTGTAAAGATTTGAATGAAAAACAGACTTTTTAGAAGGTATGCTATCAAAATTTTATAGCAAACGGTGAACTTTCCGTGATACTTTACATTTTAATTCGTTGCATCATGAAAAAAGTATTGATTGTTGAGGATGATATTGAAATCATTCGCCTTTTGGAAATACATCTTAAAGATTTGGGTTGCCAAGTCTTGACCGCTAACCGCGGAGATGTTGGACTACGGAAGGCCATCAATGAAAATCCTGACCTTATTATTTTGGATGTAATGCTACCGGAAATGGATGGGATTGAAATCTGCCAAAAAATAAGAGCACAAGAAATAAAATCCCCCATAATGATGCTTACCGCACGTTCTGAGGAGATAGATAAGGTATTGGGACTGGAAGTTGGGGCAGATGATTATTTGACCAAACCGTTTAGTGTTCGTGAATTTATTGCGCGCGTAAAAGCAATTTTTAGAAGGCAAAAAATGGATATTGAAGAGCCTTCCTCTGATCGAAACCATAAGCTGATGGAGTTTGATATCCTCTCCATTGACATTGATATGCGAAAAGTGCTTTTAGATGGCAAAAAAATAGAGCTTTCGCCAAAGGAATTTGAATTATTGGTGCTGTTATCCTCCAATCCGGGTAAAAGCTATGATCGCACAAAATTGTTGAATATGATCTGGGGTTACGATTTTAAAGGATATGAGCATACCGTGAATTCTCATATCAATCGGCTGCGATCCAAAATAGAACCTGATATGAGCAACCCGAAGTTTATATTAACCACCTGGGGTGTTGGCTACAAATTTAATGAAGAACTCATGGGAGTCTAACCAAACCAAAACTTATGAAAAATAGTATTCTCTCTGTTAGATTCATCTTAAAACTTACACTTTCTTTTTTGGCTATTATATTGTTGGCTGGCATCGGATACACTATTACCTCCATTTACCTTTCCAACAAATACTTTTACGAAACCACACAACGTTTGCATGCTAATCTCGCACAAGATCTTATTGAAGAAAAGTTCAGGGACACCCAACCTTTTGATTCTACAGGCACCGTAAACAAGGCCCTTTTTGGGGATATTATGCATGATATGATGGCCGTTAACCGGGCCATTGAAGTATACCTGCTCGATAATACCGGAAATGTGGAGTATTCCGTTGTGTTAGATCATGATGCTCCTGAAACGAAACAAAAGAAAGTAAATTTAGCACCCATTAAAAAGTTCATCAATGACAATGGGGGCAATTATATTCTTGGAGATGACCCCAAAGATTTATCCAAACAGACCATTTTTTCAGCAGCTCATTTTAACAAAGATGGGCATGAAGGTTATATCTATATTATTCTTGCAGGCGAAGATTTTTTAGCCACCCGTAGCGATTTGTTCAATAGTTATTTTATGCGCTTAGGACTAGGCGGCTCCATCTTAACCTTAGTATTTGCTACACTTTTGGGAATTTTGGCCATTTGGTATCTCACCAGAAGCCTAAGAAAGATTATTTATGCTGCAAAGCGTTTTCAAGAGGGGGATTTACGATATCGAATAGAAAATGCGGAAAAAACAGATTTGGCAAACGTGGCAAGCACCTATAATAGTATGGCAGATACTATTCTTTCCGACATTGAAAAAATAAAATCCGTAGAGCAGTTGCGTCAGGAACTTATTGCCAACATTTCACATGATCTAAGAACACCACTATCCATTATACAAGGCTATATTGAAACACTACACATGAAGGATGCTGAGCTATCAGCCGAAGAACGGGCTGAATATCTAAAAACAGTAATCCGAAGTAGTGAAAGGCTTTCCAAATTGGTCTCCCAGCTTTTTGAGTACTCCAAGCTGGAGGCCAATCAAATTCAGCCAGAAAAGGAACCTTTTTTAATCAGTGAATTGGCCAATGATATTCACAGGAATTATTCGCTAATGGCAGAGCAAAAAAACATTGATCTAAAATTATCCATGGCCGATAATATTCCTTTGGTTTTTGCTGATATCTCCCTTGTTGAACGCGCCATTCAAAACTTAATGGACAATGCCTTAAAATTTACTCCTGAAGGTGGTGATGTCACGGTTAAAATAGAGGCCGAGGAGGACCATGTGGAAATTACAATTAAAGACTCAGGCCCAGGAATCAAAAAGGATAATCAGGCGCTAATTTTTGAACGTTACCGCCAAACAAAAGCTGGTCAACAAAAAGAAGGTGCTGGTTTGGGGCTTGCCATTGTTAAAAAAATTATGGAAATCCATGATAGTAGAATTAAGGTGTTCAGCAAGCCTGAAGAAGGCACTTCCTTTAGCTTTAGCTTGCCTGTTTATGCCGTAAACTAAAGCATTATTCTTTATCTTTAAGGTGAAAAATGCGTCTATGATCCTTACCGATTCCCTTTTGGATTTCTTTCTAGAAACCCGAAAACACTCAGAAGACATCTGTGAGCCTCTGGAAATTGAAGACTACGTAGTACAGCCAGTAGTGGATGTGAGCCCTCCTAAATGGCATTTAGGCCATACCACATGGTTTTTTGAGGAGTTTATTTTAAAACCGTACGCTAAAGACTACACTGTTTTCGATGAAGATTTTTCCTTTGTTTTTAATAGTTACTATGAAACCGTTGGCAAAAGGGTTGTTCGTTCCGACAGGGGAAATTTGTCCCGCCCTTCGGTAAAAAAAATATATGAATACCGAGCTTATGTAACAGAGGGGATAAAAACACTTTTTGAAGCCAAATCCAACAAAGAGCTCAACTCGCTGCTGGAAATTGGGATTCATCACGAAAAACAGCATCAGGAGCTATTGCTTTCTGACATCAAATACATTCTTGGAAACAATCCACTGTTGCCAAGCTACTCTGGGGAGTTTAAAGACCATCCCATTGAAACGCATCAACAAGATTGGATCACGCTTGAAGAAGGTATTTATGAGATTGGGCATAATACAGAAGATTTTTGTTACGACAATGAACAAGGAAGACATAAAGTGTTTCTTCATGGTTTTGAAATATCCAATAAACTGATTACCAATGGAGAGTTCATGGCGTTCATGGAGGATGGCGGATATCAACGTTTTGATATTTGGCATGCGGAAGGATGGGATTGGGTAAATCAAAATGAAATAACTGCTCCTTTGTATTGGCACAATATTGATGGAAATTGGTTTCATTATACTGCACAGGGACTTCAAAAAGTTACGAATGATGCCCCTTTAGCGCATGTTTCCTATTTTGAAGCATTTGCTTATGCGCAATGGTCTGGACATCGATTGCCAACGGAATTTGAATGGGAGGCGGCCCAAGCATTTTTTCCATGGGGAAAACGCTGGGAATGGACAGAGAGTGCTTACCTGCCCTACCCCAATTACCAAAAACCAGATGGCGCCTTGGGCGAATACAATGGAAAATTTATGGTAAACCAGAAAGTATTGCGCGGAGGTTCGGTAGCAACCCCAATAAAACACACCAGACATACCTATAGAAACTTTTTTCACCCCCAATTAAGATGGCAATTCACCGGTTTAAGGTTGGCCAAATAATTACGACATAACCACTATGCAAAACAATGAAATCTCAACCTTTACCTCAGTCTTTGAGCAAGAGGTCTATGAAGGCTTGACCACACACCCCAAACACTTATCCTCCAAATACTTTTATGATGAAATAGGAGATAAATTGTTTCAAGATATTATGGCCATGCCAGAATACTATCTTACAGATTGTGAATTTGATATTCTGGAAGAGCATAAAGAGACCATTGCCAAACTCTTTGGAAAAAATGGAGAACCCTTTAGTCTATTTGAACTAGGTGCTGGAGATGGCAAAAAAACAAAGGTCTTGCTAAGACACTTTATTCAAAACAACATTTCTTTTGACTATAGACCGATTGATATCAGTCAAAATGCGCTAGATCAGTTGGAAGATGCCTTAAACCATGAAATTCCAGAATTACAGATAAACACCTTGCAGGGCACCTATTTTGAAACCTTGCGGGCCATTGGGGATAGTAATGGAAGAAGGAAAGTTATTCTTTTCCTTGGATCCAACATTGGTAATTTATTGCATCCACAGGCGGTGGAGTTTTTAAAAAACATGAAAGATTCCATCAACCCAGATGATTTAATTTTCATGGGATTTGACCAAAAAAAGAACCCACAGACCATTTTAGATGCCTATAATGACAAAACGGGAATAACGGAAGCTTTCAACAAAAACATACTGGCCCGTATTAACAAGGAAATGGGTGGGAATTTTATTTTAGATAAGTTCTTGCATTGGGAAGTCTATGACCCAGAAACGGGTACGGCAAAGAGTTATCTGGTATCAAAAGAGAAGCAAACCGTCTCTATTGAAAGTTTGGCCTTAAAAATACGTCTTAATGCATGGGAAACCATTCATACAGAAATTTCCCAAAAATACGATGATGCTGTTGTGCAATGGTTAGCGGAACAAGCTGGACTCAAAATTGTAACTGAGTTTACGGATGCAGCGCAGCAGTATAAAAACTATGTATTTAAAAAATAACTTATGAAAGCAATTTGGAACAACACTGTTATAGCTGAAAGTAACGATACTGTGATGGTAGAAAACAATCACTATTTTCCAGAAGACAGTATTAAAAAAGAATATTTTAAACTTAGCGACACCCACACTACTTGTCCGTGGAAAGGGGTTGCATCTTATTACTCTTTAGAAGTAGATGGAAAAGAAAATACCGATGCAGCTTGGTTTTATCCTGAGACCAGCGAGCTTGCAAAAGGCATTAAGGGTAGAGTAGCTTTTTGGAAAGGAGTCACCATTGAAGACTAATCTCCAATGGTGACTGTGGTTTTTTAGATGTCTAGAACAGCGTTTTCTGTTCCAGCATAATCGTTCCATTGAAAACGATCTGCTTCTACATCATTGCTATAGGTATCATCAATTAGATATCTAAACTCGTAGGTGTTCTCTTTGGGAAGTTCAAAAGTTCCTTTGAATGTTCCGTTTTTAAGTTTTCTCAAAGTACTCCCTTTTGGGTTCCAATTGTTGAAATCACCAACAACTGCTACTTTCTTTGCTTCTTCTGCTGGTACTGTAAAGGTAACTTTACAAACCGGCTTACTTTTTAGGTATTGTTTTTTTATTGCCATGGTCTTCTAATTTTGTGTTTAAAATCAACAGCAAAGCAATACATAAAACGGCTTACTTACAATAAGTTAAGGTCGATTTATCAAATTGATAAAATGCACCTAACAATAGGGTTACTTTTATAAAATAATGGTTTGTTTTTTTCAAAAAAACGATATTATAGGGCTAGGAATTAAGCATATCTACAATGGCATCAACCTCATTTTCGGTGTTATAGAAGTGAAAACTTAATCGAATTCCGCTTCCGCGTTGTACACAGACCACATTTTCTTGAATAAGTTTGTGGTACACCTGTTTATCCCCCTTAATATTGAAAATGGTACTATGCCCCTTTCTTTCGATTACTTCTTTTTCTAATAAACCCAAGGATGAAAACGCGGACTTGGCCTTATTGGACAATTCGTTTAAATGATTTTCAATATGATTTAGACCTATACTCTCTAAAAAACTTAGGGAGAATTTTAGGCTTCCAAAGTTCAAGGAATCCAAGTGACCTGGTTCTAGGTATTTGCAAAAAGGGATTTCTTCTCTTTTGGTAATATCTCTATCCACAGAGCCATTTCCAATAAATTTAAGGTCAAACCGCTTCTTTGCTTCTTCTTTCACCAACATAAAACCATTGCCATAGCCCGACAAAAGCCACTTATATGCGCTCGCTCCAAGAACATCAATTGCTGAATCTTGAAAACTGAATCTCTGAGTGCCGCAAAATTGGGTGCCATCAACAATAATCAAAAGGTTTGGATATTCTTTTTTTAAAGAACTTAAAAAGTTCAAATCTATTTTTATTCCATTTAACCACTGCACAACGCTTAAAGCCAAAACATCAATGTTGCCCTTTTTTACCTTTTCATAGATTTTATCCTCTAGATATTCATCAATTTCAACATACTCCCTATTAAAATTACGTGTTTCAAAGGGCCAGTTCAAAGACGGGTAATCATTGTTTAGTAAGAGTATATTTTGGTTTTTGGGCAACCCCTCTAGCAGCATATTTAACCCCAGGGTAAAATTTGGCACTAAGGCAACATTATCTGATTTGCAATCAAAAAAATCTCCAACCGCTTTTCTAATGGTGAACATTTCCTCAAAATTTTTCGCCTTCATTTCACTACCACCGATCAAATAGTCCAAATCATGCTCTTGTCTCCATTCCATCAAATCTTCATATAGCAATCCTGTGGCAGCTGTATTTGCATAAATACATTGCTTTAGTACAGGAAATTTATTTCTTAAGTTTTGCATCACTTATGTATTGGGTCTAATTGAATTATATTTGTTGTTAAAGATAGCCATTCAATGTTATCCAAAAAGAAACAAGAACCTCCTGTTGCTATAGAGCAGCACGAACTTTTAGAAAATGCCCAAAAGCGCATTCGGCAGAAAAAAAAGTTGTTTTCGCATTTTGTTATTTTTCTGATTGGAAGTGTTTTTTTGGTCCTAATCAACAAGATTTTAAAGTATGGCGAAGCTTACGACTGGTTTATTTGGGCCATTCTTTTATGGGCCTTTTTGTTCTTGATGCATGCCTTTAATGTTTTCGTTACGCAACGCTTTATGGGTCAGGCTTGGGAACGCCAACAACGTGAAAAACTGGTGAGTAAACAAAAACAGCGCATCTCTGAAATACAAAAGGAAATAGAAACGGATTTTCCACTTTCCAAAATCAATAAAAAAAAAGAGTAGTGAGGCAATTAATTATTATTGCAGCAGCCGGAGAAAACAACGCGCTTGGTATAAACAACGACCTTCCCTGGCATCTTCCTGATGATTTTAAGCGGTTTAAAGCCTTGACCACAGGCCATAAGATTATTATGGGCCGCAAAACCTTAGAAAGTTTTCCAAAGGCATTGCCCAACCGTGAGCATATTGTAATTACGCGGGATACTAATTACACCCCAAAGTTTCCTTGCACTGTGGTTCATTCTATTGAAAATGCCATTGCGCTAGTAAATCCTAGTGCGTCCGCCTATATTATTGGGGGTGGCGAAATTTACAAACAAGCTATGGCATTTGCAACGGACATTGAGCTAACTCGAATTCATGATTCTTTTGAGGCGGATACTTTTTTTCCTGAAATTGATGAGACCCAATGGGAATTGGTGAAAGAAGAGTACCATTCAAAGGATGAAAGGCACAAACATGATTTTACCTACCGCTCTTACAAAAGAAAGTAAGTACTAGAAATCCAAAAATTCAACTTGAACAGCAGGCCCTTCTACCATAGAAGAAAGGATATCTAGGTTTAGGTTGGAATAGAATTTATGAAAATTGGTCGGACTTGTTTGGGCATCCATATGATTTCTCTCCAAAATTGTTTTGGTTTGTCTTGCAACGGCTGCTCCAGAGTCAATAATATTAATTTGGGTCGGTAGTATTTCACGTAACAATGGAATTAAGTATGGATAATGTGTACAGCCCAACACAAGACAATCAATATCCCGTTCCAACATTGGGTCTAAATACTTTTTTAGTAAGTCTTTTGTGATGCTTGAATTTAGCTTTCCAGCTTCTATCAATTCTACCAATCCCGTACCTTCCTGTTCATGCACCGTAATACCCTCTGCAAACATTTTTGAGGTACTGTTGAACAAACTACTGGAAAGTGTTCCTTTGGTCGCTAAAATGCCTACATTTTTGGTTTTTGTCTGTAGAGCAGCTGGTTTTATAGCCGGTTCAATACCAATAAAGGGGACTTTATAATGTGCGCGAAGATGATCAATAGCATTCGTTGTTGCCGTATTGCAAGCAACTACAATGAGTTTGCATTCTTTTTGAAGTAAAAGTTCTGTGTTTTTTATGCTCAACCGGAGTATTTCTTCTTCGGACTTTGCGCCATACGGGGCATTCTTGCTATCTGCGAGATAAATTGTGCTTTCGTTGGGGAGTAAGTTCTGTATTTCCCTCCAAATTGATGTTCCGCCAACACCTGAATCAAAAATACCAATGGGTTGTTGCATGTTCAAAAATAGATACTAATACTAGAAAATAAAAAACCGCTTTTTCCAAAAGAGAAAGCGGTTATAATATTGTTAGTGTAAAAGTGTTAGAATCCTAGTTCTTGTTTTACAGATGGTAGCAAGTCTTTTCCCTTAGCAACAATTAGGCTAAGTCCTGGGCTTGCATCTACAACATAGTCGAAGCCTTGCGCTGCAGCTACTTTTTCTATGGCTGCTTTTGCCTTGTCAGAGATTGGCGCATACAATTCTTGTTGTTTCTTTTGCATCTCTTGTACGGCTGCTTGCTCAGCTTCCTGGATATTTTTTTCAAATCCTTGAAGTTCTACGGCTCTTTTCTGATTTTCTTCTTCAGATTTTGAAGTAGCTTCATTGGAGTATTGGGTGTATTTGTTCTTAAGTTCTGTCATTGAACTCTCTATGTCCGCTCTATACGTTTCCTGCAATTTTTTAAGCTCGGCCTGGGCAGCTTTCATCTCCGGCATTTCAGACAATAATTGCTGTACGTTAATGTGTGCAACCTTACTTTGTGCGTTTACAAAACTTGTAGCCGCAACAAACAAAATTAGTGCCACAGCAATCTTCTTTACATTTTTCATGATTCTAAGTTACTATTTGAGTGTTAATTTTAGTGTTTCAATATTTATTGTTGTATTGAATCCTTTTCTTGTTCTTGAGCTTTTTTACGTTCTTCTAATTTAGCGTCTCGTTTGGCAGCTCGTTCTTCCAATAATTTTTGTCTTCTTGCTTCATATGCCTTCTTTCGCTCTTCCCGCAATCTTAACTGTTCTGCTCTTCTGTCTTCAGCACTTTTAGCTTTGGCATTCTTTGCATCCTCGGCTTTAGCCTGTCGTTCTTTTAGCGCCTCACTAATTTCCTTATCAGTTCCTGCCTCCTCTTCTTGAAACTTATCTAGTCGGCTTTTTTGCTTCTCCTTTTTATTGGATTTGCTCACCTTCCTTGTCCGAGCTATCTCCCTTAAAACCAAGTCACTGATATCGTGTCTTTTTTCGGAGTACAACATTACAACATCTGCCGATTTATCAAAAATAAAATCGTATCTTTTATTTCCACCTATTTTTTGGACTTCGTTGAACACTTGGTCTTGAATAGGCTGAATCAAAAGCTGTTTTTGTAATACTAAATCTCCCTGAGGACCAAAACGGTCCTGTTGATAATCCAGCATTTCTTTTTCCAAAATTTCTATTTCCTCCTCACGTTCCGCAATTAACTCATCTGTTAAAAGCACTTTCTCAGCCATTAAATCCTTCCTCATTTGCTCAACAACACTTTGTTTAAGCTCAATCTCTTGTTTCCATTTTTGGGCTTTTGTGTTTAATTGCTCCGTTGCTTCTCTATATTCTTCTACACTTTCAAGAATATACTCCATGTCTACATATCCTATACGAACCCCTCTTTGAGAGAAACCGTTGTAAGACATCATCAAAACAATTAATGACAATAGAACTTTGGTCTTCATTTTTGATTCCGCTTTTTACAAAGAAAATATCGTGCCAAAATAACTAAATAATTTAAAATGAGCTATTTAGATGTTTTAATGGTGGTATTTTCCTCCAGTTAAAATTGTTGCCCGATGATGAAGTGCGTTTGCCAGCCGCTTGGCCCAATTGATCCTGGTCTGGCATCTGTGTCAAATCCATAACCGAAATCAATTCCCAAGAGACCAAATGCCGGCATAAAAATACGTAGCCCCACTCCGGCAGATCTTTTTAATTCAAACGGATTATACTCATTAAAATTGTTAAACGCGTTTCCTGCTTCCAAAAAAGAAAGTGCATAGATAGATGCTGATGGTTTTAGGGTAAGCGGGTAACGCAGTTCCAAAGAGAACTTATTGTAAATAGTTCCCCCATCTTGCTCCTGTCTGTTTGTTATTGGATTTGTAATAAAAGGAGTCAAAGAACTATTCTCATATCCTCTTAATTGGATTACATCCCTTCCATCCAGAGTAAAGTTACCCAGTCCATCTCCACCAACAAAGAAACGTTCAAAAGGTACATTACCTATATCATTGTTATAGCTTCCTAAAAAGCCAAATTCCGCATTGGAACGCAATACCAGTTTATCGACCAATCTTGTATACCAATCTCCTTTAAATTTAATTTTGTAGAATTCCAGTAGCTTAAAGCGCTCTTCCTCCAACCTTTCCAGTTCGTCGCTAAGTTCTGCGAATTCCAATTGCTCTTCAATGTTCGCTGGGGTTGCACCAATCTCAAAAAGTCTTTCGGTAGTTTCATCTATTCTAGTTCTTATCCCCTTGAAGTCTTTCTTTCCAAAAAGGGAATATGGGGGTGTAAACTTTGCGGTTAGTTCAAAATTAGATCCCGTCAAAGGAAAAATTCTACTTGGCCCCTGAGAACTTCTTGATATTCCGAAGGTATAGCTTAGTGAATTGGAACTACCATTACCAAAATTAAAAAGTCCGTTGTTGAAATCGTTAAAATCATACAACTGATAACTCAAGGAATGTGAAATGGTGAAGAAATCATCTGGCCATTGTACTCTTTTTGCAAGACCTGCCGAAATCCCGGTGATGGAGAATCCCCTATCCTTATCCACATCTAACCTACCCTGATTGTTAAAATTGGTAGCAAACTGCTGGGTTCTTGATAATGAAAGATTAAATCTAACAGGTTTTTTACCACCCAACCAAGGTTCAGCAAAATTTAAACTATATACTCGAAATGTTCTACTGGCTTGTAAACGGAGGGCAAAAGTTTGCCCATCACCCATAGGAACGGGTTTATATGCCTCTCCTTTAAAAATATTTCTTAACGAAAAATTACTAAAAGACAATCCGAGCGTTCCAATGAAACCGCCTCCACCAAAACCACCTTGGAGTTCTATTTGACTGGAACCGGATTCCACCAAACTATATTTTATATCTACAGTACCTGCATTGGGGTCTGGATTCTGAATATCGGGAACAATCTGTTCTGCATCAAAAAATCCTAACTGCCCCAACTCACGAATACTCCTTACAATATTATCCTTGCTGTACTTTTGACCTGGTCTTGTGCGCAATTCCCTGAAAATTACGTGGTCATTGGTTTTATCGTTACCAGATACGGTTACATGATCTAAAAAGGTTTCTTTCCCTTCAATAATCCGTATTTCAAAATTTATGGTATCATTAATAGCAGAAACCTCAACTGGGTTTATGCTTGAAAATAGGTATCCGTTGTTTTGATAGAGATTGGTTAAATCTTCACCATCTGGTTTGGAGTCATCGGCAATTCGCTTTTTTAGCAATACCCCATTGTAGGTAGCACCCTTGCGAATTCCTAATACTTGACTTAGTTGCCTGTCAGTATACACGGAGTTACCAACAAAGTTAATGTCCCCAAAATAATATTTGTCACCTTCTTCAACACTTATTTTTAGGTCAATATTGTTTTCATCAACTTTTACAAAAGTGTCGGATAAAACCCGGGCATCTCGATAACCTCTTTCCGCATAGGCATCAACCAAACTGGAAAGGTCCTCCTTATAATCATCCTCTATATACTTGGACTTCTTCCAAATGCGGTAAAACTTTTTCTTCTTTGTTTTCTTTAATGATTTTGCCAATCTTTTGTCCGTAAGCTTCTCATTTCCTTCAAAAACAATCTTTCTGATTTTTACCTTACCACCCTTTTTTACATTGATGACCATGCTTTGGGAGTTGGTTCCCGAGGTATCTGCTGCAGTCGCGATGCTTACTTTGGCATTTAAAAAACCCTGTTTTTTATATTTATTTTGAAGGTAATTTTTGGTGTTGGCAATTAAGCTTTCCGTAATTTTTTTGCCCTTTTTAAGGTCTGTATCATTAAGAATGTCTTCAACTTTACGCTTTTTAACCCCATAAACCGTAACATTGGAAAGTGTTGGGCGTTCTAAAACGCTCAGTTCTAAAAATATATTATCGCCTTCAATTTTAGTGTAGTAGAACTCCACATTACTGAACAGTTCCAGGCTCCATAATTTTTTTATAACTCCACTAAGTTCATCCCCGGGAACGGTTATGGGTTGTCCTACTCGCAGTCCAGTATAGGTTTTTACCGTTTGTTCATTGTAACTTTGAAGACCAGTTACCGACAAACCTCCTAAAATATACGTCTTTCCATCCTCAAAGGAAGTTTCCTGAGCGAAGCCTTGGTTTACGAAAAGAAGTAGAAGGAGTAGTTTTAGGTATGGTTGTATGGAAGTTTTTATGTCTTTAATTGAGTTGTTCGCTAGTTTTTCCAAATCGTCGTTCTCTATTTTGGTAACTTAATATTGCCTCTACCAAATGATGCTCACTAAAATCGGGCCAAAATACATTAATAAAATATAATTCAGCGTATGCAATCTGCCAAAGTAAAAAATTGCTTATCCTATGTTCCCCACTGGTACGGATAAGCAAGTCCACGTCTGGCAAAAAATGCGTGTAAAGATGAGTATTTATAACGGCTTCGTCAATATTTTCAGGTGAAATTATATTATTTTTAACTTTGAGACTAATCTCCTTAACGGCAGTTTTTATTTCCTCCCTTGAGCCATAACTTAGTGCAAGAGTCAGTGTAGTGCCTGTATTTTTAGATGTTTTTAAAATAACCTCGGCCAATTCTTTTTGGGCCTTGGAAGGAAGGGTATCTATTTTACCTATGGCATTTAACTTAATGTTGTTTTTGTTAAGTGTTTTCAATTCTTTTCTAAGGGAAGCCACCAACAGTTTCATTAAGGTATCCACTTCTATTTTAGGGCGATTCCAATTCTCCGTAGAAAATGCATAAAGGGTAAGAAACTGAATTTGAAGCTTTGCGCAGTTTTCAACGGTCTTTCTAACCGCCTCTACTCCATTTTCGTGGCCAAAAACCCTAAGTTTACCCCGTTGCTTGGCCCACCTGCCATTACCATCCATGATAACAGCAACATGTTTTGGAAGTTTATTTTTGTCTAGGTCCTCTAAAGTGTACATTTCTATTCAAAACAATCCTGGCAAGGCTTACGTCCAAAGGTATACGTTAATGTAATACCTGAAAAGACGTACCAGTCATCGCTTAAAATATTTCCAAATCTAAACTGCTCAAAATTAGAACCTTCAGGATTGCTTGCGTCCAAATTGTCCGTAAACGTATACCTGGCTCCAATCTCTGCACCAAGAATCAGGAATTGATTTAACCGATACTTTGCCCCCACCGTCATTGGAATTGCAAAACTACCTTCTTTTTGGTTAATATCCTGCACTTGAAGGGCATCAAAATAATTAAAATCGTACCTGAAGTAAGTAAGACCTGTATAAAGATAGGGAGTAAAGGCCGGTCCCAGCTTATGAAGATTGTATTCAACGTAGTTAAATTCCAAACCTACAGAGGCTTCTAAAACGGAATTATCAACCACATATCCGCGTTGTACACGTGAAGATTTGCTGGATTTTGAGTCATCTGCAGTAAAACTCCCATAGAGCACACTTGCTCTCCATGCATAGCGCTTGCTCTTATTCCATTTAAATATCCCGCCAAAAGCAGGACCCGAGGGCAATATAAAATTAGTCCTTCCTACATCACCAATGGTATTGGCACCACCAGCAAATACACCAATCTCATACGTCTGGGAATTGACTTTGAGCATACAGCACAAAAAAATAGCCAAAACTATTCGCATTCTATTCAAAAGTTATACATTTTAGGGTAAAGGAAGGTCTATAGGTATACTATTATCAATGTTCTCCTTGTTAAACAGATTTTAGCTTCTTTTATTGTTTTTAATAGGTTCAATTACGTTTATCTTGGCCCCACAACAATTTGTTCCGAAGTGTTTTTAAAAAGCTTTCCGATTTGTATTGTATCATTTTGATGGTAAAATCTGATTTTTTTATTCTTATTTCCTTCCCATTGGGAATGCTGGCAAGTCTAGAATCCAAGGACACCAAGTGATTATCCTCCCGTCCAGACACCTTTAAACGTATAGCCGTATCATCTGAAATGACCAAAGGACGTGCATTAAGATTATGAGGGGCTATAGGTGTTAAAACCAAGGATTTTGCTGTTGGCTCAATCACTGGACCACCGCAGCTCAACGAATATCCTGTGGAACCCGTAGGGGTTGAAACAATCAATCCATCTGCCCAATATGAAGCTAAAAATTCATCATTTAAATAGGTTTCCACAGTAATCATGGAAGTGGTATCCTTACGACTGACCGTAATTTCATTTAGTGCAAAATTCAGACTTCCAAACTCATCCAGGTCAGAGTTAAGCGCAACTTCTACCAAACTGCGTTCTTCTATTTTATAATGACCTGCTGCAAATTCTGTCACCACTTTACGAACATCTTCTTTCTTAAAAGTGGATAAAAACCCTAATCTCCCCGTATTGACACCTACAATTGGAATTCCTAAATCCTTTACATAGGTCACCGCCCTCAGCATAGTACCATCACCGCCAATGCTCACAAACATATCAAAAGAACTGTCCAATCCAGAAGTTTGTGAAAAAGTACCATAATCCAACCCAAGATTGGATTCGGAAACGAGCTGACTAAATTCTTCTTCAAAAAAAACAGCAGCTTTTACCTTCTTAAGCTCGTCTAAAAGCTCCATAACACAGGTTCTGTTCAGCTCATGAAAAGCTTGACCGTAGATTGCAACTTTCATGTTAAACGTTAAGGTATTTCTCTAAATAGTCGGATCGTTGTTTCAAATCCTCTAGGAATTGATCATCGCTATTGCCATACACTATAGTGTAGTTGTATCTTCTAAAAGTTTGAGCGACCTCATTTAAGTTTAATGTCCCCACTTTAAGGGTAATCTGTACAACATCATTTTGGGAGTCCGTAATAAAGGCACCTAATAGGCGAGCATTGTTGCCCTCTACAATTTGTGCAATCTCACTAAAAGAGTAGTCTTTAATGCCAGTTGCAACAACGAGAATCCCTCCTGGTTCCCTAAAAAACGGAGTGTCTATAAAAACGGAAACTACGTCTTCCAAATCATAATACCCAACGATTATCTGATTCTCATCCAATACTGGAAGTACATTGGCTTCGTTTCTAGAAAACATTTCAAGAACATCGAGCCATGCCGTATCCTTGCTTACGGAAAACGTCTCTAACTGAAACCTGAAATCTTCAATCTTTTTCTTGGGTTCAAAACAGGCCAGATCATTTTCGGATAATAGACCAATATAAATTCCATTCTCAGTAACACCAGCATGTGAAAATGTGGTTTCCTCAAAAAACCGGATAACCTCTTCCAAGGTCTCTGACACCTCAAAAATAGGTACTGTTGTTATTATTTGATTCTGGATTTGCATTACAATTTAATTAGGCGCAAAATACTAATTTTAAATCGCAAAAGGCGTGCCTAATTCTTATTTTTGGCATTCAAAAAGTTAGAAGTCTATGACAAAATTGAGTGTCAACATCAATAAACTGGCAACCCTTAGAAATTCTAGAGGTGGCAATATGCCGAATTTGATAAAATCCGCGAGGGATATTGAGTCTTTTGGAGCGCAGGGAATCACCATTCATCCAAGACCTGATGAGAGACATATTCGGTATAGTGATGCACATGAGTTAAAGGATGTCGTAACTACGGAATATAATATTGAGGGAAATCCCATCACAAAATTTATAGATTTGGTTCTAGATGTTAAACCTACTCAGGTTACGTTGGTGCCAGATGCCGAAGATGCCATAACCTCCAATGCGGGGTGGGACACTATAAAAAACAAAGCATTTTTGGTTGATGTTATTCAAACATTCAAAAACAACGGCATTCGTACTTCCATTTTTGTAGATCCCAATGTGGAAATGGTTAAAGGAGCAGCGGAAACAGGAACAGATAGAATTGAGTTATATACCGAAAGTTTTGCTGAAGAATTTGCCAAAGGAAAAAAGGCAGAGAGCATTCAACCCTTTGTCGAAGCTGCCAACATGGCCAATGAACTTGGGTTGGGCATTAATGCAGGCCACGATTTAAATCTTGATAATGTTAAATACTTTAAAGATCATATTCCCAACCTATTAGAAGTATCTATTGGACATGCCCTCATTTGTGAATCGCTTTATTTGGGACTGGAAAATGTAGTAAACATGTATTTACATCGATTAAAATAAATGGAGCTTTTACATTCAAAAATTATAGGAGAAGGAACACCACTATTAATTCTACATGGCTTTTTAGGCATGTCGGACAATTGGAAAACATTGGGAACCCAATTTGCCCAAAACGGTTACCAAGTCCACTTGGTAGATCAGCGAAATCACGGAAAAAGCTTTCACTCCCCAGATTTTGACTATGATGTTATGAGTGATGACATCATACAGTATATCGATCACTTTCAAATTGGCAATACAACTTTAATAGGCCATTCCATGGGAGGGAAAACAGCGATGCAATTGGCTACCGTACATCCTGAGAAAGTTTCAAAACTGATTGTTGCCGATATTTCTCCAAAATATTACCCTCCGCACCATCAGCCCATAATAGATGCCTTGGGTCATTTGGATTTTAATGAAATTACCAGTAGAAAACAAGCGGACGAAGTACTTTCCAATCATCTGTCAGAAGTTGGGATACGACAGTTCCTGCTTAAAAATCTGTATTGGGTGGAATCTGGAAAACTTGGACTGCGCTTCAATTTTGATGTCCTTCAAAACAAAATGGATGAAATTGGCGAAAATATAAATGCTACAGCAACCTATGAAGGCCCTACCCTATTTTTAAGGGGCGAAAGATCAGAATACATTATGCCGAACGACTTTCCAGAAATAAAAAAACACTTCCCAGGAGCAGCCATAGAAACGATAGACAAAGCTGGACATTGGTTACATGCCGAAAACCCAAAACAGTTTTTTGAAAAGTCACTTCACTTCCTAAATTCATAAAATTTCACCCTTTTTATTATGCATGCATAATTTTTTTGTCCATTTTATTGCCTGTATAACAAATTTGACATAGTTTTGGTTAATGCTGATTTAACCGAAATTTAACTTAAACTAACTCTAACAGTATAGATTATGAAAAAGTTTTATGCCCTGCTCCCCTTCTTAGGGTTATTCTTGATTGCATGTGAAGATGACGATACCCCCCTACCAACAACACCAGATCCAGACCCGGTGGTCATTACCCCTGGTTCGGCTGATTTTACAAAATACGTAGCCGTAGGAAATTCGCTTACAGCCGGATTCTCTGACAATGCGCTATTTAGTGCTGGTCAAGCAGCATCTTTCCCAAACATGTTAGCTTCGAATTTTGCTTTGGCAGGTGGCGGAGAATTTACCATCCCATTTATGGCGGATAATTTAGGTGGTGCTACCATAAATGGAGTAACAGACGCCAATATGGACGGCTCTCCAGATATAGGAAATAGATTAATTCTACAATTTACCGCAGATGGACCTGCCCCAACACCAAAAGAAGGCACAGGTACCACAGAAATTACAACTAAACTACCTGGCCCTTTCAACAATATGGGAGTACCAGGAGCAAAAAGTTATGAGCTTTTAGCCCCAGGATATGGTAGCTTGGCAGGTTTGGCTGTAGGAGCCGCCAATCCATATTTTGTCCGTTTCTCTTCTGCCGAAGATGCCTCTGTAATTGGAGACGCTGCTGCTCAGGCACCATCATTCTTTTCGCTTTGGGCAGGATCAAATGACATTCTTTTATATGCAACGAGTGGCGGATCCGGAACAAATCAGTTAGACCCAACCGTGAGTCCTGCACTATATGCAAGAAACGACATTACCAATCCTTTGGTTTTAGCAGGCGCATTGGATGGTATGTTACAAGCACTCACAGCAAGTGGCGCAGAAGGGGTTATTGCCAATATTCCAAGTGTTACGGATATTCCATTTTTTACCACAGTACCGCACAATCCTGTTCCATTGGATGAGGCAACCGCAGCACTTTTAAATGGTGCATATGCAGCTTACAATGGAGGTATTGTTGGAGCTTTTGCTTTTCTTGTTGGTCAATCGGCCATCTCTCAGGAAGATGCTGACCTTGAAATAGCCAAAAGAACTATTTCTTTTGCCGCAGGAGATACCAACGCAGTCGTGCTGATAGATGAAGATTTAACCGATTTAACTGGCATCAATGCAGCTCTTATTAACATGCGCCAGGCCACTGCTGATGACTTACTGGTATTGACTTCAAGGTCGTTCATTGGTACGTTGGCCAACCCAGCTGACCCCACATCTATAAATGGCGTGGCTATACCCTTGGAAGACAAATGGGTTTTAACCCCTGAGGAACAAACGGCAGTCGCTGATGCATTGGCCGCATACAACGCAACAATTTTAGCATTGGCCACCCAATATGATTTAGCTTTTGTAGATGCCAACGCATTACTAAGTGAGCTAAGAGCAACTGGTTTTCCATTAGCGGATGGCAGCGTGGTCACAAATACTTTCGGAACAGGTGGTGGTTTCTCGCTAGATGGGGTACATCCAGCGCCAAGAGGGTATGCAATTTTGGCCAATGCCTTTCTTGAAGCCATAAATGAAAAATATGGTTCTAATTTTCCAGGTGTAAATCCATTAAATTTTACTGGACTCTATATTGACTAACTATACTTAATTTCATTATATTAAAAGCACCGTTTTCACGGTGCTTTTTTATTATCCTAAAAATATAACCAAATGAAACTCATTTTAAAACTTCTTCTCAACGCATTAGCTGTGGTAATTCTCTCCTACATATTACCCGGTGTTGGTGTAGATTCCATTACAACAGCAATACTAGTGGCCCTAGTGTTAAGTATCCTCAATTTTTTGGTAAAACCCATATTGGTTATTTTAACCCTACCCATCACCATTCTTACCCTTGGACTTTTTCTCTTGATTATAAACGCTATCATCATTCTCATTGCAGCACATTTTATATCTGGATTTCAAGTGTCGAGCATTTGGTGGGCGCTAATATTCAGTCTTCTGCTTTCATTTTTGCAATCTATTTTACATTCAATATTAAAGGAGGATAAAAAGAAATGATTTTGTTTGGTATTCAACAGTTTAAAAAGTTGCTGTCAAAAAGAAAATGCATTACTTTTGCCACCCATTTTTGAATAGCAAATTAGGTAGGAGATGAATATCACAAAAGAGCAGATTGACGAGCTTAATGCGGTTGTAAAAGTTGCCATAAGTAAGGATGATTATCAAGATAAGGTTGAAAAAATCCTAAATGACTACAGAAAGCAGGCGAACATTCCTGGTTTTCGCAAGGGTCAAGTTCCCATGGGGCTTATTAAAAAACAATATGGTAAAGCCGTATTGGTTGATGAAGTAAACAAGTTATTGCAAGATAACCTCAACAAATACCTCACCGAGGAAAAATTGGATGTTTTAGGTAACCCATTACCAAAACAACAAGACAATTTTGATTGGGATAATGAAAATCTAGATTTTGAATTCGAATTAGGTTTGGCACCCAACTTTGATGTTCAGGTAAAAACCAAAAAGGCCATTACCCAATACAAGATTGTTGCCGATAAGAAAATGATAGAGGAACAGGTAGAGCGCATTCAAAAGCAATATGGTAAACTGGTTTCAAAGACTGAGGTTGGAAAACTGGATGAAGTAACCGGAACCTTTACCAATGAAACTGAAGAAATAGAGCATAAAACCACAGTAGAGCTTGAGAAAATCAAAAGCAAAAAAGCGATTGATGCCCTTGTTGGAGCAAAACCTGGAGATTCGGTAACACTTAAGACCAAAGGTCTTTTTAAAGAAGATTACCTACTGTCCAGCGCTCTTGGAATCGACAGGGAAAAGGCTGAAAAACTAAATATCGAGGTTTCCTTGACCATTGAAGAAATCAACGAACGTGAACCAGCAGTACTTGACCAAGAGTTATTTGATAAGCTATTTGGAAAGGATAATGTGAAATCTGAAAAAGAACTGAAGGAGAAAATCAAAGAAGATTCAGAAAAGCAATTTGAGCAGCAATCTGATCAGAAACTATTAAATGACATCACTGAAAAATTGATTGATGCTACCAAATTTGATCTTCCATCTGACTTTTTAAGAAAATGGATCCAAGTTAGTGGCGAAAACCCTCTTTCTGATGATGAAGCCAAAGAAGAGTTTGAAAAATCGGAAAAAGGATTGCGTTATCAATTAATTGAGGGGAAAATTATTCGTGAAAACGACCTTCAGGTTCAAATGGATGAGTTGAAAGAATTTGCCAAAGGCTTTATCAAATCACAAATGGCACAATATGGCCATTTAGATCCTCAAGAAGAAGAGTTGGAGAACATTGCCATGCGTGTCATGAGCAATCAAGATGAGGTGAAAAGGCTTTCAGAGCAGTTGATGAGTCAAAAACTACTCGATTTTTACAAAGAAAAGGCCAACCTGAAAGTAAAAGAGGTAACCTATGATGATTTTGTAAAGGAAGCTTACAGCTAATCTTGAGCTAAAAAGAAAATTAAGTATCTTTACGGTGCCGGAAAATCAATTTTTCGGCACCTTTTTTTTAAGCAAAATCGAAGAAAATCCTATGGATTACGGAACAGAATTCAAAAAATACGCCACCAAGCACCATGGAATAAACAGCATGTACTACGACCAAATCATGAGTAGTATGTATCCCATGAACATGACACCAAACATCATAGAGGAAAGACAATTGAATGCCATTGCAATGGATGTTTTTTCCAGATTGATGATGGATCGCATCATATTTTTAGGTACTGGCATCAATGATCAAGTGGCCAATATCGTTCAAGCGCAATTACTATTTCTAGAAAGTGCTGATGCGGTTAAAGACATCCAGATTTATATTAATTCCCCTGGAGGTAGTGTTTACGCTGGATTAGGTATTTATGACACCATGCAGTTTATAAAACCGGATGTAGCAACAATTTGTACAGGTATTGCCGCTTCCATGGCTGCTGTTCTTTTATGTGCAGGGCAGGATGGTAAGCGTAGTGGATTAACACATTCCCGTGTTATGATTCACCAGCCGCTATCTGGAGCGCAAGGACAGGCAAGTGATATTGAGATTGCTGCAAAAGAAGTACTTAAGATAAAAGACGAATTGTATCAAATTATATCAAACCATTCTGGACAGCCTTTTGACAAGGTCTATGAAGACAGTGATCGTGATTATTGGATGAAGGCAGAAGAGGCCAAAAAATATGGGATGATTGACGAAATTTTGGTAAGGGAAAAGTCCTAAATCCGAACAAAGAAGTTGAAAAACTGTGCTCTGGAACAAACCAAATCCAGTTTTTTTACGTTATTAGTGGTTGAACTTTATGTGTTGAGTTGATATGGCAAAGGAAAACTTGGAATGTTCATTTTGTGGAAGAAAGAAACCAGAGACCAATCTATTGATTGCTGGTCTTGATGCACACATTTGTGATCGGTGTATTGAACAAGCCCATAGTATTGTTGCAGAAGAATCCAAGCAATCTAAAAATCAAGACCTTTCCTCAGAATTGGTTTTAAAAAAACCGATGGAAATCAGGGATTTCCTAGATACATTTGTCATTGGTCAAGAACGTACCAAAAAGGTAATGTCCGTGGCCGTTTACAATCACTATAAAAGACTTCTTCAACCCAAAGGCAAGGAGGAAGATGTAGAAATACAAAAGAGTAATATTGTAATGGTTGGGCAAACAGGGACTGGTAAAACCCTTATTGCCAAAACAATAGCTCGAATGCTAAACGTTCCTTTAGCCATAGTAGATGCTACTGTGCTTACAGAGGCAGGTTATGTAGGTGAGGATGTGGAAAGCATTTTAACACGATTATTACAAGCTGCAGATTATAATCTGGAAAAAGCGGAAAGAGGCATCGTTTTTATTGATGAGATAGATAAAATTGCCCGTAAAAGTGATAATCCATCCATTACTAGAGATGTTTCTGGTGAAGGTGTACAGCAAGGTCTTCTGAAATTGTTGGAAGGAACTGTTGTAAATGTGCCACCTAAAGGTGGACGTAAGCATCCCGATCAAAAATTTATCGAAGTAAACACTGAAAATATCCTTTTTGTTGCCGGTGGAGCGTTTGATGGTATTGAGCGTATCATTACCAAACGTTTAAACATGCAGGCTGTAGGCTATAGTGCATCAAAAGCCGAAGACAGGCTGGATAATGAGAACATTCTTCAATATATCATCCCAAAAGATTTAAAAGAGTTCGGTCTTATCCCAGAAATTATTGGTAGACTTCCTGTACTCACCCATATGAATCCTTTGGATACAAAAACCTTACGAGCCATTCTAACCGAGCCAAAAAATGCCATTATTAAGCAATATGAAAAGTTGTTTGGCATGGACGGGATTACATTTAGTATTACCGAACAGGCTTTAGGCTATATTGTAGAAAAGGCAGTGGAATATAAACTTGGTGCAAGAGGGCTTCGATCCTTATGTGAGGCAGTTTTTACCGATGCAATGTTTACCTTGCCTAGTAGTGAAGAAAAGGAATTTAAGGTTACCAAAGCGTATGCAGAGGAAAAGCTTTCTTACGAAACCATTAAAAAGTTAAAAGCAGTCTCCTAGACTGCTTTTTTAGTTACTTTTTCCAGAAGATCCAAACAAACTTCCGCTATAATTTTTTCATCAGAGTACAATTGATGACCAAAGCTTGGTATAACATTTAAATCCACTCCTACCTCTTTTTCCCAAGAGGCTTCCGGTTTAAACGCATCGCGCTCCCCAAAAATAAGATTCAAAGGCGCATTGGGTTTTTCATTTTCATATCTAATCCTAGTAGGAGATATTGCGGTTAACGACTTCATTTGAAGTCCTTTCAAAGCAGCCTTCCATGCAATAGTTCCTCCAGTACTAAAAGCCAAATAATGGCATGGTTCTTTTTCTTTTTTAAGTAAATGTGCAACAGCGGTATCTATTCCACCCTCAACAAATGCCTTGTGTAAATTTTTCTCAGTAGAAACAGGTACATCTATATTTCCCAGCTGTTGACAATCGTAGAAAACAATGTCGTAGTACTGTTGTAAATACCCAAAATAGGAAGTAATCCAAAGGCCTTTTTTCACGCCCCATATGTCCGATAAGACAACTAATTTTTCTGCCATAACTTATTCTTTTGTCTGGTTATCAGTTTATTAAGATGAGGGAATTAAAAATCTATGAAACAAACTTCAATCTTTAACGGCTAAAATCCATATTTATTTGTCTAAAGGAAAAATTTGTTCGATGAATGGTGAAGGTTTACGAAAACGTTTTCGTAAAATAGTATGAAACGTTTATTTATCCTGCAGGTTCATCTGCAACAATTCATCGATATATGCCCTTTCATTGGACAATCTTGGAATCTTATGTTGTCCTCCTAGCTTATTCTTGGATTTAAGCCAGTCATGAAATAAACCCTGCCTGGCCACATGAACCTCAGGCATTTTAAGGGTGATATTATTGTATCGCTTTGCTTCGTAATCAGAATTCAATGATTTAAGGGCATTATCCAAGAATTCCGTAAAATAGGCAACGTCGCTGGGTGGTTTTCTAAATTCAATAATCCATTCATGGGCCCCTTTTTCATTTCCACTCATAAAAATAGGAGCTGCAGTGTAGTCCATTATTTCGGAGTCGGTTTTCTGGCAAATTCGCTTAAGGGCTTCTTCTGCATTTTCAATAATCAACTCCTCTCCAAAAACATTAATATGATGTTTTGTCCTGCCTGTTATTCTTATGCGATATGGATCTAAAGAAGTAAACCGTACTGTATCTCCTATCTTATACCGCCATAATCCCCCATTTGTGGTAATTACCATGGCATAATTTACCCCTGTCTTAACATCCCACAGCGGAATCGCCTTTTCTTCATTACCATAGCAATCCATGGGTATAAATTCATAGAAAATACCATAATCCAACATTAATAAAAGGTCTTGGGAATTATTTCTGTCCTGAATTCCAAAAAAACCTTCAGAGGCATTATAGGTCTCATAATAATTGAAGTTTTTTCTGGGCAACAACTTCTTGTACTGGTCTTTGTATGGTGTGAAACTCACTCCTCCATGAAAATAAACTTCCAAATTTTCCCAAATTTCAAACAGATGGTTTTTCCCTGTCTTTTCCAATACCTCATTTAACAACACCAACATCCACGAAGGAACACCTACCAAACTGGTCACATTTTCTTGAATGCTCTCTTCTATAATGGCTTCCAGTTTAGATTCCCATTCACTCATTAAAGATACCTTGTTGCTTGGCGTACTGCTATATTCAGCCCATAAAGGCATATTGTCAATTAAAATAGCCGATAAATCCCCAAAAAAAGTCCCGTTATCTTCATAAAGCTCTTTGCTCCCACCCAACCTAAGGCTTTTACCCCTAAACAATTGCGAGTTTTCATTATTGTTCAAATACAGGCATAATAAATCTTTGCCCGACTTGTAATGACAATCCTCAAGAGCCTCTGCGCTAACCGGAATAAACTTGCTTTTGGCATTGGTAGTGCCACTACTTTTTGCAAACCATTTAATTGCCGTAGGCCAAAACAAATTTTGCTCTCCTCTTCGTGTGCGTTCAATCATGCCGGCGATTTCCTCATAGTTAACAATGGGAACCCTATTTGCGAAATCTTCGTATTTGGTAATATCAGAGAAACCATATTGTTTTCCTAAAGTGGTTTCTTTTGAAAAATCCACCAAATGTTGAAGCACTTCATCCTGAACATCTAAAGGATACTTGAGAAAAAGTTCAATCTGGTGATAGCGCTTTTTAAGCAACCAAGAAGCTATGGAATTGAATAATGGTATTGGCATTTTAGGTATCTTTAACCTAACATACTATTAGGTCTTATAGCTAAAATAGACTATCTGATCATTATTTTCAAAATAAGCTTAAAAACAACCAATTCCACAATGCTTTACCAAGGAGTACTCCGCAAAATGCAAACCGAAATGGGAAGTCCCATTCAATATTTTCTGGTTTTTGAAAACGATTTTTTAAATATGAACCAGCTTTTGAATAAAGAACTGACCATTGATTTCATCAAGTTTCAATGTTTAAACTGCGGTAGGGAGAGACCTATTTATAGACAAGGATTCTGCAAATCTTGCTTTTATGAATCTGCTTCGGCAGGGGATTGGATTATGAAACCTGAATTGAGTACTGCCCATTTAGGGAAGGAAGACCGTGATTTGGAATATGAAAAAAAGGTGCAGCTACAACCTCATATCGTATATCTGGCAAATTCCAGTAATGTTAAGGTTGGGGTGACCAGAAAAACCCAAGTACCTACACGTTGGATAGATCAAGGTGCCCATGAAGCTATTGAAATTGTGGAAGTACCCAATAGGTATTTGGCAGGAATAACCGAAGTGGCCTTAAAAGCCCATGTAAGCGATAAAACAAGTTGGCAAAAAATGCTCACCAATCGCATTGAAGATGTGGATTTAAAAGCATGGCGGGACAAATTACAATCCAGCATCCCAGAGGGAGCATCTGAATATTTTTTAGGAGAGAATTCCGAAACCCATATGGATTTCCCTGTTTTGCAATTTCCCGAAAAAGTAAAAAGCCTCAATTTAGACAAGACGCCAAGTTATACCGGAGTACTGAAAGGGATTAAAGGGCAATATCTCATCTTTGAAGATAGTACCGTTTTTAATATTCGTGGTAACGAGGGGTATTTTGTGGGGATAGGAATTAGCTGAATGTAATGTGAAACACCAAATGGGAACCATGAAAATAAATGTCACTCTTTTCGCATTGCTTTTCATGAGCTTTTTATTATACGGACAAGAAAAGCCAAAAACCAGTAAGGTTCTTTTTGAGCCTGGAAATATTTCAACAAAATATGTTGAATATGGAGCCACCTTTACTAGAGATGGTTCTGAAATGTACTTTGCCCGAAGTACTCAACAATGGGGCAAAGGAGACATGAAAAGTACTATCTACCACGCTTTTTTTGATGGGGAAAAGTGGTCAACACCTAAAATTGCGACTTTTTCAGGAACCTATGATGATAGTGACCCACACATCACCCCTGATAACAAAACCATCTATTTCATTTCCAAAAGGCCTTCTGCGGAAAATACCATTTCATCAGATATTTGGAAAGTAAAAAGAAAATCTGGTGGCGGCTGGACAGAACCAGAACGTATGCCCAATCCTATCAACTCAGAAAAAAGTGAGTATAGTCCTTGTACTGATTTAGAAGGTAATCTATACTTTGCTTCAGATAGATTAGGTGGATATGGACAAGGTGATTTGTACATGGTTCCTAACAAAGAAGAAGGACTAAAAAACCCCATCAATATGGGTGATATACTAAATTCAGAAACTGGAGAATGGAATTTAGGCGTAAGCGCAGATGGAAACACCCTTCTTTATGAAGCGTCTCAAAGAAAGCAAAATGTCTCTGGCTACGGTGACCTCTATATCAGTTTTAAAAGGAATGATTCTTGGACCATTCCCCAAAACATAGTAGAGCTGAATACTTCTGGAAGTGATCTATGCCCCTTCTTGGCGGAGCACACTGAACAACTCTACTTTACCAGTAGTGATAGTCTTAAAAGTGGAGACACTAATATTTACCATGTAGCATTCGATGCTATTCGAAAAAAGTATGAAAAAACGGCCGAGATTTCATTAGTAAGTGAAAAATGCCTTACCAATAATGCTTTTGAGGATAGATATGCTTCGTACTCGCCCGATGGGGAGAAAATCCTATTTGAATCTAACCGAGATGGTACATGGGAAATTTATCTAATGGATAAAAACGGACAAAATACGCAACAACTCACCTCAACTATTGCCGACAGTAGAAGACCATCTTGGCATCCCAGCGGTAAGAAAGTACTATTTGAATCGAATAGAAATGGAAAGCAAGAGCTATTTACCTATACTTTAGGAAATGGGAAAACAAAAAGACTTGCTGATAAAACTATTGAAGGTGAACTACTTTTTGCATCGTATTCACCAAAAGGAGACAAAATAGCGGTTAGTTTAAAACAATCGGAAGACAAAAGCCATATCATCCTGCTCAATCAAAAGGGTAAATTCTTAAAAAAAATCACCAATAACGAAAAGAGAAATTACTACCCAAAATGGTCATCAGACGGTACAGAAATTATTTATTTTTCCAGAAAAGACACCAACAACCAAGACGATGAAATATACCGATATAACCTGAAAACAGACCAACATATACGATTGACCAATTGGCATAAACATAATTTTTGCCCATCTTGGTCAAATGACGGTAAAAAAATAGTCTATGTAACTTCCATGGAAAACACTAGACCGGAAATTTATATCATGGACGCCGATGGGAGTAATCAAATTAGGGTTACAAATAATAGTAATGGAGAAACGCTTCCCTTTTGGCACCCCAAAGAAAATAAGATATTGGTTACCGCATATAGAAATGGAAACTATGAAATTTGTGAACTAGAGCTTCAAAACTAATTCACCGTATCTTTTTTCTTCTTTTTGCCTAAAAGCCCTCCTAAGATAGATTTTGCCGTATTTTTTACGGGATCTTCCTTGCTTTCGGAAGAATCCACCTTGGCACTATCCTTCTTTGTGCCTCCCAATAGGGAACCCAAAGCCTCCTTAACTCCAGAAGACTGGGTATTGGTGGAATCTTTGTCATCATTCTTGAATACATCAGCAATCAAATCTTTGGCTTTATCCTTACCCTCATTTAGCAGCTTTTGCTTTTGAATATCTACCAACTGTTTCGTTAATTTAGAAACCCCAGAACTTAAATCTGTACTTACTGTAGGACTAGCATAATTACCTCCGATATTCGCAACAACAGGTATGGTCAAGTTTTCTAAGCTCGAATCATCCATTTGGGCTATAAGGTTGTTTACATCGCTCCCCAAATACTTTGCAGGGACATCTAAGGTCGCTTTGTATTGCAATTGCCTATCAAAGGTGTGGCTTCCATCCACGTTTACCGCTATATCCTTATAGTTTATGGTGAATGGTTTCACTTTTACAGAACCATTCTCAAAGCTCAACGCCGTTTTTAAATCACTCAAGTCCAAATCCTTGGTGTCTAAAAAGCTTAGTTTACTATCAAAGGCGGATAAAAGCGGTGCGTTTTTAGCGTCTACCTTGGTTGAAAGCAATTCAGCCAACAGTCCACCCGATATAGTTGCTAGGTTGGGAGTGAAATCTTCTTTCAAATTTCCAGAAATCTTTACATCTGAATTTAGCTTACCCTGCAATGCACTGGCCAGAGGAGCCAATACTTTAAACAACTCCAAAGAAGAGAAGGACTCACCTATATTAAAATTGTTCATTCCTAAATCCATGTCAAAAGTGGATATTTCTCCCTTGGTAGAAACAGAACCTGTTACCCCTAAAGTCCCTCCAAAAAGGTCAGATTTCAGGTTTTTTATAGTAGCTGTTTCATCTTTGATTAATAAAGTACCTTGCACATTTTTCAGGCTAAGGTTATCATACAACACGGTATTTGCCGTAGCATCAATCGTGCAATCCAAAAATGATGGGATTTTAATTCGCTCATCCTCCCCTGTTGGTGTGGTGTCACCGCCACCTTCCTCGGCACTATCTTCAACCATAAAGTCGTTTAAAGCAAATGTATTTGAGCTAAGCTTAAAATTGCCTTCTACATTTTCATTGTTGAATAGAAACCCAAGCAAATTAGTTAGTGTGCCCGAAGCGTTAAAATCCGTACCTCCTGTTTTTCCTTCAAAAGTGTTTAACGTAACCGTTTGGGGGTTAAAACTAATTGCTGCAGTATTTACCGCGACAGGATTCTTTAGTTCCTCAGAAGCATACTCAAACCCCTTAAGTTCCATAGTCCCAGTAGTCTTGGTGTTTTGGTATTGTTTATTATCTAAGGAAGCCATGTCAAAAGCAGTGGTAACATCTGCATCTAAAATTCCTTTAAGGTCGTACTCCGAAGGCACTGGATACGCTTGAGAAATATTGGCCAGGTTTATCTTTCCGTCCATATGGGCATTTACCTTGGTGTTCCCCATTAAATCTGTGATTCTGGAATTCATGTTGAATTTATCTTGATCTATGGTGAAAGATAATTTCTTAATATCTACATAAGTGTCCTCTGTTATTCCCGTTTTGTTATTGATCTCCGTATCGATAAAAACATTGCGTACGGATTTTGGTAAGTCTGGATACTTAAAAGAGGCATTGTCCGAATTTATTTTGATGTTGAAGGTTGGAATATGGGTCTCATCCACAATTCCTTTAAATTGACCATTCACTTCAAAATTTCCAGTGGTCTGGACATCTTCGATGTTTTTTGAATATGCTTCTGGAATCACTGCCAAAAAATTCTTGAAATCTGATGACGGTGTCTTAAAAGTGACATCTACTTCTTGGTTTTCCTCATTCACTTGCACAAATCCATCAAAAACCAATGGCAATTGGTTGATCAAGGCTTTATTTTCCATGAAGGAATACTTGCTGTTTTTTAAGTCGATACCAATAATCGCATCCAGAGATAGCTTGTTGTTGTTCAAATATTTAGTGCTATCCATTTCAAAAGAAACTAACGCATCGGTTAAGGTTTTTAACTGACTGTTTTCTAAAGAAAGGTCGCCCGCACCGGAATGATTCATTTCAGAAATCAACAAATGCATTCCAGTAGCAAAGTCATCATAAATGATTTCTGTATTGGTAATTTCATAAGAATTCAGTGCCAAAGTGAAGTTATTAGGTGTTTCTTCAACCGAAGGCTGTTCAGTGGATTCATCTTCCTGCCCTATATCATAATTCGCATTTTCAGCTTCATCTACTTTAATATGCAATTTTGCTTCATCAAGTTTTAAGCTTTTAATGGCAATTGGGTCTTCAGCACTTTTAAAAAGCTCTTTAATGGACATTTTCAATTCAATGTGACCCGAGGAAAACAACGTATCGCCTTCAAAAGGGGCTTTATTTACCAATGAGGTGTTGGTAAGTTGCACATTGGCATTAGGAAAGCTTTTGAGCAAGCTCAAGCTGGCCTCATCAAAATCCAATGTAGCATTGATGTTGTTGTTGACCTTATTTTTTATGATATCAGCAACCTTACCTTCAAGAAACAAAGGCAAAGCAATAATAAGGGCAACTAAAATAAGTAGGGTTATTCCAGTAATTTTCAGGAACTTTCGTTTCATAATTTGGGTATTTTATAACAAAATAAGCAAGAAGCTCTTAATCTAAGGATATTTCCTCCCCTAATTTTAGGTTAAATCTTTTTCGTAATAGATATACGAACAAATAGAGCAAAGGGGTGTCTAAGAGGGCAATAAAAATTTTGAAAACGAAACCACTGATAACCAAACCGTAAAAAAGCTCCCATGAAATCTCGCCAAAACTGCACAGTAACAGCACCACGGTAAAGGTATCTATGAATTGAGATGAAAAGGTGGAAAAGTTGTTTCGCAGCCACAAGTATTTACCTTTGGTAACCCTTTTCCAAAAATGATACAGTTGAATATCCACAAACTGAGCCAATAGGTAGGCCATCATGGAAGCAAAAACAGCCACAATGGTGTTTCCAAAAACGGATTTGAACATACCATCTGAGACCGGTGACCAATCTGTTGCAGGGGCCACATTTGCCACTGTGACTATCAACAATGAAAAGAAGGATGCAAAAATTCCGGCGATTACTACTTGATTCGCTCTCTTTTTCCCAAATATCTCCGAAATTAAATCCGTAATCAAAAAAGTAATCGGATAAGGTAATATCCCCACCGATATTTCAAAAAGTGGAGCTCCAAAAATGGTAACATCACCAAAGGGTTGCCAATAAAAGAATTTTTGGAATATAAGATTGGAAACCACCAAGGAGGTGATAAACAAAGCTCCTAAATATAGGTAGATGGAAAACGCAACTCTTTTATCTTTATGCGTCATTCCTTTATTTAATATTTAGACTGAAAGGCATTTTGGCCTGAATTCCTTTTTGTTTTGTTAACTGCTTAAATTCTTTTAATAACTGAAAGGCTTCTTCTCCAATTTCTTCCTGAATCAGCGCCTCTCCTATTTTTGACTTTGCCCCACCCATGTTCTCCATGAATCGCTCAAAATCTGACTTGTATTTTGGATATTTTCTTATCCCATATTCATCCAACTCTGCCATTTCTGCAGCCGCAGCAATAGCATCATCCAAATTGCCCAATTCATCAACCAAGCCATTTTCCTTAGCATCTACACCACTCCAAACCCTGCCTTGGGCCAGGGAATCGACAGCTGCCACACTCATATTTCTTCCGGCTGCAACGCGTTCCAAAAAGGTTTCATAAGTATCTTCAATCCCTTCTTGAACCACATTTCTAAACGATTCTGTCATCGGTTCAAACAAAGAATAATCCACCGAATTCTTGTTGGTTCCAACTTGTTCCGCGTTGATACCAATATTGCTTGCCAATTCATTGGCATTTGGAATGGTACCGAAAACTCCTATTGATCCTGTAATGGTTGTTGGTTCTGCAAAAATCATATCTCCAGCTACACCAATATAATAGCCTCCAGATGCTGCAACATTTCCGAAGGAAACCACAACGGGCTTCTCCTTTTTCGCGAGTTCAATTTCCCTCCAAATAATATCCGAGACCAAGGCACTTCCTCCTGGAGAATCTACCCTTAAAACTATAGCTTTTACACTTTCACTTTCTACTGCTTTTTGTAAAGCACGTGTGATGAGTCCCTGTCCAATAAACTCTTTTCCACCTTCTCCGTAATAAATCTCACCCTGAGCATACACTATTGCAATTTTGTCTTTTCCGCTTCGTAATTTTTTGTTTTTTGCAACTTGGATGTAATCTTCAAATTCAACATAATTAAGAGTACCATCTTCTCCCTCCCCCATTCTATTTTTTAGCAACACCTCGTATTCATCAAAATGCAAGTTCCCGTCAATAAGACCCGACTTCACAGCGAAATCCGGGGTTCTTCCACCAAGCGTATCAGCAATTATGTTCAATCGGTCAACACTCATCCCACGGGAAGTTCCTATTTCGCCCAACATCACCTCCCATAAAGAGGTAATCAAAGCCTTTAACTGCTCCCTATTCTCTTGGCTCATGGTATTAGAAAGATAAGGCTCTACAGCACTTTTGTATTTTCCATGGCGTATGACTTCCATCTTAACACCGGCCTTTTCCTGCAGATCTTTAAAATAGAGCACTTCCGTGGCCAGACCCTTAAAATCCATTGCTCCAACCGGATTTAAATAAAGTTCATCCGCAACACTTGCCAAATAATAATCTTTTTGGGTATAAAAATCCGAATGTCCGTAAATGAACTTGCCAGTAGCTTTAAAATCTGATAATGCTTTTCGTATTTCTTGTGTTTGTGCCAATCCAGCTTGTAAAAAGCTGGTTGTCATGCTAATTCCTTCTATTTTTTCATCAGTGGAAGCCACTTTAATCGTATGTAAAATATCATCCAAGCCTATTTCATCATCCCACAATCCTGCGAAGGGGTCCGTTTCGTCCCTTCCCACATAATCCCTAATGGGTTCGGTAAAACTCAATTCCAAAACAGAATTTGACTTTACTACCACTCCATCATCTGCATTACCAATCAATGCGGTAAAGATGACAATCATTCCCACCAATATTCCAAAGGCCACCAAACATCCTAAAATAGCAGCCAAAAGATTTCTCAAAAAATTCATTTAAAAAATTTTATTCTGGGTCAAATATAACCATTGTAGTATTGTTTTGTTTACTTTGTTTTTCTGATTATGGGTCAAATACAACAAGCATATCTTTCTTTGGGCAGCAATTTGGGCAACCGCTATCTTACTCTTCAAAAGGCTTTGTTCAGTATTCAGAAAAAGGCTGGAAAGGTTACAGCAGTGTCTTCCATATATGAAAACCCAGCGATTGGTTTTGAAGGGGATGATTTTCTCAATGCTTGCATCATTGTAGAAACTGAGAAAAGCGCAACTGAATTGCTCTCTATCCTTTTACAAGTTGAAAAAGATTTTGGCCGTGAACGCAGTGATCAAGATAGCTACCAATCCAGAACATTGGATATCGATATCATTTTATTTGGAAATGAAATCATTACTACTGAGGAATTGGTTGTACCGCATCCGAGAATGGTTAATAGAAACTTTGTTTTAAAGCCATTGGCAGATATAAGTCCACAATTCTACCATCCTGTATTAAATAAGGATATTCGAAATCTATTGCAGCAATGTAAAGACAGGAGCAACCTAAAAAAAACATCGCTTAAACTGTATAAAAGTAGATTGGAGCTATTTTCAAAACTCCAGTTTATAGCCATTGAGGGGAATATTGGCGCTGGAAAAACAACCTTGTCCAAAATGATTTCCAAAGATTTTAATGCAAAATTGGTTCTGGAACGTTTTGCCGACAACCCTTTTCTTCCTAAATTTTATGGGGACCAATCCAGATACGCATTCCCATTGGAAATGTCCTTTTTAGCAGATCGTTACCAGCAATTTACAGATGACACCTCCCAATTTGACCTCTTTAAAAACTTTATGGTCAGTGACTATGATATTTTTAAATCGCTCATTTTTGCAAAAATTACCTTGCAAGATGATGAGTTTAGCTTATACCGGAAGGTTTTTAATTTTATGTACCAAGAAGTTAAAAAACCAGAAATTTATCTCTATTTATATCAAAATACGGAACGCCTTTTGGCAAATATTAAAAAGCGAGGTAGGGATTATGAGCAAAATATAGATGTTTCCTATTTGGAAAAAATTAATAGGGGATATTTAGATTTTATTAAGGGGCATCCCAATCAAAACAGTATGATTTTGGATTTGAGCGAGTTAGACTTCGTGAACAATCCGGCAGATTACGAAACGGTTTTGGAACGGCTTGAATCAAGCATTATCTCGTTATTTATTTAAGAGAATTTTTGGAAAATGTTTGCATATAACGAATGGTTTTATTTTATTAGACCTCTCTAATCGAGAAACTAACTAACTCAAACTATATGTTTAGCCCTGATTTTTCAGGGCTTTTTTGTTTTTTGGGCATTCATTTTGGCCCAAACATCCCAAACCGTAACCCCAGCACTTACAGCAATATTTAGGGAATGTTTTGTTCCATATTGGGGAATCTCCAATACCACATCACTGCCTGAAACCACCTCCTGGGAAACTCCTTTCACTTCATTTCCAAAAATCAGTGCAACAGTTTTGTCTTCTTCTGGCTCAAAATCGTTGAGCATCACAGCATTTTCCGCCTGCTCTATGGCAATTATCCTTACTGAGTTGGATTTCAATTCCTTTAAAAGTGCCAAGGTATTTTCTCTATATTCCCAATCCACACTTTCCGTCGCTCCCAAAGCCGTTTTTCTAATGTCCTTGTGTGGAGGAGTTGCCGTTATACCACAGAGGTATATTTTCTGAATCAAAAAGGCATCTGCCGTTCTAAAAACCGAGCCTATATTGTTGAGGCTTCTTATATTATCCAAGATCAAAATGATTTTGGTTTTCTCAGCCTTCTTAAAACCAGCTACATCTAACCTTGCTAATTCACTATTTTCTAGTTTACGCTTCATATTTTTCAACCATTGCCCTTAAAATATCAACAAAAATTCTTGGAGTATTTGGAAAGCGGTATTTTCGTTCTTACCCAATTCACAAAAATAAAAGAATAATATCGCTTTGGCAGCCAAATCAAAAACGAAGAAAGTTACACCCTTGATGCAGCAGTATAATGCCATCAAGACCAAACATCCTGATGCACTTTTGCTCTTTAGGGTCGGTGATTTTTATGAAACCTTCGGCGAAGATGCGATTAAGGCCTCCAAAATATTAGGCATTATTCTAACCCACAGGAACAATGGTGGCGACAAAACAGAATTAGCTGGTTTTCCGCACCATTCTTTAAATACCTATTTGCCAAAATTGGTGAAAGCGGGTCAACGTGTAGCCATTTGTGATCAGCTAGAGGACCCAAAACAAACCAAAAGCATTGTAAAAAGAGGGGTTACCGAGCTGGTGACGCCCGGAGTTGCGCTAAACGATGATATTTTATCTGCCAAAAGCAATAACTTTTTGTGTGCCGTACATTTTGGGCGAAATAAATTTGGGGTTTCATTTTTGGATATCTCCACAGGTGAATTTTTGACCTCTGAAGGCACTGCGGAACAGGTGGATAAGTTACTTCAGAATTTTAGCCCCAATGAGGTTTTGGTGTCCAAAAGTCATAAAAGTTCATTTTTAGAGCTTTTTGGAACGCAGTTTCATAGTTTCTTTTTAGAGGATTGGATTTTTCAGGAAGATTATGCCAAGGAAAGTTTAACCAATCATTTTAAAACTAAAACCCTTCAGGGTTTTGGCATTGACCATTTAAGTCATGGTATTATCTCCTCCGGAGCCGTGCTTCATTACTTATCCGAGACCCAACACAGGCAACTGCAGCACATCAATAAAATACAACGGATAGCAGAAGAGGAGTATGTTTGGATGGACCGGTTCACCATTCGCAATTTAGAGCTCTACCATTCCAACAACCTCAATGCGGTTACGTTGCTAGACATTATTGATAAGACCATTTCCCCTATGGGTGGACGACTTTTAAAAAGATGGTTGGCCCTTCCGCTTAAAAATATAGAAAAAATTCAGCAGCGCCATCAGGTGGTATCTTTTCTAAAAGGTGAAGAGGAGTCTTTGGAAAAAGCGCAACATTGGATCAAACAGATGGGAGATTTGGAGCGCTTAATTTCCAAATTGGCCACGGGTAAAATCAATCCGAAAGAGGTCATCCAATTAAAAAATTCTTTGGAGGCTGTAGTTCCCATTAAACAATTGGCAACGGAAAGTTCCAATGCTTCCTTGCAGTCCATTGGGGAACAGTTGGATTCTTGTGAACAGCTGAGAGCCAAAATAAAAGAAGTGCTTAATGAGGAAGCCCCTATCAATATTTTAAAGGGTAGTACCATTGCCCAAGGGTATTCTGAAGAACTGGATGAGTTACGCGCCTTGGCCTTTTCAGGGAAAGACTACTTGGACAAAATGCTGGAGCGAGAAACCAAAGAAACCGGTATTACTTCACTAAAAATTGCCTCTAACAATGTATTTGGCTACTATATTGAGGTTAGAAATACGCATAAGGATAAAGTTCCCGAAACTTGGATCAGAAAACAGACCCTTGTTAACGCTGAGCGATATATTACTGAGGAACTCAAGGAATATGAGGCAAAAATTTTGGGTGCTGAAGAGCGTATTTATCAGTTAGAGCAGCAGCTCTACGAGCAGCTTTTGGTGTGGATGCAGGAGTATATCGCTCCTGTCCAAAAAAATGCCCATTTGGTAGCGCAATTGGATTGCCTTTGTGGATTTGCCCAATTGGCCCTAGAACACAATTATGTTGTTCCGGAGATGGACGAATCTACCTCCCTTGAAATCAAAGACGGGCGACACCCGGTAATTGAAAAACAATTGCCTCTTGGCGAAAGTTATGTTACCAATGATGTTGTTTTAAATAGGGAAGAGCAACAAATCATTATGATTACGGGACCCAATATGAGTGGTAAATCGGCCATTTTAAGGCAAACTGCCCTTATTGTGCTCCTCGCACAAATGGGAAGTTTTGTTCCCGCTTCCTCTGCCCATATTGGTGTGGTGGATAAAATTTTTACTAGAGTCGGTGCCAGTGACAATATTTCCATGGGAGAATCTACCTTTATGGTAGAAATGAATGAAACAGCATCCATTCTCAACAACCTCTCAGAACGTAGTTTGGTACTTTTAGATGAAATTGGACGGGGAACCAGCACTTATGACGGTATTTCCATTGCTTGGGCTATTTCAGAATACCTGCATGAGCATCCTGCGAGAGCAAAGACCTTATTTGCCACGCATTATCATGAGCTCAATGAGATGACCACAACTTTTGGTCGCATAAAAAATTACAATGTCTCTGTTAAGGAACTAAAGAACAATGTACTTTTTCTACGAAAATTGATTCCTGGAGGTAGTGAGCATAGTTTTGGAATTCATGTAGCCAAAATGGCCGGAATGCCACAACAAGTGCTTCAAAAAGCCAATAAAATTTTGAAAAAGCTGGAAAAATCCCATTCTAGTGAGCAAATGACAGACAAATTGCATGCTCCCCAAAATGAGATGCAATTGAGCTTTTTTAATCTGGATGATCCTCTTTTAGAAGAAATTAAGGAGGAAATTCTGCATTTGGACATCGATACACTGACTCCTGTTGAGGCCCTAATGAAACTCAATGAAATTAAACGTTTGCTAAGCAAAAAGAAAACGGCATCCTCGTAAAAAATTTCTTTCTATTTTATAGAAATGTATTAAATTTGCATCCGCATCAGCAAAATGTGTTGCATGCAAATGTTCTTTAAAATGCGAAAATAGCTCAGTTGGTAGAGCATCACCTTGCCAAGGTGGAGGTCGCGGGTTCGAATCCCGTTTTTCGCTCAAAAACGCTGGTAACCAGCGTTTTTTTATTTAAGTCCTGCTCGAGTGGTGGAATTGGTAGACACGCCGGACTTAAAATCCTGTGGGCATTTGCCCGTGCGGGTTCAAGTCCCGCCTCGAGTACAGAAAAAGCCAAGGTTTTCACCTTGGCTTTTTTATTTTTTTAGATGTTCATGAAATTTTATCTTCAAATATTTTAAAGATAATTTGCACCACTCATTTCCCTTGAAATTTCTTTAGGGAGAGTTCCATTTCTGAACTGCATCTGTAAATTCTTTTGATGGGCTATCCTTTGCTGCATTTTCAGTAACCAAATATGTTTTAGCAGCTCCGTCATCTTTAATTCTAATATACAACCAATTAAAACATGCAAAGTAGTCACTCTGCGGGTTATCACATTTAACACACACCTCAAATTCAATTATAAAGAGTTTTGCATTAGGGTTAATTTTGTTGTTCTCAAAATCAGAGTATGGAAAATTAGGATTGTCTTTATAACTATTCCCTATAAATCCAGGATTGCAAAGTCCATCAACAACATAACCTTCCTCAGTCTGTTTTTGCTCTTGTTCTTCCCGCTCGGTTTTCCAGCCAGCATCTGGATTCTCACCACCTGGTATTTTTGTATGCTCCTTGACCACTACCCCATCAATACTTTCTCTCATAACCTGAGTCCAACAATATTTTGCACAATTTGGACCACCCAAATAAGACACCAATATTCCAGAGTTTTCTTGGTTAGTAAGACTTATATTAAAAATCCCTCCAGCTGGGCTCTCAAGTTGAATTGCACTCGAAGTTAAAAGCGTTTTTTTATAAGAGTTCACTTTATCTTGGATTTCTTTATCCGTTAATCCCTTTACTTCTTCTACAGTATCATCAACTCCAAACCATCTTAAGACAAAACAACCGTTAAAGGTTGACATCATTAAAAACAAAACCAATACCCGGGCTATAAATCTCATTTTAACGCATCTTAAAAGTTAATTCTTTATAATACAAGTTATTGAAAATTAATGCAATACCAATTATCATGAGCATTTTAATCAAAAAATACCTATCATTTCATCTTATAAGTTTTTTATTGCTTTAAATCAATTTCCTCAGCATCCTCTTCTTCCGATTCGTCTGATTCCATAATTAATTCAATAGTATCTTTTTTTCTAGTAGCATTGGGTAAGGGTACGCCTCCATTTAGCCCCACTCCAATAGATGCAAAAACTACAAGCACAAAAAGTCCAAGCAGTCTCAATGCTTTTTTGAAACGTTTCATATTTTAAGGACTGCGTCCAACAAACGTGACGCAATGTTTATTTTTTTTAGTGAATTATAAAAGGAAAAAAGTAGTGGTAGGATAAGGTGTATCCTAGGTTATGGAAGAAGCGTGCTCTTTAGAATTTTGAGAAATTCTTGTTACTAGATGTAATGAACTAGATAATATAATGGTGTGAATCTTATTGGAATAGCTATCAAATTCCACTTTATCTTGCTGACTGTGCGTTCTAGAAAGACAAAGCTCCCAGTTTTTTGAAAAGTCAGTCTGATAAATATCTTTATATGAAGCAACAGCACTTTTATAGCGAATTGTTCGCTTACCAATCTCCAATTTTGAAGTGGAAATGAGCTCAATCGGAGGAATCGTTTGTACCAAAGATGATTGTCCAACAGCACTGGGGGAAGACAGGATGCTAAGCAAAAAGGCAGTTGAGAGCAGCCATTTTGAAAAACTCTTCGGTGGATATGTTTTTTGAGTGGACATTACACTGTCAAAGTTAGCTTATTTATTTTCCTGACAGCTAATTCACTACAAACTTCATTTAAAATCTCTTAACTGTATTCATCAACTAAATGAACCTCATGACAATTATTAGACAATCTACAGAAACCCATTAACAAAGATTCCAACATATGGATTATGGTCCTAAAAGAATCTAGAAATGGTAAATCTTAGAAAACTATCTTCCCTAAAATTCCCTAGAATCAACTCATCATCCGCGATGGAGCTAAAAATCCTAGTTTCAATCTCTGCCCGCCAATTAGACCCAAAACGTCTTGAGGCTTCTAAACTGAATATTTTGCTACTGGATTCTAGGTCTGTAATCCCTCCTATTAATATAGATGTATCTTGAATATCATTAAAAGCCAGCCTGCTTCCAAAGAAGAAGTCATTTTGCAAAGCATTTAAGGAAAGTTCGTCCCGTTCATCGTAAAGATATTCTCCTAATAACCCAATATCCAGACCGTTTCCATCAATATTACTAAAGGTATATTCCAAACCGGCCACCAAGGCCACAAAATCTTGGGCGTCAGCATTCCTGTAAATAGATTCGAACTTCCATAAAAAGGCATCGTGTGTGATTTGAACATCTATACCTGTTTGATTGATCACTGGATAGAACGAATTTATATTTCCTAATTCATCAAACTGAAAAAGGGGTTCTCTCCCTGTACCATAAAAATGTGAAAGTCCAACATCAAAGATTCCAAAATAATGTTTCCAGCGTAAGGCAAAATCCTGTCTTAATTCCTCTGCATCACTTTCGTAACCAATATCATCCTGGTTAATTACAGTTCCAAAACGTAGTCTTCCTTTTTCACCAGTAAAGGTTCGTTTTCTATGAAATGGTAAATAAAAGAAATCAAATGTGCCAATTTTGCTGGTTATATAGCTGAATTGTGCCATAGGTTGCCCTAGCTTCTCTTCGCCATCAAAAGTTTCCACCGCATCAGTCTGATTAATGATATCTACTAGATGGTTACTTTCCGCAACGCCCCAATAGACCTTTTTAAGGCCAACGCTCAGCTCCCAATTTCCTTTTGCTTTCTGATAGTATAATTCCCTAATATCCCAGTGCGTCCGTTCATCATCTCTATCAATTCTAAAAAAGCCTGTAAAATTGATGCTCTCGTATCCTTTGTTCCACTCAATGGAATAATCTGGACGGAAGGCAATGGATGGGTAATGATCTAGTTGTCCAGAAAACTGGGGATTCTCAAAAAAATAGCGATACTCGGTTTCCAGCTCCAGTTCAAACTCTTGATTTGGTATGTTTTTCTTTGATTGTTGGGCAGAAGCAGTTACAATACCCATAAAAAAGACCACTATAGCAACCGATTGCCATTTGAATAAATATGTCATACTAATGGGGAAAATGTTTAAAAAATCAACGCCAAGGTATTTACAAGCTCTACACTATCACACACCTATAGCTCGCAAAGAGTATACCTTGGCATTGAACCTTTATATCTTGATTTATATTTGGATTAGCTTCCTGCTCTTTTTAAGGCAACTTCGGTAAAATCCTCTTCTGCCAATTCAGCGCCAAAATTATATTCTCCGAACTTTAGAACTGTTTCTTTGTTACTTTGATGATTAACCATTGTAAAGGTCCCTGCTCTCCAAAATTTGTTCTTATAGCGTTTATAATCGCTATAGCTAAGGGTTTTAAGCAAGGCATTTTTTCTATCGTAAAATTCCACTTTCTCCAAACGATACCCTTTATTCTTATTATAGGTAACTATTCTCCTGGTATAACCAGATTTTGGGTCGACTGGATCTTGTTCCACCAATAAAAAATCTCCTTCTTCCTTAAGGAACTTGTACGCATATTTTTCCACTTCTTGCGAAGACAAATCTTCATATGCAAACTCACTTCCTACAAAAGGACCCGATTTGTTGTTGGAGGAGATTCGTTTTACTCTTTTAATGGAGGGTAAATACAACCATTGATCGTCTGCTCCAACTTTATGTGTAAATGTTAGGGTTGCTGTACCTTTAACATCTTTTGGACTTTCAAAAACAATCATGGACTTATCCCCATCAGCTGTCAACTCTAGGGTTCGGGTTGTTAAAAATCGCTCGCTTGTTTGTCCATTTTTATTTTTAAGGGTCATTTGAAGTTCTACAATTGAACTCCCAAATCCTTCATCGGCCTTTTCGGCTGCCTTTGCAATTTGTAGTCCGCGTTCTTCATTGGATTGCGCATTTGTTACTGATACTAAAAGTATCGTTGCAATTATTGAGGTAAAAAAATTGATTCTTTTCATTTTAAATTGAGATTGTTTGTGTTTATACTTTCTATTTATCCAATTGCATTTGCACTTTGGATGTTGTTTTTATTTCTTCTTTTTCTCTGCTTACCAAAATCAATAGGGATGGTAAGAGAATAAAATCGATGATTAAAGCGGCCAAAATGATAATTACAGTAATTCTAGCCATATAACTATTTAAGGCAAACGAGGATGTGGATAGGACTACAAAACCTGCCAAGAGCACCAAAGTGGTTGTCACCAATGCTTTGCCAACAGTTTCAAAGGCATATATTATAGCTGCTTTCGCATCATACCCTAGTTCTCTTCTTGCTCGTAGAAACTTGCTCATAAAATGAACCGTATCATCTACAATGATTCCTAAAGTCATACCAAAAACGATTACCATTCCGGTATTGATGGTTCCTTTAAGTAAATACCAAAGTCCAAATCCTACAAGAACCGGCGCCACATTAGGTATGATACTTAAAAGTCCAAGCTTTACATTTCTTAAGGCAATCATAAGCACTAAAGAAATAAGGATAAGCGCAATTATATTTCCTTTGAGCATGCTGTCTGCTTGGCGAAAGCCTAATTTGGAGAACATTAGCGTAGGACTCACGGCCAACGCGTGCATAGATTCTGGGGCATTATCCCTTAACCATTTCTCTGATCTTTCTGCAAATGCAATCATTTCCGCACTTGAATTATTCTCTAAGGTCACCGTAACTCTTGATTCAGATTTGTCTACATTAATTTGGTTATTCAAGTCCAATCCGAAGGGAAGGGATAATTCATACAACAGAAGATATTGTGCAGCTTCCTCTCTATTATCTGGCACTCGGTAATAGCTTTCATCGTCACCATGCATAGATCGGTTAACTCTCCGGGCTACCTCGCTAAAGGCATTTACATGGACCACTTCTGGTTGATCTTCTAACCAGTTCTCGAACTCATTGAGCTTTGATAGATACTCCGGATTATTGATTCCTCCACTTTCACCGCTGCCTACGGATAGTTCAACATTGTAGAAGCCCGTTAGGTTTTCATTGATAAAATCACTGTCTTGCCTAAACTGAACCGAAGTATCAAAATACTCCACAAATTCATCATTAAAGATGTTCTTTTTGGCCAAGAAAGTAAGTACTCCAATAACTACTATAGAAATTATGGTCAATCTTACTGGTTGTTTCACTACAAACATTCCTAAATTGGTGTACCATCCTATTTTGGATTCTTTTTGCTGTGCTTTTTTCGATTTCCAAATTGGGAAAATAGCCATCAATGCCGGTAAGGTGGTCGTTGAAAACAAAAATGCCATACACATACCAAATGCCACTATATTTCCTAGGTCCCAAAATGGTGGTACATCACCAAAGTTGAGGGTAAGAAATCCTATTACCGTTGTTAAACTGGTAATGAATACTGGCATAAAATTCAATCGCATGGATTCAACCAGGGCTTCTTTTTTCTCCAAGCCATCTTTACGGACTTTTTGAAGGTATGTAATAAGAATATGGATACTGTCTGCAACTGCCAAGGTCAGGATCATCGTTGGAAACACCGCTGATGGTGGTGTCAATTTGATACCGTTTAATCCTATAAAACCAACTGCACTTATAATAGAAAATAGTACTACAAATAAGGTGGCAAGCGTTGCAAAAATATTACGGGTTAATATTAGTGTAACTATAACTACGATCAATAGCATCACCATAGTAAGCATTAAATCTTTCTGTGAGGATTCAAAAAATGCGGTATTCAAGGGTACCAATCCCGTGGTATACACATCGAACTCAGGATGCTTCTCTTGAAACTTGCTAATCATATCCCTCGTTGCAATAGTAACTTCAGGAATCTCCGCAGCACTATTTTCGCCCGGTAAACGAACAGTAACGTTAATTGCAGTGACACTTCCTTCTTCATTAATAATCCTATGGACCAATAGAGGTTCTTTCAATGCTTTTTTCCGTATCTCTTTAATCTCTGCTTCGGTTTTATTTGCAGAATCGTAGGAAAGGTCATCTACGTAGAGGTCATCTCCTTGCGCGCTTGTATGTTGAAAATTAGTAACCGCATCCACTCTTGAAGAGTAAGGTGTATTCCATGCGGCAGCGGTTAACTCTTCTATGGCAATTAGGTTGGGTTTAGTAAAAACATCACCATTTTTTGGAGCTAAAACAACAATGATGTTATCATCCTTGGTGTATTTTTCCTGCAGGGCGTCAAAAGCCTCTAATTCTGGATTGGATTCACTGAAGAATACGTGGTAATCTCCATCAAATTCCATTTTACCTTGGGAACCTAGTCCCATAGCCAAAAGAATGGTTAATAATAAAACTGGCCATTTGTATTTAATTACAAAGTTCGCCCAGTTCTTAGCGAATGCATTAGTGGCATTTTTAGTTTTCTTGATTGCGTTCATTTATTTAAGGTTTAATTGATGTTTTATTTTAGACGGTTTATGTGAATTAAATTGGACATTAATTTTAGTTTTATTGTAAATTAACTGACTGGTCAACTTTTAATAGAGTACTTTAATCGCAAAATGAATTCTTCTATATTAAATAAATAATTGACCAGTCATCTATTATTTATTCCAAAAAAAATTAAGTAAACATGAACATTCGTAGCATGTTCATAAAATTATCAATGGGATAACTGTCTTTAAGCTCTTTCATTGATGTCATAGCCCCTTTTCCTGCATCTTCAAAAAAAGCAACAATATCTGCAGCATTTAGCTTATCGTCTATATCTCCAGCTTTTTGGGCCTCGACCACTGTCTCGGTAATAAGATTCTGAACTTGCTCTTCATTGGCTACAATCACACTCCTAATCTTCTCACTGTGTTCGGCCATCTCACTTCCTAGGTTACAAGCCAAGCAGCCCATTTTACAATCAAGATCGTTCTTCAATACCAAACTTCTAAACTCATAAAAATCCAAGATTCTTTCCTTGGGTGTTCTTGACTTGTTCAATAAAATGTCCTTAGCTGGAGTAAAGTGTTGATCAAAGTATGCTCCAATTGCCTTAACGGCAAAATCTTCCTTACTGTCAAAATAAAAATAAAAGGAGCCCTTGGGGACATCAGCTGCTTTTACAATGTCGTTAACACTAGTAGCATTGTACCCTTTGGACCAAAGAATCTCCATTCCTTTCTCCAAGAGCATATCACACTTTTGTTCTCCTTTTATTGTTTTGAGTTCCATTTCGGGTTCAAATATATGACCAGTCGTCTAGCTAGCCAAATAACAACTTACATTTTAACAAATTTTAAATCTAATTCAATACGTTTCATTCCTAAAAAACACTTGATAGCCCATATTCCTTTCACTATCCTAAAATAGATTTGGCTTAATATGTTAAATCGTATATAATATATTATATTTATATTATGATTCAAAGAATAACGTTGAGAGATCAAATAAGCCAATGGCTGCAAGAACAAATGCTCAGTGGAAAGATAAAAAGTGGGCAAAAGCTTTCTCTAGCAGAATTATCAAGGGATATCCAGGTAAGCGTTACTCCTATTCGCGAAGCTCTGGTACAGATGGTCCGCACAGGAATTGTTACGAATATCTCTAACCGAGGCTTTTATATCCCTCAATTAAGTTCTGAAGAGGCCAAAAACATTTATCCTGCTATTTATGCACTTGAGAAACTGGCAATGGAAAAATCACAATTTAGCTCAAGCCACATCAAAACTCTTAATAGTATTCAATCCAAATTTGAAAAAGCCGCTTCAAAGGAGGAAGCCGTTCGATTGGATTTTCAATTTCATGAATCATTAACAAGTGTATATCATAACAAAGTTGTCCAGAATGTTCTAAATGATTTAAAGGTTCGCATATTTTTTTATGAACTTCAGTACATGGATGACATTACAAATCATCAAAAGTCAATTGGGGAACATCATAATATATTGAATGCCTTGGTTGATGGAAACTTAGAGAAAGCCACTTTGATTCTTCAGGAAAATTGGGAAACCAGCGCAAGTTTTATTGAAGCTTATTATGACAACAATCAATTTGTTAATCATTAAATCGGAACTATGATCAATCACCAAACTCCCTTTGCCAAATCCATAAGAAAGCTGCTATTTTTTTGGCTGTTTTTGATTCCATTTATCTACGGATATGCCCAGAATCAAACACATAAAGCGACCAATATTCAATCACCTTTTATTTTCGACAACAATAACCTTGAACAAAATGCAAAGGATTTATCAGCAATTTATTCTCAAATGGGCAAATACTATAAGGGTGTGGAAAAAGCGAACACTGCCCTTTTGGAAGAAGTTTTCCATGAGAATTGGTTCATGAGAGATACTGAAACATCATTAGAAGCAACGCTCAATGTAGAGAATAAGCAAAAATTTATTAGGAGAGTTAGTAATCATGGTCCATATCCTGGATACGCTAAAGATAGAAAGTTTACTACAATAGGATTAGCCAATGACAATATTGCTTTTGTTCGTGTCAACAAAAAGAGTTCAACCAGTTTTTTCCTATATAAGGTAGATAATGAATGGATTATAATCGATAAACTTTGGACACCCATTCCCTCGGCAAATTCCTCTGAAAATCAATCTTCTGCTTATTCACAAGTTGAAGAATTATTACATGGTTATTTTAAGGCGTTAAATCATTCAAATAAGGAGTTGTTAAACCAAATACTGCATACACAATGGGATAGAAAAATCATAGATGCCAACAACAAGATTACTATAATCAATAAAAATACATTTCTACAAAACCTTAAAATCAATCAAAATCTCACAAGTTATGATCAATTGCGTGCTATTGACGTTTATCATGGAAAACTAGCTATAGTTCGAATTGATTTCACTAAGAATTTGACTACATCATTTCTTTTTCTTTTTAAAGTAGATGGTAAATGGAAAATTGCTGGTGAGCGAACAACCATTAAAAAAAATGTTAACAGCTAATATGCTGCCGAACTACAATCCACTAATTTCAGTAAATTTATTTATCTTATTCTTGTGATGTAGCCAACATCCTTTTTGATACTGATTGTAGCCCTATAATTTCTTCAAAAAACTTATCTGTTTCCTCTTGCACTGACTCCAAATCTTTGGAGGTAATGGAAGAGGTCATCACATGATCACCAACATTGGAAAAAGCAACTTTTCTTTTTAGGTTAGATTCTGTTCCCAAGGCCTCAAACATTTTTAGCATAGCCGGCACAGACACCACATTATCTTGATTGGCTTCATCTTTATAAAAATATCCCAGAAAAACAGGCTGTTCCACCTTTTGAAAAGTTTCTGGAACCATGGTATTGTCCACCAAGGCTTGAAGGTGGGTTAATGCTTCTACACGATACTTGGTTGTCCAGTATTTTTTCTTTTCATCACTGGCTTCAAATTCATGATAATCGCTTTTTTTAACAGCTTTGGCCAATTGTAATCCCCATGGTCCAGTCAACAACTTTGCGTTTTTATCATAAATCTCCACGTTTGGAGAATATAAAAGAATACCTGCAATATCAGAATCTCCTCCTGCTAAATGTAAAGCCAACGTTCCTCCTGTGGAAGTAGCCATAATTATGACTTTGTTTCCCAATTGTTTTGCGATAGCAATTGCTTCTTTAGCAGAGTCCAATACCTCATTTGCAGTTAAATTTAGCATGGCTTCTTTTTCATTCAATCCATGTCCTGCTAAGCGGGGTAAATACAAATTACACCCGTATTTCTTTGCGGTTTCTGTATGTATGGGATCTCCTTCGCCGCTGCTAGCAGACCATCCATGCAAATAAACAATACTGTAGTCTGTTTTGGTTGGGATGCTGTCAAACCAAACAATTCGTGATTGGTTATTTGGCTTAACATTTGGTAGCGCAACCTCCTTGTCATCAATCCACTTTTCTAACTGTACCAAATCTGCATTCACTTTAGGTAGCGCTGTGTCCATATTAGGTGGGTCTACTTTGGGGCCGAGGAAAAATACTATAACAAGAATAACTATTGTTAACAATACACCTTTAAAAATTTTGGAAAGTATTTTCATAGAAATTTTATATGCGTGCCTTACTGCACCTATTAGCCTTTATAGACTAACATAAATATACTACTTTAGTCAGATGTACATTTATCCTTTATGTCTAAACTAAAGATTCTCCTCAAAAACTTAGGTCCGGGATTGTTATTTGCTAGCATGGCAATTGGAACCTCACATTTAGTTCTTTCAACAAAAGCTGGGGCACAATATGGATGGGTCATGGTCATTCCTATCATCCTTGCCAATATTTTGAAATATCCTTTTTTTGAATTTGGAATAAGATATACCGCTGTTACGGAAAAAAGTCTAGTACAAGGGTATCTGAATCTTGGGAAAAAGTACTTATGGATTTATGCTCTGGTGACCATAGTTTCCACCTTTACCATTCTAGCGGCTTTGTATGTTGTTACAGCGGGACTCTTTATGAATCTCTTTAAAGTATCCAACATCAGTGTAGAAATGGTCGCGCTCTGTCTTTTCATATTTATCAGCGCTATATTGATCATAGGTCGATATAAATTTCTTGAAAACTCTCTTAAGGCAGTTATCTCTATTCTGTTTGTTGCATTGCTTATCACTACTGTTTTGGTAATACAAAAAGGCGCAGTACCTGGTGCAGAAACCTATCAACGTCCAGAAATTTTTAACGAAGTAGGAATCCTATTCTTAATAGGTCTTATGGGATGGATGCCCACGGCCGTTGAAGCATCTGGATGGGTAAGCCTATGGAGCATGGAAAATTTAAAAACAATGAAGGAGAAGCCTACTTTAAAACTTGCACTTCAAGAATTTAATGTGGGCTACTTTTTAACTGCGCTTCTAGCTGTTTTCTTTTTAATTATTGGTTGGATGACTTTGTATGGTACCGGAACCGAACTAAGTGGTAGTGCCGTAGTTTTTGCCGATCAAGTAGTAAGTCTGTTCACCGTTCATATTGGAAACTGGGCATATATTCTTATTGCAGTGGCTGCTTTTGCCACCATGTTCAGTACTTGTATGACTGCACATGATGCAGTTTCCAGAGTAAGTTTAGATGTGTTGGAAAAACTTTTTCCACAAGTGCAAGCTTTTAGAAGCAAGCATGCTTTTGCAATCGCTGTTCTGCTTATGGCCTCAATAAATTGGGTGGTAATTACGGGGTTTGGTGGTAATATGGCCAACCTTGTGGCACTTGCTACTTTTGTCTCCTTTGTAATGGCTCCATTGATTGGCTGGATGAACTTGAAAACGGTATTGAGCAAGGATGTAGCCCAGGAATTTAGACCAAAAAAAGGATTACAGTTTCTTACCTATTTGGGAATGGTGTTCTTATCGCTTTTTGCATTGTATTATTGCTGGATACTAATATTCTAGTTAAAAAGAACATTATCATTGAGCACTACAATCAGGGATCTTTGATTTTGCTGATGCAGCATCTCCAAACAGAAAACCCCATTGGTACAATTGTTCAAGATTTTGTCCTCTCCATAACCAATCGTGTATAAAATATTGGAGGATGGAACACCTTGTTGAACCAAATATTTCTTAATAACATCGGAACGGCCTTGTGTTAACCTAAAATTCGTACTACTCCCGCCTCTACTATCCGTATAGGTCTCGATTCTTAACTGAGCTGAGGGAAAGTCATTCACAAAGGCAACCACTTTATCCAATTCAGCTTTAATTTCTGGTGTTAATTGGGTAAGGCCCCTACCAAAAAAGAATTTTTTCAACTTTACCACAGTTTGCCCTTCCTTTTCTTCCACCACTTCATCATAGGCCGAAATTCTAATTTGATGATTTTCATTTTCCATGGCTTCCAGGTCACTCTCTACAAACCGTTTATTATAAAAAGAATATCGATTTTTTGAAGATTCTATGACCAATTCTTTTTCCCAAGGAATTTCCAATCTATAATTACCCTCTTCATCAGAGTACGTCTCTGCGAGTATTGTGCCGTCAACATCCCTTAATCTAATCTCTGCATTTGGAACAAAATCATTTCTCCTATCCGATTTTACCACTTTACCCTTAAGGGTAAAGGTTTTAAGCCCTGGCTTCTTATCTACCTTGAAACCATAGATGTCATCCTTGCCTTTTCCTCCTGCTCTATTGGAAGAAAAATAGCCTAATAATCCATCTCCCTCGTTCCGCATTATCAATCCAAAATCATCCTCTGGGGAATTGATTCCTTTTCCTAAATTAATAGGGATACTGAACGAATCTCCTTCAATATTCGATTTATATACATCCATTCCACCCAATCCGTAAAATACATCTGAGGAAAAATAGAAGCTGTCCTCAAAAATGAAAGAAGCAATTTCATTCCCTGCAGAGTTTATTCTTGGTCCCAAATTGATTGGCGCTGACATAATCTGGCCCTGGTTGGTATAAACAAAATAAATATCTGTACCTCCAAAACCATCCTCAAAATTGGCCGAAAAATACAGTTTCCCACTTTTTTCATCATAAAAAGGATAGTAAAATGATGTGCTCAAATCTTTGAGCAACAAACGAAACGGACCGTCTTTGGATTGCATTCCTATGGCCAATGCGTTTTTACCATTTTCATCAAAAGATAGCTCCCCATTTTCTGTGTTGGACAATACGTAAAATATACTTTCCAATCCTTTTGAGTAATAAGGTGTTGCTTTATGGAAATCTGAATTTGGTAGATCCGAAAAAGGCTGAGGGTTGCTTACTTGACCAGTAGGCTGCAAGGCTGCTCCATAAATATTTAGATAACCTTCGCCTGAGGGCACATACCTTTTCTTTTTATCAAAAGTCCTTCCGCTCGAGAATAAAAGCTGGTGGTCGTAAAATGACGGTGAAAAATCTGACTGTGGGCTGTTCCCATCTAAATTGAAAATTTGAAAATCCAAACCATCCCCGGCAGCATTGCTGCTCAATAACTGCGTATTAAATTCAAAATTCTCTAAAAACTCCTTTTGAAACCTTGAAGACATGCTATGCAAAAATGCCTCCATTCGCTCTTTTTTGGCGGTTTTGGATAAACTCTCCAACATCTTATTAAGGCGATGATTACTTAGCGAGCTGTCCTTATTATATACTGAAAGATAGATTTCTGAAGCTTTTTCAAAATTATTTGTGTGATAATACGCATCGGCTAAATTCTCAAATTGTTGTCGAGATATGGTCCCTTTCGTCAAATCCAGTTCATAAGCATTTATCGCCTTCTGATAGTCGTACTGAAAAAAGTAGTTATCCCCCTTTGATTTGTTATTTTGGGCAAAGCAAATGACCATACCTAGAAAGGAAATCAATAGTGCAGTGCTTATTTTTTTTGTCTTTAACATCTTAGAAGAATCTTGGGGAATCAATCTGTTTTGGTTTTCCTTTTTGGTCTTTGTTTTTCTTTTTTCCTTTTGAATTTCTGTTGGAACCTTCTCTTCCAATATAGAATTTTAATATGGCCTCGTGGGAACCTCCACTAAATTCGCCAAGTCCATTTGTATTATAATCATAAGAATACCCTAAGAACAATCCGTTGGAAACTTGGATTCCTGCCAAGCCGCTGACCGCATTGTCAAATCTATACGAGGCACCAATGGTAAGTGCATCAATAAACTGAAAATTTGCAGATAAATTTACATTTACCGGAGCACCTTCGAGGTAATTTACTAAAAAAGCAGGTTTAAACTTGGTCCTATCTGAAACTTGAAAAACATAACCTCCAATAATGTTGAACTGCATATTGTCTTCCACTACTGTGGCCACTTCATCATTATACAATCCATTGGTCAGAAAATTGGGTACCGACAATCCCATATACCAATCTTCCTCATAAAGGAACAGTCCAGCACCTACTGTTGGATAAAAATCACTTAGGTTTTCACCTATTATGGTTGGATCAGAGGGATCCACAAAGGTACCCTCAGAATAATCCAGATTTAAAAAAGAGCCTCCAGCACTTAAACCGAAGGATAGTTTGGTAATATCAGATACATTGATTTGATAAGAATAAGACAGGGTTGCAAATGTCTGTTTTGAAGGTCCTAACTCATCCAATACCACATTTAAACCAAGTCCTGTTTTTTCATTGGCGAAAGGCACATTTACCCCAAAGCGCATGGTTGTTGGCGCCCCTGGAATATCAACCCACTGAGCCCTATATAATCCAGCTAATTCCGGAGTTTCAACGGTACCAACGTATGCAGGATTAAAACTACCTATATTATACATATACTGCGTATACTGAGGTTCTTTTTGCGCATAAGTAAGTCCTATAACACTCGTAAACAGTACCACAAAACTTCTAAATAATCCTAAACCAATTTTGTTCGGCATCTTCAATTTATCTTATAATTTGAATCCAACCTTTTACTATTTCGGTGCCATCTCCTCTAAGGTCCAATATATAAAAGTATGTTCCCTTTGGCACATCTCCACTACTTCCTGTACCATCCCAAGAACTATCATAGCGTTCCATTTCAAATACGCTGTTTCCATACCTATCGAACACCTCCAATTTGTTATTTGCATATGTTCCAGCGGCATCGTCGATGAATATTAATCTATCATTAATACCATCCCCATTGGGTGAAAAAATATTGCACAAAGTCCCTGGGGTCTGACAAGGGGTTTGATTTGCCTGCACAGAGACGGTTGCCGTATTGTTGGATTCATCATTATCCAATGGCAGGGATGACACTATTGTTGCCGTATTTTGTAATTGCCCTGAAGTTAAAACCGTTACGGTAATTTCCAATGTAACAACCTCTTCGGCTGTTAACGCTGCTATAGACCATATTCCTGTTGTTTGATCGTACAATCCGTTTGATGCCGTATGGGATACATATTCAAACCCAGAGTCTGCTGCAATTAAGTCATTGACCACTATATCTAAAACCCTTTCCATGGTTGTGTTTTCCAAGGTTATGGTAAAGGTTACATTACTTTGCAACAAAGGTGTCTCGTTATCCACTTCTTTAGAAATGGCCAAATCAATAGGGTCTGGATTACATGCCAAGGTTAAAAAAGGATCGCAAGGATCAAGTGGATCTGTTGCAGCATCTGGAATAGCAGTGGTATTTGGGTCATCAACAATTAAAACCTCTTCTCCATCCGTTAAGCCATCACCATCTGTATCTGTGTTGTTAGGGTCCGTGCCTAAACCAATTTCCTCTCCGTCTGTTAGTCCATCCCCATCTGTATCCACAACACAATCACTTACAGAAATTGTGACTTGCACAGCACTATTTACGCAAGGGGCTGCAGCTCCATTAGTGGTGTATTCAAAAACATAGTTGCCATTTGGCAAGCTTTCGAAATCGACATTATTTCCTGCAGCAATTGAAAGCGTTCCACCAGATGGGTCAGTGATAACAGCCCATGTTCCGACATCTTCACCGGTTAGGGTATCATCTAAATCCACTATCGTTGGACCTCCATTACCTGCAACATTACATGCTACCGTGTTGCTAGGGGTACCTGCAAAAGGTGTAGCATTAACTGTTGCTATCACCTCTGTTCTTGCTGAAATACATCCATTGGCTTCAGTTTCCACAAAAAATGAAGTAGTTTCTGAAATCAATGGAGTATCAAAAGATGCTCCAGTTCCTAGTACCGTGCCACCTGAAGCACTATCATACCAACTTAAAAAACTGCCATCACTAACCGATGCCGTTAAGGTTAATGTTCCTTCACCACAACGCGTGTCACCAGCAGTACTATCTATTATTGGGGTAAAATTACGAACCAGAGTAACCGTTAGGGTTGGACTCGCGCAATTGTTCGCAGCATCATAAAAGAAACCAAAATAAGCACCTGGTGCAGCAACAATATTACTTCGATGCGCAATCACTATAAGGGGGTCGGGGTTTGTGCTCCAAGTAAGCACACTTCCAGATGGCGCAGTGTTGGTTACATAATCATTTAAATTGGCCGCTACCACATCGCAAAATTCCGTAGATTGAGCTGCATCCAATGCTGGAGCTGTTGTTCCTGCATCACATGGGATGGAGCAATCAATTACTGAAACTTCCAGTTCTACTGTTTGATTTACACATGGAGCAGTAGCTCCGGAGGTTGTGTATGTAAAAGTATAATCTCCCTCTGGCTGTCCGTTAAAGTTAACAATATTACTAGCGTTAATGGTGATGGATGCGCCTCCAGGTGCAGTTGTTAAAGACCAACTACCTGCATCCGCTCCGCTTAATTGATCGTCTAAATCAACTACGCTATCTCCATCATTTGAATCACTACAAGCTGAAATATTTGTTGTTGTTCCTGCTGAAGGAGTAGAATTGACTATTAAATCAATCTCAATAGAGTTTGGACTTGCGCAATCATTTATAGCGTCGTAATAAAAACCATAATACATCCCTGCACTTGTAGCTGTGCTTGTCGGTAAATATAGAGAATCGTCACTCGTGTCTGAACTACCACTCCAACGTAAAACAGCTCCTGGAGGTGGGCTTCCAGTTGCATATACATCCAAATCTTGTGCAAAGCTCCCGTCATCGTTACAAAAGTCAGTATCCACATTGGGATCAACTCCTGGGGCTCCATTACCCGCAGCACAAGTATCATCATTGGTTATTTCAATGGAAGCGGTATCGCTTATATCAACTGTCAATGTGGTTGCTCCCAAACTACCCATTGAAACCATAATCGTTTCATTTGGTTCAATTACGGCATCAGCTGTTGGAGTTACTGAAAAACTTTCTATCTCGCCTGCAGTTCCTGCAAACGTAAGTGTTTGAATAAGGCCAGTATAGTCATTGTCTGCTATAGTTGCAGAACCATCTGCTGTAGAAACTTGTACAGTAAATCCACCAGCAACGGCATTATCCAAAGTAGCATTAACAGTTATTGCGCCGGCATCTTCAACCCCATTAGCATCAGCGATGGTAACAGCAGCTGTATCATCGCTCGTTATCGTGACATCGGCACTGTTCGGGGCACCAACCGTATAGCCCGTGCCCGCATCCAAGGTCACGGTGACCGTCTCGTCCGGCTCCACATCGGTATCGTCTATGGGGGTCAAAAG
>NZ_VRUR01000001.1:380457-701258 GCF_008040165.1 Flagellimonas hymeniacidonis
CAGTGACCGTATAGTCCACCGTTATAACACCACCGCTGCTGTTCGCAACATCAAGGCTGACCGTATATTCCCCCGTGGTCGTGCCAAGCTCCGTGGCCGTCGCATCCGTGGCCGATATCGTGGCAACGGGGTCCGCAGGGGCAACATCATCGCTCGTTATCGTGACATCGGCACTGTTCGGGGCACCAACCGTATAGCCCGTGCCCGCATCCAAGGTCACGGTGACCGTCTCGTCCGGCTCCACATCGGTATCGTCTATGGGGGTCAAAAGTATCGTCGCGGTCTGTTGCGTGTCAGGGATGTCAACACTGCCCGTAAGGGCAACAAAGTCGCTCCCCGAGGTCGCCGTGCCAGTGACCGTATAGTCCACCGTTATAACACCACCGCTGCTGTTCGCAACATCAAGGCTGACCGTATATTCCCCCGTGGTCGTGCCAAGCTCCGTGGCCGTCGCATCCGTGGCCGATATCGTGGCAGTATAAGTGTCATCATCAAGTATCGTGTTGGTCGCCGTTAGGTTTGCAGGCACTGGGTCTAAAGTTGCAGTCCCAGAGGTTACTCCTGTAAGTGTGATTATTACCGTTTCGTTATCTTCATCTATTGCATCTTCAAGTACTGGGATCGTAATCGTTGTACTTAGCTGATTCGCCGTAATGGTAGCAGTGCCGCTTAAAGCAGTATAGTCCGCACCTGAGGTGGCCGTACCAGCGATCGAGTAGCTTACATCTGTATTCGTTATCGTGGTCGAGGTCTGGGTAATTGTCAACACACCATTGGTCACAACACCAGCACCATTCTCAGAGCCATCGGTAGTATTCAAAATGCTTACGGTTTGCCCTAATCCTAAATTAAAACCGAAAAATAAAAGTGCAATAACAAGTATATTCCTTGTACAAGGAATAGAAAAAGACAAATCTGAAGCTTTTTTTAAGAAGGATAACATTACCTATTCAACGATTTTCAGTATAGTTCTTTAATACGGTTAGGTAGGTTATTTGGGAAGAACCAATATTACTAAAAAATGAAGGAACTCCACAACTTAACAGACTAAATCTATCTTTCTCGGATGAAATGCCTTGAAGGTCAGAAAAATCCTAATTTATAAGGCCGCAGAAGCAGTTTCTGCCTCAGAATTTATCTTTCTTACCAAGCCTTGTAACACTTTTCCAGGACCAACTTCAACAAACGATTTTCCTCCATCCTTTACCATTTGCTGCACACTCTGCGTCCATTTTACCGGTGCTGTCAATTGCGAAATCAGGTTAGCTTTAATTTCATCTGCATTAGTAATCGCGGTCGTGGGTACATTTTGATAAATTGGACAGGCTGGGGCATTAAAATTCGTTGCTTCGATTGCCGCTGCCAACTCTTCTCTGGCTGGCTCCATTAATGGGGAATGGAATGCTCCTCCAACTGGCAGTAATAAAGCTCTTCGCGCTCCGGCTTCTTTTAATTTTTCACAAGCAGCATTAACTGCATCAACTTCTCCAGAAATCACCAATTGACCCGGACAATTGTAATTGGCTGGAACGACAATGCCTTGGATTTCGCCACATATTTTCTCAACTACCTCATCTTCTAAACCTAAAACCGCAGCCATTGTACTCGGTTGAATTTCACAGGCCTTCTGCATAGCTAACGCCCTTTGTGATACAAGTTTCAATCCATCCTCAAAATTAAGGGTTCCATTTGCCACAAGTGCAGAAAACTCGCCTAAGGAGTGGCCAGCGACCATATCTGGTTTGAAGTTTTCTCCTAAAACCTTGCTTAAAATAACCGAATGCAAAAAGATTGCAGGTTGTGTTACTTTGGTTTGTTTTAAATCTTCTGGGGTTCCTTCAAACATAATGTCTGTTATGGAAAATCCTAAAATATCATTTGCTTGCTCAAATAAATCTTGAGCCAAAGGATGGTTTTCATACAGATCTAGTCCCATTCCAACGAATTGGGCGCCTTGTCCAGGAAAAATATATGCGTTCATTTAGTTTAGTTTTATAGCGCTGCTAAAATAGGTATAATTTACGCTTTTTGAGGGATAGAAATTTTGGGTATTAGAGGAATAGAATTTCCTTTATTTTTCCATTTCTTCTTTAAACCAACCTGAATAAGTTACATAAGCATCAGCGATACGATTTATTTCTCCAGAACTTAGTTCTGGGCTGACATCCTTAATTTTTTTTGCGGGTATTCCCGCATATATACTCCCTGCTTCCACATGCGTTCCTTGGGTCAAAACTGCTCCTGCTGCTATTATTGAATTACTTTCCACTACACAGTCATCCATAATGATACTTCCCATACCCACCAAAACATTGTCTTTTATGGTACATCCATGCACTAAGGCATTATGCCCAATAGAAACATTGTTTCCAATGGTAGTGGGAGATTTTTGATAGGTGCAATGGATCACGGCACCATCTTGCACATTTACCTTGTTGCCCATTTTAATGAAATGAACATCTCCGCGAATTACTGTACTGTACCATATACTACATTGGTCTCCCATACTTACTTCTCCAACAATTACAGCATTCTCGGCAATAAAACAGTCATTCCCGATCTCCGGTGTTTTTCCTCTAACGGATTTGATGATCATTATAAAAGTTTGAATTTATTGAAAATATGATAATAGCGTTGCCTTTTTAGATGCGGATACGGACAGTTCTTTGCCATTGGAGAGCACTACGCTCCCTCCTTTTCCTTTTTTATATTTTACCACTTCGCCCACATTCACCAAATAAGATTTATGAATTCGTGCAAAAGCATATTCCGTAAGTGCATTTTCAAAGTATTTTAAGGTCTTGCTTACCACAATCCTCTTATGTTCTAAATAGATTTCCGTGTAATTGTCATCTGCCTTACAAAAGTAAATATCTTTAACATCCAAAACCTGAAATCCGTCTTGTTGCGGCAAGGTTATTTTCCCTTCGGTTTTACTTGGCTTTACCTCTAATACTTGTCCCTCCAGAGCATTTTCTTTCTCTTTTACTTCTTTAACATAGTCCACCGCTTTTATCAACTCATCTATATTTATCGGCTTCATTAAATAGTAAGCAGCATGATTGTTAAGGGCATCTATTGCATATTGGTTATAGGCCGTTACAAAAACGGTTTCAAAAGTACGATCAGGGACTTTATCCAACAAATCAAAGGCATTCCCAAATGGCATTTCAACATCTAAAAACACTAGGTTTGGGTTGTGTTTTTGAATCAGCTCCAAACCTTCTGAAATATTGGAAGCTTCGCCTAAAAGTTTTACTCCATCACAATATTTGGTAATATAATTTCGCAGTATCTCCCTGCTATTTGCCTCATCTTCTATTATGATTGCCTGTAAATCCATTAGTCTTTTTTAAGCTTGAGAGAAACTTTGGTTCCGGTTTGGTCATCATATAAATCTGAAATAGACACATCAACCTTATTCTTATACATATCATTAAGAATACGAATTCGTTTTTTGATATTGCCCATTCCTTTTGATTTTTGCTTCTTTTGGTTATCGGTCTTTAATTCTGCTGATTTTTTTCGACCTATTCCATTATCCGTAATTATGATTTCCAAAAGTCCATTCATTACTTCAGCAATTTCAATCTTCAAAAAGCCTTTTTCTTCTTTGTAACGAAGTCCATGCCAAATAGCATTTTCTATATAGGGCTGAAGCAACATCGGAGGGATTTCAAAAGCATCGATGTCTATTTTTTCATCTATTTCGATATTGAAATCAAACTTATCTGAAAAACGCGAATGTTCCAATTTCACATATAGCTCCAACAATTCCAATTCCTTGGAAAGCGGAATAAAATCTTCTTCAGAATTTTCCAGAACACTGCGCATCAAAACCGAAAAATCACTCAAAAAACGATTTGCGCTACGCTCATCACTTTTTGCAATATAATTGTTGACCGAGTTAAGGGCATTAAAAATAAAATGTGGATTCATTTGTGTGCGCAACGATTTTAGCGCCAATAGGTTATTGGCCAATTTCTGCTGTTTATTGCTCCTATAAAACAAGAATGTGGTCAGTGCCATTAGTGCAAGTCCAAAAACCAACGAATAAATAATCCACTTTTGTCTTTTGCTGGTTTCCTCATACAACTCTTGTTCGGTAACCGCCAAACTGTATTTACTCTGAGATAATTCACGTTCTTGTTCTAAACTGGAAATCCGATTCTGTTTGGTAGCAATTTCACGATTGAATCTGGCAGCCCTTGAAATTTCCTGCTCTTTTCGCACATATAAGCTATCTACAACGGCTACATAATCTTGATATGACTCCAAAGCTTTAGTGAAATCACCTTTGTATTTATATACTTCAGAAAGTTTTCTTGTTGCATCTTTTTGCACCACTAAATCATCTTCTGTATCAGCTTCCACAATACTACGCTCCAAATACGGAATGGCTTCATCCAACTTATCCTGAGCTATATAGGCATTTGCAATTTTGTAATTTATACGTTGCGAAGAAATGGAATCAGGTATGGCAATGCCTTTGTTTTCCTTTGCCACCGTTTGTCTGGGAAGTTGTTTTAATTCGTTTAAACTTTTTTTACGAAGTTGAATCTCATCATCATACCTATTTTCATCATTATAAAAATCTGCCACCTTTTCATTCTCTTCAATGAGCCTTTCAGGGGCAACTTTTTTAGACAAATCCAACGAGTTGTTATAAAAGCCCTCGGCTTCTATAAATCGGTTTTCACCGGCATACGCAGCAGCAATTTTGGAATTAAGGTCTATGACCTTGGGTGAAATTTGATTTTTCTGTGCAATCCGAAGCCCTTCTTGATAAAAGTCCAAAGCCTTTTTGAATTCTGACAAAGCTTTATTGGCATCTCCCAATCCTTCATACAATTCAATTCGTTGATACGGAATCATGTTCTTAACCTTTAATAAAGGAGTAAGTGTGGTCTCCGCATTCTGAAATTCGCCATTTAGAATGTATGCCTTACCTAATAGTAAACTGGTTTTGGAAGATTCCCTTGCCGCCAAGGCATCTTTGAAATTTGAAATAGCAAGATCATATTGATTGTGATAGAGGTAAATTTCCCCCAAGGTTGTATAGGAAGACGAAAGCCCATCTTTATTAGCACGCTTGCCTAATTGTGCTATAGATTGAGCAATAAAGTCGATACTCTTTTCTAAATCGGTTCTTTTATAAACATTTGCTGAATCAATAAATCGTTGGTGATTTGAGGCACTTCTTGAACCAAAAATTTCTCTTTTTTTTGACTTCGTTGGAGCACTATACCCTTCTACCAAAACATCGATATCTTCATCCGATTTAATCCTGTGCCGAACGGTTTCGAATTCTGGGCTTTCAAAAATGAGCATGTTTCCAATAGCAGCCTTAATCTTAAATTCCCCTAATCCATTTGTGGTAGTGTAACTTCCAGTATCCGTAGACACTTCCACCCCAGAAATGGGGGCAAAATTCTCTTTTCCCTTCACGGACCCTTCAATTTCAATCTGTAAACGTTCATTGCTTACCTGAGAAAAACCAGAGTACATCGCAATAAAAAAGAAAAATAATATATGTTTTGTTTTAATCATTAAACCTCTAATACTTAGGTAAACTTAGTGCTTCTAGTGCATACTAAAAAATGCCTTCCTCTCCCAAAATGAACAAAAATCCCATCATTTTACCACTTTACAAAACCATTTATACCAGTCACTCATTCCAAGCTGCTGTTCCCTCATTCATAGTTTTTATTCAAAAAAGTTGGAAATACTTTTAACCCATACTTTAAAAACATTGAATTATGAAACATTTTAAACATCTATTAGGAATAACTCTTTTTACTATAGCGATTGGGTCTGCATATGCATGTAACCTTAAAACTCCCGAATATAAAAACACGGCTTTGGTAACTAAATCTATTGGGGACAAACCTGCCAAGCAATTTGTAAAAATTGCATTGTTATTGGATACTAGTAATAGTATGGATGGACTCATCAATCAGGCAAAAGCACAACTTTGGGATATTGTAAATGAATTTACGTATGCTAAGTGCGGAAATGAATCAAGGCCTTCATTACAAATAGCACTTTATGAATATGGTAATGATAACTTGGCTTCTAATGAAGGATATATCAGACAAGTAATAGGGTTTAGTAGTGATTTGGATGAAATTTCTGAAAAGCTTTTTTCACTGACTACCAATGGTGGGGAAGAATATTGTGGACAAGTCATTCAAACTTCCTTAAAGCAATTGGATTGGGGCAAAAACGCTGATGATTTAAAAATGATTTTTATTGCAGGTAATGAACCTTTTACCCAAGGCAGGCTAAACTATAGAGATGCGGCATCTAACGCTACTGAAAAAGACATCATTGTCAATACCATTTTCTGCGGAAATTATGAGCAAGGTATTTCTACTAAATGGAAAAGTGGCGCTACATTAACCGGTGGAGAGTACATGGCTATAGATCATAATAAGCAAGTGGTGCACATTGATACTCCTTATGACGATATCATCATTAAATTGAATGGTCAGTTGAATGGCACTTACATCTCTTATGGAGCTTTAGGTAGAGAAAAGAAAGCAATGCAAGAAGTGCAGGACAGCAATGCTGCTCAAATGAAGCCAGCAGTTGCGGTTAAAAGATCCGTGAGTAAAAGTTCAAGGCTTTATAAAAATTCTAAATGGGATTTGGTAGATGCCATTGAAGATGAAGAACTTGAGGTTGCTGAGCTCAAAGACAAAGATTTACCTTCTGAATTAAAAGGAAAATCTGAAAAAGAGATAAAAGCATACGTTGCCGCGAAAAAAACCGAGCGTGAGGACATACAAAACAAAATTCAAGAATTAAATAAAAAGCGTGAAGCTTATATTGCAAAAAACCAAAAAGAAGAAACAGGTGAATTGGAGAATGCCCTTTTATCAGCTATAAAAAATCAAGCTGCGAGAAAGAATTACAAGTGGGATTAATAATCCAATATTCAAAAGGGAAAGTGGTCCATCATAACAGATGGGCCATTTTTAGTTATTGGCCGCTGGACAATAACAATCATAGCGTTTACCTTGATCACTCTGACCAAAGTCATAACCTAAAGTAATCTGATGAAAGCCTCCATTGTCAAAACGGATATCGCCAGATTGATATGAATAATTATATGAAAACAAAAATTGATTCACATTAACTCCAATAATTGGCGTAAAAAGTTGTAATCGCTGCTCTCCAAAACCGCCATTGGTCTGGAATTGTGCTCCATCAAAACTTCTACGATACGATAGTCCGGCCCATACGGTGCCAAATGCAACATCTTTATACACCTTCGCATTAATATCGACAGTTTTCTCTTTGGTGAAATCAGTCAACTGGAAAAGTACGGAAGGCTCTATTCTAGTTTTTTTACCAAATACATAACCTGCAGAGAGCAAATACCTCCTAAGGTTATCAAACTCGGCAGCTGTATATAAATCACGACCACTCCCAAGAATATTTAAAACAGCAGCATGGGCATAAAATTCAAAAATATTATAGGAAACCCCTAAATCTACATTGAAATAACTGGTGGTGTTTTTAGTTCCAGTCACTACGGGATCAGGAATAACGGACCTAAATTCTGTTTCATCTAAACTACTCAGTATTACTCCGGCACTAAGACCAAACGATATCTGATTTAGCGTCCTAAAATCTCCTGCCAACTGCAAATGATGGGCGTATGTTGCCTTAAAACCTGTTTGTGAGTGATATCCGTTAGAATCATTAAACAAAATACCGCCAACGCCACTTCGTTCACCAACTCTAAAATTTGCATTTAAGGTCTGCAAACTTGGTGCTTCATCTACATTAAACCATTGTTTCCTAGCTGTTAAGCGAATTTTTGCCCCTTCGCTTATTCCAGCCATTGAAGGATAGACTAAGTAATAGTTATCTGCCAAATAATCAAAATATACTGGTATTCCCTCTTGGGCCTTAGCTGACAGCCCAAAAACTAGGGCTATTATTAATGAGGTAAGATAGCGTCTCATGAAACGGTTTTGGGGCTATAGTTGATATTTAAAGGTAATCAAACATTTAGATAACGGTTGAAGCGATACATTATTATATATTTTGCCCCTCATATTTACTTTGGTATTTTTGTACTAAATATGTGCTATGAAAGAATATAACATCACTATAGTTGATACCAACAACCCCAAAATACTAAAATTTGAGGCCAATCACTTCTTGGCGAAAGGCAATTATGAGTTAAAAAACATTGATGAAGCTAAGGATTCACCCCTAGCACAACAGCTATTTTACCTGCCTTTTATAAAAACCGTATATATCTCCGGAAACTTTATCGCCCTTGAACGATTTGATATTGTAGAATGGGAAGATGTAAAAGACGAAGTGGCACAGCAACTTGTAGAATATTTGAACGCTGGAGAGCCCATTGTAAACGAAATCGAAACTACCAAAAAAGAGCCCATTACCGTATATGCTGAAGTTACTCCCAATCCCGCTGTGATGAAGTATGTATCCAACAAACGGATTGTGCCTACTACTTACGAATTTAAAAATATTGATGAAGCATCAGATTCGCAGTTGGCAAGAGAGCTCTTTCATTTTCCTTTTGTAAAAGAGGTGTTTTTTGATGAAAATTATGTCTCTGTTTCTAAATATGAAGTGGCCAATTGGGAGGAAATTACCATGCAGCTTAGAGAATTTATAAGGGATTTCTTGGCAGATGGAAAAGAAGTGGTCTCACAAGCCGCTATAGAAAAATCGAAAGAAACAGCTGAGCAAAGCGTAGCTGACACCCATTATGATGATACATCCAAGCAAATCATTGACATTTTAGAGGAATATGTTAAACCTGCTGTGGCAAGTGATGGTGGCAATATTCTTTTTCAATCTTATGAGGAAGATAGCAAAACGGTAAATGTAATTCTGCAAGGGGCTTGTAGTGGTTGCCCGTCGTCCACATTTACATTAAAAAATGGTATTGAGACCATGCTAAAAAATATGATGGGAGATAAGGTAAATGAAGTCGTTGCACTCAACGGTTAATTTTCAATCTTACCTGCCTCTAATTGTAGTCAATTTTTGCTAACTTGAATAAATTTAAAAATCATTAACTATGTCAGTTTTAAAAGTTATCGAAGTATTGGCAAACTCGGATGAAAGTTGGGAACAAGCCGCAAAAAATGCGTTGGACCATGCTTCCAAGTCTGTTAAAAACATCCGTTCGGTTTATATTAACGAACAAAGTGCCTCTGTAAAAGATGGCAAAATAGACGATTATAGAGTCAATGTAAAAATTACCTTTGAAGTAAAATAATCAAGGGGGTTAGACAAAAAATGCGCCCAAAACGGGCGTTTTTTTTATGTTCAAAACAATCAATATGCTCAACAGAATCACCATTTTAATGGTTTTATTGTCCTTAACCAATGGTTGCACGCAAAAATCAAATAAAGTGACGCACAAACACACCAACGCTTTGGTAAATGAAACCAGCCCATACCTTTTACAACACGCCCATAATCCGGTAAACTGGGAAGCGTGGAAGCCAGAAGTTCTGGAAAGGGCAAAAAAAGAAGACAAACCATTGCTCATAAGCATTGGATATGCGGCTTGCCATTGGTGCCATGTTATGGAAAAAGAATGTTTTGAAGATGAGGAAGTAGCACAAATGATGAATGAAAATTTCATCAACATTAAAATTGATAGAGAGGAAAGGCCAGATGTAGACCAAATTTATATGGATGCCATACAAATGATGTCTGGAAATGGTGGGTGGCCACTTAATATAGTTGCTCTACCCGATGGAAGACCATTTTGGGGAGCTACTTATGTTCCAAAAGATAATTGGGTCAAGTCTTTAAATCAACTCACAGACCTGTATAAAAATGACAAATCTAGAATTGTACAATATGCAACCGATTTATCCAACGGTATAAATGCCATTAACCTAGTAGAGAACAAAGGAGATTCAGATGCATATTCAATGGCCCAGCTTGATACATCAGTGGAAAATTGGTCGAAATATTTTGATAGCTTTTTAGGTGGATATAAGCGAGCACCTAAATTTATGATGCCCAATAATTGGGACTTTCTTTTGCATTATGCAACCGCTAATTCCAAACCTGAAATCATGGAGCACGTTAACGCCACATTGACCCGTATGGCGTATGGCGGTGTTTATGATCATGTAGGTGGGGGATTTTCAAGGTATGCGGTGGACACTAAATGGCACGTACCACATTTCGAGAAAATGTTATATGACAATGGGCAGTTGGCAAGTTTATACGCCAAAGCGTACGCTGTAACCAAAAATGAACTTTATAAAGAAACCGTTGAGCAGACCATTGCTTTTGTGGTAGAAGAACTTTTAGATGAAAATGGAGGCTTTTATTCTTCCCTTGATGCAGATAGTTTGGATGAACATGGCGAGCTTGAAGAGGGTGCCTACTACGTTTGGACCAAAGACGAACTTTCTCAACTTTTAGGAGCCGATTTTGATAGCTTCAAAGATTATTACAACATAAATTCCTATGGGCTTTGGGAAAAAGGAAACTACGTTTTAATTCGAGATAAAACAGATGAGGAAATTGCAAAAAAGCACGACATTTCAGTAGCAGAGTTGAAAAATAAGATGCGTAATTCCCTTACCAAGCTGAAAGAAGTACGTTCCGAACGTCCCAAACCTAGATTGGATGACAAAATATTGACCTCATGGAATGGTCTTATGCTTAAGGGATTGGTTGATGCTTACCGTTACCTTGGCAATGAAGATTATTTGACCCTAGCCCTAAAAAATGCCAAATTCTTAGAAAAAGAGATGATCAAGAATGATGATTCTCTTTTTCGCAATCATAAAGAGGGCACTAGCAGCATAAATGGTTTTTTGGAAGATTATGCATCCGTTATCGAAGCATATCTCGCATTATATGAAGTTACTTTTGATGAAAAATGGTTAAATCATGCAAAAAAACTACTGGATTATACCAGACTGCACTTTTTTGATAAAGCTTCAGGAATGTTCTTTTTCACGTCTGATCAAGATGATTCTCTCATACGAAGAAGCATTGAAACCAATGACAATGTAATTTCAGCATCTAACTCCATTATGGCTAAAAACCTCTTGAAATTCCATAAACTATATCCCGAAGATGGTTATGAGGATATAGCAAAACAAATGGTTAAAAATGTACAAGGTGACTTTGAGGAAAGTGCACAGGGCTTTGCCAACTGGATGCATTTGGTGATTTATGAAAATCAAAACTTCCATGAAATTGCTGTGGTAGGTAAAAACTACAAAGCAATAGGAAAAGAAATTAGCAGTAACTACCTCCCTAACAGCATTTTGGTGGGTGCCGCAGAGGAAGGAGGTATCGACTTGCTTAAAAACCGATATAATGAAGGAGAAACATTGGTTTATGTTTGCATAGAAGGTGCTTGTAAATTACCTGTTACCTCAGCAAACAAAGCGTTAGAACAACTCAAAAATTAATCAAATTTAAAATCAAAACCTTGCACTTCACAAGAGTAAGAATTTGATTTGCAATATAAAAAAGCATGGACGAGCTTCGAAATTTTGAACAACACTTAGAGAAGGCAATTGAATTGTTCTGGGATTTTATACCCAATCTTATCTTGGCAATTGTAATTCTTTTAGTAGGATTATGGATAATTAGACTTATTAACCGTTTGGTATATAAATTCTTTGACCGTAAAGACTATGACCCAACCTTAGAAAGCTTTCTACAAAGCTTTATAAGTATTGCTCTTAAAGTTCTTCTTTTTACAGTAGTTGTAACCCAGCTAGGGGTAAAATCATCATCCTTAGTTGCTATGGTTGGGGCAGCAGGTTTGGCCATTGGTTTGGCATTACAGGGTTCTTTGGCCAATTTTGCAGGAGGTGTGTTGATTCTCCTGTTTAAACCGTTTAAAGTGGGAGATTTTATTTCTGCGCAAGGAATAGACGGCAGTGTAAAACAAATTACCATCTTTAGTACCAAATTGAACACCTTTGGTAATCAGGTTGCCATTATACCTAATGGTCAACTTTCCAATGGAAATATTGTAAATTATAATATGGAAGATACCCGTAGGGGTAAGTTTGATGTAGGAATAGGTTATGGTTCTAACATAAAACAAGCCAAAGAAATATTATTACAAATTTGTGCTGACCATTCAGATATACTAAAAGACCCGGCACCGGAGGTATATGTGGGAGAATTAGGTGATAGTTCCGTCAACCTAACATTACGATTTTGGGCAAAAAATGAGGTTTTCTGGCCAGCACACTTTCATGTAATTGAAGAAACCAAACTTCGTTTTGATGAGGCTGGAATTGAGATTCCGTTCCCACAAAGGGTAGTTCACGATGCAGATTAAGCTTTCTTTTTGGTTTGAAGCACAAAATCTTTAAGATAATAAGGTTCAAAATACGCTACATCTTCAAAAGAACCTTCTTCAAATTTCCGAAAAGCAATTTTTGCCATCTCTCTAGCTGATGGAACTACAGTTGTATCAAAGACAACATTAGAATATCGTATGGGTTCTTTGCACTTTTCTGCACCGCTTCCAATAATATGAATCTTAGTATGGGAGCTGAACTCGCCAAACGAATTCTCATCGATAATTTCCGCCTTTGTAACTCTAATTTCTTTATGATCTGAATTATAAACAGACGAATATACTTCCATTCGTCTTGCATCCAAAACTGGAATGATCACTTCCCCATCCAACACCATCATTTGATTGGCCATACTTTCCAAAGTAGGAACAGAAATCAAAGGTAAATCCAAAGAAAAGCACAGTCCTTTGGCCGCAGACACCCCAATACGAAGTCCAGTATAAGACCCTGGCCCCTTACTCACCGCCACGGCATCTAAATCTGTAAAAGACAAAGAAGCCTCTTGCAAGGCCTCTTTTATAAAAATGTGCAATTGTTCTGAGTGTGAGTAGCTGATTGCATTATTCTCTTTGAGACAAATAATGTCATTTCCCTCTGAAATACTGACCGAACAATTGGTCGTTGCAGTTTCTAAATTTAGTATTCTGGCCATAGCGGCCACAAAGATACTAGTTTAAGGAAATTGGAATACCAAAGTAGAACTCCAATATCTTTAATCGGAAAATATAATCGTATTTGGTACGGATTGCATCTGCTTCTGCATTGTCTACTCGCGATTGTGCTTGACTAAAGTCAAAAGCGTTCATCAGCCCAACATCAAAGCGTTCTTTAGCATATTGGTAGGCCAATCTTCTGGCTTCCAATGTCTTTTCCGCCGCCTCATATGCTTTAAAAAAGGTTGTGACATCCACGTAGGCTTGTTGAATATTGGTCTCTAAATCCAATTTATCCTGTTCAAATTGCAATCTTGCCCTATCCAAATTTATTTTTGAACGTTTTACGTTATTGCGTGTACTCCATCCATTAAAAATGGGAACATTTAACTGGGCTCCGTATGAAATACCATCGAATATCCAAAGTTGATCCGTGAAATTTGGTGTGAACGGGTCGCCATTCCCATCAGGGATTACAGTAACATCTGAATATCTAGTTCCATAATTGAAAAAACCGGTAAGTGTAGGGTAATTTGCCCCTTTTGCAATCACTAAATCTTTTTCGGCCAGTTCTACATTGGATTTTGAAAATTTAATATCATTTCTAAACCCTAGAGCCTTATCAAAAATCACTTTTGCAGAATTATCTAAAATATCTGAAGGCGGAATATCAAAAGATTCATCGGCAACATCAAAATTTTCATAATCGGTTATCTGCAACAACTGAGCCAGATTGATTCTGGAAATCAACACCAAACTTTCTCCATTTACAATTTGCTGTTCTTGGTTGGCAGCAGTGGCCTCGATTTCCAACAAATCCCCTCTAGGGGAAACCCCTGATTCCACCAACTCTTTGGTACGTTTTAAATCTTGTTCCGTAACGGCATATTGAGCGCGAAAGGTTTTAAGGGTTTCTTTGTTTGATATCACCTGCAAATAGGCATTGGCAACGTTCAAACGAATATCATCCTTTAGATCATCCAATCGGTATTGATTTGAAATCGCTGAAAGCCTTGCTCTGTGTAACCTACGGATGTTTCTAAGTCCATTGAACAAGGTAACATTAGAGCTAAAGCCCATATTAACATTGAATGCCGTACTATTTGTAGGCAGGTTATTGGTTGGGTTAATGGAGAATCCTGTATTACTTGAAACCGACGAAGATGCATTTAAGTTGGGAAGCATATTGCCCAAAGCGTCAGATTCATCAATTTGCGAATCTTCTAAATCCAATTGAAACTGCTCTATGGTCAGGTTATTTTCTACAGCAAAGGTTACGCATTCTTGAAGCGTCCATTTTTTCATTTGCGCATTTGTGATGAACATTGCACAAACTATCATGAGTAATGTGATCTTAAATTTCATTCGTTTTTTGATTTTTTTTTGGTTGATTTTGATTGGTTTGCTACTCTAGGAATCGTCATCTTCCTTTTTTTCCAGCTTATTCCAAACTTTGATTTTGGCCTCTTCCTCCAGTCCGGAAACTATCTCAACATCAATTCCATCGCTCACACCCAATTCCAAATCTTTACGCTCAAACTCATTTTCCCCTATTTCAATTTCAACGTATGGCTTTTCTGTTTCTTTATCAAATTGCAACAAAGCTTCTTTTATGGCGAGTACGTCTTTCTTTTCTTCTAATACAATAGAAGCGTTAGCACTATATCCTGCTCTAACGTAGGCACTATCATGAACGACTAAATCTCCTTCTATTCTAAACTGCACCGCTCCCTCTTCCTCAATTCCCTTTGGGGCAATGAATTTTAATTCCGCATTGAACTTGTTTTTTTCAAGGGCACCAAGGCTTATTTCCAAGGGCATTCCCACATGAAGTTTGCCTACTTCCGCTTCATCAACTTCTCCTTCAAAAATCATCTTGGTCATATCTGCAATCGTGGCTATTGTAGTACCATCATTGAAGTTGTTACTTTGAATAACCTGATCGCCTTCTTCTACAGGAATTTCTAAAATGGTACCAGAAACCGTGGCGCGGATGTTAGTGTTGGCACTTGAAGAACCTCCAACAGAACCTTTTCTTATAATCTGATAATCTGCGCGTGAATTCTTTAATTCTTGCTGCGCTTGATCATAGGAAAGCTGTTGGTTGTTAAAATCTTGGCTTGAAATAACACCTTTATCAAATAACGCCTTGTTTCTATCGAACTCAATTTTAGCATTATTCAAGGCCAGCTCCGCATTTCTAACTCGACCTGCAGCCTGATTCAAGGATTGCTCATTGGGTACAACTTTTATTACCGCAATCAAATCTCCAGCCTTAACATTAACTCCTTCTTCCAAATATATTTTATCAATAATTCCAGAAATTTGTGGTTTAATGTTGATTTCATCTTCTGGAATAACTTTTCCCGTCACAATAACTTTATTGACAATGTCCTTTCTTTCCAAAGACTCTGTTTTATATAATTCTGCGGGAGTACTGTTTTGTTTGAGAAAATAAACCATAGCTGCTAAAATGCCTACAACAGCTATACCTATTAACCCGTACTTTACATATTTGTTCATTACTTCTTATTTGATTGTTATCTAATATTTGGCCTATTCTTCTCTTAATGCTTCTATTGGTCTCACTTTTATGGCTTTGTTTGCCGGAATTAATCCAATTAATACGCTCAAACTTACCATAAGCAGAAATGAGATGCTAAATTGTGGAATGCTCACCATAGGGTTTACAAAAGGAAAATCCTTTCCACTTCCCCAAAGGGAATTTAAAATTGATAAAATTCCAACAGAAATGGCAAACCCGATAAGGCCTGCAAAAGCCGTTAGTACGATTGCCTCAACCACAATTTGACGTTTCACCACAATTGGTGTTGCGCCTAGTGCCCTGCGCACTCCTATTTCCTTGGTACGCTCCTTAACCGTAATTAAAAGAATATTACTAATGGCAATAACCCCTGCTAACAGTGTGAAAATTCCAACAAAAAATGAGAACCCTTTTAGCACATTGGTAAAAGATGATATGTTGTTGAAAATCTCTGACATATCAAAACTTCCAATAGCTCTTTCATCATCTGGGTGAATATCATACTTCGCCTTAAGGATATCCTTAATTTGGTTTTCCACTACGGGCACTTTTGTGTTTGGCTCTACCGCAATGGCCATCCATCCCATGCGATCTCCCGAATTGAATGCTTTTTGAAATGTGGTAAAAGGAATAAAAACTGCATTTTCACCATCAATATTGATGTTATTATTTGGTTTGTAGACTCCTACAACAGAAAAGAACACCCCATTGATTCGTATATCTTCCCCGATTGCATTTTCTCCTTTATCAAACAAAAGTTTATAGGTTTCTTCTCCAATAACACAAACTTTTTTAGAGTCTTCAATATCCGTTTTATTCAAAAACCTTCCCTCTACCAATCGCTTTTTGGTAATGTTGTCAATCTCGGGATAATCCCCATAAACCGAGGACCCGCTTGTTTGTCCTTTTCTATAGACCGTCACCACTCCTCTATGATTCCCGAGTTCTATTCTTGGCGCTAAAACCTCAATCTCTGGGATTTGCTTTTTAAGTATTTCTGCATCTTCAATCTTATAGCGTATTCTTCTTCCTCTTTCAAAACCTTTATAAGGTTCAGCAGTGGATTGTCCCCAAACAAAAAGACTATTAGAAGCTGTTCCCGCAAAAACTTTATCAAAACCGTTGCTCATTCCGTTAGCAGAACCAAGTAGCAATATCAAAATAATCATAGCGAATATCACTCCGAGCATAGTTAAAAATGTACGGAACATGTTCTTACCAAGGGTATGAAAAATCTCTATCCATAAATCTCTATCGAACAACCACATTTTACTTATCGCTTAGTGCTACTATTGGTTTAACATTTGCTGCTTTTATCGCTGGAATCAATCCAGCCAATACTCCCGCCACAATTAAAATAATGGTTGCGGTGACTACTGTAGATAGACTTACTGAGGGATTACTGAACGCAGGTGTTTCTATGGTAGGGCCAATCAATGATAGAATAACCCATGCAAAAATCAATCCAATAAAACCTGATAACGCCGTGATAAAAGTAGATTCCAATAGCACCAAATTTATAATTTGTTGTGGCTTGGCTCCTAACGCTTTTCTTACCCCAATTTCTTTGGTACGTTCTTTTATAGTAAACACCATAATGTTCCCGATACCTACGATACCAGCAATTAGAATCAAAAATCCTACACCTATGCTGATAGTGCTCAAAACAGTTGAAAAGCTGCTGATATCACTAAATGCTTCAGCATAGTTCCAAACATTGATACCTGCTTGATCCTCTGGCGAAACCTTATGCCTTCTCTTCATAATATCCTCTAAACGTCCAGAAAACTCAAGCGCTTTTGTTAAATCATACGAAGTATTATACGTTAAGGCTATTGCACTGATATTATTGGTGTTTCCATAAACTCTTTGGAAGGTGCCTATTGGAGCATATATTCTACGCTCAGCATTATCATCACCTTCATCTATAAACACCCCTACAATCCTAAAAAGTGATTCATTAAATTGAACAAACTTTCCTACTGGGTCTTCTTTTTTGAACAGGTCTTCTGCAACTTTTCTGCCGATAACGGCTACTTTCGACTTATTGGTGTGATCCGCATCATTAAAATATCTTCCATTGATCACTATTGTTTTTTCAATCATCTGAAACTCTGGATGCACAGCTTGTATAGGATATGATCCTGTTTCACTTTTATACCTAGCAGATGTGCGACTATAATATCTGGCACTTAAATACTCCACATCTTCTGGAAAACTTTTTCTGATGTATTCCACATCGCCATTCTTAAATTGAATACGACGACCTGCTTCAAAACCAGCATAGGCCTTTGAAGTTGTTCCTGGTCTGATAAAAATGGAATTGGTAGCATCATCATTGAATTGGCCGGTAAATCCATTTTGCATTCCATTTACCGAAGCCAACAACATCACCAAAATAAATATGGCCCACCCAACCGAAAAACCGGTTAGAAACGTCCTCAATTTATTGTTTTTGAGGGTATGAAAGATTTCTTGCCAAATATCTCTATCAAACATACTGTTCGGCCCTTACTTGATCTATTTTTTTGTCTTCAACAATAACACCATCTTTAAGGTGTACAATTCTTTTGCACATATGGGCAATATCCTCTTCGTGGGTTACCACTAAAATGGTATTTCCTTCGTCATTTATCTTTTGAATCAAATCCATTACCTCATATGAAGTGGTACTATCCAAGGCACCGGTAGGTTCATCTGCCAACAAAACTTTCGGTTCTGCCGCCATAGCCCTCGCTATGGCCACCCTTTGCTTTTGTCCACCAGATAGCTCGCTAGGTAAATGTTCTGCCCATTCTTTTAGCCCTACGCGCTCTAAATAACTCATTGCCTTTACCTGACGTTCCTTTCTTCCTACCTTCTGATAATACAAAGGCAAAGCAACATTCTCCAAAGCGGATTTATAATTGATAAGGTTAAAGGATTGAAAGATAAAACCCAAAAACTTGTTTCTGTATTGGGCAGCTTTTGTTTCGGTAAGGTCTTTAATAGGAACACCATCCAAATTATATTCTCCACTATTGGCACCATCCAACATTCCTAAAATGTTAAGTAGTGTTGATTTACCTGATCCAGACGACCCCATTATGGCAACTAGCTCCCCTTCTTCTGCAGTAAAATTAATTCCTTTTAAAACATGGAGGGAATTGCTTCCCATTTTATAGGATTTATGAAGGTCTTTGATTTCTATCATGATTGGTGATGTTAGCTATCTGAGTTTTAACTCCTGTAATAAGACTTACAAGTTGTTAAAATGTTACAAGATTATTTGAAATTTTTTGTTAAATGATTAATTGGCGTCTTCGTCTTCCTCAACAGCATTCCAGACTTTGATTTTGTCTTCTGCATTGAGGCCAGATTTTACCTCAACAAAAATACCATCACTAATGCCCAATTCTATATCCTTACGCTCAAATTGTTGTTCCGAAGTTTCTATTTCTACGAAAGGTTCTTTGGTTTCATCATCAAACTGGACCAAAGCTTCTTTTAAGGCCAAAACACTATCGGCACGAGCCAAGATAATGGAAGCATTAGCACTTAGGCCTGCACGTATAAAGACGGTATCTTGCTTATTAAGTGTACCTTTTATTTCAAATTGAATGGCCCCATTTTCTTCTTTACCCTTTGGAGCAATATAGTCCAATACAGCATCAAAGACTTTGTCTTCAATGGCGCCTACGGTTATTTCTAGCGGTAAATCCTCTTTAATTTTTCCAACCTCTGACTCATCAACTTTGCCTTCAAAAATCATCTTCTCTACATCAGCTATCGCTGCAATGGTAGTTCCCTCATTAAAGTTATTACTCTCTATTACTTGATTTCCGACTTCTACAGGAACTTCCAGCACCATACCGCTCACTGTAGCGCGAATCATGGTATTGGCCGCATTTTTAAAACCGCTTGTGGTTCCTGTTTTTACAATATCGTATCGTTTGTTTGCCGCTCCGTAGGATTGTCTTGCCTGATCATAAGTTACTTGAGCGCGTTCTAAATCAGCTTTAGAAATTACCCCCTTATCAAAAAGTGATACTTGGCGTTCGTAGTTTCTTTTTTGATCATCCAAATTAATTTTGGCCTCGTCTATGGAATTTCTGGCATCATTCAATGCATTTAGATTAGGCACCACCTTTATCCTAGCCAATAAATCACCAGATTTCACATAATCGCCTCCCTCTACATAAATTTCCTCTATCACTCCAGAAATATTAGGTTTTATCAATACTTCCTCTAAAGGAAGGATACTACCAGTGGCAACTGCCTTTTTTACAATGTTCTTCTTAGATAGCTGCTCTATTTCATACACCACGGGGTCTTCAGAATTTTTCTGATATAAATAATACATGGAGCCACCAAAGACGACTACTATAAGCAACAAAATAATAATGGTTACTGACTTTTTCATTTTACTATTAATGGTTTATTTTGATTGATTCTCTTTTTTTTTAATCTGTACGCAATGCTTCAATGGGTCTTACTCTAATAGCGCTCTGTGCTGGTATAAAACCAGCCAAAAGCCCTGAAATCATTAATATAAGTAAAGCCCCACTTACGACCCCTACGCTGACGCTTGGATTTATAAACATGTCCACAGGCCCTATACTATCCAACAAGGAGTTAATTCCATAAATGACCAAAGCGCCAAAAATGATGCCTATCATTCCTGAAATAATGGTCAAGAAAATAGACTCCATCAATATTTGTTTTTTTATGGATATTGGTTGCTCTCCCAAAGCTCTGCGAATCCCAATTTCCTTTGTACGTTCCTTAACTACGATCAGCATAATATTACTTACTCCAATAATACCGGAAAGAAGCACCATTATACCGACCAAATAAGCAATGGCCTTTAGACCAAAAAATAGGCTCTCCACACGATTAAACTGTTCATACAGGTCAAAATAGCCTATAGCTCTGGTATCTTCTGGGTGAACTTTGTGTCTTTCACGCATTACATTGACAATATTTTCCTTTAGTTGAGAAATGGAACTGCCATCGTGGGCCGTGATTGCCATCCAACCAACGTCCTCTCCCCTATTAAAAGCTTGCGAAAAAGAAGTAAAGGGTACAAAAATTTCTTTTTGGGCCTCTTCACCATCTCCATCATTACTGTTTTTCTTGTAAGTACCTATCACCATGAAGTTAACACCCTGAATCTTTATATATGTTCCAAGAACCTCTTCTCCTTTTTCATAGAGTTCTGATTTCACTCCTTGCCCAATAATGGCCACTTTTCGTTTTTGTTGAATGTCATTATGGTTTAAAAATCGTCCTGAAGTGACCGTCATGGGATCCTGATTAATAATTTCTGGATAATCGCCATAAACATTATAAGCGCCAACACGAATTCCTCTAATTACATTTCCGCCACCTCTGAAACCTCCCAGTTGATTTCTCGGGGAGATAAACTTAAGATTGGGTACATTATCTCTTATAGCTTGTACGTCGTCAACCTTGAACTCAAAGCTTCTTCCCTTGGGCAGCCCTTCATACGCTTTTGTTGTGCTTCGAGTCCACATGAACATAGTGTTAGTGGCGATATCCCCAAAATCTTTTCGTATTCCATTTTCAAAACCTTTACCAGCGGCTAAAAGTATAATCAGAATAAAGATTCCCCAGCAAACCCCAAAGGCTGTTAGGAGTGTGCGTCCAACATTACTGGTTAGCACCTCTAAAATTTCTCTCCATCTGTCTTTGTTGAACATGGTATCTTTTTCTATTCTAAACTTACTCTATTCATCCCTTAATGACTCCACCACCTGGACTTTGGCAGCTCTCCATGCCGGAACAAATCCCGCCAGGGTTCCCGCCAAAATAAGCACCATTACGGTTGAAAATGCCACATTAAAGTTTACCGAAGGGTTCACGATATAATCTATTTTAACATGTGGTCCTACAACTTCTAATAAGGTCATACTAAAAATAAGTCCTGTAAAACCTGAAATCGCCGTTACAAAAATGGATTCGTGTAAAATCATCCCAACTATGGACCAAGGTTTGGCACCAAGTGCTTTTCTAATGCCTATTTCCCTTGTGCGTTCCTTTACGACTATGAGCATAATATTGCTCACGCCCACAACTCCTGCAATAATGGTACAAACCCCTACAAACCAAAAGAAAATCTTCATATTACCGGTAATCCCATAATATCTTTTAGCCTCTTCCATGGCACTCCACACCTGTACACCCGAATCGTCTTCAGGTGCTACCACATGTTCTTCCTTAAGGTAGTTCCTTAAATTGTCCTTGAAACTTACAGCTTGAGCTACCGCTTGTTCAAAATTTTCAACCGGAGGTAGTGTATATGATAGTGTATTGAGTTTATCGTCTCCATTAAAAACCCGTTGTGCTGTTGTTAAGGGAATGTATATTCTTTCCTCTTCTCTTTCATTTTGTTCCTTGAACACTCCTATTATGGTAAATCTAATTCCTGAGATGTCAATGATCTCCCCAATAGGAGTATCAACCTTATTAAAAACATCTTGTTTGATTTTTTTACCAACGATGGCCACTTTTCCTAATGAAATCTCATCCTTGTAGTTAATGAAACGGCCTTCTACCGTACTAAAACCTTCTATAAATTGGAATTCTGAGGACACCCCCTGTATACTGTAAACCAAGGCTTCATTGCCGTAGTTAATATTTACATCCCGGACAAAAACTCTTGGGGATTCATATTCTATTTCTTCTTTGAACAGCCGACCTGCCATTTCAAAGTCATTATTCTTAAATCGAATCCGTCTTCCAGGATTTAGTCCCTTGTATGCTTTTGAAGTAGTTTCTGGCCACGCCCATATACTTGTAGTAGCATCTTGCTTGAACTCTTTTTCGATGCCATTTTGCATTCCTTGACCAAAGCCCAATAAAATTACAAGAATAAAAATACCGGAGGCTACGGATAGCCCGGTAAGAAAAGTGCGTAGTTTGTTCTTCCGGATGGTGTCAAATATTTCTTGCCACCTTTCAATGTCGAACATAGTGGTTGGTGTTTGATGATTGATGAAATACGCGTGCGTACTTCTATATGACATAAGCTACATCATATTGTTACACTTTAGCGTTAAAAAAAATGTTAAAATTTTGGAGAGCCCTTTAATTCCGCATCCTTCTGTAGATAAAATAAAACAGTCCGGCCACCAAAACATATGGGATTGCCATCAAATAAACAATACCATTGTTTATGCCTTCCGCTATCTTTCCATCAGCTTCACTTTCCACAACAGCTCTGCACATAGCACATTGTGCTTCTGAGGTTTGAGGTAAAATCAGTAGCAGAAGCAATAGTATGAAAAGTTCTTTTTTCATGAAGTGCTCAATATTGGTAATAGGGTGAAATCATTACATACACTATAACTCCAGTAATTGCAACATATAGCCAAATGGGAAAGGTATACTTGGCCCATTTCCTGTGCGCCACAAAATCATTAAGATAGGCTTTGGCATAAGTTCTCAATACTAATGGAATTACGGCAATAGAGAGTACTATATGGGTGATTAGAATAAAATAATAGAAATATTGAACAACTCCTTCTCCTCCATACCTTGTACTTTCTGAGGTCATATGATAAGCCACGTACATGATTAAAAACAGGGCTGATAATGCAATACAGGTTGTCATAAGTTTTTGATGCAGCCCCTTTTTACCGTTTTTAATAGCTAAAACAGCAAAAATTAATAGTACGGCAGTTAGACCATTGATAGAAGCATAAATTGGAGGCAAAAAGGATAAAGGTTTGGCATTTGGGATTTTATAACCAAACAATAACGCTACCACTATAGGAATTGCTATTGAAATTATTGCAATCCATCTATTAAACCGTTTTTCTCTCTGCGTAACCTCTTCCATTACTTTTCTAGCAATAGTTTTTTAATATCTTCTTTAAGCATCGTAATCTGTTGGGCTCCCCCCTCTTTATTGACACTTTCTTTTTCGGTAATTGTACCTCTATAATAGATTAGTGGGTTTCCGTTTTTGTCATCCCTAGATCGTATAAAACCTTGTTTATCCACTAAAGCAAACATACCGGAGTGCTCAAAACCGCCTGGCGCGTCTTCTACTTCATTTGCAACAATATAAAACCCTTCTTGCGCTAATGCATAGATTTTGCTCTGGTCTCCTGTCATTAGGTGCCAATCTGTATCTGTAATGCCATAACGCGCTGCATATTTTTTAAGTATCGAAGGGGTATCATACCTAGGATTAATGGTAAAAGAAGCCACTCCAAAATCCTCATATTCCTCAAAAGTGTTTTGCAACTCCACCAGATTCTTAGTCATAATAGGGCAAATAGTTGGACAGGTAGTAAAGAAAAATTCAACTACGTACACCTTATCTAGATAGTCTTTGTTGGAAATAAGTATGCTATCCTGATTTAAAAAGGAAAACTCTGGGACTTTTCTTTTTTGCCCATTGCTAATTACAAAACCCACCTCTTTTTGTTGCGACCGAATGCTCATCCGGTCGGTTTCCACTACTGAATTGTTCTTTAATCGATTTACAATTTTTGGGATGAATAGTATTCCAAAAATCAGAATGATCAAGGACACCCAGACGTAGGTATATTTCTTTTTGCTATTTGCTCCTGTTGGCATTGTTTTTCTTTAGCGCTAGACGATATTCTGCAAGAATAATCTTTACATCGTCTTCCATTTTATTGTTAAGTTCCGCGACAGAGTTGGTATTAAAACCATATTTAGTTCCTTCCTCTTCATCATCATTGCGTCCTCTAAGATTTCTGCTTTTATCAATGATGTAAACATATGGTGTTCCCAAATTTTCATCTAAGTACATATTGGTTTTTAACCCTCGGAAAAAGGCCTTGATCTCGGCCTCACTGCCATACGCAAAATTCCATTTTTCAACATCTGAAAGCGTTCCCAACTCGTTCTTCAAGGCCTTGACCTTGTCTTCAGTTCCTTTGGGAACTACCATTACAATTTGAAAATCATTAAAATCGCTAAAGCGCTTATAGATTTTCTGGTTTAGATTGAATGCATTTCCTTTTTTCTGCCCTATTTCACTCCCTAAAAATCCTAAAATGGTAATCTTATTATCAAGATTTACTTCGTTATCCAGTTGGGATACGTTGGGGATATTCTCAGTAAGAATAGGCAGCCTTCCAAAGTTGTTGATACCAGAAGCAAAAAACAAATAGGCCACCAAAGGGAAGACAAATAGAACAATTAAAACAAAGGCCTTTTTCATTGTATTTTTACTTGTGCAAAAATAAAAAAGACGGTTTAAAAACCGTCTTTTTTCAATGTTAATACTTTTCTAGAAGTCCCAAGCTAGGAAACCATCTTTGAATACATTATATATATAATCTGCTTCAAAAAGCAAAATAAAAATCAGGTAGCAAATCAAAAATATCGGCGTCCAAACTATAGCTCTGCGCAAAGCACTTTTCTCATCTCTTAAGTGCATAAAATCCCAAGCAATGTAATAGGCCTTCACCAAGGTTAGGATAATGAAAATCCAATTAAGGAGTTTCATTCCAATGAAGTAGTTTTTGGTAAGGAATTCTGGTTTGGTTATCCCCAAACCTACTTCTACTGCTGTTACTATGGTTAAAAAAACAAGTACACCCCATATTTTTTGGATGTTTGACTTGAATTTTACCAGTCCTCTAAAAATTTCCAGTTTATGCTCGTGTGCCATTTAAAACGTTTATGTTTTGACTTCCATTTTTGCGGAAGTGAAAATTAAAATTTTATACCAAGTAAAAGAATGTAAATACGAATACCCATACCAAATCCACAAAGTGCCAGTATAGACCAACTTTTTCCACCATTTCATAATGTCCTCTGCGTTCATAGGTGCCCAGAATGATATTAAAGAAAATGATAATATTGATTAAGACCCCAGAGAATACGTGGAATCCGTGAAAACCTGTAATAAAAAAGAAAAAGTCAGCAAAAAGTCGGCTTCCGTATTCATTGCGAATAAGGTTAGCTCCTTCTACTACTAAACTTGCATCTTTAAGCTTGGCCAAGGATTCTTGTCGGTTTAATAGTGTTTTTTCTCCTTCTTCATTGATGGTCTCCGTACGAATTAAAATATTAGGACTCGCCTTAAACCCTTCAATTACTTCATTTAAAGAAAAAGAAGTTTTATACCCATCTTTTTGATACCAGATTCCGGCATTACTCTCATGTTTTATCCTGTCTTCTGGCAAGGCTGTAGAGAAATCCCTTAGAGCAGCACGCTCTCCAGTTTCAGCATTTACAAACTGAAGTATTCTACCTCCTTTGGTTTCTATCGCTCCATAATCTCCTTTTATAAAAGTTGCCCATTCCCAAGCCTGTGAACCAACGAATATTGCACCGCCAATAATGGTAGCGAACATATACCAAATGACCGTATTTTTCTTCATTTTATGTCCGGCATCCACAGCAAGCACCATGGTCACAGAGGACATTATCAAAATAAAGGTCATAAACGCCACATAGTACATGGGGTAGTTCCCATGAAAAAAGGGAACGTGGGTAAACACCTCATCGGCAATTGGCCATGTTTCTATAAACTTAAATCTAGAAAAGCCATAAGAAACCAAGAACCCAGAAAATGTTAAGGCATCTGAGACAATAAAAAACCACATCATCATTTTTCCATAACTGGCATTTAGTGGGCGATTTCCGCCTCCCCAAACGCTTTCTTCAGTACCGGTTGTTACCGTTGTATCCATATAAAAGGTCGTTTTAATAAAACTTTCACAAATTTACATTTTTTGGCGTATTCAAAAAGATAAAGTTGAATGAAAACTATTTCTGTTAAAAATTATTTTACGAAATACATAAATAGTATCAAATACACCCAAAGAAAATCCAAAAAATGCCAAAAAGTAGCACCCAATTCCAAACCTAGCATATTGCCTGACATATATTTTCCTTTTAATTGCTGCACCAACACGACTAATAATGAAATTAACCCTGCTATAAGGTGGACAATATGCACTGCCGCAATTAAAAAAACATAGGACATTTTAATACTACTGGTAGGTCCTGTAAAATAGTATCCATTTTCCAACATTTGGGAAAAGCCCACAAATTGCAATGCAATAAAAGAGATTCCCAAAACCAAAGTTGCCAATAAAAAGAGTGTTCCTTGTTTTTGATTATTTCTACCAACGGCTAGTTTAGCCATAAAATAGGTTACACTGCTTAGAATGATTATTGCAGTGCTAATGAAAAAAGCCTGTGGCAATTCTAAATCACTGATCCAATCATCACGTTTGCTGCTCACGATATAGGCACTGGTCCAACCTGCAAAACCCATAATTAGGCTCACAATGCCAAACCAAAGCATCATTTTCTTTGCGCGCCTATTTTTCTGTTCAATACTCCCCTCGGTTAAATCCATACTTTTTAACTAATAAACTTATCTATTACATAAATGATTTGAATCACCGAAATATAGGTGACACTAGCCAGCATTAATCTTCTTGCTGATGCATTATCTCTTTTTTCATACAGTCTGAACGCAAAAGCAAGCATTACCAAGCCGGATAGCAATACAATAATTGCCGCAGGAATAGACAGATGAAGTCTTCCTGTAAATCCAAAAGCCGGCATGATGGAGATTACGATCATCCAAATGGTGTACAATATAATTTGTAATGCTGTTCCCGTATCTTTTTTACCTGTGGGCAGCATTTTAAAGCCTCCTTTTTTGTAATCGTCATCCAGCATCCAGCCTAATGCCCAAAAGTGTGGAAACTGCCAAAAAAATTGAATCATAAAAAGGGTGCCAGGTTCTATTCCAAAATCGTCTGTTGCGGCTACCCAACCCAACATAAAGGGAATTGCTCCCGGAAATGCCCCTACAAAAACTGAAAGGGGTGTTTTAGTTTTTAATGGCGTATACACACTTGTATACAGAAATATGGAAATAGCACCGAACATTGCCGTTTTGGGGCTTAATAGATATAGTGCCACCACACCTAAAAGTGTCATGGTTATGGCAATGGCCATTGCTGAATTGACGGACATGCGTCCTGCAGGTATTGGACGATTTTTGGTACGCTTCATCAAGGCATCCAAATCCTTTTCTATAACTTGGTTAAAAGCGTTTGAAGCTCCTACCATACAATATCCCCCAAATGCCAATAAGGCAAGAGAGGTAAAATCAATTTGGTAAGCACCTAAAAAATAACCCGCAATGGATGAAAATAGCACACTAAGAGCCAGTTTGGCTTTGGTGATTTCCTTAAAATCTGAAAAAATCAAGGACCAAGATGTGTTTTTTACAGAACCTACGGCAGACTTCATCCACAATTTATATTGGCTGGCAAAGATAACGTCAGTCCGTATCTTTTCCAACCTATTGTAAGTCTTTATGTTATTTTTGAAGCAGCAATACGTCTTACCATAGAAATCAACGTTAAAACATACACCATGCGCTATTTGATCATTATTGCATTTCTCTCTGCCACATTAGTACAATCCCAAGATAAAGAAGTTACCATTACCGTGGACACCTTAAGCCAAAATGTATATATGCTTACTGGACGAGGGGGTAACATCGGCCTCTATGTTGGAAAGGAAAAAGTCTTTATGATTGATGATCAATTTGCCCCTTTAAGTGCTAAAATTAAGACGACCATAGCAACACTTACAAATAAACCTATTACGTATTTGGTAAATACCCATATGCATGGAGACCATACAGGAGGAAACGTAAATTTTAATACTGATGAAACCACCATAGTAGCCCAAGATAATGTTCGCAAGCGATTACAAACCCGAGGACAGCAAAATGTGGCAGCCAAAAAGTTGAGTCAGGCAGATTATTTGAAAACGTTACCAGAAATTACCTTTTCTGAAGACTTGGCCTTTTATGATGGTGATGAAACCATTATGGCCTTTCATGTGCACAACGCACATACGGATGGGGATAGTATGATCTATATTGTGAACGAAAATGTGCTACATATGGGTGATACTTATTTTTCGGGCCGCTATCCTTATATCGATTTAAAGAGCGGTGGAAGTATTGATGGCTATATCGCTGCCCACAAAAAAGCATTGTTGGTTATTGATGAGAATACAAAAATAATTCCAGGGCACGGAAGGCCTTCCAATAAAAGTGAATTGCAGACGTATGTAAACATGCTGGAAGATATTAGAAGCATTGTACAAAAGGAAATTGCAGCCGGTAAGACTTTGGAGCAGATAACAGCGGATGCCCAACTACTTTCCAAGTATGATGGTACCCATGGCAACGGCTATATTAATCCTGAAAAGATGCGAACTACGGTTTATACGAGTTTGGTGAAATAGAGTTAAAAAACTCTAATACATTATTGAACTAATCTAGTCTCAAAAACTTGAAGTACAATGTATCATACGATATTACAATCTTAACCGTATCATTGTTTCTTTTCTTAATAAGTCTATATGGACCAGAGAAATCACCCAGTACTGTAGGGTTGTTGTTTGTCTCTAATTTTCGAATCATTGGACAATTGCCAGAAATAGAAACACTATCATCTAATGAAACAACTCCTTTGTAATATTTAACTTTTTTTGCAAATAAGTTAATCTCAGATTCATATTTCAAGGATATATCCTTGCTTGACGTTCTTTCCATAAGTATTACTCCGAAAAAAATCAGAACAAAAACGACTATCAAAATTCCAAATTGGGTTGACTTCATAATTCAGATAATTGACGGCAATTCGCCTACATTGGTAATCTCAATTTAAATGTAATGTAAATTATAAAAAAAAGCCCTAACGTTTCCGCTAGGGCTTTTTCTATTCCTGCCGCAACAAGAATATCATATTTTACTGAAGCTTAAATGTAATTGGAATACTAAAAGGAACTTTCACAGCTCTACCTCTTTGTTTTCCTGGTGTCATTTTAGGAAGCTTATTGATAATACGTAAGGCTTCTTTCTCCAAGTTTTTGTCCGGTCCACGCATTCTAATGTTTCCGATACTACCGTCTTTTTGGATTACGAAAATCACATTTACCCTTCCTTGAACACCCATTTCTTGGGCAATCTCAGGATAACGGAAGTTTTTACGAATATGCTTTTGCATCATATCTTGAAAACACTGCTTTTTATTACTAGCGCCTTCACAACCAGGGAATACTGGTACATCTTCAATTACAGCAAAAGGAACCGAAATATCTTCATCAACTTCCTCAACTTCGACATCTTCAACTTCCATTACTTCTTCTTCTTGGCTGGTCTCTGTTGATTCAATAACAGTTTCTTCAACTTCTTCTTCATCTTCAACAACTTCTATAACCTCTGGTGCAGCTGGTGGCGGTGGTGGCGGTGGAGTTTTTATCTGCTCTGTCATCGGCACCTCTTCATCCAACTGATCTTCGATATTCATTGAGATATCATAGTCATTGGATTTATCATATTTTTTCCACTCCATGGCTCCATAAACCAACCCCAAAACAGCAGCTAACCCTATTACAAAATAGAGGGTACTGTTCTTTCCTACGTCTGCTTTTGGATTCTTTTTTAGTTCCATCGTTTTAATTTTAGTGTTTGCTAATTTAATTATTAATTGGTTAAATAAGCAATTAAATTTTCCATTTTAACGGCCTTTCTTTAGAAAAATACCATTTAATTAAGCGAACTCCTACAATTGCACCTAATGTATTGGCAATTACATCGCCAATTTCGGCCATTCGATTTGAAGTTGCTATATACTGCATTGCTTCAATAAATATGCCATATGCTATTGCTACGAACAATATAATCAACACTGCCTTGCCTAACTTTATTCTGCCCTGTGTACGCTCCCTTACAAACAGGCAACCTAGCACGGAAAAAATCAAATAAAATGAAAAATGGGTTATTTTATCGGCATAAGGGATGTTCACGGTACCGGTATCCAAATCTGAAAAAGAAAATAAGCTGAGCATTGTAATACACAAAACCCAGCTTATAAATAATAAGGTAAAAGTATACTTTTTAAGCACCAATCAATGCTTTGTAATCGTCATCGCTCATTAACGTATCTACTTCAGAAGCGTCACTTATTTTTATTTTGATCATCCAACCTTCCCCATAAGGGTCCGTATTCACCTTCTCGGGCTCATCTTCCAAGGCTTCATTAAATTCCACAATCTCACCACTAAGTGGCAAAAACAAATCAGAAACTGTTTTTACAGCTTCTACCGTACCAAACACCTCGTCCTTATCCAAAGTCTCATCCAAGGTTTCTACTTCCACATAAACGATATCACCTAACTCGCCTTGGGCAAAGTCCGTAATGCCCACTTTGGCAACATCTCCTTCTATTTTAATCCATTCATGGTCCTTGGTATACTTTAATTCTGCTGGTATGTTCATTGTTCAATTTGTATTAGTCAGGTAACAAATGTAAAGGATCAGTCATAGCTTTTCAAGTAAACTTGAAAACAAAATTCCTGTTATCACAAAATGATCTTTTGGCTAATGAAATCCTAGTTCCCGAAGTTATATCTAAGGGTAAAACCAGCATTAACGGTAGTTTGTGGAAATGCAGTGGATACGGCAAATTGTGAAAACGAATGATCATAAAAGAACAAGGCATTTAAACTCTTGCTTAAAGCATAGTCCGCAGTGAACTTGATGGACATTAATTGCTGTCCAGAGGTAATCTGATTATTATCAACATCCAGATTTCTGATGATGGTGATGTTATCCCTTAGGGATAAATCTGCTTTAAGGTTTAGGTCACCCTTCAATCTTGTTTTTTCACCACCAATATTGGTTACAAATTTTACATCTTTAAAGCGATAGCCCAATCCCAAAGTGTACTCCTTACCGTTAATTTCCGTAAGCAAGTTGTTATCAAAACTTAAGGATAAGGTTCTATCCGTTCTCACCTCAGCTAGAAAACTAAACGAATTCTTCATTTCAAAATCTACCCGCATTAATGGATTAAACTGATCGGTAAGCACTACATTGTTGATGATGTTCTCTGGAAGAAAATCTCCAGTTTCTGGGTCTGTGGTAGTATTCTCTCGCTCTAAATTGGTTTGAAACGAGTTGATACTATATGCAGCCCGATAGCCATGACTTAATGAAAAACGCTTGAATTTCTTTTTAAACCATCGGTTTTTCATTAATCCGGTATACTTAATGTTCCAATTTGGAATTGGTATATCTCGGAAAGCATCTAAATTGACACGATCTACATCTTGTCCGGTGTAAGCCGCAAAGAATGCCGGAAGCAATACTTCTTGCTGCGTTTTGCCATAGCGCTCTGGGAATCCATCCGCATCCAAAGTCCCAGGATTTTGTCCTCTATCTGCAACCAATCTGTTGGCAACGGTGATTCTGTTTTCCTTGAATTTATCAAAGGTTTCGGAATCAAATTCGTCACTTTTATTGAATACGGTTCCAATCATTACTGTGGAGATACTGAAATTACCAAAGGTATTCCCGAGTAAATTTTCGTATTCAAACTGACCATTCCCCAAATCGTTCACTTGGAAATTTTCTTGATAGCTATTCGAAATTTGCCGGTCCGCAGTAAAATCGATAGTTAAATCTTGCGTTGGTTGTGCCGTAGCTGTAATATTCAACTGCTTGTTGGTATTCTGCATGTATTGGGAGTTGAACTCAGGAAATGTGGTCAACCATCCATTTCTTGCGGCTTCAAAACGTACATCTGCTTGGCTTCCAAAAATGAATCCAAAACTAGGTCTGGTAGTTCCGATAAAACCTATAGACTGTGTGTAGCCGGGTAATACCTTTCCATTATTTTCGCTATAGTTCACGTTGACACGTTTTACCATAGTTACAATATCAACCAGGGTATTGAAGGCTTTACTGGTTTTTTTCGGTGGTTTTTCATCAGTTGCATCTGAAGCAGGGTTCCCAGCTTTATCTCGTCTCACCCGTGCTTGCGTAGCAGTCACTTTTCCATCTTTCTTTTTAAGCCCTAGAAAGTCGTAAAAACGCTGCATGGTTAAATTAGCAGTTAAATTGTGGGTGTTGGCATTTTGGACTGTATTGATATCCTCAAGTGCAACTTCTCTTAAGGCATCTCCACCTCGTTGCCAGTCAAAATTACTGGTGTAGGTATACTGCGCATTGATGAAATTGAGGAATGGGAATTTACTGAACGGTAATTCGTAATTCAACTGCATTTGCTGCGAATGTCGGTTGGGTTCACCAATATCAAAAAAGCCATCCCATAAATCCAATGCTTGATTAATACCAGAATCAGCATCGTCATCCACATTAAAATAGTTCCGTATTATATTATTGTTAGATGCCGTCAGATTCAAACGTAGCGATTTGGTTATGCTGTAATTTAATGCGTATTGCCAATTGAATAGGTAATTGCGCTGTTGCAGCAAAGGCAGTTCCAACGCATCTACACCAGGTTCCAAAACATCTCTAAAACGCTGTTGGTTAAAGGAACGATTGTAATTAGCGTTTACCGATAAGCTTGTAGGCAATAGATTAAAATTAAGTTCTTTAAGCCATTGCCAGTATTTGCTCATAAACAAGGAATCTTTTTTGACAAATGGGGCAACTGGTGCTGGTTTGAAATTGTGATTATAAACAAAGCCCGTTGTTACATTTTGATCACGTAAATCCGCAACTTCAAAATCCCTGTGATTGGTTTCGTTATACGAATAATTAAAGGTGAAATTTTCAACATCATAGAAGTTTTCTTTAGCTTCATCGCTCCTGTTCTTGCGAACGCCAATGAGGTTGATGCTCGTTCTTTTAGTATAATCTTCGGCCTGTTTTTTAATTGTTTCGGCATCCTCCGGTGTGGTTGCCGCTGCAATACGATCATCAAGTTTTAAATCATCGTAAACAGGATCAAACTCTGGGGTAATCAAGCTTTCCGAAATGCCATAATTAAATGGAAGTTGTATTCCCCACTTTTTTGGCAATAACTGACCTACGTTTACATTGGTCACCACATCATAAGAAATGGCATCTTCCCGTGAACGCTCGTTAGGCATTTGATCTATAGAGCCAAAACCTGAGGTGCTTCTGCTACCTGTTGCTGTTACATTGGCAAAGTCAGCCATGTTGGCATCCAAAGCAGCAATTGCTGCCCAGCCTCCATTATTATCTAAACCTGCTAATCGCAGTTCATTAAACCAAACTTCTCCTCTAGCGGGTAAATCATCAATGTTTTTAACACCGACCATCATTCCACGAATACTCCCTAAGGATGGGTTACCTCGAATTCCTATACGTAACCTTCCTAGTGTTCTTGGTGCAAATTCATCTACTAAAACAGCTTGTCCATCTATAATTTCATAGTAATTGATATCATTAAGCGTTTGCTCCGCAATTCCTCTAGATTTTACCTTGTTCAAGTCGCTTAAGTCGATATCTATCTCATTTACATCTGGCCAAATTTCATCTGGCGATGTTACATTAAAAGGCGTGAACTGAAGTGGTAATTCTATTTGATAAAAATTCTCTGAGAAATCGGTACCTATTCTTAGAAAACCAACCAATGGGGTATCGTCATCAGAATAATCCCCATTCAGTATTTTTTCGGCGTGCATAAACATCTTAATGCGTTCATATTGTCGCACGTCGATATTCACATTTTTGAAGACTCCTCGAGAATCTTCAGATTCCAAATTTTCCACTACAAAAGACAAGGATTGCTCATTCTGCCTTATAATCGTATTGTTATTATTCAATTGCTCTCTTACTACTCCTGGAGGCAATACGTAGGGTATGGGCTGTCTGCCAAAATTCTCTTCTATATTAACTGTATTGACATCGGTTACCGTTCCATCATCCGAAGGGTCATTGTCAATCTCTGGTTGCAAGGAATTGGTATAGGTTCTCCAATCTCCACGCACAAGATCCAACGTAGCAAAACGCAATACCACATCATCGGTAAACCCTGTGAGGTACATTCGCATAAAACTTATGGAACGAAAATCTGTTATTCCTCCAACGGCATCTGTAAAATCACTCAACGGAATTTTATATTGTATCCATCTTCTGTTCAATTGGGTACCGTTAGGAAGATCTGGGGTAAGCCCTTCTCTAATGTCCGTTACATATTGATCATTAATGTCTGTATTTGGTCTAATTTGAATTCGGTATTCATAGTAGCTATTCACCGTATTCATGGTTAAATCCCTGTCAATATCTTCAACATCTGGCAATGTGGTCGACCCTCTATTTGTATTGCTTACTGCAACGGGAGAGTTTCCATCTGGATTGTTAAAATCAAAATAACGTTCTAAAATCCCACCTTCTCTATTTAAATAATACTGATAGTTATCTAATGCTGGATCTTCACTTGGCCCATTATAAATTGCTTGCTCTCCTGCATCGTCCAAACCATCGAAACCGACATCCTGTAATGTTCTATTGGCTTCATCTGCATCAAAAGCATACACCAAAGATTGAGTCGAAGGCACTTGTCCCCAGATGGTGGTTCTAGGAATCTCGTTATTGGTTGTCGCAGGCAATCCATTTTCGTACTGCTTACGTCCATCTTTTAAGATGTCTTCGGATATATTTCCCAAGTTGAATACGAGTTCTCCCGCATTGGTGTTATTCGTTTCACCATCCACATAAGGATCCAATACCCAAAACTGAACAAATTCTACATTGGATTGTTCAAAGTTGGTGCTGCTTAACGGCCTCATAATACCCGCCCACTTATCGTCTGGAGTTTCGGCAGCAAAACTTGGGTTGGCGTTGTAGGGTCCTTTTTCGTCTGGGTAATACACCAAATCCAAGGTTCCTTGTACCTGTGTTTGTCCCTGAGCAATATCTGTTTCTGCAAAAACCTCATCAATAAAAACCCTTCTGGTAGTGTTTAATGAAATGTCATTATCCGACATTCCTGACGGTCTTTGGTTGGTATAAAAAATGGGGTCAATAGTATACCACGCCACTTTGGCTCGTTCGAAACCTACGTCAATATCCGTTCTATCTTCTAAAAACTCAACTGGAGGACTTGCCAAAGTCCATCCTAAAGATGAGCGAATATCGATAAGAGCCTGCGCTCCTTCAAAATCATCTAAATAGGTTGTGGTCTCGCCTTGAAAATCTGCATTCTTTGGGGAATTTGGTTTTAAGAATGCCACTTCACCCCGTACTGATAAATTAGAGGGCACATCGGTATCAATATTGGGAAGCTTGTTTGCAAGTCTGGTCAAAAATGGAATTTCCGTACTGAAGTTTCCGTTCAATCCAAAAATAGTATTGTTAACCGGTTCAACTCCAAAATTTGATTTTTGGGTCAGCGGGCGTTCGTTCAAATTCAAAAGTGTACCGCCCAACACAAAATTTTCATTAAACTGATGTTCCACATTTATTCCAGTAAACCTTCTTGTTTGCTGGCCGAACACGGCATTATTTTCAACGGAAATATTTATTGGCGTATTTGACGCTGCCAAACTAGGGTCCAAAATCTGAACAGTACCGGCCTGATAGTTCACGGTATAATCTATACCTTCTTGCAATTGTCTCCCGCCGGCTGTGACTCTAACCGAGCCTCGAGGCACATTAAACGCTCCAATAGGAATTCCATTATTTCCTTGTGATTTATAGCGTCCTTTTATTTGAAAACGATTTTTTTCAGCATCTTGCAAAGAAGCTGCCTTGGTCTTTGCGTACATGTTTCGAAACACATAGCGTTGCTGATTTACATTATAGCCTTGATCATCATCAACATCATAGGTTCCACCACCCAACTCTCCAAATAGAAATTCTCCAAAGGGCTCTACCTTAGTAAAAATAATTCGTCCCGACTGTGTATCAACTGTTATTCCCGGTACGTAATCAAAGAAACCATCTCCCCCTGGCTGCACATCATTGTATACATTTAATCGATCTAGGTTGAAGATATCAATAAGAATACGTTCTTCATAACCCACTGGCCAACCTGCATTTGGGTCTACCGGTGTGATGTAGTTTCTTGGGGTAGGGTCAGAATATAGAATGTTCAGTTTAAAATCTTCCTCACTTAATTGAAAAGCACCTGTGGCGTAGATATTTTTCATCATCAAATCCCAGATGGGATCATCTACATTGGTGATGTTACTTTTAAGTAGTTTTAGAATAAGTGTATTGTTTTCAATAATGGGATTCACTCCTCCGGAAACCGTAGTTGCGTCCACTCCGCCATTGGCAAACTCCCCCACCTGGAATACTTCTCCATTAATGGTATATTGGAAAGCCACACCCAAAACCTCATCATTACTGAGCCTTTGGTTTAGGGAAATGTACCCCAATTGTGTATCAAATTGGTAGTCTCTGCCTTGTTCCAGTTTACGTGCATTTTCCAGAATAGCATAGTCAAAACCTTGGTTTGCAGTAACGTTAAATCCGGTCTCTACAGTAGCAATATCTCTAATAGCTGAGGTTAATTGCCCGCCATTTCCTATTAATGATGGATCAAAATCATTTGCACCATTTTGTGGTAGTGCCCCTGGCGTAAGAACATTGAAAAATCCTCCCGGAGCATTTCCTTCTTTCCCTATTCTGGTAATTTCTCTACCATCTGCACCTAGCTCAACCTCTCCCAAATCCTGAATAGCAACCACATTCCGAACATTCAACGTCTGTTGGTTACGGTTGGTTACCCAAACTTCTAATCTGGTAATCTGCACCTGGCTTTGAATAAAAGGATAATTAGTAAGGGCACGATCGTAATTATCTCTAAAGTATTGTGCTAAGAAAAAGTGTTTGTCTTCATCATAATCCAAAGCGGTCAATGCAAATTCATTAACGGTACCTCCTCCTTGGGCAACTACTGTGTTGTTCTGTGAACGTTGCTCGGAAAAAACAGCTGTTACTGTTGTCTTCCCAAATTGCAACTGGGTTTTTACCCCAAAAAGGCTTTGGGCACCAGTAATCAGAGAACTGTTCAATGGCATGTTTACATTACCAATCTCTATTTTTCGAAGAATATCATCTTCCGTAGGGGTGTAATCAATTTTTACTAAATTTTGAAAATCGAAGGTAGCCTCTGTATCATAGTTGGCGGTTACTTGAAGACGTTCCCCAACTTTCCCTAATAAACTCAAGCTTATTCTTTGGTCAAAATCAAAAGATAGATTGGTACGGTTTCTTGGTGAAAGAGCTGGGTTATCATTTTTTTGCCATAATATACCCAAATCCATGGCCACAGAACCTTGAGGAATTACTTCAATGGTATTGCCACCAAAAATGGACTCAAAAAAACTACTGTTTACATAGAAATTGGGCAACAAATTTTTTCTGGCTTCCTCACTTCCCTCTTTTTTACCCGTAAAAGCGTCTATTTTATCTTTGAAGTAGGACTTCATCTGTTCTTTTCGAACCAACTCAAAATACTGTTCAGGGGTAAGGATGACAGGATGGCTGATGTCAAAGTCACCAACACTTTCCGAATAGATATAGCGGTCTATTTTAGGGTCATAGGTGTATTTTGCAATAATGCTATCTGGATTTTCCAAAATTAAGCGACCAAGCGCAACACCCGTTTTTACCGAATCTTGTTCTTGCTCATTGGTTTCCTGCCCCATCAAGGTGGTGGCTGTCAGCAAGCATATAAAAAAGAAAAAGTGCCTAAATCTTAAAGATTTAAGTATTGGTTTTGCCCCTCTTTTCAAACTAGTTACAAATTTTTCAGCGCCAATTTTATAATGTCCTCTACGCTTAGTGTTGGATCTTGGGATAAAACCTTGTCCACAACCTTTTCAGATTGCCTTCGAACAAAACCAAGAACCTCTAAAGCAGATAACGCTTCTTCTTTGCTTGTATTGTTTGATTGTAGGGAAACTTCACCCATATCGTAGACTTTTAAAATCTTATCCTTCAAGTCCAAGATTACACGTTGGGCAGTCTTAGCTCCTATTCCCTTGATTGCCTGTATGGAAGGGACGTCTCCATTGGCAATTGCATCTCTTACTTGAATGGGTGATAAAGAGGAAAGCATGGTTCTTGCCGTACTAGAACCAATGCCCGAAACAGAAATTAGAAGTCTGAATATTTCACGCTCCGATTTTTCTACAAAACCAAACAAAGTATGTGAATCTTCCTTGACTTGTAAATGCGTAAAAAGCCGAATGTTTTCTTCATCCTTTAATTGGGAAAAAGTATGCAATGAAATATTCAGAAAGTACCCAACTCCCGCGCATTCGATAATAACAAAAGTTGGATTTTTTTCTACCAGTTTTCCTTGTAAGTGGGTAATCATGATGTAACAGTTAGGTTTTGGGTGAAATTTAATCTTGCTGTGCTACTCTCCCATTTTTGCTTTTTTCCGCTTCTCCCGTTCTTGGGCGTCGATAACAGCTACGGCGGCCATATTCACCATTTCATCAACACTGGCACCTAGTTGCAAAATATGCGCTGATCTGCGAAGCCCCACCATAATTGGACCAATAGATTCAGCATTATTCAATCCCTTCAAGAGTTTATAGGTGATATTGGCTGAGTCTAAATTTGGAAAAATTAAAGTGTTTACTTTTTTTCCTGTAAGCTTTGAAAATGGAAAATTGTTGTGGCATAATTCCTGGCTCAACGCAAAATCGGTTTGGATTTCACCATCGACAATCAGTTCTGGGTTTCGTTCGTGCAAAATTTTAACGGCTTCTCTTACTTTTTGGGCATTAGGATGACTTGACGACCCATAATTAGCATAAGACAACATTGCCATAACGGGGTTAAAGCCAAAGGTGTTGGCCACATTTGCAGTCATCTGGGCTATTTCAGCCAATTCTTCGGCACTTGGATCTACATTGATAGAGGTATCCGCCAAAAATAATGGCCCTCTTTCTGTAATCATGATATTACAGGTTGAAGCATTTTTAACCCCTTTAGCCCTTCCCAAAACTTCAAAAACAGGCTTTAATACTTTAGGATAAGATCGGGAATACCCAGAAATCATTCCATCAGCATCCCCTTCATGAAGCATCATAGCGCCAAAATAATTACGTTTACCCATATTTACGTTTGCGCTGTACTTGGTTTCCCCTTTTCGCTTTCTAGACTCCCATAATTTAAGAGCATATCTATTGCGCATTTCCTTAGACTCATCAGAACGAGGGTCTATTATGGTCACTTCTGCATCAAAATCCAGCTCCTTTTTTAGGTCTTCTATTGTTTCTTTATTTCCCAGTAAAATGGGTATGGCTATCCCTTCATCGTACACAATTTGCGCTGCCTTCATCACATCCAACAATTCCGCTTCTGCAAAAACAATTCGTTTTGGATTCAATCGAGCTCTATTGTGCATCAAACGCACAGCTTTGTTATCATTACCAGACCTTTGATACAGGTCTTCTTCGTACTTCTTCCAATCTTGAATTGGAGCTTTGGCCACCCCGCTCTCGATTGCCGCTTTTGCAACTGCGGGTGGAATTTTGGTGATTAACCTTGGATCAAAAGGTTTTGGAATAATATAATCTTTACCAAAAGTCAACCTAGTGGTATCATAAGCAATATTCACCTGTTCCGGTACTGGCTCTCTTGTTAAATCTGCCAAAGCTCGAACTGCAGCCATTTTCATTTCTTCGTTGATCTTGGTAGCACGAACATCAAGTGCACCCCTAAAAATGAATGGAAACCCTAAAACATTATTCACTTGGTTAGGGTGGTCAGAACGACCCGTAGCCATAATAATATCATCCCGCGTTTTACAGGCAATGCTATATTCAATTTCTGGGTCTGGATTTGCCATAGCAAAAACAATAGGATCTTTTGCCATAGATTTAAGCATTTTCGGTGTCAAAATATTGGCGATGGATAGACCAATAAAAACATCTGCATCCTTCAAGGCCTCATCTAAAGTATCTATCTTTCTGTCAGAAGCAAATTCCAGTTTTTCTTTGGAGAGGTTTTCTCGGTCACTTCGGATAACTCCTTTACTATCCAACATGACAATATTCTTTCCGCTAGCACCAAATGCCTTATACAATCTCGTGCAAGAAACGGCAGCAGCGCCTGCGCCGCTCACCACAATTTTTACTTTTTCTATTTTTTTGTTGGTGATTTCCAATGCATTCAACAAAGCCGCGGCAGAAATAATAGCGGTTCCATGTTGATCATCATGCATCACCGGAATATCCAGTTCTTCCTTAAGCCTTCGCTCTATTTCAAATGCTTCAGGAGCTTTAATATCTTCAAGATTAATCCCTCCAAACGTAGGAGCAATGATCTTTACCGTTTCCACAAACTTATCGACATCCGTGGTATCCAACTCAATGTCCATTCCATCTATATCTGCAAAAATCTTAAATAGAAGGCTTTTTCCTTCCATCACTGGTTTTGAAGCTTCTGGACCAATATTTCCAAGTCCCAAAACTGCTGTACCATTAGAGATTACTGCAACAATGTTTCCTTTGGCGGTATATTTATAAACATCATCCTTATTCTTTTTGATCTCCAAACAAGGCTCTGCCACTCCCGGTGAATAAGCAAGTGCCAAGTCTCGTTGGGTTGCGTAGGGTTTGGTGGGAACAATTTTTATTTTACCTGGCTGGGGTTTGGCATGGTACAATAGTGCTTCCCGACGTTGTTGTTCTTTGTTCATTTTTTACAATTGAAGCTGTAAAGATAAAGGTATTCCATTGTAATGATGAAATACCAATCCATTCTTAATTTATAGTAAGTGTATTTTGAAAAATTACCGTTTATTCTTCTGCTACGTCTGCTAGATTATCCTCTTTAGATACGTTTAATCGCATTGCTAAAATTGATGCGATTACGAAGCAAGCACCAGCAAATAAAATCGCATTCACAGAGTTTGCACCCAGGAAGTTTTTAAAAATTGGGCCAAATGTCAATGTTTGAATACCCATTGGGATTACAATCATCATATTTAAGATGCCCATATATACTCCCCTTCTTTCTTGAGGAACAATCTTTGAAACCATGCTATACGGAATTCCCATCATAGCCGCCCAACCAATTCCGAACAAGACCATTGGGAATAGCACATAAACTGGATCTGCAATATTTGGTATCGCAAATAGCGCTAACGCTGTACCAAAAAGACTTAGGGCATATATTTTCTTTCCACCAAACTTCATGGTCAACGGCACCAATATTAAAGCGACAACTGCAGTAACAACATTGTAAGTAGTACTCATTTTTGCAGCCTGAGCTGCAGCTTCAGAGGTATCATATCCCATGGTAGCCCTAAACAATGGTGTAATAAATTGCCAATAGACAAACAAAGCGTACCACTGAAATAGATAAACCGCAGAAAGTTTCCACATAAATTTTGGCATTTCCTTCACGGCAGCACTAATCTCGATGAATGGTGTCTTAAAACGTTCTATAAACGGGAGGGCCTTATGCCTATTTATTTCTTTTAATTCTTCGTCGCCTGGGGGAATCTCAGGGGTTTTTAAGACGGACCATAAAATGGTGGTGATGGATAAAAATGAGCCAATAAAAAAGGAATAATACAACCATTTGGGAATGGTTCCTGCCACTTCTTCACCTCCCCCAAACCAATCTTGAAACAAAAAGATAGATGCATTGGCCAAAAGAATCCCAGCGCCTACAAACAAGCTTTGCATTTGATACCCCATGCTCAACTGCTTGTCTGGTAATTTATCCCCAACAAAAGCACGGTAAGGTTCCATAGCCATATTGTTTCCTACATCAAGAATCCATAACAATCCTACTGCAAACCATAGGGCTGGACTAAGCGGAAAAGCGAACAAACATAAACTTCCTAAAATGGCACCGATTAGAAAAAAGGGCTTTCTTCTACCCCATCGAGCAGACCAGGTCTTATCCGAAATAGCGCCAATCAATGGTTGAACAATCAAACCTGTAATAGGTCCTGCAATATTCAAAATAGGCAAAATCTCTTCTTTTGCCCCAAGAAAAAGAAAGATAGGATTAATGGCACTCTGCTGAAGTCCAAAGCTATATTGAATGCCGAGAAATCCAACATTCATGTTCCAAATCTGCCAAAAACTTAGTTCAGGTTTTTTAATTTTCATAGTTCGGTCGATGGTTAAACATTAGCAGCATATTCCCTTCTACATCTTATCAATATACTGCTTTCTTTGCTGTTATGATAAAAATCGCTGCTTAAAACAATGAAAATAGCAACGCAAACGATTTCGCTTTATAAAAATTTATTTCAGGAATTTAATATTCCGTTGCAAACCTGAAAATTTGGTTCGTTTTACGGCGGATTTTTTGAAGATTTTTCTAAATACATCCTCCGTGATTTCTTCCCAATCTTTTTTGGTCATTGAAAGCAATTCAGGATGAGGATTAAAAAGTGGTTCGCTATGCGACTTCGAAAAACGGTTCCAAGGGCAAACATCTTGGCAGACATCACATCCAAACATCCAATCATCGAATTTTCCTTGGAACTCATTGGGAATTTCATTCTTCAGTTCAATAGTAAAATAGGAAATACACTTACTCCCATCCACTACATAAGGTTCCACAATCGCTTCCGTTGGGCAGGCATCGATACATGCGGTACATGTGCCGCAATGGTCCGTTACCGGAGTGTCATAGTCCAATTCTAAATCAACAATCAATTCAGCAATAAAATAAAAAGATCCTACTGGTTGGGTGAGCAGATTGCTATGTTTTCCTATCCAACCCAAGCCACTTTTGGCCGCCCATGCTTTATCCAAAACAGGGGCAGAATCCACAAAGGCCCTTCCATGCACTTCACCGATTTCTTCTTGAATAAAATGTAATAGGGATTTGAGTTTATCTTTTATCACAAAGTGATAATCGATTCCATAGGCATACTTAGACACCTTATAGGTGTTTTTTATTTGATTCTGCTCTGGGAAATAATTGAGTAATAGAGAAATTACTGATTTTGAGCCTTCAACCAATTTGGTAGGATCCAATCGTTTGTCAAAATGGTTTTCCATATACTGCATTTCACCATGCCTATTTTGGCTAAGCCATTTTTCCAATCGTGGTGCTTCTTCTTCCAAAAATTCGGCTTTAGAAATACCACAAGACAAAAAACCGAGGCGTTTGGCTTCGGTTTTTATTAAATCAGTATGATTAGTTCTTGAATTCAAATTAAAACAGACCTCCTTGCGTCCCGTCTTTAATTCGTCCTAAGTGTTTATAGGCAAGTTCTGTTACTTCACGACCTCTGGGGGTGCGCATAATGAATCCTTGCTGAATTAAAAAAGGCTCATAGACTTCTTCAATGGTTTCTGCACTTTCTGAAACTGCGGTAGCCAAAGTTGTAATACCTACTGGACCTCCTTTGAACTTATCTATAATGGTAGTTAAGATTTTATTATCCATCTCATCCAAACCATGCGCATCCACATGCAAGGCTTTTAAACTGAACTTGGAAATATCCATATCTATATTTCCGTTGCCTTTTATTTGGGCAAAATCACGTACCCTTCGCAATAAGGCATTACAAATTCTGGGTGTTCCCCTACTTCTGCCAGCAATTTCTATGGCTGCTTCATTGGTGATGGGTACTTTCAGAATCTCAGCACTGCGTTCTACTATAGTCGATAACAACTCCGTATTGTAGTATTGCAATCTACTTTGAATACCAAAACGTGCTCGCATGGGCGCTGTGAGCAGTCCTGATCTTGTGGTAGCGCCAACTAAGGTAAAGGGACTTAGATTGATTTGAACGGTTCTGGCATTGGGACCCGTTTCGATCATGATATCAATCTTGTAATCCTCCATCGCAGAATACAAGTATTCTTCCACAATAGGACTTAAGCGATGAATCTCATCTATAAACAATACATCCCTTTCTTCAAGATTGGTCAACAATCCCGCCAAATCTCCTGGTTTGTCCAAAACCGGGCCTGAGGTAATCTTTATTCCTACCCCAAGTTCATTTGCTAAAATATGTGCAAGTGTTGTTTTTCCTAATCCAGGTGGTCCATGAAAAAGGGTATGATCCAGTGCTTCATCGCGGAGGTTGGCAGCTTGCACAAAAATTTTCAGGTTCTCCAACACCTGCTCCTGACCCGTAAAATCATCAAAAGTAATGGGCCTTAAAGCTCTTTCAATATCAAGCTCTTCTTGAGAGAAATTCTCTGGTGATGGGTCTAGATTTTCATTCATGTCCTAACAAATATAGTTGAAAACCACATGTGCTAGAAACCATTTTCTCTAAAATACCCAGGTCTAAAGATTCAAGTGCACATCTTAAAAACTAAATCTTAAATTAGATACTTCAAAGAAAGGACACAATTTCCTCAACTTAGCTTTTTATGGTAAAATCTGATTACTCAATAGGCATCTTACAATACATTCCATTTTTTTATGTCATTTGGTCAGATGACCTACTTTCTGCCTCCGAAATATCCGTGGTCAAAAAAACTATTGAGCAGGATTCTGCACTTGAACCGGATGAAAAAGAACAGCTTTCACTTTGGTTGGATAGGGAAAATCCGCCAGCAGATGAAGAACTGAAACATTGGAAACATACTATTACAAATTCCAATGTTAAACTTATTGAAAGTGATACCTATCCTCTTGCATCATTAAGCCAACGTTTAGGGAATTTGTACTGCGACAGTTGCGATTTCAATGACCATTTAAAACACATTGAAATAAACTTGGGGATACAACCCAACCACTACAATCATTTATTTGATGTTGAAGTCATACATCATAAAACATCTGATTTTTACAACGCCAAAGTACTCGATGCTATTTTAAAAGGTCCACATGCTAAAGCAGTTGACGAATTTCGGGGTTTTCTGAATCAACCTATTTTTCACTGGGATGTTAGAAGAAACAAAGAAGATTTTAGGGGGAAAGTATTGGAACAAGTTCAGCTCTTGGGTACTAACGGATATGGCGCTATGGCTTATGATTCCGAATATGGAGGGATTGGCAACATGCCGGCCTACGGAGCAATTTTTGAACATCTTATGTTTGTTGATGGGAGCCTTGCAGTGAAATTTGGGGTTCAATTTGGGCTTTTTGGCGGTAGCATTCAGAAATTGGGCACCAAAAAACATCATGACCAATATTTGGCTAATACTGGAAAAGCAAAATTGCTAGGCTGTTTTGCTATGACAGAAACAGGACATGGCTCTAATGTAAGAGGCATAAAAACAACGGCCACTTATCATAAAAAAAGTGATTCAATCATTATTCACACCCCAGGACAAAATGATAATAAAGAATATATAGGCAATGCCTTGCATTCAACTATGGCATCGGTTTTTGCACAGTTGATCGTAGATGGGAAAAATGAAGGGGTTCATGCTATTTTGGTTCCAGTACGAGATAAAAATCATACTGTATTGGAAGGCATTACTATAGAAGACAATGGCTATAAGCTTGGTTTGAATGGTGTGGACAACGGTAAGATTTGGTTTAATCAGGTGAAAGTCCCCCGTGAAAACTTGTTGGATAAATATGGGGAAATCAGAGATGATGGTAGCTATTTTTCTGCCATTAAGAATCCAAACAAACGATTTTTTACCATGTTGGGTACTCTGGTTGGCGGCCGAATTTGCGTTGCAAAAGGTGCTGTTGGTGGGGCAAAGATGGCATTGAGCATCGCGGTAAAGCATGCATTGAACAGAAGACAATTCAATGACAGCGTTAAAGTGCAAGAAGATCTTATTATGGACTACCCCACCCATCAATTACGGTTGACTCCCGCTATAGCAAGTGCTTATGTTTATCACGTTACTTTGGAGGAAATGATGAAACGGTATAGTGATAATTCACAACCTGATAAAAGAAAAATAGAGACCCAAGTCGCAGGCCTTAAATCCATCATTACATGGTTTGCAAACGATACTATTCAAGAGTGTCGAGAAGCATGTGGTGGGAAGGGATATTTATTAGAAAATAGAATTGCCAATCTAAAAGGGGATGTAGACATATTTACCACTTTTGAGGGAGACAACAATGTATTGTTACAATTAGCAGCCAAAGGTGTTTTATCAGATTTCAAAGCAGAATTCAATAGTGCTGGGTTTACTTCGGTTTTAAAATTATTACGAAGTCAACTCGCAGATAAGTTAAGTACGATAAACCCCATTTACTCCAATAAAGTAGACAAGGAACATTTGTACAATCCGAAATTTCACAAACATGCTTTTAACTACAGGACCCGAAGGCTTACGTATACCCTAGCCATGCGAATAAGAAGCTACATTAAAAAAGGAATCCCATCATATCAAGCCTTTCTAAAAGTTCAGACCCATTTGCTTGCCTTAGGCAAGGCGTATAGTGTAGAGTTGGCTTATACTATTTTCAATGAATTCTGCGCTTCGGTTACTGATGAAAAACACAAAGTTTTATTGGAAAAATTGGGAACACTTTATGCCCTTCATCACATATATAACGACACAGGTTGGTATTTGGAACAGGGGTACATCAGTGGAACAAAGTCCAAAGCTATTAGGCAACGGGTGGAACGATTGTCCACAGAATTACGCCCTCATATTGAGGTTTTGGTAGATGGTTTTGGAATTCCTGAGCATTGCATGACTGCTCCTATTGCCAAATAGATATCACTCTACTTTCTTAATTAATTGTGCCGTATCCAAAAACTCCAGAACAGTAATTTTAGGATTTCCATAGAGATAGATTCTTGAATTTCCTTTGGCACTTAACTCCAAATCCCGATAGGAGTACAAACGCGCATTTGCAGCATTCTCAAGTCGAGCTTTAATGGTCCCTGCCTCCATTTTTTCGCCTTTGTATTTTGAGTTTCCTGTTAAACCAATTTCCATTCTATCCGAAGTACCTTCAAACATCAAAGACCCATTGCCCTCCACATCTACCACACTCACTTCATTTACAGAATATACATAAGCTTCAGCTCTTTTATTAAGGCCTATATTGAGCGAATCCACATCTACATTAAAGTCTCCCTTGCTCATATCTTCCATATTAATATCCATCACAGCGGCATTTGCCTTGATGTCCAACTTTGCATTTGCAAAAGCGTCTACAAACAGCTCATCGCTGCTTATAATATCATTTGAAACAATGCTACCTTCTTTAACGGTTATTGCTCGGAGTTCGGTGTAATTAATGGTAATATCGAATTGTTTTTTGGCGGTAACATCATAAAAAGAGCTTATTACTAATGTACTATCCTCTACTTTAAATTTTAAAATATCTACCAAATTATCATCTGCCACAATTTTGTACCCAGAGCCAAATGATTTTTTTAATACGATGTCCAGATTATCATTTAGTTGTATTGCATTAAACGCAGGTAGTTCCTGATTGACTTCAGTAACAATTCGACTGCCTTTTATTTTAGGTTTTCGCTGTGCCAAAAGGGTTACATGGCACATCAATAAAAGTATAATTACAAGATTTTTCACAAGTGTTCGATTTAAGGTTCTTAAAGATATTACAATTACGGATAACAATTGCTGTACAAAACTCCGTAAACAAAAAACCCATCCGAGTGGGATGGGCTTTGTTATATCTAAAATCTTAGTGATTGAGTTCTTCTTCGTTATCCTGAAGCGGTATGTTCTGCGGAACAAAATCCTGTCCTGGGATAATATACTCACCATTCTCATAGGTCTTGCTATAGTCATACGCCCAACGATGCACATGAGGGATATCTCCTGGCCAGTTTCCGTGCATATGTTCTTGAGGAGCTGTCCATTCAAGGGTATTTGAGCCCCATGGGTTTTGAGGTCCTCTCTTACCATAAAATATGCTATAGACAAAGTTGTAAACGAAAACCAATTGTGCCGCTCCTGCAATAAGTGCAAATACGGTCATTAATACTTGAACATTGGTCAATTCATCAAACATCGGGAACGCCGTATTTTCATAGTAACGTCTTGGCACTCCTGCCATACCAACAAAATGCATTGGGAAGAATACGCCATAGGCACAAATTGCGGTTACCCAGAAATGAACATAACCCAAGTTCTTGTTCATCATTCTACCTTGGAACATTTTCGGGAACCAATGGTATACACCCGCAAAAAGTCCATATAGTGCAGAAATACCCATTACCAAATGGAAGTGAGCTACTACAAAATAGGTGTCATGAACATTGATATCCAATGTGCTATCTCCAAGAATAATCCCTGTAAGACCACCCGATATAAAGGTAGAAACCAAACCTATGGAAAATAACATTCCAGGATTAAGTTGCAGATTTCCCTTCCATAAGGTGGTTATATAGTTGAAAGCTTTTACCGCAGACGGAATTGCAATCAATAAGGTTGTAAACGTAAATACTGACCCCAAAAATGGATTCATCCCCGAGATGAACATATGGTGACCCCACACAATTGTGGATAGGAAAGCAATCGCTAAAATAGAAGCTACCATGGCACGATAGCCAAAGATTGGTTTTCTTGCATTTGTAGACATTACTTCGGACGTAATTCCTAATGCCGGTAACAATACAATGTATACTTCAGGGTGTCCCAAGAACCAAAATAGGTGCTCAAACAATACTGGTGATCCTCCTTGATAATGTAATACTTCACCTTGTATAAAGATATCTGAAAGGAAGAATGATGTTCCAAAACTTCTATCCATAATTAGCAGCAAGGCCGCTGAAAGTAACACTGGAAAGGAAATTACCCCGATAACTGCTGTTACAAAGAATGCCCAAATAGTCAATGGCAAACGGGTCATTGACATTCCTTTAGTTCTTAAGTTGATAACAGTAACAATATAGTTTAATGATCCCAGTAAAGAAGAAGCAATAAATATGGCCATAGAAACTAGCCATAGGGTCATACCCAAACCAGAACCGGGTTGGGCAGAAGGCAATGCGCTTAAGGGAGGATAAATTGTCCATCCTGCTGCGGCAGGACCAGCTTCTACAAACAATGAAATGATCATGACTACTGCAGAGACAAAGAACATCCAAAAAGAAAGCATGTTTAGGAAGCCCGAAGCCATATCCCGAGCACCAATCTGCAACGGAATTAATAGGTTACTAAAGGTACCACTCAATCCTGCGGTAAGCACGAAGAATACCATTATGGTTCCGTGCATAGTAATCAAAGCCAAGTACATATCAGCATCCATAACACCATCTGGAGCCCACTTGCCCAAAAACGCCTCAAAGACAGAGAAGGATTCTCCAGGCCATGCCAATTGCATTCTAAATAGCAACGACATTGCAATTCCAATGAAGCCCATAACCAAAACACCGGTGATAAGATATTGCTTAGCAATCATCTTATGGTCCTGACTAAAGATATATTTGGTTACGAAGGTTTCTTTATGATGATGTCCATGATCTTCGTGTCCGTGTTCGTGTCCAGTAGCTGACATAATCTCTTTTAAATTTTATTATAGTTCTTATCCTAGCCTAACTTATTCCGTTGGTGCAACCGTTTCTTTAAAGGTTACTTGTTCGGCAATCCATTTATTATATTCCTCTTCTGTCTCTACTATAATTTTCATTTGCATATTATAGTGCGATTTTCCACAGATTTTATTACAAAGCAAGATATAGTCAAATTCCCAAGGGTCTGTATTAGGTTTTCCTTCTGCAGCCCATTTTGCTCTTAACGCGTTTGTTCTTTTCACTTTATCCACCACATCAGGATTCAATCTCATTTCTTCCGTTGTAATGGTCGGTGTAAATGAGAATTGTGTGATCATACCTGGAACACAGTTCATCTGTGCTCTAAAGTGAGGCATATAAGCGGAATGTAATACGTCTTGTGAACGCATCATAAAGTTGACTTTTCTTCCCACAGGAAGGTGTAGTTCCTTTACGATTACGTCATCCGCAGCATTTGGATCAGATTCATCCAAACCAAGTACATTTGCTCTATCAATATCAATTAAGCGAACACTTGCGTCTCCAAGAACATTATCATCTCCTCCATAACGTGCAGTCCAGTTAAATTGCTGTGCATATAATTCCACAATCAGTGGATCGTCTTCATCATTTACATCCATGATGTTCGTCCATGTGTATAAGCCCCAAAGGATTAATCCGGCTAAAACAATAACGGGAATGATAGTCCAGATAAACTCTAAACGGTCGTTGTCGGCAAAGAAAAGAGCTTTCTTTCCTTTTTCTCCGCGATATTTATATCCGAAGTAATGCAACAAAAACTGCGTAATGGTCTGTACAAAAAAGATAATGGCAAATGACACCCACATCAATTGATCATATTCCCCACCATGGGCAGAAGATGCTTCTGGCAGAAGCATTTTACTGTACTTGGCAAAGCTAAATATGGTTATACCATAGATAAAAATTACGAATCCAAACAATAGATAACCATTGTACTTATTATCTGAATCTGTGGCTACCTCAGTGTTTTCCGTTTTTAGTTGGGACAATTCAAAAATCTTGGTCATTTGCCAGATTGCGATTGCTACCAGTACTAAAACAGTCAATGTTAATAATGCAGTCATTGTATATCTTTCTAAGCCTTAATCGTATTAATAATGAAATTGTCTACTTTCTTCAAGGAATGGATTGCGCTTGGGTTGCAATGGCGCTTTAGTAAGTGCATTGAACACCCAATACACAAATAATCCCCCAAAGAACAATATTCCTCCAATTTCGGGTAATCCTATATACCATTGATCGCCAACCGTTGCAGGCATGATCATATTGAACACGTCCATATAGTGACCAAAAAGCACTACAAGACCAGCCATGATAACAAACCAATTTACTCTTTTGTAATCACTGTTCATCAATACCAATACTGGGAAGATGAAATTCATGGCTAACATTCCAAAGAATGGCAATTTATAATCTTCAATTCGTGTGATAAAATAGGTTACTTCTTCTGGGATGTTGGCATACCAAATCAGCATAAACTGTGAGAACCATAGGTAGGTCCAAAAAATACTGATACCGAACATGAATTTTGCCAAATCATGAATGTGGCTATCGTTTACATCTTCTAAATAACCTTTTGATTTCAGGTAAATGGCAATCATCGCAATTACCGTAATTCCTGAAACGAACATGCTTGCAAACACGTACCATCCAAATAGGGTACTGAACCAGTGTGGATCCACACTCATGATCCAATCCCAAGACATCATGGATTCTGTAATCAAATAGAACACCAAGAAAGCAGCAGACCATCTAAAATTCTTTACAAAGTTGGTGTTGTCATCAGACTCATCCTGTGCTAATGAAAGTTTTCTGGAATATTCGCGATAGAAAATCCAACCACCCAAGAAAATTGCTGCACGAACCAAAAAGAAGGTAGGGTTCAAGTATCCAGCTTTTCCTTGTAACAATTTATCATGAGCAACAACATCAGCATCCATCCATACAAACATATGATTCATATGTAGTACTGAAAGTACCAAAATCACAAATACGATAATTCCGCCAGGAACTAAATACGCCGTGATTCCCTCCATTACACGGAACAACAAAGGCGACCAACCTGCTTGTGATGCACGTTGTATAGCATAGAAAGCCAAAACGCCCAAGGATATCATAAAGAAGAAAAAGGCAGCTACATATAATGCAGACCAAGGTCTATTTTGTAATTGGTGCAATACATGTTCATCATGCGAAGCATCGTGCTCCTCTCCATGTGCTTCAGCTTCACCGTGTGTATCTTTTTCTGCATGATCTCCTTCTGCGGCATGGCTTGAAGCTTCTTCGCCGTGTCCTCCTCCATGACCATCGTCATGTGCTGAAGCCACCATTGCTTTGGCTTCTTCCACAGTACTGGGAGCAGATAAAAAACCTGTTGCTAAACAAATCAATCCAACTGCCATTGCAATGAAAGATCCTATTTTAAGTCTGTTTGAAAACGTGTACATAGTATCCTCTTATCCAATTATTTTGTTAGGTCTTCCTTTAATTTCATTACGTATTCTGACACTTGCCACATCTCTTCTTCATTGGCCAACTGAGCTGCGTAAGAGCCCATAGAGTTTAAACCGTAATAAATAGTATGGTATGTGCTTCCCACGGTAATATTACGCGCAACGTCATCATAACTGGGAACACCCAATATTTTTTCTCTTTTTACCAAAGTACCTTGTCCTTTTCCTTTAGGTCCGTGACAAATAGCACAGTAAATATCATATAGTTCTTTTCCTTTGGAAAGATTGGATTCCATTTGCAAGGAATCCAACGGGCTTGGTTCTACTCTTGCCAAGTCTTTTCCTTCTGGAGTATTTTCAAACTTGTATGGCATATACCCTCTTGCAATGGTATTTTCTGCCGGAAGCATAGCTTCTGTTCCATTGGGGAACAATCCATTATCCACTCCCTGATAGGTTTCGTACCCTACGGGTTCATACATGTTTGGCATATACTGATAGTTTGGACTGTTCTTGTCAGCACAAGCTGCCAGTGATAGTACCAAAACCAAGACAACACTTATTTTACCTAAATGCTTCATATTTTTAAGAATCCTTTTCTGTAACATTTATTTCAACAGCTCCAGTATCCCACAACAATGCTGTAAGTTCCTTTTCATTATCATGAATACCCAATTCCATTAAAAAATGGTCATCTGTTGTTCTTACATCTGGGTTTTCCGCTTTTTTAAAGGGCCACATTCTACTTCTTAAATAAAATGTGATTACCATTAAATGCGCTGCAAAGAACACCGTTAATTCAAACATAATTGGAACAAAGGCCGGCATATTTTCCAAATAGGTAAAACTTGGTTTACCACCAATATCCTGTGGCCAATCATCAATCATGATATAGTTCATCATAACAATGGCAACAATAAGTCCTAAACAACCATACATAAAGGAAGTGATTGCTATTCGGGTATCTTCTAAGCCCATTGCCTTGTCTAAACCATGCACGGGGAAAGGGGTATACACTTCTTCAATATGATGGTGCTCTGCCCTTACCTTTTTTACGGCATGCATCAATACATCATCATCGGTATAAAGTGCCTGTATAACTTTTGATGCCATAATTATTTTTTATTGTTTAACAATCTAGCTTGACCAGCCCAGTCATCTCTTTGTGCCCGACCTGGAAATTTACCTGTAATGGAATCTAACAAGTCATACTCCTTTTTTGTCATTCTACCTACTTGCGCGTACGTATAGATTCCAATTTCGTTAAGGATTCTTTCCATCTCTGGACCAACACCTTTTATTTTTTTCAAATCATCTGGTGTTTCTTTGGTAGCATCGAATGTTCCTAAAGAACTTAACAATTCATTTACTCCAACCTTGTCTCCTTTCGCAGGAACAACTTCTCCCATTAAAACATCATCTGTAATCGGTTCCTCTATCTCTCCTCGTTTAGGCATTTGGTACAAAGGCTTTCCTGCATCACGTAACTTTTTATATTTTTCTCCAGATGCTTTCAAAATGGATTTTACTTCTGCCTGTGCAATGACCGGGAATGTTCTTGAATATAATAGGAACAACACAAAGAAGAATCCAATGGTTCCTATAAAGATACCCACATCTACAAAGGTAGGAGAGAACATTGTCCATGAAGATGGCAAGTAATCTCTGTGCAATGAGGTTACAATGATCACAAATCGCTCAAACCACATTCCTATGTTCACCACAATAGAAATAAAGAACGAGAACATGATACTGGTACGTAATTTTTTGAACCACATGAACTGCGGAGAGAACACGTTACAGGTCATCATGGACCAATATGCCCACCAGTAGGGTCCAGTAGCTCTATTCAAAAACGCGTATTGTTCGTATTCAACTCCTGAATACCAAGCAATAAACAACTCGGTGATATATGCACATCCAACAATTGAACCTGTAATCATGATTACAATGTTCATCAATTCAATATGCTGTACGGTTATGTATGCTTCAAGACTACACACTTTTCTCATGATAATAAGAAGTGTGTTCACCATAGCAAATCCTGAGAAAATTGCACCCGCAACAAAATACGGCGGGAATATGGTGGTATGCCAACCTGGAATCACCGAAGTGGCAAAGTCAAAGGATACAATGGTGTGTACTGAAAGTACAAGTGGTGTTGCCAAACCGGCCAAAACTAAAGATACTTCTTCAAAACGTTGCCAATCCTTCGCTCTACCTGTCCAACCAAAGCTTAACAAGCTATATATTTTCTTCTGGAACGGTTTTACCGCTCTATCACGAATCATTGCAAAATCCGGCAACAAACCTGTCCACCAGAATACCAAGGAAACGGATAAATACGTTGAAATCGCAAATACATCCCAAAGCAATGGTGAGTTAAAGTTTACCCACAAGGAACCAAATTGGTTTGGAATCGGAAGTACCCAATAGGCCAACCATGGGCGACCCATGTGAATGATTGGAAACAAACCTGCCTGGATAACCGAGAAAATGGTCATTGCTTCCGCAGAACGGTTAATTGCCATTCTCCATTTTTGTCTGAATAACAGCAATACTGCAGAAATCAGTGTTCCTGCGTGACCAATACCTACCCACCAAACAAAGTTTGTAATATCCCAGGCCCAGTTTACGGTCTTGTTAAGACCCCAAACTCCAATACCTGTAGAAATGGTATAAATAATACATCCTAGACCCCAAAGGAATGCAACTAAAGCAATGGTAAATACAATCCACCAATGTTTGTTGGCCTTTCCCTCTACAGGAGCAGCGATATCCACGGTAACATCATGGTAACCTTTGTCTCCAAGTACTAAGGGCTTTCGAATAGGTGCTTCGTAATGCGACGCCATAATTTATCTTCTAGTTACTTCTTATTTATTGATTAAGCCTCGTTGGTGTTTCTCACCTTCACATGATAGAACACATTTGGTTTTGTGCCCACATGTTCTAATAGGTGATACATTCTATCATCCTCTTTCAACTCAGCAATCTTACTGTGATCATCATTGATATCTCCAAAGACCATAGCTCCACTGCCGCAAGCAGCTGAACAAGCCGTTTGGAATTCGCCATCTTTAATGGCACGCCCATCTCTCTTAGCATCTAAAATGGTCTTCTGTGTCATTTGAATACACATAGAGCATTTCTCCATCACCCCTCTAGAGCGTACATTAACATCTGGATTAATCACCATTTTACCAAGGTCATTGTTCATGTTGAAGTTGAACTCGTCATTATCACTATACAAGAACCAATTGAACCTTCTTACTTTGTATGGACAGTTGTTGGCACAATATCTAGTACCTACACAACGGTTATATGCCATTTGATTTTGACCTTGTCTTCCGTGGGAAGTTGCCGCAACCGGACAAACAGTTTCACAAGGTGCATGGTTACAATGTTGACACATGACAGGCTGAAATGCTACCTGAGGATTTGCAGCTGCATCTTCCATCTCTCTAAATCCACCCAAGGAACCATTATCGCCCCAAAGGCCATCCATTCCATCTTTCTTCTCGTTGTCTTGTTCAAATGTATCTTCGGAAGAATAGTACCTATCAATACGCAGCCAGTGCATGTCTCTGGATTTTCTAACCTCCTCTTTTCCAACAACAGGAACATTATTTTCTGCGTGACATGCAATAACACATGCCCCACAACCTGTACAAGCGTTTAAATCAATAGACAAGTTAAAGTGATGTCCGATGGAACGATCAAACTCTTGCCATAAATCTGCATCTGGCGATGTAACAGGAATTTCTTGATGGTCTTTGGACACCTGCGGAACTGCATTCCATTCATGAACATCCTTTGTATTGAAGATTTCCAAGGTAGTTTCCTTGATAATATCTCCTCTACCCATCAATGTTTTATGTAGCTGAACACATGCAAACTCATGCACTCCTTCAGCTTTTTCTATGTTAACTGACTGTACATTAGAAAAGTTGTTATACAGTGCAAAAGCATTTACTCCAGTGGCCATTTCGGCCTTCATTCCTGCTTTCTTTCCATATCCGAAGGAAAGCCCAACGGTTCCAATAGCTTGCCCAGGTTGAATGATTACGGGAACGCTATTCAAAGTAACTCCGTTAACCGTTAAATTAACGTAGCTCCCATTTAGTCCACCATTTGCAACATTAAAGTTCTCAAGTCCCAATCTTTCGGCATCGGCTTTGGCAACAGTAACATAGTTATCCCAAGAAACTCTGGAAACTGGATCCGGGAATTCTTGCAACCATGGGTTACTGGCTTGTCTACCATCACCCATTCCAATTTTAGAATAGAGTACCATCTCTACTCCAGAACTCGTAGTGTTTACCAAAGATCGTATCGCCGAAGCAATTGGAGCGATGCTAGCTTGTGCTTCTTCAGCACCTTCTTCTTCATTGTTGGCAGCAACCAAAGGTTGTTCTGCTGTTTCCTCAACAGCTGGAGCGGTAAACACTCCATCTTGTAATGTTTTATTCCAATCTGAACCTTGCAATACATTCGTACTCCAAGTATCTTTAATGTAATCGTAATAGGTTTGCTCACTGCCCATCCAAGTCAACAAGGCTGACTGAAATTGTCTTGTATCAAAAAGCTCTCGGATGGCGGGCTGCATTAAACTATAATGTCCCTTTTTCAATTGTGCATCACCCCAAGATTCAAGATAATGTGAGGCCGCTGCAACATATTTAGTAGCTTGAGCTGTTTCATCATTATTGAAAGCAAAGTCAACTGAAACATCCACTTTTTCAAGGCCTGAGATAAAATCTGCAGCATTTGGTAATGAGTACGCTGGATTCACACCATCGATAATCAAAGCGCCAACACGGCCAGCATTCATATCTGCAACCAACTTGTTCACTTTTGAGATACTCCCTTGGCGTACATATTTTGGATGCTCAGTATCAAACGCTTCACTTGACAATAATTCATTAATTGCAAGTACTACGGTTTGTGCGTTAATATCATTCAATCCAGTAACAACAACAGCTTTACTTCCAGCTTTTCTAATTTGTGCCGCTATACTATCTACAGCTTCATCAACATCTGAAGTACCTCCACCAACATTGCTGCCATTTAATTTTCCATACAACTTTGCCAAGGCAATTTTTTGTTGCGTAGGCGTCATTGGGTAGCGTTTGTCCGCATTGGCCCCGGTCAAGGACATATTGGATTCCATCTGCACATGCTTGGACATCTTTCCGTGTTCGGGAACACGTCCTTTGGCATATCCACCATCATATCCCCCTCCTTGCCAATCTCCCAAGAAATCAGCACCAAAAGAGACAATTAAATCTGCTTTTTCAAAATCGTAATCTGCAAGAGCTCTTTCACCATACGCGGCATCAAAAGCATTTAGGGCAGCATCTTCAGAAATGGCATCGTACACTACATGGTTTACGTTTTCACCATATTCAGCCTTAAAATCAGCTATCAATCTATCCGTAGATGGGCTAGCATACGTCTGGGTCAATAATGCAATCTGCCTATTTGAACCTTTAAGACTTCCTAATTTAGCTCTAACGGTAGCATCAAGTACCTTCCAATCAACAGGCTCTCCATTTGCAGATGGCCCTTGAACCCTAGTGCTATCATATAAGGATAATACGGAAGCTTGAACACGTGCATTTGCACCTCCGTTCACCTTGGCATCTGTATTGTTTTCAATCTTAATCGGTCTTCCTTCTCTAGTTTTCACCAAAATACTGGCAAAGTCATATCCATCAGCTATTGTGGTGGCATAGTAGTTGGCAACTCCAGGAACGATACTGTCCGGTTGCACTACATAAGGAATAGATTTACGAACAGGGCCTTCACAGGCAGCAACAGTTGCTGCAGCTGTACTAAAGCCGACATATTTTAAGAAGTCCCTTCTATTGGTGTTAGAGGCAGACAAATTTTCCTTGTCGCCTAAAAACTCATCAACGGGAATCTGTTCTGTAAATTCGTTTTGTCTTAGCGCCTCAACAATGGAATCGTTCGGATTTAACTCCGCTTCGCTTTTCCAATATTTTTTGTTTGATGCCATACGATATATCTGAGATTATCTTCTTTTAATTCTTAATAGTGACACTTACCACATTCCAAACCACCCATCATAGCTGCCGTTAACTTCTCAACTCCATATTTCTTGGAAAGTTCTTCGTGAATGGATGCATAGTACTCATTACCCTCGACATTCACATTTGTTTCTCTGTGACAGTTGATACACCAACCCATAGTTAATGGAGCAAATTGATACATCACTTCCATTTCTTCAACGGGACCGTGACATGTTTGACATTCAATTCCGGCTACAGAAACGTGCTGCGAGTGATTGAAATAGGCAAAGTCTGGAAGGTTATGGATTCTAACCCACTCTACAGGCTGACTTTCTCCTGTATATCTTTGATTTTCTTCATCCCATCCAACGGCCTTATATAATTTCTTGATCTCTCCAGTATAGAACTCGTTGGTGTGTCCGTTTGCAATATCCTCTGCGCTTGGTCCTTCTGGATTTCCTTTGTACTCATAAATGGATTTATGACAATTCATACAAACATTTAAAGCTGGTATTCCTGAAGTTTTGGAAACTCTTGCAGATGAGTGACAATATTTACATTCAATCTTATTGTCTCCTGCATGTATTTTGTGTGAATAATGAATGGGCTGTACCGGAGCATATCCCTGATCAATACCTACTTGCATCATCCAACCATAAGCAAAATAAGCACTGGCCAATAACAAGAAGATAGCGCTTACCAAAACCAAAAATTGGTTCTGAACAAAAGCTTTCCAAATCGGCGTACGCTTTTCGGCTTTTTCTTTTTCCAATAGTACACCATTGGCCTCGGCAATGCGTCTTAGGGTACTGTTCACCAAAATCAACATAATTACCAACAGCCCAAAAACAAGTGCTAAAGCTCCTAGAATAATCTCGTTTGATATACCTCCCCCAGAACCTGCATTACCTCCTTCAGATGCAGCAACCGCAGTTGCAACAGGTGCAGGTGGTGGAGCTGCCGTGTAGGCCAATATATCATCAATGTCTGCATTTGACAGGGTAGGAAAGGCAGTCATAGCCGCTTGATTATACTCCGCATAAATTTTATTGGCGTATGCATCTCCTGACTTAATCATCCCTGGACTATTCTTTATCCAAGCATAAAGCCATTCCTTATCCAAGCCTTCATCCTCAGCTAACCTGGTTTCCACATTTGCCAATGCAGGACCTGTCATCTTTCGGTCTAAGGAGTGACACGCAGCACAGTTTTGGTTGAATAACTGTTTCCCTTTTGCAACATCTCCCCCAGCAGCAGCTGTTTCTTCAGCCACAACCTCGGTAGGCGCAGCTTCTTCTTGTGCATAAAATGAAGTCGAAAAAAGTAGGAAAGAGAAACCTAAAACTTTAGAAAATAGATGGCGGTATAAAACCTTTTTCATATTAACGAAATTTCTATCGAAATCTTTGGCACGATTGTTACTATTGATATTGAGAACAATAGCTTTTTGTCGCACTAAAATCGGTGACAAAAATACAACATAGACTTATTTCTTAAAATGTTAAGGTATTGATAATATCTAATTTATAAACGTTCTAAATAAAAGAGCCCTGAGTTGTTTAAATCATAAAAAATTACATTTGTATATAGACAAAAAGAAAAAACATCAATATACCATGAAAACCCCTCTTTTTATAGCATTTCTGATAGGTTCACTATTTCAGATTTCCGCACAGGAAGGTAGTATTACTATTGATCAAGACCCGAGAATTGATGAACTGGTAACGCTATATGCTTCCGTTAATTCCAAGGCCGATTTTTATCAAATTCAAGTAGGTTTTGGTAGCTATCAGAAGGCACAAAACTTAAAGACAAAAGTAGATATCGATTTCCCAGGATGGTATTCCAAAATCGAATTTGAATCTCCTACATATCGTGTAAGATTAGGTAAGTTCAAAACAAAATTGGAAGCGGAACGCAAGTATATTGAAGTGCGCAAGAAATATCCAGATGCGATGCTTCTAAAACCGGAAAACTCTTCCAGATAAAAAATAAAAAATCCCGCTTAAGCGGGATTTTTTATTTTAGAATTATTTGTTGTTATAGCTTTTTCTTAACAGCTACTTCCTGGAAGGCTTCTACAATATCTCCTTCTCTAATATCATTGTAGTTTTTAACCTGCAGACCACAATCATATCCTTTGGATACTTCTTTCACATCATCCTTGAATCGTTTCAGCGATGCCAATTCACCGGTGTAAATTACAACACCATCACGAATCAAACGAATCTGGGAATTTCTAAAGACTTTACCACTAGTAACCATACATCCTGCAATGGTTCCAATTTTTGAAATCTTGAAGGTCTCTCTTATCTCAGCATTACCCGTAATCTCTTCCTTCATTTCTGGAGAAAGCATACCTTCCATGGCATCCTTCAAATCATTAATGGCATCATAGATAATAGAGTACATTCTAATATCGATTTCCTCCTTGTCAGCCACCATTCTGGCATTACCCATTGGCCTCACATTAAATCCAATAATGATCGCATCAGAAGCACTGGCCAACAGCACATCAGATTCCGTGATGGCTCCTACTCCTTTATGAATAATATTTACCTGAATTTCATCCGTAGATAATTTCTGGAACGAATCTGTCAATGCTTCTACTGAACCATCCACATCACCTTTTAGAATGATGTTTAATTCCTGGAAGTCACCTAACGCAATTCGTCTACCAATTTCATCTAAAGTGATATGACGCTGTGTTCTTACAGATTGCTCACGTTGTAATTGTGAACGTTTAGTTGCAATTTGTTTTGCTTCGCGCTCATCTTCCAACACATTAAATTTATCTCCAGCTTGTGGTGCTCCATCCAATCCTAAAATTGAAATTGGCGTAGCAGGTCCTGCTTTCTTAATATCTTTTCCACGTTCATCCTGCATGGCTTTTACCTTACCGCTGCAAGTTCCCGCTAACACATAGTCTCCTATTTCCAAGGTTCCCGTTTGTACCAAAATGGTAGAAACATACCCTCGACCTTTATCTAAGAAGGCTTCTACAACAGTTCCCGTGGCCAATCGGTCAGGGTTCGCAGTCAACTCCAATAATTCAGCCTCCAACAGTACCTTTTCCAATAGTTCTTTAATCCCTTCACCTGTTTTAGCAGAAATATCATGGGACTGAATCTTACCTCCCCAATCTTCTACCAATAGATTCATGGATGCAAGACCTTCCTTAATTTTATCAGGATTGGCAGTTGGCCTATCTATTTTGTTAATCGCAAAAACAATTGGAACTCCAGCTGCCTGCGCATGACTTATTGCTTCTTTGGTTTGCGGCATAATATCATCATCCGCAGCCACAACAATAATGGCAATATCGGTTACTTGAGCACCACGAGCACGCATAGCGGTAAAGGCTTCGTGACCTGGTGTATCCAAGAATGTTATTTTTTGTCCATCTTCCAAGGTGACGCCATAAGCACCGATATGCTGGGTAATTCCCCCACTTTCACCTGCGATAACATTTTCCTCTCTAATATAATCCAGCAATGACGTTTTACCATGATCGACATGACCCATAACGGTAACAATAGGTGCTCTGGGTTTTAAATCTTCCGGAGCATCTACTTCTTCCTCAATAGATTCTTCAATTTCTGCAGTAACAAACTCAACTTCATACCCAAATTCTTCTGTTACAATAGAGAGTGTTTCTGCATCTAAGCGTTGGTTCATGGTTACCATGATACCCAAAGACATACATGCCGAAATAATCTGTGTTGTGGAAACGTCCATCATGGTAGCAACCTCATTTACCGTAACAAACTCGGTTACTTTAATGATTTTGCTTTCCAACTCCTGTTGTTCAAGATCTTTCTCCGTTTGTTGACGGTGCTGATCTCTTTTCTCTCTACGGTATTTGGCTCCTTTACCCTTGCTGGATTTACCCTGAAGTTTTTCAAGGGTCTCCCTAACTTGTTTTTGTACTTCTTCTTCGGTAGGCTCAACCTTTGGTGCAGAAGAACGTTGGCTCCCTCTTCTTCCGGGTCCAGATCCACTGTTAGCACCTCTGTTACCAGGACGATTGCCCCCTTGTTGCGAAGGATTTTTGCTGATAATGCGCTTTCTACGTTTCCTTCTATCAGCACTGCTTTCGGAAGTAGCCCCTTCTGTCTTTTTAGGCTCTTCTTTCTTTTTCTTGGGTTTATTGAATTTGGTAAGGTCTATTTTATCCCCAGTAATCTTAGGCCCACTAAGTTTTTTGTATTGTGTTTGAATAGCTTCTGGCTCTCTAACCTCTTCAGTTTCTTCTTCTTTTTTGGTCTCAACCGGTTGTGGTTTTTCTGCTGGCTTGTCTTCTTTTTTAACCTCGACTTTTGGCTCGGCAACCACTGGTTTTTTCTCCTCCTTTGCTTTCTCCTCAACCTTAGGTTCCTCTACAATGGTTTCCTTTGGTTCTTCTTTTGCTTTTGGCGGTTCTGGCTTTTTATCCAAATCTATTTTACCAACAGTTTTAGGACCTGAAAGCTCCGCCTTGGCCTTAATCACTTGCTCAGCATTTCTTCGCTCCCTAGCAAGTCTTCGTTCTTCCTGTTCTTGTTCAATTTGAATTCTGAGCGCCTCCTTCTCTTTTCGCTTTTCCTCTCCAACTTCTTTGGAAGCTACTTTTTTGCTCTTATCCGTTTGAAACTCATCCAACAGCACTTGATACACTTCACCGGTAATTTTTGTGGTAGGTCTAGCCTCCACCTCATGCCCTACGGAAGAGAGGTGGTCTATAGCCCTATCCAGTGAAATGTTCAATTCTCTGAGAACTTTATTAAGTCTTATCGTTGGGTCTCCTGCCATAAATTGTATTTCCTAGCCCTAAAATTCGCTGCTAATATAATAGTTTAATCTTCAAACTCCTCTTTAAGGATACGTACCACATCTTTAACGGTTTCCTCTTCTAAATCCGTACGTTTAATTAGATCATTGACATCTTGCTCCAGAACACTTCTTGCAGTATCCAGACCAATCTTTTTAAACTCTTCAATGACCCATGCTTCTATTTCATCTGAGAATTCGGTCAATTCTACATCCTCCTCAACACCTTCTCTAAATACATCAATCTCATAACCAGTTAATTGGCCCGCCAAACGAATGTTATGGCCGCCTCTACCAATAGCCTTGGAAACTTCCTCTGGCTTTAGATATACTTGAGCCGTTTTCTTCTCGTCATTCAGCTTTACGGATGATACCCTTGCCGGACTCAAAGCACGTGTTACCATCAATTGGGAATTGTTGGTCCAATTGATCACGTCAATATTTTCATTGCCCAATTCTCTAACGATGCCATGAATACGGGATCCTTTCATCCCCACACAAGCTCCTACCGGATCAATTCTATCATCATATGAGTCTACTGCAACCTTTGCTTTTTCACCTGGAATACGAACTGCTTTTTTAATCGTAATCAATCCATCGAAAACTTCTGGAATTTCTTGGAAGAACAATTGCTCCAAGAAAGTTGGAGAAGTCCTGGACATGATAATCGCAGGCTTGTTTCCTTTCAATTCCACACTTTCAATTACACCTCTTACATTATCCCCTTTTCTAAAAAAGTCAGATGGAATCTGCTTCTCTTTTGGCAATATGATCTCATTTCCTTCATCATCCAACAAAATAATCGCTTTATGACGAATATGATGCACCTCAGCCGTATAAATTTCCCCTTCTAGGTCTTTAAACTGCTTATATATTGTAGTGTTATCGTGCTCATGAATTTTTGAAATAAGGTTTTGACGTAATGCCAAAATAGCCCTACGACCCAAATCCATTAATTTTACTTCTTCAGATACATCCTCACCTACTTCAAAATCTGGTTCAATCTTTCTAGCTTCCGAAAGTGAGATTTCCTCATTGGGTTCTTCCACTTCTCCATCTTCAACCACTATACGGTTTCTCCAAATCTCTAAATCCCCCTTATCTGGGTTGATAATGATGTCAAAATTTTCATCAGAACCAAATTTCTTTTTTAGCGCATTTCGGAACACATCTTCCAAAATTGCCATAAGGGTTACCCTATCTATAAACTTATCGTCCTTAAATTCCGAAAAGGATTCGATGAGCGCTAGGTTTTCCATTTTTGAACTACAATTAAAATTTTAAAATAACTTTTGCTTCCTGAATTTCAGAAAAAGGAATGTCCTGTTTTTTCTGAACCGTAATTTTTCCTTTACCAACGGGCTTGGGCTCTCGCGCCTTCCACTCTAAGGTAATATTATCTTCCGTGGCTTCAACCAGGTTTCCTTCCAATTCTCCTTCTCCCGTTCTAACCTTTAGTTTTCTACCTACGTTTTTTTTGTACTGACGTGGCAATTGCAAAGGAGATGCAGCTCCAGCTGAAGTCACTTCCAAGGCAAAATCTTCTTCCTCACGATCTAAATTATGCTCAATGGCCCGGCTTATGTTCATGCAATCCTGAAGATCAACACCTTCATCACCGTCCAAAACCACACGAATGGCATTATCTCCACCTACCATAAAGTCAATCAAAAACAGGGATGGATACTCTTCCAAAGCCTTGTTTAATAATGATGATACTTTCTCCTTAAACATAAAACCAAGTAATAAAAGAGGGGACTAGAAGTCCCCTCATGAATAACCTTTTATCCGTTCAGTGGTGCAAATATATAATATTTCATTTGTTTTAGCAATGGATTACCACAATGAAATCTTCAGAAAACCATTAGGATTTAGTGCAGGTATCATTATAGTACATGACCGCCTCCTTAATATTTGCTTTTTTGTATTTATGTTTTTTAAATTTTTCCACCAATTCTGGGCAATCCCGAAAGTAGTATATAGCAGCTTCCTTGAAGCTATTGGAAAAAGTAGGGTTTTTTGAAAGTAATGTTGCCATTTCTTCATTTTCTCTTTTAACACAAAGATATTTAGACTTGCTTCTGCCAAGAGGAAGATTTTCTGGAGCAGCGGGATCCATTCTCCTAGATGGGTCTGAAACAAATGGCCTTGGGCCAGATATTCCTTTTGTCTCATACTCGTAAAGGCTCATATTCCCTTTTTCCAAAAGTTTTAACACCTTGATCTCGCCTTCTCCAATGACTTTGAAGAATTCATATGTCGCCACTCTATGTTTTTCAATGATTCTTAATTTCTTCAACTTTTCAAGGCGGTAAAAAGTTGGACGCGCTTTCTTACTTTTTCTAAACTTAATGGCACCTACACTTGAAATTTTACCACCCGATGAGTTAGATTCCACTTCTATTGTTGCATACCCTTTTAAAATGGCTCCATTATTAAGATATAACTCAGCCTTGGAGTTTTGAGCCTCGCAGATTACAAATGAAAATATACATGCAACTAGAGTGAAGTATACCGGTTTTATCAAATTTCTCTTCATTTAGTTGTTAAATCAAACAATTGTTCATCGAATATATTCCTTTCAATATTGAAAAAGAAAGGTTTGGAAAAAAATGGAATTCCTAAATGAAAAATCCCAACCCTGAAAAGGAGTTGGGATTTTATCAAATTTTGTTGGCCTACAAGGACTCGAACCTTGAACGACTGGACCAAAACCAGCTGTGTTACCAATTACACCATAGGCCAGTACCACAATTGAGGGTGCAAATTTATAACAAACTTTTGTTTCGGCAAACAATTTCAAAAGATTCGCATCTATTTTTTCCTTTATACTACCTGTTAAAGCTTTTCCAAAATTCAATAGTCGTCTCTACTATATTTACTAAATTCGCCCCAACTTGGTAAACGCCATCTTTATGTTTGCAAAAGACTTCAAAAAATGGGATACCATCTTAGGATGGATTTCCTTTGCCATTGCATTTATTGTCTATGCTCTAACTGTAGAACCTACAGGGAGTTTTTGGGATGCAGGTGAATATATTACCACTTCAGCAAAACTGCAGGTAGGTCATCCTCCAGGAGCACCGCTCCTACAAATGATTGGTGCATTCTTTTCGTTGTTTGCCTTTGGGGACACTTCAAAAATTGCTCTAATGGTCAATGCGGTATCCGTAGTATCAAGTGCTTTTGCAGTGCTCTTTACATTTTGGACCATTACCAATTTAACCCGTAAAATGGTTCAAAAAAAGAAGCCTATCACCAATAGTAAGGCCATTGCCATTTTTGGAAGCGGTATGGTTGGCGCATTGGCTTTTACCTTTTCAGACAGTTTTTGGTTTAACGCAGTTGAAACAGAGGTATATGCCATGGCAAGTTTTATGATGGCACTTTTGCTTTGGTTAGGCCTAAAATGGACGGATAACCTAGAGGATCCTAGGGGTAATAGATGGCTAATACTAATCTGTTTCTTAATAGGACTGACCTTTGGAATTCAGTTTATGGGTTTCTTGGCTATCCCATCAATAGGGTTATTGTATTATTTTAAAAAGTATAAAGAGACCAACATAAAAAACTTCTTGCTGGCCAACATTATAGTAGTCGCAATCTTAATGTTAGTATATAAATTCTCGTTGACCTATGTGCTAAAATTATTTGGTTGGAGTGAAGTATTCTTTATTAACAATATCGGCTTACCATTCAATTCGGGTACCATTATCATGGGACTCCTTTTTATTGCTGCTTTCTATTTTACCTTGCGATATACCAGAAAAAATAATTTTTATAGCGGAAACCTCATTGTGTTATGTTTGATGTTTTTAATCTTAGGATTCTCATCATGGCTCATGCTTCCTATTCGTGCCAATGCAAAAACGGTAGTGAATGAAAACGACCCTTCAGATGCACGTTCCTTGTTGGCCTATTATAACAGAGAGCAATATCCTGGGGTAGAAAGCCCATTTTATGGCGCCTATTATTCAGACAGATTTGCACCTGCCGGCGATGATAAGGATGATCGACCCAAATATGAAAAAGACACAAAACTGTGCAAATACATTATTGTAAATAATTACAAAAATGCCATACAAGGACCCAATGAAAAACATGTTGGTGTGCTACCTAGGTTATGGAGTGATCAACATGCAGAAAACTATATGCGCTATTTTGGCGTATTGGAGTTTCGCATTAAATCGGAATACATCTCCAACAATGACCTTAGAGAGGCAGTTGGCCAATTTAAAAGTGCTTATGCTCAAGGAGAATTGGATTCTGAGCAGTACATGCGGTTTTTAAGTGAGTTTGGGGAATATATTGAAGTAGAACCCCCGACCTTGGGACAAAACATTCGCTATCTAGTTGAATTCCAATTTGGCTATATGTACATGCGCTATTTTATGTGGAATTTTGTTGGAAGACAAAATGATCTTCAAGGCAGATATGATGAGAATGGAAATTGGCTAAGCGGAATAGGGTTTATCGATAGTCTTCGCTTGGGCAGTCAAGATAATCTCCCTAGCGATTGGGAAAACAACAAAGGCCGCAATACCTATTTCTTTTTACCTCTATTGCTGGGTATTATTGGTTTGGTGTTTCAAATTTCAAAAAATCCAAAACACTTTTGGGTGCTCTTTGTCTTTTTTATGTTTACAGGCTTGGCCATTCAATTCTATACCAATCCTTATATTTTTCAACCCCGGGAACGAGATTATTCATTGGTCGGCTCCTTCTATATTTTTTGTATCTGGATTGGCATTGGAGTATATGGTCTTTTTGACGAATTCAGAAAATTTCTCTCTCCTAAAATTGCGGCACCACTAATTACAACTCTATGCCTTTTAGCAGTTCCTTTGTTGATGGCCTTCCAAAACTGGGATGACCATGATCGTTCCAATAGATATACAGCAAACTCCACGGCAAAAGCTTATTTGGATTCCTGTAAGGAAGACGCTGGGGCCATATTATTCACTATTGGAGATAACGACACCTTCCCATTGTGGTATGCACAAGAGATTGAAGGCTACAGAACAGATGTACGGATTGTAAATACCAGTCTTTTTGCTACAGATTGGTACATTGATCAAATGAAACGTCAAGCGTACGAAAGTGAACCCATTCCTTCGCAATTAACACATGATAAATACCGCTATGGCTCTAGAGATGCGGTTTATTTTCAAGGCATAACAGAAAGCCGTTGGAACATTAAAGATTTTGTAAATTGGGTAGGTAGTGACAAACCTCAAACCAAGTACAAATACCTACTAGAAAAACAAGGTGGCGATATAAGTGACGTTCCTCAAAGCACTTTGGATATTGTATACTATCCCACCAACAAAATTAGAATCCCCGTAAACAAACAGAATGTTCTGGAAAGTGGATTGGTAAAAGAAGAAGATGCCGATTTGATTGAGGACTACATTGATATTGACCTGCCACAGAGTGCTTTACCTAAAAATAGGATTTTAATGTTGGATTTAATCGCCAACAATGATTGGAAAAGACCGATCTATTTTTCAGGTGGAAGTTTTGATAGTGCCGAATACATTTGGATGAAAGATTACCTTCAACTGGATGGTCTCATCTATAAATTGGTTCCCATTAAAACCAAAAATCAAAGTTCTTTTGAAATGGGCCGTATAGACAGTGACTTAATGTACGACATTGTAAAAAAATGGGATTGGGGAAATTCTGGAAGTGATGATATTTATCACGATCCACAAACTCGCTCTCAGGGACTGTCTTTTAGAAGCAATTTAGCTCGTCTTACGGAAACCTTGGTAGCAGAAAATAAAATTGAAAAGGCCAAGGAAATCATTAATATAGCAATGACGAATGTTCCATTTGAACATTTTGGTTTTTATGCCTTTGTTGAGCCTTTTTTAGATGGATACTACAAGGTGGGCGAAACCGAAAAAGCAAGAGCGTTATTCGAAAAGTTGAAAAAAGTATATCAAGAGCGATTGGAGTATTATGCCGCAGTTCCTTTAGATGAACAATATGAAAAGATTGATGATATTTTGGCAGACATGCAAGCTTATCGTAGAAATATTGACATTCTAATAGAGAATGAGGACAGGGAACTGGCAGAATCCGAAACAATAATCTTCAACGAATACATAGATAAGTTTTCTCAATTTGTGGGAGAGGAAGAGGAAATTTTTGAAGAGCCCTCACCAAATCCAGATGTAGAGGATTCTATTCCATTAGATACTATTGAAGCAGTGCTGGATTCTGCACTACTAGAGCAGGAAGAACAATAAAAAAACGAGGGGAACCCTCGCTTTAAATATATTCGTTAAGAATACCAATAAGTGTATTGGCATCCTGTTCTCCACTCTGTCGCCAGACCATTTCACCTTTTTTGTAAATCATCAAGGTTGGCAATCCTTTAATACGAAGGGCCTGAGACAACTCTTTATTTTTATCTACGTCAATCTTAATGACCTTGCCTTTATCACCAAGTGCCGCGGCAACATCGCGCAATACAGGGTGCATAGAGGTTGATTGATCATTCCATTCTGCATAAAAGTCCAGCAACACTGGTACTTTTAAATCGATAAGCTCACCAAATTTAGACATGGGCATTCACTGGTTTACTAGCCAAAAGTAAGAAAATTTGTTAAAATTTTAATCTGACAGTAATTTAGCGAGTAGCGAATTGCGTTAAATTCACGTTAAACCTTTCTTTTTAAGGGTAATCACAGAGATTTCTGGCCAAATACCTACGCGGCCTGGATAGCCTATAAAACCAAATCCGCGGTTTACATTTATAAACTGCCCTAGCTCTTCATAAATACCGGCCCAATATTTATAGCGCCATTTCACCGGACTCCATTTTACCCATCCAGGTATTTCAACCCCGAACTGCATGCCATGTGTATGGCCACTCAAAGTCAAATGAAAGTGGTAGTCATCGTTAATGACCACATCTTCCCAATGGGAAGGATCATGGCTCATCAAAATTTTAAAATCTTCTTTGTCAATCCCGGTTTTAGCCTTTTCCAGATCACCAGCTTTTTTAAATCCGCCCCGACCCCAATTTTCTACACCAATAAGTGCAATCTTCTGACCATCCTTTTTCAAATAACGATGTGTGTCCAACAGCAAGTCGAAACCCATTTCTTTTTGAAGATTTTTTAAATCCACTAGATTTTGTGCCTTGGCTTCTTCAGATTCCCATTGGGTATAATCCCCATAATCGTGATTTCCCAAAATGGAAAATTTACCATCCTTTGCTTCAAGGCTGGCGAACAAATCTGACCAAGGTTCCATTTCTTTGGTCTTGTCATTGACCATATCACCAGTGAACAGAATGACATCGCTTTTTTGTTCATTGATCAAATCAATTCCGTAAGCAACCTTTTTCCTATTATCAAAACTGCCGCTGTGCACATCTGAAATCTGTGTGATTTGGTATCCATCAAAAGCATCTGGAAGATCAGCAAACTCCAGTTGATATTTCAACACCTTATAATTGTATTTTCCTTTGTACATACCGTACAATAAAGCTCCAAACGGCAAAGCGGCAATACCCATGGCAATACCACTAATAAATTTACGACGAGAGGGGAAAAATTTGTTCTGTGTCTCAGAAAGGCCCGCAATTTTATTGTAACCAAACACAAACAATCGTACAATATCCTCAAGCAGCATAAAGATTCCGAACACCAATCCCAATAGCAAGAAAGCAAAGAAAATACCCCCAGCATTTGCAATCTGCCCCCTAACACCATCTCCTGGGGTATAATTTAGCACTCGAATGATAAAATTAGCCAATGCGGCCAAAAACATTAATCCATACACCAAGTGCACCCAAGAACTCTTAAAAAGAGTTTTGAAACCTTGAAAACCATAAATGGCCGAAATAATATAAATGATGGATAAAATGATTAAAAATCGGGTCATGCAAAAATTTTTGTAAAGATATTTCTTTAGTTCTGGAACTGAATTATTTAGCGATTATTTAACGCTCTGTACGATTTGACGAATGGTCTCTGCGTTTGTTACAGCCACTTGATTCTCCCTTAAATGTTTTTCGGAATTCATTGAAATTTTATGCGCTACGGATATTTGATTTTTAAAGGAAGTTCCTGATAAATGAATCGCTTTAAAACCTGCATCCCTGAATTTCTCAATATTTTTTGTTTCAACTCCTCCCCCGGGCATAATAATACAAGTTTTGGAAGTGGAATTCAACTCTAAAAGAAGATCTAATCCGTTCTCCGCAGTTGTTTGCTGACCTGAGGTCAAAATACAATCAACCTCAAGCTCCTGGAGCTGGGACTGAGCTTTTTCTGGATTCGGAATCCAATCAAAAGCACGATGGAAAGTGAACTTCATAGGTCTTGAAATCTCAACCAACTGTTTCGTCCGTTTAAAATCTAAGGTGAAATCAGATTGCAACAGTCCAGACACGATTCCATCAACTCCAGCCTCGTTGCATAAGGCAATATCATTTTTCATCACCTCAAATTCCAATTCAGAGTAGGTAAAGTGACCACTTCTAGGCCTGATGAGCACATGAACCGGAATATTCAATTGTTCTTTCACCATTTTAATCAAACCATATGAAGGGGTAATCCCCCCTACTCCAAGCTCTGAACAGAGTTCAATTCTATCCGCCCCAGCGAGTTGGGCATTTAAGGCAGATTCCAAAGAATTCGCACAAACTTCTATAAGCATATTGCTATATTTAACGGGACTAAAAATAACATCCAAATCATGAAAAGACGTAAGTTTCTTAAAAAATCAGGTCTTACCACTGCGGGATTACTTTCAGCCCCTGCTGTTGTTGCTTCCTGTAAAACCGAAACCAAACAAGAAATTGCTTCGCCCCCTGTTTCAGTTAGAAAACCTATAGCTATTTGCACGTGGAACTTTATGAACGCTACCGCAAAAGCATGGGAAGTTCTTGAAAAAGGAGGAAATGCTTTGGATGCAGTGGAGCAAGGGGTTATGATAGAAGAGGCTGATGTAACCAATGAGACCGTAGGTGTGGGAGGTAGACCAGATAGAGATGGTAATGTAACACTCGATGCCTGTATTATGGATAAGGATGGTAATTGTGGTTCGGTTGTCTACTTGCAGAATATCGCTCATCCAGTATCTGTGGCACGTAAGGTTATGGAAGAAACCCCACACATTATTTTAGCTGGAAAAGGTGCAGAACAATTTGCATACGAACAAGGATTTAAAAAAGAAGATTTGCTGACAGAAAGCACACGAAAGCAATATGAAGAGTGGAAAAAAGAATCCAAATACGAAACGGTCATTAACATAGAGAACCATGACACCATTGGCATGCTTGCCATAGATAAAAATGGTGATATTGCCGGTGCATGTACCACAAGCGGAATGGCGTACAAGGTGGCTGGGCGTGTTGGCGATTCTCCAATTATTGGAGCAGGACTTTATGTGGATAACGAAGTGGGGGGCGCTACTGCCACCGGCGTTGGCGAAGAAGTGATTAGAACTGTGGGCAGCTTTTTAATTGTTGAATTGATGCGCCAAGGAAAAAGTCCCCAAGAGGCCTGCGAGGAAGGTGTAAAACGTATTATGAAAAAAAATGAAGGCCGTAAGGACTTTCAAATTGGCTTTTTGGCCATAAACAAACAAGGTGAAACTGGCGGTTACTGCGTGCATCCAGGGTTTACCTATAGGGAATACACAGAAGAAGGGCATGAGAATAGACATGTGAGCAGTTTTTATCAAAATGAATAAGCTTCTTTGCTCATTTCTTAGCGCTTTTTTCTACTTTTAAAATTCGTCGATCAATCATTGCTAACTGACAATCATTTTTACTCATGTCCGACCAAAAACGTCTTTTTCTCCTTGATGCCTACGCCCTAATATTTAGGGGATATTACGCTTTGATCAAAAATCCAAGAATCAATTCCAAAGGGATGGACACTTCAGCCATCATGGGCTTTGTAAATTCTCTTTTCGATGTAATCAAGCGTGAAAAGCCGGACCATCTTGCCGTATGCTTTGATAAAGGAGGTAGTGTAGAACGCACAGAGCTTTTTGAAGATTATAAAGCCAATCGCGATGAAACCCCCGATGCCATCCGTATTGCAGTTCCATACATCCAGGATATTTTAAAAGCAATGCAGATTCCAGTAGTGGAATTGGAGGGCTTTGAAGCAGATGACATTATAGGAACTTTGGCCAAGCAGGCCGAAAAAGAAGAGTATAAAGTCTTTATGGTGACTCCAGATAAGGATTTTGGGCAATTGGTTTCCGAAAACATATTCATGTACCGTCCAGCTCGAATGGGTAATGGCATCGAGATTTGGGGCATTCCAGAAGTACAAAAACGCTTTGGTGTGGAACGGCCAGAACAGGTCATAGATTATTTAGGGATGATGGGAGATGCCAGCGACAATATTCCTGGTCTACCTGGTGTTGGCGACAAAACCGCTAAAAAGTTTATCGCCGATTTTGGAGACATGGAAGGACTTTTAGCAAATACAGACCAGCTAAAGGGTAAAATGAAGGAGAAGGTTGAAGACAATGCCGAATTGGGTAGATTATCTCGGAAATTGGCAGAAATAAATATCAATTGTGATGTCACCTTCAATGCAGATGATTATGAAATGTCTGAACCGGATAGCGTTAAAGTACAGCAGATTTTTGAAGAGCTGGAATTTAGAAGATTGAAAGAGCAGTTCATCAAAATTTTCTCAGAAGAAGCTGTTGAAGCTAAAAAAACTCCTAGCACGCCAAAGGTTGCAGAACAGCCTCAGGTTGCTGGAAGTGGTCAGTTTAGTTTGTTCGGAGGAAATCCAACAGATGCTCCGGCTACCATCAAAGATGAAAGTAGTAGAAATACAGTATCCGATGTTTCCCACTTGTATCAGAGCATTGCTCCAGGTTTGGGATTACAACTGTTTGTGGAAAAATTAATGAAGCAAACCTCGGTTTGTTTCGATACCGAAACGACCTCTATCAACCCATTGGAGGCGGAACTGGTTGGCATAGCTTTTAGCTGGGAGGCAAAAAAAGGCTTTTATGTTCCTATTCCTGAAGAAAAAGAAGCGTGTATGGAAATTTTGGAGCAGCTTCGGCCATTCTTTGAATCCGAATCCATTGAAAAAATAGGACAAAACCTCAAATACGACATCAAAGTGATGAAAAACTATGGTGTTGAAGTAAAAGGAAAGTTGTTCGATACCATGTTGGCACATTACCTCATCAATCCAGATATGCGCCATAATATGGACGTATTGGCTGAAACCTATTTGAACTACACTCCTGTTTCCATTACGGAACTTATCGGGAAAAAAGGGAAAAACCAATTGAGCATGCGGCAAGTTCCTGTTGAAAAACAAACGGAATATGCTTCTGAAGATGCTGATATTACCCTACAATTAGCTCAACATTTTAGGCCAGAGTTGGCTGCTGCGAAAACAGCAGAACTTTTTGAAACTATTGAAGTTCCTCTGCTGCGTGTTTTGGCTGATATGGAAACAGAAGGTATCAATTTGAACAAGGATTTTTTGAATTCCCTTTCTGAGGATTTGAACAATGACATAAAAAATCTGGAAACCAAAATATATAAGGAAGCAGGCCAGGAATTCAACATTGCATCACCAAAGCAATTGGGCGAAATTCTGTTTGATAAATTAAAGCTGGTCGACAAACCAAAAAAAACCAAGACAGGTCAATATTCCACTGCAGAAGATGTACTTTCCTATTTGGCGAAAGATCATGAAATCATCCAAAACGTATTGGATTTTAGAGGACTTAGCAAGCTAAAAAGCACCTATGTAGATGCCCTTCCCAACGAAGTACAGGAGCACAGTGGTCGCATACACACCGACTATATGCAGACGGTAGCGGCAACCGGACGTTTGAGCAGTAACAATCCCAATTTGCAAAATATCCCCATTCGCACAGAGCGTGGTCGACAAGTGCGTAAGGCCTTTATTCCAAGGGATGAAAACTATACGCTCTTAGCAGCTGATTATTCGCAAATAGAGCTCAGGATTATTGCAGCTTTAAGTGAGGAAGATACTATGATAGAAGCTTTTAAAAACGGGGAGGATATTCATGCTTCTACTGCTTCCAGGGTTTTTAATGTCCCTATTGAAGAAGTAACCCGTGAACAAAGAGGTAATGCTAAAACGGTCAACTTTGGAATTATCTATGGGGTTTCTGCTTTTGGATTGAGCAACCAGACGGATTTGTCCAGAGCAGAATCCAAAGAATTAATCGAAACCTACTATAAAACTTACCCTAAACTGCGCAATTATATGGGGGAACAGGTAGATTTTGCTCGTGATAATGGTTACGTGCAGACCGTGTTAGGTAGGCGTAGGTATTTAAAGGACATTAACGCTGGTAATGCAGTAGTGAGAGGTGCTGCAGAACGAAATGCCGTAAATGCCCCAATACAAGGAAGCGCAGCAGATATCATTAAAATTGCCATGATCAATATCCATAAGAAATTAACCGAAGGCAACTATAAAACCAAAATGTTGCTACAGGTACATGATGAATTGGTTTTTGACGCATACAAACCAGAACTGGAAGAGGTAAAAAGCCTAATTAAAACCGAAATGGAGAATGCTTACATCCTTTCCGTTCCTTTAGATGTGGAAGTGGGCATTGGTGATAATTGGTTAGAGGCGCATTAATACTTTCATAGCGAACACGAATACAGACATGTCAAAATTCAACTATTTCATAGCATTTTTATTAGTTAATTGCTTTAGTATAAACCTTATTGTATCACAAGTAGATACAATAATGGTTTTTAGCGAATCCATGAATAAAACTATTCCTAACATAGTTATTACTCCAAATAATCATACAAATCAAAATAAGAAATTTCCAGTTTTGTATTTATTGCATGGCGCAGGAGGGGATTATGCAGGTTGGGCGTCTTATGTGCCAGAAGTAAAAGCATACGCGGATAAATTTAATATGATCATTGTATGCCCGGATGGAGGCAGTACAAGTTGGTATTTTGACAGCCCAATTGATTCTAAAATGAAATACGAGACTTATGTTTCTAAGGAATTAGTATCAGCCATCGATAAAAAATACCCCACTATCCCTGAAAACAAAGGTCGAGCCATAACGGGGCTAAGCATGGGCGGGCATGGTGCGCTGTATCTTGCTTTTAAACACCAAAATGTCTGGGGGGCTGCAGGCAGTATGAGCGGAGGAGTTGACATCAGGCCATTCCCAAATGGTTGGGACATATCCCAACGATTGGGAACATATGCTGAAAACAAACAAAACTGGGAGGACAATACCGTGATGAATATGGTTCATCTACTAAATGGAAATTTGGAAATTATAATTGATTGTGGTTATGATGATTTCTTTTTTGAAGTCAACAGAAGATTGCATGAAAAACTTGTCCTAAGAAATATACCCCATGATTATATTGAAAGACCTGGCGGGCACAATTATGAGTACTGGGCAAATTCTTTGAAGTATCAGCTGGTTTTCTTCGACGATTTTTTTAGAAGAAAATAATCCATAAGAGCTGGTTAGAGACAAACTAAAATCTGAAAAGGCACCCATTGGGTGCCTTTTCTTATAATACTGTTCGTTTTTGATTACCAGCCAAAAGCCAGTTTAAACTTTGATTTACTTTCTTTTTTGACTTTTTGCTGTTCTATTTCTACTTCATGATTCCTAAGACGCGCGTCCTGCTCAAAATGTGCAAACATCTCCATTGAAAATGGTGAAGCTTGCCAAACATTCGGATAATGCTTTAACTTTTTCATATTGAAATATTTTTCAATTAACAATCAACAAAATTCTGTCAACTGAATGCCTTGTAAAACACCATATTTGTCCATATTATATGCTATTTTAACCTAAATGTTCTTTTTTAAGAAAGGATTATGATAATTGCCTTTAGAAAAGCCAAAAGACTTAACAAATCAAAGGTTATTGGAACTCTTCATAATTTTCACCAATCCGGTCTAATATCTTTAAAAAAGTTTCAAACTCAACTGTATCCAAACCCTTTATGGCCTGTTTACGTAAGAGGTTGGCATGAGGTTCCATTTTAGAGATAATATCTTGTCCCTGAGGAGTCAATTCCAACTTAAAACGTTTTAAATCACCTTTAAAACGGGTCTTGGCAATCCAACCTTTCCTTTCTAGACCCCCAATGACTCTGGATGTGGTGGCTCTGTTTCTAAAATTGGACTTTACAATATCAGATTGAGATACATCTTCTCCTAACTGATAAATACGATAGAGGATTACCCATTGCTCAATAGTGAGTTCAACACCCAATTCCTTGAACTTTCTAAGATAGGCATCCTGCACTTTGCGTAATACTAAATCCAAATGCAATCCAATACCTGATATTTCGTCTATTTGATGAAGCATATATCACCTTCTTTGTCATTTCCCCACTCCATTCGAAATGATCGTTGTTTTTAACAATTATTTGACCTGAATAACACTAAAGTAATTTCAAAATTACTATTTTTGTTGCATCAACAACAATAATTTCAATTACATCTTAAAATATATTTGTTATGTCCACTTCCACTTTACCAAAATTGCATGATACGGCAAAAGATTTTATGCCTATAAATGGCACCGATTATTTAGAACTTTATGTAAGCAATTCAAAGCAGGCGGCGCACTTTTATAAGACTGCTTTTGGGTTTCAATCTTTAGCTTATGCAGGATTGGAAACTGGCTTAAAAGATAGGGAGAGTTATGTGGTCGTTCAAGACAAAATAAGACTTGTACTGACCTCTCCATTAAAAAGTGGTACGGACATTGGTCGCCATATTGATCAACATGGTGATGGTGTTAAAGTAGTGGCACTGTGGGTAGATGATGCCACTTATGCATACAACACGGCTATGGAGCGAGGTGCAAAATCCTACATGGAGCCTAAAGTAGAAGAAGATAAAACAGGAAAAATTGTTCGCTCTGGCATTTATACCTATGGCGAGACCGTACATATTTTTGTAGAAAGAAAAGATTATAACGGCACTTTTATGCCCGGGTTCAGAAAATGGGAAACTCCAGATTACAATCCATCTCCTGTTGGATTAAAGTTTGTAGATCACATGGTAGGCAATGTTGGATGGAATAGAATGAATGAATGGGTGAATTTCTATGAAAATGTTATGGGTTTCACACAAATATTATCTTTTGATGATAAAGACATTTCCACCGATTTCACCGCACTCATGAGCAAAGTGATGAGTAATGGGAATGGGCGCATAAAATTCCCAATCAATGAACCAGCCGAAGGCAAGAAAAAATCCCAGGTAGAAGAATACCTTGATTTCTATGAAGGTGAAGGTGTGCAACATATAGCAGTTGCTACCGATGATGTAATCGCTACAGTAAGACAACTTAAAAGTAGAGGTGTTGAGTTTCTAAAAGTACCTGACACTTATTATGATGCCGTCCTGGACCGTGTAGGTGAAATTGATGAAGATATTGCTCCTTTAAAAGAACTGGGTATTCTGGTTGATCGTGATGACGAAGGCTATTTATTGCAAATCTTTACCCGTCCTGTAGAGCCAAGACCAACCATGTTTTTTGAAATCATTCAAAGAAAAGGTGCACAATCATTTGGAAAAGGTAACTTTAAAGCACTGTTTGAAGCTATTGAGAGAGAACAGGAACTTAGAGGAACTTTACATTAACTAGTTTTGAGTTATAAGTTAAGAGTTATATAGTTATTGGTTATGATATCCTGAACTCTGAACTCTGAACTCTGAACTCTGAACTCTGAACTCTGAACTCTGAACTCTGAACTCTGAACTCTGAACTCTGAACTCTGAACTCTGAACTCTGAATTTTAAAAACTAAAAAATGCCAATCTATCATAAACTCGGAAAGATTCCGCAGAAAAGACACACCCAATTTACGAAACCAGATGGGAGTCTGTACTATGAACAATTATTTGGCACAATCGGTTTTGACGGCATGTCTTCCCTCCTTTATCATGTGCACAGGCCTACTCAGGTTTCTGCAATTGGCAAAGCAGTTGATCTAAGTCCAAAAATTGCAGTTGAAAAGAACATTGCCTCTCGTAAACTCATAGGTTTTGATGTTGCTCCCAAAGATGATTTTTTGGAGTCACGCGAACCCATGCTGGTCAATAGCGATGTGCATGTTGGGTTGGCAGCTCCCAAAAAATCAATGACCGAGTACTTTTACAAAAACTCGGATGCTGATGAGATGCTTTTTATTCATAAAGGAACTGGCACATTAAAAACTTTTTTGGGTAATATTCCTTTTGAGTATGGTGATTATCTAATTATTCCGCGAGGTATGATTTATCAAATTGAATTTGATACTGAAGACAATCGCATACTATTTGCAGAATCCTTTCATCCCATCTATACACCAAAACGGTATAGAAACTGGTTTGGGCAATTGTTAGAACATTCTCCATTCTGCGAACGTGACTACAAATTACCTCAAGATTTGCAAACCCATTATGAGAAAGGCGAGTTTGTAATGAAAATAAAGAAACAGGGTATGTTACATACCCTTGTGTATGCATCGCACCCGTTTGACGTCGTGGGTTGGGATGGATACAATTTTCCCTACGGATTTTCCATTCATAATTTTGAGTCCATTACCGGTCGTGTGCACCAGCCACCACCAGTGCACCAAACCTTTGAGACCAGTGCTTTCGTAATTTGCTCTTTTTGCCCAAGATTGTACGATTACCATCCAAAGGCAATTCCAGCACCATATAATCACTCCAATATAGATTCTGATGAAGTATTGTACTATGTGGATGGGGATTTTATGAGCAGAACAGGCATTGCCCCTGGTTACATCTCCTTGCATCCCGCAGGGATTCCACACGGGCCACACCCAGGAACATATGAGGCTAGTATAGGCAAAACCAAAACTGAAGAATTAGCCGTTATGATCGATACGTTCAAACCACTTCAGGTCACAGAAAATGCGTTGAAGATTGATGACGGTACGTATTACAAATCTTGGGTGGAATAAATAGATGGCCTTATGTCAGTTCGAGCGCAGTCGAGAACACATAAGGCATAAATAATTCTCGACTGCGCTCGAACTGACAATTCAATTTTAATTTTCATGATTATAAATATTCCAGAAAACTCCGATTTCTCAATCCATAACATTCCATTTGGGATTTTTTCAACAGCAGATAGAAGCCCTAGAGCTGGCGTTGCCATTGGAGAACATATTTTGGATTTAGCCGCTGTTGCAGAATTAGACGTTTTTGATTTTAATACTGCTGTTCTTGAAAAAGATACGCTCAATGATTTTATCTCCTTAGGGAAATCAATTACTAAAAGAGTTAGAACCAACATTCAGCATTGGCTGCAAGAGGAAGATTCAGTTTTAGCGGACAAACCAGAACTATTTGTTTTACAATCTGAAGCAAGCATGCATATGCCCGTATCCATTGGGGACTATACGGATTTTTATTCCAGTATAGAACACGCCACCAATGTAGGAACTATGTTCCGCGACCCAAAAAATGCACTGATGCCCAATTGGAAACATATTCCGGTGGGCTATCACGGTAGGGCCTCATCTATCATTGTAAGTGGAGAGTCCATCCATAGGCCAAAGGGACAGGTTTTACCAAAAGATGCTACAACTCCTGTCTTTCAAGCTTCAGCACGTTTGGATTTTGAATTGGAAATGGGATTTATCACTGGAAAAAGCACAGCTGTAGGGGAATCTATTTCAACCCAAGATGCTGAGGATTATATCTTTGGAATGGTCCTGCTCAATGATTGGTCTGCACGTGACATTCAAAAATGGGAATATGTACCACTTGGCCCATTCTTGGCAAAAAACTTCGCATCCCATATTTCTCCTTGGATTGTCACCTTAGAAGCATTGGAGCCTTTTAGAGTATCAGGTCCAGAACAGGACCCAAAAGTGCTTCCGTATTTAGAATACGAAGGCATGAAGAATTATGATATTAAACTTGAGGTGGGCATCTCACCAGAGGGCAGCGAAGAGCAGACCGTTTGCCATTCCAATTTTAAATATATGTATTGGAATATGGCGCAGCAACTAGCGCACCATACCGTTAATGGGTGTAATATTAATGTTGGTGATCTGTATGGTTCAGGCACCATTTCTGGGAAGGATGAAAACTCATATGGTTCTATGTTAGAACTTGCATGGATGGGTACAAAACCTTTAAAAATGAAAGATGGGTCGGACCGTAAGTTTATAAATGATGGCGATACCGTTATCATGAGAGGGTCCTCAGAAAAAGATGGTATTAGAGTTGGTTTTGGAGAAGTAGCCGCAAAGGTGCTTCCAGCAAAATAGATCGTTATCTTAGCGCAAACAAAAGAAACATCAATGTCCATTATAAAAACTATAGACCCAACCGCTATTCCACAACCAGAATTGCATGCTTACCTGCTCTCTGCCGTGGCGCCAAGACCCATTTGCTTTGCAAGTACTATTGATAAGGAAGGGAATGTAAATTTAAGTCCGTTTAGTTTTTTTAATGTGTTTAGTTCTAATCCTCCGGTGATGATTTTCTCTCCTTCACGAAGTGGAAGGGACAACTCTTTAAAGCATTCACACCAAAACATAAAGGAGGTGCCGGAGGTGGTCATTAATATTGTGGACTACCCCATAGTTGAACAGATGTCACTGTCCAGCACAGCTTATGAAAAAGGGGTAAACGAGTTTATCAAATCCGGACTAACGGAGGTTCCTAGCGAAAAAGTAAAGCCACCTCGCGTTGCTGAGGCTCCAATTTCATTCGAATGTACAGTTGACCAAGTTATTGAACTTGCTGATACACCTGGTGCAGGAAACTTAATTTTAGCTAAGGTTGAACTCATCCATATCAATGAAAAATATATGGACGAAGAAGGAAAGTTAGATCCACTAAAATTAGATTTGGTAGGACGAATGGGCGGAAGCTGGTATACAAGAGCTAGTGGGACATCACTTTTTGAAATTCCAAAACCAATCCGAAGCAAAGGTATCGGTGTAGACCAACTACCCGAGGATATTAGAAACAGTACCGTTTTAACCGGAAATAATTTAGGGCGCTTGGGCAATCTTGAAAAGCTTCCAACTATTGAAGAGATCGACCAGCTTGCGAATGATGATGAAATACAGATGCTTTCTAAAAAACTAGACGGAAATCCTGGAAAACTTAAGCAAGAGCTGCACTGGTTGGCACAACAGGTTTTGAAGGACAACAACACAGAAAAAGCATTGGCCATACTCATGTATGCTAAAAACCTAGGTTAATGAGCAGTGGAATAGAATCTATTTTTAAATCTTATTTACAGCCCAAAAAAGCCTATGAAGGTGGAAAAGGCATTCCCGTAGATAGCAGTAAAAAAATCTACAAGCTTTCTTCCAATGAAAACCCTTTAGGGCAGTCGCCAAAGGCAACAAAAGCTTTGTTAGAAGCTGCACATCATGTTCATATTTATCCTGACCAAACGGACATTAGATTGCGAGAGGCTTTGGTTCAAGATTTTAATAATGAATTGACCAAAGATCAGTTTATTTGTGGCAATAGTGGTTCTGAGCTAATTGACATGATTCTGCGTGCTTTCATAAATGAAGGTGATGAAGTCATCTATTCCAACCCTTGTTTTTTGCCCTATTCGGTTTTTTCAAGATGGTATGGCGCTAAGCAAATTGATGTGCCATTACTAGACCCTGACTATTCTTTAGACATGGAAGGGATTTTAAACGCTATCACAGAAAAAACGAAGGTTATCTTTTTAACCAGCCCCAACAATCCAACGGGAACTTATATCCCAAAGGCTATTTTAGATAATTTCTTATCCAGAATCCCAAAAAACATTATCATTGTTTTTGATGAGGTCTATAGGCATTTTGCAGATGCCCAAGATTATGTTTCTGGTTTACCTTATGTAAAAGAAGGACATAACCTTATTGCTATTAATAGTTTTTCCAAAACCTATGGATTGGCAGGACTGAGGATTGGATATTGTTACACCACGGAGAAGATTGCCCAATACATTAGGCAAATCCACAAACCCTTTTTATTGCCACATACTTCCACAGAAGCAGCCATTGGGGCATTGAATGATTCAGAATTTATATCCGCCACAGTAAAAACCGTTCTGGTAGGTCGTAAGTTTCTCTCACAAGCTTTTGAAAGGCTTGGAATAAAGCACTGGCCAACCCAGGCCAACTTCTTTTTGATAGATCCTCCCCTACCCGAAGTTGAATTTGCAGATTTCTTGATGGGTCATGGGGTTATGGTAAGGCCCGTTTCACAATTTGGAGCTCCTGGAAAAGTGCGAATTACTATTGGCGACCAAGAATCGAATGAGGCTTTGGTGAACGTCTTGGAAAAAATAAAACCCCGTCTATAAGACGAGGTTTTTGCCATGGTGTTTTTTGTTTTTTACTGTCTGGTGAAAACTGCATCTGCTCCAGCATAATTGTTTTCATCTATATTTTCACCTGGAATTATAAGAGTAGTATTGTTTTCGATTATAATAGTGATGGTTTCTTCTTCCATATCACCATTTACAATGGTCAATTGATCTCCATCCAAAGACCAAGTTGAAGATTCCATATCACTTTCTGTAGGGCATGGTACGTCTAAACCTCCAGCACCTAAGTTGATTGATAAAAAATTTACCTTATTATCAGATGCTAAAGTACCATCTCCATTAAAAGTAAAGGTTACCAAATTACAATTTGTTCCTTGTAGAAATGCAATAATCTGCTTGGCAAAATTAAGGTCATCATTATTAACTGTATCATCTGTTCGAAGATCCGTTAGTACCCAAGTACCTACCAATTCACTTGTTTCACCATCCATTTCATCGTTATCATCGGTATTGTCTGTAGAACAGGAATAAATAAAGACTGTAGCCAAAAAAAGCAGTAGTATATTCTTCTTCATCACGTTGAGTTTGAGGGGTTTTGTTAGGAATAACGAAAAAACCTATCAAATAGTACCATTATCACGCGGTTTCCTAAAGAACGAATCTATACGTAGCTTTCAATAAGAAAATGTTTTGAGGCTTTTGTCCGAAGATATTGTCCCCTAGACTAGATAATAGCCCAGCTGATGGATCCCCATCTTGCGAAACATCTTGAGACCATACCAGAAAAATCTCTGACCCGGGAATATACTCCCACCGAATCACCAGATTGGAACGAAACTGCACGAACGAAAAATCAGGGTCATCAAAGCTAAAATCCTCTGTTCCATTTAAGCTTTCATCTATGGAATAGGTGTCATCTGCCAGAGAAACCTGATTGGCATTATACGTTATAAATCTATCATCGAAGCGCTCTGCGGTGGCGTCTGTTACATGTTTAAAACTAGAATACCTCCCTCTCGAGATAAAAGGTTGACCCCAATACTGAATGGTAAGGTTGGGGTTTATTGTATAGTTCAATCTAAATGACATACTTAAGGTGCGCTGCTTGATTTCTCCATTGAGATATCTAGGTGAACCGTTTACATCATCAAAATTATCAATGAATTGCAACTTATCATTATTAATCCTTACCGAGGGAAATGCAGAAATACGTATTGCGTTTATGGGTTGGTAAGTTACTCCAGCTTCCACAAAATAGGATCTGTACGAATTATCGACCGCCTTTTCTCCCCTGTGAAATACATTAAAACGAACCTTTTTACGGCTATCTGTTCTAATACTGTTCCAAAAACTGATTTCTGGTGACTGCCTCAATCTTGGTCCTCCTCTTAGCGCAAAATTGGAATATTGAATGGGTGCGTAGTTAAATCCAAAGTTTGAAAACCAATTGTTTTTCCAGTTTTGCCAGCTATTGGTGTTAAATCGCAAGCTATTATGGTTGCCATTAAAATCCCACGCACTCCAATGATTATAGTTTATCCCGACTCTTCTAAACGTACTATCAGGTTTTAAGGTCTGGTATCCAATCCATGTATAGTGGCGAATATCATCTGCTTGTCTTTGAAAACCAAGATCATTCAGTTCCAATTCCGGGGATCTCCATGTACCTCCTGATTCAAATTTCCAGTGGCCATTACCCACTTTCCCAATTTGAATGTTCCCTCCACTACCAGTTAAAGACGTTCTTGTAGAATCCAGTTCTACATGATCGGCATCTACCCTTTGAAATAAGTGGGCAATAGATTCTTGGGTGTTCTTTATGGCCTCTTCACTTCCATTTACACGACTTAAAATGAGATTTCCTTCAACATACCAATCTCTATTATTCCATTGATGTTTAAAATCAATCCCTCCCGTATAGGCAGATTTATGCAAAAAATCTAACTGTTCAGTTAAATTATCTCTATTGGACGCGGTAAAAATGGCTCCCAGATAAGAATTTCTGTCATTAAAGTCTTTTTGAACCCTCCCCACAAAATAATTGGTCAATGGTTCCACCATTTCTCTTCGTCTGTCACCATTCTCTCCGCTAATAGTAGCATATCGTTTTGCGGTAACACTTTCCAGTACACCCAGGGCCCAACCATCTTTTGTTTTACCACTAAATTTGGCCGCACCAATTATAGGTGTATTATCTGGTTGGTTCACAAACTCTTCATCTTCGGTATCTGGAGATCCTTGTGGGCTACGACCAATACGTCTGGAATAGAAAACATTATCAAAACCAAATGTATTTCCAGCTTCGGATTGTGAAACCCTGAAATCGAAAATGTTCTTGTTTTCGACAAAGAATGGTCGTTGCTCCCTAAAGAAAATCTGAAAACCGTCTAGAGCAATCGCTGATGGATCTGCTTCTACTTGACCAAAATCTGGATTTACGGTTAAATCCAGGGTCAAATCATTGGTAACCCCAATCTTGGCATCAAGTCCTACTGTGATATCACTTTCGCTGCCATCCCTAAAAGGGTTGCCTTCCTCTGCCTCATAGGTTTCTCCGCTGGTTACAGTATAGGGTTGAATTTCCAGTTGTTTTTGAGGTTCTATATTCTTAAGTCCGTGAAGTTCCCCAAACTCGCTTACCCACCCTGGTGTATCAACAGGTTTTCGCTGCCAAAGTGAACGTTCTTCTGCTCTAAAAAACCTTCGTGTCGATTGCAACCCCCAAACTTGATTCTCCTCACCTCCAAATTTTAATTGGCTTAATGGAATTTTCAATTCAGCTGTCCAACCTTCTTCGTCTACATTGGTTTTGGTGTACCAAATAGGGTTCCAACTACCATCCCAGTTATTCCCATTGTTAGAAACGAACTCATCCCCTTTCACACCTGCCACTGTTGCGGTAAAGGAAAATGCCGTTCGTTTGTCGTGGTAGCTGTCTATATTAAATTCGACCCAATCCCCTTCAAAGCCATCTCTACGGGATAGTCTTTTTACAATTTTATCAGGTTCAGCATCATAGCATCGTACTCCTATATATAGGTTCTTGCTATCGTAAACTATTTTGAATTTGGTCTGATAACTTGGTGGCGTGTTTTCATCTGGTTGGAACTCCACATAATCCCCAGCCCAATCTACAAGATTCCATGCTTCATCATTCAACAAGCCATCCACCACAGGTGGTGCATCTTGTTCTACGGGTTTGGTAACATAAATCTTTTTTGGAACGACTAAGGTAGAATCCTGGGCTTGTACATAAATAGAAATGAAAGGCAGCGTGAAGAGAATGATGAATTTTTTCACTTGATTGGTTTTTTGATTAGATGGGTTGTACTAAAGACCTAAGAAAAGTATAACAGTTACAGTCTTGCAGCGTTTTATACCTTTTTTAACATAAAAATGGCGTTAAAAAGGGTGCTTTCTTTTGGTAAATACTTATTGATGGAAAAACTAAAAAATATTCCCAACCAACCATTTGTTATTCAATCTAATAATTGTACATTTGCAGCCCGTTTATCGGGATAGGTTTTTAAATCAATAATATTCTAGAAGTGGATACATTAAGTTATAAGACTATTTCTGCCAATAAAGCAACCGTTGACAAACAATGGTTATTGGTTGATGCTGAAGGAGAAACATTAGGTAGATTGGCGTCAAAAGTAGCCAAATTGCTTAGAGGAAAACATAAGACCAATTTTACCCCTCATGTAGATTGTGGTGATAACGTAATCGTTATTAACGCAGAGAAAATTACCCTGAGCGGGAACAAATGGGATGACAAAACATATTTAAGATATACGGGTTATCCGGGTGGACAGCGTTCTACCACTGCTAAGGAATTATTGGACAAACACCCTGAGCGAATCATTGAAAAATCCGTAAAAGGAATGCTTCCTAAGAATAAATTAGGAGCTGAATTGTTCAGAAACCTGAAAGTATATGTTGGCGCAGAGCATGGTCAAGAAGCTCAAAAACCAAAAGCAATAAACTTAAACGACTACAAATAATGGAAGTGGTTCATAAGATTGGTAGAAGAAAAACTGCCGTAGCAAGAGTTTATGTTTCTGAAGGAAAAGGAAACATTACTGTAAACAAAAAAGACTTAAAGGATTATTTTACAACTGCTACATTACAATACAAGGTAAAGCAACCTTTTGCATTAACCAATACAGAAGATACATATGATGTAAAGGTGAATGTATATGGAGGTGGAATTACAGGTCAGGCAGAAGCTGTTCGTTTGGCATTGTCAAGGGTAATGTGCGAAATTGATGAAGAGAACAGACTAGCGCTTAAACCTGAAGGATTGTTGACCAGAGACCCAAGAATGGTGGAGCGTAAGAAATTTGGTCAGAAAAAAGCCCGTAAGAAATTCCAGTTCTCTAAACGTTAATTATTTAAGTGCTTTTGCACTAGATTATATAAGTTCATTGAAAACCCTGAAGCATTTCAGGGTTATATTTTTAACCAAGTTGTCGTTGTTCCAAAGAGCAAAAAATCGACTTTTTGGAATTTAGTTTAGCATCTAAATGGATAGGGCGAACATTTTTTGTGACCACCAATTCATTGCTAATACAACGGAACGTAAACTAATTACAAAAAAAATGGCAAGTAAAATTGAAGTCAAAGACTTACTAGAAGCAGGTGTGCATTTTGGACACCTAACAAGAAAGTGGAACCCAAACATGTCTCCTTATATCTACATGGAGCGTAACGGAATCCACGTTATCAATCTCTACAAAACTGTAGCAAAAATTGAGGAAGCCAATGAGGCCCTTAAAAAAATTGCTGCATCCGGTAGAAAAATTCTTTTTGTAGCTACAAAAAAACAAGCAAAGGATATTGTTGCAGAAAAAGTATCCAATGTAAACATGCCCTATATCACAGAAAGATGGCCAGGTGGTATGTTGACCAACTTTGTTACCATTCGTAAGGCAGTTAAGAAAATGGCTGCTATTGACAGAATGAAAAAAGACGGTACATTCAACACCCTTTCTAAAAAAGAAAGACTACAGGTTGACCGTTTAAGAGCAAAATTGGAAAAGAACTTGGGTTCTATCTCTGAGATGACTCGTTTACCAGGTGCAATCTTTATAGTTGACACCATGCGTGAGCACATCGCGGTAAAAGAAGCTCAAAAATTGAACATTCCAATTTTTGCAATGGTCGATACCAATTCTGATCCAAGACCAATAGATTTTGTGATTCCTGCAAACGATGATGCTGGAAAATCTATTGAAGCTATTATGACTGAGGTTACCAAAGCGGTTGCTGAAGGTTTAGCAGAACGCAAAAACGATAAGCAGCAGGATGAAAAACCAGCTGCAACAAAGGAAAAAACTGTAGCTGAAGAAAAAGCTCCAGTAGAAGCGAAGAAAGAAGAAGTTAAGGAAGAAAAAGCACCTGTGGCAAAAGAAAAAGCCGAACCAGTTGCTGAGAAAAAAGCTGAAGCCAAAGAGGAGTCTAAAGCTAAGAAAACCGCTGCTAAAGCAAAAGCTGATGACCTTACCAAAATTGAAGGTGCTGGACCAAAAGCCGCAGAAGCTTTAGTGAATAGTGGTATAGATACCTTTGCAAAACTTGCAAAAGCTGACCCGGAGAAAATCAAGGAAATTTTGACCGAAGCTAGTTCAAGAATGGCTCATTTAGACCCAGCAACTTGGCCAAAACAGGCAAAAATGGCCGCTGATGGTAAATGGGATGAGTTAAAAGAATGGCAAGACAACGCCAAAGGTGGCGTTGAATAGGCAAACCTAATTTAACATTGACTAAAACAAAACACCTAAGTAGTGTTTTACTTTACATAATTTTTAAATAGAGAAAAAATGGCAAAGATTACCGCCGCAGAAGTAAATAAATTAAGAAAGACCACCGGAGCTGGAATGATGGATTGCAAAAATGCTTTGGTTGAAGCTGATGGTGATTTTGAAAAAGCGATAGAAATCCTTAGAAAAAAAGGACAGAAAGTAGCTGCAAAAAGAGCTGATAGGGATTCTTCTGAAGGTGCTGCTATTGCAAAAGTAAATACAGCCAATTCAAGCGGAGTGATTATTTCTTTAAATTGCGAAACTGATTTTGTTGCTAAAAACGAGACCTTTGTAACACTTGCCAATGATTTGGCCGACCTTGCTTTAGGTTTTGACAATAAAGACGCTTTCATGGACGCATCGTTCAATGGAATGACTGTTGCCGAAAAGCTGACAGAGCAAACTGGTGTAATTGGTGAGAAAATAGAAATAGGAAGTTTTGAGAAATTGAACGCTCCTTTTGTAGGCTCTTACATCCATGCAGGTAACAAAATAGCAACTTTGGTTGGTTTATCCGCAGCTGTTGATGGCGCTGCAGGCGCTGCCAAAGATGTCGCTATGCAAGCCGCTGCCATGAATCCGGTTGCATTGAATGAGGAAGGTGTAGATCAATCCATAATAGATAAGGAAATTGAAATTGCCAAAGATCAATTGCGTCAAGAAGGAAAGCCAGAAGCAATGTTGGAAAATATTGCAAAAGGGAAATTGAAAAGATTCTTCAAGGACAATACTCTGGTAAATCAAACCTTTATAAAAGATAACAAACAAAGTGTTGCTCAATATGTAAAATCTGTAGACTCCAGCTTGGAAGTAACTGGATTTTCAAGAGTAGCATTAGGATAGTTACCTTAATATATTATCAAACAAAAAGCCCGCTTCTTTAAAGAAGCGGGCTTTTTGTTTATAGGCTATTTTTGCTATTTAGATTTTATAAGAATATCTCCATTAAACGTTTTGAAAAGCATTTCCGGACCTCCTCCATTAATAGTGCCCCTTACCCACTGCTCTATCTTTACTTTATAAGTTCCAGAGCCATTATTCTTATTCACTTCAGGCTTATTACTGGAAACTTGCATATCAAAATCCGTAAAAATATCCCCCATGTCCGATTTTGCCTTAATATTGGCTTTAAGAGAGCTAGGGAAAGTAATATCCACATTTCCATTTAAACTGCTAAAAGCCATATTTGCATCTTTTGTAATACTGTCAAAGTAAACCTTGATATCTCCATTTACCGTATCCGTGGATGCCGAACCACTTACAGATTCCAAAGTAATTTTACCATTGACATTACTTATCTCCATTTCTCCATTAACACCTTTTACAGAGATGTTACCATCATTTACGGTAGACAATTTGAGCGAAAAATTCTTGGGAACCTTCACATCAAGATTGGTTACTTTGTTCCATTGTTCATTTATTACATGGACTACATTGTTTTTTTCCTCTGCCCCAATATTCAATGAAGAACTTTTAACTCTCTTAAGGCCATCTCTTTGATCATCATCCTTAAAATGAACTTTATTACTTCCAAAAGAAGCTTTAATCACTACTTCAGCGCCTTCGTAGCCCTCAACATGTATTGATCCAGAAATTTGGTCAATCACCAATTTTCCAGGATTTCCAGGATTACTTAATGGCACCGAAAATAAATTGATACTCTTCTCTTGCCCTGTTAAGCTTACTGTAACAAAGGCAATAATTGCCATACTGATTAGTCTAATATTCTTCATGACTTTATATTTTTTTGATGAATACATTCCCGTTTAGCGTCTCAAAATCAAAATCCACTTGGCCATTTCCTATTTGGACCACCGGCTTAGCTTCGTATCTATATTTTGTCTGATTCTCATCTGTCGTTTTTTTGTTGGTCTTCATATACTGCTTGTTGATATCAAAATCTGTAAATAGTTCCCCATTCATACTTTTAAAAGAAATATTTGCAGATAATGCCTTTTGATATGAAATATTGATGTCTCCATTTAAAGAGTAATATTCAGATGCACTGGTGGGGTTATTGGCATAGGTGATCGTTACAGGTCCATTTATACAATTCACATTCGTTTTTCCTGTAATATTGGAAAGTGTAATTCCTCCGTTTATGTTTTCTGCTTTTACTGAATTACCCGAAGTATTCTCAACAAGAATCTCCCCGTCGTTCACCGTACCAACCACAATTTGAAAAGTATTGGGAACTTTTACCTTAATATTTAATTTATGACCATAGGATGGTTCATCGTAATTATTACACCAATTGTATCTCAAATTCGTTTTATCAAATTGAATATAAGGTGCATCTGGATGTATAATCACCCTGTTTCCCTCTTGAAAAATCTTAACCTTAAGTTCTTCTTTACCCAACTCCAAGTTCTCATTGGTATCTGCAGTTATGGTCTTTTCCACTTCTATAAACACCTTATCTCCATTGTACCCCTGCACAGATACAGAACCGAAAACATTTTTTACAACCAAACCGTTTTCCGCTGTATTAGAAAGTTGGATTTCTTTTTTAATCTGTTCGGTAAATTTCTTTTGCTGTGCTTTTGTCGTTTGTATCCCTATGATCAAGGAAAGACATGCTACTAAAACTAATTGCTTCATTGTTTTAAATTTAACTGTTCGTGATTTGATTTATCCTTAAAGGATGATTGATAAATAAACTAGATTATTGATTCTATAGAGTTTTTAATCTTCTTCTGCACCGTGGTATCCAATTCTTTTTCCTTTAGCAATTGCTTGAAGGGTTCAATCGATGCTTTTTCTTGTAATGCTACCATTAAATTGGCCAGGGTTACCTGTAAAATTGGAGACTCTTGATTTGGAATGGACTGAACCAAACCTTGCCTTACAAGAGGGTCATTTACATAATTGGTCAAAGACTCAATAGCGGCTAGGCGTACATTCACATTAGAATCATTATTCAATGTTTGCAACAACGCCTTAATGACCATTTCGTCCACATTTTCAAATTTATTCGCCTCGCTTACACCTTGTAATCGCTGATTTGCAGATGGTTGCTCTAAAAGTGTCAGCACTAATCTTTGTCTCACCTCTGCCGTAGCTTCGTTAGAGACCACAACACCTTCTCCATCTATAGAGGTGTCAGAATTTACATAATATCCTATGGCCAGCCCTATTCCCAATAATAAAATTCCATAGGCAAACTGGGGCTTAAAAAGTCTGGTGAGCTTTTCCAAAAAAGTACCTTCAACCGTTTCTTTATTTGTTTTATCGATTTCATTGGAAAGCATCTCAAAAAAAGCCTCATCCATTTTTGATGAAGGCTCTGGAGAATTCATAGCGCCTATCTTTTTCCAAGTATCCCCCAATTCGTTATATTTCTTTTGGTATTCATCGTTCTCTTCAAGAAACTTCTTAAAACCGCTCTGTTCATCCTCAGACATACCTCCTGACATAAAATCCATTGCCTGTGACTCAAACATCTCTTTATCCATCCTGCTATCTAATTTCTAATTGTGAAAAAATTGTCCTTAACTCCTTTATCGCTCGGTGTACCCTCACCTTAGCTGCTCCCTCGGTGCATCCAAAAATTTCGGCAATTTCCGCAAACTTCATCTCTCTGTACTTGCTCAGCACCAATAGTTCTCTTTTCTCGTCTGATAGCATCGCAAGTGCCTTTTTCAACAAATCCCTATTGCCTTCCATTTCCTCATCTTCGTTTAACAGATCCTCGGTTTCAGACTTTACATCTTCAGGTGAAACACCATGGGAAATCTGTTGTTTCGCAACCTTTTTGTGGTAATCGTAATTTACATTTCTTGCCATTCTATACATCCATGCGGCAAACAAACCATCACCCACATATGATTGTCTATACTTTAAAATCCGAACGAACACATTTTGAACCAAATCTTCACTCACCGATGGGTTATTTCCCAAATTATAAAAGAACCCAAACAATCTTTTCTTATGTCGCTCATACAGCAATCCCAACTTATCCAAGTCTCCATTTTTTACTTTGAGCATTAGGCTATTATCGGTTAGGTCTTGCAATCTGGATTCGTTTTTATGGCTTGTTGAAGGGTATACTTTGGTTTTTTAAAAAGGTTACAGAATGTATAACTTTTTTGTTCATTTTATTGTTGAATGATCTATTTTTCCTGTGGTAAGTCATAAATAATTTTGATTATTTTTGTCCGGACTTCAACATATCCTAAATGCAATACAAAAGAATTCTTTTAAAATTAAGTGGTGAAGCCTTAATGGGCGAACAACAGTATGGTATAGACCCTCAGCGTTTATCAGAATATGCCGAGGATATAAAAGCGGTAATTGCCAAAGGAGTTGAAGTTGCCATTGTTATTGGAGGTGGTAATATTTTTAGAGGGCTTTCTGGTGCTAGCCAAGGAATGGATCGTGTTCAAGGAGACCATATGGGAATGCTTGCAACGGTGATTAATGGTCTTGCGCTACAAAGCGCTTTGGAACTTCAAGGTGTGGAAACACGACTTCAATCTGCCATCAAAATTAATGAGGTAGCCGAACCTTTTATTAGAAGACGAGCTATACGCCATTTAGAAAAAGGCAGGGTGGTCATTTTTGGCGGGGGTACCGGAAATCCATATTTTACCACAGATTCAGCTGCTGTTTTAAGAGCAATTGAAATAAAAGCGGATGTTATTCTAAAAGGCACTAGAGTAGACGGTATATATACTTCAGACCCTGAAAAAGATAAAACCGCTACCAAATTTGATAGTATCTCTTTTAACGATGTACTTTCAAAAGGATTAAAAGTGATGGATACCACCGCTTTTACCCTTAGTCAAGAAAACGAATTGCCTATTGTGGTTTTTGATATGAACACACGAGGTAATCTAATGAAATTAGTTTGTGGTGAAAATATTGGAACAGTGGTCAACATTTAAATTGGCATGCACTTTGATTCCAAGTATTAAAATTTAATCTTATGAACGAAGAAGTAACATTTATTCTGGATAGTACAAAAGAAAGTATGGATGGCAGCATTTCCCATTTGGAAAAAGCTTTGGTCAAAATTCGTGCTGGAAAAGCAAGTCCTGTAATGTTATCAACGGTTATGGTAGAGTATTACGGCTCGGTTACTCCGCTATCACAGGTATCCAATATAAACACTCCAGATGCCAGAACCATTTCCGTTCAACCTTGGGAAAAAAGCATTCTTCCAGATATAGAAACTGCTATTACAAATTCCAATTTAGGTTTTAATCCTATGAATAATGGGGAAATGATTATCATTAACGTTCCACCATTAACAGAAGAAAGAAGGATACAACTGGTTAAACAAGCAAAATCTGAAGCTGAAGATGCGAAGGTGAGCATAAGAAGTGCCAGACAAGAGGCCAATAAGGAACTAAAAGCACTGGACATTTCCGAAGATCTACAAAAGAATGCTGAACTAGATGTGCAGGAACTTACTGATACTTACAGTAAGAAAGTAGATGCGATTCTTGACGTTAAGGAAACTGAAATAATGAAGGTTTAATTCTTATCGATTTACCCTTTGCATTCTTTAGGAACACAACCAATCATTTTCTACCTTTGCGCCCAATAAAACCCATATGGTAGCTAAGCTTACTAAAGGATTTTGGCCAAAAACAGCTCGTATAATCCTTAGAAACAGGATTCTTATTCTTATTGGAGTTGCGGCCTTCACCGTATTTTTGGCTCTTCAGTGGAAAAACATGCAGTTTTCCAATACCGAAGCGAACATTCTCCCAGACGATCACCCCGCTACCGTTCAATACAATGCCTTTAAAAACATTTTTGGAGAAGAAGGAAACGCGATAGTATTTGCTATCCGGGATTCTTCGCTTTTTACTCCTAGCAAGTTCAACAGATGGAACAAATTAAGCAAGCAACTTGAAGCTTTTCCAGAGATTGACTTTGTAGTATCTACAGACAACCTAAAAGTTTTGGTCAAGGATAATGACAAACAAGAGTTTGTTATGGAAACCTTTATCAAAAGTCCTGCAAAAACAAAGGCAGAAGTGGATGAGCTCAAAAATCATCTGTTTGAAAAATTACCGTTTTACGATAATTTGATTTACAATTCGGAAAGTGGGACCATCCAAACCATAGCGTATTTGGACAAGGATATTATGAACACTGCGGTTCGTAACGAATTTATCCTTAATGACCTTGCAGATCTTATTAAGAACTTCGAAGAAGAGACCAATCTAGATGTTCGGGTGTCGGGCATGCCATACATTCGTACGTGGAATACAAAGTCCATTGTAGATGAAATCGGAATCTTTATTGCAGCTGCTTTATTGGTGACTTCCATCATTTTCTTTTTCTTCTTTAGAAGCTTTAGGGCTACCCTTATTTCAATGTGCGTGGTAATCATTGGAGTAATGTGGGCTTTTGGAATTTTAGGCCTTTTCAAATATGAAATTACCATCCTAACAGCCCTCATTCCCCCGTTGATTATTGTAATTGGGATTCCCAACTGTATTTTCTTGATCAACAAATATCAACAAGAAGTCAAAAAGCACGGAAATCAGGCTTTATCCTTACAACGTGTTATTTCCAAAATTGGAAATGCCACCCTAATGACCAATATTACCACAGCTTCGGGGTTTGCTACTTTCATTATTCTCGATAGTGATTTGCTTAAGGAATTTGGCATCGTGGCTTCCATCAATATCATTGGGATTTTTATTCTATCACTGTTGATAATCCCTATCCTTTACAGTTTTATGCCGCTTCCCAAAGACAAACATCTAAAACATCTTAATAAGAAGTGGATAGACTTTTTTGTTGATTGGATGGAACGGATGGTAAGGCACCATAGAATAGGCGTGTATATCACTTCAGTAATTGTCCTAATTTTAAGTATCATAGGTATTTATCAAATACAAATCACTGGTAGTAGAATTGAAGATTTACCCAAAAACACACACTATTTTAAGGACATTCGGTTTTTTGAAGAGGAATTCGATGGGATTATGCCCATGGAAATTGTAGTAGACACCAAACGCAAAAATGGAGCCATAAAACCAGCTACTTTAAAGCGAATGGACCAGCTAGGAACCGTGATAGAAGAGACTTCAGAACTCTCAAAGCCAGTCTCATTAGTAAATTTGATAAAGTATTCCAAACAGGCCTTTTATAATGGGATACCAAAATATTATCAACTGCCTACATCCCAAGAAAACACCTTTATCATGGATGTGGCAAGAAAATCATCCAGCGATGGAAATCTTTTAGAGAGCTTTGTTGACAGCACAGGACAGACAGCGCGCATAACAACCTTTATGCGTGATGTAAAAATTGACCGAATGGAGGAAATTGAGCAAGATATGCTACAATCCATATCTAAATTCTTCCCTTCTGAACGATACAATGTCTTCATGACAGGAAAAGCATTGCTATTTCTAAAAGGTACCAAATATTTGGTCAAAAACCTTTTGCTATCCCTAGCATTGGCTATCGGTTTGATTTCCTTGTTTATGGCTTATTTGTTCCGGTCTTTTAGGATGATTATCATTTCTCTGGTACCAAACTTGTTACCCTTGGTCATTACCGCAGGGTTAATGGGATACCTCGGTGTTCCCATAAAACCATCTACAATTCTTGTTTTTAGTATTGCTTTTGGAATATCAGTGGACGATACCATCCACTTTTTGGCAAAATACCGGCAGGAACTAGCAGCCAATCGTTGGCAAATAAAGAAATCCGTTTATGCGGCACTACGTGAAACTGGCGTAAGCATGTTCTACACTTCCATAGTGCTCTTCTTTGGTTTTTCCGTTTTTATCATTTCAAGTTTTGGCGGTACTAAAGCTTTGGGAGGATTGGTCTCCGCTACCTTACTATTTGCTATGCTGGCAAATCTGATTTTATTACCCTCACTACTTTTATCTTTAGAAAGAAGTATTGCCAACAAAGAAGTACTTAAAAAGCCACAAATCGATATTTTACCCAAAGACGAGGTTAATCTCAATGATAAATAAGGGGTTGAAATCCCTATAAATATACCCGTTCCATTGCTATCGTTTTTGACCAAAAACCTATCTTTACCGCTTAATTTACGATAGCCTGAAATGAATTCTTATTCTATTAAAGAACTGCTCAGTACGCAGCCGATTGGAGATGCCGTTGAAATAAACGGATGGGTAAAAACATTTAGAAGCAACAGATTTATCGCTTTAAATGATGGGTCAACCATTCATAACCTGCAATGCGTTGTCGATTTTGAAAATTTTGACGAAACCTTACTCAAACAAATTTCTACTGGAGCAGCATTAAAAATCTCAGGAACTCTTGTTGAAAGCCAAGGAAGGGGACAAAGTGTAGAGATTCAGGCAAATGCTGTTTTTGTGCATGGAACAGCAGATCCAGAAACCTATCCCATCCAACCCAAAAAACATTCTTTGGAGTTTTTACGGGAGAAGGCGCATCTTAGGGTGCGTACAAATACTTTTTCAGCAGTAATGAGAGTTCGTTCTGCGCTTTCATTTGCAATCCATAGTTATTTTCAGCAGAATGGCTTCTACTATATGCATGCTCCCATTGTTACTGGTTCCGATGCCGAAGGAGCGGGTGAAATGTTTCGGGTAAGTACTTTAGACCCAAAAAATCCTCCACTAAATGAGCAGGGAGAAGTAGATTACACACAAGATTTTTTTGGTAAAGAGACCAATCTTACCGTATCTGGTCAGTTAGAAGCAGAAACTTATGCCATGGGCTTGGGCAAGGTATACACTTTTGGCCCAACTTTTAGAGCTGAAAACTCCAATACTTCCAGACATTTGGCAGAATTTTGGATGATTGAGCCCGAAATGGCTTTTTATGACTTGGATGCCAATATGGATCTATCCGAAGACTTTATCAAATGGATTTTGAAGTATGTATTGGACAACTGCCAGGATGATCTGGAGTTTTTAGAAAAACGCCTTTTGGATGAAGAAAAATCCAAACCTCAAAATGAACGCTCAGAAATGCCGTTGATTGAAAAACTCAAGTTTGTAGTAGAAAACAATTTTAAAAGAGTATCCTATACCGAAGCAATCGATATTTTAAAAAATAGTAAGCCCAATAAAAAGAAAAAGTTTCAATTCCCAATAGATGAATGGGGTGCAGATTTGCAAAGTGAGCATGAACGCTTCTTGGTAGAAAAACATTTTAAATGCCCAGTTATTCTTTTTGATTACCCAGCAAATATCAAAGCATTTTATATGCGATTGAACGAGGACGAAAAGACCGTTCGTGCCATGGACGTTTTATTCCCCGGAATTGGAGAAATTGTTGGAGGTTCCCAACGTGAAGAGCGTTTAGATGTGCTTCAGCAAAAAATAAAAGAACTAAATATTGACGAAAAAGAACTTTGGTGGTATTTAGACTTAAGAAGATTTGGTACCGCAGTGCACAGTGGATTTGGGCTTGGTTTTGAGCGTATGGTACAGTTTGCAACGGGAATGGGCAATATCAGAGATGTAATTCCTTATCCACGCACACCTCAGAATGCAGAGTTTTAATTTGAATTCTTAAATTTATAAAGCAGGTCGATTATAAATCCTTATGCTAAAACAACATTTACAGTTTAAGCTTTCCCAGAAACTGTCTCCGCAGCAGATACAGCTCATGAAGCTAATTCAATTGCCCACCCAGGCTTTTGAACAACGCTTAAAACAAGAACTTGAGGAAAATCCTGCATTGGAAAGTGGCAAAGAAGAAAGCAATACGCTAGATGATGCCTATGAGGATTCATATGAGGATACGGATAGTGAAACCATTACTGCGGATGAAATCAATATTGATGATTACCTAAGTGATGATGAAGTTCCCGATTATAGAACACAGACCAGCAACTATAGTGTTGATGATGATGAAAAAAGTGTTCCATATGCTTCAGGAACCTCTTTTAACCAACATCTGATCAATCAACTCAATACCGCTTATTTGGATGATGAAGAATGGGCAATAGCCGAATTTTTGGTAGGCAGTGTGGATGAGAGTGGCTATATCCGTAGACCTTTGCCAGACATTATGGATGATTTGGCCTTTACGCAAAACATTTATGTAGAAGAGGACAAAATTGAAAGCGTTCTTAAAACCGTTCAGGAACTGGACCCCCCAGGTGTTGGCGCAAGATCTTTAAGCGAGTGCCTAACGTTGCAATTAAAACGAAAGGAGAAAACTCCTTCGATAGATTTAGCTATTTCAATATTGGATAAATCATTTGATCAGTTTTCTAAAAAACACTATTCCAAGTTGCTCCAAAAACATCACATTAGTGAAGATGAGCTTAAAAGTGCAATTTCGGAGATAGAAAAACTAAATCCTAAACCGGGTGGGTCATATGCGGGCAATACTAGGATTATTGAACACATTGTTCCTGATTTCTCCATCAAAATTGTTGAAGGACAACTGGAACTTACCTTGAATGGGAGAAATGCACCCGAACTCCACGTTTCCCGTGATTACAGCAATATGCTTGAGGGGTATAAAAACGCCAAAGAAAAATCAAAATCCCAAAAAGACACTGTGCTCTTTATCAAACAAAAACTTGATGCTGCTAAATGGTTTATTGATGCTATAAAACAACGTCAACAAACCTTGTATGTTACCATGAGCACCATAATGAATTACCAACGGGATTATTTTTTAAGTGGGGATGAAAGAAAGCTCCGCCCCATGATCTTAAAAGATATTGCTGACCAAATTAACATGGATGTATCAACCGTTTCAAGGGTTGCAAACAGCAAATATGTAGATACACCCTATGGCACCAAACTGATTAAGGAATATTTTTCCGAATCCATGAAAAATGAGCAAGGAGAAGATGTTTCTACTAAGGAAATAAAAAAGATACTGGAAACTGTAATTGGCGAAGAGGAAAAGAAAAAGCCATTGACAGATGATAAGTTGGCGAAAATCCTGAAAGAACGCGGATACCCCATAGCAAGAAGAACTGTTGCTAAATACAGAGAGCAGTTGGGCATTCCCGTAGCTAGGTTAAGAAAGCAAATTTAATGTGCCATCTCCTTAATATTGTCTCCTATATTTTTCATCCACTATTTGTGCCCATTGGAGGCACTGTTATTTATTTTTTGGTAACTCCAAAATATAGCTCACTTGAGGTGCAAAGCGGAAACATTCTGCCAATTTTCATTCTTACCGTAATCATCCCGATTATCTTCTTCCTGATTCTTAAAAACCTTGGTGTCATCAATTCAATTTTTCTACCAACGGTTAAGGAGCGCAAATATCCACTGTACATTAGCTGTATTTTGCTGTTGATGATTCTGTACAAAGTAATTCCCAACAACTATATACATGAGTTGTTTTATTTTTTCACGGGCCTTTTAACGGCAACGGGAGCCGCATTGATTCTCCTTTTCTTAAGATTTAAAACCAGTATTCATTTATTGGGTATGGGTAGCCTTTTAATGTTCATGATAGGATTGAGCATCCATTTTGAGACAAACATTACCTTGGCCATTAGTGTTTTCACTTTGTTGACAGGACTTGTTGCTACATCTAGATTATATCTTAAAGCGCATAGCAAATCGGAACTATTAATTGGGTTTCTTATTGGGTTATGCTCCCAATTAATAATTTTAAAATATTGGTTATAGAATATAAAAGATAACTCCAATTCGAAGCACACGAATATCAATAGGAGTCCCGTTTTCTAAAGTAAGTCGGTCTTCCAGCAAAGGGTTTAAACTATAATACGCGTGAATATTCCAGGTATTGTAACCAAAATTTAAGAGTAGGCCATATTGGAATTTTTGGATATCACCGTTTGAAAATCCTGTTGTTTCTGAATCAGTTACCAATTTTGACCTTCCTGAAAACACATATCCCAGTTTAGCACCCGCATAAATTCGCCAAAATTTATACTCTTCAAGTGTAGAAGTTCGCCACCTTAGCTCAATGGGCATTTCTATGGCGTGTGTTTCAAACTTGCTTCTTTTAAACTCATCAGAGGTTGAAATTTCATAAATAACATTATCTCCAACTTCACTTGCTTCAATGTTGTGATAATAAGAATTTGTAGCATATCCCAAACCTATTCCTAAACCAAAATTTCTCCTCTTATTAAATGGAATATCCTTAATAAAACCGCCCTGCAGATTATAAGACAGACTCCTTTGACTTACATCCATGGGTCTATCCACTAAAAAATTAAATCCTAAGCCAATGTAGAATTGATCTTCCAAATATTTTGAAGTGACGCCAACATTATCCTCTACTTGGGCGTTTACAAGGTATGAGGAGACTAAAAACGTAAAAACACTTAACCCTTTAATTAGAAAACGTGTTACTTTCATACTAAGCATTACTAAACAAAAAACGCTCCAAATTATAAATTTGGAGCGTTTTTTACTAAATCTAAGTTATCGGTTACTGCAGGTTATTAAAAGCATTTCCTTCATAAGTCGTATAGTTGACCTTTAAGGCATTTACTTCTCTTAACTGTTGCTTAATATCGGCAATAAGACCCATATTAGCATTTTTATCAACCTTTAAGGCAGTAGTCAATACATTTTGTAGTTCTTGAGGCTTTTTAGCACGTTCTGCAAGAATATAAGAACCTACTTCTTCCACACTCGCAAATTTATCGTTCAATTGAATTTTTGGCTCAGTACCAAAGACCTTTGCATATTCCTGTGTAGGCTTCCCTACATAAATATAGATTACTCGATCTTTCTTCTCTAACTTCTTTATCTCAGTTGCGTTAGGAAGGGTATTCTCAACTAACAAAGAACTATCTTTCATAGTGGTCACTGTCATAAAGAAAAACAGTAACATAAAAACAATATCCGGTAACGATGCAGTTGAAACTGCAGGCAAATCACCATCTTTCTTTTTTGCAAATTTTGCCATACTATTTTTATTTAATTAGTTGATGTTTCAGCCTCTGAAAGTTTCTGTGGAAACATTTCTTGAACTCTTTTCACTTTATCCTTCAAATCATCTCTTACGCTAGATGGTGTTTCAGGGTTTAAGTACTCGGCCTCCATTTTGGTGAACTTTTGACCATACAGACGTTCTGCTTCTCTATCCCGTAAATCATTGTACGCTCCAACCAATTCATTTTGTACTGTTATATAGGTACTGTATTTGGTTTCGCGATCATTTTTTAAAGAGATAATTGCTTTGTCCGGATTGTCTGATGAATTTAAGTCACCTCGTCCTTTACAATAAGTACAAGATCCATCTGCACCATTTTCTAAAAACGCTTTTGCCGCTTCTCGTAAATCTTGCAAATTCATCAACTCATCTTCGACCAATAACTGGCCATTTTTGTTGATGTTCACCGTAAAAATGTTCTTCTGCTTAATAATAACATTATCTTCTGGCGGCTCCATAGGTGGCAACATACGATCCAATCCCGCATCCGTCTCAATGGTTGTGGTAACCAAGAAAAAGATAAGTAACAAGAAAGCTATGTCAGCCATAGAACCGGCATTCACTTCTGGTGCTCCATTTCTTCTAGCCATAACTTTTATTTTTTACTTAACGAACATTTTTTTCAACCCTGGAAAAACCATAAGTACAACGGCAACAGCGGTAAGGATAAAGAAAACATTCAATCCCATACCAATATTCTTAACTGTACCTTCTGTAGCTCCTAAATTAGCCATAGAATCTGCAACTGCCTTTGCCTCAGCACTTGAAGAAAGACCATAGGAAATGGCTACAATAATTGCTAATCCTCCAATGGCAAACAATGCCTTTTTAAGGCTTCCAGGCGTGGATAACAATTTTTTAAGTCCAAAAAACACTGTTGAAACCACCGCAATGGCCAACAGAATATACATGATGATGAACATGAAGTTCATAGAACCACTGTTTATAGCATCTGGATCATCACTAGATGGCATACCGAACCATAGTGCTGTAGCTACCAGCCCTATAACGATAAGCGCTATTTTTATTATTTTATTCATGATTCTCGATAGTTTTAATTTCGTAATTACTTTTTATGTGCTGCCAACATATCTATTAAAGATATAGAGGAGTCTTCCATGTCATTTACGATACTATCGATTTTTGCAATAATATAGTTATAGAAAATTTGAAGAATAATCGCAGTGATCAAACCAAATACTGTGGTTAATAATGCCACCTGAATATCTCCTGCAATAAGAGAAGCACTCAAGTTACCAACCGCAGCAATTTTCTGGAAGGCCGCAATCATACCTATTACTGTACCCATGAACCCAAGCATTGGTGCAATAGCGATAAATAAGGATAACCAAGAAACATTCTTTTCTAATTGTCCCATTTGAACACCACCATAAGCAACAACAGCTTTTTCAGCAGACTCTAGTCCTTCTCCAGCTCTATCCAATCCTTGGTAGAAAATAGAGGCAACAGGGCCTTTTGTGTTTCTGCACACTTCTTTTGCGGCTTCAACGCCACCAGAAGCTAATGCATCTTCAACTTGTTGCTTGAGCTTAGCAGAGTTGGTGCTCGCCAAATTCAAATAAATAATTCTTTCGATCGCAACTGCCAATCCCAAAATCAAACATAAAAGCACAATTCCCATGAAAGCAGGACCTCCCTGAATAAATTGTTCTTTTAATACTTGAGTGAAACCTTTGCTGGCTTCAGCCGCAGCTTCTTCTTGTAACATCGCCGCGGATGCAGTTGTAGTTCCCAAAACAAACATTCCGGCAGCAGCCAGAGTAAAGGATATTTTTTTCATTTCTTTCAAACTTAAATTTAGTTAGTTAATAATGTTAAAGATATAAAAATTTTATAATTGTAAAATTAAAATACCTAGCAGAGAGGAAGGGATTCGAACCCTCGATACACTTTTGGTGTATACACACTTTCCAGGCGTGCGCCTTCGACCACTCGGCCACCTCTCTCTGTAATAGAGTTAGGCCGACCAATAAACAAAAAAATAATTAGTTAATGAAATTTAAGCCGTTAATTTTAGAGCATCTCACCACGGAGGGGTGTTTCAAAAATTGTCTTAAAGAGTTTCCCAGATATCTCAGTCCCCAACAAGTACATTGCTTTGGTTATAGCAGCTTCCGTCGTAATGTCCTTTCCGTTAATCAATTGCATCTCCATAAGCTTTTCACTTGTCTCGTAATGGCCCATGGAAACTCCCCCGCCAGAACACTGCGTTACATTTATGATATGCAAGCCATTTTTGATACCGGTATCAATAGCATTTAAAAACCATTCATCCAATGGAGCATTGCCCGCCCCATAGGTTTCTAAAATAAGTGCTTTAAGGCCTGGTGCGCTTAATATCGATTTTAATACGGATTCATTAAGCCCGGGAAATAGCTTGAGCACTGCAATGTTATCGTCCATTTTTTTGTGCGCCTTAAAGGCTCTAGATTTGCTTGACGCTTTCAGGAGGTTAGGATAATGAACATTTAAATGGACTCCTGATTCAACCAGCGGCGGATGGTTTAAGGATGCAAAAGCCTCGAAATGTTCTGCATTGATTTTAGTAGTTCTATTGGCTCGATACAATTTATATTCAAAATACAGGCCCACTTCTTGTATGACTGGCTTCCCCTTTTTTGTAAGTGCCGCTATTTGTATTGATGTGATTAAATTCTCTTTTGCATCGGTTCGAAGATCACCAATAGGCAATTGAGAACCCGTAAAAATGACCGGTTTTGAAAGATTCTCCAATATAAAACTTAAAGCCGAGGCGGAGTAACTCATGGTATCACTCCCGTGAAGTACCACAAAACCATCATAGGTTTTGTAATTATCTTCAATTATTGATGCGATTGTGGCCCAATGACCGGGATTCATATTGGAAGAGTCAATAGGCTCCTCAAACGATATACCTCTAATATTACAGTCCAATTGATTCAACTCTGGGATGTTCCCCATCAGCTCGTCAAAATTAAAAGCCTTAAGCGCCCCAGTTTTGTAATCCTTTATCATACCGATAGTACCTCCGGTATAAATGAGCAGAATGTTTGTTTTGTTTTGCATGTGAATTCTATATACCAAAAACGCTTTTGGAATTGTTGGTTGTTATTGACGCTATCTCTTCGGGGGCCTTATCGTATATCATAGCTAATTTTTCCAATACCTTAATTATATAGGAACTTTCGTTTCGCTTTCCTCGATATGGAACTGGTGCTAAATAAGGAGAATCCGTTTCAAGTACAATATGTTCCAAATCCACCTCCTTTAAAAAGGTGTCGATTTTTCCATTTTTGAAAGTGACCACTCCTCCTATACCTAACTTCATATTATACGATATCGCTTTATGGGCCTGCTCCAAAGTTCCTGTAAAACAATGAAAAATTCCGTAAAGATCTTCTCCTTTTTCCTGTTCCAAAATCTCGAAAATTTCATCAAAAGACTCTCTACAGTGGATTACTATGGGAAGTTGATGTTTTTTTGCCAATCGTATCTGATGTACAAAAGCATCTTGCTGTTGTTTTAAAAAAGTCTTGTCCCAATACAAATCAATCCCAATTTCTCCAACAGCGCAAAAATTCCTTTCTGAAAGTAGGTTCTCCACATGGGCCAACTCCTCCTTATAGTTTTCTTTGACCGAGGTAGGGTGAAGTCCCATCATTAAATGTATATTTTTGGGATAGTTAGCTTCCAGAGCTAGCATAGCTTGAGTATACGAGGAATCTATAGCAGGAATAAAAAAACGCTCCACGCCTGCCTTAATAGCTGTTTCTATCATTTTATCACGATCTTCATCAAAAGCTTCGCTGTACAAATGTGTGTGCGTATCTGTTATAACCATAAAGCAAAAATAGGTTTATCTTTAGGAAAAATAGTTGATGAAATCCCTCAAAAAGTTTCTGTCTTCCAAAAATTACGTGCGTATTCCTTTGGTGCTAACAGAAACCAATCATTTTGAAATAGTGGCTAAAATTAATGGTGTTTCTGGTCGATTTATTCTTGATACCGGAGCTTCAAACACATGCGTTGGCATGGATAAAATTGATTTTTTTAAAATGGTTTCTGAAGTTTCTGACGTTAAGGCTGCAGGAGCCGGGGCTACCGAGATGGAAACTTTGGTCTCTTCCAAAAACAAGATTCAAATTGGTGACTGGAAAAAGAAGAAACAAAAAATTGTCTTGTTTGATTTAGTCCATGTTAATGAAGCACTTACTTCCCATAATGCATTACCTGTTGATGGAATTATAGGTGGCGATGTCCTTAAAAAAGGTAAAGCGGTAATTGATTATGATAAAAAGTTCTTATTCTTAAGAATGTGATAGAGAAAACTGTCTGTTCTGGTTAGACTGAGAACTAAGTACCATCCATTTAATCTATGAACAGTTTGGTAGTTTTTTACTTCCTATTCTTTTCTTAGAGACAAATATTTTGTTCTTACTTGTTTTTCAAATTCCAGTTTATCCTCTTCGGATGCGCTAAAGTTATCAGGCCAATCAAACATTTCATATAGCTCTTGTGAGTCCACAATTTTTGCTAATTTTCTAATCATTTCATCGCATTCCGCAGTATAGACATCAAATCCATGTGTCAATATATCAGATAATGGATGATCACAAGGTCCTCCAGCGGCCATGTATTATAATTTGATTATAGTTCCAACGCTTTTTTCACATTGCCTTCCATCAACAATTTCTCTGGACTTTCCAAGGCTTCTTTTACTGCAACCAAGAACCCTACGGATTCTTTGCCATCAATGATTCTGTGATCGTAAGAAAGTGCTACATACATGATAGGTGCAATGACCACTTGCCCATCCTTAGCAATTGGGCGTTCCACAATATTGTGCATTCCTAAAATAGCACTTTGTGGTGGGTTTATGATAGGTGTGGACAACATGGAGCCAAAAACACCTCCGTTGGTGATGGTAAACGTACCACCAGTCATTTCATCTACAGTAATCTCCCCTTCTCTAGCTCTAATCGCTAAACGTTTCACCTCAGCTTCAACGCCTCTAAAAGTTAAGTTCTCCGCGTTTCGGATAACAGGTACCATAAGCCCTTTTGGGCCTGAAACCGCTATACTGATATCACAAAAATCATAGGATAGCATTTCTTTACCATCTATCATAGAATTTACCGCAGGATATAGTTCCAAGGCGCGAACTACCGCTTTTGTAAAGAAGGACATAAAGCCTAAGCTTACGCCATGTTTTTCCTTAAATGTCTCTTTATATTCTTTACGCAATGCAAAGATGGGCGACATATCAACTTCGTTGAAGGTGGTTAGCATGGCGGTCTCATTCTTGGCAGCAACCAATCGTTCAGCAACTTTTCTTCTTAGCATGGAAAGTTTAGAACGGGATTCTCCTCTACTTCCTCCCGTTGGCGACCCCATAGATGGAACTGCTTTTACCGCATCTTCCTTGGTAATACGGCCATCTCTTCCTGAGCCGGAAACTACGGCTGAATCAATTCCTTTTTCATCTAGAATTTTCTTTGCAGCTGGCGATGGAGTACCTGAAGCATACGTCTCCTTTTTAGCTTCAACTGGTTTTGATGCTTCAGCCTTTGCCGGCTCTTCCTTAGATTCTTCTTTAGCAACTGGTGCTACATCTCCTGCCGGTTTTGCCGCACTGGTATCTATCAAACAAACTACTTCACCTACCCCCACTGCATCTCCTTCTTCTGCTTTAAGGGTAATTATTCCGCTTTCCTCCGCTGGAAGTTCCAAGGTTGCTTTATCTGAATCCACCTCGGCTATTGCCTGATCTTTTTCTACATAGTCTCCATCTTGCACCAACCATTCTGCAATTTCTACTTCTGTAATGGATTCCCCTGGCGAGGGAACTTTCATTTCTAAAACCATCTTATTCTAGTTTTACGCTTTTGTAAATTAACTTCTAACCATGTTGTCTTTGGTCTTATCAAAGACATATTCTATTACTTGGGCATGCCTTCTTTGCGAGCGAACTGCACTACCCGCAGCTGGAGCTCCGTAAAATCTTCTGGATGCCACCCTAAATTGTTTTGCTTCATCTAAATGCATCAACAGATGTCCCCAAGCTCCCATATTTCTTGGCTCTTCTTGGGCCCAAACCACATCATCTGCATTTTTATATTTTTTGATGATGCTTCGAATCTCTTTTGCTGGTAGTGGAAATAATTGTTCCAATCTAACCAAAGCCACATCATCTCTTTTCAACTCTTCTTTTTTACTCAATAAATCATAGTAGAACTTCCCTGTACAGAAGACCAATGTTTTTGTTTTGGCAGCTGTAGCCTTATCATCGTCAATAAGTTCCTGGAAACTTCCGTTTGCCATTTCTTCTTTGGTCGATAGCACTTTTGGATGCCTCAATAAACTCTTTGGCGTAAAAACAATAAGCGGTTTTCTAAAACCGGCTTTCATTTGTCTCCGTAATAAGTGAAACATGTTCGCTGGTGTGGTTACATCTGCCACATACATATTGTCTTTTGCACATAATTGCAGATATCTTTCCATTCTTGCTGATGAATGTTCCGCTCCTTGCCCTTCATACCCGTGCGGCAATAAAAGTACCAATCCATTTTGCAATTTCCACTTGTCTTCTGCGGAAGAAAGGTACTGATCTATCACTATTTGGGCACCATTGCTGAAGTCCCCAAATTGTGCTTCCCAAATGGTCAATGTTTTTGGACTTGCCATAGCATATCCATAATCAAATCCCATAACGGCATATTCTGAAAGCAGGGAATTGTAGATATGGAATTTTCCATTTTGATTTTTCCCTAGCCTATTCAACAACACCACCTCTTCTTCATGCATTTCAGTTTTAATGACTGCATGACGATGCGAAAAAGTTCCCCGCTCCACATCTTGCCCTGTCATACGAACATCATAACCTTCCTCAATCAAAGAACCGTAAGCCAATAGTTCTCCCATGGCCCAATCCAACTGATTGTCCTCAAAATACATTTTATTCCTGGCTTGAACTAGGCGTTCTAACTTTCTTAAAAATTTCTTTCCTTCTGGAAGGACAGTTATATTCTCTGCAATTTGATCCAACTTCTTGAGTTCATATGATGTATCAATTGAACCCAACATGGCATCTTCTGCCTTTTGACTAAATCCTTCCCATTCATCTTGCATGAAAGGTGTGATTCTTGTTTTTTCAACCTTACGTGAATCCAGCAAGTCCTCTTCTAGACTTTTCTTATATTCTACCTCAAGATTCTTAACATAGTCTTTATCAATAACGCCTTCAGCAATCAACTTTTCTGCATAGATATCTCTTGGATTGGGATGCTTGGATATGGATTTATATAATAAGGGCTGGGTAAACTTGGGTTCATCACCTTCGTTGTGCCCGTATTTTCGGTAGCCTAACAAATCTAAAAAAACATCTCTCTTGTAGCGCATTCTATACTCCAAAGCAAATGTTGCTGCATGCACCACTGCTTCTGCATCATCTGCATTCACGTGTAACACTGGAGATAGGGTCACTTTCCCAACATCTGTGCAGTATGTGGAAGACCTGGCATCTAAATAATTGGTGGTAAAACCAATTTGGTTGTTCACCACAATATGGATGGTGCCTCCTGTGTGGTATCCATCCAATCGAGCCATTTGTATAATTTCATATACAATACCTTGCCCAGCAAAAGCCGCGTCTCCATGTACCAAAATTGGAAGTACCTCAGAAACATTTTCTTGGTGGTCCCGATCTTGCTTTGCTCTGGTTATTCCTTCAACAATTGAATTGACAGTTTCTAGATGGGAGGGATTTGGGGCAATGTTCATGTTGACCACTTTTCCTGAATCTGTTTCTCTTCTAGAAGTCCATCCTAGATGATATTTTACATCTCCATCAAAGATGGTTTCCTCATAATCCTTGCCATCAAACTCGCTAAAAATATCTTTTGGTGATTTACCAAAAACATTGGTCAAAACACTTAAACGCCCTCGGTGGGCCATACCCATTACAAACTGTTTTACACCAGCATCGGCTGCTTTTTCAATAATAGCATCCAAGGCAGGAATTAACGACTCCCCTCCTTCTAAAGAAAATCGTTTTTGACCAACATATTTAGTATGCAAAAAGCTTTCAAACGAAACTGCTTCATTGAGTTTTCTAAGTATGTTTTTCTTTTCATCAGCAGAAAAAATAGGTCGATTGTCATTTACGTTAAGCCAATCCTGAATCCATTGAATCCGCTCTGGTGTTCGAATATACATGTATTCCACACCTATGGCATCACAATAAATACGCTCTAAATGGGCTACAATATTTTTAAGGGAACTTGATCCAATACCAATAATTTTACCGGCATCGAAAACAGCATCCATGTCCTCTTCTGATAATCCAAAATTGGATATGTCCAGGGATGGTTCGTACTTTCTTCTTTCTCTTACCGGATTGGTTTGTGTAAATAAATGTCCACGAGAGCGGTATCCATCAATCAAACGAATGACCTGAAATTCTTTTTGTAAGGATTGGGGAATTTCAACTGCTTGACCGTTGGCCATTGTTACCGACCCATTTTCGGAAGCAAAATCCAGCTCGTCCAACGAGCTTTCCAATCCAAAATCAAATCCTTGAAAGAAAGCCCTCCAACTGGGTTCAAGACTATCTGGGCTTGTTAGATATTTATCATACTGCTCCGCAAAAAATGAAGTATGCGCAGCATTTAAAAAAGAATATTTATCCATAGACAGTTTGTAGCTAAAACCTATCTGAAAAATTTAACCAAAAATACAACAATTACCATAGGTAGGTTAACAAACCAACGCATATTTCACAAAATCAATTAAGAGGCATATTTATTCTTAAACCAGACTTTTTGCCACTCTCTTTTTAAAAGTAAAAAACATACTTCTGCGGATACGTCCACCACATCCGTAGCCTGTATTTCTTTTACAGCACTTTCTGGAATATCCACAACATACAGCAGATTTAGATACTCTTGAAACTTTTCTAGCATCAAAAAATAGATTTTTTCGTGTAGAATGCTCTTAAGTTTATCTGGCTCTATATCCATGTTGAACTTTAATCCAGCATTAGCCAGTTCAAAATCTTTTTTTATTTGCAAAAGCAATTTTTCATACAGTAACTCTTTTTGAGCCACCTCCAATATTTCCTGACTGTTATTGAAATTGGATAGCATACTGTATTTACGTTCTATTTTGATATAAAGGCTTACTCAGATTTAAATATTTGTCCTTCCTTCATTACGAAAACCACATTTTTTAAGGTCTCTACATTATCCTTGGGGTTTTCGTCCACTGCTACAATATCTGCCAAAAAACCTTCTTTTAGCTGCCCCAGATTATCGCCCATTCCCAAAAGCGTAGCGTTTGTGATGGTAGCTGATTTTAGAGCTGCCATAATAGGCATTCCTGCTTCCACCATATAGCTGAATTCCCTTGCGTTTTCACCATGTGGAAAAACACCTGCATCGGTGCCAAAAGCAATTGGCACTCCTTTTTTGTACGCTCTCTGGAACATCCCTTGTATTTTTGGTCCAATATCACTTGCCTTTTTGGCAACTACCGCTGGGAAATACCCAGGAATTTTAGCCTTTTCCGTTACTTGTTTCCCTGCGGTTATTGTCGGCACCAAGAACGAATTGTATTGAATCATTAAATCCATGGTTTCTTCACTCATCAATGTTCCATGCTCTATGGTTTTGATTCCTCCTTTTACAGCGCGTTGCATGCCCTCGTCACCATGAGCATGGGCGGCAGTAAGCATATTGTAATCCTTGGCTGTTTCAGTAATTGCTTTTATTTCTTCCATAGTAAACTGAGGATTTTGACCACTCTTGGCTACACTTAACACCCCACCAGTTGCTGTAATTTTGATGACATCAGCTCCATCTTTGTAACGTTGTCTCACCGCCTTTTTTCCATCTTCGGGTGAATTGACCACCCCTTCTTTTGGGCCTGGATCACCCATTAGGGATTTTTTCATTCCGTTGGTTGGGTCTGCATGTCCGCCTGTAGTTCCAATAGCTTTGCCAGCGGTGAAAATTCTAGGTCCAACGACGCTACCTCTGTTAATTGCTTTTCTAAGGGCAATATTTACCCCACTTCCTCCTAAATCGCGCACAGTGGTAAATCCGGCCATTAAAGTTTTTTTGGCATAAACGGTAGATTGAAGTGCAACATCAGCTTCATTATCTGTAAATCGTTGGATATAGGAACGTGGACTTGATTGCCCTTCTATATGCACATGCAAGTCTATAAATCCTGGAAGTACCGTTTTGCTTTTTAAGTCAATTACTTTGTCTTCTGCACCACCTGTTTGATATCCATTTTCAATGGATTTAATACTAGTGCCCGATACAATAATGGTCTTTTCGGAAAGAACTTTACCCGATTGCATATCAACTATTTTTCCACATTGAAGATAGGTTTCTTGTGCAAAAAGCATTGAAGTGCATAATGAGATTGATACTAGGAGAATGTTTTTCATAATATTTGAGTTAGCTAATTTCTGTTTTAAAAGTAAGCATACATTCCATTTCTGCAATAAAAAAGCCCATCTAAAAGATGGGCGTATACATATGGTTTGGAATACCTAACTTCTAATCTTTTGCTCCCAATCCCAAGCAGACTTCATGGAATCATCTAAGGTTGATTCTGCTTTCCAACCAAGCACTTGGTTTGCTTTTTTTGTATCGGCATATGCCTGAATAACATCCCCGGGTCTTCTATCCACTATTTTATAATTCAATTTCTCTCCTGATACGCGTTCAAAACTATGAATCACCTCTAACACAGAACTACCTTTTCCTGTCCCTAAATTGAACACCTCATAATTGCTTTCATTTTTCCCATTTAGCAATCGTTGCAAGGCAACTACATGTGCTTTTGCCACATCAACCACATGAATGTAATCTCGGATACAAGTACCATCTTGGGTAGGGTAATCATCGCCAAAAACAGAAAGCTGTTCTCTCATTCCTACACCCGTTTGTGTAATAAAAGGAACCAAATTTTGTGGCACTCCTATTGGCAATTCCCCTATCTCAACCGTTGGATGGGCCCCAACTGGATTAAAATATCTAAGCGCTATTGCCGATAACCCTGGATTGACCTTGCTGGTATCTTTAATAATTTCTTCCCCTACTTGTTTTGTATTTCCATATGGAGATTCGGCGGGCTTTACCGGAGCATCTTCTGTAATGGGCAACTTATCTGCCTGCCCATACACTGTGCATGAAGAACTGAAAATAAAGTTCGCCTTGTGCATTTTAGTGAGCTCTTGAAGCATATATACCAAAACACCTAGGTTATTTTCATAATACAATAATGGATTTTCAACACTTTCACCTACCGCTTTGGAAGCTGCAAAATGAATTACTCCATCAATATTGTTATGTTTTGTAAAGAATTTCTGAACATCTGACTTGTTGCGGAGGTCCATTTTTTCAAAAATGGGTTTCTTTCCAGAAATTGCTTCAATCCCTACCAAAACATCTTCTGATGAGTTTGACAGGTTATCAATAATTACAACCTCAAAACCTTCGTTTTGAAGCTCAACAACAGTATGGGAACCTATAAATCCCAATCCTCCGGTAACAAGTATTTTCATGCTTATTTGTTTACAAAGTCAATGACTAAGTTGGTTATAAATTGAATTTGCTCATCATCCAGTTCTGTATGCATTGGCAGTGAAATCACTTCTTTCACCAACTGATTGGTTATCGGAAAATCAGCCTCATTGTACCGCTCATCCACGTAAGCTTTTTGATTGTGCAACGGAATTGGATAATACACTCCACAGGGAACGCCATTATCATTTAAATGTTGTACCAATTCGTCTCTTTTTTCGTTCAAAATTCGAAGAGTATACTGATGGAAAACATGACAATCACAAGAATCGCATATTCCATCACAACCATTTACCGTTTTGGGCACCATGATATGATCTTGCCCTTCAAATGCTTTAGAGTATTTTTTTGCTGCGGCTCTCCGTTTTTCATTATAGGTGTCCAAATTTGGAAGTTTTGCCATCAAAACAGCAGCTTGAATTGAATCTAAACGAGAATTCACCCCAATAACATCGTGATGGTATCTTTTGTACATACCATGATTTACCATTCCACGAATAGTATGCGCCAAATCATCATCATTGGTGAAAATTGCACCACCATCCCCGTAACAGCCCAAGTTTTTAGATGGAAAAAAAGATGTTGATGCTACATGTCCAATAGTTCCCGCTTTTTGCTTGGTTCCATTTTCAAAAGTGTAGGTAGCACCAATAGCTTGGGCATTGTCTTCAATTACATACAAATCATGTTCATTAGCCAATTTCATTATGGCATCCATATTGGCACATTGTCCAAACAAATGTACCGGGACTATGGCTTTCGTTTTTGGCGTTATTGCTTTCTCAATAGCCTTTATGTCAATATTAAAAGTATCTGGTTCCACATCGACCAACACCGGAGTAAGGTTTAAAAGGGCAATTACCTCTACCGTTGCAGCAAACGTGAAGTCCGCCGTAATCACCTCATCACCAGGCTCCAAACCCAATCCCATCATGCAAATCTGCAAAGCATCAGTTCCATTCGCGCAGGGAATCACATGTCTAACCTGTAAGTAGTCTTCCAGCTCTTTTTGAAAAGCGTGTACTTGCGGCCCATTAATAAATGCCGAAGAATCCAATACCTCATTGATACCAGTATTTACTTCGCTTTTTATACCTTCATATTGACCTTTAAGGTCAACCATCTGTATTTTCTTCATCCAAATAGTTTAAACCGTAAAATTAAGAAATTAAGATACCATATCGCCCTATTGATTAAAGAATGTATTTTAGCGAAATATGGCACTCTTGCAAATATTCTATAACCTCTTTATTGCCCTTACTTGGAATGTTTTAAAAGTTGTAGCACTTTTTAGTCCCAAGATAAAATTGTTTGTTTCTGGAAGAAAAAACACATTTCAGCATTTAGGTACTGCTATTCAAAAAGAGGATAGATTCATCTGGATGCATGTTGCCTCATTAGGTGAATATGAGCAAGGCCTTCCCATTCTGGAAAAAATTAGAAATCAATATCCAAACCATAAAATAGCGCTCACTTTTTTCTCTCCATCTGGTTATGAGGTAAAAAAAGATTCAGCATTGGCAGATGTGGTAATTTATTTACCCATGGATTTGCATTCCAATGCCAAACGTTTTATTGATTTACTTAATCCCGAGCTTGCTATTTTTGTGAAGTACGAAATATGGCCTAATTATCTGCGTCAACTTAAACAACGAAGCATTCCTACAATTTTAGTATCTGCCATCTTTTCAAAAAGGCAAATCTTTTTTAAATCGTATGGTGGTTTTATGCGCAAAAGCTTGACCACTTTCTCCCATTTTTTTGTGCAGGACAAGAATTCCCAACAGCTCTTAAATGCTATCGATTTTCAGAATGTAACCATTAGTGGTGACACCCGTTTTGATCGTGTCTCAGAAATAGCCAAAAGGGACAATCATTTGGATTTCATGGAAAACTTTAAGGGCAAAGAATTTTGTTTGGTCGCTGGAAGTACCTGGCCAGAGGATGAAGAAGTTCTTGTGGATTTCATAAACACTTCAGAAAAACCAATAAAATATGTGATTGCCCCCCACACCATGAAATCTGCACATATTGAAAAAATTGAAAATAGCATTTCTAAAAAGGTGGTGCGTTTTTCACAAATAAGTAATGATAACCTTTCACAATTTGATGTCATCATCATAGATACTATAGGCCTCCTGACCAAGATATACAGTTATGCAGATGTTGCCTACGTAGGTGGTGCATTTGCAACCGGACTTCATAATACTTTGGAACCTGCTGTTTTTGGTATTCCAGTAATTATTGGTCCCGATTACAACAAGTTTAAGGAGGCGGAAGATTTGGTCAATAATAAGGGAATTCATGTTATTACAGATGCATCTGCGTTTGCGAACTTAATGACCAATTTCTTTTTAGATATAGATTTTAGGCAAAAAACAGGGAGCATTAATTCCCAATACATAGTGCAAAACACAGGTGCAACATCTAAAGTTGTTTCATACATTAATTCGGTTATTTAATTTTTTGCTAGTTTTAGAAAAATCAAACTGGCCATGAAGAACCGTGTTTTTAGAATTTCTCTTACCGCAGCTTTGGCTGGATTTTTATTTGGTTTTGATACCGTAGTCATATCCGGAGCAAATCTTCCGATAAAAGAGCTTTGGGATACGTCTCCTCTATTTCATGGTGTTTTTATTATGAGCATGGCCCTGTGGGGAACCGTTTTAGGGTCATTGTTTGGAGGTATTCCCTGCGATAAGTTGGGAAGAAAAAAAACCTTGATGTGGATTGGAATTCTTTATTTTATTTCCGCATTAGGCTCAGCAGTTGCCCATGACCCTTATCTTTTTTCATTTTTTAGATTTATTGGAGGTGTAGGCGTAGGGGCTTCCTCCGTAGCTGCCCCAATTTATATTTCCGAAATAAGTACTCCTGCCAACAGAGGAAAACTCGGGGCCATGTACCAGTTCAATATTGTTTTTGGGATTTTCATTGCGTTTATTTCCAATTATCTTTTAAAAGGATTTGATGGCGCCAATGACTGGCGTTGGATGTTAGGTGTAGAGGCTATACCTGCCATTGCATATACCGTCATGGTGTTTGGTATTCCTAATAGCCCAAGGTGGTTAATGACCAAAAAACAGGATGAGGAAGGTGCTTTTAAAACCTTGGAATATATTTCTACAGCCGAAATAGCCAAAATTAGACTACAAGAGATAAAAGATGCGCTGGGCAAAACCCTTTCCAAAGAAAGCTTATTCTCTAGAAAATATAATAAACAACTTCTTTTAGCTTTTTTTATAGCTTTCTTCAACCAACTATCAGGTATAAATTTTGTACTCTATTATGCACCAGAAATTTTGGAACGTGCAGGATTGGCTTCAAAAGAATCTTTATTCAGTTCTATATCAATAGGAATCGTTAACCTAATATTTACTCTTATCGGAATTCGTCTTATAGACCGCTTGGGTAGAAAGCAACTGTTGAAAATTGGCTCTTTAGGATATATCGTAAGCTTAGCGATGGTCGGTTGGTGTTTTTATAGCGATGCCAGCTCCACGCTGTTGCTCACATTTATTTTGGTTTTTATAGCTTCACATGCCGTTGGGCAAGGAGCTGTAATTTGGGTTTTTATTTCTGAAATATTCCCAAATAGTGTTAGGGCGTATGGTCAATCTTGGGGTACAGGAACCCACTGGGTATTTGCAGCTGTTATCACCTTGATTACACCTATCTTTTTGGATGCGGACAATGGTATATTTAAGGACAATCCTTGGCCTATTTTCTTGTTTTTTGCCCTTATGATGGTGCTGCAGTTACTTTGGGCTATATTTATAATGCCAGAAACCAAAGGGGTAAGTCTGGAAGAATTAGGCAGAAAGTTAAGTTCAAAAAAGTAGAAGCTCAACGCAAGAACACTTGCAAGATGTACCTGAAAGCCTGCTTTTAGTCGAATATCTCCATTGAAATTGAGATTTTTAAGTGAATAATTCCTTACATTGAAGGAAATTACACTATTATGAACAACGAAGTTTCCTTTGGTGACAAAATGCTGGTTGGCTTTTTAAGATTCATGGTATTTGTCCTTGTACTTATTTTAATTGCGATTCCAATTTGTATTTTACTAGACTTTATTGGATTGTTACCATAAAAATTGATAGTTTCAAAAAGGTCAAGAACAAACCTTTCCATCCATAATTGAAATCTAAACAGAATAGAGAATAATTCTTTGCAAAGGATATTCTTTAAAAAATCACATCTTGTTCTCCCATTTTATTAGCGATAAGCTTAATGTAAGCTTCAATGGTTTTTTCCATTTTTACAGGTTCGATCACATCGATATCACTTCTCCAGATAAGCTCTCTTTCTTTATCAACACAGATACAATACAATGAAGTTTCTACAGTATATATATTAAAAGTTTCATAATATTCCGAATTGTAATAAATGTCTTGATGTTCGAGATAATCTACGCTGAAACTCGTGTACATATCATTAAGTTTATTCATTCTTTCCCTAAATGTTCTTCTATTTTCAGTACCCACAACTTTAGTAAAAAGAATGGCATCAAAACCTTTATCCAACAACTGTCCCTCAACCTCCGAAAGCTGTTTCTCTGATTTCTCGGATAATGTAAACTCAACATCAAAAAGATCCATACTGCGCATTGCCTCAACCCCTTTTTCAGATAACTTTTCTGCAAGTCTGGTTTCAAACACTGTTCTCACATTTTCATCCTGGGTCATTCCCACCACCAGCACCTTGTAGGCGTCAAACAAAACAATATCAGGGTTTTTCCACGTACTAACCAGTTTTGTGGAGGAACACCCTAAGAACAGCAACATACTCAGGCATATTATTTTAGTTTTCATAGGAAAGGATTAAAAATGTTCTACTCGAAATTCCATAGTACAGCCATGGCTAATGCCTTACAAATATGGCTTGTCGTTTTTCCAACTGTCTTTTCAGTTCTCCAATGGTTTCTACCATTGCTTTTTCAAAATTATCTGTCCTGGATTTTGCAAAAAGTCTAGGCCCCGGAGCACTTAACTCTATTTCACAGACTTTGTCCTGTCCAGTTTTATCATTCTCCATCTTAAAAAGCACATTGGCATTGATTACCCAACTATACTTCCATCCTAATTTATCAAGTTTCTTCATTAGAATCTCGTTCAAAGACTCACTTACTTCCATTTTTTGATATTGAATGTTCACTTCCATAATGATTTATTTTTTATTTCTATATCAAAACTAGATACCTATCCATTGGAATAAAATGACATCTGTCAGGTTTTGATTATATACCCATAGGGCAGTACTTATCCTATGCTAAAAAAATCTAAGGTTTCATTTCTAAACCTATAAAAACATGAACCTGATGCATATCATAAATTAAATCAAAAAGCCCTTATAATTTTGCTTTGAATTTTAGACTCCTTATAGAGCCATTTTCAAATTAGAAGAAATGAAGCATTTTAAAGAATTCATGGTTTTAGTTCTATGTGCTATTGGCTTAACTGTACTTTTTTCGGTTTGGCATAGCCAAGAATTTTCCATTGCCAAAGTGGAATCGCTAACAACTTATAATCCCGAGTTGGAATCCAAACTTCTTATTGCGTGCACCACGGGAAATTTTCCTGAAAAAATTAGTCATGGAATACTGAATCATTACAAAAATGATCATAACCTAAACCTAGTGGATATTTCTGATTTATCAGAAATAGCTCCAGAAAATTATGAGGGAATCTTTCTAATTCATACTTGGGAAAAATGGAACCCTCCTCCTGATATAGTGGATTTCATGAACGTATCCAAAAAATTTAACGACAACATTGTGCTTTTGGCAACCTCTAGTGGTGGATCATCACAAACAGATGACGTTGATGGAATTTCAGGTGGTAAAGCATCTGAAGGTGTGGCGTTCTACATTGAAGAGGCCATTGCTAAAATGGATGTAATTCTTAATGCCCGCAAATAGCAGTTCTTATCAATTTCTTTGCGAGATGGTAACCGTTACTTAATTGAGAACGGTTGACCGGTACTTTGTAAAACGGCAAACCAAAATCCGCTTTCCAAATCAATTTTCTTTCTTTTAGAAACAACGGCCGAGATTGGTAGGTATACAAATTTATCATTGACCTTACCTACAACAAATTTTGTTTTTCCGCTCATTGCACCATGAACAGCTTGATATGCCAAACTGCTACAAAATACACTATCGCCTGAATTTGCTGCGGCGCTTCTTATGATATAACTGGGGTCGATGTACTTAATGGTCACTGGAAAAATATCTGAGAAGTATTCCTTTATTTTTTGTTTTAGAAACAACCCTATGTCATCATGTTGCACATTGCCGGAAGCATCGGTTACAATATCATCCTTCTCAAAAAGATGTTGCCCTGCACCTTCTGCTACCACAATCACCGCATGGTGTTTAGCTTCTAATCTGCTTTTTAAAACCTCCAAAAAGCCATTTTCTCCATAAAGGTCAAAATCCATCTCCGGCACCAACACAAAGTTGACTACGGGCATTGCGAGGGAGGCCGAAGCAGCAATAAAGCCACTATCCCTGCCCATCAATTTAACAATGGAAATACCATTGTAAGCTCCATGCGCCTCATTGTGTGCATCTTTTAAAATTGGACTTGCAATATCAAACGCAGTTTCAAAACCGAAGGACTTATCAATAATATCAACATCGTTATCTATGGTTTTAGGAATACCCACAACGCTAATATCCAAACCTCTTTTTTTAATTTCCTCTCCAATGGCGTTACACCCTTTTAAAGTACCATCACCACCTATAGTAAAGAGCATTTGAATATTATTGTTAACCAATGTGTCCACCATAACAGATACATCTTGTGCTCCTCTTGATGATCCTAAAATGGTACCGCCAAATTGGTGGATATCCTTCACTTTATCTGGAGTAAGTGCTATAAAATCATGTCCCATTTCTGGGTTTAATCCTTCATATCCATATGGGATTCCCAAAATCTTTTTTACATCATAAAAGTAATGTAGTGCCATTACAATTCCTCGAATCACATTGTTGATACCAGGACAAAGTCCTCCACAAGTAACAATTGCAGCAGTAAAGTTTTTAGGCTCAAAATGGATGTTTTGTCTTGGACCTGCCTTTTCCAGACACAAGGGTTCCTTATTGTTGGTAAGACATTGATTATAACTCTCTAAAGAGGTATCGAAAACCAATTTGTCCGTTTCATTAATAAAAGTGAAGATATTATCTCCCCTAACAGTACTTAACTGCAGGGGAGATTTGAATTTAGGAATTCCTAAGTTTTCTATTTGAAAGTCAATCTTGTCTTTCACACTATTTAAAAATTAAAAATGCTCGTTTAAGCTATGGTGCGAATCAATCAACGGGCCACCGTTCATAATTTCTTCGGATGCTTGATTAGCAAACTTATCAAAATTAATATGAAATGAGTGTGCCAATTGTATTGCTTTACTCACATATGCCCCTTTTTGCAGCCACGTATTCATCGGATCCAATATTTCTGTTGGGACTCCTGGGCAATACTTTGGCATATGCAATCCAAAAATGGGGTGCGCATCAAAATCAACCTTATCCAGTTCTCCTTCCAAGATTGCTGAGATCATGGCTCTGGTATATTTCAATTTAATCCTAGAACCCACTCCGTAAGGGCCACCGCTCCATCCCGTATTGATCAACCAAACGTTAACTCCTGCCTCGGTCATCTTTTTGCTCAGCATTTCGGCATAAACCGTTGGATGCAATGGCATAAATGGTTCGCCAAAACAAGCAGAAAAAGATGGTACGGGCTCAGTAATACCAGCTTCAGTACCTGCAACTTTGGCCGTATATCCCGAAATAAAGTGATAAGCAGCCTGACCAGGTGTTAATTTAGACACTGGAGGCAAAACACCAAAGGCATCACAGGTTAAGAAAAAGATATTTTTTGGATTTGAAGCATAAGAAGGCACTTGAATATTATCGATATGTTCAATAGGATAACTTACCCTGGTATTCTGGGTAATGGTGCTATCAAAATAATCTACCTCCTTCGTTCCCTCTTTAAAAATAACATTTTCCAACAAGGCTCCTGGTCGTATCGCCCTATAAATATCAGGTTCCTTTTCCTCGGTTAGATCAATAACCTTGGCATAACATCCTCCTTCAAAATTAAAGATGGTATTTTCGGCTGTCCAACCATGTTCATCATCACCAATCAGTTTTCTGTTGGGATCTGCGGACAGGGTTGTTTTTCCGGTACCAGAAAGTCCAAAGAAAATAGCAGTATCGCCAGCTTCGCCAACATTGGCAGAACAGTGCATAGGCAATACATTTTTTTCAGTTGGCAGAATCAAATTTAAAGCAGAGAAAATCCCCTTTTTCATTTCACCCGTATACGCTGAACCACCTACCAAAGCAATCTTCTTGGTAAAATTGAGAATGGAAAAGTTACCATCTAAAATTCCTACTGCTTTTGGATCTGGTGCCAAATATCCTGGAGCGCATAACACCAACCATTCTTCTTCAAAGTCTTTCAACTCCTCTTCGGAAAGCCTCAAAAACATATTTTTGATGAAATAGTTAGACCAAGGATATTCGGTAACGGTGCGAACGTTCATTTTATATTTGGGATCAGCACAGACCGCCGCATCCCTCACAAAAACTTCCTTATCAGAAAGATAATCCACAATACCTTGATGCAGTATGTCAAAATTTTCTGGTGAGATTGGTTTATTAATCCGTCCCCACCAAACCGTATCTTTAGTATAGTCATCCTTGACCAAAAAGCGATCTTTAGGTGACCGGCCTGTAAACTTACCTGTGTTTATGGATAATGTGCCATTTTCGGTTTCTGTGCCCAATCCTTTTTCAACAGTCATTTGTTGTAAAGTTTCAGCATCTAAGTTCCAATGTATGTGCTCCGTTTGGAGACCATACTTTTCTAAAGTTCTTGACTTTTCCATAATTCTATCCATGTTTATTGTTTTAAGGTTAAAAGCTCCATATCAATGGAACCAATGCTAGAGTTGTAATAAAAAAAAGCAGTAAGAGTGGTCCTCCCACTTTTATATAATCTATAAACTTGTATCCGCCGGAAGACATTACCATTGCATTGGTAGTGGTCCCAACGGGGGTTAAAAATGCTGTGGACGCACTAACAGCCACAGTTATCAAATAAGGTTTTGGTGAAACACCCAAGGATGTTGCTGCCAATAATGCAATAGGCGCCATTAATACGGCAGTTGCTGAATTGTTTATGGTTTGACTAAACACTGTCGTCAATAAAAATATGCCTCCTAAAAGCACTGTAGGGTGTATGCTCCCTAACACTTCCACCAGACCATTAGCAGCCATCTCGGCGACTCCGGTTTTTTGTAATGCAGTTCCCATGGGTATCATTGCGGCAATCATGACCACACTGGTCCAACTAATGCCCTTATATGCTTTTGATATGGGTACGCAACGGGTCAAGAGCATAATGCCAGCACAAATCAATGCTGCAATGGCCCCTGGAAAAACTTTGAACACCAAGAGCAGTATCATTACGATCAAGGTTGCCATGGCGACGTAGCTTCTTACGCTCAAGGTTGCCACATTTTTTGAAAGTGCTTCAGGACTGCCTGAGATTACTACGTTTTCATACAGTGATTTTAGGTTTTCAATGCTTTCCCATGGCCCCCTAATTACAAAAGCATCTCCTGCTTCTATTTTAATTTTCCCAGTAAGTGGGCGGTTATTTCTTGAAGCTGCCAATAACTGCACCCCCGTACGTTTTAGGTAGTTCCCCAAATTGATTGTTTTTCCAACAAAAATTGAATTTGGCGTAATGAGCATTTCTGCCATACCCACTTCTTGATTGATCAGCTCATTTTTTAAGGTGTCTTTTTCGGCTTTAGTGGGAATAATTCCTAAGCTATACTTCAGTACCAATTTATCCACATCTTCGGGAGTACCTTTTACTGTAATAATATCGTGATATCGCATTTCAGTATCTGGTCCAGGCAGTTCTACAAATTGAGGTATCCGTTGCTGCAATGGACTAGGATGCCTTCGTTTTAATCGCATCACTGCTATTTGATGTGTTGATTCAAAATTCCAATCTCCAATTTTGGTATTGATCAAAGGAGACATAGAACGAATGCGCAGCCGATAAAGATTATCCCCAATACTATAACTTGAAATCCATTTGTGCATTTCGGCATCAATATCAGCAGGTCTTTCGTTGGTTTGACGTTTGGGTAGTAAACGATATCCCAAATACCTGAAATACAGAATGGTAATAATCAATAGTGGTAGGCCTATCAATCCAATTTCAAAGAAAGAGAACCCTTCTAGGTTATTCTCGATCAAGGTGTTGCTAGCAATGATATTTGGTGGCGTACCTGTTAAAGTCAACAAACCTCCTGTATTAGAGCCAAAAGCTACGGGCATCAATAATTTTGATGGTAATGTACCTGCACTCCATGCTGCTGAAACCGTAACTGGGAGCAGTGCCGCCACCGTTCCAGTATTGCTGACAAAACCTGAAAGCACACTAGCTCCCAATGTTACGATAACCAATAGTTTTGGAATACTCTTACCTGCCCAACTAACAAAATGCTGCCCTGCAAGAGCTGTCCAACCAGTTCTGGAAAGGCCTTCTCCAATAATGAACAGTGCTGCAATCATAATTACCGTAGTATTGCTAAAACCACCAAGGGTTTCCTTAACATCCAATATTCCGGTTAAATACAATGTCAACATGGAGATTAGGGCCACAACATCGGGTGGAAATTTTCCCCAAACGAACAATGCTATTGTAATACTTAGTATTACTAGTAGTGTGAACATAGCTGTATCCTTGAAATAGTAATCAATCCAGAGCCAACACCGGAATTTCTGAATGCAGAGTCAACAGCTTTGTCAAACGTCCTTCGGAAGGTGAGCTCAATTTTGTATGATTTCTCGGTAGGATGGCCAATAAGTCTATATTTTTCTTGTTGATGTATTCCAAAATCCCTTCTTCCACATCCTGGTTTTTGCTAAAGGCATGCTCTACATAAAAATGCTCCAAGTAATACTCCAATAAGTTTTCTGTGCTATCAACAACAGATTCCTCCGCATAGACCGATTCTTTGTAAATGGTTAGTACGTGTACTCTAGAATTGAAGGTGCGTGCAACATCCAAAAGTGTTCGCAAGACTTCTTTATCGTCAATTTTCTCATTCCCCATTACCAAAGCAATGTCCCTAGGTTCTTTAATTGCACATCCGAAGGGAACAGATATTACTGGGCAATTAGCTTCCAAAACAAGTCTTGAGGTATTGGTTATCGCCTCGTCGGTGCTTTTATCACCCATGGTTCCCATAAGAATCAAATCGGCATCGTACTCATCTTGTACACTAAGAATTGTCTCAATCACCTCACCGGTAGTCGTAATAAATTCTGATGGTGTTTTGGTCTTCTCATTATACGATTTCGCAATTTTGGTAAAATCAGATTGAAGCACATTCTTTTCAGACTCTGCTATGGGCATAGCAGAGACATATAACGCCAGAATATCCATGCGTCTATTTGGACCTACAAAATTAATTGCATATTCCAGCGCATTAATGGAAGCCTCAGAAAAGTCGAACGGAATTAAAATTTTATCAATGTTACCCATACCCAAAAATTTAAATGATTAAAATCTTCAGTTCAAAAGTAGAACCAGCTCATGAGGTAAAATATGACAGAAGTCAGGTTTCATACTTTTAGCCCATAAAACATGCATTGCTTTTATTTTTAAACACCCTTTACAAGAATTGCACTCATATTGGCTATCTTTAAATGAAGCTAAAACCTCTAGAATATGGATATCGTTATAGGAATAGACATCGGCGGCACTAAAACTAAAATTGGTTTGGTGGATAACACCGGAAAGTGTCATGCGAAGACATATTTTAGAACTAGGGAATTTCCAGATTTAGAAGATTATCTAGACAAAATAAAAGCTGTTTCAGATGAGCTTATTCAAAATTTAGGCGAAAAAGTCATCATTTTAGGGTGTGGTATTGGAGCCCCTAATGCATCTAGTAAAAAAGGAACCATAGAAAATGCCAGTAACTTAGTTTGGAAAGGTAGCGTACCCTTACTTGAAAAACTCAAAGAAAGGATGCATATGCCCATGCGAATTATGAATGATGCAAGTGCAGCAGCTTTGGGTGAAATGCTTTTTGGAAGAGCGCAAACCATTTCAGATTTTATTGTAATAACGTTAGGTACGGGCTTTGGCGCAGGCATTGTTGCCAATGGGCAGTTGATTGATGGCTACGACGGGTTTGCAGGTGAACTGGGTCATGTAGATATGACTATTGGAGATGGCAGATTAACCGGGCTTGGTGTACGAGGGGGATTGGAGGCCTACGTATCCGCAACGGGGTTAAAACGCACAATTATGTATATGTTGAGCAAGTACTTGGAGGACAGCAAATTTAGAAGTATTGCCTACAACGATTTGCATGGAGAGGAAATTACAAAAGCTGCCGAAGAAGGTGATATTATAGCTCAAAAAGCCTTTGATTATACGGCTAAAATAATGGCACAGGCCTTGGCAAACTTTACCGCTTTTACCCAACCAGAAGCTTTTATTCTTATGGGCGGGCTTACCAATAGTGGAAAGTGGATTATGGATCCTCTTGAAAAGTACTTCAATGAATATCTTTTGGAGGTATACAAAGGCAAAGTAAAACTATTAGAGTCTGGCATGGATGGTAAAACCGCCGCCATTTGTGGGGCTGCGGCACTCATTTGGGAAATTGAAAAACCTTAGTTCCACAAAAATTCAATTCCATTTAGAGATTTTCTGCATTAACTATCATCCTGACGTTTATCATATTTTTTGATGATTGGTCTATCTAACTTTATAAGAGTTAAATAAGAAAAGTCATGAAACCAAAAAAGAATCCAAACGCAGATGTAGGGCGCAATAGCAGCCTCTATTTTATGATTGGTCTTACTTCTATATTGTTCGTTACATGGCAAACATTTGAGGTAAAGACTTACGAGAAAGAATCCGAAATTTTGGAGATAGCACAGGTAACAGATGATCTTAAGGAGGATGTTCCTATAACTGAAATTATAAGGACTACACCCCCTCCTCCTCCTCCCGCTGCACCAGATGTGATTGAAATTGTTGAAGATGTCGAAGACGTTGAAGAAACGGTTATTGAAAGTACCGAGAGTAGCCAAGAAGTTTTCATTGAAGATGCCATTGTAAAAATAGATGATGTAGAAGTTGGCGAGGTAGAGGAAGAGGAAATTATTCCTTTTGCTGTCATTGAAAATGTACCGGTGTTTCCTGGATGTGAAAACTTAAATTCTGAGGAAGAACGTAAAGCTTGTTTTAATCGAAAAGTTCAAGAGCACGTAAGGCAAAATTTCAAATACCCCCAATCAGCGCTTGAAATGCGTATTACCGGAAAAGTGTACGTACAGTTTGTAATAGACTCACAAGGAAGGGTGAAAGATATTCAAAAAAGGGGGCCGGATAGGTTATTGGAAAAAGAAGCTGTTCGGATTATTGCTGCGTTACCAACTGTAAAACCAGGAGTACAACGTGGAAAACCGGTTAAGGTTAAATACTCAATACCTATAAATTTTGTTGTGCAATAGGGGATATCTAGAACTACATTAAAGGAGATGCTGTATACTTATCGGCCCTCCTTTTTTTGTATTCAAAACCAATCTGTGTTTGTATATTCTTCATTTTTAGAAGCTGTTTCCCTGCTCTTAACAATCAAATGTGTTTTATCTAACTGTCGGGCTCTATAACCAAGTAAGTGAAAAATAGATTTAGCCATAAACCTAGCCACCCTCTGATCGACCAACATAGCATCTTTTTTAAAGGATTCCCATCTAATACCGGGAAACTTCACTAAAAAATGATCCGCCTTTAATTTTCTAAGCCCTTTAGAGACCCATAAAAGAAATGTGGGTATTGACCTTATATAATAAAAACCTTCACTTCCCTGGCTTTGGTATAATGGCATAAAGATTTGCCTCTTCCCTTTCGTCTTCAAAATGTCTCTATTCTCCATGGCGACCTCTTTACCTTTTGGTATTTTTTGAAAATTGACAAATCCAGGAAACATCTTAAAATCGTTTCCCTTTTTTATACTGTATTGATAATAAATTTCATAAAATCTGTTGGATACCCTACTGGAATCCAACATCAAATTTTCTAGGTCCGCAAACTCACTTTCAGATAAATGAATGGATGCTGTAAGGCTTAAAGTAAAGCGAATAAAATCGATGCAATTTTTAATGGCGCCTATTTCATCATGCTGACCACTTTCGTACCCCATTGAAACATAACCCAGTTCATTTATAAAACTCAACAAAGCACCTTCTAAATACTCCTCAATCCCTAAAATAATTGGAAGTGGGTAATTTGAGGCAAACTTTCTGTTTAGAAGACTATCGTTTAAAACAATAAATGGAGAGGTTTCGCTTGAAGTCGTGTGTAAGTCAATAAAATAAAACGGCGCTTCATTATTTTCAAGTATTTCGCTTAACAAGCCATGCAATTCCAATAATTCATTTTCATCATCGTTCCGCTCTTCCTTTCTCTCTTGAATATGCTTCACTTTTTGGGGTGACCAAATCCTATTCAAATCTTTCTCCGAAAATCTAACGTTTTTTTCAAGCGCACTTAAATTTCCAGCTATCCCATACACCTTCCCATGGATTGGTTTTTGCTGTATTTTTAATTCACGCATGACATGTTTAAGGGCAAATATTCCTGCTGGCTCATTGCCATGTATCCCTGCAAAAAAAACCACCGTAGGACCTTCTTTTCCTCCTTTTAAACAATCTACAATTCGTCCTATTTCCAGCGTTTCATCAAGGGCACTGCTATACACTTTTGACATGCTATAAATCTACCTTGCTAATAATTCCGACCAGATTAGATCCTACACAAACAGGCAAACATCCAATCTGGTAATCATCCATTAATTTTTTAGCGGTTGTTATTTTCGTTCTTGGTTGCACGGTGACCACTTTTTTGATCATAATATCAGCAACCCTGGAATCCTTTTTTTTATGTTTTTTATCCAAGTTATCGATGTGACTCCAAGTTAAAAGACCTGCCAATTCTCCTTTTTCATTTTCAACAGGGATATGATGAATATTGTTCCATTGCATTATAGAAACCGCCAGATTAATGTAGTCGTTCTCATAAAGCTTCATGAGTTTTGTAGACATAATTTGCCCAACCCATTCAAAAGATTTTTCTGTTCTGATTGGTTTTTCTATAGGCTCCCATGTATGCACTGGCTTATTTGATTGTTGATTAACATGCATGGTCTTGGTCAATTCTACCAAAACACTATCCAATTTCATTTGTTTTCTTAAACTTCTAAAGTTTTCCACCTGCCACTCAGCTCCCGTGCCTTTTTTAGTTCTAGCTTCTATGATTCCCAATAGTCTATCGATATCCTTACGGTCAACATTATGCTTTTTCAATCCATCATAAGCTATTGGAAGAAATTCATTAAGAATCAATTTTTTAAGGGTTGTTGGTTTACCCAACCAAGAAAGCACCGTTTGTCTTCCAGTTCTGGCGGACTTTATAAAATTTAACTTCGCCTCTTCAAAATCCATAATGCCCGACATATCATCATACTTTTTAGGTCTCCCCGTCATAAGTCCTACCCAAAAAGCAAAATTGGCCATTTCATCAATCATGGTTGGGCCGGATGGTATGTATCTGTTTTCTATGCGCAAATGAGGTTTTCCATTACCTACCCCGTAGCAAGGGCGATTCCAGCGATACACTGTTCCATTAAAAAGACTGAGCGCTTCAAGCTTGGGAGTCGTTTCATTATTTAAAAGCTCCAAAGAACTTTCTTCAATGGGCTTTGTCAATATGATGCGATGAGAAGAAATATCTTCCTTAAAAATTTCTGTTACAGAGCGATGTTGCCAATGGCTTCCAAAACCTACCCTTGCAACTTGTTCTTTAAGTGCATACGTCCATTTTCTGGTATCCAAACTTTGTTGAAATAGTGCTATACGGGTTTCCTTCCATAGCTCCCTTCCCATTAATAAAGGGGAATTGCAGCAAACTCCCAAAACAGGACCTGCAATGGCTTGCGACCAGTTGTAGCTTTTAATGAAATCCGCTGGAGGAATCTGTAAATGCAGTTGAAAACTGGTGTTGCATGCTTCAAAAAGTACAGAATCATGACGAAGGGTCAACTCATCCACCCCTCTTATTTTAAGAGAAAAATGATCTCCTCTACAAGCTTTTAAAACCTCATTTAACTTGTAATATCGTGGAATGGGAGTCATAAAATCCACTCCTAGTTCGTTTTTACTGATCGTAGGCAAGATTCCTGTCAATAATACATTTGTTCCATGCTCGCTTGCCTTTGTTTTTGCTTTGGCTAGCAACGTTCTTAGTTGATGCTCAACTTTTGAAAAACAATCTTTTTTTAATTCAAAAGGATCTAAGTTGATCTCCAGGTTATAGCTTGCCAACTCTGTTGTAAAATGTGAATCATCAACGCTATCCAGTACCTCGATTGATTTTCCAGCAGGCCTATAATCATTATCCACCAAACATAATTCTTGTTCAGCTCCTATTCTAACAACGGCATCCTCAATTAAATTTTGCTCAAGAAGAAGTTCCAAAGCCTTTATATCATCAAGCAAATGTTGCACAAAGGCTTTGCGCTCAACAGTATCAAACTTGCTTTTGGCAATATGTTCTCCCATGTTATAGGACCTTGGTATTTCTTTACTATGAAATAAAACTACAAAGTGTGGAAATCTTAAAATATGATACTTGTCATATGCGGATTTGAGGTTATGCTGATAATTATCATGTTTTTTATTGATATCCAAGACTAATTTTGACCTATATCATTATTCAATTATGTGCGAGCTTGTTCAAAAATATAATGTGCCTGGGCCTCGGTACACCAGCTACCCTACCGTTCCTTATTGGGATTTGGAAAGTTTCTCTGGAAAACTTTGGAAGGCCAGTATTGTAAAGGCAACAAAAGAAAGCCCTGAAGATGGAATAAGCATCTATATCCATCTTCCATTTTGTGAGAGCATGTGCACATTCTGCGGCTGCCATAAACGCATTACAAAAAGGCACGAACTTGAACTACCTTATATAAAAACAGTACTTAAAGAGTGGCAATTATACTATGAACTTTTAGGCTCTAAACCCATTATAAAAGAAATACATCTTGGTGGGGGCACTCCCACTTTTTTCTCTCCAGAACATCTAAAGTTCCTTATAAATGGAATCCTAAGGTTTGGCAAAAAGGCGGATAACCCTGAGTTTAGCTTTGAAGGACATCCCAACAACACCACAAAGGCGCATTTACAAGCGCTATTTGATGTAGGATTTAGGAGAGTCTGCTTTGGTGTCCAAGATTACAACGCAACGGTTCAAAAAGCAATTAATAGAATTCAGCCTTTTGAGAACGTTAAAAAAGTAACGGAATGGGCCAGAGAAATTGGATATACCTCTGTTGGACACGACATTATTTATGGGCTTCCTTTTCAAACAGCCACGCACGTTAAAGAAACCATATCCAAAACCAATGCGCTAAAACCAGATAGAATTGCTTTTTACAGCTACGCCCATGTGCCATGGCTAAAAGGTAATGGTCAACGCGGATACAAAGAAACCGATTTACCTACTTCACAAGAGAAAAAAAATCAATATGAATTAGGGAAACGCATGCTCGCAAACTTTGGATACAAAGATGTTGGCATGGATCATTTTGCTCTTACCACAGATAGCCTTTATACCGCAATGGTCGATGGAACGCTACACAGAAATTTTATGGGATACACTTCTTCCAAAACCAAACTAATGATAGGTTTAGGGGCTTCAAGTATAGGGGACAGCTGGTATGGCTTTGCACAAAATGTAAAAAGTGTTGAGGAATATGAACATTTAGTCTCTCATAGGGTCATCCCAATTTTTAGGGGACACATCCTCAACGATGAAGACCAAACCATAAGAAAGCATATTCTCAATCTCATGTGCCAGTTTGAAACAAGTTGGGAATTGGGAGATACAAGAATAAAAGATTTTCAAAAAATTATTGAGAATTTATCAGAACTGGAATCTGATGGCCTAGTTAACATTGGAGCAAATCAAATTAAAGTGACTGAAAAGGGAAAGCCATTTATTAGAAATATAAGTATGGCCTTTGACCTAAAATTACATAGAAAAAAACCAGAGACGCGTTTGTTCTCTATGACCGTTTAATCCTTAAATCTTAACAAATGAAAAGCATCATAGTACCTGTCGATTTTTCAGAACAATCAGAAAAAGCCCTAAAAGTAGCAGCAGACATTGCAAAGCAACACGATGCTGAATTATACATACTACATATGCTAGAACTTTCACCATCTATCATGAGTGAGTCTGGTTATGTAGCCCAAGAACAGGTGGTCCATTTAATAAAAGTAGGTGAACAACGGTTTGCTGATTTCTTGGATAAACCATACCTCAAAGGAATAAAAATGACTCCTATTATAAAGCATTACAAAGTCTTTAGTGAGGTAGATGAAATAGCCAAAAAGCATAGCGCAGATTTAATTGTGATGGGGTCTCATGGAACAGATGGGCTGCAAGAAATCTTTATAGGTTCCAATACAGAACGGGTGGTCCGCAGCTCAGAAATTCCAGTTTTGGTTATTAAAGGAGATGTTGAAAAATTCAAATTGGAACGTTTTGTTTTTGCATGCGATTTTAAAGAGGAAAACATTCCTGCCCTTAAAAAGGCTGTGGAAATTGCAAAACTCTTTAAATCAAACTTGCATCCCGTATATGTTAATACTCCAGGTGATGAATTTTTGAGCACAGAAGATATTTACACCAGAGTTTCAAAATTCCTAAATCTTGCCAAATTAGGATTGGAAGTTGAAATTTACAATGACTACACGGTTGAAAAAGGGGTCCTAAATTATAGTGAAAGTGTTGCCGCAGATCTTATTGGAATCCCTACCCATGGCAGAAAGGGGCTATCCCACTTCTTTATGGGAAGTATCGGCGAGGATATTGCCAACCACTCGGATACTCCGGTAATAACATTTAAAATTTAATTGCTTGCATTTTTTTGATTGGTTTTTATTGCAATTAAAGAAGAAAGGGAAACTATAAATAGTTTCCCTTTCTTTTAGAACTTTACTTTTTTCCTTTTTTGATAAGTTTAAGGGCCCAATCATAATGGCTTGATAAAACACCAATGATATAAGCCCCCATGGCATTGTTCCTTGTCCAACCATAATATTTTCGTTCAAACAACTCTTTATTGGAATGGCTGGCTACCAAGTTCATTATCTCAGCATGTGAGGTGTTGAATTTTTCTCTGACCTCATCCAAGCCCAAGTTCTTATAACGTTCATAGATTTTCTTATTTAAATCAGGTAGAGTACGCCAATTATAGCCCTTAGCTGGAATATGAGGGCTCTCACCTTTCATTCCAACCTCATACCAATTCAAAAACATTAAATGCCAATGATGTAGATGCCCTAGAACGTCCCTTATGTTTCTATTCATTGTTCCTTTAGGGAAATCTTTATTTTGCTCTGTGGTAGAAAAAGAATCAATAAAATCATTCAATTTCTTGTAGTTGGCCAGACTTAGTTCTTTCAACTCTTCTTTTGTCTTGGGTCTTGGCATTGGATTATTATTTATCCCCTTCCATTAAATCTTTCATAAGCAGCTTTCTCCAGAACTTCTTTATGATTCGGATGGGCTATTGAAATTAATGCTTTAGCACGTTGTTGTAAATTTTTTCCGTAGAGGTTTACCACTCCATATTCTGTAGCTACATGATGTATATGAGCTCGAGTCGTGGTCACCCCTGCCCCTTCTTTTAAAAAGGGGACTATTTTTGAGGTTCCTTTTTTAGTTGTGGAAGACATCGCAAAAATGGGTTTTCCCCCATCTGAAAGTGAGGCTCCTCTAATAAAATCCATTTGACCACCCACTCCAGAAAATTGATAGCTCCCTATAGTATCGGCGCATACCTGGCCCGTTAAATCAATCTCAATGGCACTATTAATCGCCGTTACTTTTGGGTTTCTTCGTATTCTGGCAGTATCATTTGTATAGCCAGAATCCCTAAAATCGCATATGGGGTTATCATCGATAAAATCGTACAATTTTCTAGATCCTACGGCAAAACAACTTACAATCTTACCATTCTTCACTACTTTTTCCTCTCCGGTGATAACACCGCTTTCAATTAGTGGTAACACTCCATCAGAAAACATTTCAGTATGGATGCCTAACCGTTTATGATTCTTCAAATTGTCCAGTACCGCATTGGGAATGTTACCAATACCCATTTGTAAGGTTGCTCCATCTTCAATCAAAGAAGCTACATTAGCCCCTATCTCATGCTCTAAATCTGAAATAACGCCTGCTTCATGCTCATGAATAGGTCTATTTACCTCGGTAGCGCATTCAATTTGGTCGATATGTATTATTCCCGTTCCGTGTGTTCTGGGAACATGTGGGTTGATCTGGGCAATAATCTTTTTCGCGGTTCTAATGGCAGGCAGGGCCACATCTACCGAAACTCCAAGGGAGCAATAGCCGTGTTTATCTGGGCTAGAAACTTGGACAATAGCAACATCCAACGGCAAAATATTTCTTTTGAACAGCCATGGAATCTCACTTAAAAAGATAGGAATATAACCAGCATCGGGCGTATTTACACTTTTCCTTACGTTACCCCCTACAAAGCAGGAGTTTAACTTAAAAGCCTGTGTATATGGCTCTTGGGTGTATTTGGCATCACCTTCCGTATGAATTGAAACAATCTCAACATCTTTTAATTCCTTATAACGGTCACAAAGTGCATTGATAAGTTCATTAGGGGTCATGGCCGCTCCTTGTAAAAAGACACGGTCACCTGATTTAACTACATGTACTGCTTCTTCTGCTGATGTTATTTTCACTTACAATTGTTTTAAGGTTGATGACATTCTATAGCTGCTGATACTGAATCTGCCGGAGCAGCTTTGGGCGAAACATAAGGAATACCTAAACCAAGCCCCCTAACAATGAATAATGCTCCTACAAGTATCACAAATACAGGAACTAATTTCTTGATTTTTGATTTGATAGGATTGCTAAACAAACCTTTAGAAAAAACAACCATACTCATTAGTGGAATAGTTCCTGCGCCAAATAATATCATATATAATCCCCCTTGTAATTGATTTCCAAAAGCTACAGCTCCCAACAATGCCATATAAACCAATCCACAGGGTAGAAATCCATTAAGAAAACCAATGGTCAAAAATGCATCGGGAGTTTTCTTTTTAAGTTCAGCACCCAATTTTGATTTCACTTTTCCCAAAACAGTATAAATGGGTTTTGAAAGACTGTATTTATTAAAATATTTACTTGGAATCACCACCAAAAGAATCATCATTAGTCCTACTCCAATGGACAGTTTTTGTTGCATACCAAAAATGGACAATCCTTTACCCAAAAACCCAAAAAGCACCCCTATTATGCCGTATGCAAGAAGTCGACCAGCGTGGTAAATAAACAACTGTGCTATTTTTTTAGCTTTACTATCCCTATCCAATGGCAGCAAAAAGGCAATGGGTCCGCACATGCCCAAACAGTGCAAGCTTCCCAAAAATCCCAATGCTAGTGCAGATAGTAACATACCTTAATAGACCAATTTCTCTTTATGTAAAAAAGTTTTACCTTGATATTGCCATTTTACAGTAATGTCCCAGCGACCGTCCAGCAAGCTATTGTCAGGTATGAGCAAATGTGTTTTGGACAAACTTATAGGAAAGTCAATATCCAAATGCTTGTTAGACGGTCTATAAAGGGACACTATGCCTGTTATTTGTTTAAGGTCAAATTTTTCTGGAAAAAAAATGGTCACTCCTTCTTCAGATTTTACGAATTTTAATTTTGCTTCCATCTCCAATGCCGATTTGGATGCATCAATTTCGTTCTGATATGCCAATTCTTGTTTGTAATAGTCATCAGTCACCAAATCATGATTAGCCCTGTCATCAGTACTCATCCTTACCACAAAATATAGTATGAAACTAATGAATGCTACAAAAGCTAATACTATCGCTGTTCCCCAATTTATTTTCATAGTACTATGTTTTAATGATAACTTCTTGGTGCCAAAAATTGAGTGGTTGCTGTCTCAATGAGCTTTTCAGCGCTATAAACTCCAATTTTCAACTTATCCTTATCTCCTGTTAATGCGGAGCTATTGATTTCTATAAACAAAGTCCCCTCTGCGAGCTTTTCCGCAGGTACTTTAAAACTGTCTTGAGACACCATCTTAATCTCTCCTTTATGGGACAGTAATTTAAAGCTAACACTATCTACATCCTTAGAGGTTTTGTTTACCAATTTGTACGTGTATACATTGCTAATGTTGTTATTTGCCTTTCTTTCATACAACTGCCCAGGTAACCGTAAAATATTCGCCTCAAGTTCGTTCCTAAGAAAAAGCATCCCTATCAATATCCCCGTAAGGACAAACAACACGGCGGTATACCCTTTCATTCTGGCCGTAAATTTGAATTTCGTTTTTTTGTTTATTTCATCTTCACTTGCGTAACGAATCAGTCCCCTAGGTTTTTGAATGCTGTCCATAATATGGTCACACTCATCTATACATGCTGTACAATTAACACATTCCAATTGGGTACCGTTTCGAATATCTATTCCTGTTGGACAAACATTTACGCACTGAAAACAGTCTATACAATCTCCATGACCCAAGGCATCTCTATCTTCGTTTTTACGAAACTTTTTACGCCCATTATCTCCTTCTCCACGTTTATGATCATACGCCACAACTATGGATTTGTTATCTAAAAGCACACCTTGCAGTCTTCCGTAGGGGCAGGCAATGATACATACTTGTTCGCGAAACCATGCAAACACAAAGTAGAACACCCCAGTAAAAATGAGCAATGGTATCATGGTTCCCATATGAGCCAATGGTCCATCAATAACGTACCTGATCAGTTTATCACTTCCAATGAGATAGGCCAAGAAAATATTAGCTATCAAAAATGAAATAATAAAAAAGACCGTCCACTTTAATACTCTTTTTCGAATTTTTTTACCATTCCAGGGTGATCTGTCCAATCTCATTTGTGCGCCACGATCTCCATCTATCCAGTATTCAATTCTACGGAATACCATTTCCATGAAAATGGTCTGTGGACACATCCACCCACAAAAAATACGCCCGTAGGCAACAGTAAACAGCGCTACAAAAATTACACCGGCTATCATCGAAACAACTACCAGATGAAAGTCTTGGGGCCAGAAAGGAAATCCAAAAATATTGAACCTTCTTTCCAACACGTTGAACAGTAGAAACTGATTACCATTTATCTTAATAAAAGGTGAAGCAATTAAAAAAAGTAAGAGTCCATAGCTTACATATTTGCGGTACTTAAAAAACCGACCACTTGGCTTTTTAGGAAAAATCCATGCCCTTTTGCCCTCTTCAGATATCGTCCCTATGGAATCTCTAAAATTCTCTTCCATTGCACTTATATTTTAACCTCAACAGTACTACTAAACAGGTACCTCTTTTTGAGGTTGAGGTGCCGTTTCTTTTAATTCATTGCTACATCTGTAGAATCAGAAACCTGTTCGATAGGAGCTTCTTCAATAGTTTCTTCTGATTCAGGAGCGTCTGGATCTACCCAGATTTCTCCTTCTGGTGCTTTTGGGTCTGCTGGGGTTGTACCTCCTAAAGTTAATATATAACTGGCTACCTGTGCCATTTCCAAAGGTTTTAGACTTTGTTTCCAGGAAATCATACCCTTTCCATCCCGTCCTCCTTCGGAAATGGTATTAAAGACATTTTTAATGCCTCCGCCCAAAATCCAATATTCATCGGTTAGGTTAGGACCAATTCCTCCTCCACCGTCAGCCATATGACATGCAACACAACTTGTGGTAAATATTTTTTCTCCTGCACTCAAATCTGCAGCTTCAGACAAAAATTCCACGGTATTCACATCAACTAAATCTTTTGCTGTTTTCTTGTATTCTTCAATAGCAATTTTGGCAGCGGCCACTTCTTGTTCATACTCTAATTTTTGGTCATAATCGCCAGCAACATGAAAACGTATGAGGTATACCACTCCAAAAATAATGGTAGCATAAAAAAGGTATACCCACCATGGTGGCAAGACATTGTCCAGCTCCCTAATACCATCATAATTGTGATCCAAGATTATTTCCCCTTCTTTTTCAATTTCCTTGGTCTTGGTAAGGCGCTTATACAAATTTTTACCCCATGTCCATTCCCTTTTCTTTGCCTTGGACGCTAAGTAGCGTTCTTTCGCCTCTTCTGAAAGTGTTTGGAACATCACATTTTCAATGGAACTTAAAATTAGTTCTATGGCAATTAATATCATCAATACCATTAGCATAAAAAACTGCGTAATTGGATATTCGATGATGGCTGGTTTTTCACCAGAATCTATAAAGTATTCCATTAATCCGAAGATTATGAAGAATAGTAGCGGAATACGTATCCACCAGGGTGTTCTTGTGCTCATAATGCTATAGTTTGTTTTGTTGATCGTTATCTAAAGGCAATTCTCCCATCTCCTTTATATGTGCTTTTGTGGCGGTAAACACCCACCAAAACAACAGAACAAAGAACACGAAGAATATTAATAGGGATATCATGGGATAACTTGCTATCCCTTCTATACTTTCCATATGGTTTTTTACAAATTTCAACATGGTGATTTGTTTTGAGATTGTAATTATTCTGTTTCTTTCACTTTAATATCGGTACCCAATCGTTGCAGGTAAGCAATCAATGCAACAACTTCCCTATCGCGCATTTCAATAAAATCCTCCCCATTTTCTTGCGCATATTTTTTATCGGCCTCATAGGTCCTTTCGAACTCTGGGTCTGTATATAGGTTCTTCTCTATCTGGGTAGCTTGTTCTGCCATAGATTGTGGCGCATTGGCTATATCTTCATCAGTATAAGGCACACCAAGGCTAACCATAGCTTCCATTTTACTTTGTACGGCACTTCTATCATGTTCGTTTACAACCAACCATTGGTATGCAGGCATAATCGAACCTGAAGACGTGCTTTGAGGGTCGTACATATGATTTAAGTGCCAGTTATCTGAGTATTTGCCTCCTATTCTATGTAAATCGGGGCCTGTTCGCTTACTTCCCCATAAAAATGGATGATCGTAGACAAATTCTCCAGCTTTTGAATACTCGCCATAACGTTCCACCTCACTTCTAAAAGGCCTGATCATTTGGGAGTGACAACCCACACAACCTTCACGAATGTATAAATCTCGGCCTTCCAATTCTAAAGGGGTATATGGTTTTACGCTTGTGATGGTAGGAATATTGGATTTCACCAAAATGGTCGGTACAATCTGGATAATTCCCCCAATTAAAATAGCTACAGTTGCCAAAATGGTCAATTGGACAGGTCTACGTTCTAACCAATTGTGGAAGGTCTCGCCAGCAACTCTTCTTTTGGAGACTCTTGTTAAAGCTGGTGCCTCAGCCAATTCGTCTTCAACAGAGCTTCCTTTTCTAATGGTTACTATCACATTATAGACCATAATCAACATTCCTATGATAAACATGGTACCTCCAATGGCACGCATCCAATACATAGGTATGATTTGTGTAACGGTCTCCAAGAAGTTTCCGTAGACCAATGATCCATCTGGATTGAATTCTTTCCACATTAGTGCTTGAGTAAACCCAGCAACATACATGGGCAAAGCATATAAAATGATTCCCAAAGTTCCTATCCAGAAATGAAAATTGGCCAATCCTTTGGAATAGAGTGTTGTCTTGAACATTTTGGGAACCAACCAATAAATCATACCAAAGGTCAAAAACCCGTTCCAAGCCAGTGCTCCCACATGCACGTGAGCAATGATCCAATCGCTAAAGTGAGCGATGGCGTTTACATTCTTTAAGGATAACATTGGGCCTTCAAAAGTGGCCATACCATAACCTGTAATGGCAACTACCATAAATTTTAAAGTGGCATCGCTACGTACTTTATCCCAAACACCTCTCAAGGTCAATAGACCATTGATCATACCACCCCAAGACGGAGCAATCAACATTACGGAGAAAACAACCCCAAGATTTTGGGCCCAATCTGGTAAGGAAGAATACAATAAATGGTGTGGTCCTGCCCAGATATAAATGAATATCAAGGACCAGAAATGGACAATGGAAAGACGATATGAGTATATAGGCCTATTCGCCGCTTTGGGAACAAAATAATACATCAATCCCAAGAACGGTGTGGTTAAAAAGAAGGCCACAGCATTATGCCCATACCACCATTGCACCAAAGCATCTTGTACCCCTGCGTAAACGGAATAACTTTTTAATGCGGCCACAGGCAGCTCCAAGCTATTAAAAATATGAAGTACCGCTACGGTAACAAATGTTGCTAGATAAAACCAAATGGCAACATACAGATGGCGTTGTCTTCTTTTTAAAATGGTTCCTATCAAGTTCCAACCAAAAACGACCCAAACCACAGCGATAGCGATATCTATAGGCCATTCCAATTCTGCATATTCTTTAGAAGTGGTATACCCCAAAGGCAGTGTAATGGCTGCCGCTACAATGATTAATTGCCAGCCCCAAAAATTAAAATTGCTCATAAAATCACTGAACATCCGTGCTTTTAACAATCGTTGGGTGGAGTAATAGACCCCGGCAAAAATGGCGTTCCCTACGAATGCGAAAATAACGGCATTGGTGTGCAATGGACGTAAACGTCCAAAACTCAGCCACGAAATACCATCTGTGATATTGGGAAACAAAAACATAAAAGCCAGTAGCAGTCCTACCAGCATTCCAACAACGCCCCATAGCATGGTGGCATATAAAAACTTTTGTACGATTTTATTATCGTAGCTAAATTGTTGTATTTCCATATTTATTGGTTTGTACTTTTAGTTAGTTCGATTTCTTTATTTTCCGGTTCGTTTTTATCTAAATCAGGCAGTAATTCATCCTCAAAAAGCATGCGGACAGATGGCGTATATGAATCATCATACTGCCCTCTTTTGACTGAAAAGACAAAGGCAGCAAAAAAGACCAGTGCAACTGAAATACTTATGGCCAATAACACATATATTACGCTCATACCTAGTTTAAATTAAGTGTAAAACTACATTGCCGTTCTTCCCTAAAAAATGACATATATCAGCTTTTGTTGGTTAATGTTTTCTTTTCCAATGGGTCCTTTTTTACCATTGTTACCAGCGCTGCTACAATGACAAAGTTCTTTCCAATGTATTGCCCCAAAAGTGTGGGAATCAGTGGGGGTTCTTTAAACGAGTCCAGCGGAAACAATAAAAGTGGGGTAAACGTTAAGGCCATATGAAAAAGAGCCACAACTATCGTTGTCTTTCTCCAAAGCTTGAGCAGCAACAAAATGCCAATACCCACTTCCAAGATTGCAAGAAGAATTATGGACTTGGAATCGGCAATAAGTCCAAATGTTAGCTCATGAATTGTATTCTTGGCCAAATTTTCTGCTGGGCTTAATGCAGGGAAAAATTTTAAACTCCCAAACCATAGGTAAATCACTCCAATGCTGATTGCCAATAAATCTGATTCGATTGCATTTTTAAGATTCCCAACTACTTTCTTTGTCAACATCATCAGGGGTTATGGTTTTATTTTTTTTCCTATCATATTGGTCATTACCGTAGTGAAAACCACAATACTAATGGAGCTTAGCGGCATAAGTATTGCTGCAACAACAGGTTCTAGCTGACCCGTGACTGCGAAATATAACCCAACTACATTATAGCACAATGACAGTAGAAAACTGAGTTTTATAATCTGTATTGATTTTTTAGATAGCTTTAGAAAATCTGGCAATTTGGTTAGGTTTGAAGCATCTAAAATAGCATCACAGGCTGGCGAAAAAACATTGATATTCTCTGAAATGGAAATTCCCACATCACTCTGGGCCAATGCTCCTGCATCGTTAAGTCCATCGCCAACCATAAGTACATTATGGTCTTTTTGCAGATGTCTTATATAATCCAATTTATCTTTGGGTTTTTGGTTGAACAGTAAGTTGGTTTTAGCAGGAAGTATTTTTTGCAACTGTTTCTTTTCTCCATCATTATCACCTGAAAGGATTCCAATATTCATGGATTTCCCTAAAGTGACAAAAAGCGCTTTTACTCCATCTCTGTATTTATTCTTGAATACAAAGCGTCCTTTAAAATCCTCATCGGAACTTATATAAACAGCGGTATCTGACAATGTATTTGGCTTGGATTCTCCAACATAATTTGCAGAGCCAGCTTTAATTGTGTGAGTATCCAATTTTCCTTCAATACCCATACCTGCATGTTCTTGAAATTCATCAAGGGTCATAATAGCATTGGACTTTAATATTTCATACAATGACCTGCTCAATGGATGATTGGATGCCCGTAAGGTAGTTTTGAGCAATGCTGTTTCAGTTTCGGTAAGCTCCACTCCTTCATACAGAATAGCATCTTTTGTAGTTGTTGTAATAGTGCCCGTTTTATCGAATATGGCCGTATCGATTTTTGATAATCGTTCAATTACATTTGTGTTCTTCAGGTAGAATTTATGTTTACCAAATATGCGAAGCATATTGCCCAATGTAAATGGAGCCGCAAGGGCAATTGCACATGGACACGCAATGATAAGGACAGCTGTAAACACATTGAGAGCCATACTAGGCATATAAAACAACCAAAAAACGGTTGCTAAAATGGCAACACTCAAAACTCCAATGGTAAATCGCTTTCCAATACTGTCCGTTAATGTTTGAAAGGTGGTTATCTTATCTTTTGAAAATATCGAATTGCCCCATAGTTGGGTGAGATAACTTTGCGAGACAGATTTTACAACCTCAACCTCCAAGACCCCTGAAAGTTGTTTTCCTCCAGCAAACAGCTTTTCTCCCGAAGCTTTAAAAACTGCATTGGATTCTCCCGTTACAAAACTGTAATCTATTTCCGCATCGCCCTTGATTAAAATACTGTCTACAGGAATAATTTCCATACTCCTAATTAAGAGTCTGTCTCCAGTTTTTATCTTATAGATTTGGATATTTTCTTCCCCCCCATTTGCATTCAATCTTGTAACCGCAATTGGAAAATAGGATTTGTAATCCCGCTCAAAAGAAAGAAAGGAATACGTTTTTTGCTGAAAAAATTTCCCAAGCAAAAGAAAGAACACCAATCCTGTCAAACTATCAAAAAAACCTGAGCCTAAATCAAAAATGATATCAACAGTACTCCTTAAAAACAGAGTTAAGATCCCCAATGCAATGGGAACATCGATATTCAATACTTTGGAGCGTAGCCCTTTATAGGCTGAAATAAAATAATCTTGGCCAGCATAAAATACCACGGGAAGTGAAAAGGCGAACATTAACCAACGGAACACCACTTTATATTGATCCAACCAAAACTCCTCAACCTCAAAATATTCCGGGAAAGAGAACAGCATTACATTACCAAAAGCAAAACCTGCAACACCAAGCTTATAAATTAGTGAGCGGTCTACTTTAGCCTTTTTCTTATTATACTCTTCTAGAGAAATGTATGGCTCGTAGCCTATAGCGCTTAAAAGCAAAACAAGTGCCTTTAAAGAAAAATCTTCAGATTTATAGGTAACCCTAATGGTCTTTTTAGGAAAATCTACTTGTGAATTTGAAATAGATGAATGAAGGCGATTCAGGTTTTCCAATACCCAAATACAAGAACTGCAATGGATAGACGGAACGCTTAAATTAACCACTTGCACTCCTTCTTCATTAAATTCCACTAGCTTTTCTACAATATCCTGATTATCCAGAAAATCGTACTTGTGTTGAATTTCGTTAGGAGTTGTGCCTGCTCTTGCCTCTATCTCGTAGAAATTGGACAAACCATTGGTGGTAAAAATCTCATAGACTGTTTTACAACCATTGCAGCAGAATTCTTTTTCATCAAAAAGAACCTTTGTACGATTGCAATCATCACCACAATGATAACATCTCATGTTTGCCATTTACACTTGCTTTACCCAAGCCAAAATTGTAACACATTTTACTTTAAAAATATGACATTTATCAGTTCTTGTTCAATACTTTAGGTTTAATTTTGTGACATCAGGTAAATCAATCAGTTATGGAGAGTAGGTGTGAAAATTGTATCATCAGACAATTCAATTCGCTAAGAGCCATGAGCAAGGAGGAATTGAAGAAGGTAAGCGACACTAAAACCACAAAAAAAGTCAAGAAAGGTGAGCCTATTTTTCAGGAAGGTGAAAAATTAAATGGTGTTTTCTGCGTCCGAGATGGTGTTTCCAAACTTTCCAAACTTAGTGCCAATGGTAAAGACCAAATTGTAAAACTTGCAACTAAAGGTGAAGTGCTTGGCCAACGATCTGTAATTGCAGAAGAATGCACCAATCTTTCAGCGATAGCGGTCAGCGATATGGAAGTATGCTTCATTCCTAAAGAAAGTATTAATACTACATTACAAAAGAATCCGAATTTTACCCTAGAAGTGTTGCGACATATGGCCCATGACCTAAAAGAAGCCGATGACGTTATTGTAAATATGTCGCAAAAGACTGTAAAACAACGTATTGCAGAGGCTTTCTTATATTTAAAAAACAACTTTGGTGAAGATGATGATGGCTTTTTGGCGCTTACACTCTCTAGAGAAGACATATCCAATGTTGTTGGTACCGCAACAGAATCCGCAATTCGAATTATCTCAGAATTCAAGAAAAAAGGGCTCATTCATACCTCAGGTAAAAAAGTAGGTATAAAAAATGAACGTAAGTTAGTAGAGTTGGTCGAAGGCTTTTAAACCCACCCTCTTTAAAACCTGATATTTGTCATAGTATTCCCTTCCGCATAGCACTAATTTTATTCCATCTTTATTTTATTTAGGATGCAGAAGATTTTAATACCTACAGATTTTTCGGAAAACGCATGGAACGCCATTAATTATGCCATGCAGCTATTTCGTAATAAAAAATGTACTTTCTATTTGCTTAACACGTATACACCTGTAATTCCAAGCAGTCGTTTTATGGCTAAAATGATTGATGGGGTAAGCATAGTAGATGCTGTTAGAAATTCCTCGGAACAAGGTTTACTCAAGACCGTTGAAAGGATTAAGACCAAGTATGGCAATCCCAATCACAGTTTTGAAACCATCTCTTCTTTTAATTTATTGATGGAAGAGGTAAAGGACATTGTGGACACATTTGATATAAACCTTGTAGTTACTGGAACCAAGGGAGCCTCTGGTTTGGATGAGGTTTTTATGGGAAGTAATACCGTCCGTATTATAAAAAGTACAAAAAAATGCCCCGTCTTGGCCATTCCCCAACATTTTGATTTTATAACGCCTTCTGAGATTGCATTTGCCACCGATTTTAATCGGTTTTATACAATTTCTGAGTTAAGACCTTTATTGGAATTGGCAGAAATGTTTCGGGCCACCGTTAGAATTGTACACGTTCAACATGGAATAAAAGCTCTATCGGAATTGCAGCAATTCAACCTTAACATGTTAAGGCGATATTTGAGTGACACAGAACATTATGTGCATACGGTTTCAGAGCTCAATTCGGTATCACAAACCTTGGAAATGTTTTCTGATGAATTGGACATTCATTTATTGGCCTTGCTGAACTACCAACATAGCTATATGGAAAAAATGACCCGTGAACCCATAGTAAAGCGAACCGCATTCCATACACAAATACCGCTATTAGTCATTCCTGAGCTAGGCATGGAAGGTGTTTCAAAAAAAAATGAGGAACGAGAACGTACCATTACCACTTAGCATCGCAAACAACATTTTAATTTTATTCACCCCCAATTTCAAAGGTGAATTTTGAATGTAATTAAATCACCATCCCTATCTTTATATCTTATTTTTAGATTTAAAGCATTTCCAACAAGGAAGGTGAAATGGACAAGCGTCAACTTATTCAATGTCATGATAGAATAAAGCCATTTATTCACAACACGCCAGTACTTACGTCTAAGTCGATTGATGCAATGGTCAGCGCCAACCTTTTTTTCAAGTGTGAGAATTTTCAAAAAATGGGCGCCTTTAAAATGCGGGGTGCTGCCAACGCTATCATGCAACTTTCCAAGGAACAAAGGCAACATGGGGTGGTAACACATTCTTCGGGAAATTTTGCCCAAGCCCTTGCCCTATCTGCCCAGAGTTTGGGTGTTAAAGCATTCATTGTTATGCCCAAAAATGCTCCGTTGGTAAAGAAAAATGCGGTTAAAGAGTATGGAGGGCGAATTATAGAATGTGAACCAACATTAGTAGCACGAGAAAATACAACCAAGCAAATAGAGAAAGAAAAAGGGGCAACATTCCTCCATCCATCCAATGATGACCATGTTATTTTAGGGCAAGGTACTGCGTGTAAGGAACTGTTAGAGCTTCATCCAGACTTGGATTATGTATTTGCTCCTGTGGGTGGAGGTGGCTTAATTGCAGGAACAGCTATCGCAGCAAAGTATTTTGGAAAACATTGTAAGGTTATTGGAGGGGAACCTTTTGAAGTGGATGATGCCTATCGTTCTTTACAAAGTGGCACAATAGAAACAAATAAAACCACCAACACTATTGCTGATGGCTTAAAAACACAGTTGGGTGATAGAAATTTCCCCATCATTACACAAAATGTTCAAAGGATTATTAGAGTAACGGAAGAGGAAATCGTGCAAGCTATGCGAATTGTTTGGGAACGTTTAAAAATTATTTGTGAGCCTTCCAGTGCAGTTGCTTTTGCCGCTGTCCTTAAGGAAAAAGAACAGTTTTCGGGAAAAAAATTAGGTGTAATCCTTTCTGGTGGTAACGTAGACCTGAATAATTTGCCTTTTTAGAAAATTCATGAATACACTACTCAAAAAAGAATTCGGAATTGATTCGGTGAACATTAAAAAACTTGATGGATACGACAATGCCAATTATCTTATTGAAGCACCATCAAAAAACTATATTTTTAAAACATATCCTTATTCTGAATCGCTTTTTGACTTAATTGAGGTTGAAAGCCAAGCCTTGTTATTCCTTAAAACCGGACAGACAGAAACCTTTCCCACTCCAATCCCATTTGCTAACGGAGCATATGTCAAGGTGCTTGAACTTGACGGAAAAACCATTATATGCAGAATGCTTTCATTTATTGATGGAAGTTTTATGGGAGATATCAACCCAACCAAAAAAGTATATGCCTCTCTAGGAAGTTTTCTGGCTAGTCTAGATTTGAAGCTACAGGGATTCAACAGTTATATACTTAAAGCCAGAAAATGGGAATGGGATCTTCAGTATCTCCACTTAAACAAGAAATATATTGCTGATATTCCAAACGCACATGATAGAAATGTAGTGCGCTATTTTTTTCAGCAGTTTGAAGAACTTGTAATTCCCGTGCTACCAGAACTACGAAAACAAACCATATATAACGATGCCAATGAATGGAATATTTTGGTTCGTAATGAACATATTTCTGGATTGATAGATTTTGGAGATATGGCTTTTTCTCCTTTAATAAATGAATTGGCCATAGCCATAACCTATGCCTGTTATGATAAAGAAAATCCATTAGAATGGGCACTACCCATCATAAAATCATACCATGAAACCCTTCCACTTGAAGAAAAGGAACTGGAAATTCTCTATTATTTAATAGCTGGGAGACTTTGCACCAGTGTATGTAACGCTGCCCATGCAAAAAAAACCAATCCAGATAATATCTATGCCACAACAAGCGAAAAATCTGCATGGAGTATGCTTTATAAACTATTGGGAATTAGCCCAATTGGCGCTGAAAATATGTTCAGAAAAGCTATCGGAATGTCCGTTACCGAAAAAAAAACGGAAGCTGAAGAAATTGAGAGAAGGCATAAACATATAAGCCCCATTCTGTCTTTAAGCTACAAAAAGCCTATTTCAATGGTTCGTGCTGCATTTCAATATATGTACGACAAACATGGCAATGCCATTTTGGATGCTTATAACAATATCCCACATGTAGGACATTCGCACCCAAAAGTGGTTGATGCCGGGCAGCGACAAATGGCAAAGCTAAATACCAATACCCGGTATTTATACGACCTGCTTCCCACCTACTCGGAGAAACTGTTATCCAAATTTCCACAATCTCTAAACAAGGTCTACTTTGTTAATTCTGGGAGTGCAGCAACTGATCTAGCCCTAAGGTTAGCACACGCGCATACCAAACACAAAAAACTCATGGTAATGGAATATGGTTACCATGGAAACACACAGATGGGAATTGATGTTAGCGATTATAAATTCAACAATCCCAAGGGAATTGGAAAAAAAGAACATATTTTAAAAACACCTATTCCTGATACATATAATGGAAAATACAAAGGCAAAGATGCAGGAACTTTGTATGCAGCAGAAGCCATAGAACAAATATCAAATAGTACAGAACCCATAGGAGCTTTTATATCTGAGCCTATAGTTGGATGTGGCGGCCAGGTACCTTTGGCAGATGGGTACTTGAAAGAAATTTATCCGGTGATACGAAAACAAGGTGGGGTCTGTATAAGTGATGAAGTGCAGACAGGTTTTGGTCGTTTAGGCGATCACTTTTGGGGCTATGAAGCTCAGGAGGTAATTCCGGATATTGTTATATTAGGAAAACCCATGGCAAATGGTCATCCCATGGGAGCTGTGGTTACAACAAGTGAAATTGCAGCATCTTTTAATAAAGGGGTGGAATTCTTCAGTTCTTTTGGAGGCAATCCTGTTTCATGCGCTATTGCCCTGTCTGTTCTAGAAGTTATCGAGGAAGAACAGCTACAAGAAAATGCCAAAGTAGTTGGAGATCATTACAAATCACTGCTGCTAAAACTTAAAAAAGAGTACAAAAGTATTGGGGACGTTAGAGGGTCTGGTTTGTTTTTGGGTATTGAAATCATTGATGAAAAAACACAAAAAACAAACAGAAAACTAGCGCATCATATTAAGAATGAATTGCGCGAGAGAAATATCCTGATCAGCACCGATGGACCAGATGACAGTGTTCTAAAAACAAAACCTCCACTTTGCTTTACAAAGGAAAATGCTGAAACTGTTGCAAATGAAATATACAATGTATTGGGTGCATTAGAAAATCACAACAGAAACTCGGATCCTTCATTTTAATTTCAAAACCGCTTAGAAATAAAGAAGCATTTTTTTATTTCTATTAAGTTTTAATTATAAATTCTTTAAGAACAATCAAAAGATCAAGGAATAGCTTTACACTGAAACATCAATCGTGTATGAAAATAAAGCTACATCCACTAACACCAATTTTAATACTTTTCTTATCAGTTTCATCTTCTGCATTTGGACAAAAAAAAACTATTCAACTAAAAGGGAAAGTTCAGAATTTAACCAACGATGTTTCCGATGTATTGGTCGTGAATTTATCCACTGAAGAATCTACAATTACAAATACAGAAGGGTTTTTCACCTTAGAAGCTAAGGCTGGAGATACCATACAATTTACAGCAGTTCAATATATCACGAAAAAAATAATCGTCAATGATGCCACGATAAATCAAAATATGATACTCATTAATTTGGTGGAGAACATAATAAAATTGAAGGAAGTTACCGTAATGCCCCATAGTTTAACAGGAAACATAGCCATTGATATGGAAAGAATCAATGTTAAACCTGTTGTTACTTCTTCATCTTCAAAACTACCCAACTCAAATCTTGGAGTGATAACACATAGTGAAAGATTACTATTTGAGGCAGATAGAGGAAAGTTTGTCACTGGAGGTGTTCGCTTGGATACAATTTCCCTTTTTCCAATTGTTGGTCTTTACATGGATATCAACGTTCATAAAACTCTCAACTATATTTCTGGGAGAACAAAAACCCTAAAAAATAGGGTTTCACTTGATAAAAATATTAAAATGGAAACTGAAATTGTAAATATGTTTCCAAAAACAACCATATCCCAAGAATTTGGGATCCCCCTTAAAAATATCGATGGTTTTCTTACTTTTTGTTTATCGCAAGATGATTTTTCTGGTTTGTCCGATATGGGCAATACCATTGAAATTTGGAATTATCTTAAAAGCAAAAGTCAAGAGTTTAAAAAAAGGTGATTTAACTTACGCAATTGGCGCACCAACCTCAAGGTCGCATTCTATAAATTTTCCCATTATTTTCCAATAGGATTAATGCTTCTTTCCAACTTGGCAATTCGTCAGCATCTATCACGAGTGTTCGTATTGCTTTTGTCAATTGTATACAGCGTTCAGTATTGGACAATATTTAGTGTAGAGACAAGCTGCTAAAGCAAATGGATGGTTAATTTCCGTCTCTTTACCAATTAGAGAGCTTGATGTATAAATGATGTAGAAAAAGACCCTTAATGCGGCTTTCAAACAGGGGTTTTTCACTTTCCCAATGCTTATTGTTTTGTATATTCATTTTTGGGTATCTCCCACTTTTCATACATAAGCAGTAAACATAAATGTTCAATTCCTCTAAAACAATTATCCTAATATGCTTAATTCCAATATTCACTTTTGGACAAAATCTACTGCCCCCTATTTATAATTACAAACCACTAGAGTATAAAGGAGCAAGTAAAAATTGGGGGTTGGCGGTGAATAAACAAGGGGAACTTTTTGTAGCCAATAACAAAGGCCTCCTTTATTTTAATGGTGAACAATGGAGTCTTAACAAGTTGCCAAATAATACCATAATACGCTCGGTAGCTTCAGTGGAAGATAGAATATACACTGGATCATATGAAGAGTTCGGGTTTTGGAAAAAAAATGAAAAGGGTATTCTCACATACGCTTCCTTAACTCACCTTATCAAGAACCATCCGTTCACAAGTGAAGAATTTTGGGAAATCATTCATCACAAAAACAAGATACTATTTAGATCATTTTCATCTATCTACATGTATTCGGATGATGAAATTGAAGTAATAGACCCACCTGAGATTATTTCGGATATCGTCACCTATAAAGACCGTCTAATTGTTGCTGCTGGGCCAGATGGACTTTATGAACTTGTTGGTGAGCAGATAAGCCCCTTAAAAAACCAGGAGTTGCTTTTAGGAAAGACCGTTACCGACATGGTAGTGGTAGGAGAATCTTTACTGGTTGGCACAAAACTTAACGGATGTTTTTTATTCAATGGTAGCACATTACAATCCTGGAACACCCCATTGAACGAAGAGTTAAAAATGCATCAGCTTAACAAAATTCAAAACTTGACTACAGGTAAAATTGCTTTCGGAACAATCAAAAATGGTGTTTACCTTTTTGATCAATCCCAAGGTACTTCCCAAATACTAAATCGGGAATCTGGACTTCAAAACAATACAGTACTATCACTGCTTCAATATGACAATCAACTGTGGCTTGGACTTGACAATGGAATAGCTCGTGTACGCCTTAACAACCCGATTACTTACTACACTGATTACTATGGTACATTAGGAATGGTCTACGATATGGCCTTTTATGACAACAGACTATATGTAGGCAGTAATACAGGGGTATTTTATTTTGAAAACAATAAACTTGAATTTGTAAATGGATCTCAAGGACACGTTTGGGATCTACAGATAATAGATGGTGATTTACTATGCGGGCATAACACCGGTACCTTTAAAATTATGAATAGCAGTCTTGATAAAATCTCTCCCTTTTCTGGTGGCTACGAAATAAAAAAAGTTCCAACACAGAACACTACCTATATCCAAGGGACCTACAACGGACTGGTTAAATACAGTAAAAATGAAAACAATGTTTGGACTGTTAAAAGGATTGATGGAATAGATTTTCCAGTAAAGCAATTATGCTTTGAAACTCCTAATACATTATGGGTAGCACATCCTTATAAAGGGTTTTACAGAATCCAAATCAATTCTAGTTTTGATGAAATAACCAGCATGAAGCAATATGATGGTGACAAAGCCCCTAGCAAGTACAATGTAAAAATCTATAACATTAAAAACCAAATCGTCTTTTCTAATGACAATACCTGGTATAAATATGACCCTATTCTAGACCGTATTGTTTACTTCGAAGAATTTCAAAAATATAATAACAGAGAACTCCTTTTTTATGATAATACGCACTTCTGGTTTGTTGATAGTGAAGAGAAAAAAGAAATTACGAACACCAATCTTAGAACAGACAGCTTGTTAATAGCCGACCTCCAATTGCGCGAACGGTTGGTTTCAGATTCGCAAAATATGATCAAAATCAACGACAGTGTTTCTTATATCACCCTTAATGATGGGTTTGCAAAAATTGATCGATCAGCGTTTCAAAAACAACTGGATAGCTTTACACTACCAATGCCCACCTTGAATGCAATTAAAGATGAAAAAAACAGCTATACGTTCAATAACGCTTCAATTAAAATTCCTTTTAAACACTCCCAGCATATAATCATCGAAGTGGCCTCCCCTAAATTGATACAACCTCGCTATTATTACGAACTAAATGGTCCCAAAAGTTATCAAGATTATGCAAGTAATGGATTCGTGGACTTCCAAAACCTCCCCTATGGTAGTTATGAGTTTCAAGTTTCCACAGTTGGTATAGATAATACCAGATCCAAGCAAAACTCGATTAAATTTGATATTGCCCCTCCGTGGTATCTTTCCAAAATAAGCATTGCACTTTATGTCCTGGCAGCCATATCAGCAGTCTTTATCATCAGATGGTACAATGCAAGGAAATTAGAAAGAAAGCGTGAGGAGCTCGAAAGCCAAATGAAAAAGGAGCAAAAAGAAAAACTTGCCACGCTTGAAAAAGAAAAATTAGCCAAAGAAATCAAACTCAAGCAAAATGAATTGGCAAGTACCACTTTGAATATCGCAAAAAAGAATGAGATGATTTTAGAATTAAAAAATATGCTTGTACTCCACAAGGATAAATTCGCAAACTCCCAGCGGTATAGGTCTTTTATCAAAAAATTGAATAATTCGGTTAAAGACACTGAAGATTGGAAAAGATTTGAAGTGAACTTTAAAGAGCTACACGAAGACTTCTTTGAACGTCTTTTAAAAGAATATCCAACCTTAACACCAAAAGACCTAAAACTATGTGCGTACCTAAAGATGAATCTCTCAACCAAAGAAATTGCTCCATTAATGGCTATTACAATTAGAGGTGTGGAAATACATCGGTATAGATTAAGAAAAAAACTACAGATTGATAGTTCAAAAAACCTATCTAACTTCTTAATAACCTTTTAAAGCTGGCTAGACTTTAAATGCATTGCGAAAAGGAGTCACTTTTCCACTACATCATTACCACATCACTATGTTAATCTTTTAAGTTTTTACAAGCACCTTTTCTACTGCAAAGCCCTATGAATGGGAGAATTCAAGCATTCTTTTTATGATGTATTTTTTATGTAATGACATTGTAAGGTCAACCGCTCCCTTCTTTGATAATTTAGCAAAAATATAACTCAATCTTTGAACAATTATGAAAATTAGAAGCGTCATTTTATTAATCTCGTTTATGTTGTTTCAAACTGTACTTTTCGCACAGAACAACATTACGGTATCTGGAACTGTTTCTGATAGTGAAGGACAGCCCTTGCCAGGGGCCAATGTCATTTTAAAAGGGACTACTACTGGCATACAAACCGATTTTGATGGAAACTATAGTTTACAGAACATCCCAGACAACGGTATACTTACCTTCAGTTATATAGGTTTTGTAATACAAGAAGTCAATATAGATGGAAAAACCACTATACACATAACCCTTCAGGAGGACACAAATGTTCTAGATGAAGTGGTGGTGGTAGGTTATGGTACTCAGAAGAAAGCTGATTTAACAGGTTCAATAACAACTATTAAATCAGAAGATATTACAAGAACACCCTCTGGTGCTGCGATGCAGTCTTTACAAGGAAAGGTAGCAGGTTTGCAGGTGGTAAGCAGCGGTGCCCCAGGTACGGGGCCTACCATCAGGGTTCGTGGTTTGGGTTCTTTTGTTAATGGTGCATCGGACCCGCTCTATGTAGTCGATGGTACATTCTTTGATGACATCGATTTTTTAAACAACGAAGATATTGAATCCATTTCTGTCCTTAAAGATGCATCTGCATCCGCCATTTACGGGGTAAGAGCAGCTAACGGAGTAGTAATTATTCAAACAAAGTCGGGCAAAGCCAATCAAAAGCCGCAAATAACCTACAGTGGCTATCATGGAGTCCAAGTTGCACAAAACCTCGTAACCCTGTCCAATTCTGAACAGTTTGCAACCCTAGCTAGGGAGTCTGGTTCGGTGGCTGAAGCTCAATTCATAGAAAATGCATTGCAGCGATATGGACGAAGTAGAATCAATCCAGATATACCAGATGTAAACACAGATTGGTATGATTTGATTTTGCGCCATGCGCTTCAACAAAACCATAGCTTAGGCGTTGCAGGGGGTTCTGAGGATATTACTTATGCAGTAGGATTAAATTATTTTGATCAAGAGGGTATTCTAAAAATGAAGAATGACTTTGAGCGATTTAATATAAGAAGTAAACTAAACTTTGATTTAAGCAATCGCTTGAGTGTAGGTGTTTCAACGCTCTTTAGCAATGCTACTAGATACCGTCCCGAGGATACTGCTTTTGCCTTGGCATATTTTGCCGTGCCCGTGATGCCAGTCCTTGATTCGTCAAAGACGGATGCATTTCCTAGACCTTATGCCAATGCCCAAGATTTAGGATATAGAGGTACCCAAAACCCTTTTCCGATAATGGAGAATACTGAGAATAGAAATAAAATAAGAAATACACTGGTAACCTTTGATTTGAGCTATCAGCTAATCCCCGATAAATTAACGTTTAAAACTGCATATTACCACAATTTTGAAACGCTCGAAGTTCGAGAAGTAAGACTTCCTTTCTTTTTTGGCAATGGTAATGCTTTTAGGGAAAATGCAGAACTGATCAAGAGAAACGAAACATTTTCTGAACAAACTTGGGACAATACACTAACCTATGACGATAGCTATGGAAAACATAACTTAACGATTTTGGGAGGTACATCTTTTAGGGATAGATCTTTTGAAAAATTAGAAGTAAAAGGGTTGAATTTTCCAAATGGCCCAGGAATAGGTGATGAGTCATACTTTTTAGATTTATCAGATACAATTGACACTAGTGAACAAGCTAATGGGGATAGAGTCACAGGAGATGATGGTGAGAGACAGTACTTCTTTTCTTATTTTGGACGTATCGCCTATAATTTTGATAACAAGTATCTACTATACGGAACTTTTCGTGCTGATGGTACTAGTAAATATCAAGAAAAATGGGGCTATTTCCCTACTGTCGGTGTCGGTTGGGTCGTTTCGCAAGAGTCATTCTTTCCAGAGACCAATGCAATCAATTTTCTAAAGTTGCGAGGCAGTTGGGGTGAACTGGGTAATGCCAATGTCGCTTCGAGTACCGGAGGTATAACCTCGGATGAGGTAACTGCAGCCTTTGGTGACACACCCTTCTCCGGATTGGTGACCAGCAGTGATTTTGAAGCCTTAAAATGGGAAGTAACCGCCGAAACCAACGCTGGTATTACCGCAACATTATTCAACAATCACTTATCTCTAGATGCCGATTATTTCAGCAGGGAGACAAGGGATGCCGTAATTCCGGTATCAAGGCTTTTAGTACCAGGGGAAACCAGACAAAATGTTGGAAAAATTAGAAACTCTGGATTTGAAGTGGTATTAAATTGGAATAAACAGGTTTCTGAGAATTTCAGCTATACTATAGGCGCAAATTTTTCAACCTTGAAAAATGAAGTTCTGGACTTAGCAGGGCAAGAAAACTTGACCTCTGGGGGAGATGTTGCCCAGCGAACTGTAATTGGCGGCACTATAAATCCTTTTTTCGGCCTTGATGTGGCCGGGGTATACCAGACTCCTGAAGAAATTCAAGCAGACCCCGCTGCACAATCGGCAATAGCAGATGGGTTAACTGTTGAACCTGGCGATTTTAGGTTTGTAGACCACAATGGTGACATGGTGATAGATGCTCAAGACAGAGTAGATCTTGGGTCTTTCTTGCCCACATATACCTTCGGCTTTAATCTAGGGCTTAATTACAAGAACTGGGATTTTTCTATGAATGTGATTGGCCAAGGCGGAAATGTAATCGCTAACATCAAACGATTTGGAATACGACAAACCCCCGACCCAAATATTGATAGGGATTTTGCTGTTAACCGCTGGACTGGTCCAGGTAGCTCAAATGCCTATCCTTCTGCAAGAGGAATAAGAAACCCCTGGAGCAATCAATTTCTGAATAGTTTTTTTGTTGAAGATGGTGATTTTGTTCGACTACAAAATGTAACCTTAGGATATACATTACCAAAATTGCAAGGGAAATTCAATCCTGATATTCGATTTTACATTACCGCTGAAAGGCCATTGACCTTGTTTAACTACAATGGCTTTACTCCAGAAGTTTCAGATGGTAGAGATAATCAGACCTACCCAATTCCCGGGGTTTATACTATTGGTATAAATGTTAAAATTTAAAATAATAGCTATGACACGTACACAAACAAACAAATTACCAGTGATTCTAGCCTTGTTAGCTATTATGCTTGCAAGTTGTTCAAACGAATTGGATCAGCCAGAACTCAATAATAATTTTGCCGGAGGCACAGATTTTTCCAAAACCGATGAAATGATCTTTTCACTTATCGGTGTATACCAAGCCGTTACTTCCCGGGGCTGGGAACAACCATTAGTTGTCTCTACAAGAGGAGACGATGTCAATGCAGCAGGCGATCAACAAGGTCTCATAAACCAGGATCGCTACGTATATGATAACTCATTTTTTGGTTCACGTACCCTTTGGGAAACCTACTATGGTGATATTATTCGTGCCCATACAGGTATGGAGCAAATTAGCAGATATATGGAACTGGCAGATGAGGATGGAATCGCTTTAGGCAATCGATATATTGCCGAAGCGAAAGTTTTAAGAGCAATATTGCTCTTTCAATTATCTCAGGTTTATGGTGCGGTTTTTATCCCGGAATCATCAGATCTTAACGATTTTGCCAATGTCACATCAGTACCCACAAAAGATGAGGTAATGCAACACATTTCGGACCAAATGGATGAGGCTTTACCTTTCTTACTGGACATGCGTCCTAACGAACGCACTGATTTGCCAGGTGGGGTAACACGATATACAGCATTGATGATCAAAGCCGTAGCTAATCAAGAATTAAAGAATTATCAAGCTGTAGCGGATGCAACCGGTCAGATCATCAATTCAGGTAAGTTCAGTCTCTTCAATGATTTTTACGAACTCTTCAAAACACCCGGAAAGTTGAGCGATGAAAGTTTATTTGAATTTCAGTATTCCGATTTTGGCGTGGGTGAGGGAGATAGGGTTAGCCACCTTTACAATCCTTACGGCCCAAATAGCTGGGATCCCACAGTGGCAGGCGCTAGTTCTGGTTGGGGCTTTTTTGAACCTACTATGAAATATGTGGAATTTATGTTGGATAGGGAAGAAACAGTACGTTTGGAAACTTCAGTGTTTTTTAGTCAAAAAGGGATTGATAGTCTTGTTGCTTCCACCCCCTATACAGACGCAACATTACCTGCTTTTGTGTCTCCAACAACAAGGGATGCTGACACAAATACATCCGATGTTAGGTCTATCTTTTCCAGTGGAAAACATTACATGCCAACCAACCAACTCATACCTGGCCGCACAGCATATGGTAGTAATAAAAATTATATTGTCTTTCGATATGCGGAAACGCTTTTAATGTATGCCGAAGCTTTATTGCAAGGGGCTACTGGTTCTGGTATTGCTGCTGACCAAGCGGTAAACCTAGTGCGCCAAAGGGCAGGGATGGCACCTTTGTCTGGAGTGACCCTAGATCAGGTAATTGACGAAAAATATGCTGAGCTAAGTATGGAATGGGGCAAGCGATTTTTCGACATGGTCCGATTAGGCAGAAATGACGAGCTTAGCTACGGAGGTAGAACTTTTACCCCAGACAAGGCCTTTGTCACCTATCATCAGGATCAAATAGACGAATTCCCCATTTTGGGCGATATAGTGAATAACTAAAACATTAAAGAAGATGAAAACAATAAGATATATTCTCGCAAGTTTTTTGGTGGTCATGTTTTTATATGGCTGTGACCAAGGAATTGATGGTATCACTCAAGTAGATCCGGGAGCTGATGCTTCTGCACCTCAAGTAACTATTAATTTCCCCTTGGAAGGTACCACGATCAAAGTGCTGGAAGCAATAACATCTATCACTGTGGATTTTGAGGTGACCGATGATATTGAAGTAGCCAAAATAGATGCACTTTTGGACGGTAAAAATATTGGAAGTTTAAACAGTTTCAAGGACTATCGCCGTGTTTTAATAGATGACATTACCTATGATAACCTAGCCGATGGCGATCACCAGTTCACGGTGAATGCTACGGACATTGATGGTAAAACAACCTCTGTAACCGTAAATTTTATCAAAGAACCTGCCTATGTACCGCTCTATGCGGGTGAGATACTCTACATGCCCTTTAACGGGGATAATTTTGATTTAGTAGGCCTCAGACCTGCTACGAAAGTAGGCTCCCCTGGGTTTTTAGGGGAAGGTTTTGTAGGGCTGGATGCCTATGCTGGAGCAGCGGACTCCCATTTAGAACTTGCTACAGAAAACATGCTTTCTGATGAATTCAGTGCTGTGTTCTGGTACAAAGTCAATGCAGACCCAAATAGAGCCGGTATTTTGGTTATTGGGCCTCCAGACACAGAACGTGTTGGTTTCCCGGAAACCCAAAATCTAAGGACAAGTGGCTTCCGCTTCTTTAGGGAAGATGCAGGAGGGGAACAACGTTTTAAGCTTAATGTAGGTCGCGGTGATGGAGAATCTTGGTTTGATGGTGGGGATGCAGCCGATATTCCTGCAGATGCCGGATGGACACATATCGCCTTTACCATAACACAAAGTAGGGCGACAGTGTACATTAATGGAGAAATTGTAAGTCAGGGTGATTTCACAGGTGTGGACTGGACCGATTGTGACCTACTCTCAATCATGTCTGGTGCCCCCCGTTTTACACAATGGGGTCATCTTTCAGATTTGAGCAATATGGATGAGCTTCGCATGTTTAACAGGGAGCTTTCACAGGGAGAAATTCAAAATATCATGACAACCGAAGCAGGTGGTTTCGTCGGTACATTTGAAGGTGAAATGTTCTATATGCCTTTTGAAGGTGATAATACTGAAATGTTTAAAGATATTGAAGCTACCGCTGTGGGTACACCCTCATTTGCTGGTGAAAGTGCAGCTGGTAGTGATGCGTATGCTGGTGCCGCCGATTCTTATTTGACATTTCCTACGAACGGATTAACCACTGAGGAGTTTAGTGCCACCATGTGGTATAAACTCAATGCAGATCCAGATAGGGCTGGAATCCTAGTTATGGGTCCACCAGATACAGAAAGGGCAGAATATCCAGATATTCAGAATTTAAGAACTAACGGTTTCCGCTTCTTTAGAGAAGCAGGAGGGGATGGACAGGTTTTTAAGCTAAATGTAGGCAATGGAACAGGAGATAGCTGGTTTGATGGCGGAGCAACCGCTTCTATACCTTCAGATACCACAGACTGGGTTCATTTGGCCTTTACTATTTCCAGTACAGAATGGTCGTCTATATAGACGGCGAAGTAGTGGCACAAGGAGATTTTACTGGAGTAGATTGGACTGGTTGCGACATACTGTCCATTGGCTCAGGTGTACCAAGGTTTAATCAATGGAATCACTTATCCGATTTAAGTTACATAGATGAATTACGATTGTACAACAAAGCACTATCACAAGGAGAAGTGCAAAGTGTTAGAAATTCAGATCTGTAATTCAATTTTACAATGAAGGAACAAAATAGATTATTTGAATTAGTTAGTTTTTATTTCACATGAGGTTAGTTTTAATTTCAGTTTTATTGGCTGTTGCATCTATAGTAGCGGGGTGCAATGGCCAAAAAACTTCTAATGAAAAAGCGTTAGTTGCTCAAAACAATGTTAAGTCCACCATTTCTGATGAAGAATTGATGGACATGGTTCAACGACAAACCTTCGAGTATTTTTGGAGCGGTGCAGAACCCATTTCTGGCCTCGCGAGAGAGCGAATCCATTTGGACAACATCTACCCAACACATGATAAGGATATCATTACCACAGGAGGTTCTGGCTTTGGTCTTATGGCCATTTTGGTTGGCGTAGAACGTGGATTCATCAACAGACAACAAGCCTTGGAACGTTTTGAAAAAGCTGTCGATTTTCTAGCTTCTGCAGATCGGTTCCACGGTGCTTGGCCCCATTGGCTCCTGTCCAACGGAAAAACCACACCCTTCAGTACCAAAGATGAAGGTGGAGACTTGGTGGAAACCGCTTTTTTAATTCAGGGATTGTTAACAGTAAAACAATATTTCAAAAACGGTAATGAAAGAGAACAAAAACTGGCTCAAAAGATTCAGAAGCTTTGGGAAGAAGTAGAATGGGATTGGTATACAAAAAATGGTGAAAATGTTCTTTACTGGCATTGGAGTCCCAACTATGGATGGGAAATGAATTTCCCAGTCGGCGGATATAATGAAGCCCTAATTATGTATGTTTTGGGAGCATCGTCTCCCACCCACCCGATAAGGAAAGAGGTTTATGTACAAGGATGGGGAAGAAATGGAGATATCGCAAAAAGTATCATGTACTATGATTTGGACACCGAGTTAAATCATTATGAACATGATTCCTCACCAGTTGGTCCTTTATTTTGGGCACATTACTCCTATTTAGGACTAAATCCAAAAGGACTTACCGATCAATTTGGCGACTATTGGAAACTCAATAAAAACCATGCCCTTATCCATTACAAACATTGTGTAGAAAATCCAAAAAAATATAAAGGTTATGGTGAAAACTATTGGGGATTGACCTCTAGTTATTCCGTTGATGGTTATGCCGCGCATAGACCAAATAAGGATCTCGGAGTTATATCGCCTACGGCAGCGCTTTCATCCATGCCTTATACCCCTAAGGAGAGCATTAAATTCCTAAGACATTTATATGTGGACCAAGATAGCTTGATTGGCAAGTTTGGTCCCTTTGATGCCTTTAGTCATGAAAAAAATTGGTTTCTACCTAGATATTTAGCCATAGATCAAGGCCCTATACCCGTTATGATTGAAAACTATAGGACCGGATTGCTCTGGAAGTTGTTTATGGCGAATAAAGATGTTCAGAAAGGTTTGAAAAAATTGGATTTCCAAAGTCCTTATTTAAAAGCGGATGAATAAAATTTTTCTTTTTGTTGTAGTCACTTTTTTACTTTTTTCATGTGGCAAAGATGATTACACCTACACTCCAGATGATAATACAGGGGAAATCCCTGATGAAATCCCTCAGATTTCGGATGACGAATTGTTAACGCTCACTCAAAAGGAAACCTTTAAATATTTCTGGGATTTTGCCGAAAGCAATTCAGGTGGGGCCAAGGAAAGGTATCACCCAAACGACCCAACACGCGACGCTCAAGTGGTTACCTCAGGAGGTACTGGATTTGGATTAATGGCCATTTTAGTTGGCATTGAAAGAGGTTTCATAACAAGAAGTGAGGGCATTGAACGGCTATCTATTCTGCTTGACTTTTTAGAAACGGCTGATCGGTTTCATGGAGCCTGGTCGCATTGGATAAATGGCGCTAATGGTTCCGTCATTCCATTTAGTCCAAATGATAACGGTGGAGACTTGGTTGAGACCGCATTTTTGACCCAGGGATTAATTTGCATCAAAGAATACCTAAAGGATGGTACAGATGAAGAGAAAGCATTGTCGCAAAAAGCAGATGACCTTTGGAAGGGAGTGGAATGGGATTGGTATACACAAAACCAGGATGCGCTGTACTGGCATTGGAGTCCAAACTTGGGTTTTGCCATAAATCTAGAACTTAAAGGATACAATGAAGTTCTGATTGCCTACATTCTTGCAGCGGCTTCACCGGATTATGGTATTGCAAAAGAAGTGTATACCAATGGATGGGCTTCCAACGGAAATATTACCAGCCCTAATAACAAATATGGATTTCCATTATTGGTAAGACATGCTGGCTCACAAGAATTTGGTGGTCCGCTGTTTTGGGCTCACTATTCATATCTGGGTTTAAACCCTAAAAACCTGACGGACGATTATGTCAACTATTGGGATGTCAATGTAAATCATTCTAAAATTAATTATAGTTACTGTGTTGAAAACCCAAAAAACTTCAAAGATTATGGCGAAGATTGTTGGGGACTTACCGCAAGTTATACACGCAATTCTGATGGCAGCTTGGGCTATAATGCCCACCATCCAGCAAATGACACCGGTGTAATCTCACCAACAGCAGCAATTAGCTCCATACCCTACACACCCACTGAATCCATAAAAGCGCTGCGTCACTTTTATACTAAAAAAGAAAAGCTTTTAGGACCAGCAGGATTTTATGATGCCTTTAGCCCAGGACATAATGATTGGGTAGCTGAGGCTTACTTGGCCATAGATCAAGGCCCAGAGATTATTATGATTGAAAATTATAGAACTGGGCTATTGTGGAACTTGTTCATGCAGAACGATGATGTACAAGCCGGTCTTGATAAATTAGGTTTCAACTATTGAAATAAGTTGATATGATTGTAAAATCCCAGTTTAAGATTTGACCATGAAGAATATTTGCAATACATATTGTTTTCTTTTCCTATGCTTGTCATCTGCACTTATCGCTCAAAATAGACAACAAACCTATTGCAACCCAATTAACTTAGATTATACCTACATGATCTATAATGCCCATAAAAATCTATCATATCGCTCAGGCGCTGATCCCGCAGTGGTCAAATTTCAAGATGAGTACTACATGTTTGTAACTCGCTCTATGGGTTATTGGCATTCTTCTGACTTGACCAATTGGAAATTCATTACTCCTAAACAGTGGTATTTTCAAGGATCAAATGCCCCAGCGGCATTCAGCTATAAAGATTCTGTGTTGTATGTAGCAGGTAATCCGTCAGGTTCAATGAGCGTGTTGTATTCCAATAATCCAAAAAAAGGGGAATGGAAAGCTACCCCCTCAATTTTGAGCAACTTACAAGACCCTGCTCTTTTCATTGATGATGATGGTGAGAGTTATATGTATTGGGGCTCCTCAAATAAGTTTCCAATACGCGCTAAAAAATTGGATCGATTAAACCGTTTTAAACCTTCAGAAAAAACACATGAACTTTTTAACCTTCAGCCAGAAAAACACGGTTGGGAACGTTTTGGAGAAAATCATTCTGACACTATTTTAAGCGGATATATTGAAGGGCCGTGGATGAACAAATACAAAAACAAATACTATTTGCAATATGCTGCACCGGGTACGGAGTTCAACGTATATGGGGATGGTGTTTATATAGGCGATTCCCCTTTGGGGCCATTTACTTATGCACCCAACAATCCCTTTTCTTACAAACCTGGAGGTTTTATCAATGGAGCTGGACATGGTAGTACGGTGTTGGGACCAGGAAATGTGTATTGGCATTTTTCCTCAATGGCAGTAAATGTAAATATTGGGTGGGAACGTCGTATTGGTGCATTTTCAACATTTTTTGATGATGATGGACTCATGCACAGTGACACCTATTTTGGGGATTATCCACATTATGCGCCATCGGCAACTGACAAGGAAGGACGTTTTAGAGGCTGGATGTTACTTTCTTATATAAAAACTGTAAAAGTTTCGTCCCAAATTGAAGGTTATGCCGCTAAAAATTTAGTGGATGAGAACATTAAAACCTTTTGGATTGCAAAGGAAAAAAACGATGAGCAGTGGATTGAAATAGATTTGCTCAAACCCTCTATGGTTCATGCCATACAAGTAAACTATAATGATTATAAATCCAATATGTATGGAAAGATTCCAGGATTATATCATCAGTATCAAATAGAAGGCTCTTTGGATGGCAAAAAATGGACGTTGTTGATAGATCGAAGCACCAATACAAAAGATGTTCCCAATGATTATTCTGAACTACGTACCCCTGAGAAAGTTCGATTCATTCGCTATAAAAATATACATGTTCCAACACCTTATTTATCCATTTCTGACATTCGGGTTTTTGGTAAGGGATACGGTAGAGCTCCAAAAACGCCTAAAAACCTTTCCGCTACCAGAAAAAAAGACAAAAGAGAGGCGATAATTACTTGGGATTTGGTCAAAAAAAGTCAAGGTTATAATATACTATGGGGTATAACGCCTGATAAATTGTATAGTTCTTGGTTAGTATATGGTAAAAACAGCTTAGAGTTAAAGTCCTTAAATACAGATCAGAACTATTATGTAACTATCGAATCCTTCAATGAAGATGGTATCTCAGAAAGGGTGACGCCAATTATTATTGAATAACACACAAAATTCAAATAAACATATGATAAAATATAGTGGAATGGGGTTGGCGATTATCTTCTCGTTATTGATGGTGCCTTTTGCATACGGACAAAATTCAATTCCAGAAGTAGAAGCCTTATTGGCAAAGATGACCTTAGAGGAAAAGATTGGGCAATTAAATTTACTTACACCCGGCGGAGGTATAGCAACGGGTGCTGTAGTAAGTAAAAATGTTGAACAAAAAATAAAAGCGGGTCAAGTTGGAGGTTTGTTTGGAGTATCTGGTCCAGATAGAATACGTATTGCTCAAGAGATGGCTGTAAACCACAGTCGTCTTAAAATTCCCTTGCTTATCGGTTCCGATGTAATACATGGCTATAAAACCACCTTCCCAATACCCTTGGGCACATCATGTAGTTGGGACACGGAACTAATCCAAAGAACGGCACGCATCGCTGCCATTGAAGCTACAGCAGACGGCATCAATTGGAACTTTTCGCCAATGGTAGATATTGCCAGAGATCCTCGCTGGGGACGTATTGCTGAGGGTGCTGGAGAAGATCCTTTCATAGGTTCCGCTATAGCAAAAGCAATGGTCAAAGGATACCAAGGAGAAGATATTTCAGCTGCCAATACCATGTTGGCCTGTGTAAAACATTTTGCCCTTTATGGCGCATCAGAGGCTGGTCGGGATTATCACACTGTTGATATGAGCAGAATTAAAATGTTCAACCAATACTTACCTCCGTATAAAGCGGCTGTTGAAGTAGGTGTTTTTAGTGTAATGACTTCCTTTAATGATATTGACGGGGTTCCTGCCACAGGAAACAAATGGCTGTTAAATGATGTATTACGAAACCAATGGGGTTTTACTGGTTTTGTGGTATCCGACTATACCTCTGTTAATGAAATGACAGCTCATGGTCTTGGAGATTTGCAATCTGTATCTACTCTGGCACTAAAAGCAGGATTGGACATGGATATGGTCGGAGAAGGTTTTCTTAGCACGCTAAAAAAATCCGTTGCCGAAGGCAAAATAACCGAAGCTGAAATAACAACGGCCTGTCGAAGAGTTTTAGAAGCTAAATACAAATTGGGGTTGTTTGATGATCCTTATCGATATTTGGATAGTAACCGCCCCAAAGAAAGCATTCTAACAAAAGAGCATCGTCAAACTGCAAGACAAGTGGCTGCTAAGTCTTTTGTATTGTTGAAAAACCATAATGACATTTTACCACTTAAAAAAGATAGTAAAATAGCATTGGTTGGTCCTTTAGCAGACAGCAGAAAAAATATGCTGGGCACTTGGGCTCCCACTGGGGATTCAGATTTGGCCATAACCGTTATGGAAGGATTTAAAAATGTAGCTCCCGAGGCCGAAATTACTTATGCAAAAGGAGCAAATATCTCTGATAATAACGAATTTGCAAAAAAAATAAATGTATTTGGCCCAAGAATTGAGATTGACCGAAAATCCCCAGAAAAACTTCTTAAAGATGCATTAATTGCAGCAAACAAATCTGACGTGATAGTAGCTGTAGTAGGTGAGGCTACAGAAATGAGTGGAGAAGCAGCCAGTAGGACTGATATTTCCATTCCAGAAAGTCAGAAAAAACTAATCAGGGCATTGGTTGCCACAGGTAAACCTGTTGCCTTGGTGCTCATGAGTGGTCGTCCATTGACTATTCCTGAAGAATTTGACTTCCCCGTAGCTATTTTACAAGTTTGGCATCCTGGTGTGGAAGCGGGAAATGCAGTTGCCGATGTGGTTTTTGGCGATTACAATCCATCAGGTAAACTTACAGCAACATGGCCCAGAAATGTTGGGCAAATACCGATTTACCATAGTGTGAAAAATACAGGAAGACCAGCATCTCCAAAATTTGAAAAATTCAAATCCAACTATTTAGATTCTCCGAACACGCCTTTGCTTCCCTTTGGTTATGGTCTTAGTTATACCTCATTTGAATATTCAAACCTGACTTTGAACAAGACTAAAATCAACCAAGATGAAACTATAAATGCAAGTATCACGGTAGCAAATACTGGCAACTACGATGGAGAAGAAGTCGTACAGCTGTATTTGAGAGATGTTGTCCGTAGCATTACCCCTCCTATGAGACAATTAAAAGGTTTTAAAAAGGTTTTTCTGAAAAAAGGAGAACAGAAAACGGTCACCATCCAACTATCACCTGATGATTTAAAATTTTACAATAGCGCTATGGAATTTGTTTCCGAACCAGGAGAATTTGAAGTTTTTATGGGCACGGATTCCAATTGCAACTTAAAACAGTCATTCATCCTAAACTAAATAAAGATGAATTGGAGGATAGGTGTTGCATGTTTATTCTATCTAATAATGTCGTGCAAGAAAAAAGAAAGCGACATCGTTGAACGAATCAAGCCTCCAAATATTATTTTTATCATGTCCGATGATCATGGAGCCCAAGCTATAAGTGCATACGGTCATGAATTAAGTCAACTTGCCCCAACTCCCAATATCGACCGATTGGCACAAAATGGAGTTCTGTTTAAAAACGCCTTCTGTACGAATTCCATATGTGGTCCTAGCAGAGCTGTTATCCTCACAGGAAAGCATAGCCATATCAACGGTTTTAGAATGAACGGAGATCGCTTTGATGGAAATCAAGCTACGCTTCCTAAATATTTGCAAGAGCTAGAGTATCAAACCGCCATTGTTGGAAAATGGCATTTGCATGGAAAACCTCAAGGTTTTGATTATTGGGACATTCTTAATGATCAAGGAAATTACTACAATCCAGAGTTTATAAAAGGAAGCGACACCACTGTGGTTGAAGGTTATGTGACCGATATCATCACCAAAAAGAGTTTGGACTGGTTAAGGCATACAAAAGTTACCGACCAACCTTTCTTTCTAATGATGCATCACAAAGCTCCTCACCGAAATTGGATGCCCGCTTTGCGACATGCCAATCGTTATGATTCAATACAATTCCCGCTGCCCGAGACCTATTTTCATCGTTTTGAAAATCAACAAGCGGCCAAGGAGCAAAAGCAAACGATTTATACCGATATGTACGAAGGGCATGACCTAAAGATAACCACTGCATATGGTAATACAACACTGGCACACAACCCATGGACCAATGATTTTGACCGAATGACACCAGAACAACGAAGCGAATGGGATAAGGCTTATTTAGATAAAAACAATGCGTTTCATAGTGATAACCTTCATGGCAAGGAGCTCGCCGAATGGAAAGGGCAACGTTATCTACAAGATTATTTATCAACTGTACTAGCTGTTGACGAAAGTGTAGGTCACCTTCTTGATTATTTGGAGGAAACTGGATTGGACCAAAATACTTTAGTGGTCTATACTTCCGATCAAGGTTTCTATTTGGGTGAACGTGGCTGGTTCGATAAACGCTTTATGTACGAAGAATCCCTAAGAATGCCCTTGTTAGCGCAACTACCAGGAAGAATAAAACGGGGAACAATCACGGATGCTATGGTTCAAAACTTAGATTTTGCACCTACCCTATTAGATTTGGCCGGAGGAACAAAATATATCGAGGAGATGCAAGGTCAATCATTTAAAACAGTGCTATACGGAACAGAAGCTGATTTAAAAGAGGCTATTTACTATCATTATTATGATTTTCCGGCTTTTCATATGGTAAAAAAGCAGTATGGAATACGTACCAAACGCTATAAATTAATCCATTTTTATGACGATATTGATGCTTGGGAATTTTACGATCTGAAAAAAGATCCAAGAGAGTTGTACAATGCAATTGATGATAATGAGTACAAGGACATAATTGCTAAAATGCACCAGAAACTGGACAGCTTACAAAAACACTATTTGGTAACTGAAAAGGAGTTTAAAACTTCAACAGAGGCGGAGGTGAATTATGCAAAAAAAGCTTTTAAAAGGTTAAGAGGTACTCCTATTGAATGAAAAAAACTATTTCGACATGATACTAATTCTGTACATGCTGAATGATGGCCAATGAAATAAATTACCTAGATAGCCAGAAATAAAAAGGAGACTTACTTTTATTAATTTAATACTATCTCAAAAACGCATTTTGACTATCAAAAAATAAGAGATAAAAGTAAATAGTTATAATTCTCAAGAACAGTTTATCTCGGGTAGCAATTACTTCCTTTTCATAAAAAATAGTAATAAACTACAAATTCATCCAAAACCAGCTTTTGTCTGTTATCTATATTGTATGTCGTAAAACATTGATTGTCAGTATTTAACATATAATTGAGGAATATTACACAAATTACAAGTATCTTTGTAAAGTTAAAATTCGGAAAGCTCCGATTAATCTTGTCTTCCCAGATTCAATATTCTTTTCCAGCTCTCTCTATTTTTCAGCAATAGTGCAAAATATTATAAAGCCAAATATAAGTTGGCGGCACTGGTTTGAACACTCATTTGTATTTAGAATGAATGTATTCCAAATGTCCCGAAACCTATTCAGGCTTTCCATAGTCCTTAAATCACATTTGTGAATTAGGATTTAAAAGACATCAATAGTATCAAAAATCCAGAATTTTCAGAAAGAACAAACTCTGCTTTTTCAAAAACATTGAGAAGCAGGGTCAATCAGTATTTCAAGACGAACAACGAGAGTAAACATGCGAACAAGAGCATGGTGGTTAAGACGATAGTAATGTTAACTGTATTCTTTCTGCCCATAGTCCTAATCAATATTGGTAGTGTTACTGTCCCATGGTTGCTTTTTGCTTTATATATGACCAGTGGAATTGGTATGGCCGGAATTGGTATGGGCATTATGCACGATGCCATTCATGGCTCATATTCCAAAAATAAAAAGGTGAATAAGTACCTAGGCTACACAATGAACCTAATAGGTGCGAATGCTACTGTATGGAAAATTCAACATAACGTACTGCACCATACTTATACAAATATAGAAGGAGCGGATGATGATATAAACGCACCTTTTTTCCTTCGTTTTTCGCCACATGCAAAAAAAAATGGCCTCCATAGGTTTCAATACCTATATATATGGTTCTTTTATGGCTTCTCTACAGTCTCGTGGGTGACTGCCAAAGATTTCATAAGACTGGTACGGTATAAAAAAATGGGGTTCTTAAATAAAAAAAATGAGTTCAGAAATGAACTTGTTAAAATCATAGGTTGGAAGCTATTATATTATTCCTATGCTTTGATTATACCACTATTAGTGGTTCCGATTGCCCCATGGATAATCATCCTTGCCTTTCTTAGTATGCACTTTGTTACAGGGTCACTTATCAGCATTGTGTTTCAGGTAGCACATATTATGCCCAACACCAAATTTCCTATTCCAGATGAAGATGGAATAATCGAAGGTGATTGGTTCACACACCAACTGGCCACAACTACCAATTTTTCACCCAAAAGTAGATTTTTTTCTTGGTTGATAGGGGGACTGAACTATCAAATAGAACACCACCTGCTACCCAATATCTGTCACATACACTATAAAAAACTATCAAATATAGTAGCCGATACCGCTAGGGAATATGGGATGCCCTATAATACAAAAAGAACATTTGCTGCTGCCATTATGGATCATATTGGCGTTTTGCGCAGGTTGGGGAAAATACAAGCCATTCCCGCACCATAGTAGTCCCAATTTAAATATTAAAAAAAATGAATATCATAAAACAAACATTAAATAAAATAGTAAACAATAAATATAAAGTAATGAAAGAAGGAACAGTAAAATTTTTTAATAGTGCCAAAGGTTTTGGTTTTATTAAGCCAGTAGATTCCGATGAGGATATCTTTGTGCACCAAAGTGGTCTTATCGACGAGATTCGTGAAAATGACAACGTAAAATTCACAGTGGAAAAAGGTCAAAAGGGAATGAATGCGGTAAACGTAGAATTGGCCAAATAAACCTCTTATTTTCCAGAAAAGTTAAAATGCCATCCCTTTAGGATGGCATTTTTTTAAACTCCTGTAATTTGAAAGCTGGTACCCATGAAAAACGAGAGGGCTTTAATGGAAAATAAAGTATGGGAACTTAACCTTCAGCGAAAGACAATTCTTAATGTGAAGGGCTTTTTAAACCATTAGCGAGGCGTTTTAAGAACGAATAACAGTTATATAAGGTAATTGACTTTAGAAGGGTGCTGTCGGCAGGTGAATCGAGCCAAAATTTTTAGTTGTCAAATAGTGTGTATCACGCATTTTATCTGCCTTGGCATAGTGTTAAACTTATCTTATTGATGTAACGTTTAGACTATCTTTACGTCTTATAAGAAGTGTAGATAAAGGCGTGTATTACGCCTATCACAAGTTAGTAAATAGAAAAGGAATTATGAAGCAGATAAAGAAAGAACTTCAAGACAACAATAATAGTATTGATAGGCCATTGACCCGCCATGAGAGCTGGAAAAATCACCGGAGGCACAATGCCTTAAAACTAATACGTTTTTCTTAAGGACGAGTAATGTTTAAAGGAGGGCAAAAGCCCTCTTTTTTGTTTTATTATATAAAATAATCATTAACGCCAGATTTCTATAGTTCTGTAAATTGGCCAGTTAATAGAACTCAGTCAAGAAAAAGAAGAGTCTCAAAAAACGTTAGTTTAATCAGACACTAGGGAAATCAATATTCAAATAGAAAACATTGAGATTGGGGATAAGGTTTGGTTCAAGTGTTTCCCTTGTATTTTTGATTTTTAAACTGTTTTATCATTTTTCCAAAATCCTTATCTTTTTTGCGTCTCTGGGCCACGGTAGATTCAAAATGTACTTTTTCCCGTTCCATCTTTAGATAGTTTTCATAGGAATCATGGTCAATATCACCCTTCTCGAGAGCTTCAACTACAGCACAGCCAATTTCAGTTGTGTGTGTACAATCCTTGAACTTGCAATGATTTGACAACTTTACGATGTCATCGAAGGTGATTTCAATTCCCGAGCTGGAATCCGTAATGCCGACTTCTCTCATTCCTGGATTGTCGATTAAAATCCCGCCATTTGCCAGAACGACCAGTTCCCTATGGCTAGTGATATGTCTACCCCTATCGATACTTTGACTTATGGCACCGGTATCCATTATTTCTTTACCACTTATCTTGTTCAAAAGCGTCGATTTTCCTACACCCGAGGAGCCCAGTAAACAATAGGTCTCACCTTTGTTTATTACTGCTTCCAATTTGTCCAGCCCAACATTGGATTCATTGCTTATGACTATCAACGGAACCCCATTGATTCGTTCGTTTATTTGATATAAAAGCTTTTTTAATTCTTCTTCAGATATAAGATCGATTTTGCTTAGCACTACTATAGGTTTTACCTTGGAAGCATTACAGATGGCCAAATATCTTTCCAGCCTGTTCATATTAAAATCCCTGTTCACCGACTGGACAATCAGGCCATAATCAATGTTCGTGGCAATAATCTGTACCTGCCCGGGTTTTCCGACCGCTTTCCTTTCAATTATTGAATGTCTTGGATAAATGGAATGGATCAAGGCTTTGTCCTCATCATATTCGGAAATGGCCACCCAATCCCCAACAGCGGGCAGGTCATGTCGACTTTCAGCAGTATATCGCAAATTGCCAATGAGTTCGGAATCAAATTCTCCGGCATCTGTTTTTACTACATACCTATCCTTGTGTTCGGATATAATACGACCCACATTGAATGCATCCAGCTTTTTATCCTTTCGATATTGTTCTAAATCGGAATTGTATCCTAATTCTACAAGTGTCATTTTTTATCTTCTTACTGTCGATTCTTTAACTTGACTTTCTAATACATTGAAATCTTCATTTGGCAGTCACCAAGGCACCTACTAGGTAAAGCAGGCCCGCCAATAACGAACCGAATGATAAAATAACAAAACGTAACGGACGAGCATGCTGTGCAAATTTCACAATATCTGAAGGAAGCATTAGCGCACGTAAAAGGTAAATGATTCCGATACCAATTAGTGCTACTCGCAATAATGGAAGTTGCCTGATAATACCCGCCCCTGAAAGTCCGTAAAATCCCCAAATGACGAACATGACAACCAGACCCAATGTAACCCATACAGTAAAAGATGAACCCTGCTCGTTAAGTTCAGTCAGCTTTGAAGCACCAAAATAACCATAAAGTTTTGGTCTTATCACAAGTACGATATGTAATAGTGCCACTAGAAAACTCAACACGCTACCTGCAACAAGAAGGTTCTTGCTTGACAAATACATATGTTCCATTTAAATTCTTCTTTTTGGTATTGGCTTTGTAATGCTACTCCAATATGGTAACCGTAATACCCTTATCTACCAGAGATTTGAATTTGGTTAAATCAGCCTTGTTTTTGAGTTCATAGTGCATTGGTATAACCAGCTTAGGTCTAACCTTATTGACTATTTTTGAAGCCTCATCAATATTCATCGTCAGCTTGTCTCCTCCTATAGGAACCATTGTTATGTCAACATCTTTAATTTTTTCCATTTCAGGAATGTAGTCGGTGTCCCCTGCATGATATATTCTGATACCATCCGCTAGCGTTAAAATATAGCCGACATTCTGCTTGGATTTTGGGTGTGCCTTTATCCATAAGAATACACTTTCGGTATTATATGCAGGTACCGCTTCACCATTTATGCCATCCATCTCAATACTGTCACCAGGTACTACAGTCCGTATGATATATCCTTTCTGGGAAAGCTTCTTGAAGACCTCTTTTGGGCATATAAAGATGGTTTCGGGTTTAACAATTCGCTCAATAGTTTTAAGGGAGTAATGGTCGGGGTGTGCATGGGTGATAAATATATAATCTGCCTTTCCTGATGTATCTGTTTCAATAGGATCTATATAAATCGTTTTCCCTCCCGATTCTATTTGAAAACTTGATGGAAAAAAATCCGACTTGTTCACCTTGATGGCCCCCCAAGAGGTTATCTTCAGGTTTTCATTGAATTCAATAGTTTGGGGAACGGGATTTCGTTTATCGCTCACACTTACTTTTACCATGGTACAGCTTTCAATTGTCGTTACAATAAGGAAGATAAATATCCAACGGAATCTTATAGGTTTTGTCCTTATTCCATCCATTTTTTATCAAATTTGATGGCAAAAATAAGATCTAAAGGGTATCCAGAAAATGATGAAAATCAGTTTGCAACTTGTTATAATCCTACTCCAAATCAAGTAAAAAAGTAAAGAACCACAGTATGTACCACAAACAGCTGTTTTAAGTTGCAAATTCAACTGCTAGATTACATCTTCCATTCCATTTATTACTATATTGTAGAATAAATCGAATTTTTATTTCTATATTAGTTCTACAATTTAGTACCATTTATTTTTCAATCTAGAAATATAAAGTGTCATTCCACGTGAATTGAACAAAAAAAATTATTGTCAAATTATGAAAGAAACGCGCTTAGGGGAATTCGAAGAAATCATCTTATTATTAGTGGGTATCCTGGAGAATGAGGCCTATGCTTTTAAGATTGCCGAGGAATTTGAATCCCAAACAGGGAAATCCGTTTCCATCGGGGCAACCCACTCCACTTTGGACAGACTATGCAATAAAGGATTTTTGACTTCCAAACTGGGAGAACCTACAGCAGTACGCGGGGGGCGAAGAAAACGAATTTACACCATTTCGGCAAGTGGCCAAAGGGCTTTGGAGGCATCAAAAAATCTTCGGATCTCCCTTTGGAACCAATATCCTGCATTTACAAAATTTACATTCCAAACATAAAAACAAAATGTCCGATAGAAGAAGTATGCCCCCAAAATTGGCAACCCGGCTGTTGAACTGGTTTGTCAAGGATAATCTGGTCGAAGAGGTTTCGGGCGATCTTGAAGAAAGATTTTATGAAGATGTAAGAAGAAAATCGACGTTCCGCGCCACCCTCAACTACTGGTACCAAGTGCTAAATTACCTAAGACCTTTTGCCATAAGGAAATCAATTTCGATTACAACTATAAATTATGCAATGCATAGGAGTCATCTAAAAATCGGGTATCGCAATATTCTAACCGACAAGTGGTATTCTATTATGAACATCGGTGGTCTTGCTTTGGGGATGGCCGCGACACTTCTTATAGGTATTTGGGTTTATGACGAACTTTCATATAATCAGAAGTTCGAAAACCATGAGACCATTGCTCAGGTAATGCAGACACAGGCCTTTAGTGGGGAGGTAAAGACCAGTGTCAACCAACCAATGCAATTGGCCCCTGTTCTTCGAACAGTTTACAAAGATCATTTTAGCCATGTGGTAACGAGTTCTTTTATAAACAATGAACTTTTGACAGTGGGCGAGAATGGTAAGACCAAGATCTCCCGCTTAGGAAACTTTATGGAACCTGGCATTGCGCATATGCTATCCCTTCAGATGTTAAAGGGGAGCAGGGATGCACTTCAAGACCCTACGTCAATGCTATTGTCCGAAACTACGGCAAGGGCCCTATTCGGGAATAAAAATCCAATGGGTCAAAACGTACAGATCGGCACTGCAATGGAAGCCCAAGTGGCCGGAGTTTATAAAGATCTTCCTCAAAATTCTGATTTTGCAGACCTTACTTTTATTGCACCTTGGCAACTGCTGAAGACTACAGCTAATTTTGAGAATCGCGTAGGCTGGGGCAACAATTGGTTCCAGACCTATGTACAATTATCGGATGGTGCAAATATTGACGAGGTATCTACCTTGATCAAGAATGTGAAATACGATAATATTAAAAATGAAGGGGATTCTGGAGAAGCGCATACAAGACCTGTCATTCATTTACATCCTATGAAAAAATGGCATCTGTACTCCCGTTTTGAAAATGGCATAAATACAGGTGGGGCCATAGGGCGGGTGTGGATGTTCGGAATTATCGGTGTTTTTATTCTTTTGTTGGCCTGTATCAATTTTATGAATCTTAGCACGGCCAAATCGGTTAAAAGGGCGAAGGAAGTAGGTATCCTAAAAACTATTGGATCGTTAAAAAATCAATTGATTTCCCAATTTCTGGGCGAATCTTTCCTAGTAACCTCTATGTCTTTTGTGATTTCTTTGATTTTAGTTTTGATAGGCTTGCCATTTTTTAATAATCTAACGGACAAGACGATGGCAATTCCATATGCGAATCCCTTATTTTGGGTGTCATGTCTGTTCTTTGTCTTATGTACGGGATGTATTGCCGGAAGTTATCCGGCTTTTTACCTTTCATCTTTCCGACCTGTAAAAGTGTTAAAAGGGACTTTTAATGGTGGTCAAGGCGCTTCAAACCTTCGAAGGATATTGGTAGTCTTCCAGTTTACCATTTCCGTGGTACTTATTATCGGCACTGTCACCATTTATAGGCAAATACAGCATGTAAAGGAAAGACCCATAGGCTACGATAAGAACCAGCTGCTATATGTTCCTATAAACGGTCCGGAAGTTCGTGACCGTTTTGAAACAATCCGCAACGAACTTTTACTATCCAACGATATAAAGGAAGTAGCAGCTTCCGATGTCCTGGTTACAGGAACCTTTATTACCAATAGCGGCTTTGACTGGAAAGGAAAAGATCCTGCAATGAGCGAAGAATTCAGTACCCTTCGATCTACTCATGGCTTTGGGGATATGATCGATTGGGAAATCAAGGACGGGCGGGACTTTTCACGTGATTTTAAAAGTGATTCCCTAGCCTTTATCATAAACGAGACAGCGGCTAAATATATGGGGCTTGAAAATCCAGTAGGAGAAATGGTAAAATGGGGAACTATGGGCTCTTTTAAGGTTGTTGGTGTGGCAAAGGACATGGTAACGCGTTCACCCTATGAACAAGTCAAGCCAACAATTTTTACTTTGCATTATGGTGGTTTTCTGAATTTCATCAACATAAAAATCGGTAAAGGGAATAATACCAAAGAGGCATTAGCACATATTGAAAAAGTGTTTAATAAATATGACCCCAAAAGCCTATTCACCTATAACTTTTTAGATGATGAATATGCCCGTAATTTCATTGATGAAGAACGCATGGGGAAATTAGCCACCTTTTTTGCACTGCTTGCCATTTGCATAAGTTGTCTGGGCATCTTAGGTCTTTCGGTCTTTGTAGCGGAACAGAGAACCAAGGAAATAGGGGTCCGAAAAGTGCTTGGCGCGTCGGTTTTAAGTTTATGGAAATTACTGTCCCGGGATTTCGTCGTACTGGTCTTTATATCCTGCTGTATCGCTATCCCTGTTGGTTATTATTACATGAATGTATGGATTCAGGACTATAACTATCGTACCGAACTAAATTGGTGGATCTTTGTGGCGGCGGCTATAGGCACTTTGGCCCTTACACTTTTGACCGTAAGCTTCCAATCTATCAAAGTCGCAATCAACAACCCTGTTGAAAGCTTGAAAACAGAGTAGGTCTTTGAATCGGTATTTCAGTAAAAAAAGCAAGAAGGTCTGCAAAACTATGAACAGAATTCTTTAAAACCAGAGTCTCATAAAACCAACGTTTTTGGAATACCGATAAATGAAGAACAAAGTTTCCGAACACCAACAATTAATAGCAGTTTACGGGCAGCCTATTCTCAGGTAAGGTTAAATCATAAATACAAATTAAGATTTCCCAATACCATATATACAGTCCTGGTGTCCAAATACAAAAAAACACAACAAAATCGTTATTTAAATCGCTAGTTTTAAATAAGTTGAACACCTCTTCTCATTGACAATTGTTCAACTTTATCCTAAACAGTTTTAAATGAAAAATTTGTCCTGTATATTTCTAATCCCCCTTTTAGCACTTTTTGTTTTTGTGACTTGTAAGGAGACCACAGAAAAGACGAAAACACAGCATGGTGCGAAAACAGAACTTCAATTTAAAATTGATTCAATCGGCAAAAGCTATATCGATGATGGCACGGTTTTGGGCTTTTCAATTGCTGTGTTGCAAGAAAACGATACGTTGTATAATGGCGGTTTTGGACATTTGGATACCGCCCGAACAAAACCCATTACCCCAAAAACCATATTTCTCCTGGCCTCTATTTCAAAGCTTGTCGGGGCAACAATGGTAATGAAGCTGGTCGAGGAAGAAAAACTTTCGCTGGAACAAACATTGTATGAATTATTACCAGACTATCCCAATGCCGAACAAGCACAGAAAATAAAATTGCGTCATCTTCTTTCCCATACCTCAGGACTTGCCGAATATTCCGAAGTCATAGACAGTGTTTATGTTAAGACAAGAGTAGCTCCTACTAAAAATGATATCTATGCTTTCTTAAAAGACAACGAATCCTTGTTCGAGCCGGGCGAAAACTATTGCTATAACAATTCAGGATTTCTATTAATGGGGATGATAGTTGAACAAGTAACCGGCAACAGTTTTCAAAGTGAACTGGATCGCATTATCAATACGCCTACCGGACTCCATTTAAAGTTAATTGCTGAAAATACCCATAATACGAACATGTCGCCCTATTATGAACTGCATGGCGAAAGAATGGTAAACGAACCGCATTGGACCTGGATCAAAGGCGATGGCGGTATAACCACTAGCGCTATTGAGTTGGCACATTTTCCATTTAAATGGGCAAATGGCGACATAATTTCCAGAACGTCCTATCGGCAGATGATCACTCCTACAATCTTAAGCGACAGTATTGAGACGGGTTATGGCCTTGGTGTAAGAAAGGGAACTTTAGAAGGGTATCCTGTACACGGTCATACCGGGGGCCATAAAACAACAAAATCAAAAATGGTATTTTTCCCGGACAAGAAACTAAGCATTGTGGTTATGGTCAACACGGACAATACTCCTACACATGCGAACAAGATTTTTGGAGATATTGTGTTGGCCGTCTTAGGCAAAAAAATGCCCGACTTCAGTTCGGTAAACAAGGAAAATGATGACCTCGCCAAGTTTGAGGGCACATATCAAGTTCCAGGAGGAAAGGGTCCTAGGACCATACGAATTGTTTTTAATGAGCAAGATTTCCATTTATACTATCGTTTTGGTGACAATGATACTGAAGGCGAAAAGATGTATCATTTAGGAAAAGGCGAGTTTTGGATAGAAAGATGGCCTTTGGACCGTGTTGTTTTCAATATGGACCACAATGACCAGGTACGTGCATTAAGGGAGTATTACTATGGATTTTATGTCACATTAAGAAAAAAAAACAGAATAAACTAAAATTTGATTATCTCGGAACAAAGTCAAATTGCATAGTTCTTTTGAAGTAATTATAGCTTTTTTTGCCATTGTACTTGTTTTACTAAAGTCTTATAAAGTGAACGTTTAGCTAGACCATTTCTAAGGCATTTTTATTCGATTGCAATTAGGGTTTGATACTATTTGGTAATCCCGAAGATTAAAAGCATGTAAGCGAATTTTCAGAGACAGTCAAGAATATTAAATATACTAGGTTACCCTTTAAAATACAAATAAGCAAAAATAATGTGTACGATAACATAAAAAAGTGTTATCGTACACACAAACTGTATGTCTTTTTCATATCTTGCTGATTGAATGAAGAAAAAACAAACAATAAAAGACATAGCCCATGCCGCTGGTGTGTCAATAGGTACGGTAGACAGAGTACTTCATAAAAGAGGAAAAGTGTCCAAAAAGTCCATGGAAATAGTGACTAAGGTTCTTAATGAACTTGACTACAAACCAAATCCGATTGCCAGAACCCTTAAAAATAACACTATCTACTCCATAAAAGTGTTGCTCCCTGATCCTAAAAAGGATCATTATTGGAAACGTTGTATGGAAGGGATAAACGAAATAATTGTAGAGTTTGGTGCTTTTGATTTTGAAATTGAAATCTATTGTTATGATCCTTCCAAACCCAAATCATTCTCAAAAATTGGAGAGCAATTGATTCAAACTGAAAATCTGGACGCTTTATTATTTGTTCCACTATTTGAAAAGGAAAGTAATACGCTTTTAAAAAAACTTAATACAAGACAAATTTTATCGGGGACTTTTAACAGTAGTCTTTCCAACAACCTTGTAGACCAACATACTGGGCAAGATCTATATTCGAGTGGACGTGTAGCGGCAAAACTCATTTATGATTTAATAAAACCACACTCAAGAATTGCAATTATCCATATTGATGAGGCTTTTAATAATGCAATTCATATGAAACAAAAAGAACAAGGTTTTAGCTCCTTTTTTAAGGAATACAGCTCTTTTGAAATAAAAACACTAACTCTAAATAGTAACGAATTCCAAAGCAAGTTTCCAGATTTTGTGGAGCAATTCAATCCCATAGATGCTTTTTTTATAACCACCTCCAAGGTGTATGAGGTTCCTGAAGCGTTAAAAAGTCAAGGAACAAAGTCTAAAATGGTCGGGTATGATCTATTACTAAGAAATGTTGAATGCCTAAAAAAAGGTGAAATGGATTTTCTTATACATCAAAACCCTAAAATTCAAGCTTCTTTAGGGCTGAAAGGATTAATTGAGAAGCTAATCTTTGAAAAGGAAATTCCCAAGAAGCGTCTGCTTCCTATTGATATTGTAAACTCAGAAAACGTTGAAAGTTACCTGATTTGAGAAAAAATCGATGAAAAGAAGAAATTATTTGAAAACCTTGTTAATGGGGACCATCGCTCCCTGTATTTCCCCTTCAGTGCTTGCCAATAGCACTTTTAAGCCTTGGCCTTATTCAAAAGGTTTGAGTTTCAATAGTAATTGGCACAACTGGCCAAATATGAAATGGACAGGGCCAGAATATTGGGGTAATAGGTTGCAGGATTGGCTTATTAAAGATGGTAAGGTTATATGTGACGTTACCGATAAAAATAGAAGCCTTCACCTACTCCCTATTCAAAAGCCTGAAAAAATGGTTGGTTTTATCACCTCCATAGTAATTGATGTATTGAACCGTGAATTGAAAAACATAGATGAAGGGTGTTTAGGGGTTCAGTTTGGGGTTAGAGGGCCAATTGAAGATTACAGATCGGCTGCCGTGTTTGGGAAAGGAACCCATATTGGGTTAACACCGAATGGTAATCTCAAAATCGGCCATCAAATTTTTGAGACTACTTTGGATTCTATTCCCGATCATTTCGGACTTGTGGTGGAAGCGGTTCCCAACCATAATTCGTATGCGGTTGCAGTTTCTGTGACCAATCCACAAAATGACCTTTTGCTTTATAAAAAAGAAGGGGTGGAATTATCCAACACCCAGCTCACTGGTAATTTTGCTTTATTGTCTGATTTTAAACTCAAAAAAAATCAAAATAAAAAAATAGAGCCAAGTGCCGCCTTCTCCAATTGGCATATTGCCTCACAGGATTTAACCTTAGAGGAAAATAACTTTTTTGGACCCGTCTGTTTTGCACAATACACGTTGAACAAAGGGAAGCTAAAGCTTACCGCACAAATGGCACCTTTAGAAGAAATACAAGGGCTCTCGGTTCATTTTCAAGTAAAAAACGATGAGAATAAATGGACGACTCTCAAGTCAAAGGCCATAGAACCAGAGGGCCGGTCCGTCCAATTTTCATTTGTCAATTTTGAAAAGGAACAAGATGTTCCCTACAGAATCGTTGCTGACATTCCTTTACTAAATAAAACAGAAACCTACCATTACGAAGGTACCATATCTACTGAGCCGCATAGCAAAGATGAAATTAGAACAGCTGTTTTTAGCTGTAATTTCCACTATGGTTTTCCAGATGCCGACATTCCAAAAAATGTATCAAAGTTAAACCCGGACATCATCTTATTCCTTGGAGATCAGTTTTATGAGGCAACAGGAGGTTTTGGGGCCATGTTCCAAGGAGATTATGATAAAATGTGTCTGGATTACTTGCGAAAATGGTACATGTTCGGTTGGTCTTATCGGGACTTATTCAGGCATCGACCGTGTGCCATCATTCCAGATGACCATGATGTTTACCATGGTAATATTTGGGGAGAGGAAGGTGAACAGGCAGACACATCCAGAGGGTTTGGTGCTTCTGCCCAAGATAGTGGAGGGTATAAAATGCCCGCCAAATGGGTAAATATGGTACAGCGCACACAAACTGGCCATTTACCTGATGCATTTGACCCATCACCTGTAAAACAAGGGATAGGCGTATACTATACGCATTGGAATTATGCAGGTATAAGTTTTGGCATACTAGAAGATCGAAAGTTTAAATCAGCCCCCAAGAATGTTCTTCCAGAAAGTGCGGAAGTTAACAATGGCTGGATTATGAGCGATGATTTTGACATCAAAGAGTATCGGCATATTGAAGCAGATCTTCTTGGTGATCGACAACATACATTTCTTGATGAATGGGCTCTAGATTGGAGCAACAACGCCCAAATGAAGGTGGTTCTTTCCCAAACTAATTTTGCGACTTTGGCCACACTTCCCGAAGGCGCAAAGACAGGGGCCGTAATTCCCTCTCTACCTATTCCAAAAAGAGGTGAATATATAAAAGGAGACCGCCCTACGGTAGATATGGATTCCAACGGTTGGCCAGCCTTAGGTCGCGATCTGGCAGTTAAAACTATTCGAAAAGCTTTTGCTTTCCACATTGCCGGGGATCAACATTTGGCGAGTTTTATTCAATATGGTTTAGGAGAACATGGTGACAGTGGATATGCCTTCGCAGGACCAGCCTTAAATAACATATGGCCCCGTAGATTTTGGCCAGATGTGGATAGCAGCGAGCACACATATGATAATCCTGCCTATTTGGGTGAGCACTTGGACGGTTTTGGCAATAAAATGACGGTATTTGCTGTTGCAAATCCTCAGAATACGGGTAAAGAACCAAAAATTTTGCATAATAGAGCGGTAGGTTATGGCTTGGTTACCTTTAATAAAAGGCAGCGAACTATTAAAACCGAATGTTGGCCCAGATTTATTGACCCCACCATACCCAACAGTCAATATCCAGGATGGCCAATTATCATAACACAGGAAGACAACTATCCAAGAAAAGCCGTTGCATGGCTCCCAAAAATACAATGGAAAGGAAATTACAAGCCAGTACTAAAAGTATTTGATAATAAAGGGCAACTAGTTTATGCTATAAGACCTGAGACTAGCAATTATAGTCCAAAGGTTTTTAATGAAGGTACATACATGATTGAAGTGGCTATACCGGACCTTGATTTTGAAAAAAAATATTTCAACCTGAAAGCGAGTGAAAAGCAAACTAAAACCATAAGAATCAATTTACTTAAGGAGATTAAAAAAAAGCCTCTTCAAAAATGAAGTTTTAAGAGTTGGGATATTGCCAATTACTAAAACAACTCGTTAAAAATTTGGACAAAAGGTGCTGTTCATGATTCCATTGATTGTAACACAACAATATTATATTTTTCTATCAACCTTGCTATTCCAATTTCCTTGCTCTCATTTTTAATGGCCATTGGAGGTTTTCCAAATTCTTCTTTAAAACATTTGGTGAAGTATTTCGAGTTCTTATACCCCACCATATATCCGGCTTCCGAAATATTATATCCGTTTTCCAAGAAAAGTAAGGCCGCATGTTTCAACCTTAAGGTTTTGTAAAAATCAATTAGCGTTTTGCCGGTAATATCTTGACATTTCCGGTAAATCACCGAATAGCTCATATTCATAATATCTGATAAATCCTCCAGCTTAAATTCTGAACATTCCAGCTGATTATTCAGCTCATTCACTAATCTTTCCATAAACAGATCTTCCTTAGATTTAACCCTTTCCATTTGAGGGTTGTTGATTATATCTGCCTTGTGCTTAATAATCGTTTTCTCCCTATTATCAAGAATGTTATCCACCTTTACCAATAGTTCATTAGGGTTAAAGGGCTTTTGAATAAAGGCCAATGCTCCAGTTTGCAAGCCCGCCAATTTGGTTTTAGCGGCATCTTTGGCAGTAAGCAATACGATTGGAATATGTGATGTAGCTTTTGATTTAATAAGGATCTTACTCATGGTTATTCCATCCATTGTAGGCATCATTATATCACTGACAATAAGGTCGGGCATTTTTTTTCTTGCCAATTTCAACCCTTCTTGACCATTGTCTGCAATGAACACATGATACTTTTCATAAAACAGATCACGGAGAAAAATTTGCATGTCCACATTGTCTTCTACAATCAGTATGGTAGCTCCTCTTTCAATTTTATTTTCATAAGTAATATCCAATTGATTGAGCAAATCCATTTCGATAGGTGACAGCATGTATTGTGGACTTATATCCATACCAACGCCCTTTTCTTCGTTTGAAAAAATATCACCGGTTTTTAAACCTACAGTAAAACAGGTTCCCTCATCTGAAGAGGAAACTTTTATCTTGCCATGGTGAAGATCAACCAATTCTTTGGTAAGGGCCAGTCCAATCCCCAATCCTTTTACGTTCTTTCCAATTTCTGATTGATAGAACATCTCAAAAATATCCTCTCGCTCTTCCAATGGGATACCTGGCCCCGAGTCTATCACGCAAATTTTGAGCTTTTTCCGTCCTTCTTTTACCTTCAAAACAATCCTTCCGCTACGGGGGGTAAACTTGAAGGCATTGGATAGGAGGTTGTAAAAAATATGCTCCAACTTTTCTGCATCATACCAAAGAAATACTTCTTCTTTTGGGTAGTCTTGGACGAAATCAATATTTTTAAATCTGGCTTGTTCAGAAAATGAATCGGCTATTTTTCTTAGATCGTATATGATATTTTTCCTTAAAGCGTAAACTCGCAGTTTATCCAACTCCCTATCCCTCACGGTCATCAATCCTTTTGAAATTCTGGAGAGTCTTTGCGCATTGTTTTTAATCAAAGAAAGACGTTGCCTCAATAATTGATTGCCGTTGGAGATTGCCCTTTGCAACATATCATCAATCGGACCGGTAATCAGCGTCAACGGGGTCTGAATCTCATGGGACATTTTCGCAAAGAAATTCATTTTTAAGGCATACAGTTCTTTTTCTTTATTAAACTGAAATTCTTCTCTGTGCAATTTATTTCTAAGCCTTACCCAAAAAACAATCCCAAGAAAAAGTAATCCAACAATTAAGGAATATACCAAATATGCAATACCGTTTGACCACCAAGGAGATTTAATAGAAATAGCTATTTGCTTTGTTGGAATATTCCAAACGCCTTTTTTGGTTCCTGCTTTTACTTCAAAAATATATTCGCCCGGCGGAATGTTGGTATAGGTTGCCACGCGCTCCCCTCTTGGAGCGATCCATTCCTTATCAAAACCGTTTAATCTGTAGGCATAATTATATTCTGGATTAAGAACATCCCCAATAGCTGCAAATTGGAATGAAAAGGACGACTGATCATACTTTAAATTCAAGGATTCCACATTTTCAATTCCTTGTTCAACTTGATTAGGCACCAAGTCAATTGCCGGTTTATTCAAAATATCTATTTGGCTAATGCCTAAATGTGATTGCGGTTTATTTTTTTTCATCAAATGGGGATAGAAGGCACTCACCCCATCATCACCTCCAAAATATAACATACCATCTTCGCCTTTAAAAGCACTTTTCCTTATAAAATTGTCTCCTTGTAGACCGTTTACTCTGTAATAAGAATCGAGCGAATCCTTTTTTACGTCATAATGATGAAGTCCGTTTCTACTACTCATCCAAAGTTTTCCATTATCATCAAATAACATTGCACTTATCTCCAAGTCCTTTATGCTGTTATGCGTTATGAATGATTTATAGGAATGATCTTGGGTGTTAAAGCGTAAAAGAGACCCTGAAAGGGACCGTATCCAAAGATTATTGTCCACATCGGCTATCATAAATGAGGGGTCATAGTTATTTGTATCCTCTATATGCGTTTTTTGATAGTACTTAATTTTTCTGAATAGGGAGTTATGAAGATTATCGCTGTTTTCCTCAAACTTGAACAAGCCCCCCCTGTTCATGCCTATCCATATGGAACCATCTTGCGCCTCGCAAATACTTTCTGATATGGTTCCTGACAACCCATGTGACCGATAGTTAAAATGAGCCAACACTTGTTTACTTTCGTTAAAAAGAAGGACTCCTTCACTTGTGGATGCCCAAATGCGATTTTTTGAATCTTGATAAAGAAAACGAACATCAGCACTTCCTTTTTCTGAAATCCCGGGCATCTTAACCTTACTAAACACATTTTGCTTAGGATTGTAAACGGAAAGGCCATTTTTATAGGTGGCTATCCATACTTTTTTATTTGAATCCTCTACAATTCGCTGAATATATCTTCCTTCAAAAATTGGGGAATCATTCGTCTTATTGCCATATTGAACGCTTGTTCCATCTGGAAATACTCTATTCAACCCTTTTCCATCTGTTCCAATCCAAAGTGAATTATCAGAGGTTTTAAGTACACTAAGGACTGTAGATGGGACATTTTCATCCGATCCAGTGTAGTATTGTATACTGCTACTATAGTTTGGTAAGATATCTATAAAACCTCTTTTGTAAACTACCCAAAGATTTCCGTGTACGTCTTCAGAGATATTGGTTATGCTATTGTTTGTAATAGAGAATTTATTGTTGTCGTCATGTTTAAAATGGGAGATACTATTACTGTCCTTATCAATTTTATACAATCCTTCTCCATCTGTTCCTGCCCAAATATTCCCTTGAGCGTCGCAATAAAGGGAATAAAACTGAGGAGAGTTCTCTGGGGATGTTTCCCCCGAACCTGAAATAGGAAACGCTTTCAAATTTTGGGAATCAGGTTCGTACCTATAGAGTCCATAAAGTTCAGAAACAATCCATATTCTGTTTTTCTTATCAGAAACCAAACGCACCACATGGGGGATTTTGTCATCAAAGGGCATTTTTACTTCTTGCAGCTGTTTAATAGTGACCTTGTAACCATAGATCTTACCATCTGCTGTACCAATCCATATTTGGTTGGAATCTGTGGCGGCAATAGTGGTTATTGTTTGAGGTCTATTTTCAATATAGGGCAGGGTGGCTATTCGTGACAATTTTGAATCGCAATAGGCATATTCGTAAAGAGCTCCCTCTGCTGAACCAAACCAAACCTTATTATCAAAAGGGATTATGGTATTGATTCTTACCGGTTTCCCTTCAATGGATAAACTGTCTCTAAAATGAACATATCTGCCATTCTTTCCAAACTGGGTAAGTTCACCATTATAGGTGGCCAGCCAAAAGTTGCTCTTTTTATCCTTTTTAAAGAATACCCTTCTTTTATTCGCAAATTCGTATCCAAAAATTTTAGAATAGGATGTAAAGGTAAAATCATATCCATTATACTTATAAATACCATCAAAGGAAGTAATAAGGATGTTACCTAAACTGTCATTTTCTATTGATGAAGAGGCCTGAAATACCCTTTCAAAGTGAATAAAATTATTGAGTTCCTGACTTTGCGCTAATTGAAGAAAAAATAGACTCAAAAAGCAACATAAACCTCGGTTCAAACGAAACCCTTCCTTAAACTTTGTTACAAAGCATTTAAAAAAACCTCCGGTGTCTGTAATTAATCCGATTGCCATTCTTTCATCTCCCATTTCGACAGCTATTTTAGATACTATCAATCAATACATTTCCATAATCAATCGATAAACCTTACCCAAATTACATTTTTTTTCTTTAAACATGAGCATTTTAAAATCAAATAAATACAATTAATGTGTACGATAACATTTTAAAATGTTATCGTACACATTAATTTATGAAACTTTGACCTCCTTATCTTCCAAAATGAACCATTTTGAAAGGGAAAAAGGACTGAAAGCAGAAAAAATAGGTGGTCTTAGACTAAAATGTATACCCTTTCCCTGGACAGTTATACCAATATTTGAAGAGGAACAAATTAGCAACAATATTAATTAAAGATACCTCTAGATATCAATATGAATTCAAGAAGAAATTTTGTCAAAAAATCTGCACTGGCCAGTACCGGATTGGCCCTTGCTCCTAGTATTTCCTTTGGTATTACAAAAGGATCCAACGCAGCCAAATTAAATATTGGACTTATTGGAGTTGGCTTGCGAGGAACAAATCATTTAAACAACCTACTGCTTAGAGATGATATAAATGTAGTCGCCATTTGTGATGTAGATGATGCAAGGATACAATTAGGTTTGGATATTATCTCCAAAAAGGGTGCGGCCAAACCAAAAGTATTTGGGAAGAATGAATATGACTACAAAAACTTACTTGAACTGGACGAGTTGGATGCGGTAATAATAGCCACTCCATGGTTGTGGCATACCCGAATGGCAAAAGATTCAATGCTCGCCGGAAAGTATACAGGTTTGGAAGTTTCGGCCGCTAATACCCTTGAAGAGTGCTGGGACTTGGTTAATACCCATGAACAAACCGGAACACATTTAATGATTTTGGAAAATGTCAATTACAGAAGAGATGTATTGGCTGTGCTCAACATGGTAAAACAAAATGTCTTCGGAGAAATGGTACACTATAGATGTGGCTACCAACATGATCTTAGAGGAGTACTCTTTAATGACGGAAAAACTGCCTATGGCAAAGGTGTGGAATTTGGTGAAAAGGGAATCTCAGAATCCAAGTGGCGTACACAACATTCACTATTACGAAATGGAGACTTTTACCCCACTCATGGAATAGGACCCATAGCTCCAATGGCCGATATCAATCGTGGAAATCGATTTTTAACGATAACCTCACATGCTACCAATGCAGTTGGATTCAAGGATTATATAACCAAACTTGGTGGTGAAGAACATCCCAACACTAAATTAAAATGGAAGCAAGGTGATGTAGTAACAAGTACCATTGAAACCTCAAATGGAGAAACAATCATCATAACCAATGACTGTAATCTACCTAGACCATATTCCCTAGGATTCCGTGTACAAGGCGCCAAAGGCTTATGGGAAGTAGATGGAAACCGTATTTACGTTGAAGGGAAATCAAAACCACATCGCTGGGATGAAGCCAATCAATGGTTGGAAAAATATGATCACCCCCTATGGAAAAAGTACGGAACCTACGCCAAAGGAGCGGGTCATGGCGGAATGGATTTCTTTGTAATCAATGCCTTTGTACAATCAGCTAAGCAAAATATTGCGCCTCCTATGGATGCCTACGACGCCGCAGCTTGGAGTGCTATTACTCCACTTTCTGAACTTTCCATTGCCAATAATGGTGAACCACAGGATTTTCCAGACTTCACTCGTGGAAATTGGATAAAAAGAAAACCCTACAATTGGATTAAGGATTCTTATTAAAATTTAAACGCAAGCAAACTAGATAACCTAAGATTACTAACTAAAATCAAATGATTAATGCAAAAACTGAAAACTAAATTCGTATTTCTAACGACTCTTGTTTTTTGTGGCATGCTATCCGCCCAAAATATCAAGGTGACAGGAAATGTAACAGATGTTGAAACCGGAATGCCTATTCCAGGTGTTAGTGTCATAGAACAGAATACGACAAACGGCGTTGCCTCAGATTTTGATGGAAATTATGAAATAAATGTACCATCAGATGCGTCATTGATTATAAGTTCAATTGGTTTTATTTCTCAAACCATACTTGTAAATGGACAAACCACAATAAATGTTTCTCTATCTCCCGATGTATCTCAATTGGACGAGGTAGTTGTAGTTGGTTTTGGCACGCAAAAGAGGGAAAACGTTACAGGGGCTACCTCTTATGTTCAACTTGATGAAATTATTAATGATCGTCCTATAGTAGATGCCACACAAGCCTTACAAGGTGTCGCTGCTGGATTACAGGTTGTACAAAATTCAGGACAACCCGGTAACAATACCACTTCAATAAACATTAGGGGTTTTACCTCAATCAATGGAGGATCTCCTTTGATTCTCATCAATAATGTCCCAGGTGATATTGAAGACCTTAACCCAAGGGATATTGAGTCCATATCGGTGCTTAAAGATGCCGCGGCCTCATCCATTTATGGTGCAAGGGCAGCTTTTGGGGTGGTACTCATTACCACAAAAGCTGCCAATCGTAATAAAAAAGTGAGTTTTAGTTATGATGTGACCACAAGTATTTCACGGGCTGTAGATCTTCCTGAAAAAGCTGCCACCAGACAATTTGTGGAGGCCCTCGATGATTTTGGCGTGAATGCCTATTTTGCAGGCCAGAATGTGGATCGTTGGAAAGAACTATTGGATTTGTACGATGCCAATTCCAATGAACTTAATTTGGTCACAGACCCAATCAGTAACAGAACCTATCCTATACACGATGATGGCGGACAACTATATCCCCTGGCAGATTCAGATATCATAGAAGATTTTATCAATAATTTTGGGTACTCTACCATCCATAATTTTTCAGTATCGGGTGGTGGTGAGAAGATTGGTTACCGCTTAAGTACCGGTTACGCTTTTGAAGATGGTGTTATGGTCACGAGTAAAGATTCGTTCAAAAAATACAACATTAATGCCCAAATAGATGCCGATATTACTCCATCCCTTACATCTTCCTCCAACGTTTTGTTCCGTTCCAGTATCCAGTCCATACCAGATGCTAGGTATAACGATGCAATTCAACAACGCATGTACGATCCTACAGGTTTTTTTGATGATGGAAGCGGGGTAGTTCTACCATTTGACAGTCCTGGGAATAGAGTACGTTTTACCGTTCCCGATAAAAGAGATGATGATAATTTACGTTTGTTCCAGCGTTTGGAATGGAAGCCCTTCAAGAATTTTTCAATTACAGGGGAATATACATATGAAAAGAACTTTATAAATCGAGTTGAAGTTAATAATGGCCAAAGGTTCTACAGCACTTTTAGGTTCAATCCAACCGTTCCTGAGGAAGATGCACTTCGCAATTCAAGTCTTAGAAAAGCACAGACAAACAGGATTTATAATGGTTTGAACATTTACGGAAAGTATGATTTGACCTTAGGTGACCATAACTTCAATTTTCTTGCAGGTTTTAATAAGGAGGACGAAAAGCAAGATGTTTTTACGGCATTTAGAAATGACCTTATTGATCCAGAAACTCCAACCTTCAATTTAGCACAAGGAGAAGATTTCTTAATCACCGATTCTTTTTATGAATGGGCGGTAGTGGGTTATTTTGGTCGATTGAATTACAATCTCTTAGATCGTTATTTCCTTGAAGGAAACCTACGTTATGATGGCTCTTCCCGATTTGCTTCGGGTAATAGATATTCATTGTTGCCCTCTGTGTCCATAGGCTGGGACATTAGCGAGGAACCATTTATGAAAAATGTGGACTTTATAAACCTATTAAAGCCTAGGGCCTCTTGGGGTAAGATAGGAAACCAAGAATATAGAAGGCCAGACAATAATCAACAAGACTATTATCCTTCCATACCAGGATATGAAAGCTTTTTGGCAGAATGGATAAATCTAAGTGCGGACCAACGTTTTATAAGTTTTAACCCAGCTCAGTTGGTTAGTGATACTTTTACTTGGGAAGAAGTAGTTACCAAAAACTTGGGGTTGGATGCTAATTTTTTCAACAATCGGTTGAATACCTCTTTTGATGTTTATGTACGTGAAACCAATGGTATGCTCAAGGCTGCCCTTCCGTTGCCTGCCATCCTGGGCACAGAAGCGCCTTTACAGAACGACGCCGATCTAGAAACCACTGGATGGGAAGTACAAGTGGGCTGGCAAGATAAAATTGGTGACTTTACCTATGGTATAAACGTCAATGTTTTTGATAGCCAATCTAAAATAACTCGTTTTGAGGCATCCGAAAAATTGATTGGTCAATTTTATGAGGGTCATGAAATAGGTGAAATCTGGGGTTATGTTACCGATGGTTACTATACCGCTGATGATTTTGTGTCCGGAACTTTGGACGCCGATTTATCTGGTCCTAACAGACAGTTGCTCGATGGCGTTCCCTTTCCGGAAAATGCTCCTGTTCCCTACCCTGGCGATGTAAAGTACAAAGATCTTAATGGTGATGGTATAATCACCGATGGAAACGGTACGACAGCTCCGCAGTTTGATGACAACGGAAACGTGATTGCAGATACTGGTCCTGGTGATCGCAAACGTATTGGTAATAATACGAGAAGGTACCAATTTGGCATCAATGGTAATATGGCATACAAAGGATTTGATGTTTCTTTTGTCCTGAACGGAGTAGGACAACGAGATCGTTGGAGAGGTTTCACAACCGTAAATGGGGAGAATAGGCAACAAGATCTGGATTTGATTTTCCCTTATGTTTCAGTTTTTGATCATATCTATGCACATCAACTGGACTATTGGACACCAGATAATCAAGATTCCTTTTATCCAAGAATTTATGGTGATGCAAGTACCGGCAATACGGATAGCAACTATGTGAGGAGCAGATTTGTACAAACCAAATACCTAAGTGATGAGAGTTACCTTAGAATTCAAAACATCACTTTGGGCTACTCATTTGATTCCAATGTTTTAGAGCGTTTAAATGTAAACAAGCTAAGGGTTTTTCTAGCGGCCAACAACCCTTTTACCTTCGATAGATTGCAAAGGGGCCTAGATCCAGATCAATCGTTGACAGGCGCTGGTGTACGAACCAGATATCCCATATTGGCACAGTACTCTGTAGGTCTTAATGTATCATTCTAAAAAAATTGAAATGAAAAATTTGAAAAATATTTTTTGCTTAGCAAGCTTAATGCTGCTTTTGACCATAAGTTGCGATAGTGAATTGGAACTTGTTCCACAAGATGAGCTATCCGAGGCGACTATATTCAGTACTTATAACAACGTACGAACATATTCATGGAGTTTCTATGAGTTTTTTAACACCTTTCCCAGAAGTACTACTTGGGCGGCCACACTGGATTTGGATGGTGACCTTATGCAAAATGGCGGCAGCAGTGTCTCACGACCTTATATTGCTCAGAATATTGATATTCCCGCTAACAGTTCAGGAACCATTTATGGTAATTCTTATGCTAACATACGTCGTGTGAACATCATGTTGGGAAACATCGATGAATCCGAAATGGAAGAAGATGATATTGCCCATTGGAGAGGTGTAGGACTATTCTTTAGGGCTCATGAATTTTTTAATCTTTTAAGAACTTATGGAGGGGTGACTTGGTTGGAAAATGAGATTACCGATGCTGACACAGATATATTGAATGCTCCCAGGGATTCAAGAGATCTTGTGGCAAACAATATATTGAGAGACTTACTTGAGGCCATTGCTACCATTAAAGAAGAAGGTGATGGCCCCAATACAGTAAACTCTGATGTTGCCAGAGCGCTATTGGCACGTTTTGCTCTTTTTGAAGGTACATGGCGCAAATACCATGGACTTGGTGATCAGGATAAATTCCTAAATGCAGCAATACAAGCTTCCTCAGAGCTAATTGACAAATATCCAAGCATACACCCTAGCTACGATCGCGTTTTTAACAGTATTGATCTTGCTGGCATTGAAGGGATATTGCTCTACAAACACTATGTAATTGATGAATTAACCCATACTGTTTCAACAAATACCAGGTCAACCAATAACAAATACGACATTACCCGAAAAGGAATTAATAAGTTTTTGACCAAAAATGGTCTTCCAGTTGCCAATCCAACTAATACCCAGTTTCAAGGAGATCAAGACTTTTATGCAGAATTCAGAGATCGGGATGACCGTTTACTTCTTATGAGTCCGCCTCCATATAGGGTAAATGGAGATGGAACCCAGAACTGGACTCCCACAGGCAATCCCGCCGATGAGGAATATTTTCCAATACTTGCGGCTATAACAGGTGGCTTTCCTTACAAAGAATTACCTGACAGAAACTGGTCCAAAAGAGTTACCGGTGAAGTTCCCAATTTTGACAGGTTAGTTCCTACGCAAACTGGAAATGGGTATCGTTTTTGGAAGATTTGGAACGATCACAATGATGCGGTATCATCTAGGGATTTAAATGATGACCCCATATTCAGAATGGGAGAGATACTTCTTATCTACGCAGAGGCAAAATTTGAGGCAGGTGATTTTGATCAGGCTACGGCAGATTTGACAATTAATCAACTTAGACAGCGAGGAGGTGTAGCAGCCATGACAATTGCTTCAATTACCGCAGATTTTGACCCAACCAGAGATCCTGATGTTGATCCTGTTTTGTTCGAAATAAGACGTGAGAGAGCGGTTGAAATGATGGGGGAAGGCGTCCGAAGGGACGATTTACGAAGATGGAAAAAAATGGATTACGCCACGGAAGTAAAATTGGGAAGGTGGATACGACAATCGGATTATACCCAAACGATACCAATTCAGAACAATGCAGCAGAAGGTTATGTGCAATTGATTCCCATTGCACCGCCAGCTTTCCCCGATTATTACTATTTATTTCCACTACCGGCGGACCAATTGGTCCTAAACCCAAATCTTGAACAAAACCCTGGGTGGTAAACCAAACTAAAAATCGACAAAACATGAAAAGTAATACTATAGTTTTAATGATGAGAAGTTTTGGTCCTATGGCCATATTCCTATTGACCTTAGGCTCATGTGCGCGTAATGATGATGGCTATCCTGAAACCATCGATATTGATCCAGCCAAGTTACCCGAAGTATCTTTCACCGCATCAACTACTTTGGTTATGCAAGACGAATCGGTAACTTTTGAAGATACCTCGACCAAGGAACCAATTTTATATACTTGGGAATTTGAAGGAGGAAGTCCAACCAGAAGCACGGTGTCCAATCCTGTGGTTACCTATCCAGTAGTAGGTACCTTTAGGGTATCCCTTAAAGTCCGCAATGAATTTGGAGCAGCTGAGGTTGTACAAGAAAACTTTATTACCGTTGAAGGTATACCAATTGATCCTGCCGTTACGGTACTTCTCAATTTAGATGATAGCCTTCTCAATGAGGGTTCCGCGGGTGGTGCCGCAATTTCAGCGGGGACGCCAGCATACGCCACTGGCGTGGATGGTCAGGCGTATTCTTTTGATGGAACAAATAACCTAACCCTTCAAGGGTATACTGGAATAAACGGAGCAGCTCCAAGAACTGTAGCTGCTTGGGTAAATACTACCAGCACAACTAGGGAAACCATCACCCATTGGGGTGCGCAGGCTATTGGTAGTCGAGCCTCATTTGTTATGAATGGATCTGGAGTTATCCGCTACGAGGTTGCCGGTGGTGGAATTAACAGTGTTTCTACTGTAAATGATGGAGCTTGGCATCATGTAGCCCATACCTACGATGGTTCAACTGTTAGGTTATATATTGATGGAGTCGAGGATGTTTTTTGGGATACGACAATAATCAATACAGGTGTGGGTGGTGAAACAGATGTAGAAATAGGTGCCCAACTCGGAAGCAATATTTTTGATGGATTGATTGATCAGGTATATATATACAATAGGGCTTTGTCCGCAGCAGAAATTCTAACATTGTCACAGCAATAAATATTAAGATAATAGTTTAGTTTGAGTTAGTTCTTTTGTAAAGATGCCCGAAAACGTTCCCCCAATAGGTTGGTTGTTCGGGCATTCTTTCTTTTAAGGGATTTAACCCACCCTATGATACCATTAGACATAATTTCATGAGAATTAAGATTGTAATATTTGTAAATATCTTTTTTGGTTTGGTGGGATGTCAAACAAGTCAGCCGTCAAATACCTCTACCCAGACCAAACCCAATATCATAATAATAAATATAGATGATATGGGATGGGGAGAACCTTCATATATGGATGGTGATTTTTATGAAACTCCCACAATAGATGCCCTATCTAAGCAAGGAACTATATTTACCAATGCCTACGCGGCGGCAGCTAATTGTGCGCCGAGCAGGGCAAGTTTAATGACCGGAAAATGGACCCAACGACATGGGATTTTTACTGTTGGAAGCTCCGAAAGAGGAAAATCCAAGGACCGAAAATTAATTCCAACAGTTAATAAGACGAATATATCCGAAGAGTTTTTATTGATTCCTGAATTGCTTAAAAAAAATGGCTACCATACCATTCATGCAGGAAAATGGCACTTGTCCGACAACCCCTTGCAAAATGGATTCGACACGAATATAGGTGGAAGTTATGCCGGACACCCATCAAGTTACTACGCTCCCTATAAAAATTTAGATATCACAGCTCCGAAGGGTGAACGCTTAACCGGGGTCATTATGGATAGGCTTATTGACTCTATAGAAAACAAGGATAAACCATTCTTTGTTAATTATGCTCCCTATGCCGTGCATACCCCTATTCAACCCATAGATTCCTTATTGGAAAAATATCAGAACAAAGAGAAAATTGAAGGAAGAAGCAATCCCAAATATGCGACCATGATTGAGGATGTGGATACTAATATTGGGAAATTAATTTCATTCTTAAAACAAACAGATCGTCTTAAGAACACCATTATCATATTTACATCGGACAACGGGGGGTTGTTTTATGTTAGCAACCAACACCCTTTAAGATCAGGTAAAGGGAGTTACTATGAAGGAGGTATTAGAGTGCCTTTTTTCATTATTTGGGAAGGCAAAATTGATAGGAGTAAAGTAGATAAGACCCCTATTTCCCATCTAGATATCTACCCCACCTTGTTGGAGATTGCTGATATTGATTCACCTGGCAATTTAAGATTGGATGGAAAGAGCTTACATCCTATCCTATTAAAAAAGGAAGTTTTGGAAACACGTCCCCTATTCTGGCACTTTCCTGTTTATTTACAGGCCATCACAAAGGAAAATGAGAATCGTGATCCAAAGTTTAGAACACGTCCAGGGTCGGTGGTCCAATATGGCAAGTGGAAACTGCACCATTATTTTGAAGATAACGCCTTGGAACTTTACAATTTAGAAGATGATCTGGGAGAAAGAAACAATTTAGTCAAAGCCATGCCGGAAAAAGCTGAGGAATTATTTGGGTTATTGGAAATATGGAGAGCCGATACCAACGCCCCAACACCACATGAAATCAATGAAGCATATCAAGAACCAACCATAAAAAGGTCGTGAATACAAACACCATGAAACCAATACATCTTTTTTTATTCTTTTTGACATTTTTTTTTGGCTCTTGCTCATCAGATAGTGCAGAAACTAATACTCCGCCAACCAGTAGCGAAAAACCAATGGAATCCAAAGAACCTGAAACTTCAGAGGATGATGTTTGGAATGTTAACCGGAGTAATCAATATGCTTTGAATGTGGTTTTCTTTAATCCTACAGATTATACAGTAAATGAGGGATTATTGAATGAAGTCGGAAATATGATGGTCTATGTGCAACAGTGGTTTGAACTTCAAATGGAGCTCAACGGATATGGCAAAAAAACCTTTGGTTTGGTTACAAATCAACAAGGCAAGGCAAGAATTCATTTAGTACAAGGCAGGCTTGCATCCACATCTTACCAAGGACATAACGAAATCCTTAACGAAATTAACCAGTATTTTGCTGCCAATCCAAACGCGAAACAAGGAACCCATACGTTTGTTCTAGGTTTTAGGGATAGTGGCGTTCCTTTTTACGGAATCAATAAAATAGCTTTTGCCAATACAGATGATTTTAAACTAGTCCCGACTGGAAAATCCATTGGTGATTTTCAACTTATGAACTGTGACCGATTGGGCGGTATCATGCATGAACTAGGGCATGGTCTCAATCTGCCACATTGCGCACATAAGGGTTCAGATTTGCCGAAAGTTTCTTTAATGTCATTTGGAAATCACACTTATCAAAATGATGGTTCTGAACGTGTTTTTCTAACCGCATCGAGTTCGGCTATCCTAAATGTATGTGAAGCTTTTAATACAAAAGACAATATTCCATATTATGCCACTGATGTTGGTGCCGAATTTTTGGGATATACGGTAGAGAAAGATGAAACTAACAACTCCTTGATGGTACAAGGTACTGTTACATCTCCTGCGGTATTAAATCATATCTATGTTGGACATGACGGTTTTCCTGCAGGCGGGGGTGATAATTACGATGACGTAACCTTTACGACAGTACTTGACCCCACTGGAAATATAAATGAATACAATTTCAATCTGCGGATTCCGTACAGCGACCTTTTTAATGAATATAAGGATGAGACGAAAAATGATATGCAGCTCACATTCAACGTTATTGCAAAAAATGGCAACAGGCAAAAAATAGGAGGTTATGCCTATACCATAGATTTAACAACAAAAATCCCCAATGATGACGTGATTGCTTCCTATATCCCATTCGTGTTACGTGATAGAAGTAACTGGACCATATCAACCAATACAACAAGCCCAAATCCCGACCGTGTTGCCACCACTATGCTAGATAGTGATCTATCATCTTACTGGCATTCAGATTATCCTTATAGCATTGCAGATAGTGGACCCCATGAGATTACCATTGATATGGCGGACTCAATGACTTTTAGCGGAGTTTACCTGTTTTCAGACAGAGCGGGGACCAATTATAGACCAAAGAATGTAGTCATTCAAACAAGCAATGATGGTATAAGTTTCACAACGGTTAAAGAAATGTCTCTATCCAATGGTTTGACAGAAGCTAAGATCAACTTAGACAACAGTGTTAGCTCACAATATTTAAGAATTTTGATAAGTCAGGTATACATTCCCTCTGGAACAGAGGAAAACCTTATCTTAAACGAAATCGATATCATTTCGGAATAATAATATTTCTTTAAAAAAATGAACATGAAATTCCATTCTTTCTCAACAGATTCGATCTATTTCAAACCTATCAATACAATCATGCTCTTGTTGCCAACTGTCTTTTTTGGCCTTGTGGTAAGTTCGTGTAAAGACAATACAGAAACAGAAGTCAAAACGGAAAAACCAAATATCATTTACATCCTTGCGGACGATTTGGGATATGGTGAATTGGGCGCTTATGGTCAAGAAAAGATTGAAACTCCGCATATTGATGCTCTGGCCAAGAACGGGATGCTATTTACACAACATTATACCGGAGCTCCTGTTTGCGCTCCCGCAAGATACATGCTAATGACAGGTAAACATTCTGGACATGCCTACATAAGAGGCAATGATGAATGGAATGAAAGAGGAAATGTTTGGAATTACAAAGCTGTCGTTCTAGACTCTACTTTAGAGGGCCAAAGACCAATTCCTTCATCTACGGTATTGTTTCCAAAATTGTTAAAAGAAAATGGATATACAACGGGAATGGTAGGGAAATGGGGACTAGGAGCACCTCATACCGATGCAATTCCAACCAAGATGGGTTTTGATTTTTTCTATGGATACAATTGCCAAAGACAAGCACATACCTATTACCCTGTACATCTATATAAGAATGAAAACAGAGTCCACCTTAACAACGATACCATTCCACCAAGTAAAAAGTTAGCTGAAGGTGCAGACCCTAATGACCCATCAAATTACAAAGATTACAACCTAAACGATTATACCCCTGATTTAATGTTTGATGAAATGTTGGGTTTCATCTCTGAACACAAAGAAAATCCTTTCTTTTTCTATTGGGCAACGCCTATACCCCACAATCCAATCCAAGCTCCCCAAAAATGGGTGGATTATTACAAAGAAAAGTTCGGGAAAGAGAAACCATATTTAGGAGAAATAGGTTATTATCCACATCAAAATCCAAGAGCAGGATATGCCGCCATGATTTCTTATTTAGATGAAAATGTAGGGAAGCTTGTTGAACACCTTAAAAAAAATGGGCTCTATGAAAATACCATTATCATGTTCACTTCGGATAATGGAGTAACCTATTCTGGAGGTACGGATGGTGAATTTTTTGACAGTTCAGGTATTTTTGGCGAAGAATATGGAAGAGGTAAAGGTTTTGTGTACGAAGGTGGAATTCGTGTTCCAATGATTGCTTCATGGCCAAATCATATTAAGCCTGGCAGCACAACCAATCATATTTCTGCTCAATATGACTTAATGGCAACCTTATTGGACCTTAACAATATTGAAAATCCTAATAAAACAGATGGCATTAGTTTTTTACCAACCTTGTTGGGGAAAGAAAATCAATCTGAACATGATTTTTTGTTTTGGGAGTATCCTGAATACGGAGGACAAGTTGCTATAAGAATGGGGGATTGGAAAGTAATCAGGCAAAATCTCAAGAATCCAAAAAAAGAACCAACATTAGAACTATACGATCTTAGCATAGATCCTGAAGAATTGAACAATATTGCCCACCAAAATCCAGAAATCATTGAAAAAGCAGCCAACATTTTTAAGGATGAACATGTCGACGCGGAGATAGAACGATTTAGGATTCCTTTAATTGAAGATGGATTGCTTTCTGATGCGCAAGATTAACTATATTATCTCAAAATTCAGGACGAATTTATCACTGATTAAGTATCTGTTTTCCATTGGAGATATTAACGAGCTTGGACGCAGAATAGTTCTGAGTTTTGGAATCTTTCCTAATGGGAATACCGAATGGCACCAATTTCTTCTCGTTCACCAAAACTTAAGTGACTGATAATGAATCGGTAAGTTACCTGATGGGGATTTCTTTGAAGAGTGTTCCAAGACTTTTTCCCTCTTACCAGCCAGAGTTGATTCGCTTCATATATCTATTTACTAGGTACATGGTCTTCACATCAGAAGAGATGAACGGTACACCACCGTGGCGGAGCACATGCCAACCCACCATAGGTTCGTCAGCGAATGGAGCAGCGGGAAGTTCATCGCCTGGACGGCACAGATCGGCCCGCACTGCAAAACGTACATCATCGGGATATTGGACAAGAAGCAGCACCCCGAGCAATCCTACAAGTCATGCCTGGGGATACTCCATCTGGCCAAAAAGGTCGGCGACCAGAGGTTGGAAAATGCCTGCAAGCGGGCATTGGACTACGGGGCGTACAATTACAATATGGTGGAGCATATCCTAAGGAACGGATGGGACGACATCGAGGAAAACCCAGGGGAGCACATCGAAGTTCCCAACCACGACAACATCAGGGGCGGAGATTATTATAAATAAAACCATAAAATCAATGATCATGAACACAAAGACACTTGAACATATGAAACAACTAAGGTTTTACGGAATGGTAAGGGCCTTCAACACCAGCCTTTCCTCCGGGAGCGTCGATTACACCAACGACGAACTGGTGGCCTACCTTATGCAGTCCGAATGGGACGATAGGCACAACCGCAAGATCAAACGCCTGACCAAGGCCGCAAGGTTCAGATATGGTGCCGTGATGGAGGCAATCGACTACGCCCCCGAGAGGAACATCGACAAAACCAAGTGCAGCGTTTTGCATCCTGCGAGTTCATCCGTAAGAAGGAAAACGTCCTCATTACCGGAAGTACCGGTGTGGGCAAAAGCTATATGGCATCCGCCATAGGCCATCAGGCATGCTCGATGGGCCGTAGGGTTATGTACTTCAACACCGCAAAGCTGTTCACCATGCTCAAGACATCGAAAGCGGACGGGTCATATCTAAAACAGATAGGCAAGCTTGAAAAGCAGGACCTGCTCATACTGGACGACTTCGGCCTGAAACCATTGGACAACATCAACAGGCACTCGTTCATGGAAATAATAGAGGACAGGCAAGGCAAGCGCTCGACAATAATAGCATCACAACTGCCCATCGAGGCATGGAACTAGATAATCGGGGAAAAGACCATTGCGGACGCAATACTCGACCGTCTGGTGCACACGGCCCACAGAATAGATATCAAAGGGGAATCAATGAGAAAAAAATTGAGAAATAATCGCTAATTTTAATCCACGAATGAATCGATTTTAAGCACTTCGTTTACACTGCTCACTTTTATCCGCTGTGAGTGGTATACTTTAGCCGCCCTATCCAGCCTAATGTTCTAAAATAAGTGTAGTATAAAATTAAAATAGAAGACTTACAATAGCAACTATAGCACTTGTAAGTGTTGTTCGCACACAAAAATTTCCCGTGCGTTTATTTTATAATCGTCATATGTGAGGTTGCGGTTATCTTTTGTAGATATCTTCATACCTTTTGATATTGGCAGACGCGTGCAACAAAATGCCGCAGGAGGAACAAATCATGGAGCTGCTAATAACGTATTTATTATTGGTGAAAATCTTAAATCAAAAGGGTTTTATAATGAATTACCTAACCTAACAAATTTAGATGCTAATGGAGATGTTATTCATAGTGTAGACTTTAGGTCTGTGTATGCCACTATTTTAGATAAATGGCTTCAAGTAGACGATGAGATTATTCTAAATAAGTCTTTTAGCAAGCTAGATTTTATAAATTAAGCTTAATTATATTAAGCTGTTAACGTTATTAAGAATCAACATATCAACTTCAGTTTCTATTTATTGTTTGGGGCGTATTTTGGCTACGAGAGAGTTATTTGTAAAATCTTTGAAATACTATCCACTAATATTTTTGATATCCGCTGTATAGATCATAAAAGCAAAAAGTTCTAAATATTTTACTTAATCAAAAGATAGAACAAAAAAATAGCTTTTGATATTAAATGTATCTAAATCTCATCATTTTAAATTAAGCCTACAAGGACAACAAAATGTTGTACCTACGTTGTACCTGAATAAAAATGGTTACTATTTTTAACGAAAAAAGCCGAAGATTTCTCTTCGGCTTTTTGTGCGGGCGGAGAGACTCGAACTCTCACACCTCGCGGCACTAGATCCTAAGTCTAGCGTGTCTACCAATTCCACCACGCCCGCAAAAAGGTCTGCAAATATAAATCAATTTTCGGATTTGCAAATACACTCTTTTTAAAAACTTGTTTTTTGTACTTTTAGTGTCCTTTTTAAAACTTTACATGGAACAAATTAACGACTACATCAACACGCATAAAGATCGATTTATTTCTGAACTCATAGAACTGCTAAAACTACCATCCATTAGTGCGGATACCGCTTTTTCTCAAGATGTTTTGGAAACCGCTAAAGTTGTAGAAAAATCCCTTAAAGAAGCAGGATGTGATAAAACTGAAATCTGTGAAACCAAAGGCTATCCCGTTGTCTATGGAGAAAAAATAATAGACACTAATCTACCCACAATTTTAGTATATGGTCATTACGACGTGCAACCACCTGACCCGATGGAGCTATGGACTTCCCCCCCATTTGAACCTGTTATTAAAAAAACTGATTTGCACCCTGAAGGTGCAATCTTCGCAAGAGGTGCCTGTGACGATAAGGGTCAAATGTACATGCATGTCAAAGCGGTGGAATTTATGATCAAAAACAACCAGTTACCCTGCAATGTCAAATTTATGATCGAGGGGGAAGAAGAAGTCGGAAGCGATAGTTTGGCGGATTTTTTGGAAGCCAATAAGGAAAAGCTGTCCAATGATATTATTTTGATTTCGGATACTGGAATGATTGCAAATGATGTTCCCTCGATAACCACGGGATTAAGAGGGTTAAGCTATGTTGAAGTTGAAGTTACAGGACCCAACCGTGATCTCCACTCAGGAATATATGGTGGAGCTGTACCCAATCCCATCAACGTTTTAAACAAAATGATTGCCTCATTACATGATAAAAACAACCATATTACCATTCCAGGTTTTTATGATAGGGTTGAGGAAGTTTCGGCAGCAGAGCGTGCAGAAATGGCAAAAGCACCATTTAATTTGGATGATTATAAAAAGGCTTTGGATATAGCCGATGTTCAAGGTGAAAAAGGATTTACAACCTCGGAAAGGTATTCCATTCGTCCTACTTTAGATGTTAATGGAATTTGGGGCGGATATACTGGTGAAGGAGCAAAGACTGTAATTGCCAGTAAAGCCTATGCAAAAATATCCATGCGTTTGGTCCCTGATCAGGATCCAGATGAAATTACGGAGTTGTTCACCACACATTTTAAATCCATTGCTCCAAAAGGCGTAAAGGTTAAAGTCACGCCTCACCATGGAGGACTTCCTTATGTGACCAATATGGACAGTGTAGGGTATCAGGCAGCGGCAAAAGCTTACGAAACTACCTTTAATAAAACACCTGTTCCAGAAAGAACAGGTGGGAGTATTCCCATCGTTGCCCTTTTTGAACAAGTTTTAGAAAGCAAGACCATTTTAATGGGCTTTGGGCTGGATAGCGATGCCATTCACTCTCCCAATGAGCATTTTGGGGTTTGGAATTATCTGAAGGGTATTGAGACCATTCCATACTTTTATAAATACTATACAGAGCTTGCCAAATAAACGTTAAAGCCCTGATTTTAGGCCTTTTCTTGTAACAAATCTATAGTGTTTGCGTTCTAATAGTCTATCAAACTTAAAACGGACACTATCATGTTACAACACTTTTTTATTTTCTGCTCTGGGGCAGATACTAAGATTTTAGAAACTTGTTCCAACGGGGAACGTAACAAATATGCTGGCATAGGCGCTACTGTTTTCTTTACCGCTGTAATGGCATTTATTGCCAGCGGATATGCCCTTTATACCGTTTTTGACAATGTATTTACATCCGTTTTCTTTGGATTGATTTGGGGTTTATTGATTTTCAACTTGGATCGCTACATTGTTTCAACCATAAAAAAACGAGATAATTTTAGAAGTGAGCTTATGCAAGCAGCACCTAGAATTATTCTTGCCATTATCATTGCCATTGTAATTTCAAAACCACTTGAAATGAAGATTTTTGAGAAGGAAATCAATCAAGTGTTATTGGAAGAAAAAAACGCAATGACTTTGGCCAACCAAGAGCAAATAGCTTTGCAGTACAATCCAAAAATTGAAAGCTTAAATCAGGAAGTTTCAAGATTAAAAAATGAAGTTGCTCTTAAAGAAGCCGAAACCAATGCCCTTTATGATACTTATATCTCCGAAGCAGAAGGTACGGCTGGAACCAAGCTTTTAGGTAAAGGACCCGTTTATAAGGAAAAGCGAGAAAAGCATGATGCTTACTTGGCCGAACTTAATGGGTTAAAAGAGATAAATTCAAAAAAAGTAGAAGCTATTGAAGCTCAAATTGCAGCATTGGGGACGGATTATACCGCTGCTGTAACCAATTCTCAACCTATAATTGATGGTTTTGATGGGCTTATGGCTCGTATCAATGCATTGGGTAAGTTACCTTGGCTGCCTTCCTTTTTTATTTTCCTGTTGTTTCTAGCTATTGAAACGGCCCCTATCATCGCTAAACTTCTGGCACCAAAAGGCGAATATGATTATAAGTTTGAAGAGCAAGAAAGTGTAGTTGCAACCTGGGTGACCCAAAAAGTGGCGCAACGCAAACTGTTGTTTTCCACTGATGGTGAACTCAACCAAAAAATTTATGAGGACATTAAAAATGAGGAAGAGCTCTATCGGTATAAAAAAGAGAAAGCTCAAGAACTGCTTAAGTTACAAGCAGATTCATTTCATAAGGTTCAGATGAAGGGGCTATAGTTGGCTTTGAAGCAGAACAGTTTTAATAGAAAACCATGAGTTCCTTTTCCTAATTTGTCAATCCACAATTTACATCCATCAATTAGCTTGTGAATCTTAAATTGAATTTCCCAAACTTCACTTATCGTAGGATATAAATCATTAAAACAAATTCATATCCTTTTTAGTTGTACTTAATTAGAGAACTAAATAGATGAGTAAATCTCAATACACATTAAGCTGTTATTTCAAATTGAATCCAGAAAGTTTTGTAAAGGTTTCTGACCAATTGGAAATATCATTACCCTGTATTAATTGTCAAAGAGACCATAGAACAATAATATTTGAAAACATTAATGAAAAAGGAATCTGTACACCAAGGAAAAAATGTGAAGGATTTCCAGGGAAATTAGTAAGTAGAGAGATAATAAAAGAAGCAGATGGAGTTAAAGTAAATTATTTAATTGAGTTTGATTATCACAAATTTACAGACTTAAAATACAATGCAGAATCAAATTTTAAATTTGGATGGGCGAGAGTGTATTTTACTATTAAATGTTCCGAATGCCAAAAAGAAAAAACGATTAGCACTCAAGAAAATGTTGGAAGACCTTGGGATGAAAAATGTGAATGTGGGAACATAATATTTCAAGATTATGAAACTCCATTCAAATATCAAGCAACTGAAAAATAACTAAGTACAACACTGTGTAAAAATGCATTAAAACGCATTTTACACTAAACGATAAGTGTCCTTCAGTTTTGATTCAAAGCATAGGTTAGCATCTTTTTCTTCTACACTTCGCCTTTCCTTCGACAGGGTCAGGATGACAATAGAGAGTGAAATCAAATATTAATTTTGGAGTATGCTTTTAAAGCTACTTTTAAGCTGTCTTTCCAATGTGGAATTTGAAGACCGAAAGTATTCTTAATCTTGGATTTGTCCAACACGCTAAACTTTGGGCGCTCTGCCGGCATAGGATATTCTGTGGAAAGAATAGGTTTTAAATCAATGTTGATTTTGTAATCATCAAAAATAGCTTTGGCAAAGTCATACCAACTCGCAACACCTTCATTGCTGTAATTGTAAACTCCGTATTCTATACTGTGGGCTTTTATAATATGTAAAACCACATTGGCGAGATCCAATGCATAGGTCGGAGTTCCAATTTGATCGTAGACTACAGAAAGTTCATCTCTTTCACTTCCTAACTTTAGCATGGTCTTCATAAAGTTGTGCCCAAATTCTGAATACAACCAAGAAGTTCTAATAATAAAATGCTCTTGCAGATTATTTATAATGGCACGTTCCCCCTTATACTTGGTATCGCCATAAAACCCAATGGGTCTTGCGATATCTTCTTCTAAATATGGGGTGTTCAGGAATCCATCAAAAACAAAATCTGTAGAGATATGGATTAAAACAGTTTTACTTTCATTACAGTTCATGGCCAAATTACGAGCGCCCGTAACATTTACCCTGTACGCCAAATCATTCTCAGCTTCCGCCTTGTCTACATTTGTAAATGCTGCACAATTAATACAATAAGCATAGTCGGAAGAAACAAGCTCCTGTCTTACCTCATCAAAATCCGTGATATCCAATTCTGAAGAGGATTTAAATACAAAATCCAAATCTTTTGTATGTCCATCAGAAACTAGTGATTTAAAGGTACTTCCCAATTGTCCAGATGCGCCGGTAACCAATATTTTCATAGTATGCTTGTAAAATTAATGGGGGACTGCCTCTTTAAAGACAGGCAAAAATTTATCTTTTTCGGAAATGATCAAATCCTCACTTGCTAAAATCCAATCAATATTGAATGTAGGGTCGTTGTATATTATTCCTCCTTCGGATGCTGCATTATAAAAGTTATCGCATTTATAGGAAAACTTAGCAGTATCGCTTAAAGTTACAAAACCATGGGCACATCCCCTTGGAATAAACATTTGTTTTTTATTGTTTGATGAAAGTAATGTCGACACCACTTGTCCAAAAGTTTTGGACTCAGGCCTTATATCAACAGCTACATCCAACACTTCTCCGTCCAAAACACGAACCAATTTAGCTTGGGCATGTTCTCCTTTTTGAAAATGCAGCCCTCTAAGCACTCCTTTTGAAGAGAAGGATTCGTTGTCTTGTACAAAAAATGGTTTTGCACCGGTTAACACTTCAAATTTTTCTTGGTTGTAGCTTTCCAAAAAATATCCTCTTTTGTCCTCGAACACTTTGGGCTCAATAACAAAACAACCTTCTATTTCCGTTTTATAAACTTCCATACTTATGTCAAAGCTTCTAATAATCGTTTACTATAACCACTCTTTAAGAATGGCTCTGTCAATTTTTTAAATTGACTTTTGGTTATGAATCCCATTTTGTAAGCAGATGATTCAATGGCACCTATTTTAAGGCCTTGTCTTTCTTCTATTACTTGAACAAATTGAGAAGCTTGCATCAACGATTGAAAAGTTCCTGTATCTAACCAAGCGGTACCCCTGTCCATAATGCTCACTTTCAGTTTTCCTCTTTTTAAGTATTCTTGGTTGATGTCAGTTATTTCCAATTCGCCCCGTTTACTTGGTTTAATGTTTTTTGCAATTTCCACCACCTCATTATCATAAAAATAAATCCCTGGAACCGCGTAATTGGATTTTGGCTTTGTTGGTTTTTCCTCAATCGAGGTCACCTTACCATCTTCATCAAATTCAACCACTCCATATCTCTCTGGGTCGGTAACATGATAGGCATAGATGATTCCTCCATCTGGATTGTTGTTAGATTGTAATAATTCTTCCAATCCCGTTCCATAGAAGATGTTGTCTCCAAGTATCAAGGCTACCTTGTCATCTCCAATAAATTTTTCACCAATGATAAAGGCTTCTGCCAAACCATTGGGGTGTTCTTGTACCGCATATTCAAACTTGCATCCGTATTTTCTGCCGTCGCCCAACAAGCGCTGGAACATGGGCAAATCATGTGGGGTTGAGATAATCAATATTTCCCAGATTCCCGATTCAATCAACGTTGAAAGTGGGTAATAGATCATGGGTTTGTCGTAGACGGGCATCAGTTGCTTGCTCACCGCTAAAGTAATGGGGTGCAAGCGTGTTCCCGATCCTCCTGCTAAAATTATTCCTTTCATGTGTCTAATTTTAAGCCAAACTTTTGGTTTTGTTATGGATGAACTTGTTTAAATACCAATCGATGGTTTTGTCAATACCGCTCTCAAAATTCTCATCAGCTTGCCAGCCTAAATCATTTTCAATTTTTGATGCATCAATGGCATACCTAAAATCGTGCCCTGCCCTATCTTTCACATAGGTAATCAAATCTTTATAGGAACCTTTAGATTTTGGATGTTTTTTATCTAAAATTTCGCAAACAGTTTGTGCGATGTATAGATTGTTTCTTTCATTCCTTCCACCTATGTTATAGGTCTCTCCCGAGACTCCCTTATCATAAGCCAGTGCAATTCCCTTACAATGGTCTAAAACGTAAAGCCAGTCCCTAATATTGGAACCATCACCATAAATAGGAATTTGTTCTCCCGCCAATGCTTTTCGAATAATGGTTGGAATCAATTTTTCATCATGCTGTTTTGGTCCATAATTGTTGGAACAATTGGTGGTTACCACATTCATACCATAGGTATGATGATAGCTTCGCACAATAAAATCAGATGATGCTTTTGAAGCACTGTATGGACTGTTGGGTGCATAGGGTGTAGTCTCCATAAACAGACCTTCTTTTCCAAGAGTTCCGTAGACCTCATCTGTTGATACATGGTGAAATCTTGAGTTTTTATAAGCTTCTTTATATACTCCCGGGCCAACCATCCAATACTTTTTGGCTACATCTATTAAATTAAATGTACCCAAGATATTGGTCTGCATAAATGCATCTGGATTGGTAATGGAATTATCAACATGCGATTCCGCAGCAAAATGGATAACCCCTTGAATAGTATACTTTTCAAATATCTTTTCTATGAGTTTTCTATCACAAATGTCTCCTTTGATAAACGTATAGCGCTCATGCTTCTCAACTTCATTCAAGTTTTCTAAATCTCCTGCATACGTGAGTGCATCAATATTAATGAGGTGAACATCTGTATTTGCTTCTAAAAAATAGGGAACAAAGTTGGATCCTATAAATCCTGCTCCTCCCGTAACTAAAATATTTGTCATGCAGATTATGCTTTCGTATTACTTATTTTGTAAATATAATCCTACTTTTTGTGGTCGTTCAATTATTGTTGTGAATGGCTGGTTTTTGTTGGTGGAATACTTTAATATATGTTTTAATGCAAAACAAACCAATTTATTAAACTCCATATTTTTATTCTGACAGTAAATGCTGAATAAACATAAAATCTTTTTCCTACTTTCGTATCAGGCCTTTTTGTTTTAAATGGAAAACCAAGTTACGGAAAAACCTTATATCCTTGCGGTTGATGACGAACAGCTAAATTTAGAGCTGCTTCGATTTATTTTAGAAAGAAATAACTACGAATTTGAAGGCACCAGCGATGATGACTATTTTTTTGAAATTCTAGAGAAAAGAAAGCCAGACCTTATTCTTCTGGATGTTATTATGCCTCGTATTGAAGGGTTTGAACTCTGCGAGAAAATTAAAGGTTTTAGAAAATACAAAGACATACCCATTATTTTTCTTACTGGCAAGGTAAATGTGAAAGATAAGGTGAAAGGTTTTGAAGTAGGCGGGGTGGATTATGTGACCAAACCATTTAATGAGCAAGAATTGATTGCCAGAATACAGACTCATGTTGAGTTGATTCGAGCTAAAAACCAAATTGAAAAACAGGCCCAAAACCTGAAACAATCCAATGATCTTAAGGACCGAATGTTTTCCATTATCGGACATGATCTGCGTTCTCCTTTGAGTGCTGCTAAATTGAAAATGGATTTCATTATGAGGGGAATCATTGACCCCAAGGATGACAAGTTTTTGGACGAAACAGTTTATGATCTTCTAAAAACTATGGACGAAGCATTGAACCTACTTCAAAACTTATTGGGCTGGGCAAAATCCGAAAGTGATCAAATTCAAGTGATTCCTGAAAAGCTTAATATCAATGAATTGGTGGAACAGACTTTTCGTTTATTAAAAATGGGGAGTGATCATAAAAAAATTGAAATGCAGAATAACGTTCCGGTGGATGTTTTTGCCTATGCCGATAACAACATGATCAAGACCGTACTACGAAATATACTTTCCAACGCCATAAAATTTACACCGGTTGAAGGGATTATTAAAATCAATTCTAAGCTTAGAAAAAATAAGCTTGTTATAGAAATCGAGGATAATGGTAATGGTATTCCCAAAGACGACATTAAAAAAATCTTGAATCCCAATGAGCACTTTAGCAAGTTAGGAACTGAAAAAGAACCAGGTACGGGATTGGGTCTTGTGCTTTGTCAAAATTTTGTCCAAAAAAATGGAGGCACTTTAAAAATTCGAAGTGAGGTTGGAAAAGGAAGCACCTTTTATTTTGATCTCCCTCTTTTTACTGAACAGGACTAAGCAACAGCTTCTGTCTGTACATCCCTTTTAGCACGCTCCCAATTAACGGATTGATTTCCTTTAATGTATCTTCCAAAACCAAGGAATACCGAAAGGTTCATGATAAAGAAATAATACGGTATAAAAAGTGCTTTTAAGCGAATTTGTCTGTTTTCTAGAAACCAACCCAACAAAGCCGCTGTATAAAACAATACCTGTCCCCAAAACAATATGCTGAATAGCCCAAATGAGAGTACTCCTTCATTTTGAGCCAAAACAAAGTTGATTGGTATTATTAGAAAAAGTAAAAGTGGAGTCAACGTCCAACGCAATACACGATGCGAAATATATTGAAACGAGAGTGTTCCATATTTAAAGAAGTTTAGCAAAGCTCTTAATCTAACCACAGATTGAATGCCTCCTGCCGAAATCCTTACTTTTCGTTTTAATTCTTCCTTTACATTGGCAGATGCAGTTTCAATGGCATACGCCTCAGGATTGTATTGAATGGTATAACCAGACATAGCAACACGAAGTGATATCATAAAATCATCCAACAGGGTATCCTTCTCTACTTCTTGCCAAAGCTCTGTCCGTATTGCAAAAAGTTCTCCTGCGGCTCCAACCACAGAGTAGAGTTCTGCATCCCATTTTTTAAGCTGCGATTCGTATTTCCAATACATTCCCTCTCCAGCACCTGCCGCGCTATCTGCATCTTTAGAATAAATTCGTTTTTCACCTGAAACACAGCCTACTTTTGGATTTCTGAACAAGCTTACAATTTCTCTAATAGAATCTTTGCCAAGATCGGTATTTGCATCAGAAAAGATAACAATTGGCGTTTTTACAAACGCCATACCGCGATTCATAGCTGCAATTTTGCCAGCCCTTTCATCTTTATGATGTACTTCTACTCCATCAAACTTTTTTAATAACTCTGGAGTACCATCATCGGATCCATCTGTCACCCAAATTTGGGTCACTTTATCTTGTGGGTAGTTCAAACTTTTTGAGTTTTTTACTTTTTGCTCTAAATAATCCTTTTCATTAAAGGCGCTTACAAAAAGGGTTACTTCTGGCTCATAATCTTCATTGCCCTCAAAATTTTTAGACAACCCGAGGATTCTTCTAATCTTGATGATTAAAAACAATAGTATTCCATACCCCAGATATGAGTAAAAAATAATGAAAAGTGAAATCCAGAAAAATATCTTTAAAAACTCCATTGCTATTTTTTTTAATTCATGAATGAATCATACGGCTACAAGATTCTTTTTTGCGGTTCTTTCCCATTCTCCCGTATCATGGTTATATGTTTTAACCACTCTTGCGGGATTTCCAACAGCAACTGAATAGGCCGGAATATCTTTGGTGACCACACTCCCGCCTGCAATAATGCAATGCTTTCCTATTGTAACTCCTGCAACAATTACACTATTTGCCCCTATCCAAGTTTCTTCTTCAACAATAATGGTAGCCGTAGATACTCCTTGCGCATGTATAGGTAGTGACACGTCCTCATAATTATGGTTAAGCCCAGAAAGCACTATGTTTTGTGCCAATCGGACATCATCGCCAATTGTTACTGGACCTATAATGGTATTGCCAAGACCAATTCGAGTTCTATTTCCGATTCTTACCGCCCCTACTCCGTTGTTAATGGTTGAAAAATCTTCTATTGTAGAATTTGCACCTAATTCAAAAGGGCTCCAAGGCAAAACATCCATACGGGTTCTTCTACAAATGGTTGAGCCTCTTCCTTTTTTATGATAGAAGGGATTTACAAACCATTTCACCCATAAACGTGGTCTTGCTTGGTTTTTAGGAACTAAAAGCCAATGCACATACTTTTTAATGATTTCACTATTCTTTATTTTGTCCTTTAAACCCATAACCTTTGGTTTATGCTGATTTTTTTATAGCGTCATAAATAGCCTGAACATTATTTTCCCAGGTATGGCTCTTTGCAAATTCGATTCGTTTTTTAACCAATTCTGAATTGTTCTCAACTAAAGCTTTTTCCGCTAATTGAATGTATTCTTCCTTGTTGGAGCCCAGATACACATGTTCTTTGAACATTTCCATAGCTTTGGTTCTTGTTGCCAAAGTAGGTTTGCCCATGGCCAAGTATTCATCAATTTTACGAGGATAATTTCCGATGGTCCAATCGTTGACCACTTGCGGGTTCATGGCAACATCAAAGCCTTTAACATAGGCAGGAAGTTGGGATGCATCTTTGCTTCCCAAGAAAAACACATTGTCCAATTCATGTAATTTTGATGTTCTAAAATCCTCATCTTCGGGTCCAACCAAAACAATGCTCCAATCTTTTTTGGTATTGGCCATATATTCAAGGAGTTCAATATCTAGTCGCATACTGGTTAAATATCCCACGTAACCAATTATGGGTTTGGGAATGGCATCAAATTCTTTGGGAATTTGAATAGTATCTTTTTCATCATTAAATAAGGAAACATCACAACCTTGACCAACCATAAAGCTGTTTGGATTGAACTTGGAACCGTATTCTGCATAAAGTGAAGAATTGTTTACAACGGTATCTGCTTGCTCAATAATTTGCGGTTCAATACGTTCCCCGTGTTTTCTCCAATACGGAACCCGTATTAAATAATCCCTCATGTAATACGTATAGGTTTTAGGGGATAAAAATTCCTTAAGATGTAATCCCAAAAACATAGAACTATCATTGAAGAGCAATACATCCTTGAAGTTTAATTGATGCATTGCCTCTTGAATATCGTTGGAGAAAACTCTCGAATTTCTTTTATTCAGTTTTTTAAAGATTGAATGAAATGGAATCCAGTTAATTGACTCTGTCAAGGACTTTGGGTATAAATTCCAGAGGTTTTCCTTTAACTGGACCAAATTGGTTTCTTCACCATTTTTGATTCTAATTCTTTTTTCCACTTTTTCGGTGCCCCTTCCTCTTCTTAAAGTGGCCCTGTCTAACGGAGGATTTACATAGAGCACTCTATTGTGCTTGGCAAATTCCATAGCAATGTTCTTGCAGTTACTGCCAATTTCAATATCCCATGCTTGTATGCCCACAACTACAATATCTTGACCTTTAATCATATTAGCTGTTTTTTAATTCGATATTGACATCTTCATATAGTTCCAATACGTTCCTCGCCATAGTCTCCCATGAAAAGTGTTTTGCTCTTTTAATCCCTTTTTCCGACAAAACCTGAACTAGTATCTTGTCCTCCACCAAAGTCCGCATTGCGGATGTAATCTCCGATGGGTTAAAAGGATCTACCATAAGTGCAGTATCTTCTCCAGCGACCTCTGGCATTGATGACGTGTTTGATGTAATTACGGGTACTCCACATGCCATTCCTTCCAGAATGGGTATTCCAAAACTTTCCCGTAATGATGGGTATAAGAATATGGTGCATTGGTTTATAATAGCTGGCAAATCAGTATTGGGAACGTATCCCGTTAAATGAATCAATGGTCTTATTTCTTCACCTTCAATAGAAGTTAAAAGTTTTTGAAGCTCTCCTTCATCATAATCCAACATTACCAGTTTGTATTGGTTGGGATATGCTTTATTGAAGTCTGAAAATGCCTTTAATACGCCTTTGGTGTTTTTCTTAGGGTCTGTATTCCCAAGAAAGAAAAAGAAATTGTCCGGTAGTGTATATTTATCTTTTATAGTCTTTAAATCACCTTGGTCGGTTACCTTTTTAAAATGTGAACCAACACCATTATAAATTGCAGTTAATCTATTATCCTTAAATCCAAAGTGATTGTTTATGCGTTCTTTTTCATAGTTGGAAACGGTGATTACCTTTTTGCTTTTTTTAATCACTGGGGGCACAAAATACCTTCGGTACATATTACCCAATTTCTGATACCAGGTGCCTTCTTTTTTAAAAATACTTATGCTTTCTAAATAAATAATATCATGTAAAGTGGTAATAAGAGGGACCTTGGAAAACAACGGTCCTGTATTGCTTGTGCAGTGCAGAACATCACAACCTTCTTTATAGGCAGCTTTGGGCAATGCAATTTGTTCCCATCCCGGATAACCCCATTTAGATTCTAGTTGTACTATTTTAAAATTAGGTGCATTGGGAATACAGGTGTCATCAAAATCTGGCTTTACAAAGACTACATATTCATTCTGATGGTCAATCTTCTGAAGGCTTTTAATAAGCTCCAGAGCAACCATGTCCATCCCATGCTTCTTTTTCCTGAAAAGGCGTTGTCCTTCTATTCCTATTTTCATTTGCTGTTATTGACTTTTAACTGTACCGTGTTGGGTATGAATAAATTTTTTGTTGGCCCCTTTTAATTTGAAAAGAGATAAGAACATAAGTAAAAACGCCTTAGGCAAAGTGAGCACTGCGCGTAATGTTTTTGAGCTATAAAACTTTTTAGGAATAGCGAAAAAGAACGCCAATATGGTTAGCAATAAACTTGCATACCAAAAGATAGCCGGTACACCTGAAAGGTTTGCTAGAGAAAAAAAGTTTATAGCAAAATATACAAAGGAAATAACCACTACCAACCCAAGCAATAATACTCTTGGAGGAGATACCATCTGATATACTTTATCAAAAAAATCTATATTTCCTTTTGTAAATAATTCTTTTAATCCAAGAACAAAATATCTTCCAAAATATATAAATTGAGCTGAAAGCCAGCGCTTGCGCTGGTTAGAAAACACTTCTGATTTTTGAACTTTTTCATCCAATACCAAAGCGTTATTTAAATATTCAATCTTGGTTCTGTTCTTTAATAGTTTTAGCTCCAATTCTTTATCAAAACCACCAACAGCATTAACATTGGCCATGGTATTTTTAAAGAAATAGTAATCAAATGCCATCCCAGAGCCAATCAATGCGGATGACAGGCCAAGAACGCGATGTCCTTTTCTAAAAATATGATTGTTTATTTCCTCGCTAATGGCATCCAGTATTGCAAAGGACGTATTGGTGTTTTTTGCAATTCGATGTCCTTGCACCACCTTATATCCCTGATTAAATGCGTTGTTGACCTTTTCAATAAAATGGTCTTCCATAATATTGTCCGCATCTAGTATCAAAGCAACATCATAACCATCTCCAATAACTTTCATCGCTTGGTTAAGTGCTTTGGATTTTGTGCTTTTTTCGAAAGAAACTTCAATTACTTTTATTGCTAATTTCTGGAGCTCTGCTAACGTCTCTTCTTGAAAAGAGTCCGCTATAATAATTACTTCAAAAAAATCTTCAGAATAGCTTTGTTTTAATGCCTGTTTGGCAACCTCAACAATAACACTGTCCTCCTTATAACCAGGAATCAATACCGCAAACTTTCTTTGCTTATGGAATATTTCATTCCGTTTTTTTGCTTTAAAGAGGCCCGCAAAAGAAAAAATAAATACGTAGATGGATGCAAATCCAAAGTAACCTATCAAAAGGAATTCAATGCCATGTATTAAAATTTTGATTACATCCATCTAAATATTCTTCTTAGCTATCGTTAGCCCTCTATTAGTTCTTTAATGGATTTCTCCTTTATTAGATTGTCAAAATATTCAATGGTCTTTCCAAGACCCGTTCGTAAATCAACATTAGGTTTCCAATCTTTTAATTTTTCTTGAGCCAATGAGATATCTGGCTTTCGCTGTGTAGGATCATCTGCTGGTAATGGCAGGTGGATTATTCTAGACTTTGACCCAGTTAAATCGATGATATTTTCCGCTAGCTCCAACATGGTAAATTCTCCAGGGTTCCCAATGTTTATAGGGCCTATAAATTCATCTTCTGTCGCCATCATCTTAATCATTCCATCCACTAGATCACTAACGTATTGAAAGCTTCTGGTTTGCATTCCATCTCCAAATATGGTAATGTCCTTACCTTGTAGTGCCTGCATAATAAAGTTGGAAACCACTCTACCATCATCCGGTTCCATTCGAGGTCCATAGGTGTTGAAGATTCTAATAATCTTCACCAAAACGTCGTTGGAATTGTGGTAATTGACAAAAAGCGATTCTGCACATCGTTTGCCCTCATCGTAACATGAACGAATTCCTATAGGGTTTACATGTCCCCAATAGTCTTCTGGCTGCGGATGCATTTCTGGATCTCCGTAGACCTCACTTGTTGAGGCTTGAAGAATCTTGGCATTTATTCTTTTCGCCAATCCCAGCATGTTGATCGCCCCTAAAACAGATGTTTTAATTGTTTTTATGGGATTGTGTTGATAATGCACCGGTGAAGCTGGACAAGCCAAATTATAGATTTCGTCCACCTCCAAAAAATAAGGTAAGGTTACATCATGACGGATTATTTCAAAATATGGGTTATCCATCAAATGAACTATTTTACTTTTTCTGCCTGTGAAATAATTGTCCATACTCACCACTTCATTTCCCTCGTTCAAGAGTCTTTCGCATAAATGAGAGCCAACAAAACCTGCTCCTCCTGTTACCAATATTCGTTTCATAGTATTCTTATTAAATGTTAGCGGTTTCCACTTCAGTATTTTTAACAACATCTCTACCTATGCTGTAGTAGGTAAATCCTTGTTCACTCATTTCCTCTGGATCATAAATATTACGTCCATCAAAAATGGTTTTGTTGTTCATCAATTTTTCAAGAATTCTAAAATTGGGCATTCGAAACTCTGACCATTCCGTAACCACAATCAAGGCATCTGCATCTATAATAGCATCATACTCATCTTTTGCATATTCAATCTTATCCCCTAAAATTCGCTTGGTTTCTTCCATAGCAACAGGATCATAAGCCCTTACCGTGGCGCCAAGTCCTTTCAATTGCTCAATGATCACCAATGATGGTGCTTCTCGCATGTCATCTGTTTTTGGTTTGAATGCCAATCCCCAAAGTCCGAATTGTTTGCCTTTAAGGTTCTTTCCAAAATGGCTCTTGATTTTTTCAACTAAAACAGATTTCTGTCTATAGTTAACACTTTCTACTGCTTTCAATACTTCTAATGAGTGGCCGTATTCATCAGCTGTTCGTACCAAGGCCTGTACGTCTTTTGGAAAACAACTGCCTCCGTATCCTGTGCCAGGGTAAATAAACTTGTTCCCAATTCTGGAATCAGAACCAATACCTTTTCTAACTAAATCCACATTGGCCCCAACCAATTCGCAGAGGTTGGCAATGTCGTTCATAAAACTAATTTTAGTTGCCAGCATTGAGTTTGCGGCATATTTTGTCATCTCTGAAGAGAATATATCCATAAATAAAAGTGGATGTCCGTTCATTAAGAAAGGCTTGTAAAGCCTTTTCATCACCTTTTCAGCGCGCTTGCTTTCTATACCAACAACTATACGGTCTGGCTTTAAGAAATCATCAACGGCACTTCCTTCTTTTAAAAACTCTGGGTTTGAAGCAACATCAAAAGGAATGCGAACATTTCTGCTTGCCAATTCTTCTTCAACAGCTGCTTTTACTTTGTAAGAGGTCCCTACGGGAACAGTACTTTTGGTAATGATTACTTTGTAATCCTCCATGTGTTGGCCTATTTCTCTCGCAACACCCAACACATATTTTAAATCTGCACTACCGTCTTCATCTGGTGGAGTGCCCACTGCGATGAAAATAGCATCACTACTTTTAATTCCTTTTTCCAAACTAGTTGTAAAGGAGATTCTTCCTTTATCTATATTGCGTTCTAAAAGTACATCCAGACCTGGTTCATAGATGGGAACTTCACCATTACGGAGTTTTTCAATTTTTTTCTCATCAATATCCACGCAAACCACATTAATCCCTGTTTCTGCGAAGCATGTACCTGTTACCAAGCCTACATAGCCTGTGCCTATTACTGTTATATTCATAATTTAAAGTGTATTAAAGGTTGATTTTTTCTATTATTTATTACATACCAATCCAAGTCTATTGTCCCGCCCGAATTGGCCCAAGTGACTTTCGATTACAAACTGTATAAACAAAAGAAGAACTACAATTTTTAAAGCCCTAAACATTGTAGTAGGATCAATATTTTTGTAAATATTATCCTACATTTTAATTAAGAAAAGTATTTGTTGTAAAGTGCTGTATTCGTGTTGTCAATACAGGGCAAACCTTTATGAGTGCTGCTTAGCCAGCGTTAAAATACAAGCTGTATCTTCTTTTAAGTGCCATTGCTAATCGAATTCGATATGTAGAAGTTGTTCATCCTCATTAAGCTCAAGGTTTGCCTTATTTCCATAAAATTTTACGATTTCTCCTAAATCTACCATAATAAGTTTCTTTGAGGACATAACCGATTTACCTTCATAAACCTGAGTACTAATCATAAAAGATTTGTCCTCACAATTTTTCAGCGCCCTAGATTCGTAGGTTTTAACATTTTGTTCCCAACTGATTTCGAATGACTCTCCTGTATTGGTATTCTCCAATTCCAACGTATTTATCCTAATCTGCTCACCAATATTCTCGCCATTTTGGTTTTTAATGCCATTTGAAAGGCAATTTGTTTTTCCCACCGTGACGTAGCCATCCTGGTTATTCTCCTTATGTTCGTGTATCACATAATTTCCACACAACAGATTGACAAAGTCTCCTATACTATGAGGAGTGGCATAAATGGTGCCATCACCTTCAAAAACCTGCATAAAGGAAACCACACTTGGACTCTCATTTTTTTTCAAACTATTTTGAGCTAAAAATGTCCCCATTTTTGAAAACACATAGACTTTTCCTTTTTTTTTCAGAACCAGGTTCACAACAGCGCTATCAGATTCCAAAAGCATTGGCAAAAGAATAGAACTTGCAATAATAAATCCGATAATGATCAAAATAGATTTAACCCCTTTCTTCCTAGCCATATCAAAAAAGTTCTGATTAAGCACTAAAAGTAGTGGCTACGGATTTGGTCCATGCATTATTTTGACGAATGGTATGTTTGAGTTTATACTTGGGAAATTTTTAGACAGTTTCCGGCGTATTGAGTGTTGCCTTATGTGTTAAATTCCAAGAAATGGCACGCCAAAATGCCTTTAAGTGTTCAAACTCTCTTTTTGCTATAAACATTAAAGTATTTTTTGGTATGGACACAAAGCTTTGAAACAATAAACTTATAAACAGTTGAAATGGCTTAAAGTTTCTTCTTGCAAAGAGAATCCTGTTTCTTGAAATGTAATAGGTTTTTAAAGGACTAAACTTTCCTGTGGAGACAGATTCTTTATGAAGAATATAGGATTTTGGTTGGTAGTAAATTTTGTATCCTGCCCGTTTTATCATTTCTGCCCAATCATGCTCTTCGTAATACAAAAAATAGATTTCGGTCATCATTCCAACGTTATCCACCACACTTTTCGGGACCATCATCGCTGCTCCATGAATGGATTGTGTTTCACCCGCCCTGTCAAAGTCACCATCATCTTTTTGATGATACCCTATACTGTTGTTTCGTATGGTCCAATGGCTCATGGGCGTATATCCGGCATATTGTATTAAGGTGGGGTCCCAATGAAATTTAATTTTTGGGCTCACCATACCAATGGTTTTATCTTTTTGCAGTGTTTCTACAAGTGGTTCTATAAAATCTTGAGGAACTATAGTGTCATTATTTATAAAAAGCAGGTAATCTCCTTTAGCCTGTTTTACTCCTAAATTATTACCTCCGGCAAAGCCCAAATTTTCCTCGCTTTTTATGAGAACAACCTCAGGATATTTCTCTTTTATGATCTCTGGATTGTCATTAGGGGAAGCATTGTCCACAACAATTATTTCATAATTGGGATAGGACAACTTTCTTATCGATTCCAATAAATCTAAAGTAACTTCCGATTCGTTGTAATTAATTGTTATTATCGATACAAGTGATTTCATAGTTGGTTTGTGATATTGTTTAGGAAGCGATTTCTAACTGTAGTTTCGCCTCTTTTTCTTCCATTATTTTTTTGTCCAATTTTGGAGCGATAAACATGAATACCATTCCGGCATACATCAATATACATGTTGGAAATTGCCCGAATATTCCATTTCCGTAAGAAGCGGCCATAATACCGAACATACCGCATACCAGAGCTGCAATTTGTCCTTTTAGCCAGCCATCCCGTATTTTATACATAACATTATATGCCCCGGTAATCAGCACAAAAAAGAGAATGAACAAATGAAGGTATAGACCAACGATTCCAGTATCTGCCCAAACAGCAACAAACCAGCTGTCCGTTGCCGTATTAGCCAAAAAGGTATTGGGTGAAAAACGCTTCCCCCAGTTTCCGGTAGAACCGATGCCGCCGCCAAATGGCCTGGAAGCCAGGTATCCTTTTAATTTGGCTTGATTTTCAAATCGTACTTGCAAAGAAGCATCGTTAGGATCAAAAGCAGTTCGCATTCTTCGTATCTGATCGTTATCATTGCCTATGGTGGTATACTTGAAAAAAACGAAAATACTGATTCCGGCAAGGACACCCAGTATAATACTTGGCATATGTTTTCTAATGATTATAAACATCATCCCGCCTGCTGCAGGTACGGCAATTGCTCCACGGGTTCCAGAAATCATCATTCCTAAAAGCCCTGCTAAACAGACAATAGCGCAAAAAATCTGAAATTTTCTATTCTTTGCAAAAAGTGCCAATACTCCAAAAACCACTCCCGCATGACCTTGGGCGGCACCAAATTGCCCAGCATCTGAATAAAAGGAGAATATTCTAAGTTTTCCAAACAGTATATGGGTCACATCTCCTCCAGCATCCAACCATGCTTGTTCAAAAGGGTCTACACCAAAAATTAATTGTTGCATTCCTTTTGCGGTAGCCAATAATGACAATACTCCCCAAATAACAAAGAACAATCTAAGGTCTTTTGGCTTGTTGAACAGAATAAATACCAAGGGAATAAATAGCCACATATAAAGAGACAATCCCCTCATGGCGTAGAACCAAGCCGCAATGCTTACCGCTTCTGGGTTTACAATTTGAAATATGGCATAGCCAAACCATACGGAAGACAAAATAGTAAGCTGTGAAGCCGCCCTGTTCCAAGGAACTTTAATTCGAAACGCTTTAAAAAATAACGCCAGGTACATCAATACCATTATTCCATCCATAAGCAATCCCCAGGTCATTGGAATATATCTTCCTATACCCAATACAAAAAAATTGAAAATTAGTACCGTAATCACCCCAATTCTAGGGTTTACAAAAAGTGCTCCCAAGTAAATAATGGCAAAAGGAATCACCATAATACCTATACCAGCAACCAAGCCTTTGGTGGCGGTAAGATGTGCTGTTGTCAGCACCACCGATAAAAGCACCAAAATGGGAAGCGGCTTTTTTAAATAATCTGATCCATGAGTACTTTCAAAAGGATTCATTAGCCCAAATGTGTTTTAAGGTTTTTAAGAAAAAGAACACTTTCTAAAACTATCTGTTTGCTTTGAATTTGGATTTCTTTTTTAAGAAAATAGAATCCAAGGAAAATCCCCATCAATGTAAATAATACGGTACCTACAGCAACAGCCACCAAGCTTTGGAACACAAATACTGCCAATACATTAAGAATAATATTTGCCGAGGTCATCACCAACACTTTATAAAGGTTGAGTTTTGGCCTATTAATGCTATCCAACAATACCCCTGTAAAACGATCAATGGGCAATAACATGATATAAACCGTGAATACCCTAAAGATTAATGTTAGTAATGGAAGTGAGTCCAAGTATTCATTACCCCCTAAGAAAAGGACCAGGTATTCTGCAAAAACAAAACTTACCATGGCTACCGGAAAAAATAGAAGTGTAATAATTCCAACGTAGGAATAAAAAATCTTCTTTACCCCACTTAAATCTCCTTCTATGGATTTTTTCGACATTCTTGGATATGCGGTCATAGCAAAGCTATGCAAGGGTATTCCCAGGAGATCAGTTAGTTTTAAGGGTATGGCATACATAGCAATTCCTGCTGATCCCAAAATGGGACTCATTCCAATAATAAAAGTATCTGAGCTTTTTAAAAGGCTAGAGCTTATTAAGGTTCCCATAGAGTATTTGCCAAAATTGATCAGTTCTTTTTGGATTGTTTTTTTAGCATGTCTTAAGTAAAAAAAGCCATCCCAGCTTTTAAGTGTGCACCAAATTCCTGAAACAGCATTAACTGCAATATTTACCCAAATAATTTCAACAAGACCTAGGTGCAACCACCATTGATTCAACAAAAGGAACAAACAGAAGAGGCCCACATTGGAAATCCTAACTACCATCATACGTTTAAAATTCTGTTCTGCTTGAAAAAGTGACATGGCATTGTTCCAACTTAAATTGGAAAACGCCAAAAATGGGTAGTAAAACAAGAACAACCTATATCCGTTGTTAATCTCTAGATTGAAAATAAGCAGAGCCACATGGGCTCCCCAACACAACACTGTCAATATTCCCAAGAGCTTAAGATTGATTCTAAATGTAGAACCCAAAATATTTTTTTGCTTTTGATTATCAGCTCCAGACAATAGACGTACCGAAGATGTACGGGTGAGTCCAAAACGTAAGAGGTCCACAAAAGTGGCCAAAGTGATAAACAGCACCCATTCACCAAATAATTCCTTGCTCAGCTGCCTTGTTAATAACATAAAACTCAATAATCCCAAAAAGGCAACACTTACGTTTGCCATTAAGGAAGAGAGGTTCTTTTCTTTGCCAATATTTTTAATTTTTCCCAACATTATGCAACGGAATCTTTGGTGAAAAATTTAAACTGTACTATTTTTTTAATCCAAGTTCGGATTAAGGATCTTTTCTTAGGAAGGTCGCCAACTACAGTTTCCATTTCCAGAATTTTTACGCCATTTAAAATAATACTAGGCTCTGGTCCTGTAGTAGCTTCATTAAAAAGTTCCAAAGCATTTTTATCGGCTTCACCCCATGCCCTATTTGCCCTCGTAACCAAGAAGGTATAGTCCATCGTTGAAGCTAATTTTACTGGAAATGGGTTTTTAATAATGCTCGGGATTTCAAGAATCACAAAGTCAAATCGGTTGAAATCTGTAATAGTATTTTCCTCATCAAACTCTTGAACAGTTGAAATGGTATAGAGCTTATCGCTCACCTTGTAGATTATTTTATGGTAACAATCCCCTTTCAATCCTAAATCTTCTTCATCATAAGTAACGTGCAGAATATTGTAGTCCAGCTCGCATAATTTGGCGATCAAATGTTTGCAGATAAAAGTTTTCCCTTCATTTTCCTGGGTAGAAAAAAGCATGTTCACTACGGGTACGTTTTCTTTCGCCTTCTTATACTGATTGAGAATCACATTTCTAGAAATGGCATTTGCAGCTTTGTTTTTGAGGTAGCAGTAATCAATTTTTTTGTTCTTTTCGTTAATTATAGGGAAAATTGAAGACACTTTCATCTCAATTTTATCTTCCGCCCTTTTTGCAGTATTTATATTTCCGTCTAGCAATTCCAGAAGTAAAATGGTAGCAGCCACTAAAACAAAGCCAACCATTCCTGCTACAATGACCAAAAGCATACGTTTACTCGGCTTTGGGCTAATGGGATAAAATGGAACCTCGGTCAATTTAATGTTAGATTTTAACTCCACATTCTGCTGCCTTAATTTGGCCAATCCAAGACTATGCAGTAAGCTCAGATACTCTCGTTCAGCGATGTCTATTTTTCTTTCCAATCGTTTCATGGTAGCTCCCAGAGGTGAAAATTCTTGATACAAATCTTCAAACTCTAAACGTTTTTGCTCCATTACTTTCAATTGTGCATTGTATCCTTCATATTCAATGGTGTTCTGCAACCAATCTGTTAATACACTTGTAGATGCAATGCTCTTGGTATCAAAATCCGTAGTATACAGCGTATCAATATGGGATGCCAGCCTATTCTCTAGTGTCGCTATCCTTTGCATTTTCTTAGAGACTTCTTTTGCGTCTTTTTCATGCTTGGCGGAATCTTTTTCCATCCCCAACGTCTTCATTGAAACTTCAAAATTCAATGTTGAAAGTTCCTTTCTAAGCTCCATGATGCTTTGACTGGAAATCCGCTTTCTTTCATGGGTTTTCAACTTGGATTCTAAAACGGTAAGTACCGCTTTTGCTGCATGATACTTTCTTTGTACTTCAAAATATTTAATTTCAAACTCCTCTTTTTCTGCAGCTATATGTTTGGTCTGTTCATAGTAATTGATAATGTTATTGGCCCTGTTGAAGTCTAAAAGTTCATCTTCCGCCCCTCTTAAATCTTTGGTTGATTTTCCCAACTGTCCTTCAAAATATTTTACTACTGCATCTGATTGGTTTACTTTGATGTCTGCATTCAACTGAACAAAAACCTCGCATAAAATCAGTAAGGTGTTCTGACAAATTGCGGCATCTTCAGACTCAAAATCAATATCTACAAAATCACTATTGGAAATTCTTCTTATCCCTACTTTGCCGGAAATCTTTTCAATACTATAATCTGGGTGGTCTAAATTGATCAGCTGGTAGATATAGTTTGTATGGTTGGATTCTTTTAATGCTATAAAATTCTCATAGGTTTTTTCTAGATCTCCTTTTACCACTAATTTTTTTACCTCATCTGGAACATCTTCCATCAAGTTTTGATATTTTTTTGATGAAATCACCTTAATGTCGGCACTGTCCAAAACCATATGTTGGGTAAACAATTTTAACCCTACAATTTCCATAGTTGTTCTGGCCTTAATGAGATTTAAGAGGTTGTCATAAGCCGTATTGGTTGCCCTAAAATCAATTTTGGTATTTTCCAATTCTATATTAGAGCCTGTAGCGATACCTGTATAGATTCGAGCCTTGGAATTGTACACTTTTGGTTCTCCTATGGTCATAAAAAATACCAGCGACGCCAAGATTATTGGCATTGCTATTAGCAAACCAATATGCCTTAGTAAAAGACGAACAAAAAATAACAGATTAAACTTCATTCTTAAATATTCAAATCAGCTCCAATAATGCTTTCTAAAGCCATTACGGAAGAAATAAATTCTGAGCGTTGTAACTCAAAATTCATGGTTGCTTGGTTCATCATTTGTTGCAAACGGGTATACTCAGTCACATTGATTACGCCGTTGGCGAAATCTTTTTCTGCCCGTATGGACTGCACTCTAAAATTGTCCACAATGGAACCTGATATAAAAAATAGTCGATGGGTCTTGAGCAAATCGTTGTACAGTTCAACAACTTTTTGCTCTAGTTCAACTTCAGCTACTTGAGTTTCGAAACGCGCTTTTTCTGCTTCACCTTTTGCGCTTTTTATTTTTGCTCTACGGTTAATAATGGCAGATAGTGGCAATCGTAGTGAAACACCAACATTGTATCTGCTTTGCTCTGTAGAAAAGAGGGTCTGACTTCCTGGATCACCTGCAATTTGGGCGTTGCTCAGATTATCGAAAATGCCATAATTATAGCCTGCTTCTAAATTTATATATTCTAACCAGGCCCGTTGTTCATCAGAAACAACACCATCTCTATATTGCTGTTCGGAAATGGTCACTTTTATAAATGGCGAATATTCTTTGGCCATATAAATAAGTGTATCAATGGGTGGTAATTTTTTGCTGATATCATTTTCCTTCAGTCCTTTTTCAATAAAATCATTGATAGACTGACCGGCAGCAGTTTGTAGTACTAAAAAAATCAATAAAATGCCCCAATTTTTTCTCATTATACATTCTCTTTTTGAAAAACTGCTTTGAATGTTCTAAGTACAATCCACATATCAATCAAAAAAGCATATTTACTATTAGCATATTCTACATATTTAATGTCCAGTATTTTTCTTTCTTCGGGAGACATTTTTGAGCTTCTACCTCTCGCCTCTACTTGCCATAAACCTGTAATCCCTGCCGGTCCATTAAATCTATCTGTCCATTCATCTGTGGTTAACACTTCCGCTTCATATAGCGGCAATGGCCTATTCCCTACAATGGACATATCTCCTTTGAGTACATTAATTAATTGTGGGAGTTCATCAATGCTCAACTTTCTAATGATCTTGCCAACTTTAGTAATTCTAGGGTCGTTATCGAACTTCACAAAAGCGCTCTTTGCACTTTCTTTTCGTATGTTGTTGTGAAGGTTTTCATCTACCTCCGTATCATCTCCAAAGAGAACTGTTCCTTGAGGTTTACTAGCTGTTGATTCGGTGTTTTCGGTGTTAGAATCATCTATATCCTCATGAGCATATTGATTCAAATGCTGAAATTCTTTTAAGCGCTTATCCGCATCGGGATACATAGAACGTAGCTTGTAGAAGTCAAAAATTTTGTATCCTGTTCCTACCCTTTTGGAAATGTAGTAGACTTTTCCTTTTGATTCTAGCCGGATAGCGATGATAAATAACAATAAAAATGGAGCTGCACAAAGTAAAGCTAAACCCGCTACTGCAAGGTCAAAGCTTCGTTTCCAAAACCCTATTTTATATTCTTTGATTGCTCCTTGAGGGGGTACAATTTTTTCCTTTTTCAGATTCGCTTTAAGCTCTTTTAAAAAATGAACTCTATCTAAAATATTTGCTGTGGATAGCGGTTGAACATAAAAGTCATCTATACCATTTTTCACCGCTTCAGATAGGTCGTTTTTATTCCGATCTTTAGCCACCAAAATGAATGGAATTGTATTCTTATTTGCAAATCGCTCCTGTACAATTTTATGGAATTCAATACCTGTTTGGCCTGGAATCTGTTTTTCACATAAAATGGCATCCACATGCTGATTCTCATTCAGCCATTTAATGGCCAATAAGGCATTCTTTGCTACTTGGAAATCGACCTTTTCCGAGCAGCTGAGAAACTGACCCACTACTTTTTGGTCTGTTCCCACGTAAAGAAGACACAGCTTTTTGTCTGATATAACTTCCATGTTTGTTATGCTCGTATGAGTAATTTTTCTACACGGATTAAAAGTTCTTCTGGATTAAAAGGCTTTACCAAGTAGTCATCCGCTCCCAATTTCAAGCACTGAATTCGGTCAGAACTACTATCTCTACAGCTTAAGACTATAATAGGAATGTTTGAAAAATAACCGCTTTCCTTCACTTTTTGGATTAATTCAAATCCATCCATATTTGGCATTTCCAAATCCGTAATGATTAAATCGGGAATATTTCCTTCTTGCATCCAACTTAACGCTGCCAAACCATCTTCCATGGTGGTTACATTATAAGATTGGCCTAAAAACTGAGATACCAGTTCACTTAAGGATTGTTTGTCATCAACAACTAAAATTTTCATAATATCTAGTTTAATTAATTGTAATACTTAACTTCATGGAAAAGTAGGATAAATATTACTTAAGAATAATTCTATGTTGTAAAACCAAGGCAGTATGTTGTAAGCTGTGTTATATTGGAGGTTACACTCTCCACCTTCCAATCAGTGGGGACTAGAGACATATTTGGAGTGGATTAGCACCATGGGTTACGGCTTCTGATCTATTTTTATAAAACTGTAGAAAATTTTGGCTTTTTTAGAAAAAAGAATAAGAAAAATTAGTCCGATAAATCTATCTCAATGGTTTGACCAATTCCAATTTTCTGTATGTTTCCTCCAAGGTCTTTTGAGCTGGTAAAAATCTTTCGTTGCAGAAGGGAAAGGGCTTTCCGGGTTCTCTTTTTGGTGGTAAGGCCGTATACACATCAACTGGAATGTATTTAAATTTCCCAAGGTTATACAAATGTATGGCCAACATTCCATCATCACATCCTGAAACCGCCCTTAGGTCAACATCATACCCAATTGGGAGAAGAGTTTCTCTGCGAATTGCCATGCAAACTGCTCTAATGTGTTTGATTTTTGTGGTGAAATTTTGTGATAGCTTCCATCTAAAATAAACAGTCTTCAGTGTATTCCTGAACCTCATTTTTGAGGAAAGACGGAAATCTTCTTCATAACTTTTTGACACGGAATAGCAAAGCACCAATTCCTTGTCAACAAAAAATGGAAGAGCCATTTTATCTATGTAGTATGGATCATAAATAGAATCTGGATCCATGGTACATACAATTTGCCCCTTGGCTTCTTCCAATCCTTTCTGTCTTGCGTATGTTATTCCCTGTAAGGGTTGGCTTGTTACTCTTGCACCCAATTCATTCAATATGGATAGGCTCTCATCGTCCGCATTATTCTCCACAAAAATGACTTCATAAGGAATAATGGTCTTAAGGTTAGCTAATGACATCATATGTGCCACCAAAGTTTCCTTAGCTCTATATATAGGTATTACAAGGCTAACAACCGGTTTTTGTACTGCATCCAACAACTCAAAATATGTGGTCAACCTATTAAAGTCAGAATCATTTAGGTTCTTCGGAGTCACCCCAAAATAGGGTTGATAGGCAGTAACATTCATTTTATATGATTTTGGAAATCTTGTTTATCAAATGCAATCTGGACTAAGGATATAGTTTGTTTTGGTGGTATTCATAATTTCTGTAATGCACTCATTTTGTCTTCCAATTAATGAAATGACCTTGTTTTGTTTTACAGATTTTTGATACAATTTTTCGAAGAAATGTGCTGCTGCAGAATCCAACATGGTAACCTTTTCCAAGCTCACCACAAAATTTTCATTTTTCTCCAGTATGGAATCAAAGTAGGAATTCAATGCACTAATATGCTGGGTAGATACTTTTCCTAAAATTTCAAAAATTCCATGGTTCTCCCTTATTTCCAATGACATATGCTAAAAAGATTTAATTACTGAGTTCTCAATCCATCTAACATTTTCAAAAAGTGTCTATCTAATTAACGTGAAAGATGATAAATATTGTAATATTTTTCTTTCTTTTTATAAAAGGTTCAATCGTTGCATTAACTCAGGTCGATTTGATCTGCTTATTGGAATTACATTGCGCTCTATTAAAACGCTATTGTCCTGTATATCTATAATTTGTGTAAAATTGATGATGAATGAGCGGTGAATTTGAAGGAATCTTGATTCTGGCAATTTCTCCTTTATTTTCTTCAATGTTGAGTGCACACGATATCGCTTTTGCTGTGTTTGGATCTCTATATAATCTCCTTGAGCCTCTATTAATTGAATCTCCCCGAATTTAAGTTTTATCAACCGTCTATCAATATTGATGTATAGGTCTTCATCCTCCGTTTGAGCTATACTATTTTCCACATGTTCAAGTTTGCTTGTTTGAAAAGCGCGCTCCAATCTTGCCTTGCATGTTTGAAAGCGTTCTGCCGTTATAGGTTTTACTAGATAGTCTATAACAAAATCATATCCATAAGCTTCAATGGCAAAGTTCTTGTCTGAAGTGGTCAGAACAATTTTTGGGGGATCCTTGGCTGTCTCAATAAAATCTACACCTGTGAATTTGGGCATATGGATATCCAAGAAAATCAGATCAACCTGGGTGTGCTTTAAAAACTTAAGTGCCTCCAGTGCATTGGGAAATTCTGCCACCACCTCCAAATCTGGAATGGTTTTACATAGTTCTAGCACGATTGCTCGTGCGCTTACCTCATCATCTACAATAATACACCTCATTTTAAGCTATTTTTAAAATAAATTCTTCAACAGATTGTAATATTTGGTAAAACTCCTCTTTGAGTTTAGTGTCTCCATGCTTAAGATCTTCTTCGTACTTAACAGCGAGTTTGTACCCACCAGTAAGCCCCAGAATACCAAGTTTGTGTTTTATCTTGTGAACAATCTTTGCCGATTCTTCTAAATCGGAACGCTCCAAATTTTCAATATAATCGCTCTTCTCTTTGGGAAATTCTGTTTGAATAATGGTCAAGAATTTCTTTTCAAAATCTTCATTGCCTCCAGAGATTTCCTTTATATAGTCTAGGTTTGGTTGCTCAGTCATTTGGGTTATTTTTTATTGTAAAAAAGAAGGTGGTTCCCATGCCTTCCGAAGAAGAGAGCCAGATATCCCCTTTGTAATAATTCACTATTTTCTTTACCAGTGCAAGACCTATTCCGGTGGCACTGGAGTTGTTCTCCAATTTTTTGAACATTCCAAAAATGCCGGTCTGCAAATGCTTGGGAATACCTTTTCCATTATCCGTAATACTGAATAGCCATCCATCTTTTTCTTCTTTAACATCAATCATGATATGACCATCTTTTTTATCCTCTGTGGCGGTAATTGCATTGGTAATCAAATTTTTGAATAATTGTTCTATTCGATATTTTCCGGTATATAATTTTGGTAGATTTTTACTCCTTTTTATGGTTATATTTTCGGGAATAAATACCGTACGTTCTATTTCCTCAATCAATAGATTGACATCCACCATCACTGCATTTTCTTGTATGGAATCTATTGTTGAGTGCCTTAAAATCCCATCAATCAAACTGTCCATTTTAGAAAGGTTTTGAAAAATAAGCTGTACATTTTCCTTGCTTTGTTCTTTACATCCATCACGGCCATCTTCAAAAACCCAACTTACCAATGAGTGAACATTACGTATTGGGGATTTTAAATCGTGGGAAACCATATGGGCATAATTGTTCAAAGATTCATTCTGCTGTTCCAGATTTCTTAGCAGCATATCTTTTTCAGCTGTAATTTTTACCAGTTTATGGGCTTGCTTTTCGATATCCTGCACCAACTTCTGTGGATTGAAATCCTTGTTGTTGATGCGATCACTTGTTTTGTGCTGCATGGAAGCGACAGCTTTACTCAATGCTTCTAGCACTTTACGTTGGTTTTCGGCTTCCTTGTTTAAACGTTGATTGGCTAAATACAATTCTTCCGAACTTAAAGACGTTGCCCTTTGTATCATTTTCAGTTTTCCATCAAAATCTGAATATGATTTACTAACGGATTCGAAGAACCTTTCCATTTCAGGATGTTCGGTCAATTCCTTGGGTAAAAATTTCTTTATTTGTCTTTTAAGCAGAGAGTGCATTTATTCGCTCAATAATGTTAAGGTCATGGTTTGATTGTGTAATTGGCATGCATTTTTACCTGCAAAAGGAGCCATCTCGCCATAGGAATAAAAGCCAGTAATTTTTGCCTGCCCACCTATAACTTCTGCTACTTCTTCAATTTCATCTTCGGTACGTTGATCTAGTACTAGTTTACGTCCTACACAGCTCACCAATATGGCCAATTCAGGTTGATTTTTTCTATCTCGCATTGCTAACTCAGCTGCGTTGCTGGCACCTTCGGCTATATCATCCATAGTGGACATCATCAATTGCACCTTGGAGTTTAAAGGAACATCTCCGGCCAAAATCATGGAGCTCGCCTCTTCATCTATGTTTAGAATAGTACGCACTAGAGCTTCTGATTCCTCATTTTGTTGTACGGTCAGGGGATATAAAAGTGCTGCTTTGGGTAATTCATCAGCTTTTTCTCCTAAATATTTTTTATAAAGATCTAAAGCTGGTGTTCCATCAATTTCAAAAAGCACATTTCCTTCAGACCTGGTAATAGTGCGTTCTGGACCAAAGGGTGTCCAACCGCCAAAGTTGGCATAGGAAACTTCCAAATCCTCACCATAAAACCCTATAGCAATTACTTCTCCTTGTTTTGGGTTTTCATTATAGGAGGTCAATGTTTTTTCAAAACGGGCACCGTCTCCACAAAGTCCTCCAGTAATAGACGCTTTAAATCCATCTGCGGATTCCAAACCTTCTATGAGACCACTTCCATTCACAAAACTACCATCTGAAACAATAAACATATGATTGAGTTCTTCTTGTTGGAATTTATTTGAAATGGCCAATCCCATTTTTTCAATATCCACATGGTTCGAAACATTCTCACTTACGATACTGAACTTTGTTCGCTCAAATTCTATCGCAGTAAGTGCGATACTTTCTTCATAAACACTAGTTTCCATGATTTCTCCAGAGGTAGAGCCAAAAACAATATGCCCATCAGGGTAAAGGTTTTTTACCTCATCAAAAATGTCTTTATTTTCTAATAAATATCGATCTCCGAATACTAAAACCAGAGGTTCTTTTAGTGGTTGCTCTTGGCTAAATTCCCAGGCTCCTCCTTTAAAACGTTTTGCTTGATTTATCTTCATCCTTTTTTATTTTTTTGTTCTTTTTGTAATGTAAAATAGAAGGTTGTTCCTTCTCCTATCGCGCTTTGCAACCAAACTTTACCATGATATCTATCTATGATTCTCTTGACTATGGAAAGCCCAATCCCTGTAGAGCGCTCTTTGTTTCCTATGGATTGAAAAATTTGAAAAATCTTCTCGTGATATTCCTTGGGAATTCCAACGCCATTGTCTTTTATACTAAATTCCCAGTGCGTTTCATCTTCCTTATAATCTATCTCGACCAATCCTTCTTTTTTATCAATATTGACTACTGCATTGCTCAAAAAGTTTTGAAACAATTGGTGGATTTTAGTTTTGTCCGCCTTTATTAATGGTAGCTTCTTTTTGGTCTTTATGGAAACATGTTCTGGAATGTAGATGATTTCCTTTATTTCTTGGATTACCTCATTTACATCAACTTCAGTATGATCAAAAACATCGCTATTTACGGTTGAATACTTGAGAATTCCGGTAATGAGTTTATCCATTCCCTCAATTTTCTCCTGCATCATTTTTAGATTATACAGTCCGGTTTCATCTAAAGTATCTTTGTAATCATCGTATAGCCAGGTGGCCAATGCACTCACACTTCGTAAAGGAGATTTTAAATCATGTGAGACGATATGCGCATATTCTTGAAGTCCTTTATTACTGGATTCCAACTCTTTTAAAAGAGTTTCTTTTTGCAGTTCAAGATGTTTTTGTGCGGTAATATCTAAATGAATGCCTATGGACCCTACAACATTACCTGCGTCATCAAATCTTGGAGCGCCACTTACCAACCAGAATCGTTTTTCTCCATTGGCAATTTTCACCGCTACCTCATAGGAATCGGAAATTCCTTCTTCTCTCTTTTTATTTTGTTGCTTTAATTCATCTTCACCTTCACTAATAATAGGCATGGTCTCATAAACATTTTTCCCTATTAGCTCATCGGAAGTATATCCAATCATGTCGCTAAAACTTTGGTTGACCATTAAGATGTTGCCATCTCCGTCGACCTCAACAAGTCCAAGATTCATGTTTGCAATGATGCTTCCATATTTTTCCTTCTGAATCTCAAGGTTTTTTCTATAATTCTTGCGTAGGGTTACATCACTATAGCTCCATAAATGGCCTTGGTACTCGCTCCCATTAAAAAGGGGGATGTAATCACGCTCAAAAGTTCTTCCGTCCAAAAGTTCCATTTCATCTGCGGTCACCACTTCTTTTTTCTCAATAACATCGCTTATTCTATTTAGGGCCATCTCTGGCTCTAAAAACATTCTTTTGTATTTATGGGTGGATTGTTCACTATTGATTCCTTTAAGGGAATCTGGAGAAACAGAAATTCCAAATAGGTCGCAAAACTTTTTATTGGCAAGTACAATCTTCCTATTTGGATCTTCAAGCAGAATACCGGTTTGTAAATTCTTGATTAATTTGGCCAACCGTTCTTCGGATGCTTTCAGTTTTTCTTCTGAGATTTTTTCATGGGTAATGTCCTCAATCATAGCTACGCTATATTCAATCTCTCCTTTGGAATCCAATACCGAGCTCATTGAGGTTTTTCCATAGAGAGTGTCTCCGTTTTTCTTATGAAATTTTCGAACTATGGAGAATTTTTTTGTGTCGTTTTCTAGGCTTTTCTGGAGAAGGTCATCGTACAAAGTACTGTCTTCCAAAGAAGAAATATCATTGATAGAAACTTTTTTTAGTTCAACTTCTGAATACCCCAAAAGGTCTATAAATGATTTATTGGCCTTTACTATTTTATCCTTTACTATAAGTAAAATCCCCAGAGAGGAATTTTCCACAATAATATCCTGCTGCTTTTTTTGACTTTCCAGAAGTTTACGTATTTCCACTTCTTGTGTAATGTCTCTAATTACTCCTTGAGCCGCAATAGGATTACCACTTTCATTGTAAATAAGGCTTGCATTAATATTTACATATTTCTCTTCATCATTTTTAGTAATAATCTTGGCAGAGTAATTTTTAAGCATCCCTACTTTTAGCAAGGTTTGAAAAGATTCCGCGGTATATTCCACATAATCTGGGTGTACTATATCGGAAAGGCAGACATCCTCCTTGGTATGATCGTATCCTAAAAACTCCTTAGCTGAGGAATTCATGTTGAGCACATTGGTCATCATATCCATGACAACATATGGATCAATAATATTTACAAAAGCACTATCTATACGAGTACCCTTGTTGTTCAACATCGTTTCTAAACGACCATTGGCTTCTTTCAAGTGCAAAGAGGCGTCATAAAGATCTTTGGCTTTATTTTCCAACAGGTTTTCAGCAGTTTTGCGGGCTTTTTTTTCCCGAACCAGTGCTCGTTTTAATATGGAGATTTCGTTATTATCCATTTTGGACGATAGCGAACTTAACTTCTGTGCCGTTTTCATTCAATAGTTTATAATCCACTTTTGCCAACTTTCCGAAGTGTTCAAAAGTTTTTACGATGAGTCCATGAGCCAGAGCATACAATCCTCTAGATGAGATATAAATTAATTCTAGGGAATTTTCTGTTTTTGAAAGGATTTTAAACCGAGGGAGTTCTGCATCTGGATACAACTTCCTTACATGTACATGAATATGATCTTCTATACAGTTGAGAAGTCCAATGGGAGTTCTATATCCTGAGACAACCTCTGGGTGTGCCTCTACCAGACCTACAAACAAATGATGTCCAAAGGAATATAACAAATCTACTTGGGAGATGTTTTTTTCTTTGCCGAGTTGGCCAATTAAACTAACCATCTCATTAAAGTCATATGTACCTACTGATGTATATGCACCGCCAGAGGGAAGATCACAGTTCTCCAATATGGAATCCACGGTCTCTAATCCATACAAGGATTCGACCATTTCTAGAAACTCTGTGAAAACAATTCCTTTCATAATAAAGAATATTATGATTTAAAAGTAGGAATTGTACTACCTATTTATAAAAATAATGTTGTGAAATTAGGGATTTTGTTAGGCTTTAAACAGTTCACTTACTTCCCAATAATCAAAAACTTTTTTAAGCTTTGACTCGTAATCCTCATATTTTAAAGGCTTTATGATATATCCAGCAATACCAATCTCAAAGCATTTTAGCAAATCCACTCGGTTTTCGGATGTGGTCAAAATAATCGTAGGCAGGTATTTAAGTTTCTCATCTGCTTTAATAATGGAAAGAAATTCTATTCCGCTCATCCGAGGCATATTCAGATCAAGAAGAATAATATCTGGCAGACTTCCTGCCTTTAAAACCTCTAAAGCCTCTTCACCATTTTTTGCCTCAACAATCTTATGCTTGCACTGGAACTTTGAAATTGCTCGTTGCAACTTCATTGTCTCTATCATATCATCTTCTATGAATAAAACATTCATGACACTTTGCGTTTAGTATACAAAAGTGCATAAATATCATAGGAAAAAGACTACGAATTAGTCAAATTCAAAAAAACCATCGATGAATGGTAGCATTGTTTCGGTCAATTATCAATTATTTTCCTAACTACCTAAAGGGCATCTAATTGACTTCGCAAGTTCTTGGTAAGTTTAGAAACTACTAAGTCGTATGAATGGTTTACAAGCTGCATTATCAAATCTGGTGGAAGGTTTTCCAAAAACAACGTATTCCAATGTACTTTGCTCATATGGTATCCCGGGGTAATATCTCCATCATATTCTTCCCTAAGTGCTATGGCCCTTTCTGGGTCACACTTTAAATTACATTGGGACGGTATTCTTTCCAAGGGTACCAAAGCAAACATTTTGCCCATAACCTTAAATACCAAAGTGTGTTCATCAAAAGGGAATTCCTCTGTTACACCTTTTTTAGCAACACAGAAGTTTCTAAGTTCTTCAACATTCATCTTTATATCCCATTTGAATCATATACAATTACCTTCTCCCAAAGATCCTTGCACTCTTCAATAAAAATTAAGTGGGCCTCTTCTTTTTGATATCCTTCCTGCGCTTCCGCAGATTCAAACGTTACTATCAAGGAATAGGTGAATGACCCATCCACCACATCTCTAGTCGATGTTGGCGGGGTACCAATAAAGTTGGTCTTTGCATATTTGGAGTTGTTGAGGAAGGTCTTTAAAGAAGTTTCAAATTTTGCCTTGTCCGCACTGCTGTTAGGATTTTTAAACCAAAAGTAAACAGTGTGGGCAAAAGCGGAATCAAAAGTTTTCATAGTGTCTTTAGTTTGTGCATAATTGGTAGTTGCTGCTACGCCAATCAATAATAAAGTGATAATTCCTGTTTTCATACTAATTTATTCTTCTATAAGTTTTTTGTCGCTTTTTGTTATTTCCAGTGTTGAATAATCAAGGGTCCACCCTATGGTCTCCACAATTTTTTCAACCAGTAATACAGCTTGCAAGGCTTCTTTTTTTGCTGTGACCATTAAACCACTCTCCGGTATTTTTTGTTTGATATGGTCTTTGGCTTCCAGGTTCAGTTTTGTCAAATCATCTGGCGAAAAGCTATTAAAAAGACCATTTTTTATATCATAAAACTGAAGGTCTGGCTCAATTGATAAAATTTCTGGTTCTGGAAAATCGGCAAGTATGATTCGCTTATTTTTATTGTCAGCTTTCAAATTCAATTTCTTTAAATCATACCCTATGTGGGCTCTCGCCTTTACAACAACCAATGCTTTTTTCTTGCTACTTAAAAGGCTCATAAAGCCTTCTTTGGTATTTTCATAGTGGTATATTTCGGCAAAATCCCCCTCTACGGAAATCAATTTACACACACTTTGAATTTTGTCCAATAATACCGTGGACTGTTGTTTGGTCAGCTCCTTACTTTTCTTTCTTCTAAAAGCGGAGAACAACCAATACATTAATATTGCTCCTAAAATAAGACCTAAAAAAGCTTCTACAGCGCTATCCACGTTTTAAATATATAAAGATTGTAAAGAACTCCTTACTCCATTGGGGCATATAAAATAGGCCTGCTTGGGCTGGCATCATTTTCAAAAGGGGCTACCTGGAGGTTTAAAAAATAGCAGCCATCTTCTATCTCATTCCCTACATAGATAAACTCTGTAATTGTCGCACTTGATCTTGGTTTATCATTCATCCTCCAAAAGGCATTATGTGCCAAAAGAGCACCGCCATCTTTTTCCTTGTCCACAGAAGGAAGGTCAATTAGTAAGTGTGATATGCCCTTATCAACCAAATAACTAGCCGCCGCCTCTAGCAGATAAGGTGGGTTTTCATTGGAATACTTCATCGACTTCTTGTTTTCAAGGTTCGGAATGGTCCTAATAATCAATGCCTCTCTTTTTTTATTGCCCAAGGCATATTTTAATTGCTTTTCCGATATCACAAAATCATCTCCTTTCTTCTCAGGGGCAACAGTTATTACTTCTGCTAAAAAAAAGAATTGTTTTAATTCTTGATTTATGGAGTAAAACCCTTCTGTAATATGACCCAGACATTCGGTGTGCGTCACATGGGAATGCGGATTGAACCAAATATCATTAAAGTTGGTAGAAGCCCCCTCAGAAACTTTTCCGATAAAACCACCTTCTTGATGCGGACCAATTTTAGGAGAATCCAAGTACCACGCATTTACATTCTCACTCCCATCCCGAAGCGGGATTGAAATATCCAAAGGATTGGATAAATCGATTTTATAATTCTTGGAATTATATTTAATGTTGGCAATCATGATTCCAAATTAATCATAAAAAGGTCCGATGCAATTCCATCGACTAGAAACTTTCCTTTTTTGGTTGCCAACAATTTTCCATCATCCACAAAAAGCAGATGCTTCTCCAAGTATTTTTTGGTTTGTTTATTTAAATAATCAAGATACGTCTGTCCAAAATCGTGTTTGATTTTTTCTAGAGAAACACCCCAAATAGTTCTCAACCCGGTCATCACGTACTCATTATATCTATCTGTTTTGGACAAGGTCTCTGTCTCCTTGGGCAGTACCTCTCCTTCTAAAGCCTTTATATATTTTGGGTTGTTCCTAATGTTCCAACTCCTATTTTGCCCATCAAAAGAGTGAGCCGAAGGACCAATACCTACATATTTCTTCCCTTGCCAATACGAAGTATTGTTTTTTGAAAAATACCCTTGCTTTCCAAAGTTGGAAATCTCATAATTCACAAAGTCATTTTTCTCCAAAACATCCACTAATATATTAAACTGTTCCTGTGCCTGTTCGTCATCCACATTGGCCACGATTCCTTTTTCTATAAACTTTTTAAGTGCCGTTTTTGGTTCAACGGTTAAGGCATAACTAGAGATATGGGGGAGTTCAAAAGAAAGCGCTTTTTCAATATTTGCTTTCCACCTTTTGTTATCCATGCCTGGAATTCCGTAAATTAAATCGATTGAAATATTATCAAAGTACTGAGTTGCCGTTGACAATGATTTGATGGCTTCGTCGGATGAATGTGCTCGATTCATCAACTTTAAATCTTCATCAAAAAAAGATTGGATACCTATACTAAGGCGATTAATGGGACTATTGGATAGCTCAACGATTTTATCATCCGTTAAATCATCAGGATTGGCTTCTAAAGTGATTTCTGGGTTTTCAACAAGCTTGTAATTTTCGTGAACGGCTGTTACTAAAGTTTCTATTTCAGTTGTAGTCAAAATAGAAGGTGTTCCGCCCCCAAAATATATGGTTGCTACCTTATGATTTTCAAACTCATCTTTTCGGAGTTCAATTTCCTTTTTGATTGCTAGCAGCATGGCCTCTTTCTTTCCCAGTTGCGTAGAAAAATGAAAATCACAATAATGGCAAGCTTGTTTACAAAAGGGAATATGGATATAGATTCCGCTCATTTTAGTGTTCAATTATCAATGAACAATTTACAATGAATCATTTGTTCATTCTTGTAGTTTTTAAAATCGAAAACATGATTTTTGAAAGTTCGTCTGCATTTTCAATCAATCTATCCGCTTCCTCAACACTCAAATAATCCGAATCTTTTAAAAGCGAGAGCCAATATTTAGTTTCTAAGCTTTCTTTATATGAAATTGAAATCTTTGCTGAAAAATCGGCTTTAGAAATTGCCCCGTTAGCCTCTGAAATATTAGCACCAATAGAAGTTCCTGAACGCAATAGCTGTTTAGACAAAATATACTCTCTTTTTTCTTTGTTCAGCTTTTTATAAAGTTGAATGATATTTAAGGCAAAATCATACGACTTGCTAGCTAAGGGATTCTTTTTGCTCATATTAAGTAGGTTTTGATTTGTTATTTGGTCTGGTGGTTCATTGTTCATTGTTTATTGGCCATTGTTCATTGCTTATCGATTTTATCAGTGTTCTGCTTTACAAAAGCGTCCCATCCGGTGTAGTGCTTTCCAACCTCAACTCGACCTTCATTATAAAAATGGCAGACAGCAGCAGCAAGTCCATCCGTACTGTCTAAATTTTTAGGTAATGTTTTCAGTTTCAACATACTTTGAAGCATTTTGGCCACCTGCTCTTTGGTAGCATTTCCATTGCCTGTTATGGCCATCTTAATCTTTTTGGGCATGTATTCTGTAATAGGAACTTGTCTGGAGAGCCCAGCGGCCATGGCCACTCCCTGTGCCCTGCCTAGTTTAAGCATGGACTGCACATTCTTGCCATAAAATGGAGCTTCAATGGCAATCTCATCTGGGTGAAAGGTGTCTATCAACTCCAAGGTGCGTTCAAAAATCAATTTCAGCTTGGTATAGGGGTCATCGTATTTTTTTAGCATCAACTCGTTCATTTGAACAAAATGCATTTGTTTATTGATCACCTTGATGATTCCAAAACCCATAACCGTTGTACCTGGGTCAATTCCTAAAATGATTTTTTCTGTTGCCAAGTCTTTAATTCGTATTTAAAACTATGGGAAGTCTAAACTTTAGTCCTACGGGAATACCTCGTTTTAATGCGGGAGCAACCGTAGTTAGATCATTCAATCGGTTGGATATTTTGGCATTAAAATCTGGTATCTCATTTAAAATGGCAGTATTCTCCTCAACATTTAAAACCGATATAAATCCATGCTCATCAATTGAAAAATCTATATACATGGTATCGTTCAAATCCTTATCCACTTGAAATTGTAATCCTTCCAATGCTTTGGAAAAATGATTAAGCATTGCACTTTGAAAACAGTCACGCTGTGCAGGTTTGGTAGCTGTTTCATCACAATCTTCAAAAAGTGGGTATTGGTCAACATCATTCCAATCAATGGACAACAATTCTTCATTGACCATTTTTTGGGTCTTATCTTCTTTGGACATAAAAAGTTCGCAAGAAGCGAGCAAACCAAAAAAACTTAACACAACCAACTTACGCATACAGCCCCAAATATTTGGCTGAAATTACGATTTTTTGGATAACTCAATAACATCTTAAATAGTGAAAACCGAAGATTTCACTCCGGTTTTCACGCTGAGGAAGTTTAACAAACAATAACCAAACTCTGCTGCTTTTACTTCGCTACCTTATAACTCAAATTTAATGGGGATTGAAAACGGAACTTCCACTATCCTTCCTTGGTGTTTGCCCGGTTGCATTTGAGGTAGCTTAGAAATGATTCGGTGGGTCTCTTCTTCTAACAACTCATGTGGCCCTCTCATCCTAATTCCAGTAACCTGGCCTTCCCTTGTAATTGTGAAAAGTACATTCACATTTCCTTGAATACCCATTTCTTCAGCTTTTTCTGGGTATTCAAAATTCGTTGTGATGTGTTCTCTTATTTTTTCCATAAAACAGGATTTTTGATCCTCTGCATTTTCACAACCAGGAAAAATTGGAACCTTATCAACTATATTAAACGGAGTTGGATCTCCATTAATTTTAGATCCAGCTTTTTTATCCTCAACAGAATTTTTTTGTACTTCTACTTTCTTTATTTCGCCCTTATCAATATAAAGTTTTACTGAATTGCTACCATCTTCTACCATCAAAGTTTGTGGGGATTTTAATTGAATCAGTTCATCCGTTAGCCTTTGCTGTATATTCTTTTCACTTTCCGACATATTATTTAAGTCGTCAACAACAAGAAAAGATTCATTCTTTTCTTTTCTAATTGAACTATCAATTCTACCTTTCTCATTTTCACATGAAGTATATAACAACATACTAACCGTAACTGGCAATAATAAAAGATATTTAAGCCGATAGATTTTTCCTGATTTTTCTTTCTGCAACATAACTATTCGTTTTTTGATTAATGATTTTTTAAAAAATTGATTGACAAAACTGATATTTTGAGTTCGAAACACATCCGATAACAATAATTGATATTGCTCTTTTTTATTTCCTTTGGAAACCTCGGAATCTGCGATAAACTCATGTAATTCCGAAGCTTTACTTTGATAAACATAAACCAAAGGATTGAACCAAAAAATTATTCGCATTAGCTCAAAAAAGATAAGATCAATAGTATGTAGCTGTCTCACATGTACCAACTCATGGGCTATAATTTGTTGCTGTTTATCTTGTTTAATATCCTGACCTAAGAAAATGTTTCGGAAAAATGAAAAAGCTGTTCCACTTTTTGGAACTACTATCTTGGTATAATCTTTATGGTAATGGACGTCCCCTTTATGCTTTAATCTAAGGATTTGGAAAAGTTTGATTGAAAACCAACAGTACATTACCAACATACCAATACCAAACACCATATGCTCCCAAGAGATGGATTCGAAAAAGCTTTCGTTATTATTTTTGCTATACACCGTAATCTCATCTAACTGCCATAAAAAAGAGGGATACACTATTAACTCATTTGGAACCAAGGCTTGAAGTGCTTCAATTCTTATCCAAGGGAGTATCAAAGAAAGTGTAAATGTCCCTATAAGGTAAATTCGATTCCATTGAAAAAAAGTTTCTTTTTTCAAGAACAAATCATACGTCAATAAAAAGATTAACTGAAAGACCAAACTTTCTAAAACATACTGTATCATTCTTCCTCTTCTTTTATTTGATCCATAATACTCTCTAATTCACTAAGGCTAATGTCATTTTTCTTCATAAAAAAGGACACCATACTTTTAAATGATCCTTGAAAATAACCTTCCATTAGTTTGTTGATGGATTGGTTACTATAGTCCGATTTTTTAATTAATGGAAAATAGATATGTCCTTTCCCTACCTTCTCGTGACTCACAAAACCCTTGTCTTCTAATATGCGAACAATGGTAGAAATTGTGTTATATGCTGGCTTTGGTTCTGGTAGTTCCTCAAGAACTGCTGCGACATTGCATTTTTCAAGTTTCCACAAAATATGCATTACCTCCTCTTCCGCTTTGGTCAATTGCTTCATCATTTAACTAAGTTTTTAGTTATAACATGAAGCAAATATAACTAAATTTTTAGTTTAAACTAATTTTTTAGTTCAATTAAATAATCTAAACTCGGTTTTAGAATAGACTTGTAACATTTCATTACTAAATTTGTCTTATAGTCAAAACCAAAAATGGACATTGCTTTACTTGTTTTAGGGTTTATATTAATGCTAGTAGGTATTTTGGGTAGTTTTCTACCAGTGTTACCCGGTCCACCGGTAAGTTGGCTAGGATTATTGCTGTTGTATTTGACCAAAGCTGTTCCAGATGATTGGTGGATGCTGGGTATAACGCTCTTTTTTGCGCTACTGATTACGGTAATGGATTATGTGATTCCAGCCATGGGGACTAAAAAATTTGGCGGCAGTAAAGCAGGTATGTTAGGGACCGTAATCGGATTGTTGGTCGCTATATTTTTCCCCATATTAGGCCCGTTCGGAATTATCATTTGGCCTTTTGTAGGTGCTTTGGTTGGCGAACTTATTAATAAAGCAGATCAAAAAACCGCATTGAAAGCTGCTTTTGGTTCCTTCTTAGGTTTTCTTACAGGAACATTTATGAAGTTCTTAATAGGGGTAATCTATTTTGGGATCTTTATTTGGAAAGCCATTGAATACGGTTCGGAACTGTTCACTTTTAGTTAATCAAACCACTCTACTTTTTCTTCAATAGGAGTTCTTGTTGATGGTTCTACCGGATTATCATAATACCCCATATATAGGAATCCAAGACATTTCTCACCTTCATTAAGATTGAAAAACTCATCCATGTATTTTATCAAACCAGGAGAACTCCAATAACATCCAATTCCCATTTCCGTGCTGCAAAGCCACATATTTTGCACTGCCATCGCTGTAGCTGCCAATTCTTCCCACTCGGGTATACATTCATTAGGATCACGTTGCATACAAATGGCAATTACCGCTCCTGAACGAACTGGATTATCTTGCAATTTTTTGATTTTTAATTGTTTGGGTTTGGAATCTACTTCTTGGTATTTATCCGACATAAATTTTCCCAAAGCTTCTTTTTTTGTGCCCATCAACACCTTAAATCGCCAAGGTTCGGTCTTTTTATGGGTAGGTGCCCAGTTGGCTGCTTCCAACAACTTCTCAATGGTTTCTTTTGAGATGGGCTTATCATTATATTGAATGGGAAAAACACTTCGCCTTTTCTTAATTATATCAAATGCCATAGTCTATTTTTAAGCTTTTCAAAGTTACACTTTGGAAAATTTTTATGCTATAGTTTTAAAAGTAAATCAATACAATTTTGTAGTACTGGATTTCGGTTGTCCTCTTTCCAAACCATAGATAAAATAGCCCGTTGTTTAATCTTTTTGAGTTCGATGAATTTTACTTTCATTTGAAAACCGTATTGCAAGGCAGTGGGCACTATTGCAATCCCCAATTTATTTTCCACCAATTTAAAAACAGTTTGAGCATGTACCGATTTATGGGAAACATTGGGTGAAAAACCAGCATCTTCACAAATACTTAAAACCGTATCATAATATTGTGGGCTATAATCCTGCGAGAATAGGATAAAATCATCCGTGGCGACTTGATTAATGCTTTTAAAATCTTTCTCATTCAATATATGGTCCGCTGGCAAAACCAACGAAAAGGTATCTTCAAAAACAGGTTTCAACTTCAGCCCTTTTGGCACTCTTGATAATCTTACAAACCCTAAATCCAATTTGTCCCTTAAAATAGCACTTATCTGAGCTTTGTTTGAAAGTTCTTCAAGGCTGGTATGTATGAAAGGGAACTTTTCCTTTAAATCCAGCAATAAATTTGGTATTACATTCTGCATTGCAGAACCTAAAAACCCAATTCTAATTTCACCTAAATGCCCCTCACCAATAAGTTTTAATTGTTTTTTGGTCTGCTCCAAATGGTTCAGAATAAACTCTACTTCCCCTTTTAAAAAATCTCCTGCCGGTGTTAACCTAACTTTCTTCTTATCTCTAATAAAAAGTTGGGTTTGGAGAATTCCTTCCATCTGCTTGATTTGCGTACTCAGTCCGGGTTGGGATATAAACAGCTTTTCTGCTGCCTTTCTATAGTGCAATTCTTCGGCCACAGCCAAAAAATAAATAAAATGTCGTAATTCTATCTGATAATTCATAGTTATTAAATACTACAAAAATAAGTATTGGTAATTATTAATCATACACGGTATCTTTATAAATCTCAAATTATACATATGCAACTACCCAAAACATTTCATTTTGGCGAACATCATCTAACTGCAAGTATCGCCATAGGCATTGCAAAGGGTTCAGTCAAAGGAATTATATCAGCAGATTATATCAAGAAAATTGAGGTAAGCAACCTTCGCGTTCAAAACATTGTTGCCAAAGGTGACACTGTTTATGGTATAAATACGGGCTTCGGACCTTTGTGCAATACCAAAATTTCCAAGGAGGATACTAAAATTCTTCAATCCAATATTTTACAAAGTCATAGTGTTGGAGTGGGAAAACCCATATCCGAAGAACTTGCCAAGCTAATGCTTATCTTAAAAATCCATGCCCTTGCCAAAGGATATTCGGGTATCGCAATTGCCACAATTAATCGAATGCTCTGGCATTTGGAGCATGATGCTATTCCTGTGGTTCCGTCACAAGGTTCAGTAGGAGCTTCTGGTGATTTGGCTCCCCTCTCCCATTTATTTCTTCCCTTAATCGGGCTAGGCAAAGTAAATTATAAAGGAGAAACCATTATTACAGATCAGCTATTTAAGAAAACCGGACTTCAATCTTTGGAACTTGGTCCAAAGGAAGGTTTAGCGCTCATCAACGGCACACAATTCATTGCTGCACACGGCATATTGGTCCTACAAAAACTACAGTATTGCCTAAGACATGCCGATATTATTGGGGCTATGATGCTGGAAGGACTTCAAGGCTCTATGAAACCTTTTCATGAAGAACTGCATACACTTCGCCCTTTTAAAGGAAACCAACATGTGGCCGGAAGAATACGAACACTGCTCCAAGGTTCCGAAATTTTGGAAGACCATATCGACTGTGAACGAGTCCAAGATCCTTACTCGCTTCGTTGCATGCCTCAAGTACATGGTGCATCTAGGAATACATGGCTGCACTTAAAAGAACTGTTGGAGGTGGAACTTAATTCTGTTACTGACAATCCGGTAATCATCAATGATGAGTTGACCATAAGTGGAGGTAATTTTCACGGACAGCCCTTGGCCATGGCTTTGGATTACGCCGCACTGGCAGCTTCAGAATTAGGGAGCATTTCGGACCGAAGAATTTATTTGGCGCTAGAAGGGAACAGTCCTGGAGTGCCTAAATTGTTGATGGGAGATACTGGAATCAACTCTGGATACATGATTTTACAGTACACTACAGCAGCATTGGCCAGTGAAAATAAAAGTCTATGTTTTCCGGCGAGCGCGGATAGTATCCCAACCTCTTTAGGACAAGAAGATCATGTAAGCATGGGATCAATAAGTGGGAGAAAAGCACTTCAGATTATTGAAAATGTTGAAAAGATATTGGCCATTGAGCTGTTAACCGCCGCTCAAGCCTTTGAATTCAGAAAACCTTTAAAATCAGGTGTTGTATTGGATGAAATTCATAAATTCATAAGAACCAAAGTTCCCTTTGCTGACAGTGATCGTGTTTTTGCCAACGATATTGAAAAAGGAATAGAAACTATTCAAAAAGGTGAAATAATTGCTCTTGTAGAACAAACAATGGCAGCAAAAAACCTTCAATGGAACGCCCCTTATCTGGAAGAATTTGAAACATACTAACACATGAGCAAACCACTATTAATAGGCCCATTTACGCAATTGCTTCCCATGTCGGGTTTGCCTTTGAAAGGAGCACTGCCCGATGAGCAATTGGTAATCATTGAGCAAGGGGGTATTCTTATTTCCGAAGGAAAAATCAAGGCTCTTGGTATTTTTGAGGATTTAAAGTCCGATGCAGTCGATATCCACCATATTGAAGGGCAGCATGTTTGCCTTCCGGGATTTGTAGATTCCCATTCCCATATCTGTTTTGGTGGTTCGCGAGCTAGAGATTATGCTTATAGAAATTCTGGAAAGACTTATCTGGAAATTGCCAAAGCCGGAGGCGGTATATGGGACACTGTGACACAAACTCGCAAAGCTTCTCAAGAGGATTTGATTGAAGGCATTATCTCAAGAAGTAAAATTCATCTAGAAAATGGCACCACTACTATAGAGGTAAAAAGTGGTTATGGCCTCTCTATTGATGAGGAGCTTAAAATGCTCAGGGCCATAAAACAAGCTGATAAAAAAACACAAGCAGACCTTATAGCTACCTGTTTAGCGGCTCACATGAAACCAAAAGATTGGAACAGTGACAAGAATTATCTAGAAGAAATTGCTTCAAACTTGTTCCCCCAATTAAAATCTGAAGGCCTTAGCAATCGGATTGATGCTTTTATTGAAGAAAGTGCATTTTCTGCACTAGAGATAGCGCCTTATTTTAAGAAAGCTAAAGCAATGGGATTTGATATTACCGTGCATGCGGATCAATTTACTACTGGTGGAAGTGAAATAGCCATACATTTTGGTGCCATAAGCGCAGACCATTTGGAAGCCAGCACCGAGAATGAAATTCAATTGTTAGCCAACAGCAATATTATTTCCACGGCATTACCTGGAGCTTCCCTAGGTTTAGGATGCGCCTTTACCCCTGCCCGAAAGCTATTAGATGCAGGCGGAGCTTTGGCCATTGCAAGCGACCATAATCCTGGTTCGGCACCAATGGGCCATTTGCTCACCCAAGCAAGTATTCTAGGGACCTTTGAAAAGCTCTCAAATGCGGAAGTATTGGCCGGGATTACGTTCAGGGCAAGTGCTGCTTTGAATTTGGCAGATAGAGGAATTCTAGAAGCAAATATGCTTGCCGATTTTGTTGTTTTCCAAACAGACAACTACCAAGAAATCACCTATCATCAAGGGCAATTAAAACCCAATATGGTTTGGAAAAAAGGTGAGAAAATTTATGAAAGAGACTAACATGACCACAACATTGACGGATTTTCAAGCGCAGCTAGTAAGGGGGATTCCCGAAAATCTTCCTTCAAAAAGAGAGTATCCAAAAATGGAAAATCCAGCTCCCAAGCGAAAAGATATTTTATCAAAAGAAGAGAAAAAACTGGCCGTTCAAAACGCATTACGATACTTTCCAAAGGCTTGGCATGTAGAATTGGCAAAAGAGTTTGCCAGCGAACTCAACAATTATGGTAGGATCTATATGCATCGCTTTAAACCGGACTATAAGATCTATGCCCGACCCATCTCTGAATACGCGGCCAAAACGAAGCAGGCTGCTGCAATTATGCTGATGATTCAGAACAACCTTGATCCCGCTGTGGCACAACATCCTGAAGAACTTATTACCTATGGCGGTAATGGTGCAGTCTTTCAAAACTGGGCGCAGTATCTGTTGACCATGAAATATCTTGCTGAGATGACCGAGGAACAAACATTACATATGTACTCCGGACATCCCATGGGGTTATTTCCTTCCTCAAAAGAAGCCCCCAGAGTAATCGTCACCAATGGCATGATGATTCCCAATTATTCGCAACCAGATGATTGGGAAAAATTCAATGCACTTGGCGTTACTCAATACGGTCAAATGACAGCAGGCTCTTATATGTATATTGGCCCACAAGGTATTGTTCACGGTACAGCCATTACCGTAATGAACGCTTTTAGAAAAGTTTTGAAAAAAGACGAATCACCTAATGGAAAGGTATTCCTAACAGCAGGTTTGGGCGGAATGAGCGGAGCACAGCCCAAAGCTGGCAATATTGCGGGCTGTATTACCGTCTGTGCGGAAGTGAATCCTGAAGCAGCTAAAAAAAGACACCAACAAGGTTGGGTAGATGAGTTGTTGACCGACATATCTGGACTAATTAAAAGAACCAAGGAAGCCATTACAAATCAGGAAGTCGTGTCTTTGGCGTATATAGGCAATATTGTTGAAGTTTGGGAACAGTTTTACGAAGAGGAGATTTTTGTTCACTTGGGATCAGACCAAACCTCTTTGCACAATCCTTGGGCTGGAGGGTATTATCCTGTTGGACTATCTTATGAAGAAGCCAATAACTTAATGGTTGAAAATCCTGAAGCATTTAAAAAACAAGTACAAGAATCTTTACGAAGACAAATAAATGCCATCAACAAGCACACAAAAAAAGGCACCTATTTTTTTGATTATGGCAATGCTTTTTTATTGGAAGTTTCTCGCGCTAATGGTGATGTAATGGCTGAAAACAATATTGACTTCAGATACCCATCTTATGTTCAAGATATTTTGGGACCCATGTGTTTTGATTATGGTTTTGGTCCTTTTAGATGGGTATGCACTTCTGGGAATCCGAAGGATTTGCAAAAAACTGATGCCATCGCCTTAAAAGTAATGCAGCAAATTAAGGCTGAGGCTCCTGAGGAAATTCAGCAACAGATGCAGGATAATATTACATGGATCAGTGAGGCAGAACAGAACAAATTAGTAGTAGGTTCCCAGGCAAGGATTCTGTATGCAGATGCTGAAGGACGCGCAAAAATTGCAGAAGCTTTTAACGATGCAATAGCTCAAGGACAACTTACTGCTCCTGTAGTGCTTGGTAGAGATCATCATGATGTCAGCGGTACCGATTCTCCCTTTAGAGAGACCAGCAATATTTATGATGGCAGCAAGTTCACTGCTGATATGGCCATTCATAATGTTATTGGCGATAGTTTTAGAGGCGCTACTTGGGTTTCCATCCATAATGGTGGTGGTGTAGGCTGGGGAGAGGTTATTAACGGAGGATTTGGAATGGTCTTGGATGGTTCTAAAGAAGCATCCCGCAAATTAAAAAGTATGTTGTTTTATGATGTAAACAACGGTATTTCCAGAAGAAGTTGGGCCAGAAACAAAGAGGCTTTATTTGCCATAAAACGTGAAATGGAGCGAACTCCCAATTTAAAAGTAACTTTACCCAATCTGGTGGAAACCGATATATTGGATCATCTTTTTTGATGCACAATGAAACAGTACATAAATCCAAATGCAGCTATTTGGCATGGAAGAGTCAGCAATAAGTATCTGTACCTCCATGAAAAAGTACGGTGCGCTCCTTTAAGTGAAATTTCAGAACCAGCAAAAAAATCAATTGCGCTACTGGGGTATGCCTGTGATGAAGGGGTAAAACGAAATCAAGGTAGGGTTGGAGCAGTAAAAGGTCCTGAAGCCATTAAAAACAGTCTAGGGAAATTCCCCAACCATCTTGCCAATACCGTATTATTACATGATGTAGGTGCAATAGTCTGTGAGGACGGAGACATGGAAGCTGCTCAAGAAGCGCTTTCAAAAGCAGTTTCCACACTTCTGGAAAAAAAGCAGTTTCCCATAATTTTGGGTGGCGGTCACGATATGGCCTATGGACATTACCATGGGATAAAAAATTATCTGGATTCAAAAAAAGAAGAACAGACAATCGGAATTATCAATTTTGACGCCCACTTTGACCTTCGTCAGAACACCCATAATAACAATTCTGGAACCCCATTCTATCAAATAGCAATTGAGTCCAAAAGAGAAAATAACATCTTTAATTATCTATGTCTTGGTATTCGGAAAGATGCCAATGACCGTACACTTTTTCAAACTGCAAAAGAATTAGATGTTAAATACGTGTTATCCGATACCTTTCAGATACAGTATTTAGATGAGATAAATACATGGATCGATGCCTTTATCAAAAATGTGGATAAGGTCTATGTAACCATAGATTTAGACGGTTTTTCTTCCGCTTATGCACCTGGGGTAAGTGCCCCATCTCCTATGGGGTTCACACCTCAAATTGTTGTGGAGTGCCTTAAAACCATCATTGGTTCGGGAAAATTGATTAGTATGGATATTGCTGAGATGAACCCTAAATTTGATATTGATGGGCAGACAACAAAGCTGGCCGCGTCTTTACTTCACCACATTATACACACCATCTACTAGAACCTATTCCAACAAAAAAAGCCTTCCATATGGAAAGCCTTTCATTGGTGAGCATCGTTTTGATGCTTCAACCTGATTCCAATCTAATTGTAAATTGAAATCCAACACAACGTTGCAAAGATAACAAAGGATTTGGATTAATCATTTGTTTTTGGCAATAACGAAACCTTCAAACTTCTTTAATCACATACGTCACGATTCCCCAAATCAACAAATCACTCTCTTTTGATACTTTAATGGGCTTGTATTTTTCATTTTCTGGCAAAAGGATAATCGCATCTTTTTCTATCTGAAGTCGTTTTACAGTAAACTCCCCATCCAAAAAACATACTGCAATTTTGCCATTTTCGGCTTCTAAACTCCTGTCAATGACCAACAAATCCCCATCATCTAGTCCAGCTCCAATCATGGATTTTCCACTCACTCTTGCATAAAAGGTTGCTTCCTTATTCTTTATTAAAGTATTGTCCAAACTAATCCGTTTCTCTTTAAAATCTTCAGCCGGAGAGGGAAAACCTGCTGAAACTGTATTATTGGATATGGGAATACCCAAACTCTCTGTTTCATCAGGGGTAAAAAAAGTGAGCGAACTATTTTCAAGAGGTTTTTTGGAACTCATTTCACTTTTATAATATCATTGATGTTGGTTGTATATCGAGGAGAGAGGTGCTCTTGCCGCATTTTCCAAGTACGTTTTAAATCTTGGTTCGCAATCTTCATTTTGTACCCATACTTATCATTAACATTATCCATCACCTTCATGATTTTATGATGCTTTGGGTTTTCGGACAAAAACAAATCCAATTGCCTTTCATTAGTGGGAACCAAACCAGATACAATAACCCCAGCCCTTTTATATTTAATTCCCGGTCTGTATATAGAAATTGCTGCTTTTACAGCATGGTTGGTTATGGTTAGGCTAGAATCTGTTGCATAGGGCAACGTAACAACCACACTACTTCTGTCTTGAGGCTCATTTTTCTTGTGTCTATTGCTTCGTAAAAGAACCACCACATGGTTACAACTACTGTTTTGGCTCCGCAATTTTTCGGCACAACTCCCAGCAAAAGTAGAAATACGCTCTTTAATATCTTCGATATCAGAATAGGTGTATTCAAAACTACGTGTTGTGGCAATGGCTTTTCTATCCCTCGTATCATCATCCAAATCCAAAGTTGGAATACCTTCCAAATCCTTTTTTAGCCGTAGACCAATAATTGCCATTTGTTTTTTCACCCATTCATCGGATAATTGGGTGAAATCGAATGCCGTCCTTACTTGTCTGGACTGTAATCGCTTTAAATTCCCGTGGCCAACGCCCCAAACACTTTCAATTTTTGTCCATTGTAGTGCTTTTATGCGTACTTCTTCTGATTGAATTACAAATACTCCACCTGTTTTTGATCTGAATTTTTTAGCAATCTTGTTTGCAACTTTTGCTAATGCTTTTGTGGGTGCTATTCCTATACTGATTGGAATCCCAGTACATTTTTGCACTGTATGCTGGATTTCTTTTCCATAAATATCAAAATCATAATTTTCAAATCCATCAAACTTTAAGAAGGCTTCATCAACACTGTATACTTCCATTTCCGGTGTAAATGTTCCCAGAATATTCATTACTCTAGTACTCATGTCGCCATACAAAGGATAATTGGAGGAAAACACTTTTATGCCATTGTCCTCACAGAATTTTCGATACTTAAATGCAGGAGCCGCCATGGGAAGACCAAGTTTTTTAGCTTCATCGCTACGTGAAATAAAGCAACCATCATTATTGGACAGAATGGCTATAGGGGTATTGTTGAACTGAGGCTGGAAAGCCCGTTCACAAGAAGCATAGAAGTTATTGCAATCTACTAAGGCAAACATGCTCTAAAATAATCGTTTTTAAGATTCTTTACTATTGAAAATAACCACTTTGTACCTTTTATATACTATGCAAGCTCTTGCAACGCATCCACCAAATAATCAATGTCCTTTTTAGTAATATAAATAGCAAAGGAAAGACGTAGCGCATTTAATCCATGGGTTGTCATGGGTCTGCAATCAATACCATAATTCTCCCAGAGCTTTTCTTTGATATCCTTAACGTCCTTTCCATTTACCTCTACCACCTGAATAGCACTAGAAAGGTCATCTAGCGCTGGGCTTTTTATGGTAAAATGGCCATTCCCTTCAATTTTAGCCCGAAAATAGGCCTTAAGTTCATAGCTGCGCTTATGTATTGCTTCGCTACCTACTGTATTATGAAAATCAACAGAGGCACCTAGCCCTAAAACTTCTGGCAGATTGCGGGTATTGTAATTCTCCAATCGACGAATACTTTCATCTGTATGTCCACGGGCGACCATTAAAGGTTTTAAATGGTGCTGACTTTCCTTCTTGGCATAAAACACTCCTACCCCTTTAGGTGAAAACAACCATTTATGGGAACTGGCCGCATAAAAATCACAACCCAATTCATGCAAATCTATTTTAAACATGCCTGCAGACTGTGCTCCATCCACGGCTACTAAAATCCCTTTTTCATGGGCTATTTTGGAAACTTCTTGAACTGGTAACAACATACCATTGGTATTCACCATATGGCACATGGAGATTATTTTGGTCTTTGGTGTTATTGCCTTTTTATAAACTTCTGTCAATTCTGAAACACTTTTAGGGAGAACCGGCAATTCTGGGCGAACCAACCGTATACCTTTGGTTTCTTGCCAGACCTCCCAAGGAATTGTTCCGCTTGGATGTTCATGGTCCGCCAAAATAATCTCATCCCCTGATTGAAAATCAAAACTCCGAGCAATAAGATTCATTCCCTCCGTGGTATTATGAATCAATGCAATTTCCTCTGCATCCACCGAAAAAAGGTTGGCAACACTTTCTCGAACTTTTTCTTTTTCCTTTTGCCATCCGCCCCACATGTATTTGGAAGGAAACCCATCTAATAAATCCCTAAACCCTAATGTGGCTTGGCGTATATGTGTAGAGGAAGCACCCAAGGAAGCATTGTTGAAGTAACGAAGTCCATCCGCCATATTAAATTGGGATTTAACCAATTCCCAATACGCTTCTGATGTATAATCGCCTTTAGTAAGTCCTTCTGCATTCCAATGGTCGGCCAAAGAATTACCAAATACAGGCAACGCAAAGGAACCTATTGCTCCTTGACCAAGACGTTTTAAAAAAGTTCTTCGGGCTTTATAATCCATTCCACTTTGTTTTACAGCAATAAAGTTACCATTGGCATAATCGCACCAATCTAATATAAGGATTTCACCTTGTCCTTTATTCCTAAAATGAAATGAACCTACCTAATCTATTTGAAAGCAGGAAGTCCTGTAATATCCGCACCAGTAATCAGTAGATGGATATCATGTGTTCCTTCGTAGGTAATTACACTTTCTAGATTCATCATATGACGCATAATGCTATACTCGCCTGTAATACCCATTCCACCCAAAACTTGTCTTGCTTCGCGTGCAATTTTGATGGCCATATCCACATTATTGCGCTTGGCCATAGAGATTTGGGCCGTAGTTGCTCTACCTTCATTTTTAAGTTGCCCCAACCTGAACGCTAATAATTGTGCCTTGGTGATTTCAGTAATCATCTCAGCTAATTTCTTTTGTTGCAACTGTGTAGCGGCAATGGGTTTTCCAAACTGAATACGCTCTTTGGCATACCTAAGTGCAGTATCATAACAATCCATGGCAGCACCGATTGCTCCCCAAGCAATGCCATAACGAGCAGAATCCAAGCAGCCCAATGGAGCTCCTAATCCACTTTTGCCAGGCAATAGATTTTCTTTAGGCACCTTCACATTATCAAAAATAAGCTCTCCAGTAGCTGAAGCTCTTAAGGACCACTTATTATGCGTTTCTGGAGTAGAGAAACCTTCCATACCACGCTCCACAATAAGCCCATGGATTCTTCCTTCTTCATTTTTTGCCCAAACCACGGCAATGTCCGCAAATGGTGAATTGGAAATCCAAAGCTTAGCACCATTTAATAGAAAATGGTCACCCATATCTTTATATTTGGTTTCCATACCACTAGGGTTAGAGCCATGATTAGGTTCTGTTAATCCAAAGCAACCCATCCATTCTCCTGTTGCCAATTTTGGTAAATATTTTTTTCGTTGTTCTTCTGTTCCGTACGCAAAAATTGGGTACATCACCAAAGAAGACTGGACAGAAGCCGTTGAACGAACTCCACTATCCCCTCTTTCAATTTCTTGCATGATCAACCCATAACTGATTTGATCTAAGCCAGCCCCTCCGTATTCTTCAGGAATGTATGGTCCAAAGGCCCCAATTTCAGCTAAACCATTTAAAATTTGATTTGGAAACTCTGCTTTTTGAGCATATTCTTCTATAATTGGTGAAATATCTCGCTTCACCCATTGACGGGCGGCATCGCGCACCAATTTATGTTCTTCAGAAAGTAAATCGTCAAGATTGTAGTAATCAGGGGCTTCAAATAAATCTGGCTTCATTCAAGAAAATTTTAATCAAAGGTAATAATGAAATATAACAATTCACATCCAAATTGTTACATTTTTAAATAGAATGCTTTCGTTAAACTAATATAATCCTTTGTGTATTGTTGACGTTCCAATTCAATGGTCAATTCATCTATTTCAGGCTTAGTCTCTAAAAAACCAAATTCCAGCATGCTCCTTATAAAATCAGAATTGGGATTCCCCTTTACTCTGGTTATTCTAATTGGATAAAGCCCAAACGCTTCCGCTAAATCAATAAATTGGATTTCTTCTTTGAAAGGAACAATTACTGAAAAAAAGCCATTTTTAGAAAGCAGTTTAGACACCCCTTCCAAAAGTTCATTGAAAGGCAAGGAACTATTCTGACGTGCCTTATCCCTAGAAGCATCTCCGCTTGTAACTTCTTCTGAATAAAATGGTGGGTTTGAAACTATCAACTCATAGCTATCTTCTATCTCATCCATGAATTCATCCAGCCCTGCGTGATAGCAAAATAGCCTATCTGCCCAAGGCGATGCTTCAAAGTTTTCCACGCACTGTTCATAAGCACTTTCATCCAACTCAATAGCATCAATGGTTTCTGCAGTGGAGCGTTGAGCCATTTGCAACGCAATTAAGCCAGTTCCCGCTCCAATATCCAAAATAGAATCAGGTTGGGATTCCAAAGATGCCCAAGCTCCCAGTAATACCCCATCAGTGCCAATTTTCATCGCGCAGCGATCTTGATGAACCTCAAACTGCTTAAACTTAAATGGACTACTCATCTATTCTACCTGGCTCTCTAGTTTCAGACCCTTCCAGCTCATATAAAGAATCTCCGAGTTTTGACCTCATATTATTGGCCAAATACTTGATTTTAGAAACTACTTCAGGGTTTTCAGATGCAACATTTTTAGTTTCACTAATATCATTTACCACATCGTATAGCTCAATTTCTTCCATGTCAATCATCCTATATTCACCCGGCAATCCATCCCTTCCCGGCTCTTGACCATCCATAGTTCGATAACGATGCGGAAAGTACAGTTTCCATTTTCCATAGCGTACTCCAAATAGTTCATTCACTCGATAATAAAAGAAATAGGCTTCCTGGACAGGTTCTTCACTTTCTCCGGACAAAACACTCCAGACATTCTTACCATCTATTATTTTCTGAGGTAATTCAGCCCCAACAAGCTCAGCAATAGTGGGTAGAATATCGATGGCCATTACAGGCACATCAACAACTTTTCCTGGCTTCAATTTGTTTGGATACTTTATAATGAATGGTTCGCGCTGACCACCTTCCCATGCTGTTCCTTTTCCTTCACGAAATGGCTCAGCACTTCCAGCATGATTTCCGTAGGATAACCAGGGACCATTATCCGAAGTAAAAATAACAATGGTGTTTTCTTCAAGGCCATTATCCTTAAGGGTCTTCAAAATCTGCCCTACAGACCAATCAATTTCCATAATCACATCCCCATACAATCCTCTTTTTGACTTCCCTTTAAATTTTTCGGAAACAAACAAGGGAACATGGGGTTGCGGATGTGGCACATATAAGAAGAAAGGATTATCCTTATTTCTTTTGATAAAATCCACACTACGCTCCGTTATTTGAGTGGTCAACTGTGACTGCTCCGTTAAAGTGTCAATTACAGTTTCATTTTCATACAACGGCAGGTCCGGAAAGTTAAAAATTGGCCCTTGTTGTGGGTGATAGGGCCACATATCATTGGAATAAGGAATCCCAAACCATTCATCAAACCCATGTCTGGTGGGCAAAAACTTTTGATGGTGCCCTAAATGCCATTTCCCAAAAATTCCGGTAGCATATCCCTTATCTTTTAGCATTTCGGCAAGGGTGGTTTCAGAAGTGTTTATCCCATGGGTATTGTCTGGCCCTAAGGCATTATGGATTCCAATTCTATTTGGATAACACCCTGTCAAAATACCAGCTCTTGAAGCTGAGCAAACAGCTTGTGCTGAATAATAACTGGTCAGCTTGACCCCTTCAGCAGCCATTTGATCCAAATGGGGAGTTTCTATGTCTGGTGAACCAAAAACACCTACATCTTGGTATCCCTGATCATCGGTGAAAATTAGCACAACGTTTGGTGGACCTTCTGTTTTTTTGGTTTCGTTCTTTTTATTTCCGCATGAAACAAGACAAAAAACTAAGACAATAAAGCAATAGCGAAACATAATTTGAAGATGAAAGATGGACTTAAATATAGTGCTAAATCACTACATTTTAGTTTTAAGATAGATAGAGATCAACCAATCCTTCTGGTGCCTTTACATGAATCTGTTTGTTCTGGCGGTCAACCTTGGTGATAATATCATCGGTAATGGGAATCAATAGTTCTTTCCCATCCTTTTCAGCTTCAAAAAGTTCTTGTGATGCACTGTCATTTACTGCTTTGATGATTCCAATATCCCCATGGATATCATCTATAAGAGTAAACCCAATGACTTCATGGAAATAAAATTTGTCTCCCGTTAAAGGTGGGAGCATATCCAAGGGCAAATACAATTCTGCCCCAATCATTTTGCCGGCAGTTGGCTCATCTTTTACCTCTTCAAAATCGATACGTAGCAATGCTGATTTATGTAATCGACAACGGTCAATAAAAAATGGAATCAGATTGTTCCCAATTGAAACAAATACTGATTCCATATTTTCGTAGATATCGGGCTCGTCGGTATCTAATTTCACCAACAATTCACCCTTAAAGCTATATTTTGAAACGACTTTGCCCAGGTAGAAGCAATCTTCCTTGCGCATCGTCTAAGTCTTTACTCTTCTTCTTTGCTAGCTTCAGCTTCTTCGGCAGGAGCAGCTTCCTCAGCTTTAGCTTCAGGCTCTGCAGCAACCTCTTCTTTTGCAGATTCTACAGGAGCTTCTTCTTTGGTTGGTTCTTCAACAACCGCAGCCTCTTCGGCAACAGCTTCAGTAGTTTCAACCGCTTCTTCAGCAGGAACAGCTTCCTCAACAATCTCTTCCTCTACTTCTGGCAATGCTGCAGCAGCTCTTTTGTTACTAACTTCTTTCTCGGCTTCCAGTGCTTTTGCTTTGGCCTCTGCTTTCGCTTTATCCAAACCACCAACTTTAGCAGCCACGGCTTTTTCTTTTTCTTCAACCCAAGCTTTGAACTTCTCTTCTGCTTGTTCTTCAGTAAATGCCCCTTTACGAACACCACCTAATAAGTGATGTTTCATCATAACACCTTTATAAGACAAAATTGCTCTTGCAGTGTCGGTAGGTTGTGCACCATTGCTCAACCATTTTACAGATCCATCAACATCTAAATTGATTGTAGCAGGATTTGTATTAGGATTATATGTTCCTAATTTCTCCAAAAATTTACCGTCTCTTTTTGATCTGGAATCTGCAGCAACCACCCAATAGAATGGTTTACCTTTTTTACCGTGTCTTTGTAGTCTAATCTTTACTGGCATATCACATTAATTTGTAGGGTGCCCGACCCTGATTATTAATTCTTTTTTATCGCTTTCCACTTAAGCGGGTGCAAATATAATTCAAATACCTTAACAGTCAATAGGTTTTGTGTTTTTTATTGGTTGATAAATCTTTACAACTCTTTTTTTTGAAACCTCTCTTCTTCCTTATTTTTATTCATTGTTTTTAATTTAGTTCTCGCTTCCGCTCAAACGGATAGAATCATATACTATGTACTTAATCTTTGATACTGAAACCACAGGCTTACCAAAGCGATGGAATGCACCAATCACTGATACGGATAATTGGCCCCGATGCATACAGATTGCATGGCAGTTGCATGATGAATTGGGCAATTTGGTGGAGCATCAGGATATGTTGATACAACCGGATGGTTTTAATATTCCATATGAAGCAGAACAAATTCACGGGATTTCCACAGCTTTGGCGGAGCAAGACGGGGTGTCTTTGAGTGAAGCCTTGGAACTTTTTAATGATGCGCTTTCCAAAGCAAAATTTGTTGTGGGACAAAATGTGGATTTCGATGTCAATATCATGGGGTGCGAATTCCATCGTTTGAGTGTTGAAAACTCCCTGACCGAACTTCCAGTTTTAGATACTTGTACCGAGGCTACGGCCGAACTTTGCAGAATTCCTGGAGGTCGTGGGGGGAAATTCAAATTGCCCACACTTACCGAATTGCACGAATACCTTTTTGGGGAACCTTTTGCAGAAGCACATAATGCCACTGCAGATGTGGAAGCTACCACTAGATGCTTTTTAGAACTCGTTCGAAAAAAGCATTTCTCTATCAGCGAGCTGGATGTGCAACCTGATTATTTTGAGCATTTCTCAGAAGCCAATCCGCAGACCATTGAGCTTATTGGATTAAAGCACATCAATCTTAAAAAAGCATCCAAAGCTATTTCAGATGCCCTTTGGGCAGAAGATACCGGTGAAATCTCAGAGGCAGAAATCAATGAGAATGTAGAAAGCCTAGCAGATGCATCTTTTGCTCATTTACACAACCATTCCCAATTTTCCGTACTTCAATCCACCATAAATATTAAAGATTTAGTAAAGTCAACTGCTAAAAATGGAATGTCCGCAGTTGCCTTGACCGATCATGCCAATATGATGGGTGCCTTTCATTTTGTAAAAGAAGTGAAAGCGCATAATAAAACCGTAAAAGAAAAAAATGCTGAGCTAGAGGCCAATGGCGAAACTCCTATTGAAAAGGAAATAACACCAATAGTTGGTTGTGAGTTTTACGTTTGTGATGACCATACCAATAAAAATGTAAAAGATTATGGGTATCAGATCGTATTGCTAGCCAAAAATAAAAATGGTTACCTCAACTTGGCCAAGATGTCTTCCACTGCCTATACAGATGGGTTTTACTATGTTCCTAGAATCGACAAAAAAATTATTGAACAGTACAAGGAAGATGTCATTGCACTTACTGGAAATCTTTATGGTGAAGTACCCAACAAAATATTGAATGTAGGCGAAAAGCAGGCGGAAGAAGCATTGCTTTGGTGGAAAGAACAGTTTGGTGACGATTTATACATGGAAATGATGCGCCACGGTCAAGAAGATGAAGATCGGGTAAATCAAGTTTTGGTGCCATTGGCCAAAAAGCATCAAGTAAAACTGGTGGCCACCAACAACACGTATTATTGCGACAAAAAAGATGCCGAAGCACACGATATTTTGCTCTGTGTAAAAGATGGAGAGAAACAAACCACTCCTATAGGAAGAGGACGTGGCTACCGCTATGGATTGCCAAATCAGGAGTATTATTATAAGTCTTCGGATGAAATGAAGGCCTTGTTCAAGGATGTTCCAGAGGCCATTTTAAATGTGCAGGAGATAGTCGACAAGGTGGAGCCCTTTGATTTGGCAAGGGACGTATTACTTCCAAAATTTGATATTCCAGAAGAATTCAAAGTACAGGACGATGAAGTCGATGGTGGAAAGCGTGGTGAAAATTCTTATTTAAAACATATCACTTACGAAGGTGCTAAAAAACGCTATAGTGAAATTACCGATGAGATTAAGGAGCGTATTGATTTTGAACTAAAAACCATAGAAAATTCTGGATACCCTGGATATTTTCTTATTGTTGAAGATTTCATCCGAGAAGCGCGAAACATGGATGTATCTGTAGGACCGGGTCGAGGTTCAGCGGCAGGTTCTGTGGTCGCCTATTGTTTGTGGATAACCAATATAGATCCTTTAAAGTATGACCTTCTTTTTGAGCGTTTCCTAAATCCGGATAGGGTATCCATGCCCGATATCGATATCGATTTTGATGATGAAGGCCGAGGTAAGGTGATGGACTATGTTATCAATAAATATGGCGCCAATCAAGTTGCTCAAATTATTACGTATGGCACCATGGCGGCCAAATCTTCCATTAGGGATACCGCGAGGGTTCTGGATTTACCCCTTAACGATGCAGATCGTATTGCAAAGCTTATTCCCAACATGTCCAAATTGAACAAAATCTTTGGCGTTGAAGAATCAGAACTAAAGAAAAAATTCCGTTCAGACGATTTGGATAAAGTACATCAACTCCTTAATATTTCTGAAGGAGATGATTTGGAGGGCCAAACCGTAAACATGGCACGTGTTCTTGAGGGTTCACTTCGTAATACTGGAATACATGCTTGTGGGGTCATCATTACCCCAGATGACATTACCAATTTTGTTCCCGTAGCTACAGCCAAGGATTCAGACTTATATGTAACCCAGTTTGACAACTCTGTGGTAGAGAGTGCCGGTCTCCTAAAAATGGATTTCTTGGGATTGAAAACCTTGACACTTATCAAGGATACAGTAAAGATTGTTAAAGCCAGAAGAGGTGTTGAATTGGTCCCAGATGATTTTCCATTGGATGATGAAAAAACATATGAGTTGTTCCAACGTGGAGACACCGTGGGAATATTTCAATATGAATCCCCGGGAATGCAAAAGCATATGAAAAACCTGAAACCAACGGTTTTTGATGACCTTATTGCCATGAATGCCTTGTACCGTCCTGGACCAATGGAATATATCCCCAGCTTTATTGCTCGTAAACATGGGGATGAAGAAATCACCTATGATCTTCCAGACATGGAAGAATATTTAAAGGAAACTTACGGAATTACGGTGTATCAGGAGCAGGTGATGTTGCTTTCTCAAAAGCTTGCAAGCTTTTCCAAGGGTGATGCAGATGTTCTACGTAAAGCCATGGGGAAAAAGATTTTCGCCCTACTACAAAAATTAAAACCACAGTTTCTGGATGGAGGTGAAAAAAATGGCCATCCAAGAGATGTCCTCGAAAAAATCTGGAAGGATTGGGAAGCTTTTGCATCCTATGCTTTCAACAAAAGTCACTCTACCTGTTATGCGTTTATTGCATACCAAACTGCATATTTAAAGGCCCATTACCCTGCTGAATATATGGCAGCTGTATTGTCTAACAATATGAACGACATTAAGCAAGTCACCTTCTTTATGGAGGAATGTAAACGCATGGGACTGGAAGTACTTGGGCCAGATGTGAATGAATCGTATTACAAGTTTGCCGTGAACCAAAACAATGCAGTTCGTTTTGGCATGGGAGCAATTAAAGGTGTTGGACGTTCCGCAGTTGAAACAATAGTTGAAAATCGTAAGGAAGATGGTCCCTATAAGTCAGTTTTTGACCTTGCTAAACGTGTTGAACTCCGTGCTGCCAACAAAAAATCTTTTGAAAACCTAGCGCTGGCCGGAGGTTTTGATTCTTTTGGGGATACCCACAGGGCTCAGTACTTTCATGATGAAGGAGATGGGATAACTTTTTTGGAAAAAGTAATAAAGTCGGCATCAAAATATCAGGAAAACCAAAACTCCTCACAAATGGATATGTTTGGAGGAATGAGCGAGGCGCAAATTGCCGAACCTGTTGTTCCTCCCTGTGAAGATTGGGGCACTATGGAAAAACTCCGCCGTGAAAAAGAAGTGGTAGGCATCTATATCTCAGGGCATCCTCTGGATGACTTTAAAAAAGAGATTACAGCATTTTGCAATAGTAGCGTATCAGCTTTTACCACTTTAGAAAATTATGTGAATCGGGAATTGACCGTTGCCGGGGTTATCACAGATGTACAACACCGTATTTCCAAAAACGGTAAGGGTTGGGGGCTTTTCACTTTGGAAGACTATACAGATACGCATGAATTCCGGATTTTTGGCGAAGAATACCTCAAATTCAGACATTTTTTAATGATCAATTCCTTTGTTCACGTTAAAGCATTTGTTCGTGAAGGCTGGGTAAATAGAGAGACGGGGAAAAAAGGAGATCCTAGATTACAATTCAATGATTTTAAACAGCTTCAGGATGTAATGGATGCTTATGCCAAAAAACTCACCATAAAATTGGATATTGACCGTTTGCAAGAAAAGCGGATTCAAACACTAAAAGATACCCTTATTTCCCATAAGGGCGATCATCCTCTTAATTTTGTGGTGTATGAAATGCAGGATGAAATAAAGTTGAATCTATCCAGTAGAAAACAAAAGGTCAAAATCAATAGTGAGCTTCTTTCTGCACTGGAGGAGAATGAGATACATTACAAACTGAATTAACTCCTTATAGTTAATACTGATGGCGCAATAATTAAAACGAATGTATGACCCGTAAGGAAACTGCATGATATTTGACTAACTTTGCAAATATTAAAACAAATAAAATGGCACTAGAAATAACAGATGCAACTTTTGACGAAGTAGTACTTAAAAGCGACAAACCTGTCGTGGTAGATTTTTGGGCTGCGTGGTGCGGTCCTTGTAGAATGGTAGGTCCGATCATTGATGAGGTTAGCTCTGAATATGAAGGTAAAGCTGTAGTTGGAAAGGTGGATGTTGATGCCAATCAGCAGTTTGCCGCTAAATATGGTGTTCGTAATATCCCTACTGTTCTTGTTTTTAAGGATGGTGAGATTGTAAATCGTCAAGTTGGGGTATCTCCAAAGAAAGTATATACAGATGCAATTGAAGCTGTATTATAAGCTTTATAGTAATACAAAGTTTTAGAAAAGGTTTGGCAAATGCCAAACCTTTTTTGTTTTATATTGAGCCATCAATCATTGTATGGATATTAAATCAGAACTTCATAAAGGACAACTCTTTCAAAATCTTGAGCTTTTGGCAAATCAAATTGTTGAAGGCTTTATTAGTGGTATCCATAAAAGTCCGTTCCATGGTTTTTCCGCTGAATTTGCAGAGCACAAAATCTACAATCCAGGGGAAAGTACTAAACACATAGACTGGAAGCTTTATGCAAAAACTGATCGGTTGTACACCAAAAGATATGAGGATGAGACGAATTTAAGGTGCCATATGATTTTGGATAATTCGGCGTCCATGTATTACCCTGAAATACAACAGCCAACTATTAATAACCTAAATAAAGTGAGTTTCGGAGTTTTGGCCATAGCCGGACTTATGCAAATTTTAAAAAAACAACGTGATGCAGTTGGATTAAGCATCTATTCAGATTCTTATAACTTTTATGCAACTGAAAAAAGTAGTGAACGACATTTTCAAATGCTGTACTCGAAATTAAATGAAGTTTCAAGAGTTAAAAATAATTCGGATACCACCAAAACATACACGTACTTACACCAAATTGCGGAAAAAATACATCGTCGCAGTCTTATTTTTTTGTTTTCAGATATGTTCCAAACAGAAACAGAAGAGGAACAATTGTTTGAAGCGCTCCGTCATTTAAAATACAATAAGCATGCTGTTGTGCTTTTTCATTTACTCGACCATAAACATGAATTAAATTTTGATTTTGAGAACACTCCCAAGCGCTTTGTAGATGTAGAAACGGGCACACATATAGATTTATATGCTGACAACATTAAAAAGGGATACCATGAAAAAGTCAAACAATACCAAGAAAATCTAAAATTGAAGTGTGCACAATACAGGATAAAATATATGGGTGTTGATATTAATTCTAGTTTTTCACAAATTTTCAACACGTTTATGATTGAACGACAGAAATTTGCCTAGTTCTTTATTTTATTTTTCAAAAATCTTTTGTTGAATCGAAAATGCAAATGTATATTTGCAGGCGCTTTGAGAAAAGCGATTGTAACAAGGTTTGAATCTGACTGTTGTCAGAGTCTATTTTAGATAAAATCATTGGTCTGGTAGTTCAGTTGGTTAGAATACCTGCCTGTCACGCAGGGGGTCGCGGGTTCGAGTCCCGTCCAGACCGCTTGGTTAATTCCAATAGATTCCAAAAGCCTGTAAATTAAATATTTACGGGCTTTTTTATTTTGAAATGATTCCAAATAGAACCATTTGAATACAATAAAAAGGTGAGCTTTTCGGTAATCCAAAAACGCCTTTGAAAAATCCGCAAAAATCACTTAAATCAACTGTTAACGAAATCCTTACGTGTAATTTCGGTAAGTTCTTTTTGTAACTTCTGGTGAGCTTTTCAGAAAACTCGCCAATGTTTGGAACAATGAACATCCTATTTTATCCCAAGAAAAAGGGAGCCAAAAATACCGAAATGGTACCGATATATGCACGGATTACCATTAATGGTAGGCGTAGTGAGTTCAGTATCGGTCGTAAGGTCCAGCTTAGAAGATGGGATTCCCAAAGTGGTAAGCTGAGGGGGACGGCCCTAGAAATATCAAACTTCAATAGGTTCCTTGAAAGTGTAAAGAACAAATGCTTTGAGATTTATGAAAACTACCTGAAGGAAGGTGAAAGAGTATCAGCCTCTATTATTAAGAATGCTTATTTGGGAAAATCAAAAAAGGTGTACGGTACCTTGGAGGTTTTTAAAAACCATAATGATGAAATGCAGAGCCTTTTGGGTAAAGATTATTCCCGTGGCACTTTACAGCGGTACCAAGCGGCTTACAACCATTTGCAAAGCTATATCCGTTATTCTTTGAGGACAGGAGACACTCCCATCCATAGAGTGGACCATAAGTTCATAACAGGTTTTGAATATTTCCTAAAGACCAAACAGAAGCTTGGCCATAACACCACTATAAAGTATGTGGTTAACTTCAAAAAAATCATTCGTATTGCTTATGCCAACGAGTGGATTAAGAGAGACCCATTTTTTTACTGGAAAGCAAGTTGGAAAAACAAGAATCGTGAATGTTTAACTGAAAGTGAACTATCCCTGCTGGCCGAAGAGCATTTTGAAAACAAACGTTTGGATAGGGTCAGGGACATTTTTCTTTTCTGTTGCTACACGGGATTGGCCTACGTGGACGTGAAAAAGTTGAAAAAAGATAATATCGTCATCGGAATAGACGGAAAACGTTGGATAAAAACATATAGAAACAAAACCAAGACTTTGAGCAGTATTCCACTTTTGTCAATAGCTGAGATTATTCTCAAAAAGTACTCCCATCATTCTACGGTACATCCCTACGGAAACCTACTCCCAGTGCCCACCAATCAAAAAACGAATGAATATCTTAAGGAAATCGCAGATGTCTGTGGCATTAAGAAGAATCTCACCACCCATTTGGCTCGTCATACCTTTGCTACAACTGTTACCCTTTCCAATGGAGTACCAATAGAATCGGTCAGCAAAATGTTAGGTCATCAATCCCTGAAAACGACTCAAATCTATGCTAAAGTACTCGACAGAAAAATTGCGGATGATATGGCTGCATTAAGAGAGAAAATGGGAAAGGTAAATTATTACGATAAAATTGTAGAGGTCTGACATTTTTCCTCTAAAGAAAATATAGAAGAGCAAGAGGACAACACGCTAAAGCGATGTTGTGTTTGTAAACAATTGTATTTCCAATGATTACGATTTTAAAGAAATGCAGCACTAGGACATTTTTATCATAACGTGTCTGGGAAGCCCCATAAACACTGGATTCCATTATCATAACACTAGGACAATGGTTGCTAACAACACGCAAATCAATTCATCTTTTTCGATTGATGTTGTCAAATCAAAAAGTCTCAATGAAAAGCGAGCTAAATGAAAATTTCGCGCTGCAAGCGTCCCAAAACTTACACAAACTAATACTACGGAGCGAGGTAACAATCATCTTGCTTAGAGGTGGAATAGCCCAATAGGCATTCTTCTAAAAAAGGACCTTATTCAAATCTAAGGTTAACCCCACAAATTAAACGCAGAGCCACTATAAATTGGCACTCTAATAGCATTTGGGGGTCACATTTTACCTTAAGGGGGTCAGCAGGGGTCAATTATGGGGTCAAGCAGGTTTTCAATAGATTCCTAAACTATTGAAAAACAAATAATTAATATATGCAACATCGCTTTAGCGTGTTGCCCTCTCGCTATTCCATTCAAAAAGTATGGTGCGCCCTATCCGATTTTTGCCTCACACTTATCTTTCCGAACACTACAAAAATCGAACAGGATCCACGCGCAAAGTTTAAGGGTAAGGATTTGGGACTTGCAGCGCAAAACCCTGTTTTGTTTGCTCTACATTACATTCTAAGCATTCTTTGGGGATACTCCTGCAAGGAGAATGGATGACCTCAAATAACCAGTTTAAACACCTATTGCTTAAATCTATATTAGTCTACTATTTCGATAAAAAAATCTGGAGATGGCATTCCAAAATCAAGTCGAGGTCTTAATAAGCCAGAGGAAATACTAATCAACTGTCCAAGATGGTTTTCAAATATGAAATGGGGATAGCCCTTGGTTTCATATTGTTCCAAAGCTTGGTTGGCCCTGTTATAAGCGTAGGCTTTTTTCTCATGCATAGAACTCAGAAGGTCAATAGCATTTGGGTCATTCTCAGACCCAAATATCCTATTACCATCATTGCTGATTCCATAAGAAAAATTAGGTTCCGAAAAACTATCAATTACCGCATAGCCTGTTGTGGAATATATCTGCCCTTCAACTAAATTAATAATGTAACTCTGATTGGCGTTATAAAACGTTTCCTTTTTCCAATCCGATAAAATAGGAATCGGTACAGTGTTTCGGTCCGTTAGAAAACCATTAATATCAATAGTAAACCTAAGGCTATTTGGCTCATTGGAATGTCCAACAAGCACTTGGTTATTGTCCAGTGCAATGATTTGATAGTTATTCGAAGATTGGTGTTCGTTAAAATGAATTTCACTATCAATAAGGTTCAAATCTTTACCATTTCTACTGCATGTAAAAACATCATCGCTATCGGTAAATACCCATACGTTATCATTTAGATAAGCCAAATCGTCAAAAGAAGGAAAAAGCCCCACGACCCTCATTTCATACTTAAAATTCAAGGATGTGGCTTCATAGACATTAATACTGCTTCCTTGGGCAAATAGAATTTCCTTTCCTTCTTCCGAGGCAATGACCTTCATATCGACATCAGTGTGGGCAGAAGGGGGTAGATCAGATGTTGCTTCAATGCTATGCGTATTATAGTTATATCGGATGATGTTCAGTTCTTGCGTTCCGCTTTCCCTACCATATAAATAAATTATGGTCTCATCAGGGTCAATAGCAAGTTTCCTAATGAAATCTAACTCGAGCAATCCATTTCTAATAAAATTTGTCTGCCAACTATTTGCCCCTTCAATTGTTCCAAGACTTTTGTTTCCGAATATATCGATGACATGTACTGAATACACCGGATTTGCAAAGTAAGGTGGGTCATTGTCAATATATTCTAATGTATCAACATCATCAACCGTTGCTATGGTAACTTCTTGATAACCATATCCTGAGCCACTTTGGTAATTTCGAGCTGTAACCTCATAATGTGAGAAATAGCGGCCAGAGTACTTAGACCAATTAAGACCGATTGATTCACTTCCAACAACAGGCTCGGATACTGTCACCGAGGAAACCTCCAAACGCCCCGTGTCGACGGATACCATTTCACTTTCTCCCAATAAGCCTTGATCCGTGTAAATTCTGAAATAATAGCACAGATTACTGTTAATAGCAGGATTTTCATCAATAAAAAACCCTTGGTCGGGCGAATTCAAAGTGGCTATAAGCTCAGCATTTGTCTTGTCACAGTCTCCTGCGTTTCGATAGATTTCATATCTACTGAATTGATTATATCCTTTATAGGGTTCCCAACTCATCTGTATCTTATCTAAATATTCCACGGTATTATTATGAATGAATGTTGAAGAATAAATGTCCATCTCCGCAGGTGGCGAATATCTCCTTGCATAAAAGGTCAAAATATCCAAAACTCCGTCTTCATCTATATCAAATTGAGCTCTGAAGTTCAATATTTCCGATGTCAGTTCGGTAATTACCAATTCTTCTTTTTGTCCAAATTGGTTGGTCAGTGTTACAACACCATTGAGCAAATCAACGTTGTAATTGTTTGTTTCCGGAACACAAGAACTACTTGTAAATAGGAATTCTGAATATCGGTTCTCGGTGCTAAAACTGAAAAAATCCCTTCCACAATCTTGGGTAGTTGGTGGCACCGAAACTCTATTCCCATCAGACTCTGCTTCAAAAATCGACCATGTACCAACCAGATTTGAGATTGTTGTTGATTTCAAGGCACCAGCATAGAAAGAATTACTTACTGACCCATCATCGTCTTTTGAACAACCAAAAAAAAGCAGTCCCAGCAATGGTATAATCAAGTTAAAATTTCTGAGGTAAGGAAATTTAAAGGATTTAAACATAGCAAGTAAGTTTTATCAAAATCTATTGGTGTAATTGTTAACAATAGGTTGAATCTTAATGTAAGAGGTAACAATTTATTATTTCAACCAAAAATAAAACGGTTTATATAAATTAACCAATAAAACCGATTTAATGTAAATTATAACTGACAACCTTTTATCTTAATGATTCACTCTAAATTCTGAAATCAAATATTGATTTCATATCGTGTACTTCGTCCCCCACCGATAGGCTTGAAAATACTTTTGGTAACTAGGTCTTGCAAATCTCTTGTAGCTGTTGCTTTGGATGTTTTCGCAAGCGAAAGATATTTACGAGCATTCATGCCTCCCTTAAATCCCTGATGACCTTCTTCCAACATTCTCTTAACCACTTTTTGTTGACGCTCATTGAGTTCATCCTTATGTTGGTCAAAGAACTTGGTCTTCTTTAGGGTGAATTCGATTTCTTGCTCGGCATCTATTTGGGCATCGAGAACTGTCTGGACAAAGTAGTTTATCCAATTGGTGATTTCATTGGAACGTTGTGCGTTTTGCAATGCGTCATAATAGGTTTTTTTGTTTCCCTCAATGGATTTGGACAGACTGAACAGTACTGGGCGGCCAATGCTTTGCGATAGTGCTTTTTCGGCAATAGCCCGACCTATCCTGCCATTACCATCTTCGAACGGGTGTATGGACTCAAAATAGAGGTGGGCGATGGCAGACCTCAGGACAGGTTTCTTGATTTCGTCCTGTGAGGTATTGAACCATTGAATAAAACCATCCATTTCAGAAGGCACTTTATTCGATTGTGGGGCTTCAAAATGGACAACCTCTCTTCCAATTGCACCGGAAACGATTTGCATAGGCTCTTCATGGGTCCGCCATTGGCCTATTTCAATTTGGGTATTGCCTTTCATCAACATGGTATGCCAATCGAATAGCATTTGGGTTGTCAATGGTTTTGAAAAGTCGTTTCGAACGGCCAGCATCAGTTCGGCCACCCCCTCGGCCCTTTTGTCTTTGGTGAGCGGTAATTCCGGGTTGAGTCCCAAGTTTCTGCGGATAGAGGACATCACATCATTTCGACTCAGGTATTCCCCTTCGATTTCCGAGGTTTTGATGGCTTCGGAAACCATCAAGTTGATTATGGCCTCGGTTTGCTCAGTTTCCGAAAGTCCCTCCAAAACACCACTAATCCGCCCAGTTCGCTGCGCAAAATCAAAAAGGCTGTCCTCAATATCCGTAGTTTGATATTGAAAATTGGGCCAATCTTTTTGTTGCCAATTGTAGCGCATGAGCCGATTAGAATCTTTATTCGGCTCAAAAATACTAAATATATGAGTTGATTATAAATTTTATCAGCTCAAATTGAGTGTAGATTATAAACGTCAACAAACATTCACGGATGTTATAAAGGCTACAACCATGTAGGATAGTTTAAAAAACCATAAAGAAAATCTAATAATACGTTGGAATTTTCATGTTAAAATATAACCTTGTAAGCACACACCAAGCCAAGATGAAATATCCAATATTTTTGAAAACTTCTCCAGAAGGGGAAGACTTATTTAAAGGAAAATCACAAGAAAAGATTGCTGGCATAATTGAAGAAGTTATTGAAAACCAATCTTTTGAAAACCATGTTATTGGCCTTGAGGGTCAATGGGGTTCTGGAAAATCTAATACAATAGATATTCTAAAAAGGAAATTCGATACCAAAGAAAAACCTTATCATTTTTTCACATATGATACTTGGGGACATCAAGAAGATTTGACCAGAAGATCATTCCTGGAAGAAATACTACACGAGCTTTTGAGTAAAAAATTATTAGTTAATGTTGATAAGAAATGGGAAAATCTTGAGGCACAATTATTAGCAAAAAAATCTACAAAGCATACTAGCAAGTTTCCTCAGATAAAAAGATTTTGGGTACTCTTCACCACATCATTTTTGCTATTTACAATACTATCTACTGTTATTGATGATTTAGTTCAGGCCAGCTATATTTCGTCATCAAGCTTTTGGATATTTCTATTGAAATATCTTCCACCAGCCATTTTCCTGTTTTTTGCATTTCGTGATTTTTGGATTGAGTTCAGACAAATGAAACCTGAAGACGTTGGGTTTGATAAAAATTATGACCTATCAGGTTGGGAAAAAATAGGGTTCTTAACTTTTTGGTTCAGCGGGAAAGATGTTACATCTAGAGAGGTCGAAAATATTATTGAGGAAGAACCTTCGGTCAAAAAATTTAAGGAATATTTTCAGCAGATTGTAGGTGATTTAGATACGTCAAAGATAAGTGGTCTGGTACTAATTTTTGATAATATGGATAGATTATCCTCTTTTGAAAAGGTAATGTCTTTATGGTCATCTATACACACCTTCTTTGCTGAATGTAAATATTCCAAAGTCTGGGTTTTAATTCCTTATGATAGAACTCACTTGGCAAATTTTTTCGATAGACAATCCCCAGAAAAGGGAAGATTAATTGCTCATGAATTCATTTCAAAAACCTTTTCCACTTCATTTAGGATTTCACCTCCTGTCATTTCAGATTGGAAAGGTTTTTTCAGAGAAAAGATGAGCATTGCTTTTGGTAAGGACTTTTTCAAAAATAAAAAGGTTGTTGATGAAGCCTACTTTATTGAAACTATTTTCGATTATTCTTATCCTAAGTCTGTTAATCCAAGACAAATAATCTCTTATATAAATTCAATAGTCGGTCTATACAAACAATGGAACAATTCAATTCCGATTCGTTATTTGGCATTGTTCACAATAAAAAAACATAAGATTTTGGATAGCCCGATAGAAACAATTAGTAATAGGTCTTATCTAGGTAACTTATCAGGTCTTTTTCTAGAGGATAATAAATTAGAGCAGTATATGTCCGCTTTGGTTTTCAATGTTAATTTAGAAAAGGCAAATGAGGTACTTTTAAAACCAGAAATAGAGCAGATAATGGTTAACGCCAACCTAGATGGACTTACTGAAATAAAAAAACACCCACAATTTCTATCATATTTTGATATGGTAATCAAGGAACGGGTTAATTCTGATTCAATTATTCTAGAGAACATTTCAAACGTTTTGGTGTCATGCAAGGACATACTTAACACGTCGGTCTATCATAACTATTGGCGTAGAATCAACAATGAATTAGATATAAAAATAACCAACAGAAAACAGTACCACGAAGAGTTTAGCAACATACATAAATTGTCCCTTACAGAAAGTAAATTTCCGAATGGAAAGCCAAAAACTATTTTGAAGCAATTAATTGAGTCTTGTAAAAAATCAGTCTATCAGGATGATTCCAAAAAAGTCACTTCTGATTATTACACTTTCTTAAGTTCTATTCAAGAATTTCTGCAAAATGAAAAAATAGAAATTGGCATAACAGAAATAGTACCATATTGTACTGCTGATGGTAATAATTATGTAAAAATAATTGAAGAAGCAAGAGAGAATATTGCAGAATATAAAATACTAGTTACTGAAAAAGACATCTGCAACTATCTTATTGAAAACGATTATGGACTGACGGAAGTGGAAAAGGATTCTTCCCAAAGATATCTCCTTGAAATTATCTTAGAAGTCAACAAGGCATCAAAACTAAGTATGTTTAAAAAGCATATCGAAACTGAACTTGACAAAGTAACCTATGATCAAAGTGAAGCCTTGGGTAATTTGATAATAGCAAATAGGATTTTAATGTCTGATGACAAAAAACCCCTGAAAAAGAAATTATCTTTTGAAACGGCAAGAGGTCATTTCATAAATGAGGAGCCTGATGAAGAAGCTGAATACTTTTATGATTTAATAGCAACTTTAATAGCTTACCAAACAAATAAAAAATACGAAGGAGAAGAATTTATAGAGATTCTACAGAAGGAACGGGAAATAGATTTGATAAGATTATCTAGTATAATAGAGTATTATATATCCTATGGAGACTTGTTGAAAATGTGTATTCATGGAGATGACTATTACGAATTGATAGCAGATGTTGCAAAGCATATTACAAATAAATCATATGGAACAAGCCGTTTACTTGCGAGTTGGGTGTTCAAAAATTGGGATGATATACAGAGTACAATTTTTGATGGGGAATTCGAAAATTTCATGAGGCGATTCGATAGATGGGAAAAACACTTCTCTGATGACATCAATGTTGATAATGTAGTAGATTCGGTAGATTTAGCCCTTTTTACTGAAATCGACATCAAAGAACAACAACAATATAAATCCCTAAAATTTGTTTGCGATTTAACGGTAAAAAGGTTTGAAAATTTTTCAACTACGGAATGGGCATCAATTTTTGATAAAAAAAATAAGGAAGAAAAGTTCTTTAAGCACCTTTATGTTAAAGGAAAAATTTCAAATAGAATACTGAAGTCCAGTGATTTCAATACTGCGTATGAAAACCATATGTACAAAATAATTTCTGGAGAAGTAGAAAATTATGATTCTTCGTTTTGGAAAGAGTTGGTTATCAAAGAAAGACTTAATGTAAATAGTCTAAAAAGAATATTCAATGTTATTCTGGATAAATTATTACACTTCGACCATTCAATAAAAATTAAAGAATTACTCTTTTTCAAAGAAGGTTTGCTTAATTATTGCTCGAATTTTTGGAAATACTCTTCCGAAGTTCAAAGACAAATATTAATTCCACTATTGAAAAATAAAAAAGGTTTCGAAAACTTCATCATTGGAAATGAAGATAAAATAATACGTGTTTTTAAAGCTTCAGACGAATATATTCATGATATTAAAGAAGCTATGAAAGAAAATCTAGATACAGATATTGAAGCCCATAACAATAGTGCTAAATATATTATAAATAATACTAAAATCGGTAATTTAATTAAGTCTGATAAGAAAAAAGAATCTAACGAAGATGATAATGAAAAGTAAATATAATTACTCAATGATTTCTTTTATTAGACGACAAAACGTTAAAGTTTGTTAAACGGTGAGCAATTCGGTGCCTCTTGATTTTGACCCTTTCGGAAGTCCCGAAAAACAGGCTTTCTCGGTAAAAAGTTCGAGTCCCGTCCAAAGACCGCAAAAAGTCTTCAACAAATGTTGAAGGCTTTTTTGTTTTCAGAATTCTCACCACAAATCTATCCCCATGTTCTCTCAAGAAATTTTATAAAATTAAGATGCATGATATTTTCAATATCATCATTTGAATATCCTCTTTGAGACAATAGAAGAGGTATTTTCTGTAAATCAGCTATAGTTTCGAGGTCATCTGGAGATTGTTCTTTGCCAAATGCTCCATCAAGATCGGTTCCGATGCCTACATGCAACGAATTCCCGGCCAATTGGCATATGTGATCAATGTTTTCTACCATTTGGTTTAAGGTAACACCCATATCTTTTGGAGTAGACTCTCCTCTTATCCAATTAGGTACCATCATCCATGCATCAAGTGCAATTCCTACAACCGCTTTTCTACTGATAAGCTCATTGAGTTGTTCATCTGAAAACTGCCTATTATGGTTTACAAATTTTCTGCAATTATTGTGGCTTGCCCAAACTGGTCCATTGTACGCTTTCATCGTTTCCCAAAAACTCATATCACACAAGTGGGTAGCATCTAAAATAAGATTGAGTTCCTCAATTTTTTTGAGAAGTTCTTTTCCTTTAGTGCCAATTCCCCCGATGGAGTCAGTGCCATGTGCATATGTCCCAGGCCCATAGTGTGCAGGACCAATAGCCCTTAACCCCATTTCATGGGATTTTTCAAGATGGTCTATGGTAACGATTGAATCTGCGCCTTCCAAGCTAAGTATGTATCCAATTGGTTTTTTGGAGTCACTATCATCACGTTCCCAAAGTCCCATATGCGTTTTTAACTCCTTCAGGTTGGTAACCTGTACCATCTCGCCAATTTCTTCCATAGCCTTGTACCACGCCAACTGTCCCTGGGTCTGAGCCCAAGCTTGGTGTGGGGAGTTCCAGCCAGGCAATGGACTTCCTTTTTTTACATAACGTGCAATTTGTGTTGCCACACAGAGACCCACATTACCTTTTCGCATTGCTTGCAATGAGACCGTATTTTTACCCCGATCTGGTTTATCGGTCATCCCTTCTTCGCTCTTCCGAATATCTTCAACGGTCCAGGTCAAATCCCTGTTCCACTCCAAAGCGTTCATGGCCAAATCCAAATGAGCATCAAATACGAACATAGTTAGGTATTAGTAGTATAACATATTACGCCAGCCTTCTTTTTGTTGCTTTAATGCAACTGAAACATCGCCTCTACTTCAACAGGAATATTATCTGGTAACATCATGCCAACAGCACTTCTAACTCCTATTCCATTTTCTTTTCCGAACACATCGGCCATAAGTTCACTGAAGCCATTTACTACATAGGGTTGCCTACCAAAATCGGGTGTTGAATTGACCATTCCCAAAACTTTGACTACTCTTTTTATTTTATCCAGACTACCAAAATGTGTTTGAATGGTAGCCAACATCGTTAGTCCAACTTGGCGAGCTGCCAATTTAGCTTCATCTTCATTTAGATCATCTCCCGCGCGACCAATCATCAAAGTTCCATCAAGATTAATAGGTCCTTGTCCAGAAATGTACAGAAAATTGTCCACGACCAGCAACGGCCTATATACTCCAAGAGGTTTGGGGGCAGGAGGAAATTGAAGCCCTAATTCTTTTATTCGTTCTGAAGGTAATTTATCCATTATTTTAAAAAATTAAATAAACATATTCAATGTTAATACTCCCAAGAGTCCAATTATACCGACCAACGTTTCCATAACCGTCCACGTGGACAGGGTTTCTTTGACCGTAAGATTGAAATACTCTTTGAACATCCAAAAACCGGTATCATTCACATGGGATAACATTAGACTTCCTGAGCCAATGGCCAATACCATAAGTTCTGTATTAACACCTGTCCCCGATGCCAATGGAAGTACAATACCCGCTGCTGTTAATCCAGCAACGGTGGCAGAACCAACACAAACGCGAATTGCAGTGGCAATCAACCAAGCCAAAACTAAGGGAGATACTGATGAACCTTTTAATAAATCCGCTATATAATTGCTCACGCCACTATCCACCAATACTTCTTTAAGAGCACCAGCACCAGCAATGATGAGCAGAATCATGGTAATACTGGATACTGAGCTTGATAGCGAATCCATCACCGCAATCATTTTTTTGCCTCTTGCCAAGCCCAATGTATAAATCGCGACCAGCACAGAAATTAGCATCGCAATTACTGGATTTCCCAAGAAAACAAGAATAGTCTTAATGGTACTTTCTTGCATAAATTGATCTACTGCAATAGAGAGACCAATTAATATTATAGGTAATAAAGCAGTCATTATACTAACCGCTACACTCGGTAAATACTCATCTTTTATGATAACAGGATTGTAAAATTCTTTCAAAGGTTTAGCCTCTATTTTTTTAATTGTTCGAGCAAAAAGAGGGCCTGCTATTACAATTGCGGGAATTGCTATTATAATACCATAAATCATAGTTTTTCCGATATTGGCATTAAACATTGCGGCAATAGCCGATGGAGCTGGATGCGGTGGTAGGTATCCATGGGTTACAGACAAGGATGTGAGCATAGGTAACCCAACATATAATAATGGAAGACCTGTTGACATAGCAATGGTGAATACCAAAGGAATCAATATTACAAAGCCAACAGAATAAAACATTGGAATACCAACAATAAATCCAGTTAAAACTACTGCCCACTGTACATATTTAACCCCAAATGCTTCTACTAATTTTGTGGTAATCTGCTGAGCTGCCCCGCTATCGGCAACAAGTTTCCCCAACATGGCGCCTAGACCCAATATCAAAACCAAAAAACCAAGCGTATTCCCAATACCTGCCTGGATGGATTTAACAAGACCTTCTAATTCCATGTTTTGGGATATTCCAACAAATAGAGAAACGATTATAAATGAAAGAAAAGCATTGAGCTTAAATTTTGCGATGAGCAAAAATAATAGGAGTATCCCTATTACAACAAAAACTATTGGCATAAACTATGATTATTTGGTTGCTTATAAATGTAAGGATTCAAGAATAAAAAAGCATCAATAATTTTCTATGGATTTCAATCAAAAATGGTAAATATTGTGATGTTTATAAGGAAACTCTTTATTAAATTTTCCCAGTTACCATCAATTCCATATAGTTGAACCTTTGGTTTCCCGGCTTGTTAAGTATTTGATGAGATTAAAGGAATATATTAACAGTTGCAAATCTTAATTGCTTCAGACTATCCTTATGCTAGACTTTTCAAAATAAGATCATGTATGGAATGTTTTATATTATTTACAATGCTTGATTAGCATATTTTTAATAAAAAACTTAGTTTTAGAACAACTAAAACACAATCCCATGGGTAAATTTGAAATAAAAAAAGACAAATCTGGACAATTCAGATTTAATTTAAAGGCCAACAATGGTCAAGTTATTCTAAGCAGTGAAGCATATACAACCAAGCCTGCTTGTGAGAATGGTATTGCATCCGTAAGAACTAATTCTCAAGATGACAATAGGTTTGAAAGAAAGACCGCCAAAGATGGCAGTCCTTATTTTAACTTAAAGGCCTCCAACGGACAGGTAATCGGTGCAAGTGAAATGTACTCCAGTGCATCTGCCATGGAAAATGGTGTTGCTTCTGTAAAAAGTAATGCTCCAGATGCTTCTGTTGAAGACAATTCATAGTTTATCTAAAATATGTTCTTTATATCATGTTTCTATTGATATAAAATTTATGACGGCCCAATTGGGCCGTTTTTATTATATATAATTTTTCCTCCTCATTCTTGTCGTTGCGATTATCAAATGACCATTTAAGTACCACAGAGAAAGTCCCCATAATTAGGTTATCATTACAAGTACCATCACAGCAATAATCTATTATCGAGTATTATAAAAAAGCAACTAAGAAAATATTGGGGTTAGATATAGGTACCCACTTTTATTAATGAACTTAGTTCATTTCAATTTACTCACCTTTTTCCATGTTCTCTAGACTAAGCATACCTTTCTCCGTATACCAAGTTCTTATTTCGAACTTAAAAATCCCTTTCTTAACCGCAGGGTCTTCTTTCACTAAAGCTTCGGCTTCTTCTTCTGAGTTCGCGTTTAAAATAAATAACCCTCCTCCACTCTTAAAAGGCCCGGCAAGTAATAATTTACCTTCTGATGCCATTTTTTTAATATTCCCTAGATGGGCCATTTGTGTTTCCTGTAAAACTTCAGGTTCAAAATCAGACCCTGCATCGGTTTTGACCAATTCCACAAAATAATAGGTAGCTATATCCATGGATTGTCCATCTTGCGCTTTGGACTCCATTGAAAAGGAAATTAGAAAAAGTGCGCAAAAAATTAGTTTTAAAGGTACCATCACATATTTATGTTTATGTTGAATAAATATAATTGCCTTGTAAAGCATAGGTCAAGACAATGAAGTAGAAACCAAAAAAAATGAAGTAGAATCAGATTACAGCTTAAATCACTACCCCGAGCTTCCCACCTATATTTAATATTTTTGAATTATGCAGAAAATGGAACCAAAACAGGACAAGTATTATTTAATGCTTGCTTGGTTGTTAATTGTAATCCTCACCATTGTTCAAATGTCGATAGATAGGTCTTACGCGGATGAACATGCAGTAAGATCCCTTTTTTATTGGCCGATTTCTATTTTTATCTCAGGATATATCTCAATAATTTTTTGGATTGTACCTCTTTACAGAAGAATTATAAGGGTACAAAATCCATATAAAATCATCCTATTTATTTTACATGGTTTGGTTTTTTCTCTAATCTATATGGCCATTTCAATAATTATCTATGAGGTACTTTTCTTAAAAAGTCCCTTTAACGATGCTAAAAAAGTATTTTATGAGTTTGGTCTATCTGCTTTTCACCAGCATGCCAAAACATATCTTTTTATGTTGGCAAGCTTGTTGGCGTTAGACTATTTGAGAGGGCGTGAAAAAATAATTGTTTCCAATAAAAACTTGGAAAACGAGCTAAATCTGGTAAAACTTGCCACGATAAAGGCAAAATTGCAACCCCATTTTCTTTTCAATACTTTAAATAGTGTTGTGGCAATAATGGACGAAAACACATCAAAAGCGCAAAATGCCCTTATTAATTTGAGTGACCTGCTTAGGTATTCCATGGAGATGAAACCAGAGAAATTGATTCCGATAAGTGGGGAAGTGGAACTGTTGAAAAAATACATTTCGATTGAAAAAGCCCGATACGAAAATCAACTCAACATAAAATGGGTCTGCACTGACTTAGATGCAAAATTTAAAGTTCCAGCTATGATTCTTCAGCCAATCGTAGAAAATAGTATAAAACACGGTTTTAAAAGAATAAAAACCAGCTTAAACCTCATCATCGAAATAGATGCCATCCATACAAAAATCATTGTCAAAAATGATGGCAATAGCTTACCCCAAATCATAGAAAAAGGAACCGGTCTACAAATTGTAAACCAACGAATTAAAAATCATTTTGGTGATGCTTCCTTTTTTAGAATCCATCAAGACGGAGAATGGGTGACCAACACAATTCAGATTATCCAAAATACACAGAAATGAAGGTGGTCAAAACGGTTTTAGTAGAAGATGAGGGCGCTGCATTGAGAAGATTGGAGAAACTTGCAAGCAACATCTCATCATTAAACATTGTAGGAACAGCCAAAAGTGGACGTGACGCTATACAAATCATTAACAACACTAAACCGGAGCTGATCTTATTGGATATTGAGTTAAAGGATATGACTGCATTTTCAGTCCTGGCCAGTTTAAAAAACTCATTCAAGGGCCAAATAGTTTTTACAACAGCCTATAATCAATACGCCATTAAAGCTTTTGAAGTTGCTGCCACGGATTATTTGTTAAAACCATATGATGAAAAACGGTTTAGCCAAGCTATTACTAGGGTAATTGATAGACATGGCCATTTGAACATTCAAAAACTGACGGAAACCCTAAAACACGGTTTTTTACAAACCCGAACATCAAAATTTGAAATTATAGAGGGTGCACAAATTCATTATTTTTATTCTGAAGACATTATTTGGATTGAAGCCCAAGGATACTATTGTTTAATCCATAAATTGGATACAACTCGGGTGCTATTGAGAAAAACGTTGAAGGAGATGGAACTTTCATTGCCCTCCGAATCATTCGTAAGAGTGAATAGATCTTCAATAATCAACAAAAATTATGTTGAAAAAGAGAGTAGGAATTTAATGCACCAATTCTTCTTTCTTAAAGGAGGTTTTAAAGTGAAAAAGTCAAGTAAATATCTGGAGTGACTTGCGTAATCTTCTATCTGGTTTCAAATATCGACAGGTTCACTTCATTATTTCGTGATTAGCAGCCTATGAGCTATTAATAAATTCTACTATCCTTATCTTTTATGAAATATTCATAAAATTACATGGACTATCTAGGATATAAAAGGTTCATCTGTTTTCTTGCTGTTTTAGGATTACAAGCTTGTTTTAACAATGGTGAAACAGAATTATTAAAGGATACACGTACAATTGATCTTAAAACATCTCCCGCGACATTAGAGCTTTTTGGCGACGGAATCATCTCAACCGGATTAAACGAAAGGGATTTGGCCATTTCCCCAGATAAAAAAGAGCTTTATTATACGCTGGGAACTCCTAATGATGGGAAGAGAGCAATCATAAAAATGATAAAAACCAACCAAGGCTGGGGACAACAAGAAATTGCATCGTTCTCAGGAAAGCATAATGACATTGAGCCTTTTATCTCTCCAGATGGCAGTAAGTTTTTTTTCTGTTCGGATAGACCTATGGACACCGATTCTACTCGATCAGATTATAATATTTGGGTCATGAATAAATCTGTCGATGGATGGGGGCAGCCTAGTCCATTAAATGAAAAAATTAATACTACAGGTAATGAGTTTTATCCTTCCGTAAGCAAAAATGGGAACTTATATTTCACAGCATCAAAACCAAAAAGCCCTGGCAGGGAAGATATTTATATAAGCAAATACATAGATGGAGAATACCTTGACCCGATTCCTTTGGATACCACGGTAAACTCTAAAACTTTTGAATTTAATGCCTTTGTTTCCCCTAATGAGGATATTTTGATCTTTAGCTCCTATGGGAGAGCCGACGACCTTGGAGGAGGAGATCTGTATATGAGTATTGGGGACTCTCTCGGCAATTGGCAAAAAGCTAGAAACTTAGGGCTGTTGGTTAACTCAGAAGGGTTAGACTTTTGTCCATTTATAGACTTTGAGAATGAAACGTTCTACTTTACCAGCAATAGATTAGCCAAGGAGTTTGTGATAAACGATTTCAACGCATACCAAGAGACTCTTAAACAGCCAAAAAATGGTGCCGGGGACATCTATCGGATTAATCTCGAGAAGGTATTAAATGTAAAATAGGACATGGTTATGAATTCATACTATTTTAATTGCATAAGAGATGAAAACTAAAAACTACTTAAAAATTGCCTTAGCCGTAATATCTGGCGAGCTATTAATGGTATTGCTTATAACACTTGCACAAGAAATAGTGGTTCCTGGAGTAAAACTTGGGATATCTTCAACAAGTGATATCATTATAGGAGGTTTCGGCACCCTACTTTCAGGAACAATAGCTGGTTTTACAGCCACCTTAATAGGTGGAAAAACAACTACGCTCCCCAGTATTCTTCTTTCTATTCTAGTTGTTCTGGAAACATCTTACCTCATATTCGCAAATAAAATCCTAAACCCTGTTTGGTTTGATGTTACTGCAGCGCTATCCTTAATTGGAGCCATTTGGGTGGGTTACTATTTGTGCGCAAATGGATTTTTTTTCAAGAAGGACAATATCTCTAGGATTTAAAATCTTTTTAGAAGTATTCAGATCAATTAAAAACCAACTCATCCACGAAGATGAAACTGTTTCCTCCCGGCACTGCATGCCAATCTGGGTTTTTTAAAGGGCTTTCCACCAAGAGCCGTACTTTCTTTAAAGCGATAGGATCAAAATCAATGTTATAGGCTTTTCGCTCGATAATTACAGAGGGTTTTTGTATTGGCAGTTTAACCGTTTTAATCTTGGTAAAGTTGTTCCCATCTACAGAACCCCATATTGTATAACCCGTTGGGAAGAAAATCCAATCGTTGGGTATGGAAAGACTACCTACCGAAATGTTAGACACGGTGGTTTGGTTTTTAAATTCGATTGTTGCGGTCATGTGCTGATTTTCATATCCAATCCAGTTGCCGTCCACAAAATTTGTTGTCCCTCTTTTTAAATCCATAAGGGTTTTTCCTCCTTTACCGCTGTACTTGGGATGCGGAGATTTAGCAAGTGATACTTTACTCACTTCAACCCTACTTTTTAAGAAATCTTCTGTGCTAACCTCACTTGACTCCCAACCTTCTAAGGTTGTATATGCCTTTAAAACAGAGGTTTCTGAAATATAAAATGGTGATATATATTCCTTGGCAATAGTATCTTTTTTAGAATTTTCCGTAGTGTAAAATATCTTTGCACCTTCAAAATATTGCTCTAGGGAAACCTTAACGGAGTCTATAAAAATCTCTTTGTCAGCTAAAATAACCGGAGGGGATAAGGTGCTTGCTGCAAAAACACTATCCGCTATTTGACTTTGAACAGCAATCAAGGCGTTTTTATTCCGAAACTCAGACAGTCCGTCTTTCGTCATTTTAGTCTGCCAAACATAAAGCTTCTTTAAATGAGGGAGTGATGAAAATGCAGCAAGGCTTGAGTCATCCAACTCCGAACCAAAGAGGTTCAGGGATTCAAGAAACTCAAAATTTTTGAATAGCTGAGTTACTGCATTGGTTATTTTAGTCTGTTGCAGCTGCAGTTTGGTGAGGTTTTTAAACTGTTTTAATTGTTTCGCCAATTCATCATCTAAATTGGTATACCCCAAATTCATTTCTACAACGTTGTCCTTGTACTCTTTAAGGATTTCAAAATCAGCCACGGTTAAATCCTTACGTTGTAAAAAATTAACTGCTAATAAAGGCATCTCCTCTGAGACCAACTGTGCGGACATCTTATTTTGGTTGAGCAATGCCAAATACTCCTCTGGGACATCATCTACATTTTCTGCAATTAATGCTCTGGGGGAAGTGTCTTTTTCCAATGATGCAAGAACAGATTCCAATTTCTTATTGATGGGCAAACTTTCTGTAAGACACTCAAAACAATTTTCATTTTTCATCCACCATTCCAACAACATAATTTCTTCAGGTGTGAGCTGCACTTTCCCTTTTGGTGGCATGTGCTCTTTTTCCTCTAAAGGCATGTGAATGCGGTGCATCAACAAGGAAGACTCTTCAGCTTTCAAAGAATCCAATAAAGATCCGGAATCTCCACCAGCCAACAACTCCTTTTCAGATGTTAGTAGTAACCCTCCTTTGGCTTTCCCATCATTATGGCAACTAACGCATTTTCTATTGAGAATGGGTTGAACGATATCAGCAAACACTACCGCCTTGTCCACATCTTCAATTATAGGTTCTTCATATGCTTCTTCAAATAAAAAATCCTCTCCATGAGTAAGACTGCCTCCAAAGTGCCCCGTTAGCGTTAGGAGTACCAACACCACTGCAAAAACTGGAAAGTATGCCTTGCGTGCCAATTGCTTCTCTGATTTTTTCAAGAAAAACAGCCCCAAAGCACCTACAGAAAATGCTATTGCAATCCATTTATGTCTAAAAAGTAATTCTTCATCATATCCACCATTATCTCCCAGCAGCCATCCAGACGCGATTGAAAATAATGCGCTTAGCGCACCAATTCCTAATGCAAACAAAACCGTTCCATTGTCTTTTGGCTCTGGTTTTCTATAATAATAGATTTCCATTAAGAATGCCAGAACCAGAATTCCAATAGGAAGATGGACAAATAAGGGATGTAAATTACCTAATTGCATTTTTTATTATTTATTCAACTATAATTTCATCTATAAACAACCAAGGCAAAGTACCCTTACCCTGATGCCAATCTGGGATTTCATGCAAAGCAGCTACCTTGATATTTATTTCTTTGTATCGTTCTTTTTTAATAGGAATTTCCAAAAAATCCAAGCTCTTACTGTTTTCTACAGCACTATTATTCAATGTAATATTCCCAATAATATCATCTTTAGAACTTACCGACACAGTCTTCGGCAAGAAAATCCAAGACCCTTGATCTTGAAGGGCACTCACAACTATCTTTTCAGCCAAAAGTGGTCTCGAAAATTTAAGATGTATATTGATCTCACGTTCTTGAAAACCCAGCCATCTATTTCCATTTCTAAAATTAATTGAACCTTTTTGACTGTCAATCAAAGTAATGTTGCCGTCTCCATAATAATTGGCATTGGGTTCCGGTTCAATGGTAACTTCAGAAGATGAAATATTGGTTTTCATTTTTCGAATGATAACCCCTTGATTTTCACTAGGCATATAGTGAGGATGAAAGGCTTTGACATTTACCACGGATGTCTTATTGATCTTTATAGGTGAATTATACAGCGTAGAACCTTCCGAAACCTCACTTCCATCTAAAGTGTATTTAATAAAAGTGCTTTCTTGAGCCAGATTAAACTTTAGGGTTGCCGCATTCCTAAAGAGCATAGAATCAATAGTAATTACTGGTTTCGCCAACTGAATGCTATCCAAACTTAAAAAACTGATCTTTTGCGATTGGCAGGACATGGTGACTAAACCAAAAATGAACATGATGGTTTTAATCTTGGACACTTTATTCTTGAATTTTACCTCACTTTTTAATGGAAAGGAAAAAAATATCATACTCGATACAGTTTTATGGGATATGTCCCCCAGGAATTCCATTGAGCCACATATATATTTTCATCCTCATCAATACATACATCATGTGGATGACGAAAGATTTTTAAGGCTTGATGCATAGGATTTAAATCATCATTTTCATAGGAAGGAATACTGCCTCCCGGTGCAGAAATCAATTTATTGTTTTTGTCCAATATGGAAATAAAGCCAGTGCCTTCCGATCCATCTCCAGACCATATGGTAGCCAGATACACATGTCCATTATGAATTACCGGTCTACAAATGTAAGCCCCTGGCAAATCAATGGAATCTATATATGTTCCATCCAGAGAAAATCGTTTCAATTTGTTTTGTTGCCTGGCAGTAATGAGCAAAATTGGATTCTTTGAGTCGCGATCATCAATACAAATGCCATGGGCATTGTTAAAGAGATGGTCCTCTTCCCCCCTACCACCAAACACATTCTTTACCTTGCCATTAGCATCATAGTGGATTATATATTGCGCTCCATAACCATCTGCCACATAAATATCACCATTCTCGGCAATGGCGGTTTCTGTAGGGATATATTCTTCTTGTTTATGATACTTTCCTGTTTCCTTTGGAAAAGGAAAAACCTGAATCACCTTTCCTTCTAGGGTAGTTTTAATAACCTCATGCCGATCATTATCTGCTATATATAAAAATTCTGTTCCATTTTCATTGTGTAACGTTAGACCATGAGCCCCTGGATATTCACTTCCCCAAGAGCCCAATAACCTCCCGGATTTATCATAGATAAGAATGTTGTTTTTGGTATGATTGGTCAGTAAAATAATCCTGCCTTTAGCATCTTGGACCATTTCGTGACAGTCTTTTACAGGAAAGTTTTTGCTATTTAGTTTCCCCCAGTTTAAGTCAACTTTATAGCGATGGCTTCCATGTCCAATGATGGCATCTTTTAGCATATTTTCTGAAAACGACATCGCATTTAGTGATGCAAGCCCTAAAGTGGCCAAGCCACTTTTTTCAATGAATTCCCTACGTTGCATCATGCCAAAATATCCTTTACCAAATGTCCTTCTACATCTGTAAGTCTAAATCTTCTTCCTTGATATTTATACGTAAGCCGTTCATGATCTATTCCCAATAAATGAAGCATTGTAGCTTGAAAATCGTGAACATGCACTGGGTTCTTTACAATATTATAACCAAATTCATCTGTCTCGCCATATACAAATCCGGGCTTAATGCCCCCTCCTGCCATCCACATGGTAAAACATCTTGGGTGATGGTCCCTACCATAGCTCTCTGGTGTTAATATTCCTTGGGAGTAATTGGTTCTACCAAACTCACCACCCCAAACTATTAGCGTATCTTCCAGCATACCTCGTTGTTTAAGGTCAGCTACTAAGGCAGCGGAGGCTTGGTCTACATCTTTAGCCTGTTTTTCAATGGCTCCGGGTAAATTATCGTGCTGGTCCCACCCCATATGATACAACTGAATAAAACGAACATCTTGTTCTGCAAGTCTTCTCGCCAATAGGCAATTGGCCGCATAGGTACCGGGTATTTTTGCATCAGCACCATACATTTTATAAATGTAGTCTGGTTCGTTTTCAGTATTCATTACATCGGGAACAGAAGTCTGCATACGATAGGCCATTTCATACTGCGCTATTCTACTCTGTATTTCTTCATCACCAAATTCCTTGTACTGTTTTTCGTTTAATTCAGCAAGGTTATCCAAAATGGAGCGTTTTGTTTCTTTGGATATTCCTTTGGGGTCGTTCAGATAAAGGACTGGATCTTTTGCTGCCCTAAATTGCACTCCTTGATGCAGGGAATGCAGAAAACCATTCCCCCAAAGCCTTGTATATAAAGGTTGTCCATTAGGTCTTCCTGTCCCTCGTGATAAGAGCACTGTAAATGCTGGCAGATTCTCATTTTCACTCCCTAATCCATAGCTTAACCAAGACCCAATACTAGGCCTGCCAGGTTGTTGTGAACCCGTTTGGAAAAAAGTGACCGCCGGATCATGATTAATGGCCTCGGTATACATCGATTTTATGATGCATAATTCATCTACCATTTTAGCGGTATAAGGTAACAAATCACTTATCCATGTTCCATTTTTACCGTATTGTTGAAATCCAAAGTTGGAGCCTACCAAAGGAAAACTATCTTGTCCTGATGTCATCCCGGTTAACCGTTGTCCATTTCTAATGGACTCGGGTAAGTCTTCACCTCTTCTCTCATTAAGTAAGGGCTTATAATCGAAGAGTTCTAATTGCGATGGACCTCCACTTTGAAATAAGTAGATTACCCGCTTTATTTTAGCCGCATGATGTGGCGAATTGAGGATTCCTTTAATCCCCATTGGATTTTCAGTTTTGGTGATTAAACTGCCCTCTTTTTTGTAAAAATTGCAACCAAGCAAAGAACCTAAGGCTAATCCACCAACGCCTAAGGCGGTTTTTCCCATAAAAGCTCTTCGGTTGAGGTTAAGTGCGTTATCTGCTATTATTTTCTTCTCACTCATAACTATCCTCTTGATATGGTTTCGTCTAAGTTTAATATGGTATGTGCGGTTAAAGCCAATGCTGCCAGGTCCTTTTGTGAAATATCAGAAACCACGGCAAACTCTCCTATGGACAGATATTCTTCTGTTACAACCTCTCCTGTTTCTATTTTTCTCAACGTATCTTGATAAAAATTGGTCAAGATTGCCATTTCTTCCTCACTTGGAGCTCTTGATGTTGCATTTTGAAAAATATACGCAATTTGATCTTTAGGCTCTTTTCCAACAACACCAATTGATTTATAAGCCAATGCTCTTGCGGCTTCAATAAGCTGTGGGTCATTTAATAGCACAAGCGCTTGTAACGGAGTATTTGTTTCTTGACGTTTTACTGTGCACAGATCGCGAGAAGCGGCATCAAAAGTCATCATACTAGGAGGCGGGACTGTCCGCTTCCAAAAAGTATAAAGACTCTTTCGATACAAATCCTTGCCCGAGCTTTGAATATAGGTTGATGTGCTTCCACCGCCACCGCCTGTGGTCTCTTCCCAAATCCCTTCTGGTTGATATGGTTTTACGCTTGGACCGCCTACCTCATCATTTAAGAGACCGCTTATCTTCAATGCTTGATCTCTTATCATTTCTGCACTTAGCCTCAATCTTGAAGCTCTTGACAAATAGGTGTTTTCAGGGTCTTTTTCCTGCATTTCTTCGGAAATTTCACTGCTTTGCTGAAAGGTTTCGGAAAGTGCCATAAACTTTATAATGTTTTTGACATTCCATTCTTCCTTTTGAAATTTTATGGCAAGGAAATCCAATAATTCTGGATGTGAAGGAAGTGCTCCTTGGTTTCCAAAATCATAAGAACTTTCTACCAAACCTTTTCCAAACATTCGCTGCCAGATTCTGTTTACGGCAACACGCGCCGTTAATGGATGGTCTTCATGAAACAACCATTTGGCCAAGCCTAATCTATTTTTAGGGAATCCCTCTGGAAAAGGCAAAATTGCCTCTGGAGTCCCAGGAAAAACCTGATCAGCTGGCTGATCGTACACCCCTCTATTTAATACAAAGGTTTCCCGAGGTTTTGACATATCTTTCATTACCATCACCTCAACTTTGGGAGTTGGACTATTGGTCATGTTTACAAAATCCAAGACCCCATCTGCATCTTTTTTGGAAACAGTAATATAGGGTTTGGGTATTTCTTGTGCATTGGCCATGAGCCCTTTTTCATCAATATTGTTGAAAAATCCAAATAACTGGAAATGGTCTTTTTGACTTAAAGGATCATATTTATGGTCGTGACAGCGAGCACACTCCATGGTCATTCCCAAAAATGCAGTCCCAAAAGTATTGGTTCTGTCTTCTACATATTCTATGCGGTATTCCTCCGGAATTACGCCTCCTTCAGCAGTTATCTTATGATTTCTATTAAACCCTGTTGCAAGAATTGATTCTTTTGTGGCATTGGGAATCATGTCGCCTGCCAATTGATAGGTTATGAACTCATCATAAGACATATTCTTGTTAAATGCATGAATGACCCAATCTCTCCAAGGCCACATGGTACGTTCAAAATCATCTTGATAGCCATGGGTATCAGCATATCGGGCAACATCCATCCAATCTGCAGCCATATATTCTGCATAAGCCACTGTATTTAACAAGGAGTCCACTATTTTTTCATATGCTTCCTCTGTTGTATCGTTCAAAAATGCATTGACTTGTTCTGCACTAGGAGGTAATCCGGTTATACTGAAAAACACTCGACGAATAAGTTGTTCTTTGGATGCTTTTTTAGATGGTGAAAATCCTTCTAACTCCAATTTTTTAAGGACAAACTTGTCAATTTCATTTTTACCCCAACCTTCATTTTCCACCTTAGGAACAACGGGTTTTACAGGAGGTACAAATGCCCAATGCTTTTTATATACCGCTCCCTGTTCTATCCATTTCTTAAACAATTCTTTTTCATAAGCAGAAAGTATAAGATTTGATTCTTCAGGAGGCATTACCATATTAGGGTCCTCATTAAATATTCTATTTATCAATTCACTATTTGCAACATCACCAGGAACAATAGCATATCTATCTAGGTTTTCACCAATAGCTGCATAAGCATCCTCTGCCTTATGTAACGAAAGTCCTCCTTCAACCGCATTTTTATCGGGGCCATGACAAGCAAAACATCTATCTGAAAGAATGGGTTTTATATGGAAGGAAAAATCAATACTATCTGGGATTTGTTTTAAAGATTCTTCTTTTGAGATTGTTGTATACTCCTCTTTTGCGTTCTTGCAACTAACTGCAAAACACATTATCGCAATTAAAAATACTGCTCCTAGGAATCTTTTTTTAGCTAAATAAATAGAGGGCATACTAACAATATTAAGATTGTGGTACTGTAAACTACTTCGATAACCTGAAATTCACTAAAAAATTTCGACCAATAGCAACGGAGAAAAGACCAATGAAGCTGTAAGGTTTTTTAGTTTAGATTTCTATAAATCTTGATATTAATGTGCTAATTGGGCTTATGAAATGGTATCATTTAAAATACGGCTTTTGGCCTCATTAAGATAACTTCTTCCAATGGTATATCTAATTCCATCTACTTCCACACTGTTGCCCTCAATAGCTTCAATTTTATCTATGGCTATGGTATAAGATCTATGGATTCTAAGAAATTTATCGCTCGGCAACTCGTCTGTAAAACTTCCTAAGGTTCTATGAATAATGTATTTTGCCGATGTGGTCTTAATACGGATGTAATCCTTAAGGCTTTCCACCACTACAATTTCATCGATGAAAATTTTTTGCAGTTTCTTCTTATCCACCTTAACAAAGATACTGGGCTTTTCGTTTGAAGGTTGAGAAGCAAGCTTAGCACTGCTTTGTTTTAAACTAGTAATCCTGTTTATAGTTTTTAAAAATCGTGGGAAAGGAATAGGTTTTACCAAATAATCTATTGCTTCTAATTCATAGCTTTTTATAGCGTATTCCTCATGAGCAGTTGTAATAACAATCATTGGTGAAACATGCAATGATTCCAAAAAATCTAAACCGTCAAGAATAGGCATGTTGATATCCAAAAAAATAATATCCACTTCGTTTTCTTGCAAAAAAGTGGTAGCATCCACAGCATTTGAAAATGTTTGGATCAGTTCTAATTGCTTCACCTGCTCCACATAGTTTTTAAGAACATTAATTGCCAACGGCTCATCATCAATAATAATCACTCTTAGGTCCATCATACTTTAAGCTTTAAATCTACGTGAAACATATTTTCCTTTTCAAAAATGGCAAGATCGTAATCCTTTTGATCGTAACCCAATTCAAGTCGTTTTTTCACATTACTGAGCCCAATACCACCACTTCGAGTAGCCACTTTGCTATTGGCTTCATTTTTGGGAATGGTATTAGCTACATTAAAATACAAAAAATCATCTGCAACATTGATGTCTATTGCAATATTCATATCTCCAATGTTTTTACTTGCGCCGTGTTTAAAGCAATTTTCAATTAAAGGCACAAGGAGCATTGGCGCTATTTCCTTATTTTCCAAATCTCCTGAAATTCCAATGTCTATCTGCAAGGAGTCATTAAAACGGATTCTCTCTAAATCTATATAGTTTTGAATGCAGTCTATTTCACTTTTAAGGTCCTGTTTACGTTTTTTGGTAGCATATAATAAATACCGCATCAATCCTGAAAGTTTTAAAATTACCTCAGGAGCTTTATCCGATTTTTCAAGGGTAAGTGAATAAATATTGTTTAGTGTATTAAAGAAAAAATGTGGTGACACCTGGGATCTTAAAAACTTAAGTTCGGTTGTCAACTGTCTTTTTTCCAAATCATGCAATTTGCTGTGTTCCCGCAACCAATCCACGGTGATTTTAATGGCCGTAGCAAAAGCCACAACATAGAGTTCACCATACATTGTTGTAAGGGCATAGTTAAGCGTAAGGCTATCTGTATATTCTGGGCCTTCGGGCATTACGTTAGTACTTACCAAGTAATATGTGAGATTAAATTTCAGTATCAGCATAACAAAAAGGCAGACCACCATCAAAAAAGCGAAGGTTACATATTTTCTGGTGTACACGTACTTGGGCATAAGAAAGTAAATGTTAAAGTAAGAAAGCGCAATATGGATGGGAAAACCAATCAAATTGGTCTTCAACGACAACATAAAATCATTATGAATACTTCCCCAGCGCAATGTATTAAGCCCAAAATAAACAGCCCAAAAGATAATATGATGTTTATATGTGATACTATACGGACGCTGGGATTCTACGCTTAAAAGTTCGTCCAATTTATCATTTATGTACATGGATTGAAGGATATTTTGTTTGTTCGGTTTTTCTGCTGTTTAGCTTTCGGGGTTGGTTGTTGGTCTAATTTTATTCGGCTACAACATAAAATTATAAATATTTAGGATAACAATTTTATAAACAGCCATAACCAAAAAACCCATCTGAAATATTGCTCAATCGCAATAGAAAAATCAAATATAATTTGGCGAAAAGTATAAAAAATATCAATATTAATCCAATCTGTTGATGCGCAAAACCTATATTACCTTATTTTCAGTTGCGCTCATTTTGGGTTTCTCCTGTAAAGAAAAGGAGCAAAATATCCCTTTTAAAAAACCTATAGAATACGTCGACCCCTTCATTGGAACAGGCGGACACGGACACACATACCCTGGCCCTACCGCTCCTTTTGGCATGGTTCAGCCTGGGCCAGACAATGGAACAACAGGATGGGATTGGTGCTCTGGTTATCATATTACTGATTCCATTATTTCCGGTTTTGGACAATTGCACTTGAGTGGCACGGGTATCGGGGACTTGGCAGATTTGCTTTTAATGCCCTCTACCAAACAAATGGATGTGTCTCAATTTGGCAAGCAAAGAGACAGTTTACCATATACCTCAGGTTTTTCACATTCCAGTGAGATTGCCCATCCAGGCTATTATAAAGTGGTTTTGGACAACAATAATATAAAAGTTGAATTAACTGCAAATGAATATGTGGCTTTCCATCGATACACATACGAAGACAAGGATACCAGATCTTTCATAATCGATTTGGGATATGCTGTAAATTGGGACACTCCTGCGGAAAGTAGCCTCACCTTAGAAGACAAAAATCTACTCACGGGATACCGACATAGTACTGGTTGGGCAAAAAATCAAAAGCTATTCTTTGCGATTGAATCATCAACTCCAATTCTAAATGCCATCTACGTTGCCGACGGAAATCCAACGGCAGAAGCTGAACATATTAAAGGCATTAAAACGGGAGGACAGTTCTTTTTTGATGAAAGTTCCAGTAATACTACGGAGTTGAAAATTGCGGTTTCTTCAGTGAGTATAGCTAATGCAAAGGAAAATCTTGGCAAACATGGATCTACCAGCTCTTTTGAGGAGGCTAAGACACAAACTAGTGAAAAATGGGAGTCTCTGCTCTCCAAGATAGTAATAGATACCCCACAAGATTCGCTTAAGACCATTTTTTATACTGCATTATATCATACACAGATTGCGCCAGTGCTTTTTAGTGATACCAATGGGGAATTTAGGTTGCAAAATGACAGTATTGTCAAAACCAAAGATTGGAACGCCTACTCTACGCTCTCTTTGTGGGACACGTTCCGAGCTGAAAATCCACTATTGAATATTCTTCAACCAGAACGGGTCAACGATATTGTTCAATCTATGTTAGCTTATTATGATGAACAGGGAAGGTTACCGGTCTGGACACTTTATGGCAATGAAACCAACACTATGACCGGCAACCACGGTGTCTCAGTAATAGCCGAGGCATATCTAAAAGGAATTCGCGGGTACAATATTGAAAAAGCCTTTGAAGCAGTCACCAATACCATGATGGGAGATATTCGAGGGCTAAAACCTTATAAAGAATATGGCTATATCCCATATACTTCATTGGATGAATCCGTAACCATAAGTTTAGAATTTGCCTATAATGATTGGTGCGTGGCGCAGATGGCAAAAGACTTAGGTAAAGAAGAAGAGTACCGTTATTTCAGCAATCGCTCCAATGCCTATAAACACCTTTTTGATGCCGAAACGGGTTTTATGAGAGGGAAATCAGCAGATGGAAAAAGTTGGAACGAACCTTTTGATCCAAAATTTTCAAGTCACCGTGAACATACAGATTACACAGAAGGTAATGCATGGCAACATAGTTGGTTTGTGCTGCATGCCATTCCTGATTTTATAAATCTACATGGTGGAAACAAACCTTTTGTTGAAAAGTTGGAACAGCTATTTACAGAGACTTCAGAGATTTCTGGAGAAAACGTTTCAGCCGATATTTCCGGTTTAATAGGGCAATATGCTCATGGTAATGAGCCCAGTCACCACATAGCTTATATGTTCAACAAGGCAGATGCTCCTTGGAAAACACAGTATTGGGTTAGGGAGATTATGGATACACAATACAGCACCAAACCTGAAGGCTTAAGTGGTAATGAAGACTGTGGCCAGATGTCCGCATGGTATGTGTTTAGTTCATTAGGACTCTATCCTATGAATCCGGCCTCAGGACAATACGAGCTTGGAAGCCCGGTTTTTGAGAAGGCCACCATCGCTATATCGGGCACAAAGAAATTTGTCATCTCAGCAGAAAGTACCTCATCAATCAACAGATACATTCAATCAGTAAAATTAAATGGAAAGTCGTTGCAACGTACTTACATCACCCACCAAGAGCTAATGGCTGGTGGTACGTTGGAATTTAAAATGGGTCCTGATCCCAACAAAAATTGGGGGATATAAAAAAGACCAGTACAATTATATGGATGTAATAGACATTTCAATCATAGTAGTCTATGTATTGTTAACCCTCATTATTGGTATTTGGGTTTCCAAAAAAGCTTCTAACGGCCTAGAATCATACTTTCTAGGTGGAAACAATATTAAGTGGTACTATTTAGGGCTTAGTAATGGCTCTGGCATGTTCGATGTTTCTGGAACGGCATGGATGGTAGGCATATTATTTTTATATGGGGCCAAGAGTTTTATGTTCATGTGGTTATGGCCTGTATGGAATCAAGTTTTTTTAATGATGTTCTTGGCCATATGGATACGACGATCCAATATTATGACTGGGTCCGAATGGATTCTAACACGTTTTGGTGATGGTAAAGCAGGCAGGGCATCCCATAGTATTGTTGCCTTATTTGCCATAATATCTGCAGTAGGCTTTATAGCCTACTTTTTTGAAGGTACTGGTAAGTTTTTAACAATCATTTTACCTTGGGACATCCCCCTTCAAATTGGAGAGGTGCTTCTTTTATCATCTGAGCAATCCTATGCCTTAATTATCATTTTTCTTACCACGATTTATACCATTAAAGGAGGTATGTTTTCTGTAGTGGCCACGGAAGTGTTGCAATATGTCATTATGGTGATTGCAGGCATTCTTGTTGCTGGCTATGCTTTTTTTGCAATTAGTGATATCGAAATAAATACTATCATCTCAGAGGAATGGCGAAGTATTTTCTTTGGTGCCGAATTAGGCACTCATTGGAGCACCAAATTCCAAGCATTCAATGATTTAATTGACACCGAAGGCTATAAAATGTTCGGAGCCTTCATTGGAATGTCACTATTTAAAGGCTTTTTTGCTAGTATCGCTGGACCCGTACCCAGTTATGATTTTCAGCGGATTTTATCCACAAGAACAGTCAAGGAAGCTGCCTACATGAGTGGCTTCACTAACTTGGTATTATACATTCCCAGATATTTATTGGTCACAGGAATTGTTGTCATCGCTTTAGTCGTTTTCGCTCCTGAAATGAGCTCCAATCCAGAATTAGTTGGCAATGATTTGGAAATTATCTTACCCAAGGTAATTAATCATCATATCCCAGTTGGGATAAAAGGATTGCTCCTCGCTGGCTTGCTTGCTGCTTTCATGTCCACCTTTTCTGCATTTGTAAACTCCAGTCCAGCCTATATTGTCAATGACATTTATAAAAAATATTTTAAACCCGAAGCCACTAATAAACATTATATAAAGGCAAGTCATATTGCTTCATTTTTTGTTGTTGGCTTGGGTGTTTGTATGGGATTCTTTGCGGACTCCATAAACTCCCTCACGCTTTGGATTAGCAGCGCTCTCTATGGGGGTTATGTTGCAGCCAATTTTTTAAAATGGATCTGGTGGCGCTTTAATGGTTGGGGATATTTTTGGGGTATGGTCGCCGGTCTAATCATTGCAAGCTTGCAGTTTATATTGGATCAGAACAAAGCCAATTTTATAGAAGATTCCTTCTTTTATGACCTATCCCACATCCATGCCATATATTTATTTCCATTGATTTTTGGAGTTTCTTTGCTGGGTTCATTCTTAGGAACTTACCTTACCAAACCAACAGAAGTGGCAGTGCTGAAGTCTTTCTACCGACAAGTAAAACCATGGGGATGGTGGAAACCCATTGTTGCACAACTAAAAAGTGAAGATTCCACATTTGAAAAGAATAACGATTTTTGGGCAGACATGATGAACTGCGCAATTGGAATAGTCTGGCAATCCAGTATGATTCTGTTACCTATTTATTTTATCATTAGAGATAATCCAAAAGCCATTACGGCTCTTGTCGTATTTTTAATAACTTCTTTAATTTTAAAATACACTTGGTTAGATAAGGTTCAGAAAATTCCAAATTGAGGTATAAATATGTGTTGAATAAATCATGACCAATCAAATCTTAGAAAAAGTGAATACAATACCTTGGCAAGAAAGACCAGCAAATAGCACCGATGTTGTTTGGAGATATAGCAAAAATCCTATAATAAAAAGGGATGCCATTCCGTCTTCCAATAGTATTTTTAATAGTGCTGTGGTCCCTTTTGAAGAGGGTTTTGCTGGTGTTTTTAGGTGCGACAACAAAGCTGTACAGATGAACATTTTTGCTGGTTTTAGCAAAGATGGACTTCATTGGGACATTAACCATGAACCGATAGTATTTGGTGCCGGTAATACAGAAATGATTGAATCAGATTATAAATATGACCCTCGTGTTACATTTATAGAAGACCGCTATTGGATTACATGGTGCAACGGATATCATGGCCCAACTATAGGCATTGGCTACACTTTCGATTTCAAAGAGTTCTTTCAATGTGAAAATGCATTCTTACCCTTTAATAGGAATGGTGTACTCTTTCCAGAAAAAATTGATGGAAAATATGCCATGTTGAGTAGACCGAGCGATAATGGACACACCCCTTTTGGTGATATCTACTTAAGCTATAGCCCAGATATGAAGTATTGGGGAGAACATAGATGCGTAATGAAGGCTTCACCCTTTGAAGACAGTGCATGGCAGTGCGCAAAGATTGGTGCCGGTTCTGTTCCCATTTTGGTAGATGAAGGATGGCTCATGATCTATCATGGTGTAATTAATACTTGTAATGGATTTAGATACTCCATGGGTTCTGCTATCCTGGATAAAAACAATCCAGATCTGGTTAAATATAGAACCCAACCTTATTTGCTATCACCCCAAACCACATATGAATGTATGGGAGATGTACCTAATGTAATCTTCCCCTGCGCAACATTACATTCAATAGAGGAAGACAAAGTAGCCATTTACTATGGTGCCGCCGATACCGTAACAGCTTTGGCCTTTGGTCATCTATCCGAAATTGTGAAATTCACTAAGGATAACAGTTTATAAAATGAAACAGGATATTGGAAAACACAAAAAACTAGTAAGCCTCATTCTTTTCTTCCTTTATATAGGATGCATTCTCCTATCTGCGCAAGAAAAGCCAAAAAGCTATGTGGCTTATCATACAATTGATACCATAACAATCGATGGAAAAGCGGAGGAAGCATCCTGGAAAAAAGCCCCATGGTCCAGTCTATTCATAGACATAGAGGGCGAGAAAAAGCCAACGTATGACACCAGAATGAAAATGCTCTGGGATGAAAACAATGTTTACTTCTTTGCACAATTGGATGAACCACATGTGTGGGGGGATATTACCGAACACGATGCTGTAATCTTCCATAACAACGATTTTGAAATTTTTCTTGATCCTGAGGGAGATGTGCACGGGTATTATGAGTTGGAGTGGAACGTTTTAAATACTGTTTGGGACCAATATTTGACTGCTCCGTATCGTGCAGGCAACGAAACCATAAACGGATGGGAAGCGTTAGGGCTCCAATCTGCCGTGTCAGTACAAGGCACTCTAAATGATCCTTCAGATACCGATCAAGGATGGTCAATAGAAATAGCTATTCCCTTTAGGGATTTACGCACCGGGTATTATCAAAACAATGTGCCTCAAAACAAATTTTGGAGGGTAGGTTTTTCAAGGGTGAATTGGGATTTTGATGTAATCAATGGGAAGTATTCTAGAAAAAGAGATGAAAAAACAGGAGAATTTCTACATGAAAACAATTGGGTATGGTCACCTCAGCAAGTAATCAATATGCATGAACCTGAAAGATGGGGATATGTCTTTTTTTCCAGTGCTGAAGTTGGAAGTACCATCGTTGATTTTGAGATTCCAAAAGATGATTACATCAAATGGTATCTCTATGAAATTTACAGAGGCCTGATTAATGAAGAAAACAAAGCCACTCACTGGAAAACAAGAAATGTAGAAACTTTTAAAGCCTCTAAAAAACTATTTGGACATACCATTAAACCTATACTTGAAAAGTACACCAATGGCTTCTCCATTTGGGCAAAAAGTCCATTCAGTAAAAACATATTGCACATATCCAAAGACGGAAAGTTCGAAGCATATAGCGAGTAATAAAAATTGATTATCAATGAGGTTGGGTTGTATTCATATAACACTTTTAGTTTTAGCAATAAGTTGTTCCCCACAACCAAAGAAACAAGCTGTTAATGAAGAGCTAACAGCTTACGTAAACCCTTTTATAGGCACGGACGGACCGGGAAACACATATCCTGGAGCTACTACACCATTTGGGATGGTGCAATTAAGCCCAGATATTGGCATTCCTGGTTGGGATAGAATAGCTGGATATTATTATCAAGATTCCATCATTTCTGGTTTTTCCCACACACATCTAACTGGGACAGGCGCAGGAGATTTGTATGATATTTTAGTGATGCCCACAAACGGAAGGTCTTCAAAAAAAATAAAAGCGAACAACTACAAGCCTCACTCTAGTTTTAGCCACGATAAAGAAGGGGCTTCCCCAGGATACTATTGGGTAGATTTATTGGATTATGGCATTAAAGCGGAAATGACAGCCACAAGTAGAGTTGGTGTACATAGATATACATTTCCAAAGGATGAAAATAGCCAAATTCATGTAGATCTAGGATATGCCATCAATTGGGACAAGCCCACAGATACCTTCATCAAAGTTGTCAATGATTCCACTTTACAAGGGCATAGAATGTCTACGGGTTGGGCTAGAAACCAACGGTTGTTTTTTGAAATGCATTTTTCAAAACCCTTTCAATCCTATCAAATTCTTGATGATAAAAAACCAGACGAACCTCCTTTTGGTGGAATCAATTCAAAAATCATATTGAATTACAGTACAAATGAAGGAGAACAAATTGTGGTAAAGACTGGATTGTCATCAGTGAGTTCAGAAGCAGCTGGTAAAGCTATTCTATCAGAAGCAACCAAAAGCTTTGATACCTTAAAAGAAGCTGCAAAACAAACTTGGGAGGAAGAACTTCAAAAAATACAAATTGTGTCAAAAGATGCGAATCAAAAGTCCATCTTCTACACCATGCTATACCAATCCATGTTGGCTCCAACACTCTATAGCGATAGCAATGGGGAGTACAAAGCGGCAAATGATGTTCACGGAAAACAAAGACAGGGCGGGGATTCCATCTCCAAAGCAGAAAATTACAACCGCTACGATACCTTTTCCCTTTGGGACACTTTTAGAGCGGCGCATCCATTGTATACCATAATTCAACCTGATAAAGTGCCCGATATGATTAAGTCCTTGTTGGCACATTACAAGGAAACCGATATTCTTCCGGTTTGGTCCATGCAAGGAAGCGAAACCAACATGATGATTGGGTACCATGCAGTACCAGTGATTGTGGATGCCTATTTTAAAGGATTTCAGTTTGATGTTGACCTGGCCTATAAGGCTTGCAAAGAAAGTGCCATGGTAAATGAACGTCAGATTGATGTGTACAAGGAAAGAGGTTTTATTCCTGTTGACGAGCACCATGAAAATTGGTCCGTTTCCAAAACCATGGAATATGCTTATGATGATTGGTGTATTGCAATGTTTGCAAAAGACTTGGGCAAACAAGAAGACTATGAATACTTTTTAAAGCGTTCAGAAAATTGGAAAAACCTGTATAATTCCAAAAGGTCATGGTTGCAACCCAAAGATATCCATGGAGAATTTATAGAACCTTTCGTACCTAAAGAATACTCTCCCTATTTCTGTGAAAGCAATGCATGGCATTACTATTGGTACGTTCCACAAGACATTGCAGGACTTATTGAAAAAACAGGTGGAGAAGAACGTTTTGAACAGAAACTGGATTCCATGTTCAGTTATGCACCAAGTCCAGAGGACAAATTGCCTGTATTTAGCACAGGAATGATTGGTCAATATGCACACGGTAATGAACCCAGTCATCATGTTGCTTACTTATACAATTATTTAAACCAACCTTCCAAAGCGCAAAAATTGGTTCGGGAGATTTTAGAAAATCAATACAAAAATGAACCTAATGGGCATTGCGGTAATGAAGACTGTGGACAAATGTCATCTTGGTATATTCTTAGTTCGTTGGGATTCTATCCTGTAAATCCTTCACAAGGTGTATATGATTTAGGAGCCCCCATGTTTGAAGAAGCAATCGTGGAAGTGGCGAATGGCAAAACCTTTACAGTTAGCGCTGATGGTTTAGAAGAAAATCAGTTTGTGCAAAGTGTGGCGCTAAATGGCGAAACATTAAATAGAAGTTATATCACCCACAAAGAGATTATGAATGGAGGTTCATTGGTATTTACCATGACTAATGATTCTGAATTGGCCGATAAAAATCAACTAAAAACTCCTGAAGTCAACAAAATATACAACTAATATGAGATTGAGAAAAGTTCACCTATCCAAGAAAATAATTTTCATTTTTACTATAGCTTTAGTTGTAAGCTCTTGCGGACAGGACGCAAATAAAGAGTCCGCTCAAAATCAATCTGAAGATAAAAAAGAATACTTGCAATATGTGAATCCTTTAATGGGTACTGATTCAGATTTCAGCCTGTCCAATGGAAATACCTATCCAGCTATTGCAACACCTTGGGGAATGAATTTTTGGACTCCCATGACTTCAAAAATGGGAGATGGATGGACCTATAAATATGACGAGAAAACAATTCGGGGCATCAAACAAACGCATCAACCCAGTCCCTGGATCAATGATTATGCAGCATTTTCTTTAATGGCCGTTACCGGAGATTTGAAATATAAAGAAGACGAACGAGCTTCGCATTTTTCGCATAAGGCCGAAACTGTAAAACCAGATTATTACAGTGTTTACTTAGCAGATTATGATGTAGTAGCCGAAGTGGCACCTACAGAACGTGCCGCACATTTTAGATTTACTTTTCCAGAAACAGATACGGCCTATATCATGCTGGATGCTTTTTTTAAAGGTTCCATGGTAAAAATTTTACCAGAGCAACGAAAAATTATTGGGTATTGCAGAAACAATAGCGGTGGCGTTCCAGAAAATTTCCATAATTATTTTGTAGCGGAATTTGATAAAGATTTTGAACTCACCAACACTTGGGGTGATGATTGGAAATTAGAAGAGAATATAACCGAAAACAAAGGCGACCATGTTGGGGCCATCATAGGTTTCAAAACAAAAAGAGGTGAAGCAGTACACGTAAAGGTGGCCTCGTCCTTTATAAGTCCGGAACAAGCACAATTGAACTTGGATAGAGAAATTGGAAATAATAGCTTCAAAGAAACCAGAAATGAAGCAACCCAAGCTTGGGAAAAAGAATTGGGAAGAATAGAAGTAAGCACCAAAAATATAGATCACCTGCGCACTTTTTACTCCTGCTTGTATCGTGTGTTGTTGTTCCCAAGAAAGTTTTACGAGTTTGATGCCAATGAGCAAGTGGTGCATTATAGTCCTTACAACGGTCAGGTATTGCCCGGTTATATGTTTACTGACAATGGTTTTTGGGATACCTTCCGCGCAGTGTTTCCATTTTTTAACATGATGTATCCAGAATTGAACAGCAACATTATGGAAGGATTGGCCAACACCTACAAAGAATCTGGATGGCTTCCTGAATGGGCCAGTCCTGGACACAGAGACTGTATGATTGGCTCCAATTCGGCCCCAATTATTGCTGATGCGCATTTGACAGGGGTTACCGGTTTTGATAAAGATTTGCTTTTAGAGGCCGTAATTAAAAATGCAACTACATCCGAAGGAAGGCCTGTAAATAGTGTTGGGAGAGCCGGAGTGGATTATTATAATGAATTGGGTTATGTTCCCTATGATGTTGGCATCAATGAAAATGCAGCAAGAACTTTGGAATATGCTTATGCAGATTTTACCATTGCTCAAATGGCTAAGTCTTTGGGCAAAGATGTATTAGCTAATACCTACTACAAAAAATCTTTGAATTATAAGAAGTTGTTTGATTCCGATTCCAAACTAATGCGAGGGAAGAACAAAGACGGATCTTTTCAAACTCCTTTTAATCCATTAAAATGGGGGGATGCTTTTACAGAAGGAAACAGTTTGCATTACACTTGGAGTGTTTTTCATGACGTGCAAGGCCTAATAGATCTTATGGGGGGCGAGACCGAATTTGTAGGTATGTTGGATAGTGTTTTTAATATGCCTCCAGAATATGATGATTCTTATTATGGATTTACCATTCACGAAATACGAGAAATGCAGATTATGAATATGGGGAACTACGCCCACGGCAACCAGCCTATCCAACACATGATCTATCTGTATAATTATGCCAAGCAATCTTGGAAAACCCAGAGCAAAGTACGCGAAGTATTGACCAAACTCTATACCCCTGCCCCAGATGGCTATTGTGGTGATGAGGATAACGGACAAACATCCGCTTGGTATGTGTTCAGCGCTCTGGGTTTTTATCCTGTTGCCCCAGCCACAAACCAATATGTAATTGGAAGCCCGCTTTTTGATGAAGCTAAATTGCATCTTCAAAATGGAAACACCTTTCGCATTTCTGCAAATCAAAATGGAAAAGAAAACCCATTCGTCCAAGATGCCAGCCTAAATGGAAAAGCATTATATAATACTTGGCTTTCCACAGAAACCATTCAGAACGGTGGAGAACTTATTTTTGGAATGGGGTCTGAACCAAACAAAAATTGGGGTGTCTCTAAGGAAGCTGCCCCTTACTCCCTATCCAATTCTATAAAGTGATGAAAAAAATATTTATCGGCATCACATTGTTGTTTTTTTATTCAACCTGTTTTGGACAAAAAACTCCTGTTGAATACGTAAACCCATTTATTGGAACTTCTAATTTTGGAACCACAAATCCTGGGCCTATTGCTGTTAGAGGAATGGCAAATGTATCCCCTTTTAATGTTGCCGGGCCACAAAACCTTCCATTAGAAAAAGACAGCAGATGGTTGTCTACTCCTTATATCAAGGAAAACAAATTTTTAACCGGATTTAGTCATGTAAATCTGAGTGGAGTGGGCTGTCCAGAATTAGGAGTTATTCTTGCCATGCCAACCACAGGAGAAATTGAAACAGATCACTTAAAATACGGCACCTCCTATTCCAATGAAGTCTCCAAAGTAGGGTATTACACCAACACCTTGGACAAATACAACATCAAAGTAGAAGCAACGGCAAGCACTAGAACGGGGATAAGTAAATATTCATTCCCTGAGGGTACAGCAAATATCTTGCTAAACTTAGGTCTAGGTCTTACCAACGAACAAGGAGCCCAGGTAAAAGTAGTTTCTCCAACTGAAATTGAAGGTATCCGCAGTGTGGGGTCTTTCTGCTATTACAAACCAGAAGAAGCTTATCCCGTTTATTTTGTAGCTAGGTTCTCCAAACCAGCCTCAACATTTGGGGTTTGGAAAAAACCTGCTCATTATCAAGGAACTGAAGCCCAGTGGATGGGTTACAATGGAAAAACCCGATTTATGAAGGAGTACACCAAAGAGGTTGTTGGTGATAGTATTGGTGCTTATATGAGATATAATTTTGCTACGCCTACCCAGGTTGAGATGAAAGTGGGCATTTCTTATGTCAGTATTGAAAATGCTCGAGAGAATTTGGAAAAAGAAACTGCTGAAAAATCATTTGACCAAGTCTTGGCAGCCACAAAAAGTGAATGGGACCAATACCTATCCAGAATAGAAGTTGAAGGTGGTTCCGATACAGAAAAAACCATTTTTTATACCGCCCTATATCATACTTTGATTCACCCCAACACACTAAATGACATCAATGGAGAATATCCAAAAATGAGAACCCGCAAAACTTTAAAAACAGAAGGTACACGCTATACTGTTTTTTCGCTTTGGGATACCTATAGAAATTTGCACCAATTAATGAGTTTGGTATATCCCAAACAACAATCAAACATGGTCAAAAGCATGCTACAGATTTATGATGAATCTGGTTGGTTGCCCAAATGGGAACTAAATGCTACAGAAACCACTACCATGGTCGGTGATCCAGCCGGAATTATTATCTCCGATACCTATCAGCGTGGAATTCGGGATTTTAATGTTGAAAAAGCATATGAGGCCATGCTTAAAAGCGCTGACCAATTGGAAGCAAATCCTCTTAGGCCAGGAATACAGGATTACATTGAAAAGGGATATTTAACCACAAAAACAACCAACAGTGGTTCTGTTTCCACTACTCAAGAATACAACATTACCGACTTTGCCATTGCCCAGCTGGCAAAAGAATTGGGCAAAAAAGAAGACCACAAGCGTTTTACAAAACGGTCATTATCCTATAGAAAATTGTTTGACAAAGAGTTCAATTTACTTAGACCAAAAAACCATGACGGCAGTTGGTTAACACCTTATAATCCTGAAAGTGGCGCCAATTTTGAAAAGAATTTAGGCTTTATTGAAGGAAACGCATGGCAATATACCTTTATGGTTCCCCATGATATCAAAGGTTTGATGAAACTAATGGGAGGTGCAAAATCTTTCACGAATCGGTTACAAGATGTATTTGACAAGAATCAGTTTGATATGGCCAACGAACCAGATATTGCCTATCCATATTTATTCAATTATGTAAAAGGGCAAGAATGGCGTACCCAACAAAAGGTTTCAGAATTATTGAAACAATATTTTAAAAATACCCCTGATGGTCTTCCTGGAAATGATGATACCGGCACTATGAGCGCTTGGGCCGTGTTTTCAATGATGGGCATCTATCCCGTGAGCCCCTCTAATCCAATATATGCACTCACCGCTCCAAAATTTGATAAAATCACCATCCATCTGGATACTTCTTATTATCCAAAAGATAAGGTGACCATTACCTCTAAAGCTCTCAAAAAGAATGAGAAACTTTCAAGAATCTCAATCGATGGGAAAAAGCACAACAGCTTTTTCATCTCACATAAAGATCTTATAGAAGCCGATACTTTAGAATTTATTCATGAATAATACCATGATCAATTAATGAAACCAGGCGGTAAAAAGAGGGAAATCAGCAAAAAAAATATGTGCGTTTCCTTCGACACTCTCCAACTCTTTTATGCTTCTGACAAGTCGTAGGCGGTAACTTAAATTTCGATAAGAAATCTGTATTTAATGCTTTTTGTAGAAAATTCAAGCTTCCAAAAAGCCCTCAAAAACACCTCTAACTTCAAGTGTATAAGTACGAAAGCCACTGTTAATGCCCAAAATAACCATTTCAAATAATGGGATTTCCATGTTCTTTAGCTTTTCACCATTGTTATTAGTCGAAATTTTTTCTGATATATATAAGGAATTTAAACATTTATAATGCGAACATTAAGCTTGTATTAAGCTTTTCGAAACTAATAACCAAACTCAAATAGTATGAACAGAAAACTTCATTACTTTCTAATGCTTGTGTCTCTTCTATGCATTCAAGGAATGATGGCACAGGGAAAACGAATTACAGGAACCGTCACGGATGCTGATACGGGAGGACCACTTCCCGGAATTAATGTGGTGGAAAAGGGTACTAGAAATGGTACTTCTACTGATTTTGACGGAAACTACGTGATTTCGGTCTCAGGAGATTCAGCCATTCTGGTATTTTCTGCAATCGGTTACACCGAAAGAGAAATGGCCGTTGGCGGACAATCAACCGTTAACATTACACTATCTGAAAACGTAGAATTACTTGGAGAAGTTGTGGTAACTGCCCTAGGTATCAAAAAAGAAACCAAGGCACTTGGGTATTCGGTCACACAAGTTGGAAGCGAAGAAATTGCTACCATAAAGACGCCCAATGCTATTAACTCCTTACAAGGTAAGATTGCTGGTGTAAACATTACACAAAATGCCACTGGTGCTGCGGGATCAAGTAGGGTTATTATTAGGGGTAACAATTCATTAACAGGAGGGAATCAACCTTTATATGTTGTGGATGGTATTCCAATAGGTAACGAAAATAATGGTGCTGCCAGTTTATGGGGCGGTAACGATGGTGGTGATGGTATTTCCAGTCTTAACGCAGATGAAATAGAATCTATCTCTGTACTTAAAGGTGGTTCAGCTGCTGCACTTTATGGTTCTAGAGGTGGTAACGGTGTTATCCTAATAACAACCAAGAGCGGTAGTAAACAAGAGGGTTTTGGAATTGAATTTACAAGTACAGCAAATTTTGATGTAGTTGACACCTCAATACAAGACTTTCAAACAACATACGGGCAAGGACTATTAGGTGAAAAACCTGCAAGCCAAGCTGAAGCTTTAGAAGCTGGCCTTAGTTCTTGGGGTCCTAGACTGGATGGTTCACAGGTAGTCCAATGGGATGGTGTTGAAAGGCCCTATTCCTATGTAGGTAGTAATTTGAAGCACTTTTACAGAACAGGTACTACTTTTATTAACACAGTAGCGATGTCTAGTGGAACGGAAAATACCAACCTAAGGTTTTCACTTACAGACTTTACCAATGATGACATTACACCAAATTCAGGATTGAATCGGAAGATTTTTGCTTTGAATGCTGGGGCTGTGTTGGCAGAAAAGTTGACCGCACAGGTTAGCGCCAAATATAGTATAGAAGATGTACAAAACAGACCAAGACTTTCGGATGCACCAGGTAATGCCAACTTTACCGTTGGTTTACTATCTCCAAATGTAGATGTCAGGTTTATGAATCCTGCTGTAAATGAAGATGGTAGTGAAAGACAATATTCTGATAATGTCTTTTCTCAGAACCCATATTTTGCCGCCTTTAATTTCAGAAATGAAGACACAAGAAATAGACTCATTGCCTCTGCTACGCTTCGGTATGATGTTTTGGACTGGCTATATGTAACAGCCAGGGCAGGTATTGATCATTACACTTTACGCAGAACAAATGTAACACCCTTTGGTACTGCATTTCAACCATTAGGTTCCATCGTAGAAGACGAATATCGATACAGCCAAGTAGATTCCGATATTATTCTAGGCGTTGAAAAGGATATCACAGAGAAATTCGCAGTGAATGCATTTGTTGGAGCGAACAGAAATAGTATTGACCATGAAGTTTTAAGACAGCGAGGAGATGATTTTATTGTTCCAGGTTTAGAAGATGTGGGGAACACCGCACGCCAATCCAGAGACAGAAATTTCGATCCTGATCTTAATAATTTCGGAGAACGAAAAATAGGATCGGTTTACGGTTCTTTGGAACTCTCTTATAACAGATATGCATATTTAACTTTTACCGGAAGAAATGACTGGTTCTCTACCCTCTCTTTTCCTGGTAAGGAGACCTCTAATAACGATTTTTATCCTTCAGTTAGTGGAAGTTTAATTCTATCGGATATGTTTGAGATGCCAACATTCGTTAATTTCCTAAAACTACGTAGTGGATTTTCCCAAACTGCAGGAGGTGCTGATCAAGCATATCAACTAGCATTGACTTATGAAATTTTTGACCAAGGACACTTGGGGCAGCCCTTAGGAAGAATAACTGGAGGCACCGTTCCAAATGCAAATCTTGTTCCATGGAATAAGGATGAATTTGAAATTGGTTTTGATGCACGGTTCTTTGGAAATAGATTATCATTGGATTTCGCATATTATACCAATCAAATAACAAGTGACATTGTTAAGGTGACCACTTCTGTAGGATCTGGATTCAATGATGCAATATTCAATATTGGTGAGATTGAAAACAAAGGGGTTGAACTACTAATCAGTGGCACACCGATACGCACTCAGAATTTTGAATGGACAACCTCGGTTAATGCCTCATTCAATGAAGGTATAGTTGTGGGCACAAACGATGCTGGAGATCCTATTTTCCTTGATGAACCGCGTACAAGGAATGTTAGAATAGCACATGTTGTAGGAGAACGATATGGAACTATTTTTGGTACTTCATACGTAAGAGACAATAATGGAAACATTGTATATGACATTGATGATGACGGTGTGCCAATAGCACGTCAGGGAGAGCGTAAAATCCTAGGGGATGGTGTTCCACCTTGGACCATCGGTTTTTCAAATTCCATTCGTTACAAAGACTTTAACCTTAACTTCTTGATTGACGGAAAATTTGGAGGACAATTGTTTTCAGGAACAAATACAACTGCATATGGCACAGGACTACATCAAAAAACCATAGAGGGTAGAGAAGGTGGTTTAGCCGTTTCTGGAATTGACGGAGCAACATTTGATGCCGATACTGGTACAGGTACAGCCTTTACTGCTACCGTAGCACCAGCAAATTTACAAACCTATTGGGGAAGAGTTAATGATATTGCCGAAGAGTTTGTGGAAGATTCCGATTATATCAGGTTTAGACAATTAAGTTTGGGATATACGTTCCCTACTGCCATCTTAGGAAAGACATTTATTAAAAGTGCCACAATAAACTTATTGGCTCAAAATTTATTCTACATTAAGAGAAGTATTGACAACGTAGATCCAGAAAGTGCTTATAATGTAAGTAACTCTCAAGGACTGGAATATTTTGGAGTTCCTACCACAAGAGGGTATGGTGTAAGTCTTAACGTTAAGTTTTAAAAAAAATAATTATGAAAAAAGCTATTTATATTCTATTGTTTGCACTAGTATTTGGTGCATGCGATGAAGGTTTTGAAGATTTGAACGTTAACCCTTTAAAACCAGTTCAAGTAAATGCTGCAAACAAATTAACTGCAGCGCAACTGTTTGCTTCCAGCGAGCGTTATGACAATTGGCGTGCTGGTTTGATCTACCAGTCCACCATGATGCAACATATGGCAAATACTGCCAGTTTTTGGGACGGAGATAAATATACCTGGAACAGAGGCTATGCTTCGTCTTTAATGGACAGATATTATGGCAATGCCGTTAAAACATTGCAAGATTTGTTGTTCCAATTAGATGAGGAAGGGGCTCCTGATGAAATGAAAGCGATTGCCAGAATAATGCGTGTATTCGTATTTTCTAGATTAACAGACCTCTACGGAGATGTTCCTTACAGCGAAGCAGGAAAAGCGGTTTTAGAAGGTATTACCAAGCCTGTATATGATCCACAGAGTGAAATCTATGCGGACATGCTTAACGAATTACAGGAAACAGCTGCAATATTGGGTTCAGGTACTTCTGCTTATGGAGATGCGGACATCATTTATAATGGTGATCAAGCTAAGTGGAAAAGATTGGCGCATTCATTAATGCTTAGGTTAGGATTAAGGTTAATAAAAGTTGATCCCGCAGCTGCTCAATCTTGGGCCACCACGGCTATAGCAGGTGGGGTAATGGAATCCAATGCGGATATTTTCTTTGTTCCTCATACTGAAGGACCAGCAGGTGTTAACCAAAATGGAAATGGCGAAGTTTTTCTAACAGATGGCAGTCCTAGGTTGAGTGAAACCTTTGTTAATTTTATGGCTGACAGAAATGACCCTAGACTAACTATTTTAGGATCATTACCTTTAGATACAGGTGAGGATGATCCAGATGGAAACAATATAGAAAGAACTGACGTCGAACGATTAGATGTAGCATCCCAGAAAGGTCTTCCTAATGGATTGAGTAACGCTACGTTATTGGATGCCACAGGTGAGGAAAACACCCAAGCTTTTACAGAGCCCAACAGATTACTTATTACTGGGCGGGACGCACCTATGTTCTTTCAAACCTATGCAGAAGTTCAGTTTATGTTAGCAGAAGCCAATGTACGCTGGGGTCTTGGTGGTGATGCAGAAACGCATTATAACAATGGAGTTAGAGCTGCTATGGAAATGTTGGCAATGTATGGCGATGGCGGTATAATTCCTTCAACTGATATTGACACCTATTTGACCAATAATCCATATGATGCTGGCAATGCGCTAGAACAAATTAATACGCAATATTGGGCAGCTACTTTCCTAAATGAATATGAGGCTTTCTCTAATTGGAGAAGAAGCGGTTTCCCTGTATTGATTCCGGTAAACTTCCCTGGTAACGTAACCAATGGGACCATTCCAAGGAGAATGTCATATTCGGAAAGTGAACAAACCAACAATCCGGAAAATTATGCTGCGGCCGTTGCAAGACAAGGTCCAGATGAATTGACCACGCGTGTTTGGTGGGATGTACAGTAAAGAACAAGTACTTTATCATTAGTTATTTATAATTCGTTTAGTTTTTTTAATTTAATTTTAAGTAGAGTTAGTAGTTTGAATAAAGGAGAGGCAACTCTCCTTTATTTTTGTTTCAAAGTAAGTATATTGGATTAATGATCAAGCGAACCATCACAAAGCTGCTTCTTTTTATCCTATTGGGTATTCCCATTTGGTTTGCATGCTCACAAGAGACGAATGCAATACCACCAAGATTCACATTAATGGAATCTCAACATACTGGAGTATTATTTTCCAACAATGTTGAAGATACCAAAGAACATAACATATTAAGATATGCCAATTTTTACGGAGGAGCTGGCGTTGGTATCGGTGATTTTAATAATGATGGTCTTCAAGATTTATATTTTGCTGGGAATCAAGTTTCAGATAAGTTATACCTCAATCGGGGTAACCTAAAATTTGAAGACGTTACTCAGACCTCTGGAATTTTAGATGATGGAGGTTGGTCCACTGGTGTTACCATTGCAGATATAAATAATGATGGATACCAAGATATTTATGTAAGCAGGGAACTCTATGATGACAACCCAAAGTGGCGTACCAATTTACTGTATCTTAACAAAGGTGATGGCACTTTTATAGAATCCGCCCAAAAGTTAGGAATAGCTAACAACCAACGTACCCGCCATTCAACTTTTTTGGATTATGACAAGGATGGTCTGTTAGATCTCTTTTTACTTACACAACCTCCCAACCCAGGAAGCTTATCCTCTTTTAAAGGGACAGAATTGCTTCAACCAGAATACAGCTTAAAACTCTATAAAAACCTTGATGGAAGCTTCCAAGATATTACCCAGTCCACTGGCTTGGATTTAGTTGGTTTTCCCAATGGGGTTTCCGCCAGCGATGTAAACAATGATGGATGGACAGATCTTTATATTGCCAATGATTTTTACGCCCCAGATTTTCTTTTTATAAACAATCAGGACGGCACCTTCACTAACACAATAGATACCGCTTTCAACCATATCTCCTATTTCAGTATGGGTGTGGACATTGCCGATATCAACAATGATTCCCTTTTGGACATTTTTGTTTTGGATATGGTACCTGAGGATAATTTCCGTTTAAAATCCAATATGAGTGGAATGGATCGCAATTCATTCTGGAAAGTTCTTGAAGATGGAGGTCATTATCAGTATATGTATAATACGCTTCAATTAAATAATGGAAATGCAACTTTTAGCGATGTGGCCCAACTTACTGGCATGGCAGCTACAGATTGGAGTTGGTCTAACTTAGTTGCCGATTTTGATAACGATGGATTGAAAGACGTTTACGTAACCAACGGTTTACTCAAAGACATAAGAAATACAGATGGTGATAAAAAGGTTGCAGAATATATTAATAAAACTAGGTTAAATTGGATTCAAAAAAATCCCGATGGTGGTAACCTAAAATCTGTATTTGACATTATCAACCTAGAAGAAGCCCTTGCCCCAATTCCATCACAACCACTAAGAAACTATGCTTTTAAAAATCAAGGCAACTTAAAATTTCAGAAGACCATGGAAGAATGGGGCTTAAATGAAGTTTCATTTTCTAACGGTGCAGCCTATGCAGATTTGGACAATGATGGAGACCTGGATATTGTAGTCAATAATATTAATGAGGAAGCATTTGTATACCGCAACAACTCTGAAAAAATTTCCAATGCCAATTACATTCGTTTAGAATTAAAAGAAAAAAATAACAAGCCGGTCTTTGGTGCTAGAGTTACATTGCATTTAGAGGGTGAGGTGCAAGTAATTGAGACCACTAATGTTAGAGGCATTTATTCTACAAGCGAACCGTTTGTCCACTTTGGATTGGGTGCTGCAAAAAAAACAGACAGTATAGAAATAGTATGGCCCAATAACACCAAAAGTGTTGAGCGCAACTTAGCAGCCAACAAAACCTATCAAATTCATATGGATGAGGGACTTTCTTTTGCGCGAACTATACAAAAAAGGAATACCGTTTTTGATGAAACAACCAACACCTTCGCGTTAAAACACAGGCACGTAGAAAACGAATTCGATGACTATGAACAACAAGTATTATTGCCACATAAATTATCCCAATTTGGTCCAGCACTAGCTATTGCAGATGTAAACAATGACGGATTAGAAGACATATATATTGGAGGAGCTACAGGATTAAGTGGGGCCATTTACCTGCAAAATAAAAATGGTGGGTACGACCTTTCTAACCAACAATTATTGCAAAGTGAAGCTCCCTATGAAGATGTTGACGCCCTATTTACCGATATTAACAATGATGGTCATAAAGATCTCTTTGTGGTAAGTGGGGGCAATGAATATCCTGTAAACGACCCCCATTACCTAGACAGGTTGTATTTGAATGATGGAAATGGAAATTTTTCCAAAGCCGCCATTATTAATGCATACCGTATCAGCGGTTCCAAAGTGATTGCCGAAGATTATGACAATGATGGAGATATAGATATTTTTGTTGGTGGTAGACACCTCCCGCATCAATACCCCAAACCAACAGCTAGTACCATACTGCAAAATAATGATGGCCAACTGGTCAACGTAACCGATAGTATTGCCCCAGACCTACTAAATATTGGAATGGTCACGGATGGAATATGGTCTGATTATGATTTAGATGGTGATACCGATTTGATTCTAGCAGGGGAATGGATGCCCATTACCATATTCAATAATCAAGATGGGCGACTAACTAAAACAGAAAACCCAGATTTAGCAGACACCTCTGGATGGTGGTTTAGTATTGCCAAGGGCGATTTTGACAATGATGGTGATGAAGATTTTATTTCAGGAAATCTGGGTTTAAATTATAAATATAAAACTACCGCAGAAAAACCATTTGATGTCTATTACAATGATTTTGATGGTAATGAAAAGTACGATATTGTATTAGGCTACTATAATGATGACAAGCATTTTCCACTAAGGGGTTTTTCCTGCTCTTCGGAACAAGTTCCGGCGTTGAAAAACAAAATTCAGAAATACGACAAGTTTGCCTCCCTGGAATTAGAATCTGTTTATGGATCTAAAAACCTCGAGAACGCGCTACATTATAAAGCTAAAACCTTTGAATCGTCCTATATAGAAAATCTGGGAGAGGGTCGTTTTAAAATATCTCCCTTACCCAGAATGGCACAATTCTCCAATATTAATGATATGTTGGTGGATGATTTCAACAACGATGGGCATCTAGATGTACTGAGCATTGGAAATCTATTTGTATCTGAGGTAGAAACTCCCAGAAATGATGCTGGGACTGGCTTGTTATTACTCGGCAATGGAAAAGGAAATTTCACCCCAAAAAATAATCTGGAAAGTGGTTTTTTCGCAAAAGGTGATGCTAAAAAAATAAAAATGCACACCCATCAAAAGCAAAAAAAGATTTTGGTGGCCAATAATAACGATGTTCTCCAATTTTTCTCTGTTAGAGAAAAGACCAATTAAACCAACCAATTTATGGCAAGTATACCTAGTAGCAATGTAGCTCAGTCCAATGGACCGACTAATTACCGCAAACCATTTCTAACCATTACTTTTTTGTTTTTCATGTGGGGGTTCATTACGGTAATGAACGATGTTTTGATTCCACATTTAAAAGAAGTTTTTGAGCTGAGTTACTTTCAAGCTGCGTTGATACAATTCGCATTCTTTGGTGCTTTCTTCATTATTTCATTGATTTATTTCATAGTTTCTGTCAGCAAGGGAGATCCTATTTCAAAAATTGGATATAAAAACGGAATAATTATAGGATTAATACTTTGTGGATTAGGCTGCTGCCTATTCTATCCTGCGGCAATCTTTCAGCGTTATGGCATCTTTCTTAGTGCATTGTTCGTATTGGCTTCGGGAGTCACCATTTTGCAAATCGCAGCTAATCCCTATGCGGCAATTTTAGGGAAACCCGAGACTGCTTCGAGCAGACTAAACCTTGCACAAGGTTTCAATTCTTTTGGAGCCACTCTGGCACCATTAGTTGGCGCGCTATTACTATACAAAGTCTTTTCTAACGGAGAGATAACCGTTGACTCGTTAAAAATGCCATACTTAATTTATGGAGGATTGTTTTTCCTCTTGGCACTGATTATCAAATTCATAAAACTACCTTCATTTAAGAATACAGAAACACTGGAAAAAGGGCTTCATGTGCTAAAGTTCAAACATGTTGTCTTGGGAATGATAGCCATTTTTGTTTATGTGGGTGGTGAAGTTACCATAGGGAGTTTTCTCATCAATTTCTTTAAGTTGGACAGTATTGCTGGAATGGATGAAGCACAAGGAGGTGTATTCTTGTCCTATTATTGGGGAGGTGCCATGATTGGTAGGTTTTTAGGGTCCATAGCTATGGGTAGCATGACAGATAAATTAAGAAAGTATCTCCTTATGGCATGCCTTTCCATACTTTCTTTTATGGTGATTTATCTAGTTACGGGTGTACAAAATAATGACGGTGTCTTCTCCTTAGAATTAATTCCCTTTGCACAAATACAATTCTTCATATTCTTTTTGGTCATCAATTATGTTGCCTTTTTAATAGGAGGTTCCAAACCTTCTCGAGTACTTACCTTGTTTGCTTCAATAGTCATTATATTATTGGGAATCATGATTGTTGCAAATGGAGCAGTAGCTTTTTGGAGTGCTATTGCTATCGGAGCATTTAATTCCATTCTTTGGTCCAATATATTTACATTGGCAATTAAAGATTTGGGTAAGTATACCAGTCAAGCCTCTTCCCTATTGGTAATGATGATTGTTGGTGGTGCCATAATTCCTATTGTTCAAGGTGCGATAGCAGATGAAATAGGCATTCAACTGTCCTTTATAGTTCCAATATTTTGTTATGCCTATCTTATTTTTTATGGTTTGAAGGGATATCAAGTAAAACCAATAAAAAACTAGCCATGCCAGAAAAAGAAGCCTATGTAATTGGCGTGGATATTGGTGGAACCCATATATCCTCCGCAATTGTATCTGTACATGAAAAGCGAATCATTGAAGAATCTTATGCTACTAGCCATGTAGCAAATATGGAGTCTTTAACCAGTATTATGCAAACATGGGCCAACACCCTTAATAAAACGCTTACGATTGCTAAAGAAATTGAATTACAAGGTATTGCCTTTGCCATTCCAGGTCCGTTCGATTACAAAGCAGGAATGGCCAAATACCCCAAAGGGTTTAAATATGGTGCCCTTTATCAAATTAAAATAGAAGAAGCCCTTCGTCCCTTTTTATCTCATAAGAATTCGCTGCCAATGCGTTTCTTAAACGACGCTACTTCTTTTGCAGTAGGAGAAGCTTGGTTGTCAAAATCGGAAGAAAATAAAAAGCAGTTATGCATTACATTGGGAACAGGGTTGGGGGCTGGTTTTATTGATGATGGAATTCCAGTGGTCACTGGATCTACTGTTCCGCCAAATGGATGCCTTTGGAATATCCCGTACAAAGAAGGAATGGCAGATGATTACTTTTCAACCAGAGGATTCATCAAGGCCTACCATAAAGCCACAGGTAAAACGGTAAAAGGGGTAAAAGAGCTGGTCGATAGCTATGATACGGATAATAACATAAAAGAGATTTTTGACACCTTTGGAAAAGAATTAGGCGATTTTCTAGCACCATGGCTAGAAAGGTTTCAAGCAGATACATTAGTATTGGGTGGAAATATATCCAAAGCTTATTTCTGCTTCGGAAAAGCACTACAAGAATATCTTAATGCGAACAATCTTTCTCTGCACATACATATATCACACCATATGGAAAAAGGTGCTATTATGGGTTGTACACGTTTATTCAATAATCATTTTTGGGAAAAGACCAAGAATAATTTACCCACTATTTAAGTCATCCCAAACATCTTATTACCACGTTTTGCGCAATACATTCATATTTAGTTAAGCTATCGTTTGGCGAACGGTTAGGTCAAAACGCTCATTTATGAAATCAAATAAGGTATCCATAAGGTATTGTACTTTGAATACGTGGTTCAATAGTATGTTTGTATCATGAAATGCGTTAAAATGTTCGGTTCAATTTCAATACATGATAACGCTCATATATAGCAATGCACTTCTTGAACCATTGGTCATGGAAAGTGTTTAGTTTAGTTGAGGATTCTATTACTCCAAGGAATTTTTAAATGAATTCCTTGGTAGTAATGGATTAAGCAAAAAAAATTAAAAACATTTTTGAATTTAGCCTATATCCCTAAAAAAGAGTCATTTACATATGACTCTTTTCTTCATGGTATTGCCAGAGAATATACTTAAGTATACAACGAAGTTGCCTTTTATCCAATTGTTAGTTCAACTTCTCAATATATCAATTGAAAAAGAGCATTCGTTCATTTTAGTACCATACCTGCACATATTTATTCTCTCTTTGTCCAAATCATAAAAGCGAAAATCAACCTTAAGTTTAAAAAAATGTATCTAAAAAGAATATTGCTGGGCATTATGCTCATAGGTATAACAAACATTAGCAATTCACAATCTTATACTGGATTCCTATCCGACAATTACAATGGTGTTCACGGAATCATCACCAATCCGGCAAATATTGCAGATTCAAGACTTAAGTTAGATATAAATCTTATCGGTATAAGTGCATTCTTTGGAAATGATTATATCGGTTTCAAACTCAAAGATGCCCTTGCCGATTACAGTGATGTATTTGACGAAGCTGATACGACTCCATCACCAAACAACTCTTTGGCTTGGAACATAGATGTTTTAGGGCCCTCAGTAATGTTTGGTATTAATGAAAAATCTTCAGTGGCTTTTTTTACTAGAGGTCGTGGCTTTTTTAATCTTAACGACGTAGATGGTTCCCTAATAGAAAAAGAAGGAGGCTTTGAGGAAAGTCAAGACTTTTTGATTAATGAAGGCTTAATTTCTGGTTCAGCCAATGTATGGGCAGAAATCGGAGTGACCTATGCCCGTGTTTTATTGAACAACAACCAACATTTTATAAAAGGAGGTGTTTCATTAAAATACTTGCAAAGCGCGGGGCATGCCTACATATATGCCGATGGTGTTGAAGTAAACTATAATGCTGGTAACCGATTGGTGGAAACTTCAGGGGAATTAATCTTTGCAAACTCTTCCATCTCAGATGATGGTGGCAATTTTGATATAAACAATGGCAGTGGATTTGGTGCAGATTTAGGTTTAGTTTATGAATGGAGACCAGAATATGAAAGTTACACCAAATTGGATGCCAATGGAAGTTCCATAATAAACAAAGGAAAAAACAAGTACAAATTAAAATTTGGAGTCTCTGTAACGGATATCGGGCAAATAAAAAACTCCTCAGGAAGGGAGAGCACCTACGACCTTAACAAAATACAGGATATTGATGGTTTCGACGGTAAGGACCTTGAAGAATCTTTGGAACAAGGTTTTGATCTTATTTCACAAACCCCGTCTGTCAATTCAAGTTTGCCCACAGCACTTCATACAAATATGGATTGGAATTTAAATTCGAAATTCTATGTAAACCTCAATACTGATATCCCTTTGACAACAAGAAACAAGATAAATACCAATAGGGTATTGAGCGAAATTTCAGTGACTCCAAGATATGAAAGTGCTTTATTCAGTCTTTACTCTCCCTTGAGTGTGGTTCAATATGCTGGATTTCAATGGGGAGCAGGACTTCGTTTCGGGCCAGTATATTTGGGGTCAGGATCCATTATGTCGGTTTTAATAGGAGATACATCAAAATCCTTTGACTTATATGCTGGGGTCAAGCTTCCATTTTATCAAAACAAGTTAAGAGACAAAGACAATGATGGTATAGAGGACAAATCGGATGCCTGTCCAGAAACCCCTGGGCCAATTGAGAACAATGGCTGTCCTTGGGAAGATACAGACGGTGACGGTACTTTAGACAAAGATGATGATTGCCCACAAGTGGCAGGTCCAAAAGAAAACAAGGGCTGCCCATGGAAGGATTCAGATAATGACGGCATTTTTGATAAAGATGATGATTGTCCTAACATATATGGTCTAGAACAATACAACGGATGTCCAGATACGGATGGGGATGGCTTAATTGACAAAAACGACAGATGTCCCAATAATGCTGGAAAAATAGAAAACAAAGGTTGTCCAGATACTGATAAAGATACCTTGGTGGATATTGATGACCAATGTCCAAACACCTTCGGTCCGGTTGAAAACAATGGCTGTCCAGAGGTAACCAAAGCTGTTCAAAAACAGCTAAATGAATATGCTAAGACCATTTTGTTCGATACTGGTAAAGCCACCATAAAACCAGAATCGGTCTCCACCATGGTGGATATCATTCAAATTCTAAACGAGTATCCGCATGCAAAGTTTACAGTAGAAGGTCATACAGATAGTGTTGGAAGTGCTTCAAGTAATCAAAAATTATCAGAGGCAAGAGCAAATGCAGTCCGTGACTTCTTGATCAACGAAGGTATTCTTTCCAGTAGATTAACAGCCGTCGGGTTTGGAGAAGATAAACCTATAGCATCAAACACAAATAGAATTGGAAGAAAGCAAAATAGACGTGTAGAAATAAACCTTATAAAATAACTATCCTGTACATATTTCAATGATTTGATTAAGAATATAAGGTTTGGTGTAATACAAGTGTTCTTAAATACAGTGATAGTAAAGCCGCCAAGAAATATTTCTTGGCGGCTTCTTTGTTTAGATCAATGGTAAAGAGTCAAGCCACACATCTTCAAGGTAGAGATAAACCTCAAATAATCATCAAATTAGGTTTTCCATATATATCCATTTGGCCTTTTGGTCAATTGTAAATGCCCATAGATTAATTGTACCTCTTCTCTTCAATTTTAAGTGAGTTATTTTATAAATACAAACATTCTGTTTTTTTCTTCAGTGGAAAGACATGAGTAAAACCTACTTGCGCATGATCAAATTTCTACCCTCTCGCCCAACTTGCTGCACAAGAGCAAAAAAAGAATTTTATGCCTTGGCTCAAACTTTCAAATTTAGTCATCGTATTATCCGTCATATTCTTATATTTTCTTTTCTATTTTCAAACATTTTAGTATTTGGACAACAAGTAGATACTTGGTTTATGGCAGGAAGAGCTGTAAACAATCCATCTCTACCCTACTCTCCGCCAGACCCATCCACGCAAATGTGGTTGCTTACTCCGTTACCCCCTCCAGATGGCAATTTTGTTACGATATGGTCAGATTTTGTTGATTTCACTTCACAGGATGCGGTTCTTCATCCAGCCCCAATAGCCTATCCCTTGGCTCCTCCTGCAGGTTTTGATTATCCTTTTGGCAATCCTGCATTCCTTACTCCTTCAGGATCAATACCAGGAGAACCCATTTTGGCTAACAATAGCATAGATAACATAAATTTCAACCCCGTGATTCAATTCGATGGCAATGCAGGTGGTGGAGTTGGACAAGCCTTGCACTTTCGTTCCAATTCTAGAGATGACGTTACCGTGTTTATCGTATTCAAAGCTGTCGGAGCAGGTAATACGGCAGAAACACAACGCTTGCTCTTTGGCGGGGATATAGACGTACATCATACCTCATTCGATGCAGATAATTGGACCACAAACCTGTCTTTAGGTGTGGCAGATAACAATCGTTTTTCCGTGGGCAGAACATGGTCTGGTGATGCTGGCGGTTTTTTTCAAAGCGGCGGTATAGACTTATTGGGAGAGCCAACCATTGGGGTGCTTTCAAGAGAAACAAGCTTCGAACAAGAAGACCTGATTACCTATGTAAATGGTATTGAAGATATAAATGTAACAAGAAACGATTCTTTTGCGGACAATCAACTTTACTATTACAACAGATTGGGTAAGCATTTCAATAGTAATGATTCCAATCGTAACCTTACCGGAGATATAGCGGAAATTTTATTGGCAGATGCTGCCCTCCCCAACAGCTTTATTCAAAGGATAGAAACCTATCTGGCCATTAAATATGGTATTACATTAAGTGACGGAGGGCAATTGGGGAGCATCGTTGGCAATGGTACTTATGATTACGTCGCAGCAGATGGAACTGTTATTTGGCAAACAGACCCAACCTATAAACATGATATTGCCGGTATCGGTGTAGATAGGTATAGAGACACCGGTACAGCAACAAAGTTACGCTATAATATAGATCAGCGCATTTCCAAAAGTGTCAATTCAGATGCAATTGTAACCATGTCCACCAATACAGACTTCAGTACAGACAATTTAGATCTCTCCAGAACTACCATTGATGGGGACGGCTCTTCTTATGACCACAACTATCTCCTTTGGGCCAATGATGATAATACTATCAATGTAGACAATACAGAACTCCCTGCCGGCATCAACGATAGAATTGGTCGTGAATGGAGGGTACAAAAAGAAACTTCGGCAGGAAGAACACCAATCTCTGGCGTAAGCCTACGTGTAAATCTCTCTGGGTCAGATATTTTAAACAATTGTGGATTAAAATTATTGATAGATACCGATGGGGATGGGGATTTTACTTCAGGTCCTATAAGAATAATTGATGTCTCAAATGTTGATATAGCTGGCAATGCTTATTTTGATGGAATTGATTTTTTACATAATGAAGTCTTTACAATAGGATATGAAGACATTACGCCAGACATTACCAGCAACCCTGGCAACCAAAATGAATGCGGCTCTTACCTCCTGCCCAATATTCTCGGCACCAACTTGAGTGGTAACGAAGCTTACTATGACGCTCCTAATGCTGGCGGTACAAGATATCTTCCTGGCGAAAACATTCTCTCTTCGGGTACTTACTATATTTATGACGAGACCGGTACCATACCCAACTGTTTTGATGAGGAGAGCTTCGACATCAACATTGACGCCCCCGTGGTCGCCGATGCCCCCAACGACGTCAACAACTGTGGAGCCTACCAACTGCCGCCCCTTGTCGACGG
>NZ_VRUR01000001.1:701348-1958808 GCF_008040165.1 Flagellimonas hymeniacidonis
GATCTGACGGCAACTATTTCGATGCGCCCAACGGAGGGGGCAACGCACTCTCCGCAGGGGACATCATCCCCGCATCCACCACCCTCCACGTCTTCAGCCCCGCTAACGGAACCTGCCCAGCGGTGGACAACACCTTCGACATCAACATTGACGCCCCCGTGGTCGCCGATGCCCCCAACGACGTCAACAACTGTGGAGCCTACCAACTGCCGCCCCTTGTCGACGGCAACTATTTCGATGCGCCCAACGGAGGGGGCAACGCACTCTCCGCAGGGGACATCATCCCCGCATCCACCACCCTCCACGTCTTCAGCCCCGCTAACGGAACCTGCCCAGCGGTGGACAACAGTTTTGAGTTAACAATCCACCAGTTAACAATCGTTACAAGTATTCAAAATGACTCTTGTTTGGAAACCAATGACGGCTCAATCAGTATTTCTATAGAAAATGGTATAGGCCCGTATCAAGTAGGCCTTAATTCCAATCCGGTTATCAATTTTGTGGATGATAATTTTATAATTGATGGATTGGCAGCAGGTAATTATTCACTAACTATAGCAGACAGCAATGGCTGTTCAGTTAATCAAGTTTTTGAAATTCAAACGGAAGGCATCAACCTTGGTGCTATAGTAAATCCAACCTATGATTGCGACTCTGGAGTATCTACCAACATGCTCGATGTTACATTATTGGACCCTACGGTAGCGCAAGATGTACTCTATGCTTTGGATTCCACAAATCCGAATGATTTTGTCCTGAGTCCAAACTTTACCGATATAAATCCGGGAAATCACTTTCTGTCCATCCTTCATGTTAATGGGTGTATGGAGACCATTCCATTTGAGATTGACACTATTGCTCCGTTAACATTAGGTCTGGCCAATACTAATATCAATGAAATCACCGCAACGGTAACAGGAGGTACGGGACCATATACATATTTCTTTAATGATAGGCCGGCGACCAACAATAATATCTTTTCAATAACAGAAAGTGGATCTCATTTTGTAAGGGTTGTTGACAGCAATGGCTGTGAAAGTTTTGAAACCATATCCCTTAATTTATTGGAACTAGAAACTCCAAACTTCTTTACTCCAAATAATGATGGACAAAACGATAGTTGGAAACCTAAAAACACGGAAGCTTTTTCCAATATGGAAACTATTATATACGATCGATATGGAAGAGAAATAAAAATAATGGGGCCTTTTGATGATGGCTGGGATGGACATTATGAAGGCAAAGCATTGCCCTCTGGAGATTATTGGTACATCATACAATTGAATGATGGTACCGAAAGAGCATATGTTGGACATTTTACATTGTATAGATAACATGAAAACGAGAATAACAAAAAGGACTGTCTTTTTTTTACAGCACCTAAGCTTCTTAATAATGTTAGCGGGAGTGTTGACCGTTTTACAATTTTGGTCAGAATCTAGCACTAGCTATACAGATAATTCTATGCTTTTAGCTGAATCTAGTTTTATTGATAGCCCAGCTTTTGGTTTCTCCATAAACAACTGTAACAACGATACTGAAAACCCGACCGCCAGTAATCCTCCGGATATAGAAGTCGAATGCCTTTTTGAAGTCCCAGACCCCAACCCAGCAGTCGTTACTGATGAGGCCGATAACTGCGGCGTGGACACCGTGGAATGGCTACATGATGTTTCGGACGGAGGCTCCAATCCCGAGGTCATAACCCGTACCTATCGCATAAAAGATTCATCTGACAATTTTACCGATGTGGAACAGATCATTACCGTGGAAGATACTGAACCACCTACGGCCAGTAATCCTAAATCTCTCAATTTGGCTTGCTATGAAGAGATTCCTCAAGCAGACCCCAATGTGGTGACCAATGGGAATGACAATTGTGGTGTTGCCAATATTTCTTTAATCTTAGAAGATGAAGAAGAGGATAATCATCGAAAAATTATAACCCGTATCTATAGAGTTTCCGATTTTAGTGGAAATTACACTGATGTAGAGCATAATATTTATCATTTCTCTCCTTATGGAAATCCTTATGCCCCACCTATAGAAATACAATGTTTGGCAGATATCCCTGAACCAGATACATCTCAAATTCTAGATGTTTTTGAAACTTGTGGGGCAATAAGCGTAGAATATGGAATGGACGCACCATGGTCTCATAATTCTTTTGATCGAATTTACCGAGTTAATTTTTTAAACTATGGATATGTATTGATAAATCAGATTATCACGGTAGAGGATTACACGAAAAAACCCACAGCCAGTGACCCGCAACCTATAGTTGTCTGCGGTATGCTACCCCAATCAAATTCTGAAGTGGTCACTGACGCTACCGATAACTGTATCGTGGACAGCATTACCATGGTCAAAGAAGTCTCTGATGAAATGAACAATCCAGAAACCGTTACCCGTACTTATCGCGTGGCAGATGAGGTGGGCAACTTTGTAGATGTGCAACATATCATTACCCGTTATGATTCACCTGAGTTAGATCCCATTGATGACGTTCAACTCTGCGGTGGTCTTGATTTCTATGCATTGCCCGCTATTCAAGGAAGCAACCTTAGTGGTAACGAAGCTTATTATAGTGGTCCAGATGGTTCTGGCACTGAGTATACCCCTGAAGAAGCAATTATTACCACCTCTGGCACCTACTATGCCTATGATGATAATGGCAACTGCTCTGACGAAGTCAGCTTTACCATTACCATTGGGGATATTGAACCCCCTACGGCCAGTATTCCTGAACCCATACATGTACAATGTATTGGTGATGTTCCAGATTATGATATCTCCGTTGTGACCGACGAAGCCGATAACTGCGGCGTGGACACCGTAGAGTGGTTGCATGATGTTTCGGACGGAGGCTCCAATCCCGAGATCATCACCCGTACCTATCGCATCAAAGATTCATCTGACAATTTTACCGATGTGGAACAGATCATTACCGTGGAAGATACTGAACCACCTACGGCCAGTAATCCTAAATCTCTTAATTTGGATTGCTATGAAGAAATTCCCGAGGTAAACCCAAGTATGGTCATTGACGCGGATGACAATTGTGGCATAGCCAACGTTTCTTTTTTTTCAGAAACCACACAGGAGTTTGGAAGTCATAAAATTATAACTCGTACCTATAGGGTTTCCGATTTTGCGGAAAATTTTATTGATGTCAACCACCATATTAGTTATAATTATCCCATTTCCAATCATCTTGCCCCACCCATATATGTGCAATGTTTGGATGATATTCCGGAGCCCGACCCATCACAGATTCTGGATATTTTTGAAGCTTGTGGAGCAACAAGTGTAGAATTCGACGTGGATGGGCCTTGGAATTATAATTCTTTTCCCAGAGTTTATCGTGTTTATTATTCCAATCCCAATTACCCTTACGAACCTGTTGAACAATCGATCATTGTTGAAGACGATACAGAAAACCCCACTGCAAGTAACCCTAATCCCACTATGGTTTGTGGGACATTACCGCCCTCAAATTCACAAGTGGTCAATGACATGGCAGATAACTGTGGGGTAGAGAACATTACTATGGTGAATCAGGTTTCAGATGGACAGACCGACCCAGAGACCATTATACGTACCTATAGGGTAACTGATACCTCGGAAAACTTTGTTGATGTGCAACATATCATTACCCGTTATGATTCACCTGAGTTAGACCCCATTGATGATGTTATAACCTGCGGAGAATCCTACCCATTCCCCGTTATACAAGGAAGCAATATTAGTGATAATGTATCCTATTACAGCGGCCCCGGAGGTACGGGAACGCAATATAACCCTGGAGAGGCGTTTACAAATACCTCAGGTACCTATTATGCCTATGATGAAAATAGTTTTTGCTCGGATGAGCAAAGCTTTACGGTTACCATAGGCGATGTTGAACCCCCTACGGCCAGTACTCCTGACCCCATTTTTGTGCAGTGTATTGGTGATGTTCCAGATTACAATATTTTGGTAGTGGAAGATGAAGCCGATAACTGCGGAGTGGACAACGTGGAGTGGTTGCATGATGTTTCGGATGGAGGCTCCAATCCCGAGATTATTACCCGCACCTATCGCATCAAAGATTCATCTGACAATTTTGTGGACGTGGAACAGATCATTACCATAGAAGATACTGAGGTGCCTACGGCCAATGAACTAAATAACATCTATATTTTTTGTCATGAGGAAGTACCGGATTATAACACTTCTGTTGTTACCGGAGAAACTGACAATTGTGGGATTGCAAGTGTGGTTTGGGTTAATGATATCTCAGAGTTTCCAGACGATCCATACATCGCCGAACTTATCACTAGAACCTATAGAGTTATTGATGTTGGAGGCAATGCGATAGATATAGAACAACGCATAACAATTAATCGGCATTTAGGGGACACTTTCGATGGTCCAAATCACTCACAAATGCCATACGTTTATGTGTCCTGCTTAGAGGATATTCCTGAGCCAGATCCAATGAGAGTATACGACCATTATAGTAATTATCCTTGTTATGGCGTACAAAATGTATCTGTTAGAGAGGTCACAATCTTCAGTCAAGTTCTCGAACCATTTGTAAGTCACTCATATCAAGTTGAGACATCATGGGGTGCTCAATTTATTGTTAATCAAAGTTTCTATTATGAGGTTGATAACGAAAATCCTACAGCCACTGACCCAATGGCTATTCATGTTCAGTGTGGTGACGAAGTACCCGCCCCCAATCCATTGGTTGTTATTGACGAAGCGGATAATTGTAGGGTTGAATCTGTGCACTATTTAGGTGAGGTTTCCGATGGAAATTTTGATCCGGAAACCATAACGCGTACCTATAGGGTCACGGATACTTCGGGCAACTTTATTGATGTAGCACACCAAATAACTGTTGATCGTTTTTCCATTACTTCTTCCACAGAAAACGAATCTTGTTCTGGGGCTGAAGATGGTCAGATGCAGTTATCAATACATGGGGGAGTCGCGCCTTTTACCGTACGTATCTCTACTATGCCAGCAGCCATTTTGAATGACAATAACTATGTTGTTGACGGGCTGTCTCCAGGCAATTATGTGGTCACAGTAATTGACAATAATGGATGTGAAGCAAGTCAAACGATACAGGTTGAGGACGGAGGTCCTAACCTTGACGCTATTGTGGAACCAATTTATAGTTGTGCAGAAAGTTTGCCTTCGTCCGTGCTTCATATTGAGATGCAAGACCCCACGGTGTCTTCGGATGTGCTCTATGCTCTGGATTCTACAGATCCGAACGACCATATAATTGATCCAAATTTTATAGACATGTCCGTGGGAAACCATTTCCTATCCATACTTCATACTAGTGGGTGCATACAAACCATTGCGTTTGAAGTAGCCGATTTAATACAGTTGGAACTTTCTTTGTCCAATACCCATATTAATGAAATCACCGCAAGCACTTATGGTGGTACTCCTCCCTACACCTATGTTTTTAATGGAGAAGAAAGATCAGAACCTATTTTTTATATAGCCGAAAGTGGCACCTATGAAGTGCGAGTAATAGATAGCAAAGGTTGCGAAACAATAGAAAACATTGCTATGGAGTTCATCGATATTGAAATCCCAAACTTTTTTACCCCCAACAATGATGGGCAATATGATCTCTGGAAGCCAAAAAATATTGAATACTACCCCAGAATGCAAACCTTGATTTTTGATAGATATGGCAGAAAAATAAAGGCCTTTGGGGCATTGGACCATGGATGGGACGGCAATTACAAATCGAGCACCCTCCCAGCCAGTAATTATTGGTACATCATTGAAATGAATGATGGTACCGGGCGCAGCTATGTTGGAACTTTTGCGCTGTATAGATAAAATAGAAGAAACAATGAAGAACGTAATATATTTTTTAATCCTGTTTTGTTTATGCTCTGTAAAGGCTCAAGAGTTGACCATACCGCAGCTTTCACAATACCTATCTGATAATCCCTTTTTAATGTCTTCTTCTTATGCAGGCATTGGCAACTATGTAAAGGTTAGAATGAACGGGCTTACACAGTGGGTTGGTGTTGCAGATGCCCCAGATACACAATCGCTTTCTGCAGATGTGAGATTGGGTAACCGATCTGGTATTGGTATGGTTTTGTACAATGACTCCAATGGAGAAACAAAACAACGCGGTGGTAAGGTTTCTTTTGCTCATCATTTAACCATTGACAAATACGAAAATCACTTTTTCTCTATGGCCTTTTCTTTCAATTTGAACCAATTTAGAATAGACATTCAAAATTTTATAAATAATAATGATCAGGCCGTTGTAGATGATCGCGCTTCCAGTAATCCTAATTTTGACTTGGGGACATTGTATCGTAAAGGGGGCTTTTATTTAAGTCTAAACGTGGGAAATATTCTCAATAAGAATTTTCAAAAATTCAACCCCATTTTTGAACCCAATACTTTACGTAATTATTATCTCTATGCCGGTTACAAACATAGAAGACATAAAAGGGATGATTTTGAAATTGAACCTTCTGTATTTTTTCAATATTTTGAAAATGACGGCAGATCGGTCACCGATGTGAATACCAAATTTAGGTGGTACGATTTTTTAGATTACTACTATGCAGGCATTACCTACCGATTTTTAAACGATCAGCCAGGCAATCCTCTCTACATAGCTCCAATTGTAGGACTTAAAAAGGGTGATTTTTATTTTGGATACTCTTACCAAGTCGTAATGAACGAAATATTGGGGTATTCCAAAGGAACCCATGTTGTTACTGTTGGAATAGACCTTTTTCAAGGCATCTCTAATTGTACATGTACTTATTAATAAACCATTTAATCTTAACACTTATGAAATTATGTCCCAAAACGTCTAGAACATTATACCGAATTTTGGTTTTAGGTATTACACTTTATTGTTCATCATGCGGACCAGATGACAACTCGTCTTTATCTGTTGCGGAAGGTGATGCAGTTCAAATCTCCCCAACTACTACAGATACCATTGTGCATGTAGTTGTAGAAAATACAAAAGTTCCTATTTATTTATCCATTCCAAAAGATTGTAACAATACAAGTTTTCCGGCTGTTGTTCTATTACATGGATCAGGGGGAATGTGGAAAAATGACGATATAGATGGTGGAATCATGTCCAGTCAAAATCGTGAATGGAGAGAAATATTTGACAACAACTGTATTGTAGGTGCTTATGTTGACAGCTATACCCCGGTTGGAGCTACAACAAAGTCTGGAAAGTGGGATACCCCTCCTGAAACTTTTGCATTGAGCACACAATTTATACGTCCCAGGCATGCCATCGCTGCTTTAACACTTTTGCGAAATCTTCAGTTTAGTGATGGAACCAAAATTGTAAGATCCAAGGATATTGCCGCTCTTGGATTTTCCGATGGAGCAGGTGCGGTTGCTGCTACACTTTATGATTCAAACTCAACGCCATCAAATTGGGATTGGACTCAAAAATTCGATGATATTGAATACACTATTTCAACTGGGGTTAAAGCTCCACCAAAAATCCCAACAGATGGGGGTTATGCAGGGGGAGTTTTCTACTACGGTGGTTCTTTTGCCCACGGTTATTGGGGTGGAAACCCTTGTGATTCGGATGCTATAGAAGACAATATTTATGAGGTTTATGCTCCAGTGTTGTATCAGATACCTGCCGATGGTTACCTTACAGAAAACACCTTATGCATGGTGGATTTGCTTATGGATAAGGGAAACCCTGTGGAACTTAATCTCTATGAAAATGTTGGTCACGGTTTTGATACAGATGGCCTTGAACAAAGTTCAAATGCAAGAACAAGTACTATTAATTGGTTAAAAAAAATATTACATATGGAATAAACGTTGAAAAAAAATTAAAAGTACTGCATGAACAAACCAACACATTGTCCAAAACAAACCCGCCTCAGACAATGTCATCAACCTTCAATATAAAAGTTTCCAAGAACCACTAGGTTTTAGCACAAGCCTTTCATGCAGAGCACAAAGCCCTAACTCAACCTTAGGTCGATTAAACTGGAAACATCATCATCCTCATAAAAAATAAAATCAAAAGTCTTTTAAAGACTTAAACCAGAACACCTAAATATTAAATTAATATGAAAGATAATTTTCTTGAAAAGTGGATTTTAAATCTAGTAAAATCTGAATATGAATTTGGAAAAATCCCAAAACAGGCGACCTATAGACTCAGGGAACGTATGGACGATTTTATAGAAGTAACTATAGATTGGATGGACAAAGAGAATAATCATTTTAAGATTGTTTATCATGCGCGATCATATGGCAGAAGAAAAATAAACGAAAGTACTGAGATGATAGACGATTCTATCTTTGAACTTGAAAACTATTATACTCTAGAGATACATAGCTATGTAAACCATATAAAAAGAAGTTACAGTACGAGAAAAATTGCTAATTACGATGTTATGAATGTAGTGGAACAACTGGAAAACTTGGATGAAATAAAAAATGTTAATTCCTAACGGTTATTCATCAACATAAAATAATCTTACACCTAACAGGAGCTTTTACCTTGCGAATCCTTGGAATGTAGAAATCATATTGATACCAGAATGTGCTACGCGTATTGAAATCTTTTATCTAATTAAAAGAAGTATGGATAGTATTTCATCCATGATAAGTGCATTTTATCGATGAGAATGTAACCATCAATTAAAATGAGGCATTTGTCTATTCGGCCCATATTTTTTGCTTGTAAATGAGTTATTTAGAGTTATGAAAATGTTCCCAAATTTTTAACATAAACAATACTTATGCATTTATTAACCATTATTTGGACTTTAATATGTGCCGCCGTAATTATAGGTTACCCCATTTATTTGTTCAATAAATCCTATTCAATGATCGAGGCGGCCAGAGAATGTTCTTCTGCACTGAGCCCAAACACCGTAGAACTCATTTCTTTTGATTTAAAAAATCAATTACCTGGTTGGTCTTTTAGTCTGAATGTACCTCAAATTACAGAAGAAGTATTATACAATAATCCTATTCTTTTTTATTTAGAATCCGATGAGACATGTCTTAAATTACCATTAAATAATGCCTCATTGGGTTATACAGCAGGTGTCTATAAAAATACCGGTAAAGTATATGTCACCTTTAAATCCTTAACTGATGGGGTTTCTAACTTTTATGTGCCTGCTTGGCATGTAAGAAAGCTTAAAATCCTCATAATAAAATCAAGAGATAAAAGAATTTATGGTGATTGGGGTGCTAAACCAAATAAATCAACTATTCATAAAGGTCTTCAAAAGGCAGGAGTAAACATAAACAACTATGAGGATATTCTAGGGTATTTTAGCAATATAGCCGCTATTGATTTTAAAGGACATTTTACAGAACCCTTAAATAATGCCATAACATTTAGGGCGTCAAATAAACAACAACCTATTCAAAACATAAAGACCCCAAAACTGTCTTCTACAGGTTAAAAGGTTGGTTATTTTAAAACTTTTAGTGTTCGTTTATTATTTTTATTGAATGAGGTTCCTCTATAGGAACCTCATTCTACATTTAGGAACAGTTCCTATCTTCCTTTTCGAGTCAAATTAGTCCATTTTCAAATAACAGACTAAGGAGGTATTTAACCAGTTTAGGTAAATGACATTCCTATCTAACTTCTTTCTAAAACATCCATAGAGGAAAACATTGCCAAATTACTCTAGAGATTCAGGTTTATAATCAAAAAAAATGAAAATGATACTTACTTAAGTTCAATTATTTCTATAAAAAGCATACAGAGCACAAAACAATTTGATTTTGTAATACCTCTCTTCATAATTTATTCTTTAAACCTTACAAAATATTAAAAGAACTGTACCCCTTAGTAAAAAGATATCACTTGTTGTTTCTCGCATATAAACCCATAGAGGCAATATATCAATTGAGAATGATCGTATATCAACTCACAACAATAGATTATTGCTTTCGCAGCTAATTTTACAGTATAAACCTCTAAAAAATAACATAATGAAATCACATCAGTTCTCATGGTTAACTACTATGATAATCACAGCGAAATTTGTTCATTTTCTCTTTATGAAAATAATGACAATGCAGCCTAATCTGACATGCTGATTTGCAACTAATTATGGATTTCCATATATCACAAACTCGCCATAAGTACTTTTTTAAAAAAGCCTAAAGCAAGTATGGGGTTATGCTGTGCATAGGCCATGCAAGAAAAGAACATGGCGAGTTTTACTTATGTATTTACTTTCAAAATTTATAATTGTTAGTATGCACAACAATGGTCTTTCTCATTTTTAGACTTTTGAACAGCATGAAGCTCGAATTAAAACCATTTTTATAGCATTAAAAATAGCCCAAGTTCTAGTTCTGGTTTAAAGTAATTTCATTCTCTCCCCCATTTATATTAAAACCTAGTTGAAAATAATTTAGAAGCATTTGTTCGGAAGAAATGTGCCGATTTTTCAGGTTTAGACTAAAAGTTTGCCTTTGAGTACAATGGCTTAAAAACGCTGCAGCTTTTTTGTATCCATGGCCAACTTAGGAAACATCAAAAAATAGAAGGCTCATATTATTTTTCGAGAAATACGTAATCCGTTGATATAACTGGAATACATAAAATCATTCATAACCCAACCCCAGTACAAAGTTTGTGGAAAAACATTTTAAGCAATTACACCAATGAACATACAACTGCATTTCATTTATAAATATGTTGCCATAGGAGCCTACTTCGAGAACAAATTAGGAAAACTATATTGCAAGTTCACTGTCCAATATATTTGCTCTACCATCCTAAAAAGTTCAAAGGGAATCTATTCACTCCAGACTAATCCAAATTGCATATGAAAAAAGCATATATTTTCTGGATTTTGGGTCTATTTTTTTCGGTTGGTTCCAATCTAAATGCACAGACAACCAAAGAGCAACATGTCAAAACTATTCCTTTTGCGGTTTTTAAAACAAATGATCCTGGCTTAGAATTATCCTCAATTTTAAATGCAAACTACCCATTTGAACCTCAAACAACTTATTTGAAATTGAGGAAGCCCAAAGACATCTATTGGATAAGGTTGGATTTTGTAAATAATCTGGATTTTCTAAAGAAAAGCGAAAAATGGCGTTTGGTTACCCCGTCCTTTGGTAAGGCTCAACTCTTCTATATTGAAAACGACTCCTTAAAACAAAAGGGATTTGGAAAATTCGATACATATGAACAGAGAAATTCTCAACTCCATTCCCATGAAATTCTATTTAAAAAACAAAATTTAATTGATGATAGATATCTTTATATTAAAGCTCATCTAATTACATATCATCAAGATATCAATACTTGGAAAATTGATATTATTTCAGATGAAGACAGCCAATTATTCAATGGCACTTATTTTAATTCTTATGCTGGTCAGTTAGCCAAAGATTATCTTTATTTGGGTGCATGCTCCATCGCTTTTTTTCTCTTTTTAACCATCTTTATCTATTCCAGAAGAACGGAATTTTTATATTATTCGTTATACGTACTTTGCTCTATTATTTACCTCATTTTTCCAGAAATAGAACATGCGGACCTCATAGCTTTTTTTGACACTTTCCTCGGTCATTGGGTGATTGCCATTTCCCAGGTCTTGATAAATCTATTTTACGTGCTTTTTGCATCACACTTCTTACAATCAAAAAAGGCGTACCCCAAGCTTCATAAAATAATGTGTTTTGTTATTTATACATTATTGGCAGTTGTTGTTTTAGATGGAATAACTTACTTATTAGGATACTACACCATACATCTTAAAATTCTAGATTTTCAAAGACTGTTTATGACAATTTTTGGTATCTTATCAATGGGGTATCTTATACTCAAAGCAAAAGATAAGCTAGCCCTTTTTATAGTGCTTGGGTCATTTCTTTATATGGCGGGAGCCTTATTATTTTTGTTTTTGCTTAACAGATATTACATGGTGGTAGGGTCCCTTTTAGAAGTTATTATTTTTTCATTGGGTTTGGTGTATAAAATTAAAATAGACTACGAAGAAAAATTAGAACTTCAGAATCAAGTTTCGATTAAGGAAATTAGTGCCTTAAGAGCTCAAATGAACCCTCATTTTATTTTTAATTCCCTAAACTCCATTCAACATTTAATATTAAATAACGACACAGTTTCTGCGGTTAAATACCTATCTAAATTCGGCAGACTTACAAGAAATATTTTAGAAAGTTCCTTTGAAACAAGGGTTACACTTACAGACGAGATAAAACTACTTTTTTCTTACTTGGAACTGGAGTCTCTCCGTTTCAACAAAACGTTTGTTTATAGCATAAACACTGAAGAAGATTGGGACACTGATAGTGTGGAAATTCCACTTCTACTAATTCAACCCTATGTTGAAAATGCAATCATTCACGGTCTTATGGGCAAAAAGTATGGAAAGCGTATTCTTAACATTAATTTTAAAAAATATGTCGATGGTGTTATTTGTGAAATAGAAGATAATGGTATCGGTAGAATAGCATCTAAAAACGAAAAATCAATAATCAAAAAACAAATAAAATCCAGAGGCATGGAAATAACTGAGAAAAGACTTAAATTATTGGGAAAATACAATACCGAAAAAAGTAGTGTTGAGATTGTAGACAGGTATGACCTCAATGGCAATCCAACTGGGACCACGGTAATTATAAGAATTTTTGAAATATTAAAAACGGCAGTATGATTTTGAAAGTGGTAATAGTAGAAGATGAAAAGCACAGTAGGGAAACATTAAAATCCTTATTAGAAGAATTCTGCAAAGACGTACAAGTTATTGCAACAGCAAGCTCTGTAGCTGAAGCCGTTAAAGTACTTTCTGTTTTTAGTCCGGACGTAGTATTTTTGGATATTGAGCTGCAATCTGGAGTGGGTTTTGATGTCCTCAACCAAATCAAGGACCCCAACTTTGAAGTAATTTTCACCACAGCTTTTGAAAAATATGCCATAAAGGCTATAAAATTCAGCTCTTTGGACTATTTGTTAAAACCCATTGACCTAGATGAACTTCAGCAAGCGGTGGAAAAAGCTAGAAACCGAATGGATACCAATGTGTATCGACAACAAATTGATACGCTCATGCACAGCTTGGCAAGAGAGTCCAACAAGCAAGAAAAAATTTGTCTTGCAACAACAGCTGGCATGGAGTTTATAGCTATTGAGGATATTATCATTTGCAAAGCGGATGGTTCTTACACATCCTTTATCCTTAAAAACAAAAACTCCCTTTTGGTAAGTAAGCATCTTAAAGAATATGAAAATCTGTTATCCGATCAGCAATTCATGCGAGTACACAATAGTTATCTAATTAATCTTAATGAGGTGAAAAAATACATTAAGTCTGATGGTGGTTATATTATTATGAGCAACGATATGCACGTGAGTTTATCTCCAAGGAAAAAGGAAGATCTAATGGATGCAATGAAACGCTTATAATAACAGTAGTCTCTGTGATTTATGATTGTAGATTAGCTTTAGGGTTTGGATAATTATCCGATTGATCTTCAGTGGTTTGATCCATACAAACAAAATCTTTTTCCAACAACAGATGTAATTGTGCACCTTCTTTTGTTGTAATAGTATTTTCGTAGCCCACTTTTGAGCTTACAGCCCAAACAGTAGCAACCTCTTTTGGAACAAGCAGTGTTATAGTGTTATTTTGGAATTCGGCCTGCAAACCCATAATTCCTTGTTTTACAGTGAGCTGATAGTTAAATGTGCTATTGTCAAAACAAGTCTGCTCTGTATAAACACCATCTCTACAAAAGGTTTCTACCTCTGTTTTCGTAAGTCTAAATCGAATTGAATTTCCCTTAATCCTAATCTTCATTACCTATTCCTTTTTATGGACCAAACTCTTGGTGAATTCATTTAAGGCCTCCACTTTATCCTCAAAATCACCTTTAATGGTTTTCCTATACTCGTTTAGATTTTTTACAAGATCATCGATATTTTCTGGAAGCACATCCTCAAAAAACTGTCGTAATCTTTTGGCTGTGGTAGGAGATTTTCCGTTAGTAGAAATAGCAACTTTTACATTGCCTTTGGTCACAATACCTCCCATATAAAAATCGCAAAGAGGAGGATTATCAGCCACGTTTACCAAAATACTGCGTTTTCTACAATCAAGATAAACCGTTTTATTTACTTCAACCTTATCTGTACAGGCAATTACAATATGTTTTCCTTCTAAAAAACTATCCTGATACACCTCTTTTACAATTTCAACTTTGTGCTTGCTTGCCAATTCCAAAGTATCCTCCAAAAATTCAGGAGCTACCATTTGAACTGTGGCATTAGGACTGGATTTTAATAAAAATGATAATTTTTCCAATCCCACATTTCCTCCACCCACAATAAGGATATTTAAGTGGGATGCCTTTAAAAAAATTGGATATAATTCATTCCGCTCCATTATCGATTGCTCTTTTTATTAGTTGTACAGCTTCCTTTGACATTGGTAATTCCAAAGCGGCCTTTTGACCTTCAGATGACATCTTTCGCCAAGTCTTTTGAAGAATATCGATTATCTTTTCCTCTGGATGCTTACTACAAAATGCTTCAAAATAATGTTGAAGAAACACTAAACAAACCACATCTTCCAAAACTTGGGTTTCCTCGTTTTTCTTTAGTTGCTTTTTTAGTAAAAGGAATTCAACGTTCTCGATTGTATCCTGATCATAACCCGCTTGATTTAATAATTCAGCTGCTTTTTGTGCATGAAATTTTTTGAGGTCTTGCCGCCACTTTAAATATCCAGCGCGATTTTGTTCGTAATTATCCCTAGGGATTTCCCATCTACAAATGTGTTGACAACGTGCAGCAAGTTGCAGGGCCTCTGAAGCATTGGGAGCAAATGTCCCCAGTGTATCACTCATCCGGTGAGCGTACAACAGTTCCTTTGGATACGTTTGGCCGCCAAAGTCTTCCGTATTGGGGTCCTGCCGATTGGCTTCATCAAAAAGATAAAAAGCGTCCACAAGCTTTCCGGATGTAGCCATAGCATCTGATTTTTGATAAAATTATTCAGAAAAGGAATAGGAGCAAAGCTATTTGTTGTTTTTAAGGTTTTGTGGGTGCTCTTTTAATTGATTTTAATGCGCAGTTGATGCGGACTTGTTTTAGGAATACGTTCAATAATTCCCCGAGCTTCTAAATCCAATTTCACAGTAACAATATACCACAATACTTTGCCGTCAAACTTATCCGTCAATTCCTCAACGGCCTTATCTCCTAAACTTTCAAAGGTTATTGTTCCGTATTCCGCAATAGTGTTTACTATAAAGTCTTTAATAAAATCGTACCGCCTTTTAAGAATATTAACACCAGCTTTCCCCTCCGGGTGAAGTGTCATTATTTTTTCATTCTTAGACATTTCATTCAGATTAGAAATAAATATTTTTCAAGTGTAACTCGTGTCTATCAATATACGAAAATCTTATTTTTTAATCACCTTCCCATCGCTGGACAATACTTGTCTGATAATTTCTGCATCCCCTTTGTAAAAAAGTCTACTGTCTGAATTGGCAGTAACGTCAATGGTTTCTGAAACAGTAAGGTATGCATCGCTATCTGAGGATAGGAAAATCTCCAAATTGCTCACTTGCAATCCATAATCTTTAAGTTCACTATCAGAGGAAAGCGTAGCTTCCAAATCATTTATATTTCCTATCATATCGAAAACAGCGTCGGAAGATAATTTCACAACACCTTTCTCAACATCTGATTCTCCATCTAAATCTGCCCCAGACGAAAGATTCATATAGGCATCATTTGCTTTAAGGTAGAGCTTCGCTTTACTATCTGATGAGGCTCTTAATTCAAAATTATTTGCAGTAATGTCTCCCTCAAAATAAGCATCGGAACTTAATTCAATAGCTACGGTGGTTGTAGCAAGAGGAGAATCCAAAAAAATGGAGGCGTCTGATGAAGCTTTAAAATCTGAAATGTTTCGGGTGGTAACAAACAGATTAAGTGTTTCCCTTCCCTTTATCCGTAAGTTGTTATCCAATTTTACCACTAACCGTCCCCGATCCTTATATACATTGATTTTTTCAATTAGATTATCATTTGCCTCAATACGTACACGCTCCTCGGTTTCAGAAAAAGTAACATATGCCCTAAAGTCCGTTGCTACTTCCAATGCAGTAATATCATCAAAATCATATTCTAGAGTGACTATTTCCTCAGATACTCTAATGGTTTCATAAGAGCAGGAGGCCATAGCCAAACCAAAGGCAGCTATAATACAAGTTTTTTTGATTTTTTTCATGGTGTATGGAACTAGGTTAGCGAAGATCTTTTTCCAGTTTTAAAACCGGAATCCAAAAGAAATTTATGGCGGACCATTCTTCAGATTCTAAATGCTGTGAACTTCTTACGAATACAGCTCCATTTTCTGAAAAAACATGTCTTGATGATAGACCTTTGTTTATTGACTGATTGTTGTTTTTTGATTTGTTATTCATTGCGCAAGTGTTTTTTATATCGGTTTCTTCCCATATTGAAGACACCCACTTTAATTCCAAAACCAGCAGAAAAACCATTGATGTTCTTTACATTGTTTGGCCTTAAATCGATTTTACTTGAAAATCTATAGCGCATGCCTGCCTCTAATTGCACATATCTAGAAAAATTAAACAATAAGTTAAGTCCTGGTTCCAAAACAAAGACTTCATTCCAGTCACTCCGGTCAAAATCAATATCTACCTCACGGCGATAGTCGTCTTCTACATATACCACTGCACCAGCTCCCATAAGCAAAGGAAATGATAGGTTGATTTTTGATTGCCCAAATAAAATGGGTTCTATATGTAACCCTCCATATGCTCCTGCTAAATCCAAGATTTCAAAATTGCTATCTTGAAAATTCTGCTGCGAATAAAATCCAACTGCAGCAAAACCAACTTCAAATTGTCTGTTGGCCACATAGGCCACTTTAAAATGGCCATGATAGGTGTTTTCACCATCAATCTCGCCAAAATAGGTGCCAACCCCGAGGTACACCCCATGTACTACATTTCTTCTATCATTAAATTCAATGTACCCATCATCGTCTTGCACTTGATTATCTTGCCCTTGACTGAAAAAAAAGCAACTGAGAAGGAGTATTGAAACTAGTAATTTGTGCTGTTTCATTGTTTTTGTTTAGGTTATCGCATTAAAGACAGCTGTATTTTTAAAAGGTTGCATGTCTGCTAATTTTTTTTTAAATTATTTTGAATTGAACCATTACCAAATGGTTAATCTGTAAGTACAATTACACCTTTTATACCATTAATGGAAAAATCACCTTTTGATCCAGCACCATAGGTAGCCGAAATATCTCTAATCTTTCTTCCCGGATTGGTAACATCAGTTTTAATATTGTCAAAGGATTTTGGAACTCGTAGCAGCCCCTGCTCCAATGTTGCCCTAAAGTCAAAGGACAATCCAGAAACATTCATATTAAGCTCAGAAGATTCTTGAACAATATCAATCTGGGCATCCGACTTTTGAATGTCATGAATCTCCACCTCAGCAATTCTAAGTGTTAAAAACATTTCAGTATCTATGCTAGCAATATCTACATTGGAAAATTTAAAGTCTCCCCGCAAACTTCCTATTTGTTCAAGACTGACCTCATCTTTACTGGAGTATAATTCTAGCTTGGATACTTTCTTTAGTTTAATATCACTGCCACTACTAATAATTTTAAGCTTTTGGGCATCTTCAATATCTATAGAACCATTACTCATTTTTATATTTCCGTAGCCAATTTTTCCAAAATTGAGTTTTCCAAAACGCATATCAACTTTAGCCGTGGACACATCATCATTGATCCATATATCTCCATGCTGTAAATTGACATCTAAATCCCCTTCCCAAGCACTTATGATAATATCCCCAAACTTGTTGGTAATGTTCAATTCTGCGTTTTTAGGCATATAGACCTTATAGTCTATTTGAATATTGGACTTATCAAAATCGAACGGATTGGCCTTATTCAGGTACCTGCCAAATATGCTAGTGCTTCGGTCTGCAATCTCTGATACAATCTTAACAAAGTCTCCTGTTAAGGTCACCTCTGGTCGGATTCTATCCAGTAATTTCCTTGCATTCTCGTCCTTTCTATGGGTTACTTTTATGGCAATGGCAATTTTCAATTCATTTTTATCCCAGCCATTAACAACTACATCGCCATATTTGTTTTCTATATGGACAGTCCCCGCTGCGGGCAAGTCATAGCTCTTCTCCCATGATTTAGAGCGCTCACTTTGTGCAATAGCCATAAATGCCATAAAACACAAGAGCGTGCTCAGTAGTGCATTTTTATAGTATGTACCCCTCATAATCCGTTTCATTTTTAGAAGCGTTGATCTGTTTGAGCAAATTCTCAATCAATTCAATGCGTTTTTTATAATTGTTTACAATGGCTTCCAAGACTAGCTCATTGTCAAAATTGTGCTGCATTTCTAGCTTTAATTGTTCATATTCCTCATCCAACTCATCCATAAAGGATAAAAATTCTTCTTTGTCTTCTGCTGCTAGTTTTGGATGGTTCTGTACTAATTGTACTTGTTGATACACCAAATTTTTGTAGTGCATATCTATTTCAAACAGTTCCTCATTGGCATAGCCACCCATCCCTTGAGAAACAGGACTGCTCACCAATAAAAAAGCGGTCAACGACATTCCCAGAAGCAAAATCACGGAAGCTGCAATTCGAAACTTGCTCGATTTCCATAAAGGGATTACCCTTCCTTTTTCTTCTTCTCCCAATTGCGAAGCTATGCCTTGCCAAAGCTTGTCCTTGTCCACCTTATGGACATTAAAAGCTTGTTTGTTCTCCTTAATATATTTTTCAAAATTGTCCATTACAGTTCATTTACAATTTGAATAAGTTTCTTTTTTGCTCTATGGTACTGGGACTTGGAGGTTGAAGTGGCTATTCCCAATACTTCTCCAATTTCCACATGATCATAACCTTCTATCAGATACAGGGTTATTATCTGTTTATACCCTTCGGGCAATTGTCCCAATCCCATTTTTATTTTCTCTATTTCAAAATTTTGATTGCCTCCAATTTCTTCATCCTCTATAGGTTCACCTTCATTCTCCAAGGATGATAGCAACAACCGTTTTGCTTTTAAATGGTTAATACTTCTATTGATTACAATCCGCTTTAACCAAGCCCCAAAAGTGCTTTCAAATCTAAAAGTGTCCAACTTCTTAAATGCCTCCACAAAACTTTCTTGTAGCACATCCTCAGCATCTTCTCTTATGGTCAATAACCGCATAGCTACATTGAACATGGCATCCACATATAACCTATACAATTGGTACTGGGCATTCTGGTTCCCTGTTTTGCTTTGCTCTACCAAAGCTTGGTGCGTAAAACGTACGTTTGCTTCCAAAAATTCTGGACGGTTATTCAATGACAGCTAAAAATAATCCTATTTCATTTATTCCAAAGACAAATCAAAAAACTAAGGGTTGCATCAAAACCTACTTTAAACAAAAAAACCTCCAACTTTCGTTGAAGGCTTGGTGTATTTAGGTTGGTAATTGTTCTTTACTGCAATCTTACGATGATAAATTCTGATCTTCTGTTTACATCATGTTCTTCATTAGTGCACTTAACCCCATTGCTACACTGGTTCAACAGCACCTTCTCTCCATACCCAATTGCACTTTCTATGCGATTGGTTTCTATCCCTTGAGAAATAATGTAGCTTCCCGTAGCTTTTGCTCTTTTGTCTGATAAGGTTTCGTTATAACGGTCACTTCCTCTGGAATCTGTGTGGGCTTCAATTTTGATGACCATTTTCGGGTATTCTTTCATTACCTCTACAATCTTATTTAATTCTTGAGCTGCATCTGAACGAATATCCGCCTTGTTCAAATCAAAATAAATATTGTCAATCTTAATTTTTAACACCCCATTTTCCCGTACAATAAGCTTGTTAAGCTCCTTGGTAATTTCTAACGGAACAGTATTCACAAAATCTTTTTCATTGGTTGTATTGAATCCTGCCGCATTGGATAAAAACCCTTGCTTGGCAATTCTAATTTCATAAGCCACTTCACACTCCAAAATATTTTCAAAACTGAATGCTCCGTAGGGATCTGTGCTTGTTTTTCCCAAAATAGCACCATCTGCAGAAACAAGTTCCACTATAACGTTTACAATGGGCTGGGCATTGGCTTTTCTGATGACACTTCCCTTTACAGTCTGTTCACAAGCTTCTTCCAATCGCTGAAAGGAATATATATCATCATCTCCTTTGCCTCCTTCTCTATTGGATGAAAAATAACCGCGTTGTGATGCCTCATTTACAATATAGGCAAAGTCATCCCTATTGCTATTTAATGGTTTCCCAAGATTGTTGGGAGTTTCAAACCCATTTCTTCCCAATTCACTCTCAAAAACATCCAAGCCACCAAAACCTAAATGCCCGTCTGAAGCAAAATAGAGTTTTTCTTCTGTGACGTAAGGAAACATTTCCCTACCGCTTGTATTAATGGTTGGCCCTAGATTTCTGGGTTCCGAAAAACTACCATCTTTATGAATCTCTACCATAAAAATATCGGTGCCCCCAATACTTCCTGGCATATCAGAAACAAAGAAAAGAAATCGCCCATCTGGGCTTAAGGCCGGCTGCCCCACAGAATATGCATCACTATTAAACGATACTTCGATAGCGGCTGTCCATTCCCCACCTTGAAGCTGGGAGGTGTACATTTTTAAATGATTGGTGCCTTCTCCATCTCTACCCAAGGTTTTGTTTGCATAATTGTTTCTGGTAAAATACATCACATTCCCTTCGGGAATAAAAGTTGCTACTGCCTCATGGTATCTGGTATTCAATATTTCTGAAAATTGAACTACTTCAGCCAAATCTGAACCAAGGTCATTGGTATCGGCCATAAAGAAATCCAAATAGGGTTGTTTGTTCCATTCATAAACCCGTGTCTCATATTTTAATGAGTCTCGGCTTGAAGAAAACACAATTTTATCTTTATAATACATCGGTCCAAAATCTGCGACTGGCGTATTAATGGCCAAATTGGAGATATAGAATTGCGGTTGTCGGTTCAGTAACTCATCCAAGGCTTTATCATTGTTTTTCAATTGATCTACCGTAAAGTCTGATGTATCCAATTTTTGGGTATAGATTTTCATAATGGCTTTTGCCAGCTTGTAATTTCCAACTCCCTTAAGTGCATGCACGTATCTGAAAGCGTATTCAGGTGAAAGGATGTTCTCATATTTTGAAAATAATACCCCATACCATTTAGCCGCATTCTCCATATCAGTATTGAAAAAGTAGGCATCCCCCAAACGTTGCAATACATGCTGGGAATCATCTCCTTTTTGTACAATACTCTCATATTGTTTTGCTGCCTTTACATATAACAGGTTGTCAAAATTTATATCGGCATCATTGTACTGTAACTGGGCGTGCATCATGCTCCCCAACAATAAAAAAAGTACAACTATATTGGTTTTTATAGCTTTCATCTTAGTAAAATCTAGGAGATTTAATTCGTTTTTCTACCGTTTTAAACTCGTATCTCAGGAACACTTCGTGCGTGCCACTGGTGTAACTTCTCAAATCTGATGTTGTAAGATCGTATGCATAACCCACGCTTAAGTCAGGGGATATTTGAAGCCCTAAAAGTGCTGAGAAGGAATCGTCCCATCTGTAGGCCAAACCTGCGGTAAAAGTCTCCATAAGCATGGCGTTTGCGGAAATATCTGCAATAACAGGTGCGCCCGGTACCCACTTTACAAAAAAGGCCGGTTTAAACTTGATATCTGGGGTTAAATCAATAATCTTTCCGCCAATCAAGAAATAGTGTAACCGTTCCGAAGCAATTTCCTGTTCTTGCCCATCGTAATGATCTTCTGAAAAGAAATTGGGAACAGCAAGACCTAAATAACTGCTGGTAGTATGATAATACACTCCTGCTCCTATTGTTGGAAAAAACTTGTTTTCAATATTATTCTGAAATGCCACATCTGGATTTTCAACCAATCCTTTGGTAAAATCCACATTGAACAATCTCCCCCCTCCTTTAAGGCCAAATGAAAGTTTTTTGCCTGTGTCATCCAATTTCACGGTATATGAAAAATTAGCATCCACAAAAACCTCCGAAGAAGGTCCTAAACCATCATGCGAAAGCACAAGTCCCAAGCCAACATTGTTACCCATTGGTCCATCGACCGCTAAAACTTGAGTGGTTGGTGCACCATTGACACCTACCCATTGCGAACGATGCATGAGAAGTGCTGTAAGATGTCCGCGTGAACCTGCATAAGCAGGGTTTACACTTAATGTGTTGTACATATACTGCGTAAACTGCGGATCCTGTTGTGCAGAAGCTATAAAGCTTGTGAACAGTAGTGCGAGTAAACAGATATATTGTAATTGCTTTTTCATTCTTTGTGCTTTTTTGACTGTACTTGTGCCCATCCTTTCTATCTGTTTATGTATAACCAATCCGTTCTGGGCTCCGAGCCGTCTCCAAGGTCCAGCACATAATAATAGGTGCCTACTGGTAGTAAATCTCCTTTTTGTACTGTTGCTCTACCTGTAGAGGTTCCATCCCAGTCATTGTTATAGGAGCGTTGTTCGTATACAATATTGCCCCAGCGGTTATACACCTGAAGCAAATTGTTGGGGTATCTTGTGATACAGTCAATTTTAAAGAACTCGTTGACACCATCGCCATTTGGTGAAAACTCATTATAGACGGTCAAACATGAAGGTTCTACTGATGCTTGATCGGTATCATTGGCATTGTTTACATCCAACTGATCTACAAAGGCCAAACTTGCCGTGTTTACATAATCGTTAATGTCTAACACCTCAACGGTGAGCTGTAGGTTCGCTGTTTCTAAAGCGTCTAGATTATCAATCTCCCAAAAGCCTGAGATTTCATCATAAACTCCATCCGAAGCTTGCGAAGTAATCAATCGGTATCCTGATGGCAATTGCTCCGCCACACCGATATTGGTTGCAGATAGATTCCCTTGATTGCTAGCTGTAATGGTAAAAACAACCTGGTCACCAATTTTTGGAGAGCCATTATCCACGGTTTTTGTAATCGCTATATCCGTAGTCTGCGGCGTTACAAAAGCAATGGCTTCATCATCATCGCTAATTCCATCTGAAAGGTCATCCACATCAATACTTTGATTTATATTACTATCCGGATCTGCTAAATCGCTTGCAGTTATTTCTGCGACATTCAAATATTCATCAGTAGTTCCTGTTGGTGTATTTACTGTAGCTAGCACGACCAATGTTTCTGTACTTTGATTTAAAATAGTCCCATTGATATTCCATATTCCAGTATTAGCATCATAGACTCCAGCAGTTGTGATATGGGATTGGTATGTATAACCAAGTGGTAACAAATCTGTAATCACTACACCCGTTGCATCACTTGATCCATTATTGTTGACATTTAAAGTGAACTCAACCACATCACCAACATTTGGCGTTGGATTGTCCACAGTTTTGGTCAATGATAAATCTGCAAGTCCATCAGGAACTGGAACAACCGTATCTTGATCGTCTTCAGAATTTAGTTTATTGTTAGGCGTTGAATCAGGATCAAAAGTGTCCAAAGCAATCAACTCTGCCGTATTTCTATAATCACCGCTGGCCAAAACCAAAGCAGTAATCTGCAATGTTTCTGAAGCTCCATTTGCAATGTTGGACAATGCCCACCCACCAGTAATACCATCATAGATACCTGAAGAAGTTGTTGCGGACACAAAACTGTATCCAGATGCCAAAGCATCTTCTATCACCAGACCTGAAGCGTCATTTGGGCCAGCATTGTTTATCGTTACAGTAAACACTATTTGGTCTCCTACCAATGGACTAAGGTTATCCGCAGTTTTAGTTACTGAAATATCGGTTACTGCTCTAGGTGTTGTGGATTGTTCATCTTGATCATCCTCTGCCAGCACATTGTTCCCAGGGGTGGAATCAGGGTCTAATTGTATGGCAGCTATTACTTCTGCGCTATTCACATAGTTTCCAGTAGCGTTAACTTGAGCTATCACATTCAAAACAGCATTATTTCCTGCCAGAACCGCTCCTACATTCCATAATCCACTGGCCGAACTGTATGTTCCTCCAGAATCATCAGAGATATAGGTATATCCTGATGGCAATGCATCTGAAACCACAACGTTTGTGGCATCACTAGGCCCATCGTTGGTCAAAGTGACGGTAAAGGTCACGTTTGAACCAACATCTGGAAATTCATTGTCCACGGTCTTGGTCAATGCTAAATCCGAAGCTGGGATAGGTGTTGTTCCTGCACTATCTTGATCGTTTTCAAAAATGTTGTTATTGTTTGGAGTAGAGTTTGGATCCAAGTTATTAGAAGAGAACACTTCCGTAACATTGAAGTAGTCACCAGTAGAATTTACTGTTGCAACAATGTTTAATGTTTCCGTAGTTCCATTGGGTATTACTCCATTCAAATCCCAAATACCAGTTGCTGGGGTATATACTCCAGCTGTTCTGTTGTTCGATACGTAGGTATACCCAGAAGGGAGCAAATCCAAAACTTCTACACCAGTAACATCACTTGGTCCGTTGTTAGAAATGCTAACACTAAAAATCACTTCTTCACCCACTAATGGACTTAGAATATCCACTGCCTTGCGTAAAACAAGATCGGACACCAATACTGGAATAGGTTCTATGGTTTGTTGATCATCTTCTGTATCATCGTTGTTTGCAGGCTCGGAATCAATATCCGTTTCTGTCAAATCTGTTAATTCGGCAATATTGGTATAGTCCCCATTGGGAAGTACATTGGCTGTAATAACAATAGTTTCTGAGGCTCCATTGGCCAAATTGCCTATTGTCCATGATCCATTTAAAGGTTCGTAAACTCCATTGGTTGGAACTGCGCTTACGAACTCGTAACCGGATTCTAGGAAGTCGGTTACCACAACATTGGTTGCATCATTTGGACCATCATTTAATACCGAAACTGTAAACACTATTTGATCACCAACATTCGGTGTTAAATTATCAGCAATTTTTGTTACTGAAATATCGACCAAAGGTCTAGCATTAACTACGGCATCATCTTGGTCGTCTTCTCCAGCCACACTATTGTTTGGTGTAGAATCACTGTCTTGTTGGTCATGCGCAGTTACTTCTGCAATGTTGGTATAATTACCAGTAACATTAACGGTTGCAGTAATATTCAAGGTTTCTGTAGCTCCACTTGACAAAGCTCCTACATCCCAAACACCAGTACCACTAGTATAATCTCCACCTCCATTATCGGAAACATATGTAAATCCTGATGGAAGTAAATCGGTCACTTCAACGGACGTGGCATCACTAGGTCCTGCATTGGCAATCGTCAAAGTAAACACCACATTGGTATTTACATCAGGATTGGCATTATCCACATCCTTGGTCAAAGAAATGTCCACTAATGCTTGTGGATTGATTACCACTTCGTCTTGATCATCTTCTGCTAAAACTCCATTACTTGGGGTAGAATCAATATCAAAAGCATCTGAAGCCGTTATTTGAGCAGTATTGATATAGTTTCCTGTAGCATTTACTAAAACATCAATGATAATCGTTTCTGATGTTCCACCAGCTACTGTTCCCACTTGCCACTCTCCTGTGGTGTCATTATAGATTCCTGCCGTCGCGCTGTATAAAACATAATCAAAGCCAGTGGGTAATTGATCCGTTACAACTACATTGGTAGCGTCCCCTGGCCCAATGTTCGAAACAGTTATCTCAAAACTTATTTCATCTCCTACGTTGGGCGTGAGGTCATTATCAACTACAATTTTTGTTAAGGAAAGGTCAGCCTGTATTGGTGCTGCAGTAACAGCATCCTCGTCATCTTCACTCTGGTTCCCTGAATCGTTATTTGGAGTACTGTCAACATCAAACTGGTTACTTGCTGTTACTTCGGCGATATGTGTAAATTCACCAGAAGCACCAGTTGGGGTTAACACTTCCGCATTAAATGTAAGTACTGTTGTATTTGTGCCCAAAGGAACAGTGAGTCCTGTCCACGTTATTATTCCAGAACCAATACTAAAGGTCCCTCCACTGCTTATTCCTGTAATACTTCCATATCCTGGAGGCACTAGATTTTCAATAGAAACTCCAGAAGCACTAACATCTCCCAGATTGCTCAAATTGATTGTAAAGGTGACTACATCACCAACATCTGGTGTTGTGTTACTTGCCAATATCTCCAATTCTAAATCAACTACTTGAGGTGTTACCACAAAAAAGTCTTCGTCATCCTCATCTTGATCGCCGTCATCATTTCCTGGGTCACTATCCGGATCAAACTGATCTACAGCAGCTATTTCAGCAGTATTTAAATATTCATCTGTACTTCCTGTAGGTGCATTTACTGTTACTTCATAAGAAACAGTTGTTGAGCCTACTGCCAATGAAGCAATATTCCATGTTAAAAAAGTGCCTGCAATCGCAGATCCTCCATTATTGATTGTGCCCAAGGTATAGCCAGAAGGAACAATATCTTCTAAAACTATATTGGTAGCAGTATCTGGACCAGCATTGGTAATCGTTAATTCAAAAATTACCGTGTCCCCAACATTCGGCGTAGCACTTGAAGCAGCACTTATATCTTTTACCAAGCTCAAATCTGCAGCAGTTGGTACAACTGTCTGCGCATCTTCATCATCCTCATCTTGATCTCCATCATCATTGTTAGGCGCACTGTTTGGATCAAATTGGTCCACAGCTGTAAGTTCAACTACATTCACATATTCTCCAACGGCTCCTGTGGGAGGATTTATAGTAGCTTGATATGTAAGTGTTGTTCCTGTTAAAGGCACATTTGCCAAAGTCCAAATAACCTCTGACCCTCCAAGGTTAAATATTCCGCCATTAGAAACCGAGCCACCAACAATAGTGTAACCCGAAGGAACCTGGTCTTCAATTGATACATTAGTTGCAATGCTAGGTCCAGCATTGTCAACTTGAACCGTAAATGTTACTACATCTCCAATATCTGGAGTTGTATCACTTACTGATTTATCCACTGAAAGGTTCGCAACTTGCGGTGTTATGGTCAAACTCGTTTCATCATCATCCGCAATGGCATCACCTAGATCATCCGCTCCAGGGCCTACTGTAGGGTCACTATCTGGATCAAGTTGGTCACTTGCCGTAATTTGTGCACTATTGGTATACTCTCCCGGAGTACCCGTTGGGGTATTCACCGATGCTTGATAAGTTAATGCAATATTTCCGCCAGAAGGAATAAACAGTCCGGCCCAACTGGCAGTATTTCCAAGTAAAGAACCTCCGCCATTTACCGCAGCGAGCGTAAATCCAGCAGGTAGCACATCTTCAACGGAAACACCTGTTGCATTATTTGGACCAGAATTGGATATAACAAGCTCAAAAGTTAGCATATCACCTATGTTTGGCGTTGTAGATCCAACTATTATATTTTTTGCAATACTTAAATCTGCCTCTTCCAAAACGGTCAAAGACACAGAATCTTCATCGTCTTCACTTTGATTTCCATCATCATTGGCGGGTGCACTATTGGGGTCAAATTGATCCACCGCAGTAATTTCCGCGGTATTTACATATTCATTGGAGGCGCCAGTAGGTGCATTTACGGTTACTTCATAAGATACGGTAGTCGTTCCTACTGCCAATGACCCTATATTCCAACTTATGGTTCCTCCAGAATTGGTTCCTCCATCATTTATGGTTCCTATAGTGAATCCGGAAGGCACTATATCTTCAAGGGTAATATTTGTTGCGGTATCTGGACCAGCATTCGTAATTGTTAATTCGAAAACTACGGTATCACCAATATTTGGTGTTAAACTTGACGATGCGCTAATATCTTTGGAGAGACTTAAGTCAGCAGAAGTAATTGTGACTTCTGCAGTATCTTGGTCATCTTCACCAGCCAGACCATTGTTTACCGTTGAATCGATATCAAAAGTATCATTGGCGGTAATCTCAGCTGTATTTACATAATCCCCGGAAGCATTAACAGTTACATCAAAAGTTAAACTCGTTGTAGCCCCGCTCAAAACAGAAAGGTTGGACCATGTAATGGATAAATCTCCTACATTAAATATTCCACCATTACTTACTGTTCCAGGCACCAAAGAGTATCCTGAAGGGATAACATCCCGTACGCTTACACCGGTAGCATCAGATGTACTGGATGCATCATTGTTGAATACATCCAAAGTAAACGTTACAGTATCACCAGGGTTTGCTGATGCAGGTAAAACTGATTTTGTAAGTTCTAAATCAATCCCTACTAAAGAGACTTCTACAGTATCTGATACTGGAGTACATATTCCATTTGAGACTGTCCATTCAAAAACATAGATACCAGAATTTGCACCAAAGACTTCGGTATTTGGATCATTCTCATTCACAAAACCTACCGTGATTGGTCCAGAAACCTGAGTCCATGTCCCTATTCCCACTGTTGCTGCATCTGCAGCCAAAGTGACGGTAGAAAATTGATTTAATGATTGGTCTATACCTGCATTTGTGCTAATAGGATCTGCATAAATGACCACTTCCATGGTATCCGTAAACGAACACCCACCATTAACAACAGTCCATGTAAATTCATAAGTGCCCGGTTCTAAAGTATCAATTAAGGTTGTTTCGCTATTTGGTGTGACGATATTGGCAAGTGTTCCCGGAGCACCTCCAAATCCTGGGCCAGCTGTTTGTGTCCAAGTTCCTGTCCCCACTAAAACAGATGTAGCTGCCATATTGGTCTGGGTGGCAGCGCAAAGTTCTTGATCAGGTCCAGCGTCTGCCGTTGATGGGGCATTTGCAGGAAATGTTATGCTTACTGTATCTGTTGAAGGGTCGCAAGCAGATGGACTATCTACAAATGCAATTCCATTATGAGCAACCGTCCAAGTTAAAACGTATGTTCCGGTTGCTGTAATATTTGATAAGGTGGATGTGGGTGAATTTAAATTATCTATCACAGCCGCACCTCCGGAAGGGTCCGTGGTAAGTGTCCAAGTTCCTGTTCCAGAAGTTGGCACTACCGCATTTAATTGTGCATCTAACTGACATGCATTGTTTTGGTCTGGACCTGCATCTGCTGTAGATGGAACATCGTATACTTCAATACGAACCACATCTGACGTATTAAAACAAAATCCTGATTCAAAATTCCATTCCAAGATATAGGTTCCAGGTATGGTCAATCCAGTAATTGTAGAAGTAGGGTCGTTAACGTTGGTGATTACTGCTGTACTTCCCACAGGTTGTTCCGTAAAACTCCATGTAGCTTCGTCTACATCATCTGGAGGGGTGTTTCCTGCCAAAGTAGTTTGGTTGGCTACAGCCAAATCCCCAATACATAAAAGTTGATCAGGGCCTGCATCTGGTAATATCGTTGGCAATCCACTTGATTCCACAACAATCTCGTCAAAAGTATTTCCACAACCTGTGGAACCGGGGTAATCCGTTGTAAATCGAAATCTATAAGGAAAACCAAAAACAATGTTACTTATTTCAGCAACATTGCTATTTACTGGGTTTTGTGATATTGTTGCTGTTGATGGTCCTGATATTTGAGTCCAAGTACCAGTAGATCCAAATGTGGCTTCCAACAAAAAGTTTTGTACTTGACATAGCTCCATGTCAGGGCCGGCATCCGCTGGAACAAAAACGTTCACAGTTTTATCAGCAAAAGTTGTGGGACAATTGCTATCGCCAGCTATGGTCCATCTAAATGTGTATGTCCCTGATACCATTCCTGAAATCATGGCATTTGGGTCATTAACATTTGAAAAAGTAGGTGTATTAGGCGCTCCGGAAAGCAGTGTCCAATATCCTGTTTCAATATCGCTGTTAAATGGATTTCCGTCTAGGGTAATAGTTGTTGCTGAACAAATCGTTTCCGTAGCTGTTGTAACCGCAGCTATTGTTGGTGGAATCCCAACGCTTAAAATTACTTGGTCCGTATCCGTTGAACAGGTGCCATTGTTAGCAGTCCATTCAAAAATATACTGCCCTGAAAAAGTAAATGTAATTTGTGCTGTTGGGCTAGTATCGTCATCAAAAGAGAATCCTCCTGGACCAGAAACCTGTGTCCAAATACCACTGCTTCCAACAGAACCGGTAGCATCCATAGTGAAAACAGCTTGGCATTCCGATTGATCCGGTCCGGCATTGGAAACTGCACTTGGCCCAACGGTAACTTCCACATCATCAGTGGTTGCTTGGCATCCTGGCGTATTTTTTTCTATCGTCCATGTGAGTGTATAACTCTGCTCTATAGTAATGGTAGCATCTGTATCAAACTGGTTACTATTATCAAATGCAATTCCCAATGCAGGTACTGCAGTCCATGTGCCTGTTTCGTCCCCTGCAGGCTGATTCCCCGCCAAGGTAACCGTAGTAGAGCCCGTACTTAGGCATTGATCTGGACCTGCATCAGCCAGGGTTGGTCCTTGCGTAGCATTGGTAAAAATAGTTACGGTATCTGTTCCCGGATTGGGACAGGTTAGGTCATTTGGATTGGCAATGGTCCATTGAAAAATATACGTTTCATTTGGATCATCTAATCCAGATACCAATGTTTTTGGGTCATTTTCATCTTCAAAAACAATACTTGCTCCTACAGGAGCTGTATCTACCGTCCAAGTACCCACTAAGTTTGATGATGGCGGCGCATTGGCATCCAATTGTGTAGGTGCACCAAAGCAAATGGTCTGATCTACTCCCGCTGCCGTTGCTACTGCCACATCTGATGATACCACTATCTCAACAATGTCCTCCGCTGATGGCGAACAGGCACTACCTCCTGAAATTCCATATTGGAAACTGTACGTTCCAGGAATTAAATTTGAAACATTTGTAGTTCTAGAATATGGACTTGCAATTGTAGCGGTATTGGGTCCGCTAATCTGGGACCATAATGAATTTCCAACAACCACAATATTTCCTGTGATATCCGTATCCGTAACATTACATGCTAATGTTTGGTCGGTTCCTGCATTGGAAGCTGTTGGTGTTAGGGCAACTGTCACATTAATTGCATCGGTGGCCACATTACATCCAGTTTGAATCGTTCCGCTTAAAGCTCTTCGTAATAATATGGTATAGGTTCCTTCAACATCAAAATTTATAGTTAAAGGCGTGCCTCCTGTATTTGAAAAGTTATTTGGGTCAACCAAGGCTGAACCACTTGGTCCACTAATTATACTATACGTATTGGTTCCGTTTCCGGTTGTCGCAAAGGGAATATCTACGCTTGTTACGCCGCATGCGGCAACAATATCGTTACCTCCACCAGCAGGATTAGCTGTAATTGATACAGGATTGGTTGAATATCTCACTGTAGCAGTCGCAGAATCACTACAAAGTGTTGTGGAATTTGCTATGGTATAGGTGAATTCATAAGTGCTACTGCCATCCAAGCCTGAAATTTGGGTGGTACTGGAATTTGGATTAAGGATATTAACCCCGGCGACTGGACCTGAAGTTTGAGTCCATTCGGCAGTTTCTCCTGTAAATTGTGGTGTAGAACCCACTAAAGTGGCTGTGGTAATACCAGCATCGCAGTAACGTATGTTATCATCTTGAATTGTGGCGGTTGAAATATCTTGGGTGGCAGGATCAACATTTATTGTTACCGTATCTTGCCCATTGGCACATGGGCCGCTCACGGACCATCTAAATTCGTAGGTCCCTTCTATAAGGTTAGAAACACCTGTATTATTGCTGGTTGCATTTGCAATAGTCGGCGCATTGGGGCCGCTAACAAAAGACCATGTTCCCACCTGACCATTAATATTGTTCCCTCCAAAACTTGCCGCCATATTGGTAGATTGCGTTACTGTGTAGCAATTGTCCAAGTTTTGGGTAGCACCTGCATCTACCACTGATACGCCACCATAATTGGTAACGGTTATTGTTGATGATGACTCACAAAATTGTCCTGGCGCATAGTCTACACCGGTTATAGTCCATTGTAGGGTGGTATTTCCTGCACTCGTTTCTGCTAAATTTAAAGTTGTTGTCGGGGAGGTCGGGGAATTGATGGTCACCCCAGCATTATTACTTCCAACAATAGTCCATAAGCCAGTTTCACCAGCATTAAGTGGAGCATTTGCATTTGTTGTAATTATTCCGGTATTATCTGGACAAGAAGCAATATTACTTCCTGCATTGGATGTGGTAATAGGTTCCACGGTGATATCTACATCTTGAAATTGTGGTGTTCCATCGGTACAGGTAGCACTAAGTCTGAATGTATAGGTGTTACCCCCTACTAGACCTGTAATTCCAGTATTTAGATTGGTAGGTGCATTGATAATCACAGACGGGCCCCCAACTTGTGACCATACCGGTCCGGTTTGAACAAGTCCAGAGGAGGATCCAGACAAGGTAAACGTTCCATCATTTTCGCAGATTGTCTCTGGTATCCCCGCATTGACTGAACAATTCTGAGCGTAGCTCAACTGAAATGAAATGAGCAAAAACAGAAAAAACAAGAGAAAATTTCCTTTTTTTTCGGGGGCTAGAAGTATGTTCATAGTCAAAAAAATGAGGTTGTTCTTAAGGTGTAAGAATATTCAAACATATCTACTACCATCCGTTAAAAGGAAAATATGTTGTATTTCATCGATCATTTGTTGTGAAACATCGGATAATCGATGAAAGGTTTTAATAATCTTTAACGTTTTCTTGATAATATAGGCTATGCAGGCCATTAAAGTGAAGTGATAATAACTTCAAAGCTTGTTGATTTCAAGGTAATTACGATACAAAAAAGAGTTTTGTGCAGATGTTAATTATGAAAACTGATTTAAGCAAAAAATTGAAATCAAAACTTAGAGAGTATACTAGATAAATCAGGGCAATTAAAAATGAAAATAGTCCTACAAAATTGCTGCGAAGCTTTTATTAATTGTATTTATTCAAAAAATAAATACGTTCCTCACAAACGAAAATAAAAAAAGGCTTGATAATAATTTATCAAGCCTAATCTGTACTCGAGGTGGGAATCGAACCCACACTCCAAAGGAACTGGATTTTGAATTCAACTTAATTCTTTTAATAACATTTTAACTATTTTATAATCAACATTTTAAATACATTGATAGTTGATTAAAATCTAAAAATACTCTGAAGGTAAGTAAATGTTTTACCTATGTTCTACCTGTATTGTACTTTTTCATCTCAACCTAGGTTTCAATACTATTTTTTAGCTAAATGCAAACATTGCAATAGAATTCCAAATAGAAAAAGAACTGGATTATTTCCAAAATAATTATCATTTAGACGAATCCTTTCAGTCCCATAAAAGGTCAATTAACAAAACTATTAAAAAAGACCAGGAATGGCACTCTTTGATAACGGATTCAATCTTCTACAAGAATAGTCTTAAAAATCGGCCGTTTTAGGAAACACAAGATTTATTCTTAAGATTGAATAACAAATAAACTTTGTGGCGGCATATAGGTGCAAGTATATTGTTTATCGACTACAGACGTTGCTATACTGGCGTTTAAGTATTTAAAACACATAATATACCTGTCATTACCATGGGCAATTTTTAAACACCCAAGCAACAATCAAGAACACATTTTACTTTTTTGACACTGATATATCATGGATGATTATTTGTAAATAAATGTTAAATATATTTTACAATAAGTATATAATACTTTACTTTGTGTAAAATATATTCAACTTCTTATATCAATCAAATAAAATCGAGTAATTAAAATCATGGAAAAAACAAAGGCGAATAAATCGAATTGGATCAAGATAATATGCTTAGCAATAGTGATTATAACTTTCTGCCCTGCATCCATTGCTCAAGATCAGGAGACTGATAGTCATGAGTGGAAATTAATTAAGAAAAAGAAGAATAAGAAGGAGGTAGAAGGTTGGAGTCTTTATAAGCGGAAAGTTTCAGGTTCCAAATTGCATGAGTTCAAAGTTGTTGGACAGGTAAATAGTTCCATGAAAACAGCCCAAGGCACCGCAATGGAGATGTTTACCGATTCAAGTCTCTACTTCTCTAGAAAGGGGAAACCAACTGGAACCTTTAAAATTCTGGAACAAACGGAAAATGAACTTACACTCTACTCATACATGTACGGCCGTGCTTTTGTAAAAGATAGAGATGTAGTGGTAAGGTATTCATTATATGAAGATCTAATGGGGAAGGCCATGGGAGTAAAATGGCATCAGGTAGATGTAGCAGGATATGAGGCAACCGATAAGGTGGTCAGAATGCCAGTAGACATAGGAGATTGGAGATTTAAAGAAATTGATCACAATAGCTGTATGGCATCGGGTACATTTCGGTTTCATCCAGGCGGCAATCCTCCTGCGTGGATGATAAACATGATGGCTAAATGGGTAATTCCTAGTGAAATTGTGCACTTGAGGGAGTTTGTAAAATCAAAACCCTAAGAAGTGGGAGCATACATTATTAATGCATAAGTTCAACGGATACGATTCCTTTAAATAAAATCACATATGACAACACAAGAAAAACGGCCAATTATATTTTTGGTTATTGATACCATTACGTTTCTAGGTTATTATGCAATTCTATTGAATGTTTATAACAGCAAGTTGACGGATATGGGAGAACTACCCTTTTGGGGAGCATCCATACTATTATTGGTGCCCGTAATGATTCTTTCGAGAATTGTGTTGTACCTGTTCTACAGCATACTGAATTCAGTCATTACCAAAAAGAGGGAAGAAAAGTTTCTTACGGACGAATTTGGCAAACTGATAAAGCTAAGGTCTACCCGAAATTTTAACAACACTTTTATGGTATGCTTTTTAACAACGATGGGGTTTCTTGTTCTAGGAATATCCATTACGACCATGTTCAAACTACTTTTCTTTTCAATATTCGCTTCCTTTATAGTACAAAATCTATCTGAACTTTATTATACAAGAAAAGGTATTTAAAATGAAAGACACCAACATCTCCAATACCATTAGAACATTACGGTTTCTTACCAATGAAATGACCCAGCAGCAATTGGCAGAAAAGGTTGGGGTTACGAGACAAACAATAATGGCTATTGAAAAAGGAAAATATTCTCCCTCCTTGGAATTGGCTTTTAAGATTGCTGGAATTTTTAATAAGCCTCTTGAAGAGGTATTCACTTATAAAAAACAAATAGAATGACGAATATCAAATTACAAAAAAACGCATTATTTGCAGGGCTATCTTACTTGATTCTCGCCATAACAGGGCTTTATGCTCTTATGTACGCCCTGCCTCAAATAAAAATTGAAGGGGATATTGCAAAAACAATCATAAATATTAATAACAATCCATTTTTGTTTCGGATTGGAATAGTTAGCATTCTTGCTATGAACATCGTTAGTATTCTACTTGTAATCTATCTATACAGATTACTATCGAAGATCAACAAAACAATGGCATTATCCATGCTGATCTTAATGCTATTTGGTGCAGGTGTATCTGTATTAAATGAAGTTAATCATTTTGCTATGTTATTGATAAATAGCATAGATAGCTTCTCAATAGAAGAAAGCCTAAACCTAACAAATTTATTCTCTACAATTCACAATCATGGCACTCACATTGCAGTAATTTTTTGGGGATTATGGCTTTTTCCTCTTGGAGCCTTAATCTATAAATTGGATACCCGAATCTCAAAATTCCTGGGAGTTATGTTACTATTTGCAGGAGCTGGATACACGTTGGATTCAATCTTCTTGTTTGTATATCCAAACATACTGAAACCAACACTTTCAGACTATACTTCATATGGTGAAATTTTACTTATGATATGGCTTTTACTCAAGAGCAATTCCATAGAAAAGTTGGTGTTTGCCAGAATCAACATTAAAGCAAACAATTAAGAATTGAGTCAAGACGAAAATATAACCGGATAATAGTTTTTGTGCTTTTAAGGGGTGTGTAGACAAATAAAATTTGTTCAAAGAAACATGTTCTTTAAATCATTTTTCTAGTAAAACATTGAGTTTTGACAATGAGATTGCCTATAGAAAAGCGAACCGGTTTCCGACATAGTTCTCAATTTATTTTCAAACAGAAAAGCTTAAAATAAATGAAATTATTAAAATTCTTTTTAGCCCTTGGTATCTTGCTTAATTTCTCTAACTCAAATGCGCAACAAAAGGAAACGAGCAACCAGTCGATTTTAAACAAGAAACAATCAATCACATTAACCTACGCCCAACAGGATGTAATTCATTCAAAAATTCTAAATGAGGATAAAAGCATCAATATTTTTCTTCCTGAAGGCTTTCACAAATCATCCGAACGGCATACATATCCTGTTCTAATGTTGCTCGAGAACGAGTTTTTCCATATGGTTTCGGGAGTTGTGAAACATTTAAGCTCAGTAGAGAGAATGCCGGAAACTATTGTAGTTAGTCTAACCGATGGAGCACACATCCCCAAATTATATACAAACGGAAGTGATTTCTGGCCAAAAGACTGGAAACAACTGCCATTTGGCGGAAATCCAGACCCTTTTACAGCCTATCTAAAAGAAGAATTATTTCTCTATTTAAAAGAAAACTATCGTGCTAATGATTTTAGAATGGTACTAGGACTTTCCACGACATCGATATATCCATTACACGCATTTGCAAAAGAAACCGATTTATTTGATGTTTATATTGGTATTGCTTCGGGCGATATTCTTGGAATGGGTTATAAGGACGGAGAAAGTTTTATTGATGTATTTATAAGTCAATTCGAAAAGGATAAATCACTGTATAACAATAAGTATTTATACCTGACATCATCAGATTCGGATGACCGTAATGGTTCCCACAAAATTAAAGACAATTTGGAATCTTTAGAAAAACGTCTATCCTCCTATCGCTCTCCGAATTTCAAATTTATTTCTAAGACATTTCCTAATGAAGGACATTATGATTTGGCTTTACCAGCTTTACATGAAGCCCTAAACATGGTGTTTCCAAATGAAAGATGGTCAGCGAAATATAGAGATATCATAGAAAAACCAGGAACAGCAATGGAAAACTTAGATAACCATTTTCAAAAGTCTTCAACAGAATATGGTTTTAAAATACTACCAAGAGCAGAGCGCTGGAATAGTGTGAATAGATTAAGTTGGATAGGTCCAAATCTACTAAAACAGGGAAATGCTGCTGAGGCAATTGAAGTTATCGAACGTTGGGTTGAATATTCCCCAAAATCAACTTTGGCCTTAAATGAACTCGCAAAAGCCTATGAGGCAAATAAACAGTTTGACAAAGCAATTTCAGCGTTGGAAAAAATATATAAAATATCATCAAACTTAGATGAGCTTGAATGGAATGAGTATCAAACTCTAATAAATCAATGGAGAGAAAAAGTCAATAAACAAAACTGATGGCCAAAACACTTGTCAACAGCGTATAAAAAATAATTGCGGTTTAGTGCTAAAGCAAAGATGGTTTCGGGTTCGTTACGGCCGATTCTCTTTAGGAGAAACCTCGCACACAAAACAGTAGCCATAAAGCTAAACTTGGTAATGAACTTTTAAAAACCAATATTCTGTGAGAACTAAAAAATTGGATCATGTAAAAATCTTATTCATTTTAACTTCCCTAATTGGCATTGCTATTTCTTGTCAGGAAAGAAGTAAATCTAAATCAACTTCCCATACAATTGCTTATGCCTCAAATGTCTCAGGTGAATCAAGTAAAAGAGAAATATATTTAACCAATATTGAAGGTACATCAAAAGTTAAAATTACAAATCCACTTAAAAGTGGTGGTGGCTATTTAGCATGGTCTCATGACGGAAAACGCATCGCTTTTTATGCAAAATACGATGACAAGAAGACATGGTCTATTCATACAATAAATAATGATGGTACAAATTGGAAGAGATTAACTCATGCAGATGGTAAATGGGATAGTTCACCTGCATGGTCACCTGATGGAAGAAAGATTGTATTTGCAAGATATTACAAAGATTCGACGGGACTGGTGAATGACGAAATCTGGGCCATGAATTCAGATGGAAGCGAACAGACTCAAATAAAACCACTAAGCGGTGGAGGCCCTTGTTTTACACCAGATGGTAGAATAGTCTTTTACTCAGAATCCAAAGATAAAAAAAGTGAGATAAGTATAGCCAATATAGATGGCAGCAACATGATTCAACTAACCAATAACGATGCTGAAGATTGGCATCCTGAGGTTTCACCAAATGGCAAGCAAATAGCTTTTGTGTCCAAAAGAGATGGTAATCAAGAAATTTATAGCATGAATATAGATGGGTCCAATCAAAAACGATTAACCTCTAGTGAAGTTGATGATTCTCATCCATCTTGGTCACCTAATGGCTCAGAACTAATTTTTCAATCAAAAATGGATGACTATTGGAGTACTTATATTATGAACAGGGATGGTTCTTCAGTAAGAAAAATTATTAATAATGGGTCATCAGCTGTATGGTTAAAGAAGCAAAAATAATAGCACCCATACATGTTCATTAAACACAGTATAACATGAAAAAAATCTATATTTTACTATTTGCATTTAATTCTATTTTAGGATTAAAATTAAGTGCCCAAACTGAGATTGAGCAAATCAATAAAACTCTCCAAAATTATATAATGGGAACGGCAAATGGAGAACCAGAATTGGTGAAAAATGCATTTCAATCGGATTTCAATTTGTATTTAATTAGCGGCGATACTTTAAGAATAATGGATGGTAAGGGTTATTTAACAAGGGTGAAAAAGGGGAAAAAATATAATCGAGTTGGGAAAGTAATTTCTATTGATACTGAAAATGATGCTGCAACAGCAAAGATTGAGGTTTATTTTCCTGAAAGGAATATGGTAGCTACGGATTATCTACTCCTTCTAAAAATTAAGGAAGAATGGAGAATAATGCACAAGATTATTAACCTTAAAACACATAGGCAAAATCAGAATAAAAATCTTGACAAGCAAAATGAATTTAATCTAATCAATAAAACACTTCTTAATTATATTGAAGGTACGTCAAATGGCGAGCCCAATAGATTAAATAAAGCTTTTCATAAAGGTTTCAATCTATATTATATAAAAAATGATACCCTGAGCATTATAGATGGGGAAAAATATATTAGCAATTTCAAACTAGGCAAAAAAAACAACCGTATTGGTAAAGTACTTTCCGTGGACTATGAAGGTGATGCAGCGATAGCCAAAATAGAGGTTTTAATGCCAGATAGAGATCGAATAGCCATTGATTATATGTTGCTTTTAAAAATAAAAGGGGAGTGGAAAATAATTCATAAGTCATTTACTTCTAAAAGATATTCATGAGCAAAATAAACACAATAGATAAACTTGCAATATGACTCACATCCAATTGTTACCAAACATTATAGAAGTTTAAACAATGAACAAAGGGTATTATTTCTTATCCATACTTGGGCTAGCATTTGTTTTACATTGTTGTAAATCAATCAACTCAAATATTTCTTATTTAGATCAAGAACTACCAGATAGCAAACCTAAATTATTTGCCACATCAGTAGTTAATACAGACGCTATAGAAATTAATACTGTGTTTAATGCTTCTAACACTGAATTGTTTTTTACGCGAATTATTGATGGAAGATTTGTTCTACATCATTCCGAACTAACTGATGGTAGTTGGACAACACCTGAATCAATTGAAATGTTTTCCAACCAAGATGATGAATCAGTAGCAATTGACCCATCAATTACAGCGGATGGCAATACATTTTATTTTCTTGGAATTAGTCCTAAGGATCGTTCTGCAAGTTCTAAACCAGATATCTTTAGAAGTCAAAAAGTAGGAGGTAAATGGCAAGTAGCTTCCAGAGTTGGATACCCAATATCAACAGATAACTTTGCGGAATCATATCCAGTAGTTGTCGCTGATGGAAGCATCTATTTTACCTCTGACCGTCCGGGCGGTTTTGGCAAACGAGATATTTATCGCGCCCAATATTTGGGAGATGGAAAATTTGATATACCCATAAATCTTGGTTCTGAAATAAATACCAAAAAAAGCGAACGCAGCACCTATGTCTCACCCGATGAAAGTTTCTTGATTACTGGAAACACCTATACTGAAGAAAGGGGATTTGCTGTATCATTTAAAGAAAACAACAAATGGCAAACACCTATTTATTTTGATCTTGGTGAGTCGATTATCGAAGATTGGATATATTTTTGTCCGTATATGTCACCAGATAACAAGTATTTTTTCTTTTCAAAAAGATACAGTGCCCCTCCAGAGAGTGGCTGGAAGGGAGCAATCAAAGGAGAAGTCCATTGGGTAAAGGCCCATGGTATTTTTAGTCTTAAAAAATAAATAAAGGCTAACATTTATCCAAAGAAACATGTTCTTTAAGGTAACTTATATGGATAATATTGAATTTTGGGGAAACATATCAAACAAAACGTTGAAACCATGATATACACCTCCAATATGATATTTAGGGGAAATCTTAATATGCTTTAAATGCTGACAACTGGCCTCATTCTTATTTTAGCATCTCTAGGCTTAGCTCAAGGTCTTTTTTTGAGCTTCTATTTGTTGACACTTAAAAAGGGAAATAAGGCATCCAATATATTTTTGGCTTTGTTCTTATTAGGTTTGACAATAAGGATCGGTAAATCTGTATTGAACTATTATATCCCTCTAGAGAATTGGCAGAACAACATTGGTATTTCAGGAATTTTATTTGCTGCTCCTTCATTGTGGTTTTATGGAATTACGCTTTTCGAGAATAACAGATTATTTTCCATAAGGGATTACGTTCACTTCGTCCCTTTTATATTATTTCTTTTTTTAGTTCCCTTTGTTCCAAGAAATGGGAGATTTGAAGCTTTTTGGAACTATGGAATAATAGTTTTTCATTTTCTGGTTTATCTAATATTATCCTGGTCTTATCTGTATAAAAATCGCATGAAAGCTTCAAAGAGTATCGTACAATGGTATCGTAACATTTTAATTGGGTCTACACTCATATGGTTCCATTATGTCGGAAATCTTTTTGATTTTACCATATACTATATTATTGGACCTATATTTTATTCTTTTTTGATCTATGCCTTCAGTTACCTATTCTTAAATCGCCATAAGTTCAACCTACAGAAGTATAGCAGCTCCAAATTAAATAGAAATCGTTCATTAGTTTTATTTCAAAAGGTCCAAGAACTCTTTGAAACCGAACATACTTTTTTAGATGAGGGTCTTACACTATACGTAGTTTCTAAAAAATTAAATGTGAAAGCCCGAGAAATTTCGCAAGTTATAAATGAAAATACCCAGCAAAATTTTTATGAATTTGTAAATCAGTATCGTATTGAAAAAGCAAAACTGTTATTAAAAGATTCAAAATACGTAAATGAAAAAATCGCTGCAATTGCCTATGATTCTGGTTTTGGCAACGTCACTTCTTTCAATGTTTCCTTTAAGAAAAAAACCGGATTAACCCCTTCTGCTTATAGAAAAAAGTAAAGACATTACTTTTCGTTAAAGGAAACATGTTTTTTACAGTATCCTAATACATTATCTCCGAATATTGATAAAACAATTTATTATGCACGTCTGGTGTGCATAGAAATAGTACAATATTCAATAATCATGAACAGAAAAAAATTTATTAGTAATTCCCTTTTAAGCGTTTCAACGGCTATTCTGACTCCAACATTAGCTTTTTCTCAATCTCAGGAAAAAGAACCGAAGCAACTCGATTTAAAGTTGGTAAAAGATTTTGTAGTTGCCGGACATAGTAATCTAGAATTGGTTAAAGAGATGCTACAGGAACACCCTAACTTAGTTTACAGTCCTTTTGATTGGGGAAATGGGGATTATGAGGAGGCCATTGAAGGCGCTGGACATTTAGGCAATAAAGAAATTGCCAATTATTTAATTTCCAAAGGGGCTAGGGTAAGTCTTTTTGTGTTAGCCATGTTAGGTAAAACAGATTTGGTAATACCTACTTTAGAAGCATATCCTGAATTGGTCTTCGCAAAAGGCCCTCATGGATTTACGTTGCTGCATCATGCCCTAATTGGGGAATCTCATGATTTAGCCGATTATCTTAAAGAAAAAGGGCTAAGGGAAAGAATGATTAAAATCAGGTGATAATCCTTATCCAAGAATCATTATAATTTATATAAAATGAAAAAAGTTATTGTATTGATTTTAAGCCTAGCACTGCTAAGCTTTAGTACTTCTGAGACCGAATTAAAAAAAGCGGAAAGGGATTTTGCTATTAAAGAATTGACCAAATCACGAGACTCTTTTTTAAAGGAACTAAAGGGTTTAAGTCAAAAGCAGCTCATCTATAAAAGCAGTGAATCATCATGGTCTATTGCTGATTGCACGGAGCATATTGCAATTTTTGAAAACGAAGTGTTTGAAATACTTGAGGAGTCTTTAGCCCTTCCTGCCAATCCGGAAATGCGCAAAGGAGTACGTTTCTCTGATGAAAAAATATTGGAAATTGCTACAGATCGCACTAAAAAGAGGACAACACAAGAGGAATTCCTGCCTAAGGGAAAATATGGGGATTTTGATTCAACGCTCAAAGAGTTCGAGGAAAAGAGACAAAAACATATTAATTATGTTAAAACAACCAAGGATGACTTGAGAAATCATTTTGCAAATGTTGGAGCTACCGATGCTTATCAAGTCATCCTCTACATGTCAGGGCATACGGAACGGCATGTGCAGCAAATTAAAGAGATTAAAATAAACACAGATTTCCCAAAAAATTAAAAGAATATTTAAAATGAAAAAAGGTATTGTAATAATCATCGGTTCAATGATGACTTTCTTAATAGCGTGTAATGATAAACCTGACAATGATAAAAGTGGTAATTCATTACAGTCAGAACAAAGTGCAAATCTAACACCATTGCAAGTAGTCAGTAAAAGAATGAAACTTTACAATGAACACAACTATGACGAATTTATAAAACTGTACCATAAGGACGTAGAGGTATTTACTTATCCAAATAGATTAATGGGTGCTGGGGCTGATAGATTGGGTTCAATATTTAAATCCGATTTTGAAAAAAAATCCATAACTGTTGAAATTGTAAATCAAATGACTAATGGAAGTTATGTCATCAATGATGAAATAGTTACCCAAAATGATAAAGAAACAAAGTATGTTTCTATTTATAAAGTCAAAAATGGGTTAATTGTCAATGTAAGTTTTGTTAGGGAGTTTTGAAGGTGAAAACTATTCAATCCATAATCAATTAGAATGCAGTATTTGGTAAAATTTATTCCCTAATGAGATCTTTTAAAATCTTGGATAGTAATTTAATAGGATAAAGAATAGAGTGGACTCTTCAAATATTCATTAGTTCGGTTTATGTTTTTGGTAGTCCTGTAAAACGAAGGTTTTAAAGGACGCCTTACTATATTATTTAATAAATTTTGTTAGTAAAAGACATCAAAATATACAATTCCAAATGACCCTCTAAAAAACAGTAAAATGTTGTACCTATGTTGTACCTGAGCATAAAAAAAGCCCAGATTTTCATCTAAGCTTTTTTGTACCTCGGGTGGGAATCGAACCCACACTCCTTGCAGAACCGGATTTTGAATCCGGCGCGTCTACCAATTCCGCCACCGAGGCTTAACTTTTTGCTTTGAATTTTGAGCCCAGCGCGTCTACCAGTTCCGCCACTCGAGCATTAATTTTCCAAAAGGACTGCAAAGCTAAAAAATAATTTCATTTCCCACTAAAAATACCTTCATTAATCCTTTAGCAACCCGAATTAATTTTTAAATTTGCACCTCTTTTATAAAAAGACATTTTAAAAAGCTAGTTAACAACAGATTGCAATGTCATACCATGTTCCAGAGCCTAAAATTTTTGCTTGTACCCAAAGTACTGTGCTTGGCGAGAAAATTGCAGCTTCCTACGGTGCTGACTTGGGAAAGGTTCTTTTTTCCAGATACAGTGATGGTGAATTTCAACCCTCATTTGAAGAATCTATAAGAGGTACCCGTATTTTTATTATTGGTTCCACCAATCCAGGTTCCGAGAATTTAATGGAAATGTTGTTGATGATAGATGCTGCTAAAAGAGCATCTGCCAGACATATTACCGCAGTAATGCCCTATTTTGGATGGGCAAGACAGGATAGAAAAGATAAACCCAGAGTTCCCATTGCTGCCAAATTGGTAGCCAAAATGTTGGAAACTGCAGGTGCCACACGTATAATTACCATGGATTTGCATGCTGATCAGATTCAAGGCTTTTTTGAAAAGCCCGTAGATCACCTTTTTGCATCAACTTTGTTTTTACCCTATTTAAGAGGACTTAATTTGGACAATCTATGCATTGCTTCTCCAGATATGGGAGGATCTAAAAGAGCTTATGCATATTCCAAGGCATTGGAATGCGATGTGGTTATTTGTTATAAACAACGTGCCAAAGCCAACGTAATTTCTCATATGGAGCTAATTGGCGATGTAAAAGGAAAAAACGTGGTGTTAGTGGATGATATGGTGGATACTGCTGGCACTTTGACCAAGGCTGCCGATCTTATGATGGAACGTGGAGCACTCAGTGTTCGTGCTATCACCACCCACGGGTTGTTATCTGGAAATGCCTATGAAAGAATAGAAAACTCAAAGTTGTCAGAGCTTATTATTACAGATTCTATTCCTGTTGAACACAACAAGAAAAAAATAAAGGTATTGGGATGTGCAGACCTTTTTGCAGATGTGATGCACAGGGTTCATCACAACACCTCAATATCATCAAAGTTTTTAATGTAAATTAATTTTAATATATATAATGAAGTCAATTACTATCAAAGGATCTCAAAGAGAAAGCGTGGGCAAGGCATCGACCAAAGCCTTACGTAATGCTGGAAAGGTCCCTTGCGTGCTTTACGGAGGGGATAAACCATTACACTTTTCAGCTGATGAACTAGCATTCAGACATTTAGTGTACACTCCTAACGCGCACACCGTTGTGATTGAGTTGGAAGATGGCCAAAAGTTGAAAGCAGTATTACAGGATATTCAATTCCATCCTGTTACCGATAAAATTCTTCATATAGATTTTTATCAATTGTTCAACGACAAACCTGTTACCATGAATATCCCTATTCGTTTGGAAGGGAATTCTCCAGGGGTAAGAAACGGTGGTCGTTTATTATTTAGAAAAAGAAAACTTGCTATCAAGGCGTTGCCTGATTTGCTCCCTGATTTTATCACTATTGATATTTCAAAGCTGAAAATTGGTGGAACCATTCCAGTAGAAACACTGCTGAATGATGACTATACCATTCTACACCCAGATAGTACTGCCGTAGTACAGGTGAAAGCTTCTAGAACGTCTGTTGATGATGAGGAAGAAGAAGAGGAAGAAATTGAAGGAGCTGAAGGAGCCGAAGGAACCGAGGGAGCAGCAGAAGGTGCAGAAGCACCAGCAGCGGAAGCCAAGGAATAGTTTTAATAAAGCATCAAAGCATCCCAGTTTTGCATAAATGCAAAGTTTTGGGATGCTTTTGTATTTTTGGACAACTAGAAACTTACTAATGTTTCAATTTATTAAAGCTCTTTTTAGCACTCCAAAACAGTTATTGAATGAAACTGACACCATGAAAAAATTCCTTATTGTTGGTCTTGGAAATATAGGGTCAGAATACGAGGAAACCAGGCATAATATTGGTTTTAAAGTGTTGGATTTTTTGTCAGAACAGGAAAAATTTGTTTTTGAAAGCGCAAAATTAGGTGCAATTGCCAGTTTTAAGCACAAAGGCAAGAGCGTCTTGTGTTTGAAGCCATCCACCTACATGAACCTGAGTGGTAAGGCGGTAAAATATTGGCTGGAAAAGGAGAACATTTCTTTAGAAAATACCTTGATCATAACGGATGATATAAACCTTCCTTTTGGTACCATACGCCTAAAAACCAAAGGCAGTGATGGTGGGCACAACGGACTAAAAGATATCCAAAATACCTTACAAACTTCCCAGTACAATCGCTTTAGATTCGGAGTGGGTGCAGAATTCAGTAAGGGAAAGCAGGTAGATTATGTTTTAGGGCAATGGAATGCTGATGAGCTTAAAACACTATCACAGCGTTTGCAGAAATCCACAGATCTTATTCGCTCATTTGTATTTGCTGGCATAAAAAATACCATGAATCAATTTAACGGAACTTAATTTAGAATACCTTGAATTCGAACACCCCAGAGTCAGAAGTATTTCCCTCTGAATCTGTGCTAACCACCTTCCAATAGTAAATGGTGTTAGACGATACAGTTGCCGTGTATTCCATCGTAGTAGCATTAGTGGTTCCCACAGAAGTTGTTGGCGGGTTTTGGTCCGAAAAGAAAACCTCAAAGGAATTTAAATCATTATCCACATCTGCTCCCATCCATTGTAAAACCACTTCATTAGCCAAGCTTTTTTGCACCGTAGCACCTGATGCCGGTCTCACCAATTGAGCGGGAAAAGGAGCATAGGTAGTTTGGGAACCAGCATTGTAAAACAACCACGTATCGCTCGTTGCAGTCAACCCCGATGAGGAGTTTACAGAAGTGACAGACCATGAATACGGAGTTCCTTTTTCAATGGATATACTAGCTGTAGTGGCCGCAGTATTTAGTGGCTGCTGTTGTATGTTGGTGGTTAAATTCACCACTATTAACCTATAACTGTCCGTTTTTGCCGAGGCACTCCATTCAAAAGTAACCTGGCTAAGTGTCTCACTAACACTAACTCCCGTTGTACATTCTGAACTTTCCAAAGGAAAAATCAAATTTGCACCTTCTGGACTCGGCGGCGGGTCATCATTGCTACCACAAGACCAAAGCAAAACTAACGTACAAAAACCAATTAAAAACCGCTTCATTTGTTAATCAATTTAATCACATCCCTCATCTCCGTCGTTTTAATATTCATATAGTAAACTCCGGTTGGCAAGGCTGAAAAATTCATCTCAAGATCATTACCGCTTACCGTTCTAGTCTCTCGCATTACCAGCTGACCGCTTGAAGAAAACACTAGAACCTCAACACTTCCTGAGTAGCCATTTAGAAAAACTCTAGAAATCTCCTGAACTGCTTCTTTATAAAGAATGGGTTTGGAAGAAATGAAAAAAGAGTCTTCATATACGCCTTGGCATATCAAATTGGTCGTCACTCGTAAGGTGTTTAATCCATTCTTCAATTCCAATTGAATTTCAGCATCTTCGGTTTGAGTTACCAAACCATTAAGTTCTATATTGTACAAACTACCTCCATCTAAAGTAAGATTCAACACATTTGTGTTTACCAAAGCTGCAGCTGATAACAGTGCTGGCTCCGAAATATTTACGTTGAAACAAGTTTCCTCATAGATAATATTGCCATCTGTTGCAGTTATGCATAACGAATAATCTCCAGCATTTAAATTTTGAAAGGTATGCGTATTTGTGAAATCCATATTTAACACCGAACCATTTCCGTCAAGGGTTGCAGAATATGTTAATGATGTATTTGCCGCAGTTATTGATACCGATCCATCGTTATTATTTCTACAGGACTCACTTTGTAATTCAACTGTAAAGTTATCTGCGGGCAAACGATTGACAGGGCATCCACTTGTATCCACCTCTACACCCTTTGGAGTACCTAAACACAGGTCATCTCCATCATCAAAAACGCCATCTTCATCATCATCTGGTCTAAAAGCTCCTTCAGCACATACCTCTAACGAAAATGCCACCAAGGACCCTCCATCCCCATTGGCTATATCCCTAATTTCCAATGTCCATTCACCTAAAGTAGATTCTCCTTTAAAAGAACTCAATGAACCTATTGGATTTGCAGTTCCAGAGATTGCTGGGTTACCGGAACACACAATATCCGCCCCATCATCATCAAAAACGGCATTGATGTTGTTTAATTCTCCACAAGTATTCGAAATTAAAGCAACCCGCGTTCCTGATGGAGAAATCAAGCTTACAATAAGATCTGCTAAATAGGTGTGATTAAGCTCTAAGTTCACATTGATATCAGATACCGAGAGGTCATCAAAAATTTGAACAGATGTGGTAACTGTTGGAGTATCACTTGCGGAAATTTGTAAAGGAAGACCTGCAGGATCCACATTTTTACAATCCACTTGAATTGTGGTGAAGCTAAAAGGCGTACCAAAGGTCCCCGTACCGCATCCATTTCTTGGTCTTACTCTCCAAAAATATTCTGTTTCAGCTATTAGGTTGTTGGCTCTGTAAGAATTAAATGGTACTGTGGCAGATTCCACAATGCCGGAAAAGCCAACGTCTGTGGCAATTTCAATATCAAATTCGGTATAAAGTGGATTTAATTCCCAACTAAGTTGAGTGTTTAAAGAAGTATTCGATTGCGTATCTGTTGGTGATGTAAGCATCACATTAGCAAAATTTGTATCCCTAATAGCCAGCGATAAGGGTACGTTTTTGGTAACAGACGTTGATGTAGCGGTAATCGTAATCGGATATACTCCTGGTGAAACACTATTGGTATTGGATATGGTTAAATCGACTGCTGTATTGTTTGTACTTGATTGACTTGGATTAAATGAAGCTGTTAACCCAGCTGGCAAACTTGCCGAAAAAGTAGAAGTCTCGCTAAACCCAGAGAACGTTTGATATGTAAAAGGGATAATGATGTCATTTGGCTGGCATACCTCAAAAGTCAATTCTTGAAAACTCAAAACCACAGATGATTCTTGAATGGAAAAATTAGCAGCATTAACCGCAAAGAAAACATTGTCGCTAGCCTTTACCATGATACGCGCCGCGCTTGTAGCATTCCCCGGCATAAGTACATCCTCAGTACCATCATTCAAAACATCATCGGCCAATTGGATTGGGAAACTACTTCCTCCATCCAATGACAGAAAAATATCAACGGTCTTGGCATCAATGGGTAGAATGTTTGTCCCTGCTACATCCCAAGCAACCTGTTGAATTGAGCCACCCTCATAAACTTCGCTTGATGCTTGCGAGGTTACTGTAAAAGGTCCAGCGGCATTAATTACATTAACATCCAATACATCAGAAATCACTTGCCCCCCTCCCACGGCATTATCCCTAACCGTAAACGCAAACTTAAAATCTCTTTCCACATTGGATACCGTTTCCCAAACATCGCCGGTTTCCGGGGTTGTTTGTGTTAGGTTTCCTTGCACTACACGGGATAATCTTGGAAAATACCTTGTAGGGTCTGTGGTAGGTGCCACTGATCTAAAATTGGCGCCACTTGGATTTTCTGGGCCAAATGTATTTGTTGTAACCACACCATCATCTATTTGCTCCCAAGTATACGTAAGCACATCTCCCACATCACTATCGGTTGCCATGCCTTCAAGCACAAAAGCCGTTCCTTTAGGAATAATATAATCTCCCATAGGAGTTACTACAGGTGGAGCATTCGTCAATGGAGTTGTTTGGGCACAAGAAACGGTCTGTAGATAGTCGGAAATTTGAAGAATGCTGTTGTAATGAAAATAATCATCCCCGTTGGGTTCCACATTATTACCCGGGACTATCCCTGCATAGCCCATTATTGTCGTCCCACTTGCAGGTTCTGCCTGTACACCTGTCCCTTCAGATTCAAAAGACCATGTGTGATTGGCTCCAAACTGATGCCCGAGTTCATGGGAAACAAAATCCAAATCAAAAATATCTCCTTCTGGAATGGACGCGGAAGAAAAGGCACTTCCTTTTCTATTATCTGAACAAACAGCACCAATAAAACCAGCATTTCCATTGTTCTGAGAAGGCAGTTCTACCTTATTAAAAAGATGCCCAACATCATAATTTGCTTCACCGATGGTTGTAGTTAGAACATTCTGCACCTCTCCGTTGAGGTTCCCATTATAGGGATCTGTTCCAGCGTTGGTGAAAATGACTAAGTCATTATTAGCCACCAATTCCAAAGTGACCCCTAAATCTGTCTCAAAAACCTCATTTATTCTGGTTAATGTGGCATTAATGGCTGCAAGTGCATCGGCCACGGCACCTCCATGAAATTGCGTATACTCGCCAGTGGTAGAAACCGCAATACGAAACCTTCGCAACAGTTGGTCATCCACTAACGGAGTAATCGTTTTTTGAACACTTTGCTGTAATTTCTTGGTATCACAAACAAACCCGTCTTTATTAGCCAAACCAACTCCCTTTTTATAGACCACATATGTATCATTTTTGTTTGATACGGGTTCCATAAAAATTGTTTTTTCATCTTCTAGACTTGTAATCATACTCTGCAGTCCTTTATGCGAACTACTGAGCCTTACCTTATACTTTCCATCTAGGCTGACCCCTGAAAATGATTTGATATTTGGGTATTTTTTGGCCAATTCTGGATGAAATACCGATGTTTCTTTGATAGAAAAACCAACAACAGTACCATCATCTGTGGGAAGATACATAAGATGCTGTGAGTTCTTCGAAATGGAAAACGTCTTAAGTTGTTGGGAAAAACCAGCTTTATTTAGGGTGAAAACAGCCCCAGCCTTGCTCACATCTTTTACGGAGGCGCTTTTAAAACTAGCCCTTGGAGAAATGGATTTCCAATAACCTTGCTGCGCAAAAGTGCAAAAGCAGGTAAAAAATATGGTTATTGAAAAAACAAGATGTAATTTAGCTTTCATACACAAAGGGGCGTAAGTCAAAATCAAAAATAGCCTTTTTTATTTTCTTGATTAGTGGAAACAATCCAGGGCATTTCTTCGTTTACAAATACTTCTTTTCAAACTGCAGTTACCATTGGCACTTTTGACGGAGTACATCTGGGTCACAGCAAGATATTGGAACGCCTCATAAATAATGCCAAAAAAACAGGCTTAAAGTCTACAGTACTTACTTTTTTTCCGCATCCAAGGATGGTTTTGCAAAAAGATACCAATATAAAATTGCTAAATACCCTTGAAGAAAAAAAGCAGATTTTGGAGGCATTGGGGTTGGATTATCTTATTGTACACCCTTTTACAAAAGCATTTTCACGGCTTTCAGCCACCGATTTTGTTCGCGACATTCTTGTCAACAATCTCAAAACAAAAAAAATAATCATAGGGTATGATCATCGGTTTGGAAGAAACAGAAATGCCAATATTCAAGACCTTATTACTTTTGGAACTGCCTTGGATTTTGAAGTTGAAGAAATTCCGGCCCAAGAAATTGATGACATTGCCGTAAGTTCCACCAAAATTAGAAATGCGCTTTTAGAAGGAGATATTACAGTTGCAAATAGTTATTTGAGTTATAACTATATGCTTACCGGTAGTATTAAAAAGGGAAAGGGGCTTGGCAAAGAATTTGGGTTTCCAACAGCAAATCTTCATATAGAAGAGAACTATAAGCTTATTCCAAAAAATGGGGTTTATGTAGTGAAGAGTATTCTTGATGGTAAAGAATATTTTGGTATGATGAACATTGGGTATAATCCAACGGTGGCGGGAACTGAAAAAAGTATAGAAGTCAACTTTTTTGACTTTGAAGGAGATTTATATGACCAAAAAGTACAAGTTGGCATCATACATCGCATTAGAGATGAGCATAAATTTGATTCTGTACAGGCATTAAAAGAACAACTAAAAGAAGATAAAAAAACATCCCTTTCATTAATTTCCAAATAGCATGTTCAATCAATTTCTTTTTAAAAAAATAGATAACGCACAGCTAGTTGTTTTTAGACTCTTTTATGGATTATTGGTTAGCGCAGAATGTTATGGTGCCATTGCAACTGGCTGGGTGAGAAAAACTTTGATAGCCCCAAAATTCACATTTAACTTTATTGGTTTTGAATGGTTGCAGCCTCTTCCCGGAGCTGGAATGTATATTTATTTTGCTATTATGGGCACTTTAGGCCTACTCATTGCCTTTGGCTATAAGTATAGATTTAGTGCTTTTACATTTGCATTCATGTGGGCTGGGGTTTACCTAATGCAAAAAACCTCCTACAACAATCATTACTATTTGTTGATGCTATTGGCGTTCATTATGGCCTTTTTACCAGCAAATCGTGATTTTTCTTTAGATGCCAAGCAAAATCCAAAAGTTCATTCCCATTCCATGTATAATTGGATGCGCTGGATTATCATTCTGCAACTATTCATCGTTTACACCTATGCATCTATAGCAAAGTTATATGGTGATTGGCTGGATTACAGTATTATCGAAATCCTCATGAAATCCAAGAATGATTATTTCTTGATTGGTGAATTATTACAACAACAATGGTTACATAAAATAGTCGCAATTTTTGGAATTCTTTTTGATTTACTGATAGTTCCAGCCCTATTATGGAAACCAACAAGAAAAGTGGCCTTTGGATTCTCTATATTTTTCCATTTGTTCAATAGCATTGTATTTCAAATCGGCATTTTCCCTTATTTATCATTGGCATTTACCGTTTTCTTTTTTACGCCTCAGACTATCAGAAATATCTTCTTGAAAAAGAAGGTAGTTGCTATTGAAAATACCATTGATCTTCCAAAAAACAAAAACTGGCTCCTAGGTATTTTAGCCATCTATTTTGTTGTTCAATTAATCCTACCCCTACGGCATCATACCTTTAAAGATGATGTGCTTTGGACAGAAGAAGGGCACAGAATGAGCTGGAGGATGATGCTACGAAGTAGAACTGGTATAATTCATTTTAAAATTAAGAATAAAGAAACCGGAAAGGGGAATCATATTAAGCTGGATAATTATCTCACCAAAAAGCAAAAAAGAAAAGTCGCCTGCTATCCTGATTTTATCTGGCAGTTTGCCCAACATTTAAAAAAGGAATACGCCGAAAAAGGAGAGGATATTCAAGTATTTGCCAGCAGCAAGGTGCGCGTAAACGGTGGAAAGTACCATGAATTCGTAGACCCTACCGTTGATTTGGCCAACGTCCCCTGGAAACATTTTGCCCATAATGAGTGGATCAGACCCTCACAAAAAGAATAAATATTGGTCAACTTGCATAGATTGACTTAAATTTGCCGCTCAAAACAGAGCCATGCTTCAATTACAGATAATTAGGGAGAACAAGGAGAATATCATTGTCGCTTTAAAAAAGCGAAATATTGATGCAGAACCTGTTCTATCCGCCATTCTCGATTTGGATGAGAAACGACGTTCCATTCAAACCGAACTTGATAGCACCTTGGCGGAATCCAACAAGCTTTCCAAAGAAATTGGAATGCTTTTTAAATCAGGAAAAGCCCAAGAGGCCAATGTTTTAAAAGAGCAAACGGCTGGCCTTAAAGAATCTGCAAAACAGCTTGGCGAAGATTTAAATGCCACCGCAGTTGCGCTGCAAGAACAATTGTATCAAATTCCCAATATTCCGCATGAATCCGTCCCAGCCGGAAACACAGATGAAGATAACGAAGAAATTTTTAGGGATGGAGATATTCCCGCCCTTGTTGATGGTGCATTGCCACATTGGGAACTAGCCAAAAAATACGACATTATTGACTTTGAGCTTGGGGTAAAAGTCACAGGTGCTGGATTTCCGGTATACAAGGGCAAGGGAGCTCGTTTACAGCGTGCTTTGATTTCCTATTTTCTGGACAAAAACACAGCAGCTGGTTATACCGAAGTACAACCTCCCCATCTGGTCAATGAAGCTTCTGGCTATGGTACTGGGCAGTTACCTGATAAAGAAGGACAGATGTATCATGTACAAGAAGATGATCTTTATCTTATTCCAACTGCCGAAGTCCCCATTACCAATTTGCACAGGAATGACATTGTTGCGCAAGAAGATTTCCCAATCAAGTATACCGGCTATACGCCTTGTTTTAGAAGAGAAGCGGGAAGCTACGGCGCCCACGTTCGCGGATTGAACAGATTGCACCAATTTGATAAAGTGGAATTAGTTCGTATCGAGCATCCAAATACCTCGTACAAAGCCTTGGATGAGATGGTGGAACATGTTAAAACCATATTACGGGAATTAAAATTGCCATACCGAATACTTCGCCTTTGCGGTGGGGATTTAGGGTTTACCGCTGCCCTAACCTTTGATTTTGAAGTATTTTCAACTGCACAAGACCGATGGTTGGAAATTAGTTCCGTATCCAATTTCGAAACCTTTCAGGCCAACCGATTAAAACTACGTTTTAAAGATGAGGCTGGGAAAAGTCAATTGGCGCACACCCTAAATGGCAGCTCTCTTGCGCTCCCCAGAGTTTTGGCGGGAATCTTGGAGAATTATCAAACGGCAGACGGCATTGAGATTCCCGAAGTTCTTGTTCCATATTGCGGATTTAATACCATCAACTAAAACCTTTGGACATTTTATTTGGATTCACTTAACAGATTCCAGCACTTTTCTGCGTTATATTTGAAATAAAACAAGGTATTGCGATACATCTTATTCCTTATTTCTTTTCTATTTCTTTCTTCGGTTCACTCTCAAGAGGATTTTTTGGCCAAGCAATATTTTAATGATGGGGACTATGAAAAAGCCGTAATCTTCTATGAAAAGCTGGTGGATAAAAACCCAAGACGAACGGACTATTCAGAAGGATTGGTAGCCTGTTATCAGCAATTGGAACGCTATACCGATGCTGAGGCTTTCCTACTTAAAAAAATTGAGGACACCTATGCTTTCCCAACTTTTTATATTGAATTGGGTTATAATTTCACCCTTCAAAATCAACCAGAAAAGGCTACGCAATACTATGACATGGCCATCCAAAAGATTGATGAAAATCCCAATTTTGGATATAGCGTAGGATATCGATTTCAAAAATATGCCCTTTTGGATTATGCTATACTGGCCTACACTCGAGCCATGGCATTAAAGCCTGAGTTAAATTATGACTATCAATTGGCCAGAATTTATGGAGAGCAGGGTGCTATTGAAAAAATGTATCAGTCTTTTCTAAATCTTATCTATCAAGGACGTACTTCTCGTTCCAATATTCTTAGAAATATTGATGATTATATTTCGGAAGATCCGTCCAACGCCAATAATGTTTTGTTGCGAAAAGTACTGTTGAAAAATGCGCAAAAAAATCCGGATATCCTTTGGAACGAATTGCTTAGCTGGTTGTTCATTCAACAAAAACAGTACAACAGTGCTTTCGGTCAAGAAAAAGCTATTTATAAGCGCACCAATGAGAGTTCCTTAGATCGGTTAGAGAATTTGGGACAGATTGCCTTAGAGGATAAGGATAACAAAAATGCTACCACGGTTTTTAATTATATCATAGACAATAGTGAAGATCCAGTTGTTAAGCTTAATGCCCAGCTCCATCTTATCGATATTGAATTGGAAGATGCAAATGGAAAGAAATTGGATGCAGTAGAAAAAAAGTTCACCGATTTGATAACCGAGTACGGCTATCAAAGCAGAACACTACAGCTACAAATTGCTTATGCCAATTTTCTAACCTTTAAAAAAGAGAACCCTGCATCTGCAATCAACATATTAAAGAAAAGTTTGGAGCTTCCATTGGGAAGAATGGGTGTTGCGTATGTTAAATTGGCTTTGGGTGATATTTTGGTTTATGACCAAAAATTCAATCAAGCTTTAATCTATTTTACACAAATACAAAAAAGCTTAAAAAATGATGTTTTAGGACAGGATGCCCGTTTTAAAGTAGCACAAACCAGTTTTTATAAGGGTGATTTCGATTGGGCATTGACACAGCTAAAAGTACTGCGCGGATCCACATCGCAACTTATTGCTAATGATGCCATGCAATTGAGTCTCTTAATTTCGGACAACTCCTTGGAAGATTCCACACAAACCGCGCTTAAAAAATATGCCAGAGCCGATCTTTTGGCCTATCAAAATAAAAACAGGGAAGCCATTGATGTTTTAGAAGACATTTTACAAAACCATAAAGGTGAAAAAATTGAAGATGAAGCATTGCTGAAACAAGGACAATTGTTAGAAGCACAAAAATCCTTTGAAAACGCAGTTTTTAACTATAGAAAAATTGTAGAGTTCTATGCTGACGGGATTTTGGCAGATGATGCGTATTTTGCCTTAGGCGAATTGTACAGGACCATTTTAAACGAGCCGGAAAAAGCAAAAACCCATTACGAAAAAATCATCTATAACTACCAAGATAGTTATTACTTTCCAAAATCCAGAAAGCATTTTAGAAGGCTAAGAGGAGATGCCATTAACTAATTCTTCGCTACTTTTGAGCTAGTAAAAAAGAGGCTATGCTTATATACAATGTCACTATTAATATAGATGAAAGCGTTCATGACCAATGGCTTTCCTGGATGCGTGATAAACATGTTCCAGATATGCTTGCAACAGGCAAGTTTTCCCATGCCAAAATGACCAAGGTACTGATTCAAGAAGACATGGGTGGCATAACCTATTCTGTACAGTATACCACCAAAGACCGCGAAACCTTGGAAGCTTATTATCAAGAAGATGCAGAACGCTTGCGCGCTGATGCAATGGGATTGTTTGCTAATAAATTTGTAGCATTCAGAACAGAGTTGGAAGTAATCAGTCAACAGATTCCGTAGGACATTGAACTATCTTTTCACTTACGGCACATTGCAAGACCCTCAAGTACAACAGTATATTTTTGGGAGAATATTGGCTGGCAAAGTTGATTTTCTATCTGGATTCAAACGCTTGGAAAATGCGGTATATGAAAGATATCCTCTGGTGGTGCAAACCAATGACCTAAAAACCAAAGTGGAGGGAATGGCCTATGAAGTTTCTGAATCGGATTTAAAAAAAGCGGATATCTATGAGACTAGTGCTTATACCCGTATGAAAGTGCTGCTGGAATCTGGTATAACTTCTTGGGTGTATATCGAAAATTCCAACTAACTTGCATAAAAACGTTCCATGTCCAAGAAAAATAAGAAAAAGCATGGCAATGGCAGGCCAAAAAAAGCTAAAAATGGGCATGAAGAAGGTGCTGTAAAAGCCAAAAAGCACTTAGGGCAACACTTCTTAATAGATGAAGAAATAGCGCAGCAAATTGCAAACACACTTTCGTTGAATGGGTATACCAATGTTATAGAAATTGGACCTGGAATGGGAGTGCTTACCAAATATCTTTTGCTAAGGGATTTGGATTTGGTTGCCATGGATTTGGATGAGGAATCCATCGTATATTTAAACCACAGCTTCCGTTTAGAGCACCCAGATGTATTCAAGAAAAACAATAGATTGAATATTCTTGAAGCAGACTTCCTTGAGTTCGATTTAAAACAACTTTATGGTGATGAGCAGTTTGCCATTACAGGAAACTTTCCATACAATATCTCCACTCAGATTGTTTTTAAGATGTTGGAAATGCGTCAACAAATTCCTGAGTTTTCAGGCATGTTTCAAAAAGAAGTTGCACAACGTATTTGCGAAAAACCTGGAAATAAAACATATGGAATCTTATCCGTATTGGTTCAGGCATTTTATGAAGCAGAATATTTATTCACCGTCCCTCCAGAGGTATTTGATCCACCACCAAAAGTTCAATCTGGAGTATTGCGATTAACTCGTAAGGAAAGTTTAAAATTGCCCTGTGATGAGCATTTGTTTTTTAAAGTGGTAAAGGTGGCCTTCAACCAAAGAAGAAAGACCATACGCAACAGTCTTAAAACCTTCAATCTGTCTGATAATCTAAAAGAAGATACTATATTTGATCAACGTCCGGAACAGCTAGGTGTAGCCGATTTTGTGATGTTAACTCAGAAGATAGCAAATGACTCCGTTTAAACTTACAGACGAGCTTGTAGCAGATATTCAACAACTGATAGCAGATAAGAAAAATGCTGCCCTTAGGTTGATGATGAAGGAGTTCCACTATGCGGATATCGCAGAAATTGCAGAGGAACTTACCAAGGATGAGGCCACTTATCTTATTAAACTCCTGGATAGTGAAAAGACTTCTGATATTCTTGCCGAAATGGACGAAGACCTTCGCGAGGGAGTCCTTAAAAATCTTTCGGCAAAAGAAATTGCCAGTGAGCTGGAAGAGCTTGATACAGATGATGCCGCGGATATCGTAAATGAACTTCCCGATGAAATTGTACAGCAAGTTATCTCGGAGATAGAGGATAAAGAACATGCCAAGGGTATTGTAGAGCTGTTACGCTATGATGAGGACACTGCGGGTGGCCTAATGGCCAAAGAGCTTGTAAAGGTTAGGGAAAGTTGGAATGTATTGACCTGCGTAAAAGAAATGCGGGCCCAAGCCGAAAATGTTACTCGAGTGCATTCCATTTATGTGGTGGATGATGAAGATAAACTCAAAGGAAGGCTTTCTTTAAAAGACCTATTGACCACCTCCACAAAAACGCACATCAAAGATGTGTATATAGCCAAAGTAGATCATGTAAATGTAAATGAAAAGTCAGAAGACGTGGCCAAAATCATGTCTAAATATGATTTGGAGGCCATTCCCGTAGTGGATGAAATTGGCAGATTGGTGGGGCGCATTACTATTGATGATATTGTTGATGTTATCAAGGAAGAAGCGGATAAAGATTACCAATTGGCCGCAGGTATCTCTCAAGACGTTGAGGCGGATGATAGCATTTGGGAGCTCACACGTGCACGTTTGCCTTGGTTAATTCTAGGATTGTTCGGCGGATTGGGTGCAGCTGCCATAATGGGCGGCTTTGAAGAAATGATTTCCAAACATGCCATTCTATTTTTCTTTACTCCGCTTATAGCAGCTATGGCAGGTAATGTGGGAGTACAATCCAGTGCCATCATTGTTCAAGGGCTCGCCAATGATGATTTAAAAGGAAGTATTAGTAATCGTTTGGTAAAAGAAATGCTTTTGGCCCTATTAAATGGTATCATACTTGCAGTTTTGCTACTAATTTTTACGTGGATTTGGAAGGGAGATTTCCTCACCGCCTTGGCCATTTCCATTTCTCTGGTTGTTGTCATTATTGTAGCTGGGATTATTGGCACATTTATACCCCTGTTTTTAGAAAAACGCGGCATCGATCCCGCAATCGCAACAGGCCCTTTTATTACCACAAGCAACGATATTTTTGGTATCCTAATTTACTTTTGGATCGCTAAATTGATCTTGGGGATTTAGTATCTTTAACTATAGATTTTCTTTTACACTTTTCAACTATATCAATTAAAATGACATCTAAAGATGTACTACAACAATGGGTAAATACCTTTAATTCAGGAGATGCTGAAAAATTGGCACAATTATACCATGATGATGCCATTAATCATCAGGTTAACCAAGATCCTGTAGTAGGCAAAGAAGCTATTTTTGAAATGTTCAAAAATGAATTTAGCACCGCAGAGATGGTTTGTATCCCAGAAAATATTTTTCAAGATGGTGATTGGGCCATTCTAGAATGGAAAGACCCTTTGGGTTTAAGAGGTTGTGGTTTTTTTCACATTATTGATGATAAAATCAAATTCCAAAGAGGGTATTGGGACAAGCTTTCTTTTTTAAAAATGCATAATCTCCCTATACCAACGAATTAATCATATAAATTATGAAACCTATCAATATTAAAGAAAAACATGCCAAATTCAGCAAGCAATGGCACCCACATCAAATAGCCACTGTGGACAATATGCAAGTCATTTTGGCAAAGATCAAAGGCGAATTTGTCTGGCACTCCCATGAAAATGAGGATGAGCTTTTTCAAGTCATCAAAGGCACCTTATACATGCAATTTAGGGATAGGACAGAGGTGGTAAAAGAAGGAGAGATTATTGTTGTTCCAAAAGGGGTAGAACATAATCCATTGACAAAAAATGATGAGGAAGTACACCTATTACTCTTTGAAAAACAAAACACAGCCCATACTGGAGATGTGCAACATGAAATGACTCAAACTGAGTACCCTAAAATTTAGGGTATATTTAGCCCATGAAAATTCTCCACCTAGATATAAATCATCCATTACTTCTTGAACAATTTACCCAACTTGGTTTCGAAAACCACGAAGATTATATATCCTCAAAAGAAGAAGTGGAAAAAAAAGTCCATCTATATGATGGTATCATAATTCGAAGTCGATTTACTTTGGATCGGCAGTTTTTGGATCAGGCCACTAATTTGAAATTTATTGGTCGCCTAGGCGCGGGATTGGAAAACATAGACACTTCGTATGCCAAGCAAAAAGGAGTTTTTCTGGCCTCCGCTCCAGAGGGTAATCGGAATGCAGTAGGCGAACATACCTTGGGAATGCTATTGTCCCTCATGAACAAAATGACCAAGGCCAACAGAGAAGTTAAAAAGGGAAAATGGGACCGCGAAGGCAACCGCGGCATAGAGCTGGAAGGAAAAACTGTAGGCATAATTGGTTACGGAAATATGGGTAGAGCTTTCGCAAAAAAACTGCAAGGTTTTGATGTAGAGATCATTTGCTATGACATTGTTGGAGGTGTTGGCGATGATAATGCCCGGCAGGTGGGCATCATGGAATTTCAACAACGATCAGATGTGGTAAGCCTTCATGTTCCACAAACAGATTTGACCGCAAGTATGGTGAATGCAGAATTCATAAATGCTTTTCACAAGCCCTTTTGGTTGTTAAATACGGCAAGGGGCAAATGTGTTATTACAAAGGATTTGGTAAGAGGACTAAAATCCAAAAAAATATTGGGTGCTGGATTGGATGTTTTGGAATATGAAAAAAAGTCATTTGAAAACATGTTCGTTCAAAAGCCAAAAGCGTTTAAATATTTGCGCAAGGCAAAAAACGTACTGCTAACCCCTCATGTAGCTGGTTGGACGATAGAAAGCAAAGAAAAACTGGCGCAAACTATCGTGGACAAGGTTAAAACAAGATTTTGCTAAATTTAGTGGGTGAAGAAGACCATTTTTGTTTTTTCCGCCTTAATAGTAGCGCTACTCGCCCTCTTTCAGTTGAGCAAATATGCTTACATCTCAAGAGATGTCTCCGTCGAAATAGTAATTGCGAGCATTGCCATTGTCTTTTTTCTAATTGGACTTTATATTAATAAAAGAACATTACAAAAAGAAAAGCTTCCAGACACTATTGTAAATCTAAAAAGGGTCGAGGAACTAGGAATAAGCAATCGTGAATATGAGGTACTGGTTCAAATATCAAATGGGCTATCCAATAAAGAAATTGCAAAAAAACTTTTTGTTTCAGAAAGTACTATCAAAACCCATGTTTCCAATCTATTGGTGAAATTGGATGCAAAACGCAGAACCCAAGCCGTACAAAAGGCAAAACAACTCCAAATTCTTGCTATTTAGCTGTACTTAAATCAAAGTGCCACGATTTTGGTACTTTAGTATGAGTCTCTCGCATACCTGTTTAACTACTTTTGGTTTAACCATTTAAATTAATAACCATGAAAAAAACGGTACTTAGATTTGGCCTCTATGGAGCCCTTACCATTTGTATTTTATTTTTAACCAGTTGGTATCTATTAAACGATTTATCGTTTTCCACACAAGAAGTTCTGGGGTATGTGTCCATGGTTCTATCTCTTGGTTTTGTCTACTTTGGAATTAAACATTTTAGAGATAAAGAGAATGCCGGGAAGATACGTTTTAAAAAGGCCCTTATTATTGGAATATTAATTAGCCTTATCACTGCAGTGGCCTTTGGCGCTCTTGATGTTTTATTTACCGAAGTTCTTAATCCAGATTTTATGGTAGAATATTATGACGCTACCGTAGAGAGTATGCGAAATGCCATGGCTCCCGATGAGTTCAAGGTGAAACTAGCAGAATTGGAAGCACAAAAAGAGATGTTTTCAAATCCAATTTTTTCCTTTGGTCTAATGGCAATGACAGTTTTTGTAATTGGGTTTATTATTTCTCTTATTTCAGCTTTAATTTTACAACGAAAATAATTTCAGCATGACCATCAACGCCAAAACACCTGACGAATACATAAGCAAACTACCTGATGATCGCAAAGCAGCAGTTTCCAAATTACGTGAGACTGTAAAAAAGAACATTCCAAATGGGTTTGAAGAATGCATTAGCTACAAAATGATAGGATACGTCGTTCCTCATTCCATATATTCAGATGGTTATCATTGTGACCCTAAACTTCCATTGCCCTTTATCAATATTGCCTCTCAAAAAAACTTTGTGGCTCTATACCATTCAGGTATTTATGCTGACAAGACATTGTTGGACTGGTTCGTTAAGGAGTATCCAAAGCATGTAAAAACCAAATTGGATATGGGCAAGAGTTGCATTCGGTTTAAAAAAATGGAACACATTCCGTATGAATTAATAGCAGAACTATGCCAAAAAGTGACCGTAGACTCTTGGATAGCACTTTATGAAAAAAACATAAAAAATAGAAAGAAATGAAAAATAGAGTAACAGGTCTGGGTGGATTCTTCTTTAAAACCAAAGACCCAGATAACATTAAGAAATGGTATAAAGAACGATTGGGCATACCTACAGATCAATATGGATGGAGTTTTTGGTGGAAAGATAAGGATGGTAATGATTGCATGACCCAATGGAGCCCTTTTAAAGATGACACCGAATATTTTCAGCCCAGCGAAAAACAATTCATGATGAATTTTAGGGTTGAAAATTTAATAGGGCTTTTAAAAGTCCTAAAAAAAGAAGGTGTTACCGTTGTTGGTGAAGTAGAAGAATATGACTACGGAAAGTTCGGCTGGATTTTAGATCCCGAAGGCAACAAATTGGAGCTATGGGAACCTGTTGATAAAGCTTTTCTTTAGATATTGAATTATTTGTTACATTTAAGACTAGTTTAACCAACACATTTAAATAATGTCTGAAGAAAACAAAGACTTAGGAGATAAAGCGGAAGAAGCTTTTGACAAAGCAAAAGAAGCAGCAAAAGATGCTGCTGAAGACGCCAAAGAAGCGGCTGGTGATTTTAAAGAGGAGGCCAAAAAGACTGCAAATGAATTTGCGGAAGGTATTAAAGGCGCTGGTGGAGACAACAAGAAGATGCTAGCTGGAATTTTAGCAATTCTGTTGGGATCACTTGGAGTTCATAAATTTATATTGGGTTATAACAAGGAAGGATTCATTCTTTTGGGCTTTTCCATTATAGCTTATATCTTGGTTTGTTTTGTTATTGGTGCTTTTTTAGCATGGATTCCGGGTATTATAGGATTAATTGAAGGAATCATATACCTGACCAAATCAGATGAAGAATTTTACAACACTTACCAGGTAGGAAAAAAGCCTTGGTTCTAAAAAAAAATGCCAGAGAATATCGCTCTGGCTTTTTTATTTATTATTATTATCGTAATATTGCAATATAAAATTATTAATGTTGTTATAAGTAATAATGGGAGCCTCTAAAACACATATGTTTTCCGTAACGCAGAACGAGCTGGCGCAAGTGGCCAAAGTTTTGGCGCATCCAGCTCGCATTGCCATCCTGGAATATATAAGCCGACAACAAAATTGCATCTGTAATGATTTGGTAGATGTTATCGGACTTTCGCAACCCACTATATCGCAACATTTAAACGAAATAAAAAAAATAGGGCTCCTTAAAGGGACCTTTGAAGGCAAAAATCTTTGCTACTGTATCAATGAAGAGCGTTGGGGGGAACTACAAAATTCCTTCACCACGTTTTTTACCAATATTAATTATAATTGCTGTTAATCATGAATACATCAGAATTTTTATCTATCCTAAAACAACATCAGAACAAAAGTTTGCTATTTGAATATGCCGAAGGTAAATTCGTAGGTGCTAACTATCATATCACCGAAATCAAAAATGTTACGGTTGACGCTGTTGACTGTGGAGCTGGAACCGATTTCTGGAAAGAAACCATTGTACAATTATGGGAAAGTCCAAAAGAAAAGGACAAAAAAGATTTTATGTCAGCTTATAAAGCGCTGGCCATTCTCAACAAAGTAGATGGAATTAAACCTATGGTAAAAGATGCTGAAATAAAGTTCGAATATAGCAATTCAGATTTTCATACGGCACAGCTTTTTGTACATGATTATACCATGGATGACCAATCTTTAGTTTTAAAACTTTCTGTTGAAAAAACAGATTGCAAAGCCAAAGAAACGTGTGGTGTTGCAGATAGTTCAGAAGAAGTTGTGGCAGAAACCTCAAGTGGCTGTGCACCAGGAGGTGGTTGCTGTTAATTTATCAAAACTATGCAGGTCCGCGAAATGCAAGTTTCCGATTGGGAAGCAGTTTGCCAAATATACGCTCAAGGCATAGCTACTGGTTTTGCAACTTTTGAGCAAGAAACCCCAACTTATGAAAGTTGGAACAAAGCGCATGTGAAGCAATGTAGATTGGTTGCCGAAGCAGAAGGTGAGCTTCTTGGCTGGGCCGCTTTATCACCTGTCTCCAGTAGATGCGTGTATGGTGGTGTTGTAGAAGTAAGTGTATATATAAGTGCTAAAAGCAGAGGACAAGGGATTGGAAAGCTCCTTATGGAACATCTAATTCTTGAAAGCGAAAAAGCTGGATTTTGGACGCTGCAGTCGGGAATTTTTCCTGAAAATGAATCCAGTATCCACCTGCATAAAAAAGTGGGGTTTCGTTACATAGGCAAACGGGAACGAGTAGGGAAGATTGACGGTATCTGGAAGGATAATCTGTTGTTTGAGAAAAGAAGTGAAATTATAGGAATAGATTAATCATCAAAAGAAAAAAATGAAAAATGTATTGGTCTTATGCACCGGAAACTCATGTAGAAGTCAAATGGCACATGGGTATTTAAATTATTTTCAAGACTCCTTGGCAAATGTGTATAGTGCCGGTATAGAAACCCATGGGCTAAATCCCGGTGCCGTATCCATTATGCAAGAGGATGGTATCGATATTACGTCACATACATCAAATCATGTAGATGAGTACCAAGGTATCGCATGGGATTATATCATTACCGTTTGTGACCATGCCAAAGAAAATTGCCCATTTATTCCAGCTGAAAATGCAGAACGAATTCACCACAACTTTTTTGACCCATCAAAGGTTAATGGTACCCAAGAGGTAAAACATGCGGCATTCTTAAAAGCGAGAGAAGAAATAAAGGCTTTTTGCCATGATTTTGTAAAGGAAGAACTGGTCAATTAAGTGTTACTATACAGCTTTTTAAAGTCCATAATCTATCGGCAACATGTCTCCTATACGAAAGTTGGCCATGTAGCCTCCAAAAACGATTTCTTGAAAAGGGGAGTAATTCCCATATCTATCAAGTGTATAAGTAGTATCTATGTTATTTATGCTTAGCGTAGATCTATAGTTACCTTTTTTCTTATGGTAAATCACAAATTTATCGCTCGAAAACCGAATGTTTTGCAAGGCTGTATTCGAGTTTTCTTTAGAAAAAAAGTTTGTAATTGATACTGGCTTAAAACCGCGTTTCAATTCAAAGTTTTGATTTTTAAAATTCCCACTCCAACATGATCTCATAAAATGCATAGCAGAACCCAAATATGCTTTTTCTCTACGCTCTTTTATTTTTGAATCATTTGAAGAAACATCGTAAAATTGAGTGGAACCATCATATACCGTATGATAAATATTGTCTGTTCGTTCCAGACTACTTTTTTTGAAGAAAATTTTAAATTCCTCAATTTCAAAATTCACAACATAGCCCAAATAATCATTTTGAATGATCAAAGGTTTATTACAGTATGCAGTAAGCGTATTGTCATAGGTGTTAAAATACAGTTTAACTTCACCTTCGTTCACAATTGTACTGTTCCGCCCGCCTTTTGTGTCACCTAAAAATTCCAATTTAAAAACCTTTAGTTTTTGTCTGCGGGAAAACGGATCGGATGTAACAACAATCTCGTCCAAGCTTTCCACGGCTTCGCTCAGTTCAATTTTTAATTTGGAGGTTTCATTTAGGTTGGCAATTTTTTTAGTTTCATATCCCAAATAGCGTATCACCAAAGTAGCATTGTTCTGGTACAGTAACTTTATTTTAAAATTACCTTCCTGATCGGTAATGGTGCCAGTTGAGCTACCATCAAAATAAACAGAAGCGCCATCAATTGGTTTTTTAGTTACCCTATCCGCCACAGAACCCACTATTTCTTGACTCTGAACTAAGAATGTAGTAAGGAAAAATATGGTGAATACTAACGCCTTTGTAAAATGCATTCAATTAAAAAATTAGTGGTTTAATTTTCGCTCCAATTCGGCTTGAAATTCTTCCATAACCGGTTTCACGGTACTTTCAGGTAAGTCGGCAATCTTAATATACATTAAACCATCTACAGAATTATTGAACAGTGGGTCAACATTAAAAGCAACGACTTTTGCGTTTTGTTTAATATATTTTTTAATCAAAACAGGTAAACGAAGACTGCCTGGTTCCACCTCATTGATCAGCTTATCAAATTTGTTTAGGTCTGCCTGGGTCTCATCAAAAACAAATTCCTTATCGGCATCTTTTAGCAGCACTTTAAACTCCTTCTTTGGTCGTATGTACTGTGCCACATAAGGATCCCAATAATTGGATTTCATAAATTCAATCATCAACGACTTTGAAAAATTGGAGAATTGATTGCTGATGCTTACTCCGCCAATCAGATATTTATGCTCCGGGTGTCTTAACGTTGTATGTACTATTCCTTTCCATAACAGAAACAAAGGCATTGGTTTTTGCTGGTACTCTTTTACAATGTATGCTCTTCCCATTTCAATGGATTTCTCCATCATTCCATATAGTTCAGGTTCAAAACGAAATAAATCTTGGAGATAGAACCCATCAATACCATACTTTTTGAATATTTGTGAACCTAGGCCCATGCGATATGCACCAACCACTGCTTTCTCTTTATCATCCCATAGAAAAAGGTGGTGATAGTAAGAATCAAATTCATCTAAATCAACAGCATTGTTAGTACCCTCCCCTACTTCTCTAAAAGTTATTTCGCGTTGTCTGCCAATTTCATTTAAAATAAAGGGCATGTCCTGTTCTTGTGCCAAATAGACTTCGTAGTTCTTACTTTGCAGCATTCGGCAATCTTTTTCTCGCAGCTTTTCAATCTCGCCTTCCAAAACTTTAGAGCCTACAGCTGTGGCTATCTTTTTGGGAGATTTAGGGATTTTTAAAGTGGAAGGTACTTTATCGATTAACCGTTCTTTCTCAAATGCATTAGCTAAGAGATAGGTCTTTTTTCTTAGCAACTCTGTGAAAGATTCTAAGGTTTTCTCCTCTTTTTGAGCGTTTACGGATATGGGCTGTCCTACCCTTACTTTGATTGGTCTTCTACTTTGTGATGCGACTTCCGAAGGCAATTTTGCCGTCCTAAAAACATCATTGATTTTGGATAATCTATAAAATAGTCTACTGTTTCTTGCATGAAAATATATTGGCACCACTGGCACCTCAGCTTTTCTAATAAGTTTTAGTGCTGCTTCTTCCCAAGGTCTATCCACTACCAATTTACCATCCTTATAGGTTGAAACTTCCCCGGCGGGGAAAATTCCAAGGGGATGTCCTTCTCTTAGATGCAAAAGCGCATTTTTAAAACCGGAAATACTGCTTTGGGCATCCTTATGATTCTCAAAAGGATTTACCGGCATTATAAAGGGTTTTAAGGGTTCTATTCTATTTAATAAGAAGTTTGCGATTATCTTAAAGTCGCTACGCTCTTGTAACATTAGTTTTAATAGTAAAACGCCATCAATACCTCCGAGTGGGTGATTGCTTATAGTGATATAGGGTCCTTCTTTGGGAAGACGCTTTAAATCTTCTTCGGGTATTTCAAAATCAATCTCATAATGCTCCAAAATGGCATCTAAGAAATCTGTTCCTGGTAGCGATTTGTTCTTATTGTAAAATCTGTTTATTCCTGTAATCCTAGTGGCCACCATTAGAAGCCAACCTACAAAGGTGCCTAAAAATCCATATCTGTCAAGCTTAATGACTTTTGCTACCTCTTTTGCAGAAACCAACCCCATAAAACAAAATTTGGTAAGCGTAAAGATAGAAAATTACGGCTATTGCGCTCTTAACCGAAAAGGAGTTCGGGTAATTTTATTTTACAACGAGCTGAACTGTTTCTCTACCACGCTGTTCCACCAAAACAGACCTTCCATTTTGAAGTGATTTTACTGCCTTATCATTAAAATGTCTGATGGTATACAACGACACATCTTCATGACAAACTACTTTGAATCTTCTTTTTAGTTCATCCAACATAGACTGTAGTCCATTAAACTTATTATCCAAGCAAACTGAAAAACTTATTGCTGAATTTTGAATCAAATCCACTTTCATCCTATGGTCATGGAACAATTTAAAAATCTCGCTGATATTGTCCTCCATGATAAATGAGAAATCCAATGACGATAATTTTATAAGGACCTGGTCTTTTTTCACAATAAAGCAAGGTACTTTGGGTGATATATCTTCTCCTTTGCCAACAGTGGTTCCATTCCCCTTGGGGGCAATAAAGGATTTTACATGTAAAGGAATTTCTTTTCGCTGCAATGGTTGAAGCGTTTTAGGGTGAATTACAGATGCACCATAAAAGGCTAGTTCTATGGCCTCTCTGTAAGAGATTTGATCAAGCAACTGGGTTTCCTTAAAGTTTCTTGGATCAGCATTTAAAACCCCTGGGACATCTTTCCAGATGGTAACAGAATTGGCATTTAGGCAGTACGCCAAAATTGCAGCTGAATAATCGGAGCCTTCCCTACCTAAAGTAGTGGTAAAATTATTATCATCACTTCCCAGAAAGCCTTGAGTGATATTCAATTTGGACATATCTACTCTAGTGGAAACTTCCTGCTGGGTACGTTCCCAATTTACAGCTGCATCCCTATAACCGTTGTCAGTTTTAATAAGATTGCGAACATCTTGCCAAGTATTTGGTATTCCAACTTCATTGAAATACTCACTTACAATAGTTGTAGAAACCAATTCTCCGTACCCCACTACTTGATCGTAAACAAAGGCATACTTTGGAGATTTATTCCAGGTTAAAAACCCTTTGACTTCCTCAAACAAAAGTTTAACCTTGCTATAGACAGGATGATTCTTATTCTCAAATAAATCTGATAAAATATTTTCATGATAGTCTATTACCTCTTGTATAGAAGAAGTAATGGTCTTTTTATCCTCAAAATAAGAAGCAACCACTTTTTCCATGGCATTGGTCATTTTCCCCATGGCGGAAATCACTACCAAGGTGTCTTTATGCCCTACTTCTTGTAATACTTTAACAACATTTCTAATACCATCTGCATCTTTCACAGAAGCCCCACCAAACTTAAAAACTCTCATTCGTTAATAGTTCTATTTTACCTTCTCAGGTGAATTTAAATTATTTAAATAGCTGTCAATGCCATTTTTATCTAGTTGCACCACATCCCAGTCCCGCATTACGTTGGCTCCTTTTTTCTCATAAAATTCAATTGCAGGTTCATTCCAATCCAACACTTCCCAACTGATTCTTTTAACGCCCAAGTTATGCCCATATTTTACTACTTCATTCAAAAGAGCCGTACCCAAACCACTTCCACGCATTTTTTCAGAGACAATCAGGTCCTCTAAATGCAATACCGGTCCTTTCCATGTAGAATATCTAGGATATGTTAATGCAATACCTACAACTTCATTTTCTTTCTCCGCCACAAAACAATGAAATAACTTGTTTTCTCCAAATCCATCCTTTATCAAATCTTCTTCGGCAACCTCAACTGCATTGGGATCCTTTTCAAATTCTGCTAGTTCGTGAATAAGTCCCAGTACTTGTTCCATATCTTCTTGCTGGGCATTTCTGATTGAAAAATCCATATTGTTATAAATAAAACTCAAAGTTATAAAAATCAAAAACTTTGCAATTACGAAAACGTTGTAGTATCACAAAATACACGATATTTGTCGCCAAATAAAACACTTGCCAATTCAATGGGAAAAATAAACAAAACACTTGGGGAATTTATCATTGAAAACCAGTCGTCATTCCAGTATACCACTGGGGAACTCTCCAAACTGATTCATGCCATTAGGTTGGCTGCCAAAGTAGTTAACCACGAGGTGAACAAGGCAGGATTGGTCGACATTCTCGGCGAAGCCGGAGACACCAATGTTCAAGGGGAAGACCAACAAAAATTGGATGTCCTTGCTAACGAAAAGTTTATTCAGACCTTAAAGAACAGAGAGATTGTTTGTGGTATTGCCTCTGAAGAGGAGGACGATTTTATTACAATAAACAGTAATGATGAGCAACACCAGAACAAATATGTGGTGTTAATTGATCCTTTGGACGGTTCATCCAATATTGATGTGAATGTCTCGGTAGGAACTATTTTCTCGATCTATAGAAGGGTTACACCCGTTGGTACTCCTGTAACACTTGAAGATTTTCTCCAGCCAGGAAAAAACCAAGTTGCAGCAGGCTATATTGTATATGGAACTTCCACTATGTTGGTGTATACCACTGGAGATGGTGTAAACGGATTTACCTTAAATCCCGCCATTGGTACTTTTTACCTTTCTCATCCGAACATGGAATTTCCGGAGACTGGAAAAATCTATTCCGTAAATGAAGGAAACTATATCCATTTTCCACAAGGTGTAAAGGACTATATTAAATACTGTCAAAAAGAGGAAGAGGATAGACCTTATACTTCAAGATACATAGGTTCCTTGGTTTCCGATTTTCATAGAAACATGATCAAAGGTGGAATTTATATGTACCCAAAAAGCAGCAAGGCACATAAGGGTAAGCTTCGCTTACTGTATGAGTGTAATCCTATGGCATTTTTGGCTGAACAGGCCAATGGAAAAGCCGTTGATGGCCATCAACGGATTATGGACATTCAGCCAACCGAATTACATGAACGTGTTCCCTTCTTTTGTGGTAGTAAAAAAATGGTAGAAAAAGCTGAAGAATTTATGGCTAAAAAGTAGCCTATTTATCCATGAGGTATTGGTAATCTTCAAAAGCTATCTTCCCAGTAAATATCGCGATTGATTTTTTTACAATTTCAACCGCTTTTTCGGGGGAATAACCAAGTCCAACTGCATATTTGACAATTAGGCTCATCTGCTCTTCGTCAACATTGTTATCTGCAAAGGCCATCCCAAAGAAATCGAACAAACGCTTCAATCTTTTTTCACCACTATGAGGCGTTTCTATTGGATATTTGTTCTCCTTTTTCATCACCTCTTTATACTCCGCATCGGTGATATTAAGTCGAAACGCAAATTTGTCCAAAATTTCTTTTTCCTTTTCACTGATCACGCCATCAACGGCTGCCAAACTGGCCAAAGTGGCAAAATGTGCCAAGTTTTTACGTTGCTCTCCGTGTTCGTATAAATCTAAAATGGGCATACCTTAAAATTTGTTCGGCAAATATAAATCTTAAAGTAGAAAAGATCATAACATTATCCCCAAAAGAAATTTGTAATTTCCCTTCTACTATTTAATTGATCAATTGTATTCCACTGCAACAATCCGAGCTTCTTCATATTGCCGAAAATTGGTTTCATCAACAAAAATGGAAACCATTCCCATTCCAAAAGCAAACTTGGAATGCTTTTTTGCAAGGTAAACACGGATTATTGAACGCCCCAACCGGGAGCGGAAAAACCTATGCGCTTTGGTTCCCTATTGTTTTGAATTACATTAAAAACAATCCTGATTATAAAACCAAGCATAAAAAAGGACTTAAAGCCATCTGGATTACTCCCTTGCGTGCACTTTCCCAGGAAATTAAACAATCTGCAGAGCGTATTACCCAAGATTTAGAAACGCAGATGACAGTGGGCATCAGAACTGGGGATACCTCAACCAAGGAACGGGCAAAACAAAAAACAAGCATGCCCGATTTGTTGATCACTACACCAGAAAGCCTTCAATTACTGATCTCCTCAAAAGGGTATGACAAAACCTTTAAAAATTGCTCGGCAATCGTTATAGATGAATGGCATGAACTTTTGGGCACCAAACGTGGGGTGCAAACGGAACTGGGCCTATCCAGGTTAAAAACAATTTGTTCCAATCTAAGAATCTGGGGAATCTCGGCCACTATTGGTAATTTAAACCAAGCAAGGGAAGTACTTTTAGGACCTACGGGCAAAGCTTTGCAAAACTCGATATTGATCAAAGCAAAACTCAACAAAAAAATTACGGTAAAGAGCATTATCCCAAAACAAATGGAAACCTTTCCCTGGAGAGGACATTTGGGGCTGCATTTATTGGAGGAAGTAATCCCGATTATCAACAAAAGCAAAACCACACTTCTTTTTACCAATACGCGAAGCCAATGTGAGATATGGTTCCAGAAAATTTTAGAAAAGCATCCTGAATATGCAGGTGAAATTGCCATGCACCATGGGAGTATTAATAAAGAAACTAGACTTTGGGTAGAACAGGCCATTCGCAATGAAAGTCTAAAGGCTGTGGTCTGCACTTCCAGCCTGGATTTAGGGGTTGATTTTGCTCCTGTGGAAACCGTAGTTCAAATTGGTGGACCCAAAGGGGTTGCCAGATTTTTACAACGGGCTGGGCGAAGCGGCCATAGACCCGGCAAGGAAAGCGTTATTTATTTTTTGCCTACCCATGCCATGGAACTTATTGAAGCTTCGGCCATGCAAAAAGCAGTTCTAAACAGTGCTGTTGAAGACAGAATTCCCTATTTAAACAGTTATGATGTCTTAATCCAGTATCTAACAACATTGGCGGTATCAGATGGTTTTATTCCTGAGGAAATCTATCCAGAAATTAAACAGACATTTTGCTATCAAGCGCTTTCGGAAGAACAATGGCAATGGTTGTTAAATTTTTTGGTGATGGGCAGCCAAAGTCTAAAAACATACGACGAATATAAAAAAGTGGAAGTGGAAGATGATGGAAAATTTAAAGTGAACAACAGGGCAATTGCCATGCGACATCGGTTTCAGATTGGGACTATTGTTGGTGATGCCAACCTCACGGTTCGTTATCAAAAAGGAGGATATATCGGAACTATTGAGGAATCTTTCATTTCTAAATTAGCCCCAGGAGATGTGTTTACCTTTGCTGGAAGAAATCTGGAATTCATTCGCATAAAAGGGATGTCTGCCCAAGTACGCAATTCTTCAAAACGTACCAACAAAGTTCCTTCCTGGATGGGTGGGCGTTTGAGTTTTTCAGCAAAAATGTCCGAGCTACTACGACAGGAATTATATACCGCAGCATTGGAGTCAAAAAAACAATCCGAAGAAATAAAATCTTTGACTCCTATGTTTGCCAAGCAACGAGAAGAGAGTATTGTTCCCCAACCCAATCAATTTTTAATTGAGACTTTTAAAAGTAGTGATGGGTACCACCATATCTTTTATCCTTTTGAAGGACGTGCCATTCACGAAGGCATGAGCAGTTTGCTCGCTTACCGCATTAGTCTACTATCTCCGATTACCTGTTCTTTGGCCTTTAATGATTATGGTTTTGAACTACTTTCTGATAAAGAAATTGATATTCAACAGGTCTTGGACAATGACCTTTTCACACCAGAATACATGCTTTCGGACCTTCAAAAAAGTTTGAATTCCAACGAAATGGCGCGTCGCAAGTTTCGAGATATTGCGGTCATCAGCGGGATGGTATTCACCGGTTACCCAGAAAAGGGAGTGAAAATGAAGCATCTGCAAAGCAGTTCCCAATTACTTTTTGATGTCTTTAAGGATTTTGAGGATGATAATTTACTCTTTCAGCAGGCTTTTACAGAAACCTACGAACATCAGTTGGAGGAAGGTCGTTTGCGCATGGCATTGGAACGTATAGCCGAGCAAGAAATCGTTTGGAAAAAATGTCAAAACCCAACGCCCTTTTCCTTCCCAATAATCACGGATCGTTTACGAGAAAAATTATCCAACGAAAAGCTGGCTGATCGCATAAAACGAATGACAAAGATTTTGACCAGATGACCCATATCGCAAAAATCAACAACGAAGAATTTATCCTCCACCCTTTGGGTGGACTATTTTGGACTAAAAAGTCTTTGTTGTTAATCAGTGATGTGCATTTGGGAAAAGTAAACCATTTTAGAAAATTTGGTGCTGCAGTTCCAAGACAAGCAATCCATAAAAATTTTCTATTGCTTGATCAAATCGTTGCTGACTTCAATCCGTTTCAAATTTGTTTTTTGGGGGATTTATTTCATTCATCCTTAAATAAAGAATGGGAACTTTTTGAAAACTGGGTAGCCAAAACCCCAGCTGAGATTATTTTGGTGTCAGGAAACCATGATATTATTTCACCCATTTTGTTCGAAAAATTGAATATTGAGATATACCAAGAATGGATTTTGGATGATTTTCTACTGACTCACCATCCAGAAGAACGAGATGGCCTATTTAATTTTTGTGGACATATTCACCCAGCCATAAAATTAAAAGGATTTGGCCGCCAAAACTTGAGACTCTCTTGTTTTTTTAAAACTAAAAACCAGCTGATTCTACCTGCTTTTGGTGAATTTACCGGCACGTATACGCTTAAACCCACCAAAAAAGATGAGGTGTATGTTATTGTCGAAGATAAAGTTGTAAAAGTTTAGGTTCCGTCTTGTCCACTATTGGTCTTCAATCTATATTTGCCACAAAGTTTTTGGATTGACCAAAGCATCGATTTCGCAACTTTTTGAACAGTCTCCCCAACTTCGGAAACTGAGGAATACTATTACCCAAATCCAAAAAATAAGCATTACAGGACTTACTGGTTCTTCACTTTCTTTTGCCATTTCCGATTTATTTGCATCTGCCGAATTGCCTTTTTTGATATTACTTAATGATAAGGAAGAAGCGGCATATTATCTTAATGATCTGGAACAATTAATTGGTGAAAATGAAGTGCTTTTTTACCCGGGGAGTTATCGCAGGCCCTATCAAATTGAAGAGACAGACAATGCCAATGTGTTATTACGAGCAGAAGTTTTAAACCGTATCAATTCTAGGAAAAAACCTGCCGTTATTGTCACCTACCCAGATGCACTTTTTGAAAAAGTGGTCACCAGAAAAGAACTGGACAAGAACACCTTAAAAATAAAACTGGAGGATACCCTATCGCTCGACTTTCTAAATGAGGTGCTTTTTGAATATCAATTTAAACGGGTAGATTTTGTGACTGAACCTGGCGAGTTTTCCGTGCGAGGTGGAATTGTAGATGTCTTTTCTTTTTCACATGATGAACCTTATCGTATTGAATTTTTTGGTGATGAAGTAGAGAGTATCAGAACCTTTGATGTGGAAACACAACTATCTACTGAAAAGGTGAAGCGCATCGCTATCATCCCAAATGTGGAGAACAAATTTTTGCAGGAAACTCGAGAAAGCTTCCTGAAATATATTTCGCCTAAAACCGTAATCCTCTCTAAGAATCTTGATTTGGTCTATAGCCGAATCGATTCCAATTTTGAAAAAGCCAAGGAAAGTTTTACCAAACTAAGTGAAGAAATAAAACACGCCAAACCTGATGAGCTTTTTGTAAATTCTGGCTTACTAAAATCTCAATTACAGCATTTTAGTTTAGTTGAAATAAATGGTAGTTCTCAGGATACCTCTACAGAACACAAAATCATATTTAATACTAAACCGCAGCCATCATTCAACAAAAAGTTTGATTTGCTTATTGAGAATCTCAAAGAAAATCACAGCTCAGGTTTTAGCAATTACATTTTTTGCTCCACAGAGCAACAGGCAAAACGATTTCATGACATTTTTGAGGAAGTAGAGAAAACGGTCCATTACAAAACTGTAGTTTTTCCTTTATATCAGGGTTTTATTGAACATGATTTAAAATTAGCCTGCTATACCGATCATCAAATTTTTGAACGTTATCATAAATTCCAACTCAAGAATGGCTATGCCAAAAAGCAAGCCATCACCCTTAAAGAACTCAATAAACTGGAAATTGGGGACTATGTTACCCATATTGACCACGGCATTGGGAAGTTTGGAGGGCTTCAAAAAATAGATGTAGAAGGTAAAAAGCAAGAAGCCATTAAATTAATGTATGGAGAGCGAGACATTCTTTATGTGAGCATCCATTCCCTGCATAAAATATCAAAGTTTAATGGCAAGGATGGTGCTCCACCCAAAATTTACAAACTAGGCTCCGCTGCTTGGAAAAAACTGAAGCAGAAAACCAAAAGCAGGGTCAAGAAAATTGCTTTTGACCTTATTAAAGTCTATGCCAAACGCCGTTTGGAAAAAGGATTTCAATACGCTCCTGATAGTTATTTGCAGCATGAGCTGGAAGCTTCATTTATTTATGAAGACACTCCTGATCAGGAGAAATCCACGCAAGATGTAAAAAGGGATATGGAGAGCGAGCGTCCTATGGACCGCCTAATATGTGGTGATGTCGGTTTCGGTAAAACGGAGGTCGCTATCCGAGCTGCATTTAAGGCCGTGGACAATGGAAAACAGGTTGCTATTCTTGTACCCACTACCATCTTGGCTTTTCAGCACAACAGAACATTTAAGGAACGGCTTAAAGAAATGCCCGTTAGTGTTGATTATTTAAACCGTTTTAGAACAGCAAAGGAAAAAAGGGACATCCATGAAAGATTGTCTGCGGGTAAAATTGATATTATTATTGGCACCCACCAACTCGTAAACAAAAGTGTGCAGTTTAAGGATTTGGGACTGCTCATTGTAGATGAGGAACAAAAATTTGGGGTTGCCGTAAAAGACAAGCTTAAATCCATAAAGGAGAATGTAGATGTACTGACTTTGACGGCTACACCAATTCCAAGAACGTTACAGTTTAGTTTAATGGCCGCCCGGGATCTTTCTGTCATCAACACACCACCACCTAACCGCTACCCTATTGAAAGTCGAGTGATTCAGTTTAATGAGGAAATCATTCGCGATGCGGTTTCTTATGAAATTCAGCGTGGCGGACAAATCTTTTTTATCCATAACCGAATAGAAAACATCAAGGAAGTTGCTGGGATGATTCAACGTCTGGTGCCCGATGCTAAAATTGGTATTGGACACGGCCAGATGGAAGGTAGAAAATTAGAACAATTGATGCTCGCCTTTATGAATGGGGAATTTGATGTTTTGGTCTCCACCACCATTGTAGAAAGTGGACTGGATGTTACGAACGCCAACACCATTTTTATCCACAATGCCAATAATTTTGGATTGAGTGATCTACATCAAATGCGTGGGCGTGTGGGCCGAAGCAATAAAAAGGCCTTTTGTTTCTTTATTACCCCGCCTTACGAAGTAATGACACCGGATGCTCGTAAACGTATTGAAGCATTAGAACAATTTACCGAACTCGGTAGCGGTTTCAACATTGCTATGAAAGATTTAGAGATTCGTGGTGCTGGAGATTTATTAGGTGGAGAACAAAGTGGGTTTATCAACGAGATTGGGTTTGAAACGTACCAAAAAATATTGGCCGAGGCTATTGAAGAGCTTAAAGAAAATGAGTTTAAGGAACTCTATGAGGAGGTAGAGGGCAAACAGGAAAAGGTGTATGTAAAAGACACCCAATTGGACACCGATTTTGAACTGCTCTTTCCAGACGATTACATCAACAATATTACAGAGCGTCTTAATCTCTATACACAATTAAACGAAGTGGGCGATGAGACTGGTCTTCAAAAATATGAAGGGGAACTGGTAGATCGCTTTGGCGAGTTGCCTACCCAGGCCGTGGACTTGCTCAACTCTGTTCGTATCAAATGGATTGCCAATAGCATTGGGTTGGAACGCGTAATTTTAAAACAAGGAAAGTTCTTGGGCTATTTTATTGCCGACCAACAATCACCTTTCTACCAAAGTCCAGCTTTCACACAAGTACTGCAATATGTTCAAGCGAACCCAAAAGTTTGTCAGCTAAAAGAGAAACAAACCCGTAACGGATTACGGTTATTATTGGTTTTTGATGGAGTTACAAATGTGGAGAAAGCTTTAGGAATTTTGGAGCCACTATCATCTCAAAAAGGGTTGGGAGTCTAATTTTTTTGCCGAAAATTCGTACATTCAATGTGATAAGTAAAACTAACCAAATGCTTAAGAAAAAGCTCACCAAATTAGTTGGCATAAAAAAGGAGTTATTTGATTCCTTTTTAGAATCCTCTCAAATAAAAGCGCAACCTGCTTACTTGATACCAACTTTGAAAACAGGAGATGAAATGGCTTTGACTTCAATATTTCTCTCCTCACTAAGGCTAATTGATGAATTTAGAGAAGGAATTTTCAAAGATATTAAGCTCAGTAGGTCTGGTAAGTTATACTATTATACAGAAGTTACATTTCCAGAGATAAGTCCAAATAGGATAGATGGGATGATTATTAATGTAACGTCCGGATCTATTAAAGAAGCTGCATTCTTCGAAATGAAAAGTAAGAACAATGGCATTGATAAAAATCAAGTTGAAACATACATAACAGTTGCAAAAAAGTTAGGTATACAAACAATGGTGACAGTATCCAACGAATTTGTTTCAGACCCTTCACACTCGCCAATAAATTTGAGGATTCCAAAAAGTATCTCTCTTTATCATTTATCATGGACATACCTGTTGACACGAGGTCAACTTTTACTGTTCAAGAATGATTTCAACATAAAGGACGAAGACCAAATTGAAATAATGAGAGAGGTTCTTTCATATTTAGAAAGTCCATTATCTGGCGTACTAGGTTTCATGCAGATGAAGCCAGGTTGGAAAGAAGTGTGTGAATATGTAAAAGCAGGGAAAAAAATAAGAGTTAGTGACAGTAATGTCGAAGAAACTGTGTTAAGCTGGCATGAAGAAGAAAAAGATGTGGCTTTACTTCTAAGCAGAAAGTTAGGTGTTTTGGTAAAATCAAGCTCCAAAAACCCAAATTCTTTAAAAACAGACATTAAAAGACTGGTAGATACTTCAATCCTACAAGGTAGCTTAAGTGTGAAAAATTCAGTTTCTGACATAAAAATTCGTCTAGATTTTGAAAAAAGAACAGTTTCAATGTCAGTTAAAATTATTCCTCCTTTAAATAAAGGAACTGTGGCCAGAAACTCATGGATTGCAAGACAACTAGAGAATTGCAGTAGAAAGAGCGAATTGGTTTTTGGTACAATAAGTAAAAATATTTGGTTAGAAAGTGATATTAAATTTGCAAGAGAAAATATAAAGGTCAAACTATCGGAATTAGATGAACTAAATGACCTTACGAAAGGGAAAGAAGTCCAAGCCTATCACGTCAATTATTTATCAGATTTTGGTGTTTCCTTTTCAAGTGTCAAAAAATTTATTACACTAATGGACAAAATGGCTTTAGATTTATATGAAGGAGTTGTTCAGAACATGACTAATTGGAATAAGCCTGCCCCTAAATTAGAGCGAAACTAGACCTAATTTTCTTCTAGCTCCCTTAAAATTTGACTTTGTTTGGCTGTCCGCTGTGGAACATTATAGGTAGCCCAAAATTCAGTATCAAAATTTTCAGTTTGGTTTTCAATACTGGTATTGATATTCATGTTCCTTAAAAATTGATAATTGTCTACACTATCAACAATAATGTTGTTAATAAAGAGCTCTTTTTTGGGGTATTTGGTAAACAATAAGAGATTGGAATCTTGTCCTTTGTAAATCTTCCAAATATCTTCTTCTTTTTGATATTTCAAATAAAACCTACCATTGTATTCTTGATATTCGAAAATAACATTATAGTATACTTGTTGTGCCCCATTGGTAAAACGTCTTTGCCAAGATCTACCATTCTTTGCTTTTCTGGTCAGCTCTACTCGCACAAAAGCAAAAGTTTCAGCATCAATATAAAGCACAGCTTTCTGAAAAGGTTCATCCATGCCTGTAATCTTATAAACCAATCGGTTATCATACGATTCAATACCTTCAATTTCATATTTCCATCCTTTCTTTCCTAAAATTGGGCCATAATCAAACCGAATGAAATCATCTTCAATCAAGTCAATAACCGAGTTTTTGCGTTCTGAATTTTCATTCCAAGGATGTCTCCGTGAAAACCTATTGGTACGAACCCCAAGCAATTCTACCTCTGGCTCTTTTTTAACTTGTGAACCTTGGTGTTTAAACTTTATAGCGCATTCCAAAAATTCAACATAAGTCTCGTCCTCCTTTTGTAGATCTCGCACGAAACCTTCTAAAAAATAGGGCTCGGTAGGGTAATTTAATGCAATGTTCTTATAGGCCTTCTTAACAATTTCCCTTGCCTTAAGTATTTTATTTGCACTTCCATCCAATAAGACCTCATCCAATTGATTGATTTGTGGAAGCAATGAAATTACTTTATCCTGAGAAAAATCATCGGACTTTCTCTCGACACTGACATAACCCATTGCAGAAATGACTACCAATGTTTTCTTTTCTTTCGTCGGAATATGAAATACAAAATACCCTTCTGTATTGGTCGTGGTCCCGATTGGTTTATCTTTTAGATATATTGAGGCATAAGGAATGGATTGCTGTGTTTTGGAGTCCACCAATTGTCCTGTAATCGTAAATACCTCTTGTTGACCATACACAACTATTGCATAAAAAATGAAAAGTATGGATAAACAATACTTGCTACTTCTAACCATATTTTTAAGACGAAACATATTTTATCTTGTAACAAAGAACGTGAGATTTCTTAAACTCGCGACTTCTAAGTATAAATGATAAATGCCTTCAAAGTTCTATCTTCGAAACATGTCAGAAAAACCCAAAACCTATTTTAATTGGAGCTCTGGGAAAGATTCCGCACTCGCCCTCTATTTTCTACAGCAACAGAACAACTATGCAATTGACCGTTTGTTGACCACGGTAAACTCTCATTACAATAGAGTTTCCATGCACGGACTGCGTAAGGAGGTTTTGGAAGCTCAAGCTAAGGAGGTTGGCATACCATTAGACATTCTTGAAGTTCCTGAAAGTCCATCAATGGAAGAATATAACACTTTGATGGGAAATAAAATTGAGCAATTAAAATCTGAAGGATATACGCATACCGCTTTTGGTGACATCTTTCTGGAAGACCTTAAAGTCTACAGAGAAAAAATGTTATCTGTTGTAGAAATTGAAACTATTTTCCCTATCTGGAAAAGGGACACTCGGGAACTGCTCAGCGAATTCTTTGCATTGGGATTTCGCGCTGTAATTGTGTGTATTAATAACTCAAAGTTAGACGCTTCTTTTTTAGGGAAAGAATTATCCTTGGAGCTCATTGAGCAATTTCCAAAAGATGTTGATCCTTGTGGTGAAAATGGGGAGTTCCATACCTTTTGTTTTGATGGGCCAATTTTTAAAAAACCCATTGCATTTGAACTAGGAGAAAAAGTCTATAAAACTTATGATGACCCTTCGGACAAAACCAAAAATATCAAGTTTGGGTTTTGTGATATTTTATTAAAAAGCGTCGTAGACTAATTTTACAAACTCTCCTATTTTATTTGGTTCCAACCAACGCGTTACTAACATGAGTCCACTTTTTTGGTCCACTACAATAAAATTGCCTCCAAAACCAGCTGCATAAAATAAATGTTCGGGAACATCTTTCCAATGGCGTGATCCTTTTTGGTTTAACCACCACATATATCCATAATTTACATTGGGCACTGAAGGTTCTGTCGCTTTGGTAATCCAACCTTCACTTAATAATTGCTGATCTTTCCAACGACCATTATTAAGGAATACCAATCCAAAACGAGCCATGTCTTCTGTATTAATAAACAAGCCTGCTCCAGAATGGCCACCTCCTGTTACAGATTTCATTTTTATGCCGTCAACCTCGGTCCAAGCATGATCATACCCATACCAGCGCCAAGTGGTAGAAGCATCAATCTTATCCATTAGCTGTTCTTTTAATACCATGGGCATAGGTTTACGCCAAACATGGGTAAGAGAATAGGACAACACATTTACCCGAACATCATTGTACTCCATTACGGTACCTGGCTCATTGAGTTTTCGAAACTTCCAGTCATCCAAGTCGCCATCTTTGGGTGGCCTGTCCGCCCAATCCTTAAGGCCCCAAAGCTCTCCAGACCAATCAGAGTTCTGCTGTAAAAGGTGCTCCCAACTTACCTTGCTATTATGTCTCCCATCAAAAGTACCGTCCCAAATATAATCGCCTACTTTATCATCAACACTTGAAATCAATCCCTTGTCCACTGCCAAACCCGCCATAGTGGAAAGAAAACTCTTTGTGACGCTAAAAGTCATATCGACCCGTTTGGTATCTCCCCATGAAGCTAATAGATAGCCATTTTTTAAAATCATCCCTGCTGGCCCACCACGTTTTTTGGTAGGTCCCAAAATTTCATGGAAAGGTTCTCTCTGAAACCCTTTTAAAATGGCTCGCCGTAAATCCCGCGACCCGGAGTATTCATTTGCCATGGCAAAATCCACAGCAGTCTGTAGTTTGGTTTCGCTAAAAGAAAATTGGTTTTTGGAAGTCTCTTTCCACACCACATTGCGTTCGGGAAAATAAACATCTTGGCACACACCAAAATTTGCCGACAAAACAAAAGCAAGCAATACGATTAGATGGATACTATTTTTCATTTGTAGTAACTCTTAGTTTGGGAAATCAAGTTACTAATTGCAAGTTACATCTTGAAGTTCTTTGCAGAATATATTAAAACCGCTTCTTCCTTACCAACTCTCCAGCATCATCATAATACCGCCAAGTACCTACTTGTTCACCTCTTTTAAAACGTCCAGATATTTTTTCGCTGCCATTGGAATAGAACTCAGTGTAGCGCCCGTGTTTAAGGCCATCCTTTAATTCTACCTCAAACCTTAAGGTGCCATTGGAATAGTTTTTACGAAATGACTTTGCATTTAGGTCTGTGGGATAAATGGGGTTTAAATTAAATATAGCATCTGTAGTTTCTGATGTATTTGTAGCTTTTGGTTTTGATACCACTACCTTGTCTTGAAATTGTGCCTTATCCTTAACCTCATTGACATCTTGATAGTTGACCACTAGCAGACTTTCAAAAAGGTCATCTTCTGGGGTTAATTGAAATCCAATCTGTGGAAAGCAAATAATAAAATCTTTGTTTTTGCGAAGTTTCAATCTTGTACTTCCATCTGCCAACGCATACATATTATCATATAACACTGGAATATTGCTATATACAAACAGGCTGGATTTGCGTTCAAACCGTTTATCAAAATCTATAAAATCTTTAGACGTTGATAAGGTTTCTTGAGTGGTAAAGTTATCAATAATACCTTTTAGTGTATTTGGGTTATTACTAAAAATCACATAGTTATCTATTTGGGTAAAATAGGGTTTATCTAATTGGTTAAACCGATTTCCCAAAAGGATTTTAAAGAAGCCTTTAATGGATAGAAAGTTGATTTCATGCTCCTTATAGGAAATTGCTTTAAATTTTACCGGGGTCTTTTTTTTGATTTGTTTTAGCACAAAATCCAAATTGGCTTTGGCATCATCCGCATCCGTGGTTTTTAAAACCAACGCCATATCGTTTTTCCCTTTTGAAATAGCCGACTGAATTTGTAGTAGTGCGATTTCATCTCCAATCCAGCTTATAAAGTTTTCCTGAATATCAATTTTCAGAAACTTCTCCACTTTTTCTATTCCGGCTTGATAAGTCTCAAATTGTTCGGTATCGCCTTCTTGTGCTTGCTCAAAATTTGTATAGAATTCAGAAAAGCTATGAAACCCGTAGCTCACATAAAGCGCTGTGCGTTTAGGAGCAATTGTAGGTATTGTTCGTTCTGCAGTTCCCGATTTCTGAAGTGCGTTTAAATAATTTTCATTGATGGAACTGATATTGGTAAAGCCGTTAGCCGTGATAGTACTGCGTTTATCCAAATCAAAGCTGAAACCAGAGAACAAAAAGTTGTTGCTGATCCTATATACCCAGTCGCTTGGTTTAGCTGAAAAACGTTTGTAGTAGTCATCCAAAAAATCGTATTGCAGATACAAACGAAATAAATCTTCATACCCAACCTTTTTATTGATCTCTATAAAATTCAGGTTTCGCCCCAATGCTGGTTCTTGGTACTGATCTATTGATGCCTCCACCAAGGTATGGGTGTAAGAGGCCACCAATTGGTTTTTCACAAAGGACAGATACATGGTTTCCTTGTTCTTGTGATCGTACACTTCCAGAATTTCCTGATTGTGATAGTTTCGCTTGCTTAAGGTGTAGTTGTCATTAAGAAGGGTATTCAAATAGGTTTTTAGCAATTTTAATTTGGCAATCCGTTTAAGGTCCAACACGTAGAAAATTCCATAGTCTTTTTCAGAGACCATGTGGATGGAAATGAACAGGGAGCGCCCATCAAAAAACTCGAACAACTTATGGTTGTTGTTGAATACGGTATCTACTTTCTGAATGTTTTCCGTCAGCTCGGCAAAATATCCGTTTTTTTGCAAGTGTTGCCAAGCTTCGCTTTCACTTACTTTTTGCCAGCTTTCTACGGGTTTTTCAGATTCAATTACAAAAACGGCATCCTTAGGTATAAGATAAATGGATTGAAGATTGGTCTTAGGTGATAAAACCAATATGTATAAAAGATAGGCTACATAAACCAAAAGTAAGGCAAGGAGGCCAAAGAAAACTCTTTTTTTAATCATTGGAAGGAAGTGTCTTCTCTATCAACGAAAAAGCGAATAATTTAGTTTACGCCTTTTTATACTAAAGTGATTTTAAGTCCTTAATGGTCTTAAAGGCCACATCTACCTGTTCCTCGTTGACCAAAATGGTGAACTCATTGGTGGTGGAAATTACCTCATAGAGTATAATACCTTCCCATGCTAAACGCTGAAAGATAAAATAATAGATTCCGGGTACTGAAACATTTTCAGCTGGAAGTTTTACCGTAATGGAAGAAAGGTTTTCTGCCTTTTGCGTACAGCGCTCGTGCTTAAAATACTTTTCCACCACACCATCCATCAAGTTGCTTATGACAATATTGATTTCGTTAACTCCTCTTGAAGAGGTATAAAACACATCTTGATTTGCATTCACTTCCTGTAATAATCTAGCTTGTTGTTGCAAAATAGTCTCTGAAGCCAAAAATGTGTAATCCGTTAACGAAGAGCGCACCGTTATTTCACCAATATTCTTAAGGACCTTTACAATTTTATGGGTTGCTCTAAATTCCAAATCATCTGACAAACGCTTAAGCGCCATTACAATGGCTCCGTCCTTTACATCTTTACCTAATGCATCCGAGATTTCAGGTTTTATTTGTCTAGATAAAGATGTAAGATTGATGATGCCCTGCGCTAAGGCACTTTGCAAGAAGGGTTTCTTTTTGATATAATGTTCAACTACGGCGGATATGGTTTTCATTCTTGGCGGTTTTATAGCAAAAATAACATATTGTTACAAATAAAACAAATGGTTAAAAATGATAGAACGCGTTTTCCACATGTTCTAGCTCAAAAACCTCACCTTTTTTAATTACTGTAATGACGTCGAACCTCACCTCAACATCCAAATTATTATCTTCAATATAATGATCCGCTGCCATAACCAGCAGTTTTATTTTTTTTGCAGGAATTGCTTGAGAAATATCCTCAAAAAACCCTGAAGTCCTAGATTTTACCTCAACAATTACAAGTTCTTTGCCCTTTTTAGCCACAATATCTATCTCCGCTTTTAGATACATATAGTTTCGAAAACAGATTGTGTAACCATTCTTGATTAAAAAATCCGTTGCTTTTTGCTCTCCAAGCCTCCCAAATTCATTGTGTTTTCCCATTCCTTTTGAAAAATATTAAAAAATATGTGCAGTTCATCGAAAAAATTGGTAGTTCAAGGCCAAAACTGCGTTAAGATTGTAATTTGTTGGCTGAATTGAACCACACCCAACGTTAACTAAACATATAGTTGCCCCAAAACTATGGACCTAATTAACGCCAGACATTGCTATGGAGTACTTCATTAATTGTAATTCCTCGACGTTGGCGCAGTATAATACTCCATTGGATGAGTTGCGTGCTGCCCATTTGTACCGGAGGCTAGGTTTTAGTGCCTCAGTACAAACTATTAATGCCGCTGTTGGACAAACAGCCGATACCCTTGTGGACAATTTAGTAAATCAAGCTCTTGCAGCACCTACAATACCTGCCCCGCTATGGGCAGATTGGACGAATGCTGATTACCCTGCCGACGATGATTTGGCAAGACAGGTTAGAAGAGCCCAAGTAGAAGAATTTACTACAGCTTACGGTAACGCCCTCTTAGATAATAACTTAAGAGATAGAATGAGTTTCTTTTGGAGCAACCATTTTGTTACAGAATTGGATGTTTACAACTGTAACTCTTTCTTATACTATTATATAAACAACCTACAGCGCAACGCTTTAGGAAACTTTAGAACCTTTGTGAGCGAAATTGGCTTAACAAGTGCCATGCTCTATTATTTAGATGGTGTAAGAAACCGTGGTAACAATCCAAATGAAAATTATGCCCGTGAGCTTTATGAGCTTTTCGCTTTAGGTGAAGGCAATAATTACACGGAGGATGATATTATTGAAACCGCAAAAGCCATTTCAGGATATACCAATCGCGGTGAAGAAGGATGCACCCAGGTAACCTTTGATGCTGAAGATTTTAATACAGATAATAAAACCATATTTGGACAAACGGGAAATTGGGGTTATGACGATGTAATCGACATCCTATTTACCCAAAGACCTAATGAAATAGCCGGTTTTATCTGCAAAAAGCTATATGAGTTCTTTGTACATCCAGATTCTACAAATGATGATGGAGGTATAGCTCCCGATATTATTGATGGATTGGCACAAACTTTTATTGCCAACAATTTTGAAATTGCTCCAGTATTATCACAATTATTTAAAAGTCAGCACTTTTTTGATGATACCGCTATTGGTGTTATCATTAAAAGTCCATTTGATCTTTATATGAATTTGATCAAGGAAACTGGTTTTACCTATGATGACGGTACGGTTCTTAATGTAGTCGATGCTTCCAGATTAATTGGGCAGGAACTTTTTGATCCCTTTGATGTTGCCGGATGGCAGCGCGATAGACAGTGGATCAACACCAATTTCATTATTGGGCGTTGGCTAACATCCGAAGTGTTCTTGGAACGTTTCTTCCAAGCAAACCCAGAACAATTTAGAACATTGGCAATGGATGCCGTCGGTGCCGCTAATGTAAATACAAGCAATCCAGAAATAGTGGTAAACGCCTTGGTAAACAAGTTTACACCTAAAGGTTTATTGACACCTCAAGATTTTGAAAATTCAATGGATGCCTTCAAAATTGATGACGTACCTGAGAATTATTATTCACCTGATTATATCGCTGGAGGCTTAAGCCTTTGGTCACTATCGGTCAGTGCGGAAGTCCCTACACAAGTTTATGTGTTATTACGTCATTTGTCAAGAGAACCCGAATTTCAACTTAAATAACCCTACACCATGTGCGATACTCATCATACCCACGATACATCACCTCACAAAGGCCTTGAACACGATGGCCACGATTTAGAACACAAAACATGGAGCAGACGTTCCTTTATCCAAGCTTTGGGTATAGCGGGCTCTGGTTCTATGTTCTTGGGAAGTAACTTAGTTTCTGCCTCGGCACCTTCTCCCTTAACATCTGCAATTGCAGATGCTGAGACCGATCATATTTTAATATTGATCAGGTTGTCTGGAGGTAATGACGGACTAAGTACCGTTATCCCAATACAACAATACGATACTTATGCTAATGCAAGGCCGAACATCTATATCCCAGAAAGTAAAGTCCTAAAACTTACTGATGATTTTGGTGTGCCTACCTATATGAGTTCCTTGGAACCACTTTGGGGAGAAGGGCAATTTAAAGCCGTTCATGGAGTAGGTTATGAAGGCCAAAGTCTATCCCATTTTACAGGGTCAGATATTTTTGCCAACACTGATCTTACCACTACTGGTTTTTCTGGTCTTGACACAGGTTGGATGGGTAGACATTTTGAGGAATGCTTCCCAGATTATCTGATTAATCCACCAGAAGCTCCTGCTGCTATCCAAATTGGTAATTTGGCCAACTTGGTTTTCCAGGGTGAAGAGACAAACTATGCCTTCGTCACCAACAACATTGATCAATTGGAAGAAATTGCCCAAACTGGGTTTTTCTATGACATTGAAAATGCTCCTTTTGACAGTTGTATGTATGGCGATCAGCTTAAATTTCTTAGAGGTGTAGCCAATACGACCTACGAATATGCTGGAAAAATTCATGAAGCCTACGAAAGAGGACAAAACCAAGTAGAATATCAAGACAACGGTTTTGCAAGACAATTGGCCCTATTGGCACGATTGATCAAAGGAAACTTAGGTACCAAGGTATACATGATTTCTATGGGTGGATTTGACACTCACGGTAATCAACCCCTTGCTCACGAACGATTGATGACCAATCTTTCTATTGCCATCAACAATTTTTATGAAGATGTTGCCTTTACACAACAAGATGATAAGGTATTAAGTATGACCTTCTCTGAGTTCGGTCGTAGAATCTTTGAAAATGGTTCCAACGGTACCGATCACGGTAAAGCTGCCCCTACCTTATTCTTCGGATCAGGATTGAGTGGAAGTGCATTTATTGGTGACCACCCTTCATTGGAGAGTCCCAATGGACGTGGAAACTTAGAGCATACCATGGATTTTAGAAACCTTTATGGAACAGTACTTGCCGAATGGCTATGCGTTCCAAGAGAAGCTGTAGAACGTCATTTGCTTGGATACCAATATCAGGCAATTGATCTTGGGTTTAACTGTAGCGGAGAAGTCTTTGATGATATTGCCATGGACAGCGATCCACCAACATTACCAGACACCCCACCAAGCCCAGATGGTATGGATCCAGATCCAGATGCATTGGCTACAATTGTGCATAGACCTTACTATCCAACGGAGCGCACTCCACATATTTATTTGGAAATGCCCGTTGCTGCACATGTTGATATTCAATTATACAACATCTTAGGTCAGAATGTAGGTACAGTGTTCAATGAAATGATGCTGGAAGGCTCTGCTGAAATCAATATAAGGGAGCGAATGAGAGATAGTTTATCCACCGGAAAATATATCTATAGAATTTCGGTAGGAGATGAAAAAATGAGTAAATCCGTAATGATAATGTAGACTAGTCGTAACGTATACATTCCAGAATCCTCCGATAGTGCAACTCCCCACCCCAATTAGAGCTGCATGATTCGGAGGTTTCCTTTTTAGGTCGGTTTCGGCTTGTCCCTATCCGTTTTAAATGCCAAGGCCTTTTTCACTTCGTGATTCTTATCCTTGTACACTCGGGTTACTTCTTCCTTTTTATCTTCTTTTAAAACTTCCTTGAATTTTTCTAGCTTTTTAAACTTCTTGGGGTTGCCTGTGCTCATATCAACTATTTTTTATAAGTGTATTCTTACAAGATAATCATTATTGATTCCTTTTCTTTTTTAAAACTTCATTTTTCGATATTCCGACACCCCTCAACAAGTCACTAAAAGGGTAGAATCACTCCAATGAAATTCAGTATTTTTGGGCTTAATTAAATCGATTCATGTCCGAGACCAATTCTCCATCAAGATATACCATTACTGCAGCGCTGCCATACACCAATGGACCGATTCACATTGGGCATTTAGCCGGTGTATATGTCCCAGCCGATATCTATTCGCGCTATTTGCGGTTAAAAGGGCATGATGTTGCTTTTATATGTGGTAGTGATGAACATGGAGTGGCCATTCCAATGAAGGCTAAAAAAGAGGGAGTTTCTCCAAAAGAAATCATTGACAAGTATCATGCAATTATCAAAAAATCATTTGTTGATTTTGGAATTTCCATGGATAATTATTCCCGTACCTCGGCGGAGATTCATCATAAAACAGCATCAGATTTTTTTGAGAAGTTATATGATCAGGGAGATTTTATAGAAGAAGTAACCGAGCAACTTTATGATGAAGAGGCCCAACAGTTTTTAGCAGACAGATTTGTTGTAGGCACCTGTCCAGTATGTGGTAATGAAGAGGCTTATGGAGATCAATGCGAAAATTGCGGTTCCTCCTTAAATGCTACGGACTTAATCAATCCAAAATCTGCCATTACTGGCAATGTACCTACATTAAAGAAAACCAAACATTGGTTTTTGCCGCTAGATCGTTACGAAGGATTTTTAAAAGAATGGATTTTAGAAGGACATAAAAACGATTGGAAACCCAATGTTTATGGCCAATGCAAATCTTGGATAGACGATGGCCTAAAACCACGTGCTGTTACCCGAGATTTGGATTGGGGAATTCCCGTTCCTGTTGAAGGCGGCGAAGGTAAAGTATTGTATGTATGGTTCGATGCCCCTATCGGCTACATTTCATCCACAAAAGAGTGGGCAGAAAGAGAAGGAAAAGACTGGGAACCGTATTGGAAGGATAAAAACACCAAATTGCTTCATTTTATTGGAAAGGATAATATCGTTTTCCATTGCATCATTTTCCCAAGCATGCTAAAAGCACATGGTGATTTTGTGCTCCCGGAAAACGTACCTGCCAACGAGTTTTTGAATTTGGAGGGCAACAAGCTTTCCACCTCTAAAAACTGGGCGGTATGGCTCCATGAATATTTAGAAGAATTTCCAGGCATGGAAGATGTGCTCAGGTATACCTTGACGGCTAATGCTCCAGAAACAAAAGACAACGACTTTACCTGGAAGGATTTTCAAGCTAGAAACAACAATGAACTAGTAGCCATCTTTGGGAATTTTATCAATCGAGTGACAGTACTTACCCATAAATATTATGATGGTATTGTCCCTTCTCCTAGCGAGCTTTCGGCAATCGACAAACAAACACTTGATACTCTAAAGGGTTTTCCTGAAATACTTTCAAGTTCTCTTGAGCGCTACCGATTTCGAGAGGCCAGTCAAGAGTTGATGAACCTTGCAAGATTGGGAAACAAATATTTGGCAGATGAGGAACCATGGAAGTTGATAAAAACCGATGAAGAACGTGTAAAAACAATAATGTTTGTCGCCCTTCAGATTGCAACAGGTCTAGCCGTATTGAGTGAGCCATTTTTGCCTTTTACGTCTAATAAGCTTAAAAACATTCTCAATGTTATTTCGAACGAAGGCGAAAAATCCATAAGCTGGAATGACATAAGCACCACAGACACCCTACTCCCCGCAGGTCATCAAATCAATAAAAGTGAATTGTTGTTTCGTAAAGTAGAGGACAAGGAAATTGAAGCACAATTAGCCAAGCTCGAAGCCACCAAAAAAGCCAATGAACAAATGGAGAAAGAGATTACGCCTCAAAAAGACACCATCACTTTTGATGACTTTACCAAATTGGATATACGTGTCGGTACAATCATAGAGGCTGAAAAAATGCCCAAGGCCAACAAACTTCTGGTTTTAAAAGTAGATACCGGCTTGGATATCCGTACTATAGTTTCCGGAATTGCAGAAAGCTTTACTCCCGATGAAATCGTTGGCAAAAAAGTAACCGTTTTGGTGAATTTAGCGCCACGGAAACTTCGCGGTGTAGAAAGTGAAGGCATGATTTTGATGACAGAAAACCAAGAAGGTAAATTGGTATTTGTCAATCCGGATGAAGATGGGGTTGGGAATGGGGAGACTATAAATTAAAGATAGCTGCTTTTCAAATGGAGTTAATCTCATATCTTGTTAAACACACACAGCTTTCCGAGAAAAGCATTGAAAATACCGTTGCATTGTTAAATGAAGATTGTACCATTCCTTTTATCTCTCGATATCGGAAAGAACGCACGGGCAATTTAGATGAGGTTCAGGTTGGGGAAATTGTGAAATTCAAAGCCCAGTTTGAAGCCCTTGAAAAAAGAAAAGCGGCTATTATAAAAGCGGTTGAAGAACAAGGGCTGCTTACCCCAGAGTTACAATCAAAGTTTCAAAATTGCGCCTCTCTCACCATTTTGGAAGATCTTTATCTTCCTTTCAAAAAAAGTAAAAAAACAAAAGCGGAGACTGCCCGCAAAAATGGTTTGGAGCCCTTGGCAAAAATCATCATGGCGCAACGAAGTGATGAGATTGAGTTCATTGCCTCCAAATACCTCGGCAAAGAAATTATTAATGAAGATGATGCCTTAGAAGGTGCTCGTCATATAATAGCCGAGTGGGTCAATGAACGCACCGATATTCGTAACCAACTCAGAAATCAGTTGGAACAGCATGCACTAATCATATGTAAAGTCATCAAAACGAAGAAAGATGATGAGAAAGCACAAAAATTCCGAGATTATTTTGATTGGAGCGAACCGTTAAACCGCTGCCCTTCCCACAGGTTTTTGGCCATTATGAGAGCAGAAAAAGAAGGTTTCATCCGCATAAAAATTGAAATTGATACGGATAGGGCACTTGACAATATCGAAAGACGCATCATAAAATCAAACAATGCCTGTACCGCTCAAATAGAATTGGCCATTGCCGATGCCTACAAACGACTGTTATTGCCCTCATTATCGAACGAACTTTTAAAAACCGCCAAAGAAAAAGCAGATGCAAGTGCCATTCAGGTGTTCTCCAAAAACCTAAAACAATTATTGCTTGGTGCCCCTTTAGGTGAAAAACGCATTTTGGCCATAGATCCAGGGTTTAGAACGGGTTGCAAAGTGGTTTGTTTGGATGCGCAGGGTGACTTAAAGCACAACGAGACCATTTATCCGCATGCACCGCAAAATGATAGCGCTGGCGCCATTAAAAAAATAAGTTCCTTAGTAGATGCACATAAAATTGAAGCTATCGCCATTGGTAACGGTACCGCATCTAGGGAAACGGAACAATTGGTAAAGCGTATTCGCTTTAAAAACCCCATTGAAGTTTTTGTGGTCAGTGAGGCAGGTGCCTCCATTTATTCTGCGTCCAAAATTGCAAGGGATGAATTCCCCAACTATGATGTAACCGTTAGAGGTGCGGTTTCCATTGGGCGTCGTTTGGCAGATCCCTTGGCCGAATTGGTTAAAATAGATGCAAAATCCATAGGTGTTGGCCAATACCAACACGATGTGGATCAGACCAAATTAAAAACTTCCTTGGACACCGTAGTGGAAAGCTGTGTCAACTCGGTCGGTGTTAATATCAATACTGCAAGCGTACCGCTGCTCAGTTATGTCTCAGGCATTGGTCCAAAGCTTGCGGAAAATATTGTGGCTTATCGCAACGAAAATGGTGCTTTTAAAAACAGGGCTGACATTAAAAAAGTGCCTCGCTTAGGCGGTAAAGCTTTTGAACAGGGAGCTGGCTTTTTACGCATAAAGGATGGCAAAAATCCGTTGGATGATTCCGCCGTGCATCCAGAAAGTTATGGTATTGTGCAGAAAATGGCCAAAGACAAGGGTGTGCCTTTATCTGGTATTATTAGAAATGAGGCAGTACTAAAAAGTATTGACCTTAAATCGTATTGCACTGAAACTATTGGAATGCCGACATTGGAGGACATTCTTGAAGAATTGGAAAAACCAGGATTGGACCGTAGGGAAAAAGCCAAGGTATTCACCTTCAATCAAAACATCAAACAAATTACAGATTTACAGCAAGGACAATTGCTTCCGGGTATCGTTAATAACATTACCAATTTTGGTTGCTTTGTGGATATTGGCATTAAGGAAAGTGGGCTCATCCATGTCTCCAACCTATCAGATTCTTTTGTTAAAGATGTAAATGCCCATGTCAGTTTGCACCAACAAATCGTGGTTAAAGTTCTAGATATAGATGTGCCAAGAAAGCGCATTCAATTGGCTTTGCATAAAAAAGCTTGATCTCATAATGCTCAAAATAGCCTTTCACCCCATATACAATCACCCACTACCAGAGAAGCATCGGTTTCCGATGATTAAATACGAGTTGTTGCCACAGCAATTGCTTCACGAAGGCACTTGTATTGAAGACAATTTCTTTCAACCACAAATTCCAAGCGATGACCCTATTTTGGCGGTACACGATTCTGAATATTATAAGAATTTGGTCAACTTGGACATTAAACCAAGTTTAGCGAGAAAAATTGGTTTTCCCTTGAGTAATGAGTTGGTGCAAAGAGAACGCATTATAGCGGATGGGACCATTAAAGGGTGCGAGTTTGCTTTAAAGCATGGCATAGCAATGAATATTGCTGGAGGCACCCACCATGCCTACTCTAACCGAGGAGAAGCTTTTTGTATGCTCAATGACCAAGCTATTGGAGCCAGATATCTTCAAGATAAAGGAGAAGCAAAAAGAATCCTAATAGTGGATTTAGATGTACACCAAGGTAATGGCACCGCGGAAATCTTTCAAGGTGACGACTCCGTTTTTACTTTTTCAATGCACGGAAAAGGAAATTATCCCTTTAAAAAGGAAATATCAGATTTAGATATTCCATTGGAAAAAGGAATTAATAATCAAGAATATCTTTCTATTTTAAAAAACACCTTGCCAAGGTTATTGGATGAAGTTAAGCCTGATTTTATATTTTATTTGTGCGGAGTGGACGTGCTTGCTTCAGATAAACTTGGGACACTTGGAATGACTTTAAATGGTTGTATGGAGCGTGATCGTTATGTGTTGAAAACTTGCCAGAAAACCAAAATTCCAGTGCAATGCAGTATGGGTGGTGGTTATTCCCCCGATATTAAAACAATTGTGGATGCTCATGCCAATACTTTTAGGTTGGCACAGGATATTTATGCTTAATTTTGCCAGTTCTTTCAGTCAATCATTTATGCAATCATTCAAATTCCTTTTTCTTCTACTAATTGCGGTCCAACTAAATAGTCAGGAGTTAAAAATCGCCAAAGAGAAAACTCTTTGGAACGACTTTACTTATGATATGGGCAATGTCTTTGAAGGTGTTGGTCATTCTTATAGCAGACCTTTTCATTGGAAGGGTAACGATTGGGCCAATCTTGGGTATATGGCAGCGGGCACTGCAGTTTTATTCGCTGTTGACGATGAGGTAGATCACTGGGTAGATGGTTTTAGAGAAGATGTCCCAGGCTTTCTTGTGGACTATGGAAACAGGTATGGCAACCCGCAAAACAATTATATGTTTACGGGTGGTGTTTATCTTGCGGGACTTTTTACCAAAAATGAAAAGTTAAGACGCACAGGCGTCTTGTTGGTTTCATCGGCAACCGCCATTGGCTTTTTACAACAAGTAAGTGCGCGTATGATTGGCAGGGCCAGACCAAAGAGTGGCGATTCATCAAGTGTATATGATCCTTTTCAAATAGGAAGGATAAAAAATTACGATGCATTTCCTTCTGGACATACCATGTTAGCCTTTACCAACGCGTATGCCATCGCCAAACAATTTAAAAATCCATGGGTAAAAGCTGGTATTTATACCGTGGGAATGATTCCTGGTTTTGCGCGCATCACAGACCGTTTTCACTGGATTTCGGATGTTGCTTTTAGCACAGTGCTCAGTATTTTTATGGTTGAGACCATAGATAGGTACCTCGACAAAAAATATGACAAGAAGTATAATGACTCCTCAAAAAACCTAAGTTGGAACCTTTCTTTTGGCCCAAATAGGGTTGGTGTAGCTGTGCAATTTTAATATTTGAACTAAAAAACGACATTACAAGGAGTCATTTTGTAATTTTATATCCTAAACACGTATTCAACTATGTTATCTAAGAAACTGGAAAAAGCACTTAACGATCAAATACAAATAGAAGCTGAATCTTCGCAGGTATATTTATCTATGGCTTCATGGGCAGAGGTGAAAGGGTTAGAAGGGATTGCCGGTTTTATGTATGGTCATTCCGATGAGGAAAGAATGCACATGCTCAAATTGGTAAAGTATGTGAACGAACGAGGTGGACATGCCAAAATTTCAACGCTGAAAGCACCCAAAACCGATTTTGTTTCTTTTCAAAAAATGTTTGAGGAATTATATCAGCATGAAATTTTTGTATCGAATAGCATTAATGATCTTGTTCATGTAACCTTGCAAGAAAAGGATTATGCTACACATAACTTTTTGCAATGGTATGTAGCGGAGCAGTTGGAAGAAGAGGCCCTTGCACGAACTGTACTGGATAAAATCAACCTAATCGGTGATGATAAGGGAGGGCTTTACTTATTTGACAGGGATATTCAACAACTCATTGTCGAAAGTGCAGCTTCAGATACTGCTGGGGAATAATTTTTTTATAATTCTTTTATTTAGATTAATTTAAAATAACTATTTTTGACCCATCTGCTCATAGCAATGGGAAAAAAGAAGAAAGATTTAAAGAAAAACAATAAGGCCTTACTGAAAGAATTGCCCATTACCAATTGTAAGGTAAAATGTTGTAAGAAATATAAAAAGTCAGAGAACAAACGCTGTAAGCGTTGCCCATGTTTTGACCTACTGAAAAAAGTAGCATAAAAAAGCCACCTTAATAAGGTGGTTTTTTGCTATATTACATTTTCCAAAATTATTTTTTCCGTATAGAAGAGGATAGCACTACTTTCCGACTGTTCTGTCCTAATGAAAATTCCAAATCGCTAAGTGAAAGGTATTCTTTGGCCTTTTCCAAATATAAATCGCTATGGGGAGTTTTATGGTCGCAAGTTTGTAAATGCACGTTATACGCATCCTTTTTCCCTTTCATATATACCAAATACGAAGTGAAATTAGCCTTACCCAAATGTCTTTCATAATTTCTTTGATCCATCCAATAATCAACCTCATCTTGATTGCTTAACAATTGTAGGGATTGTTCATAATCCGCATCTCGTTGGGCCAGTTGTTCATAAAATCGCAATCCTTGTTGTATGCGCAGGTCTCCCTGGGCCGATACACCGAGGTAACAGCCGCTTGCAAAAACCAACATAAGGATTCTAACACATTTCATGACATCATCTTCTACTATATATTGGACGTACAACTTTGAAAAATGTTGCGTGACTCTATATTAAGTTAAAGTTAAAATCCTCCATTTAAAAAGAAATGGGGCCAATTGGCCCCATTTATCGATAATCTGTAGACTTGGATACTTACTTCCCAAGCATTAATAGCTCATTACATTTAATTTCGGTAATGTATCTCTTTTCTCCTTCTTTAGTCTCATAGGAACGGGAAATCAGCTTTCCTTCAATGGCTACTTCCTTGCCCTTTACCAAATAGTTCTCCACAATCTCAGCGGTTTTGCCCCAGGCCACTATATTGTGCCATTGCGTATCCGTGACTTTTTCTCCATTTGCATTTTTGTAAGATTCATTGGTTGCAATGGAGAATTTCGCCAATTTGTTTCCATTTTCCAAGATGATCATTTCGGGATCATTTCCTAAGTTTCCAATCAACTGTACTTTGTTTCTAAGTGAATTCATGATTTTAATTTTACGTGTTAAACAGTTAATACTATCGAACTCTTATCATTCGACAGGACAAACATACTAGCACTAAAAATCACGAATCGGTATTGAAACGTTTGTTTTCGTTTGTAAACGGATGTAGTCGTTTAAAAACTTATATAGCTGCCATCGATTAAATACACCATATTTCAATTATACCTTTTGGTATTGTACAAAATACCGATTATTCTGCACAAAAAAGTGCGTGATTATTGTTTCACAGGTGCTATTAAACCCCTAGATTCTTTTCTTTTATGGTCAATTTTTCGTATATTGAATACATGGATTTGCCAGATGAGTTTTACCAAATACTAATTTCAGTTATTTTACTGAGCGCAGCGATGGTTTTTGTAAGTTACTTTACAAAAAAGGGCAGGAACTTCAGAAGCAGCAGTAATAAAAAAGCGAGGAAGCAGTTCTGATCGCATCTACATCCAAAAGATTCTATCAATAATTCTCTCTTAAAATTTTAACTAGACCGTTTTTGAATTCCTTTTCAGGTTCAGGAGGGTTTTTACAGATTGAACAGCCAATAAAACAAAAGTAAAATTGCGGTGAATGATAACCCATATATCCATAACCAAAGGCCAAACTTAAAGAATTCTTTGGCCGTGGTCTTCTTTACGGTATCATAGATGGATATAACCAATTTTATCAGCGACGTGTGGTGAAGTTATGAAAATCGTAGATGCTTGTCCCACTTTGCATATAGATGTCCCTGAAACTTCTCTAAATTTTGGAAATCAAATCTTTTGCCTTACGGCGGACCAAAGCTAAATCAATATCGTTACGTTCATTTGTACTTAAAATAGTATCCAGCCATTTCGTCGTTGGGGTACAACTTGGCCAACTTTTTAAAATAACCGTATTCCTTGGAGCCGTCATATCCTGAAGCATAGAAATCAACTCGTCCTTTAATCCATAGTTTTTCGGCCTCTGTAACTTGATCAATGTATTTAACAGCTTGTTTCAGTTGGGTTCTTCTTACTTCATAATTGTCTTTTACCATGGCCAAACGCAAATAAGCGAGTGCAAAAGCACTATCCATACTTACTGCTCTGCTGTACATTTTCTCAACTTCGTCCAAGTTCAACCTGTCCTCATGTTGCCAGCCCTTTTTATAGAAAGTTAAAGCCTCCTTTGATTTTGTTGTGATTGGTATTTTTTGAGCATTTAGGCTACTCCACGAAAGCACAACAACTAATAAAAAGATTAGCTTGTTTTTCATTAAAATACGTTTGGCGTATTTTAAAATTGCTTTTATATCGAACATAGAAACCATTCTACCTTAAATGCATTCTATCTACTTGACTATTGGCAACTTTCTAATTCGTTTTCCCGTAGCGGCGTAAATGGCATTTGCCAATGCAGGGATTGCCGGTGGTAAGGGAGGTTCACCAAGACCTCGTGGGGGCAGTTCATTTTTTATAAATTCTATATGTATTCCTGGCACTTCTCCCATTCGCATCCATTTATAGTCGTGGAAATTGGATTGTTCTGCAGCTCCATCCTTAATTGTTATTTCTCCATAAAGCGCAGCACAAAGGCCTTCTAGTATCCCTCCTTCCACTTGTGCCTTTGCTCCTGAAGGGTTTACCACTATTCCACAATCAACCACAGCATCTACTCGTAGAATCTTTGTTTTTTCGTTTTCATCCACGCGTACCGTTACTACTTCCGCAATAAACGATCCAGCTCCTTTTCGAGCTGCGAAGCCTCTTCCCTGCCCTTTTGGCAAGGGTGTATCCCAACCGCTCATTTGTCGTACCTTCTCTACAACGGTAATCAAACGTTCTACATCAAACTCATAATCGCCAACCACTGGGACCATTCTCTTAGGGCCTAGAAATTTTAAAAAATAATCTATCGAATCCATTTTATTTAAAAAGGCCAATTCATCCAAAAAGCAATGCACAGGAAATGCATTTGCAGAAGCCGCTACCGCGCGCCATTGCCCTAGAGGGACATCACTCAACACATGACCATATTCCAATTGAAGGTTAGGAACTAATCCGGCAGGAAAATCATATTCATCTATTTCCGTTCCGGCAGGCCCACCTTCTCGTCCTAATGAAGTTTTACGTGAAGCATTGGCCAAAATATGCTGCCACCCTGTTACCATACCTTCTTTATCTAGTGAAGCCGATATTTTCTGTACACTTCCCGGTCTATACCAATCATGCCTGATGTCTTCTTCCCTAGTCCATGTAAGTTTAACTGGTTTCCCTATTTTTTTAGATAGGATTGCGGTGTCCATAGCATAATCCACATAATATCTTCTTCCAAACGCGCCCCCTATTCTTGGCAGGTGAATTTTAATTTGCTCTGGCTTTAATCCAAACAATTTAATCAATCCCTCCTGCAGCGCTTCTGGGTTTTGTGTTGGAGCCCAAACCTCACAAAGATCATCTCTAAAATCAACGGTGCAGTTCATGGGTTCCATAGTTGCATGTGCCAAAAAAGGAACTTCATAAATAGCTTCAAAACTTGAAGCGGCACTTCGTTTTGCCTTAGCTATGTCTCCATCCTTTCTTTCTATGGATGTATTTGGTAGTTGCGCATGAAAACGTTCAAAAAGTTCAGTTGTATTTTCCTTTCTAGAATTGCTATTATCCCAAACTACCTTAAGTTTCTTGGCTCCCTTAAATGAAGCCCAGGTAGAATTGGCAATGACTGCAACGCCATTGACAAAGTTGGGGCTATTTGGCCCAAGAAGCCTACCTCCATATGCTGCGTTGTTGAGTTCTATAATGTCGATAACACCATTTACCAACCTTGCGTCTGCATCATCATAACTGCTTACACCACCCTCAAAAACAGGGTTTTTTAAAACAGTGGCATATACCATTTCTGGTAGTTTTATATCAATGGCAAATTCAGCACCTCCACTTACCAGTTTATCCAAATCTACTTGGGGAATGTTTTTCCCAACAATTTCAAAGGAATCCGTTGGTTTAAATTCCACCTCCTCTGGCAATGGTATTTGTGAAGCTTCGGCAATTAGTTCTTCAAAAGGCAAGGTTTTATTAGATTTTGTGTGGAATACCTTGCTGTTTTTTGTTATAAATTCTTCAACAGGAAGGTTCATTTTTTTTGATGCCGCTTCTATGAGCACCTGTCTTACCATAGCTCCCGCTGTTCGCATTAAATCCCAATTTAAGATGATGGCATAGCTACCTCCTGCCCATTGCTCGTCATAAATTGTATCATAATCCGCTTGAACCACTTCCACTTTGTTCCAATTGGCACCAAGTTCCTCCGCCAAAATCATGGGCAAAGCTGTTTTTACTCCCTGTCCTATTTCTGGATTCTTGGCAATCAGGGAAATCCACCCGTCCGTATCAATTTTAATAAGTGGCGAAAACTGATGTACTTCCGCCAGTGGTTTTTTAGGCATGCACGATTGCAGATGCACTCCTGCAATAAGGGCTCCGCTGGCCGAAACTGTAAGTTTGATGAAATTCCTTCTTTTTAGTGTGTTTTTCATTTCTCAATTCGTTTAATTTCTTTGCCTTCAATAACCTCATAGGCAAAATTTGCCTCTAAGTTCTTCCCACTCTGTTTTACCCCAGAAGGCCATTCCACTTCAATTGTATTTATTTTGGCCAAAGCCGGGATGCCGAAATGAATTTCCGGAGCGTTTTCACTTCCGTAGCCTGTTTCTCTAGAGAAGTATCTTGTTTGAACCGTACCATCATTAAGGGAGAGCGTTACCCAGCTACCAATACCATAGCTATTGGAGGAAATTCCTTTTAATTGAAACTTTATCCAGTGATTGGTTTGGTTTTGATTGATATAGTAATCATTGGCTTCAGCATCACCTCCCCAATTACACACATATAAATCTAAATCACCATCATTGTCCAAGTCCCCAGAGGCGGTCCCCGCCGATATATGGTCATCTATTGCCGGAAGTGTGTTGTAAATTCTTTTGAAGGAATGGTTTGATTTTCCGGAGAAGAAAAAATTTTGAATTTCTGGATAGCCTTCTGTGCCGTTAGCAACATATACGTCCAAAAAACCATCAGTATTAAAATCTCCCCAAGTTTGCCCTTTTGAGGGGCGATGCACTTCATAGGCAATTTCACTATCCGTTAATTTTTTGAATATTCCTGTTCCGGAATTTTCATAGAATGCATTTTCATCGGCAACGGAAACGTTTGTAACATAAATATCAAGGTCCCTGTCGTAATCATAATCAACAAGAAAAACGCCATACGAGGCATTTAATTCTTCCACGAGAATGCCTTTTTTCTCCTCTATAAATTTTCCATCCTTGGAGTTCAGATAAAGATAATTTCTGTGTTTTCCTTTTACCTGTCCATCCTCTTTTACCACAAAATTTGCCACGTACAAATCAGGTTTTCCATCTCCATTTAAATCGCCCCAGGAACAGGACCTCCCATCACCCTTGTTCCCTATCCAGGGTCCAGTCCTATTTTTTACAAATACTCCCTTGCCATTATTTGTATATAGGTTGTCATCTTCACCATCCCTGTTCACTATAAAAACATCCAAATCACCATCCAAATCATAATCGCACCAGCAGGTTCCTGGGGAATTGGTCTTATCTTCAGTCAGATCTCCGGCTGAACCTAGTGAAAATTTTCCTGAGCCATCATTAATGTATAAGAGGTTGGGTACGCCAAACTGAGTAGTAAAAAAGATGTCGAAATCATTATCATTATCCACATCAACAGTATGCACAGATTCACTCCATGCATTGATATTGTCATTTGCGATGGCCATTTCTTTAAACCCCTTTTCGTAATTGAACACTATGGAATTTCCTAAAAGCTGGATGGAATCAACCTGATTGGCCACTACGATATCAAGAAATCCGTTGTTGTCAAGGTCAGCGATAGAAACCCCTCTAGATCCTTGCTGATTTTTAGTCAAATCAATGCGCTTAAATTGAAAATCCTGTCCATGGGATTTCACTATTAGAGATAGTATTAAAAGTAGTGTTAAGGGCCGCATTATTCATCTAGTTTGCTAGCCGCCAATTGGACGGCTTCACGTATTCTGGTGTACGTACCACATCTGCAGATATTACCTGCCATGCCAGCATTTATCTCTTCCTCTGTGGGGTTGGGGTTTTTGGAAAGTAATGTAGCAGCGCTTATTATTTGACCTGACTGGCAGTACCCACATTGCGGCACGTCCAATTCCATCCAAGCTTGCTGAACCGGATGGTTTTGGCCTTCAGACAAGCCTTCAATAGTGGTGATGTTTCCTTCCAAAACGGAGTCAACCGTTAGTGTACAGGATCTAACGGCATTGCCTTTATATTGCACAGTGCAGGCCCCACAAAGACCTTTTCCGCAACCATACTTGGTTCCTGTTAATCCCAGTTCGTCTCTTAGCACCCAAAGCAATGGTGTATCAGCATCTACTGAAACAGTTTTTTTCACACTATTAACCGTTAATGTATAGGATGGCATATATCTATTTTAGAATTCATGATTAGGTGAAGGTTGATTGATGAACATCTACTGGGACAACAGAATCTGAGCCCAGAACTTGAATCCTAAACTTACCTAATAATCAGAATGGAATTTAGCGCTTGCAGTAAACAGACAAGCTTTTGATAGCGAATGGTGTTAATATGTTCTATCCTTAAAGAAAAGGGTAATCTCTTTGATAAAACTTCTACTCACTCTTCGTCTAGTACCATCTTTCATGATTACTTCTAGACTATGATCATTGCCTCTGGAAAGTTCAGATACATAGTTTACATTAATTATGGTAGATCGATGAATTTTCCTGAATGTATTCAGAGGAAGAATATCATGGAAATATTTTAAGGGTTTTCGCATTACAAAAACACCTTCTGTGGTAAATAGCTTGGTATAATAATTTTCGGCTGCCAATAAATGAATTTGGGAAGGTTCGCAGAAGTATTTATTGCCTCCTCTGGTCAGTTCAAACAATAGAGGTGGTTCTAGCTCTTCTTTTTCTGTTGCTCTCAACTTATCAATAATAAACCATACCAATCCAATATCCACTAATGTCCAAAAGATAAAAAAGTAGCGATATACACCAAACTTAGATCCTTCCAAATCTAAGTACGGACTGTATGTGGAGCTAAATTTAAAAAACCAACCAAAATGCAAACAGATTAATAACAAGCCGGTACCCAACAGCAGCGGTATGGTAAATTTAGATTCAGAAGCACTCTTGATGATTTTATCCAATATCTTAAAACCAAGAATCCAGGGCACCCAAATACCAAGTTGCCATAACACAACCTGATAAAGCACTACCTGATCTCTGGTAGCGTATTCCCGCCAATAAATCAATACGCCCAGAAGCACTGCGATAAAGAGTATTAAGCCTATAAAGTTTTTGGTTTTCATTCTATTTCAAGGTAGTAAAGAAATATTTCAACATCAAAATTGGGTTTTACTTTTTGGTTTACTTACTAAAAACCAACATCTTGTATTTCGTTCTTGACTTATGTTTAGTTTCGGCGTCTTTATAAACATATTCAAATTCATTCTCAGTCATTTTTTCAAGCTTTCCTGTATCATTTACTATATCCTTCAAAATTTTGACTTTATTGCCAGAATCTTGAATGCAAAAGATAATCAAAGCTTCATTTTTGATCTTGTCTATCAGTTCTTTTATAAAATCAGTTTCTCTCTTTTTATCTTTCTTATTGAAGTGGAACATGCTATCAAGAAGTACAATATCAAAATTGCGGAAATCTTCGAAAGCAAAAATATCACCTACTATTCCTTTTAGAGCTAACTTTTCCTTTGAAGCAATACGGTTCATCTGTTCAATGCCTACTCTAGAGTTATCCACTCCAGTTACTTTATAGCCCATTCTTGATATTGGTATGGCGTCTCTTCCTTGACCACAACCTAAATCCAGTAGTGTTCCTTTTTTTATCCAATTCGATAAAAATTCTATCAATTCGGGATATGGTTCTCCAAAAAGATTTTCTACTTGATAATATTTGTCATAAACAACGGCCATTTTACTCTAATTCAAATGCATTTATTTAAAATGTATGCCTTAAAGATATATTATATGTGTTCCTGCTACCTAAGAAATTTATAATTTTAGATAGCATGTTCCAAGCGCCTCCTCTTACATGGGTTTTTCCCTGGTTCGAGTTAAAAACAGCAAGAATCGGGTTTTCCACCATATGCATCCTTTCTACTTTTGGATAAAATAAAACGGGTATTATGAACGAACAAGAACAGCTAAATTATGACCGCATTGCTAAGGCCATTGCTCATATTAGATCTAATTTTAGGGAACAACCGTCTTTAGACGAAATTGCCGAACAAGTACATTTAAGCCCATACCATTTCCAACGAATCTTCAAGGAATGGGCAGGGATAAGTCCAAAAAAGTTTTTACAATATACCAGTGTTCAGCATGCCAAAGCAGTCTTGGACGAAAGTAAGGCCACATTATTTGATGCCGCCATCGAAACGGGACTTTCTGGAACAAGCAGATTGCATGATCTATTTATCACTATTGAAGGGATGACGCCAGGGGAATACAAAAATTCTGGTGAAAACTTAACTATAAATTACAGTTATGCCCATAGTCCGTTTGGACTTGTGGTAATTGCTTCTACACCCAAAGGTTTATGTCATGTAGCTTTTACCGACGATGAGGAGCAAGGCCTTTATGAGCTTAAATCGCAGTTTCCAAAGGCACAATATCATCAACGAGTGGATCAGACACAGGTAAATGCCTTAATGGTCTTTGCAAATGATTGGAGTCAGATTTCAGAAATCAAACTTCATTTAAAGGGCACAGATTTTCAATTAAAAGTCTGGGAATCCTTACTTAGAATACCCAAAGGTCAATTGGCCACGTACGGAAAAATTGCTGATGTCATAAAAAAACCAAAGGCATCCAGAGCAGTAGGCACAGCTATTGGCAGCAACCCAATCGCCTATTTAATTCCGTGTCACAGGGTCATTCAATCTTCAGGAAATTTAGGCGGTTATCGTTGGGATAGTATTCGCAAAACTGCCATCATTGGATGGGAAGCCGCTCAATCACGTTAAACCTTTAATACTTGAATCTTATGAAAATCAAGAAAGATGGCTTGGACGGTATTATTTGGGAAAACGTACAAAATGAGATAGCGCAACAGGGGTATTCTATTCTAGAAAATGTGCTGGATGATGAAGATTGCTCCAAATTAATGGATGGATTCACGGACTCCACCCTTTATCGCAAAACCGTAGAAATGGAACGCTATCGGTTTGGATCGGGAACTTATAAATATTTTAAATATCCCCTCCCCAGTTTACTATCGCAGCTTAGGGAAGACATTTATCCAAAACTGGTTCCTGTGGCAAACCAATGGATGGAAGATTTAAAAATGGATGTCACTTTCCCAGAAAATTTAGCTGAACTCCAAAAAAAAAGCGCACTAAATGGGCAACATTTGGCAACTCCTTTAATTTTAAAGTATGGGAAAGGAGGTTACAATACACTGCACCAAGATTTGTACGGAGATGTCTATTTTCCCATGCAAGCAGTTCTATTTTTAAATGACCCAGAGACTGATTATACTGGTGGTGAATTTGTGATGACACAACAGGTTCCGCGAGCGCAGTCCAAGGCAATAGTTTTACGTCCAAAAAAAGGTTCCATGCTCATTTTTACGACCAATTTTAGACCTATGAAAGGAAAAAAGGGACATTATCGTGTTACTATGAAACATGGGGTTAGTGAAGTGTATTCTGGAGAACGATACACTTTGGGCATTATTTTTCATGATGCTACTTCATAACCATGATTGAACATAAAGAAATAACCCCATTTGAGCTTTTCAGCTCCTTAAAGCAACAAAAAATACAATGGGCAGGGAACAAAAATCTTAAGATATATGGAACTCTAAGTTGTAAATCAGGAAAACGCCTAAAGGTTGAGAATCGGGTTTTCTTTTGCTCCGATAAAGACGCTATAAAAGAAGGTTATCGCCCTTGCGGACATTGTATGCGAGAAGAGTATAAGGTTTGGAAAAACAATACACTTATCTTTAGGGTTTAAAATTGAATAACATGGAAACATGGTTAAATCCGATTGAATTAGAAGGTGAATTGGTCAAACTGATTCCGATGAAAGCATCCCATAAATCTGGTTTATTGGACGCTGCGGCAGATGGCAAGTTATGGGAATTATGGTATACTTCGGTTCCCTCTCCTGATACTATCGATGACTATATGAATGCAGTTTTTAGTGACCAAAAAGCCGGACTTGCACTACCCTTTTCCATTTTCCATAAGAAAACCAATACTATTGTTGGTTCTACACGATACTTAAATGCCGATGCTAAAAACAGACGGGTTGAAATAGGGGCTACTTGGTATGCACAGAGCGTACAGCGAACTGGTGTTAATACGGAATGCAAATACTTATTGTTAAAACATGCTTTTGAGCATCTCAATACGATTGCGGTCGAGTTCAAAACAAACTTTCATAATTTCCCATCTAGAAACGCCATTTTGCGACTGGGAGCCAAGCAAGAAGGTATCATCAGAAATCACAGAATAGATGAAAACGGAAATTTTAGGGACACTGTTTTGTTTTCGATTTTGGAAAGTGAATGGAAAACCGTAGCACATTCCCTCAAGTTTAAAATGAATAGGTAATAAACTCTGTTTTATGTTTTAGCGGCCTTTAAAAGGTTGGCAAAATTGTAACTGGCTTGTTCTAGATTTTTATAGCTATTGGTTTTAGCATCATCAAGGTTACCGATTTCATTTAAAATTGATATTGCATAGGTAAGCCCCAATGCTTTCATTTCATCAACTGAAATATCCATAGATCCGCAGAAAGCAGCAACAGGAATCTTCTTTTTATTTGCTGATTTTAGCACTCCATTGATGGTTTTACCAGAAAAAGTTTGTCCATCCAATTGACCTTCGCCAGTAATAATCCAATCTGTATCAGTCAATGCGCTTTCAAAATTGGCTATTTCCATAACCAAATCCACTCCAGAAGTTAAAACTGCATTTAGAAAAATCTTGGCACCAGCTCCCATACCACCGGCGGCTCCGGCGCCCGAAATATTTTGAACATCAACCCCAAAATCTAAATGAATGATCTTAGCAAAATTCTCAAGTCCTTTATCCAAAAATTTAACTTCTTCTATGGACGCTCCTTTTTGGGGGCCATAAATATATGCTGCCCCGTTTTTGCCATATAATGGATTATTTACATCACAGGCCACTTTGATTTCCACATCATTCAAGCCATTATTCACCTTCGGCTTATCAACTTTGTTCACCTTAATTAGGTTTTCCCCAATAGGACTCAATTTATTTCCATCCTTATCCAAAAAATCGTAGCCCAAGGCAGTGGCCATTCCCATTCCGCCATCATTGGTAGCACTACCTCCAATTCCCAAGATTATTTGTTTAGCGCCCTTGTGCAATGCATCTACAATCATCTGTCCTGTTCCCAAAGAGGTGGTATGCATACAGTTCATCTCTTCTTTATCCAGTAATTTATAGCCAGAAGCTTCAGACATTTCAATAAAGGCGATGCTTTTATCTTCGGAAAGCAAATAGCTAGCAGAAATCTCCCTAAACAATGGATCCGCTACGGTTATGGATTCATGAGTTGCATTTAAGTATTCTTTTACAACTTCAATGGTGCCATCTCCCCCATCAGCCAATGGTTTTTTAATAATGATAGCCTCAGGAAAAACCATTTTAATTCCGTTGCTAACAGCATCACAAAACTGAAACCCGGTCAAGGAACCTTTATATTTATCCGGAGCTAATACAAACTTCATTTTATTAAAATTGGCCTTCTAAAGATATCAATTATGTTTTGCAGTGAATAGGGTGGCATACGTTTTGCATCTACCCCTAAAGTATTTACCTTTAATTAAATTTTCGATGATGAAAAAAATTGTTGTTACTTTAGTCCTAAGCTTTGTATTAACTTCTGTAATGGGACAATCAAAAAACTTTTTGGACGTACCGTATCTTGAAACATCTGCAAGAGTGGATACGCTGGTGACTCCAGATAAAATCTATTTGAGTATAACGATTCAAGAGAAGGATTCCAAAGGAAAAAAATCGGTAGAAGAGCAAGAAAATAAAATGGCCCAAAACCTAAAAGCTTTGGGGATTGACATAGATAAACAATTGGTTATTAAGGATCTTAGCAGCAATTTTAAGAAGTACTTTCTACGCCAAAAAGATGTATTAAAGAGTAAACAATATTCTCTTTTGGTGTATTCTGGAAAAAAAGCTGGGGAAGCAATGGTTGCCTTGGAAAAACTGGACATTGCCAATACTTATTTGGAAAAAACCGAGTATTCCAAAATGGATGCGTTGGAATTGGAATTGAAATCCAAAGCTGTAAAAAAGGCGAAAAAGAAAGCTGAAGCTTTAACAGCTCCATTAGGGCAAACTGTAGGATCGGCCATTCACATATTGGATACGTCCACTCCTTATTATCCCAAATACAACCAAGCACCGCGCATGCAAATGAAAGCCATGGAAATGGATATGGCAGAAGGGCAGCAGCCTTTGGATATCGATTTTGAAAAAATAAAGGTGGAGACTTCTGTAAATGTGAAGTTCAAGATTTCCGAATAGCCTAGTCAAGCACAGATAGTCCTGCTTGCACCATGCTGTTCAGTTTATCAGGGTTTGAATCTACTTTTGCCAAAACCCGCATTCCACTGTAAAGGGTAAAAAGCATTAGACCAATACTCTCCGCATTTTTAGAGGGGGAAAACTCGCCTTTATCAATTCCTTTTTGAACATAGTCGATAAAAAGACCTTCAATATTGGTTTTGTTATCGCTCAAAACTTTATGAATTGCTTCATCGCCAGGTATAAGCTCCGTAGTGGTATTGACAACAAAACAGCCTTTACGGGCTTTGTCCGTTAGTGCTTCTTCTATAGCTATGTCAAAAAGTTTTTTTAGACCGATCCGCACAGAATCTTCCTTGTCAAAAATTGCTTTTAGCATGTTTCCTGTTACACTCCTATATTGCGTAAAAGCTTTATTAAAGAGTTCTTCCTTGCCACCAAAGGTATCATAAAGACTTGCCCTATTAATGCCCAAATGGGACACTAAATTCTGCATTGAAGTGGCATGGAACCCTTTTTCCCAAAAGAGTTCCATTGCCTTGTTCAATATTTCCTTTTCATCAAATTGTTTTACTCTTGGCATTGTTTTGGAATAATTGTTCCAAATTTATTGAAAAAAATTATACCTGAGCAAGACCTCCATCCACAGGGATCTCGGCACCTGTAATGTAACTACTGTCCGAAGATGCTAAAAACAAAGCTGTTGTAGCTATCTCATCTGCATTACCAAATCTACCAAGTGATACCATGGAGGGAAGACCAGATGCCATTTCGTCAATATTTTCCTGAGGCGCATTGTGCTTTATATAAAGCGGTGTATCTATAGGGCCTGGCGCTATGGCATTAACGCGGATTCCCTTAGGGCCAAACTCGCTGGCTAATGTTCTGGTCAAAGAACGTAAAGCTGCTTTACTTGATGCGTAAGCGGCCATCCCAACAAATCCTTTTACATTTACAATGGATGTATTAAAAATAATACTGGCTCCTTCATTTAAGTCATTGTAAGCTGCTTTTACAGTGAAAAGAGGGCCTCTAACATTAATGTTATATACTTCATCAAATATCTCTTCAGTTAATCCGTCTATAGTCTCTACTCTAAAAATTCCAGCATTCAAAAAGAGCACATCAATCTTTCCAAAAGTATCAACAGTGGTTTTAATTAATTGCTCGCTATCCGCAATACTGCTAGCCTCTGCTTTCACCAAAAGATAATCGCCTTTTAACTCAGATTTTAAGGCGTCCAGTTTTTCTTGACTTCTTCCTGTCAATACAACTTTTGCACCTTCTTCTAAATAGCGCTTTGCAGTTTGCAAACCCATTCCACTTGTAGCACCTGTAATTATGGCTACTTTGTTTTCTAATTTTTTCATGATAATAATCTATTTTTTTGATTTTTATTTATTTTGGAACGCTCATTCCGATACAAACATATAATAACGGAACGATTGTTCCAAATAAAATTCAATCTTTATCTTTTTGTTAACAATTATGTCTGGGTTTTGTATCTTCCCAAAAGCTAAATCAAACCAAAATGAAAGCATTTCAATTCTTCCTTGCCCTCCTTTTACTTATCTCTTTTGACAGTGAAGCACAACGCAGAAAAAAGAAAACTCCTTTGCCCTCTGTCGTTCTTAATGATTCTATGTACCATGGTCTAAAATGGAGAAATATTGGTCCGTTTAGAGGTGGTAGAAGTGTAGCATCATCTGGAGTCATTGGACAACCCATGACCTATTATATGGGTTCAACGGGTGGTGGTATCTGGAAAACCATTGATGATGGTATTACTTGGAAAAATGTTTCAGACGGCTTTCTTAAAACCGGAACCGTGGGAGCCATTGCCGTTTCGGAAAGCAACCCAAATATTGTTTTTGTGGGTATGGGAGAACATGCAGCAAGGGGTGTAATGACCTCAATGGGAGATGGTGTCTACAAATCTACGGATGCAGGAAAAACATGGAAACACATAGGGCTTGATGAAACACGTCATATTTCTGATGTCATTATACACCCAAAAAATCCTGATATTGTTTTTGTTACTGCTCAAGGAGCTCAATATGGGCCTTCTAACCAAAGAGGCGTTTATCGCTCATTGGACGGCGGAGATAGTTGGGAAAATGTACTTTTTGTTGATGAAAATACTGGAGCCTCTTCTTTATCAATGGATATGACCAACCCATTGATTCTTTATGCAGCTATGTGGCAACACAGACGTTACCCGTGGAAAATAGAATCTGGTGGTGAAAACTCTGGATTATACAAATCCACTGATGGCGGTACCAGCTGGAAAAAACTTAAGGAAGGACTTCCCAAGGCGTTTGGAAAAGCTGGAATTTCAGTCTCCCGAGCAAATGCAGACCGGGTTTTTGCAGTTATTGAAGCAGAAGGAAAAAAGGGAGGAGTCTATCGAAGTGATGATGCTGGCAAGAAGTGGGCTCAAATCAATTCAAACCGAATCAACATAGCAAGGTCTTGGTACTATATGGAGATTTTTGCAGATCCACAGGATGAAAATGTGGTCTACGTACTAAATGCTCCTGTTACCAAATCAATTGATGGAGGAAAAACTTTTGCTCCGTTACCTACCCCTCATGGAGACAACCACCATTTGTGGATCAATCCTTATGACAATTCCAAAATGATCAACTCCAACGACGGAGGTGCCAATGTTTCAAATAATGGCGGTAAAAGTTGGAGTACACAACAGAATCAACCCACCTCACAATTTTATAGGGTAATCACGGATAACCTTGTGCCCTACAATGTCTATGGAGGGCAACAAGATAATTCAGCTATTGCTATAGCAAGTAGAACCAATGATGATGGAATCGATTGGAAAGATTGGTATTCCGTTGCAGGTTGTGAAAGTGCATATTTGGCTTTTGACCCAGATAATCCAGAGGTGGTCTATGGGGGCTGCTATCAAGGCATTATTGAAAAATGGGTTCGCGCTTCCAGAGAAGGAAAAGCCATAAAAGAATACCCAGAACTGAGCCTTGGAAAGGTGCCAAAAGATTTTAAGTTTCGTTACAATTGGAACGCACCAATTATAAGTTCCCCTCACGATAGAAATACAATTTACCATGCTGGAAATGTTGTTTTCAAAACTGTGGATGGTGGTCAAAGTTGGGAAGTTATAAGCCCAGACCTTACAAGAAACGAACTGGAAAAACAAGGTGAAGGTGGTGGTCCATATACCAATGAAGCGGCTGGTGGCGAAAATTACAACACGTTGATGTATCTGGTAGAATCGCCACATGAGCAAGGTGTACTTTATGCGGGCAGTGATGATGGTTTGGTTCATATTACAAAAGATGGAGGCGCAAATTGGCAAAACATTACTCCTCCAAATTTAGCTGATGGTATCATCAACAGTATTGAGGTATCTCCACATGACCCCGCTACGGCTTATATAGCAGTTATGCGTTACAAATCCATGGACTTGAGACCTTATATTTTCAAAACCAATGATTACGGCAGTACTTGGAGCAAAATCACTAATGGAATGACCAACAAGCATACGTTTGTTAGGGTTGTACGTGAAGATAAAAAACAAAAAGGGCTCCTGTACGCGGGTACCGAAACAGGGCTCTATCTTTCTTTGGATGATGGCCAAAATTGGCAAGCTTTTCAGTTAAACCTTCCTGTTGTGCCCATCAATGATCTTATTATTCAAGACAATGACCTTGTTGCTGCAACTGCTGGTCGTTCTTTCTGGATATTGGACGACTTGGGAGCTATTCAAAATAGTTTAGATACCACTGAGAAACTGAAAATTTACAAACCAAAAGATACTTATCGCATCTTTGGGGGAAGTCCAGAAAAACCAGTTCCCGGTTTAGGTCAAAATCCAAAACAAGGGGTAACTTTTGATTATTACTTGCCAAAAGATTCAGACTCTCTAAATCTAAAATTGGAAGTTCTTCAAAATGGACAAGTTATCCGAACCATTACCAATAAAACCCAAAAAGATTTTAAAACATGGCCTGGAGGGCCACCAAAACCTGCTGTGCTCCCTTCTAAAAAAGGACACAACCGTTTTACTTGGAATTTTAGTAAAGAACAAATTCCATCTATTGATAAGGTTTTTGTTTTTGGAAATTATAACGGGGCAAACGTTGCTCCTGGTGTTTATACACTGAGATTAAGTTTAGAAAGTGAAACCGTAGAAACGCAAGCTACCATTTTACCTAACCCAAAAGTTGATGGCACCGAAGCTGACTACGCTGAACAGCAGCAGGTATTAAATCAAATTGAGAATGCCATATACTCAATGCACGAAGCCGTTAACCAAATGCGTTCTGCCAAAGCACAATTAAAAAATTACAGCAAATTGCTGAAAGAAAATGAAAGTGCGAGCGAGTTGTTAAAGCTTGGGGATTCTTTAATGAAACGTATTAAAACTTGGGAAGAAAACCTTATTCAGCCCAAGCAAAAAACTTTCCAAGATGTTATTAATTTTCACAACCAGTTAAATGCAGATTTTATGCATCTTAAAGGATTTATAGATACTGCTGAACCTAAAGTGACAAAAGGAGCTAAAGAACGTTTGAGGGATCTTTTATCGCAATGGAAAACATTTGAAAATGAAAAGAACAATATTGTAATTACCGAAATGGCAAAATACAATGAGCTTTACAGCACACTGGAGCTGCCTGCAATACTTTTGGAAGATTAAGTTTAAAAGATGCAACAATCATTTATCGCTGATCAAGAATTTAAGGGTATAGACTATACCAAAGATCGATTGCCAAAGTCAGATTATGAAAACTGTGTTTTTGAAAACTGCAAGTTCTCTGATGGCTATCTTGACAATCAAAATTTTATGGAATGTGAATTCATAGAATGTGATTTGAGCAATGCCAATCTAAAAAACACCATTTTTAAGGAGGTTGTTTTTATTGAATGTAAACTAATAGGCCTCCGTTTTGAAGATTGCAGTGATTTCTTAATGTCATTTCAATTTAAAAAGTGCAATCTAAATCTTTCATCATTTCTTGGAATGAAACTGAACAATGCCCAGTTTATAGAATGCAAATTGGTGCAAACAGACTTTGCCCAGGCAGATTTGACACAGGTGCTTTTTTCGAATTGTAATATGGAAAACGCTGTTTTTCAACATTCCATTCTGGAAAAGGCTGATTTATCTACTTCCTTTAATTTAAACATTGACCCTGAGCAAAACAGGCTAAAAAAGGCAAAGTTCAGTAAAGACAACCTTATTGGTTTATTGAAAAAGTACGATATTGTAATTGTATAAGGCGCTGATTATGTCTGAAAAGAAATGTCTTGAATGTGGTGAAAAACTACTCGGTAGAATAGATAAAAAATACTGTTCTGACCATTGTAGAAATGCCTATAACAATAAGTTAAATAAGGACAGTAAAAACTTGGTTAGAAATATAAATAATAGGCTCCGCAAAAATTATCGGGTACTAAATAGCTTTCCTTTAAAGGAGGGAAAAACCAAAACCACTAAAATGCGGTTAATGGATAGAGGCTTCGATTTTGAATACATTACCAACCTATATACTACTAAAAAAGGAACTACATATTACTTTGTCTATGATCTTGGGTATTTGCCCCTAGATAATGACTATTATATGATTGTAAAGCGTGAGTAGCTATTAAACTTGGAGACTATTTCCAGTTTTGAGCGCTTAATTTTAATGCAGCAATAACAATATCCTTTCTACTTATCTGACCGACTAAGATATCATTCTTCATTACTGGAAGTCTACGTCTGTTATGCTTGTCAAACACTCCGGCAGCATCAAAAATGCTCATGTCGTTGGGTATGGTCTGTACATTTTTGGTCATGTACCGCTCCACACTTTTATCCAAAATCGGTTGATTAAAGTATCGGCTTTCCGAAATTTGCTTCATACAATCCGCTTCGGAAATAATGCCTACTAAAAAGCCATTTTTATCCATTACTGGACCACCGGAAATATGATGTTTGGCGAACTTTTCCATCACCTCCAAAATAGATTGCTCGGGAGAAAAAGTAACAAGTTTTTTCGTCATGTAATCCTCTACCAATATCGGAGCATCATATTCTTTCTTGGAAGCCTCCTTTGATCGTACGCCCTGAAAACTCTTGATTCCCATATCGTTACTTTTTGGGTTGATTAATAAATATAGGGAATTTTAACGAATTATTTAAATTTTTAGGGGTAAATCTATGAACCTTTCATAAATTCATATTTTTACATGCCAACTCAATTATACTATGAAATTTTCTAAAACTCTTGCGCTTATTCTGCTCATATTTGCCGTGTATTGGAGTTACAAATCCCTAATGCCAGCCTATGAGCCAGATTCGGAAATTGAATCGCAGTTGTTCTCTACTGATAGAGCTTTGGTTCATGTTAAAACCATGTCTAAAGAACCTCATGCTGTAGGCTTTCCATCTCATGCAGATGTAAGGAGTTATCTTATTTCAGAACTTAAAGCTCTTGGACTGGAAACCACTACTCAAGAAGGGTATACTGCAGGTGATTGGGCTAATTTAAGTAAGGCCACCAATATTTTAGCAAGAATAAAAGGCTCTGAAGATGGCAAAGCACTGCTTTTATTATCACACTATGATAGCAATCCACACTCTTCGTATGGCGCCAGTGACGCCGCAAGTGGTGTGGCAACCATTTTAGAAGGAATCAGAGCATTTTTGTCAACAAACCGAACACCAAAAAATGACATCATTATTCTATTTAGCGATGCCGAGGAGTTGGGCCTTAATGGCGCTGACCTATTTGTGAACAACCATCCTTGGGCAAAAGATGTAGGGTTGGCACTTAATTTTGAAGCTCGTGGCAGTGGGGGGCCAAGTTATATGTTGATAGAAACCAACGGCGGCAATGGAAATCTTATTGAAGCATTTACCAAGGCAAATCCAAAATATCCCGTAGCCAATTCCTTAGCGTATAGTATTTATAAAATGTTGCCTAATGACACAGACCTAACAGTATTTAGGGAAGATGGCGACATAGAAGGATTCAATTTTGCCTTTATAGATGATCATTATGACTACCATACCGCATTGGACACTTATGAGCGTTTAGATAAAAATACCATGGCACACCAAGGCAGTTATCTAATGCCATTGCTAAGCTATTTTAGCGATGCAGACCTTACTAATTTAAAGAGTGAAAACGACTATATCTATTTTAACCTTCCTTTTTTTAAATTGGTTTCTTATCCATTTGAATGGATTTGGCCAATGTTAGGCATAGCCCTTCTTGCCTTTTTACTTCTTATTGTTATGGGGTTGAAAAAAGGAAAGCTTAACATCAAAGATGGATTAAAAGGATTTTTACCCTTGATAATCGTTTTGGGAATAAATGGTGTTTTCGGGTACTTTGGCTGGTCAGCAATAAAATGGTGGTACCCTGACTTTAACGACATACTACATGGATTCACCTATAACGGGCATACATATATTATGGTGTATGCCATGTTATCCTTGGCTGTATGTTTTTGGGTCTACCATAAATTTAAAAAAACAAGTACTGCAAATCTCTTAGTTGCGCCAATTTTAATATGGTTGGTTATCTGTGGTCTAGTTGCAATGTATTTAAAGGGAGCAAGTTTTTTTATAATTCCTTTGTTTGGATTATTGGTTGCTTTTATGGTGATGATAAATCAAGAAGAACCAAATCCTTTACTGCTCGTCTTTTTAGCGTTACCCGCCGTTTTTATCTATTCGCCATTTATAAAAATGTTCCCAGTAGGACTTGGCCTAAAGATGATGGTAGCCGCTACTATTTTCACCACTCTGCTGTTTTTTCTAATACTCCCTTTTTTCGGTCAAATAAGGAGCAAACATCGATTGGCTTATCTAAGTTTATTCCTATTTGCAGCATTTAGTATTTCAGCACATATCCATGCTGATTTTAATGAAAAACGTCCTAAGCCAAGTAGTCTTTTGTACGTATACGATGCAGATAAAGATTCGGCTATTTGGGCCACTTATGATTATAGTCCCATAGGTTGGAACGGTCAATTTTTAGGAAATGAAAAACGCATACCTGAAGCTGGAACATATAAAACACTTCCTAGTAAATACCGAACTGATTTCTCTTATGTTGCGGATGCTCCCAAAAAGGACATTGCAGTGCCTTGGGTCGACACCACTAAGGATACTATAATTGGAAATGAACGTATTTTGGAATTATGCGTAACACCAAAAAGAGATGTAAATAGGTTAGATGTCTACACAAATTCTATTCAATTAAGCTCAGCTAAGGTGAATAACATTCAACTTTCTGATCGTTTTTTAAAAACCCGAAAAAAGAGATTAATTACGCATTACGTCACGAACAACGAATACACCGAATTAGAGCTTGCCTTTCCTAAAGATGCTGTTTTAGAACTCACCTTTTATGAAGCTTCCAACGATTTGCTCTCCCATAAGGAATTTAGTGTGCCCGAAAGACCGAAAAATAGCATTCCTATGCCTTTTGTACTCAATGATGCTATATTAGTGACCAAAACCATCAAATTTGAATAAAAAAATTGGTGTCTTGGGATGTGGTTGGTTAGGATTCCCCTTGGCCAAATATCTTGTAGCAAACAAACATCATGTTTATGGGAGCACCACATCTATCGATAAATTGGACCTTCTAAAAGAGAATGGCATCCATCCTTTTCATATTTCCTTGTCCACAACAGAAATTAAAGGTGACATTCAGTCTTTCTTATCGAATATTGAAATCCTTATTATCAATATACCTCCTAGACTAAGAGGCAATAACACGGAAAGTTTTGTGGACAAAATAACTCTTTTACATGCTGAAGTAAAAAAAAGCCCAGTAAAAAAACTCATATTTATTAGCAGTACCTCAGTCTACGGAAATGTGGATGGAACGGTCACAGAAGCAACAGTCCCAAAACCTAGTACAGCATCGGGTCGGCAACTACTGGAATGTGAAGAACGCTTTCTAAGCGATGAATCCTTGAACACCACAATAATCCGTTTTGGAGGATTAATTGGGCCCAACAGGCATCCGGTTACGATGTTATCAAAAAGGTCAAATCTTAACAATGGAGATAGTCCAATCAACATTATTCATTTGGATGATTGCATCCATATGATAAGTACCATTATTGAAAATGACTATTGGAATGAGGTGTTTAATGGCGTATATCCACTTCATCCATCCAAAAAGGAATATTATACCGCCGAAGCACAAAAAAGAGGCCTTCCAGCACCAGATTATTTACACAATTCATCAAATAATTCCAACAAAATTGTCATCAATCAGAACTTTATTGACAAATCGCACCAATTACACACTTCAATTGTCTCTTAGTTGACCATCAAAAAACTTTACTTCACAACAATTAAGATAATTTTAAGTTAATTAATTAACTGATTTTTAATTGGTTGAAAGCCCTCTCAGTACCTTTGTCTTAGTTATTTAAGTTAGTAATGTCATGGGAAATTCAAGATTAACAACAAGAATCTTGATGGAGATGGAGAATTTGATTACAAGAAGTAATACAAGAGAAAACATAACCTCAAGATGTAAAGACCTACACAGGTCAATTCTAAGAAAGCATTATAATGCGGCAGATGTAGAGATAGACTATAATAGGCACCGGATAAAAATGGATGTAGTATTGGACGATGCACAATATGACCCCAAAACCATAAATATGGTAGTTTCTACCTTACCTGTCAATCTTTTCTATAAAGACCTGAGTGTCTTTTTAAAGTCCTGTTTATTAAAAGATGTAAAAAGCCTGGCTTTTTATGCAAGTTTGCTTAAACAGTATACCGATAGAGATGTTTCTATGATGGCCCTCTAAAACAAATAGAATTGCTATTGAAAAAGATGTCGGTTGACATCTTTTTTGTTTTTAATGCTTATAGTATTCTTTAACAGCATAATACCAATAATTTTTTTAGTTTTGGCGCACTAAAGCCAATATAGATGAGAAAGATTGTTTTGTTGTTATTGTTATGTATAAGTTTCAACGGGATTTCGCAGACCAAAAGTGAACTTCTAGAGCATTATGAGGCCTTTTACAAGGAAATGCGCCTACAGGGAGATATTAATGGGGTAATAAGCTCATTAACACATTTAAATGTGCTTTCACCCTCCAAAGAACGTAAGGACACTTTGGCCTTTGTGTATATGAACAACAATCAGCATATGCAGGCGCTTAATACTATTGGAATTGAGAAAAATGGCGATGATTCTGATTTAGCAGTGCAGGTAAAAGCGGTTTCTTTAAAAGCGCTAAACCAGCCCAAAAGAGCTTTGGAACATTTTGAAGTACTCTTTACACGCAGCCCATCAGCTTATTTAGCGTATGAATTAGCTGACCTTAAAATCCAGACTGGAAACAACGATGGAGCTTCTACCAACATTGCGTATGGAATTGCTAACGCAAAAGATGATATGAAATATGCGTTCTATGAAAGACAACAACCTTACGAAGTTCCTTTAAAAGCGGCTTTTTATCATTTACAAGGTCTTGTTGCATACAATAAGGACAAAAACAACATTGACAGTGCCATTGCGTCAATTGATGAGGCATTAAAGCTTGATCCTAATTTTAATCTAGCTAGCTTAAGCAAACAGGCATTGGAATCGAGAAAGGAAAAACCGGAAGGGGAGGAATAATAGCTATTCTTTCTTCTTAAGTGCTAGGAGCAATAGACTGTCTTTTTCTTTTTTGATCTGAATCAATTCTGCCACATTTTCGTTGGGCACCGCAATTGAAAGTACATAATGGGCAATTTTCCATTGCCCATTTTCTTTTTTAATGACCCCAGAACCCCTGCAAAGCTTCATTTGGGTATCCAACAACTCATCAAACCAGGCAAAATCACCACTTTCGTTTAGGTAAATATTACGTTCCACAGTAGTAAAGCTCCAAGCCTTTCCTCTATCGAAATAGGGTTTGGAAAATTCTTTAAAGGCCTTGTTTTGCCAATTTTCAGTGGCATCCGTGCCAATAAATACCCCATCAGCAGTCATCAATCCAAAATAAGCATCAAAATCTGCATTTGCGGCTGCCCGATGCCATTCATTCAACACGGCATCAATATGTGTCTTCTCATCTGTTTGAGCGTTCAACGAAATTGCAAAAATCAGTGCTAAAAAGTAAAGTGTCCTACTCTTCATTTAATATTAAGTTTTTATCTAATTGGCTATTAACAAGCACATTGAATTGTTTCCGAAATGCGTTATAGGCTTCCAGCATTTCTATAGTTGGTTCAGTGGAATCCCGATTATTTAAAATACTAGCTTTTACCTTCAGTAGATAGGTTTTAAAAACACGTTGCCTGCTCTTGATTTGCATTTTATCGAACAACTCTGGGTACACCGCCTTTTCTAAAAGTTTTTCTTTCTCAATAAGGTCATCAATGGCCAAAATTAAATCTTCATTGTTTCTGGCCTTGTACAATACGTCCAAACTACTAGATAATGCTTTAAACTCTGCCCACTCCTCCACAAGGGTAGTTGCCTCAGAATTCATGGCCAGCTTTTTTGGCATTTTCTGATAGCTAAACGGAAGTTCACCGTCTGCCGTGTTCTGCGCATCAGACCCATCTCCTTTACAGCTAAGCAAGGTCACAAAAACAAGGATAATGCATGATAATTTTCGCATAAGCGAATGTACAAATTTTAATAAAGGCTATCTTTACCCACTAACGCAATTAACTCCATTTTAAATGCAAAAATCCATTCTTATTCTTGGTGCCTGTGGCCAAATAGGGACAGAGCTTACTTTTGAATTAAGGGCCAAATATGGTTCAGAAAATGTGGTGGCAAGTGATATTAGAGAAGGAGGACAAACCCTTATGGAATCTGGCCCATTCGAGCTTCTCGATGCCACAAATTACGAAGCCATAGAAGACGTGATCATGCATTATGAGATTGAGGAGGTGTACTTAATGGCGGCTATGCTAAGTGCTACTGCAGAAAAATTTCCCATGCGCGCTTGGAATCTTAATATGAACTCTCTTTTTAATGTCCTTAACCTGGCTAAAGACAACAAAATAAGTAAAATCTTTTGGCCATCGAGCATTGCGGTTTTTGGCCCAAATACACCCAAAAATAATACAGCGCAAAATACCATTATGGAACCCAGTACTGTTTATGGAATCAGCAAACAATCTGGGGAGCGTTGGTGCGAATATTATTTTAAAAAGTTTGGGGTTGATGTGCGCAGTGTACGTTATCCAGGATTGATCAGTTGGAAAACCATGCCCGGTGGGGGAACCACTGATTATGCGGTTGAAATATACCATGCCGCCTTGGAACAAGGAAAATACCAATGTTTTTTAAATCAGGATACCAAATTGCCCATGATGTATATGGATGATGCCATAAAAGCAACCATCAGTTTAATGGAAAGTAACCCAGAAAAATTGAAGGTGCGGTCATCTTATAATTTGGGAAGCATGAGTTTTACGCCCAAAGAAATCACCGAAAGTATCCAAAAACACATTCCTGATTTTGAGGTGACCTATGTTCCAGATTTTAGACAGGAAATAGCTGATTCTTGGCCAAGCAGTATTGATGATACCGCAGCTAAGCATGATTGGAATTGGAAACCTGAGTTTGATTTAGATAGCACTACGGCTGAAATGCTCAATAATTTAAAAAAGACTTCATAGGAAGAGCGTAATCTTCTAGCGAAACTAGGTGTTTTCAATATCGGATTTTCCGCCGGTCTTTTTCAACAATTTGATGTGATGTATCTCAACCCCTTTATCAATGGGTTTTAGCATATCGTACATATTAAGGGCGACCACACTAGCACCGTGCATGGCCTCTACCTCCACTCCAGTTTTGTAAAAGGTTTTTACCATAACCTTCACTGTAATATCCAGCCCATTTATCTCATAATCTATGGCACAATGCTCAACTGGCAAAGGGTGGCAATCTGGCAATAAGTCTGCCGTTTTTTTAACGCCCAAAAAACCAGCTGCCTTACTCATGGAAAAAACATCTCCTTTGGGTACAGTTCCTTTTTTAATAGCATCTATGGTAACCATAGAGCTCACTTTAATAACAGCTTGGGCAATTGCTGTTCTATAGGTTGATTGTTTCTGTGTGATATCGACCATTGTCCTAGGTATTTACTTTCCATTGATAGGAATCGTCCTCAAAAAGTTCTTTCCCAAAAACAGGCACATGGGCCTTTATTTCTTCAACTACAAATTCCAACGCTTCAAATGCCGTTCTTCTGTGCGGCGAAGAGACAAAAACAAAAAGGCAGATTTCACCCACTCCTACTTTTCCTAAACTATGATAAATATGCATACAGGTAATGTCAAATTTTGAAAAGGTCTTTTCCCTTATCTCATGGAATTTTAAGTTGGCCATTTCTTCATAGGCGGTATATTCTATTGCGCTTACTGTTTTGCCTTCAATTTCGTCAGCTCGTACCTGGCCCAAAAAAATATCATGCGCACCAATCTGGGTTTTAGACTGATGTTTCGCAATGGAATTTGCTATAAAGTCAGGGCTTATCGCCCCTTCCATAAATACATTCTTTATTTTCTTTTCCATAGAAAATGAATTTATGCTAAGGTAGCCAAGAAAAGTGAAAAGTGAAGATGATTTTGTAGCCCCGGCAAGAATCGAACTTGCATCTAAAGTTTAGGAAACTTCTATTCTATCCATTGAACTACGGGGCCATTACCATAAATGGGTTGCAAAAGTATGTTTTTTTAAGAAAATTTAGATTTTAATGAGGCAATTTATCCCTAAGGATTCCATAAAGATATGTCCCTACTATTGCTGATACCAATACCACCAGAATAGGAAGAAACCCTGCTCCAATTAGGGTGAAAATAGGTCCAGGACATGCCCCCGCAAGCGCCCAACCCAATCCAAAGAAAATCCCTCCCAACAAATATTTTTTGAACCCTCTCTCTTTTGGTTCGATAACGATTTGCGCTCCAAAAAAGGATTTTACATGGAATCGCTTAATTGCTTTTATTGAAACAATTCCGATTGCCAAAGCTGAGCCTATGATACCATACATATGGATAGCATCGAACCGAAACATTTCATAAATACGAAACCACGAAGCTGCTTCAGATTTAAACAGTATGATTCCAAAGAAAATACCAATCAACAAGTGTATCAGTGTCCGCATGGCTAAAAAATTAAAGGGAATAAAACATGAACCATAAAAAGACCTCCTATAAAAAATCCTATAACCGCTATTAAAGAAGGTAGTTGAAGATTACTAAGACCCGAAATGGCATGGCCCGAAGTACATCCTCCTGCATAGCGTGCCCCAAAACCTACCAATATTCCTCCAATAATTAATAATGCCAGTGTTTTTATATCAGAAAAAACCTCCACCCCAAAAAGCTCTGTAGGCAGATAGGCTTCACCTGCACTCACAAACCCTAAGGTATGCAACTCGGATACTGTGCTTGGGTTAATAGCCACTGCTGTTTCTGGACTCAAAAAGTTGGCACCAATAAAACCTCCAATTACTGTTCCAAGTACCACAACCAGATTCCATTTTTGCGATTTCCAATCAAATTTGAAGAAATCCGCTTGCTTTCCCGCTCCGCAAATGGTGCAAAGGGTTCTTAGGTTTGATGACATTCCAAAACGCTTGCCCATCAAAATCAATATGATCATAATAAAGGCAATCAAAGGACCTGAAACATACCAAGGCCAAGGGTTATAAACTAAATCCATTTTAAAATTCTAGCATTAGGGATTAAACCATCAATTTAGTGACTTTTGTCTTCAAGACAATAGCCTTTAGTATGGCGTGCTAGAGATTTTGAAAATATTGGGGGGGGGTCAAAGTTTTTTTGTGTCTTCTTTTTTCCCACCACTCATCAATGCCAAAACCGCTCCTATCAATACAATGACAACTGCAGCAAAAACACCAATCATCCAAATACCATTTTCCCAAGAAACCAACGGAATTACATGAAGTATTTTCATTTTTTTCAATTTTATGAAAACCAAATTTAAATAGCCCAGTCCTTATAAAACATGATATTTCTCAAACAACCAAAATTGATGAAAATACGCCCCAACGCTAAACATCAGGGCGTATTTAAAACAACCAATCAAAAACTATTTTTTCTGTTTAAAACTATTCATTCTAAAAATTGCATATAAAGGACAAAAGCTCACAAAACTTGTCAAAACAAATATTCCAGCCAAAGCCATCAATACATAAGCCAATGTTCCTTCAACTACATTAAAGTAGTACAACGCAACCACTATGGCAGCAATGAACAATCTTAATACACGGTCCAGGCCGCTCATATTCTTTTTCATACTATTTTATTTAAAGTTTTTTATGAAGAAAACCTATTCAAAACTACCACACATACGAAACCCACACAGTAACCTGGGTTACATTGGCGTATTCAATTTTATGCTACTTTTAATTTTAGGATATTTGTTATGGGTCAATAACGATTTTATGCAGGACTATTTTGAAGCTTTCACCAATGGTTTTTTAGGAACTACCCAATGGACTTGGAAATCTATCTTGTTTGAAGTGCCCTGGTATACCAATTATTTTTGGGGGTTGATTGTTATCTCGCTCCTTGTTTGGGGGTTGGAAATTCTCTTTCCATGGCGGAAAGAGCAAGCTATCTTTAGAAAAGATTTTTGGCTGGATGGTTTCTATATGTTTTTCAATTTCTTCATCTTCGCCATTGTTATCAGTGGTGTTTATAAAGTATTGGAGCTTCTATTGGGCAATATTGGGGTCACTGCCAAAAGCCTTGCTATTATCGATTTTTCTAATTGGCCTACTTGGTCCCAGTTACTTGTCTTTTTCATCTTGTTGGACTTTGTACAATGGTTTACTCATGTATTGCTCCATAAATTTTCTGTTTTATGGCAATTTCATCAAGTGCACCATAGTGTAAAAGAAATGGGCTTTGCCGCTCATTTGCGTTACCATTGGATGGAAAACATTTTTTACAAGCCCCTTAAAACTTTTGGAGTTATGATTTTGGGAGGGTTTGAGCCAGAACAAGCTTATATTGTCCATTTTGCTGCCATAGCCATAGGCCATTTAAACCATGCCAATATTAAACTTACGTATGGTCCGTTAAAGTATATTTTTAACAACCCGGTAATGCATTTGTATCATCATTCTTATGTGCTTCCAAAAGGAAAATTTGGCGTTAATTTTGGAATTAGTCTAAGTCTTTGGGATTATATATTTGGCACCCATTACATTCCCGAAAGTGGAGGAAAAATCAAATTAGGGTATCCAGGTGATGAAGCTTTGCCCAAAAGCTTTTGGGGGCAATTAGTATATGGTTTTAAAAAACCAAAGCGGTGATCACTAACTTAAGAAAGTGCCCTTAATTACTTCTGAATCTCCCATTGGCACAACTCACAAACGATTTTGCTTTTTGTAATATGCCGTTCTCATCTTCAGTGGCTGGATAGCCCAAGGCCTTTAATTTATCTTTGGCAACAGCAATATCATTACCGGTCAGATGCTCAAAACTGACTGATGATGTTTCTTCCTCAATGGTTATGTCTTTAATCCCATTTAGCTCAGATAACTTATTTACAATTGTCTTAGCGCAGCCACCGCATTTTAGATTTTGAATTTGAATTGTTGTTCTCATTACAAATTATTTGTTGAATTCACTACTTCCACATGTTATACCCTCCACGCAAATCATATATACAATCAAATCCAAAGGCTATTAGTTTTCTTGCAGCTTTTTGACTTCTATTTCCAGATTGACAGTACAAGTACAAAGGTTTATCCTTGTCCATTTTGGAGCAGGCTGCTTTAAAGGTAGATTGCTGAAAATAGTCGATGTTTCGAGCGCCTTTTATATGCCCAGATTTGAACTCCCTTGAAGTTCTTACATCCACCAATTGCACATGGTTATTAGCGATGGCATTTTTAAAATCTTCTGTATTCAACACCTTTATGGCATCTGATTTTATAGGACCCTTGAATAAAAAATTTAAGATTGACATATTCATGTTTTTAAGGCTCCTTAAAAGTAAACATCATGAATACGGTGGTCAGTAACGGGAGTTACATAACTATAAACTATTCCGAAGCACTCCAGTCTTGATATCCGCCCGTGTAATCATAAATCTTCTTGAATCCTCTGCTCTTTAGCAACAGTGCAGCATTGTTACTTCGTGTTCCTCTTCTACAATATAAATAGACCGATTCTTCTTTATTAAGTGTGGAAATTTGATTTATGAATATAATACTATCCTTAAAATTGAAATTAACTGCATCATCAATATAACCTTCGCTATATTCTTTTGGCGTTCGCACATCAATAAGTTGCACATCCTTGCCCATTACCTCAGCAATAAGGGTTTCCTTATCAATTTTTTTGATAAAACTTTCTTGCTCTGGCTGACATGAACTGAGCCACAGAAAACAAAAGCTTATTAGGGTAATACGCAATGGATTTTTCATGATATTGGTTATTTTAAAGTTGTTGGACAAACAAAATCTGTTACCGGAATACCAGCTTCTTTAATTGCCTTGAATCCTCCAGCAACATCAATTAAATTGTGAATGCCCCTGCTTTTTAGAATTGAGGCAGCAATCATACTGCGGTATCCTCCTGCACAATGTACATAAAATGTCTTGCTTTCTGGAAATTCCGCTAAATGGTCATTGAGGAAATCCAAAGGAGTCAAGATTGCGTCTTCAATATGTTCTGAAGCAAACTCGGTTTCCTTACGCACATCAAAAACGGGGATTTTCTCGGCCAATCGCTGTTTAAGTACATCGGCATTAATACTAGTGACAGTATCGACTTCTTTATCAGCTTCTTTCCATGCTTCAATTCCACCATCCAAATACCCTAGGGTACCATCAAATCCTACACGGGATAATCTGGTGATGGTCTCTTCTTCTTTTCCTTTGGGTGCTACCAAAAGTATGGGCTGTTTTACATCTGCAATTAATGCACCAACCCAAGGCGCAAAGCTTCCGCCCAACCCAATAAAAATAGATCTAGGTACGTGACCTTTGGCAAAATCATCCTGGTGTCTCACATCCAATACCACAGCTCCTGTTTCATTGGCCGCAATTTCAAAAGCATCTGGTATTAATGCTCTAGTACCTCTTTCCAAAACCGTATCAATATCCTCGTATCCTTCTTTATTCATTTTTACATTTAAAGGAAAATACAACGGAGGCGGTAGTAAGCCATCTGTTACTTCTTTTATGAATTCTTCCCTAGTCATATCGGCGCGGAGGGCGTAATTCATTTTTTTCTGATTGCCCAAGGTATCCACGGTCTCCTTCATCATATTTTTTCCGCAAGCAGATCCTGCACCGTGCGCTGGATATACAATGATATCATCTGCCAAAGGCATAATTTTATTTCGAAGACTATCAAACAAAATACCCGCCAGTTCTTCTTGGGTCATATCGGCAGCTTTTTGCGCTAAATCCGGCCTTCCAACATCCCCTAAAAATAAGGTGTCCCCACTAAAAATAGCATGGTCTTTTCCTTTCTCATCCTGCAACAAATATGTGGTACTTTCCATGGTATGCCCTGGGGTATGCAAGACTTTAATGGTTAATTTCCCTAGCTTAAATTCCTCTCCATCTTTTGCGGTTATAGACTCAAAAGAAGGATTGGCATTTGGACCATATACAATTGGCGCTCCTGTTTCTTTGGACAATGTCACGTGACCACTAACAAAATCCGCATGAAAATGCGTCTCAAAAATATATTTGATAACAGCACCATTTTCATTTGCTCTTTTTAAGTAAGGTTGCACCTCTCTCAATGGATCTATTATGGCTACTTCACCTTCGCTCTCTATATAATAGGCCCCTTGTGCCAAACATCCTGTATAAATTTGTTCAATTGTCATTTGCTATAATTTTGCTATCAAAGGTAAGATCGATATGTAATTGCTACAGTTACCAAAGTTACAAATGCTTTGTTTTAGATTGTAATGAAACTTTATCCTGAATTTTACTTTTCTCTTTTTGATTTGTGCAATATTCAAAGGCTTCGTTTGTTCTAACAAAAAGATTTCCCTTGCCTATTTGTTCAATCAATCCACTAGAAAATAAAATATCTCGGGTAGGCCCAATGACACCCGCAATAAGCAATTCAATTTTTTTTCCTTTCAAATCCTTCACCACTTGATTTAGCATGTTCAAGGCACTGCTATCTATATAATTAATCGCTTCAGCATTTAGAATGACATATTTGAGCGCATTTCCCTTTTTTAGAACATTTTTATGCAATTCGCTTTTAAAATAATCCTTATTGGCAAAGTATAGCTGTCCATCAAACCGGAGCACTAAAATATTTTCTGCCAATTCAATATCATTGCTAAAACGATTTACATTTTTAAAATAATCTGTACCTCTAATACGTCCTAAAATGGCAATATGTGGTTTAGATGTTCGATTGACCAACAACAATAATGAGAATAAGACCCCAAAAATTATTCCTTGGGAAATTCCAATCAACAAGGTTGTTAGAAAGGTAACCAATAATAAAAAGAACTCGTCTTTACGTTGTTTCCACAATTGCTTCGGATATTTTAAATCTATCAAACTGTACACTGCCACCAAGATGATAGCTCCTAGAACTGATTTTGGCAAGTAGTAAAAGAATGGGGTTAAAAATAGAAGGGTTAAACCTACGACCAATACGCTCACTAGGGAAGCTATTCCGGTTTTTGCCCCTTCATTTACATTTACCGCAGTTCTTGAAAGCCCTGCATTTGCCGGAAAAGATTGAAAAAGAGACCCAATGATATTGGAAATTCCCAAGGCTCTTAATTCTTGATTGGGTTCTGTGTGGTATTCATTGCTTTGATCTTCTACAGCTTTTGCAATCGTCATTGCTTCGGCAAATGCAATAAACGCCAATGCCATTGCCGTTGGGAAAGCTTTTACCATCATATCAACATCCAATTGTGGCATTTTAAAAGCGGGTAATCCTTTTGGTATCTCGCCAACAATGTGCACATCTGTCTCATTTACCATGAAAAAAAAGATGCCGACGATAGATAAAATGACTACAACCATTGCCGCTGGTACTTTTCCACTCAGTTTTTTTAATCCCAAAATCACCAAAACAGCACCTAAGCCAATACTTAAGTCGTAAAAATTTGTTTCTGATAGCTGTCCAAAAATAGCTTGAAGGGTCTTCAGCGTATTGTTGGTTGTTATTTCCAATCCGAAAAAATGCTTAAGCTGACTTATGGCAATAACAAGAGCTGCTGCAGAAGTAAAACCACTGACCACTGGTCTTGAGAGAAAATTAGAAAGAAAGCCAAGGCGCATAAAACCCATTACCAATTGAATGCATCCTACAAAAAGCGCTAAAAAAATAGCCATACTGATGTAATCATCAATATTTGCCAATTTCATTGCCGCCAAACTTGAAGCAACAATTAAAGAGTCAAGGGCAACAGGGCCCACAGCCAATTTTCTACTTGACCCGGTAAATGCATAGATTAAGTTAGGCACCAAAGCCGCATACAACCCATAAACTGGGGGAAGGCCTGCGATTAATGCATATGCCATTCCCTGAGGGATAAGCATCACCCCCACGGTAATACCAGCGGTAAAATCTTTTAGGAGAAAAGAACGATTGTATTCGGTTATCCAAGATACAATTGGAAAATACCTTTTGAGCATTTAGCTGAACTTTGTGTAAAAATAAGGAGCAAAGAGATGATTCCCAGTAACAAAAGGCACAAATTAAAGTTCAAGAATTTGAATGTGGTTTCTATGGAGCTCCAATTTTTTCAATTTTTCCAGTCTTTTTAATAGTCTAGACACCACTACCCTTGAAGTGTGTAGATCATATGCAATCTGTTGGTGGGTGTTTCGAATACAATTGTCTTTAGTGACCTCTGATTTCTTTTTGAGATACTCTACCAAACGTTGGTCCATATTCTTAAAAGCAATGTTGTCTACTGTCAACAATAGTTCATTTAACCTATTGTGATAGCTTTCAAAAATATAATTACGCCATCCTTTGTATTTAGCCATCCACTCTTCCATTTTTTGCACTGGAACCATAACGAGCAACACTTCTGTTTCTGTAATTGCCCTTATTTCACTTTTTGTCTGTCCCATACAACAAGTCATGGTAACTGAACACGTTTCTCCTTGCTCTAAATAATACAAGAGCAGTTCATCACCTTCGTCATCTTCCCGCAATACTTTAATGGCCCCTGAAAGCAATAATGGTATGGCCCTTACATAATTGCCAATATCCATTATGGTTTCACCTGCAGGTACTTCCGCAAGCTTGCCCACAGTACTGATCTCTTCTATAAGAGGTGTTTCAAATTGAGCACCAAAAGTTTTTAAAAGTTCCTCTTTCATTTTATACAAAATACTACCATAAAGGTACTCTTTTGCAAAAGGATTTTTTAAAGTCAAATGGTTAATCAATTTATAAATCCATCATAGTTCTTTTCAAATCAAACATGAAAAGTCAACACAATTAAAGATATTCCCAGCTTACCAATCAATGTTGATTTATGAAATACAAAAAACTCTCTCTCCTGTCTATAGTTGCTGGATTGGCCCTCCTGTTTTTTAATTGTGCCGATGACAAGGAGGCTTGGACTTTTGAAAGCGAAGAAGTCAATTTTAAGCTAGAAAAAGTCGCGGATAGTATCCGAGTTCCCTTTGGTATGTCGTTTTTACCTGATGGAAAGATGTTAGTCACTAATAGGTTTGCTGGAAAAATACTATTAGTTGATATTGGTACTGGAGAAAAAAAGGTGCTTAAAGGAGTTCCTGAATCGTATTGCAAGGGCGATGGGGGAGCGTTGGATATACTGCTTCACCCCAATTATAAACAAAATGGGTGGCTTTATTTTTCGCACTCCATAGGAGATAGTATCAGCAGTTCCATGGCCATTGAGCGAGGAAAGCTCAAAGGAGATTCGTTAGTAAATGTAGAGCGCATTTTTACAGCCTACCCTTTCTATAAATCCCCAAGCCATTATGGTTCAAGGATGGTCATAAAGGACAACTACTTGTTTTTTACCATGGGTGATCGCTATGACCTTAAAGATTCAGCACAGACCTTGAACAATCATTTGGGAAAAGTAATGCGCATTTTTGAAGATGGGAAAATACCAAACGACAACCCTTTTGTCGGTACAAAAAATGCAAAACCAGAAATATGGACCTTTGGGCACAGAAACCCTCAAGGGCTAACACTCCATCCCAAAACCAATGGCCTCTGGCTGCACGAGCATGGACCAAAAGGAGGAGATGAGCTAAACCGTATTGAACCAGGGCTTAACTATGGATGGCCAATAATATGCCATTGTATAGACTACGATGATACTCCAATCGGGGAGGGAATTACACATAAAGAAGGAATGGAACAGCCCAATTATTATTATACTCCGTCTATAGCGCCAAGTGGTATGGAATTTTATTCTGGAGATATCTTTAAAAAATGGAAAGGCAACTTATTTATTGGTGCAATGGCACTCACACATTTAAACAGATTGGTTCTAGAAAATGGTAAAGTAGTTGATGAAGAACGATTGTTAGAAGACTTTGGAAGAAGAATACGGGTGGTTAAACAGGGGCCAGATGGTCTTATTTATATTGGTGTTGACGGGGGAATGATTTTAAGATTAAGGCCTATTTAAGTTCTTTAGCAATACAGTTGCAAATTAGGCTGGTATGCAGAACTATATATTGTCTTTGTAATTAGGCAGTATTAAAATAAAAAAAGAGCCGCACAGAAGTACGGCTCTTTTGTTTTTGCTCCCCCTCTTGGGCTCGAACCAAGGACCCTCTGATTAACAGTCAGATGCTCTAACCAACTGAGCTAAGGAGGAATATTTTACCTTAAGCGGGTGCAAATATAGCAGTTTCTTTAAAACACTACAAGCAAAAAAAATGGTTTTCTATTTAAAAAGCCATTTATAAACATCGTTGCCATTTGCAAACAGTAATAATCCTATTAAAAGAAAGAATCCTACCATTTGTGCATACTCCAAAAATTTATCACTAGGCTTTCTTCCCGTTACCATTTCATATAGCAAAAATGTTACATGGCCACCGTCTAAAGCGGGTATTGGCAAGATGTTCATAAAAGCAAGAATAATAGATATTAATGCCGTAGTGGACCAAAATGCAGCCCAATCCCAAGTATCTGGAAACATACTGCCGATAGCTGCAAAACCACCAACCCCTTTATATGCACCAGTTGAAGGGTTAAAAATCTTTTTAAGTTGCTTTACGTAACTGGATAGCGTTGTAACACCCTTGTCTATACCAGCAGGTATGGCTTCAAGAAAGGTGTATTTCTCGGTTTGAATTTTAAAGTAGCCCTTTTCCTCCAGATCCTTCATAGTAAAGCCTCCTATCTCTATTCCCAGCTTAGCATCATCACTTACTTTGGCTATTAAATCTGCCTGTGTTCCGTCTTCTCTATTTACTTTTATGTTAATATCCTTTCCCTTATTTTCCTCCAAAAGTGCCATCACTTGATCTCTATAAATGGCTTCTGAACCGTTTATGGACAAAAACTCATCCTTGGCTTTAAATCCTGTTTCTGTGTTGTGAGAACCTTTAGAGATTTTGTTTACTACAAAGGGTGTTCGTAAACTTAAAAACCTAACTTTTTCCTCATCTTCCAACAGTGTAGAGATAAAATCAATTGGGATTTCCTTTTCAATCTGCTGTCCATCCCTATCTATGGTTATCGTATTTCCGTTGATCAGTTCAATAAAAACACTGCTAAAGGTTTTTAGCTTTTCTCCATCAATAGCAATAATTTTATCACCAGTCTGTATACCGACCTTATCTCCTATTTCCTTTTCGGTCACCCATACGCCATCGCGCAAGCTTTCCATTGGAATGTATTGGTCGCCATAAGAGTATGCCATGCCAATGTAGATGATAACGGCAAGGATGAAATTAACGGTTACACCTCCAAGCATAATGATAAGACGCTGCCATGCCGGCTTACTGCGGAATTCCCATGGTTTTGGTTCTTCTTTCATTGCTTCGGTATCCATGCTCTCATCGATCATTCCTGCAATCTTCACATACCCTCCCAAGGGCAGCCAACCAATACCATAAACGGTTTCCCCAATCTTTTTCTTGAAAAGGGAATATTTGACATCAAAAAAGAGATAGAATTTCTCAACCCTTGTCTTAAAAATTTTCGCAGGGATAAAATGTCCAAGTTCGTGAAGAACAATAAGTAAGGACAAACTAAGAAAGAATTGTATGGTTTTTATTATAATGGGGCTCATCAGCATTTATCTGTTAAAACGCACAAAAGTAAACTTTTAGCCAGTGATAAAAAAACGGCAAAACCAAGCACTACTTTGTTTTAAGAAAGTTTTAGCACCAAAACTTTGATTTTATCTTGAAGAATCCTTCGGTCAGCCGTAATTTTGCAACCGATGAGGTCTTTTTTTTCAAAATATAAATTCTTTGGCACGGTGCTTTTAGCACTTTCCATTGTGATTATTTATTTGTTTTACAATGCCTTACAGCCTAAAAAGACCCTCGCCATTTATCAACCTTCCATGGTAAGTCAAGAATTGGTGGACAGCACTTTACACTACAAAAAGAAGTACCACACCATTGGAGACTTCGCATTGACCAACCAAAATGGGAAAAAGATTACCCAAGACGATTATATGGGTAAAATATATGTGGCGGATTTCTTTTTTACAACCTGCCCAACCATTTGCCCCATTATGACCAAGAATATGGCACAGATTCAAGATGTTATAATGGATGAAAAAGATGTTCTGCTGCTCTCCCATTCTGTTACTCCAGATATAGACTCTGTTCCGCAATTAAAAAAATACGCTTTGGAAAAAGGAGTTGTAGATGCCAAGTGGAATCTGGTTACCGGGGATAAAAAACAGATTTATCAACTAGCGCGAAAATCATATTTAGCCGTTAAAACTGATGGAGATGGTGGCCCATATGACATGATTCATACTGAAAATTTTATTCTTGTAGATAAGGAACGAAGAATACGGGGCTTTTATGACGGAACCAATTCGGAAGAAATACAAAAACTGCTCGAAGACCTACAAATCTTAAAGAAGAGTTACGAGCATTAGTCGCAAAAGCTTTATCAAAATTTAAGGTTTTTATATTCTCTTTTTACTTATTTTTGCTCTTAATTAAAATCAATCTAAATAATAATTAGTGGCTACGGTAGCAGATTTGGAACATGGTCAAAAAGGAGTAATAAAAGAGTTTTCAGAGACCATTCTTCCCATAAAACTTCTTGAGTTAGGGTGCTTGCCGGGCAATACTGTGGAACTGGTTCAAATTGCCCCACTAAACGACCCCATTTACATTAATGTAAATGGCAGCCATATTGCAATCAGGCGTTCTTTGGCCAAACAGATTGGTTTAGATATTATAGAAGACCCCAGCGCCATATGAGCAAAAGCATCAACGTTGCACTAATTGGCAATCCTAATACCGGTAAAACTTCAGTCTTTAATCAGCTAACAGGCTTAAAGCAAAAAGTAGGCAACTACCCCGGTATCACGGTAGAAAAAAAAGAAGGTGTCTGCAAATTGCCAAGAGGGGTTAAAGCCCATATTCTTGATCTTCCAGGGACGTATAGCCTGAATACCACTTCTTTGGATGAAAGCGTTGTGGTAGAATTGCTATTGAATAAAAATGATAAGGATTATCCAGATGTCGCTGTTGTGATAAGCGATGTAGAAAACCTAAAGAGAAACCTACTTCTTTTCACCCAAATCAAAGATTTAAGAATCCCTACCATTTTGGTCATTAACATGGCAGACCGAATGTCCCGAAAAGGGATTTCGCTAGATGTTGATGCTTTGGAAAAAAAACTAGATACTAAAATCGCGTTGGTTAGCACCCGAAAAGGCAATGGAATCAATCGAATTAAGGAGTTGATTGCAGATTTTAGAACATTGTCTACCGCTCCAAATATTGATACTTCTAGAATTTCACCTAAATATTTCAATCGCTTACAAGAAGCCTTTCCAAAAGAAGATCTATACAAATTGTGGTTGGTAATTACACAAGATGTAAACTTTATGCCCATTGAAAAAAAGCGGATTCAAGATGCCACTTCCTTTTCAACCAAGTCCAAAACAGAGCTCAAAAAATTACAGCATAAAGAAACCGTACTTCGTTATCAATTTATCAATAACACCCTAAAAGACACCTATAAAATAGATTTCCAAGCGGCTAAGGGTCTGCGAGCCTCTTTTGATAAAGTACTGACCCATAAAATTTTTGGTTATGTAATTTTCTTGATTATCCTATTGACCATTTTTCAGGCCATTTTTGATTGGAGCAGCTATCCCATGGATTTTATTGATGAGCAGTTTGCCATGGCTGGTGAATGGATTAAAAACACCTTGCCAGCCGGAGTATTTACAGATTTATTGGCCGAGGGAATACTAGCTGGTATTGGCGGTATCGTCATCTTTATTCCACAAATCGCTTTTTTGTTCTTGTTTATTTCGCTGTTGGAAGAAACAGGTTATATGAGTAGAGTTGTCTTTTTAATGGATAAACTTATGCGACCCTTTGGCCTAAGCGGTAAAAGTGTTGTCCCGCTTATTTCAGGCACTGCCTGCGCCATTCCTGCGGTTATGGCCACAAGAACCATTGAAAATTGGAAGGAACGTTTGATCACTATTTTGGTTACCCCCTTTACAACCTGTTCAGCACGATTGCCCGTTTATCTCATCCTTATTGCCCTTGTAATACCCAAAGGGCGATTCTTGGGATTGAGCTATCAGGCATTAACCTTAATGCTGCTTTACTTAATCGGATTTGGAATGGCCATTTTTTCAGCAATGGTTTTGAACAAAATTTTGAAAATAAGAAGCAGTTCCCTTTTTATGGTAGAAATGCCCACCTATCGACTGCCTCTTTTTAAAAATGTGGCTTACACCGTATTGGAAAAAACCAAAAGTTTTGTCTTTGGAGCGGGAAAAATTATTTTGGCCATTTCCATAATCCTATGGTTTTTGGGATCTAATGGCCATTCCGAAAAATTTAAAAATGCTGAGGAAATCGTAAACAGTAGAATTGAAACCGAAGGCCTTACGGCTTACAGCAAAAATTACATACAAAACAACATTGATATCTATAAGAAAAACACCAAGGTAAGTGTTGTTGAACAACAAAATGCAATAGGATTAAAGTCGCTTCAGGATTCTATACAAATAATGACGGACATCCTAAAAGAAAAAGCGCGGGTGCAGGAAATCGCAAGTTATAAGTTGGAACATTCCTATATCGGTTATGCGGGAAAAAGTATTGAACCTATGGTACAACCCTTGGGGTACGATTGGAAAATTGGGATTGCCGTACTCACCTCATTTGCTGCAAGGGAAGTGTTTGTAGGCACCTTGGCCACCATTTACAGTGTTGGTAATGATGAGGAAGAAACCATTAAGAACAGAATGGCCGCAGAACTTCATCATTCTGGCAAAAAACCCCTGTTCAATCTGGCATCGGGCATCTCTTTAATGCTATTCTATGCCTTTGCGATGCAATGCATGAGTACTTTGGCCATTGTAAAAAGAGAGACCAATTCTTGGAAATGGCCATTACTTCAATTAATTTTTATGAGTGCTTTTGCTTATCTTGTAGCATTGACCGCCTATCAAATTTTGAAATAAATGGAAGTTGCTCAGCACATATTGGTGTATATAACCTTAACCATTGCTCTAGGATATTTGGTCTGGAAGTTTATTCTGCCCAAGTCACTTTTATCAGGCAAAAAGAAAACATCCAAAGCCTGCGGGCAAGATGGATGTGGTTGTGATTAGTCCCTTTTCAATTTAAAATTTCACCCCCCTTCTTCTAGAAAAGAGATTATTCTTGAATTTTTTTATTCTTGATGTAACCTTTTTTAATTTCCTGACTATATAGAATAGCAAATCAACTAAAACAGCTTTTGGAACATCTTTCGGACGAAATAATAATGCAAAAAGTTGCAGAAGGGAATCTCGATTTGCTAAAGGTTCTTTTTGATAAACATCATGAGCACATCTACAATTTTTTATACAAAATGTCTGGCGACCAAATGCTAAGTGAGGATTTAACCCAAGATGTGTTTTATAAGTTGATCAAGTATAGGAGTTCCTATAAAAATGGATCATTTGTTTCATGGCTTTTTACCATAGCTAGAAATAATTTAAACACCCATTTTACCAGAAAACATAAGAACCATGATGATATTGATGTACTGGAATATAAGCAGATTGCAAATGATGAAAGCAAGCACGAAGATTACTCCCAGTTGCAAAACGCATTAAATAGATTGAATGTGAAAGACAGGGAATTAATAATCCTGAACAGGTTTCAAGAAATCAAATATGAAGAATTGGCCGAAATAACCAACAGTACGCCAGGAGCTGTTAAAACTAGAGTTAGTAGAGCACTAAAAAAACTAAAAGACATTTATCTAGAAAATATATAAGCATGGAAAAAAATCATGTTACACACTTACTCCCAGACTATTTAGACAATGTGCTAAATGAGAAGGATAAAGAACTGGTAAAACAGCATGTATCAAGCTGCATTCAGTGTAAATTGGAGTTGGACGAGTTAAAAATTCTGTTCAAAGCCATGGAGGACGAACCTGTTGCGGTGCCTTCAGATAGGCTTAGCGCTCAATTTGAAGCGGCCCTCGACAAAGAGAAGTTGGAAACTTCTAAAGTAGTTGCGCTACCCGTTGTTAAACAAAAGTCCAACTGGGCTTCCAATATGCTGAAGGTAGCTGCGAGTGTTGCACTCCTTATAGCCTCTTTTCAGATGGGGAGAGTCCTTCAGGTGCAAAAATCTGATAATGACATGGCTACTTTGCTAGACGAAAGTCTTAAGATAAAACAAACAGCAATGCTATCGCTAATGGAAAACCAATCCGCGAGCAAACGTATTCAAGGGGTGAGTTATATTGAAGAATTCCCGAATCCAGATGAAGCTATTGTAAACGCTTTGGCCAACCGATTATTAAATGATGAAAACGACAACGTACGTTTAAATGCTTTTGAGGCATTGGCCACATTTGCTACTTCTCCAACGGTTAAACAAGCTTTTATTAAAGCCCTTGAAATTGAAAAAAATCCGAGTATTCAAATTGCCATTATACAATCCCTGGTAAAAATTCAGGCAAAGAAGGCGGCAGTACCCATGAAAAAATTGTTGGAGCAAGAGGACACACAGCCTTTTGTGAAAAACGAAATTGAATTAGCATTACCTAAAATTATATAACATCAAAAAACGAAAAATCATGAAACACGTATCAATTCTTTTAGTTGCATTGGCTTTCGCCACAACAATCAATGCCCAAACAGGCTACACAAAATCATTAAGTGGTATCGAGTGGGTTAAAATAGAGTCAAAATCGGATATCACATTAAGAACATCCAGCGCCAATGAGTTGCGCATTAAAGGAAGTAGGAGTTCCAAAGTATCAGAAAAAGCTAAAGGGCTTAGACTTGTTGGGGAAGGCGGCAATGACAATACCGATGTTGGTTTCTATGTAGTACAGGACGGAAACACCCTAATTGTAAAAAACCTAAGAAAATCTGAAGGTGCGGAAATTTTTCTTCCCAAAAATCAAAATGTATCCGTTAAAAGTACATGGGCTGGAGATATTGAAATTGATGGCTTTTCTGGCGAGGTTGAAGCGGATGCCAAACTAAACGGTAGTATTGAAATCACCAATGTAAACGGTCCTGTTACCGCAAACGCACTTAATGGAGAAATTACTGTGGAATTTGGAACGGTAAAGCAGAATTCTCCCATTTCCATTTATACCACAAATGGAGCCGTAGATATTACAATGCCTTCAAATACTCCAGCAGATTTGGCATTGAGCACGACCAACGGGGATATCTATACCAATTTTGATATTAAAAGAGAAGAAAAAGATGGCTTAAAGTCTATTTCTGGAAGAAGAGTTAGGGCGTCCATCAATAATGGTGGGGTGAACATCTCCTTGAAATCTACGAATGGAAATATTTACCTGAGAAAACAATAATCAACAAAACGAACAGTCATGAAAAATTTAGTAATCGTATTGACATTGGGCTTCATCAGTCTATCTGTACATGCCCAAAAAATCATTGAAAAAAACATTAATTACAACAATCAAGTAATAGATGTAGAGGTGAAGTTTGCTTCACATATAAAAGTAAAAACATGGGATAAATCCAATGTGTATTTTAAGGCTGATATTTCAACGGAAGATGGAAAATATCTTGATTTATACAACCTTAAAGTAGAAGAGACCAATGGTTTTATCAGCATCAGTTCTGAGACTGAAAAAATACTTGAAGCTTTTCAAGATGAATGGAATAAGAACCGCCCAAGAGATGGTCAAAGGCATTACTATACCAGTGATAGGTATGAATTTAATTATGTCCTGTACGTTCCAAAAAATGCAAATTTTAGCGTGAGTAGCATCAATGGTGACCTTAGTGCGGAAGTTATTGAAGGTGATTTTACCGCGGACTTGATCAATGGTAATATTGATATCAAAAAATACAATGGCAATTTGGACCTAAAAACCATAAATGGTGAGATAGATTTGGTCATGGCCAATTCTCGTCTTATTGCAGAAACCATTCACGGACAGATCTATGCTGATGAAAATTTGGATTTAAAGGTTACTGATCGCCATGTGGGGCAAAAGGTAGAAGGGAATTTTAATAACGCTTCAAACCGCCTTCGTTTAAATACCATTAATGGGAATATGTATCTCAGAAAGTGAATAATGAAGCAAGCTTGTCTGTATTTATTTTGCGGTTTCTTTCTATTCACTTCTTGTAAAAAGGAAAATCAATATAACCAAGCCGAAATGTCTTTCAAAGCAGATTCTCTAGCCTTGGTGACAATGATCAATACTCGGGAAAAGGCCATGATCGATAAAAATATTGATTTGGTCCTGCCGCAGTTTTCAGAAGATGCCACATGGATAAATTCTCAAGGGTATTTGTTCGAGGGAAAAAAGGAGTTGGAAAAGTTTCATCTAATGTTTTCTGAAAACGATTCTTTGGATTACTACTATGAGATTGGAAACCCAAAAATACGCCTCTTGGACCGCTATAATGCCATTGCCTATTATTCTTGGAAAATGTTTTGGTTTAAAAAAGAAAATCCAGCAGATACCACCTTCAAGGAAATTGGTTTGATGACCTTAAATGCACAAAAACAAAATGAAAAATGGAAATGGGTTGCTGTTACCAATCAACATACTCCGTGGTTTTACAAGAACATAGAGCCCGTCAACATTGAATAACTATTTAAAACATGGGAGCTATAAACGAATACAATAGCAATGCCCATCCAACAACCAACAGCAAACCTCCTATTGGGGTCACCGGTCCAAGAAAACGGAGTTTCTTTCCATTGGCAGCGCTAAGGCATAAACCATAAATACTGAAAGAAAAAAGCAGGGTGCCAAAAACAAAAGAATTTATAATGTACTTATCCAAGGGTTGATCAAACCCAAGATTATAACTAAGTACAACTAACAGTATAGCATGGTACATTTGGTATTTGACCCCAGTTTCAAAACTATGAAGTTGTTCCAAGGTCAATTTCTTTTTTAGCGCGTGAGCTCCAAATGCACCTAAAATGATAGCCAATAGACCATAAACGCCTCCCATTACTTGAGCAAGTAAAATAGTTTCCATTAAGACTTTTGGAGTTTTTGTGGGTTACAGCTCAATGTTGATTTCATAGTCTGAATTTACACTAAAAACACATTCCTTGTATTTGGGAGGGCCAAAGGTTTTCATTTTGCCTTTGGAAAATGCCACTTTCTCTGTGGGAATGCCCAACCAATTCGTATCGAGCTCATTGTTAGCATTTTCATCGTGAAAGACAGCTAGCGCATACTCACCAGCAGGCATGTTTTCAATTTTCAAAGCGACTACGCCCTCATGTGCTTCTACAGAGCCGGTCTTTACAACTTTATCAAATTTTAAAAAGGATTCATCTGAATCGTAAACGGCTACATTAATATTTCCATCTTGTGACGGAACGTTATGTACTTTGACAGAAATTGTGTTTTGGGAAAATACCCATACCGGGATTATAAAAATGGAAAAAGTAAGTATTCTCATAGTTAATTTGGGACAAAATTATCTTTATTAAGCATATACGATATCAAAATCAATTTGGCTGTTTAAGGTTTGCCAGTAGTTCTTCGTTTAACCTATGATACACTTTTTGTGTTTGCAGGCTATCATTAAAATTGAGGAATATCTTAAGGGAATCCCCGTGGACGAGCCGTATTTTTTGTTGCCTTAAATCATCAACAAAAACATAGACCTTCGTTTGTGTCAACGAATCTTTAAAGACGCCTTTTTCCTTGGCCATCCACGAAAACCCGTTGGAACGCTCCATTTCTGGTAGTTTATCCACTAGTTTAATACTATCAATTTCGGAAATGGGAATTGCTTGATAATAAATTCCTGAAAGGATTTTCAGCTTTCCATCTTCTATTTTGTGCCAGTTTTTAGAGTGTTCTACAAAGGCAAGAATACAAACAATTAGCGTGAGTACGATTAATACATTCCACAACCAGTGTCGTTTCTTTTTATTCATTTTTCTTGTCCGTTCTATACTTATCGAACCACGCAACGGTATGGGCAATTTTGGTAATTAAATTACTCGGCTTGCTGGCTATTCCGTGGCTTGCACCCGGAATTTCAACCAATACCGTTTCAATCTTTCGTAGTTTAAGGGCATGGTAAAGTTGTTTGGCTTCACTGGGTGGGGTTCGCAAATCGTTCATGCCAACCATTACCATTGTTGGGGTCTCTATATTACCAACGAGTGAAATGGGAGAAAATTTCCAATAGCCCTCAAAATTTTCCCAAGGTTGTCCAGGATATCGATGCTCTGCGTAGTAAAAATAATTATCCGCCACTAAAGTCTTGCTAATCCAATTCATTACCGGTTTGGCCACTACAGCAGCTTCAAAACGGTTGTTTTTGCCAATCATCCATGCAGACATGATACCGCCTGCGCTACCACCGGTCACAAACAATTGGTCCTCATGGGCAATTCCTTTTTTAATGCAATGATCTACCCCATCCATGACATCATTGTAATCTTCTCCTGGATAATTGTTGTACAATAGGTTTCCAAATTCTTCACCATAACTGGTACTTCCTCTTGGATTTGGATAGAAAACAACATACCCCGCTGAAGCATACAGCTGCATTTCAATGGAAAAACGATCTCCATAATTGAGTATTGGCCCTCCATGATTTTCTACCATAAACGGATATTTTTTTGAGGCATCATAGTTGGGAGGATAAACGACCCAACCTTGAATGTCTCTACCGTCAACCGAGGACTTATACCATACTTCCTCTACCTTGCCCAAATCTCTGTAATTGAGTAATGCCTTGTTCAAGGCTGTGATTTTTACAGGGTTCTTGCTTTTTGGTTTTAGTACCGCCAATTCTGCCGGATAATTAGGCGTAGATTGTGTAAATGCTATGGCACCATTTTTAGAAATACTATATGAGCCACTTCCATAAGGTCTTCCCAATGAAGTGCCGCCAACATTGTCCGCAATTTTAGAAACCGTTCCTGAAAGAGAAATGTGTCCTATTTTACCGTTTCCTTTGTCGTCGTAGGAAATAAACAATCCATCACTTTTTGCATTCCACTGAATGTTGGAAATAGTTCTGTCCAACCCTTCAGAAATGACACGCTTATCAGTGCCATCTAGCTTCATTACATGTAATTTGCGTGTTTGGTATGCTTGCACCTTATCTTCAAAACCTAGATAAGCAATATGCTTTCCATCGGGAGATACTTTTGGACTATAGTCAGGCCCATTTCTATCTGTCAATGCTTTTATTTCTCCATTTTGAACCTCAACAGCATAGATTTCACTATTTCGAAAACGGTATTCCCAATCGTCTACCCTATTTGCCGAAAAATAGACTTTACTGCCATCCTTGGCCCATGAAAGTGTACCACGGTGATGCCAATCCCCTGAGGTAATCTGCCGTGTAGCACCTCCATCAGCAGGAACGATAAAAATATGATTGAAACCAGGTTTGATATATCCTCTTCCATCAGCTTCATGGTAGACGCGATCCGTAATTCTTGGTGTGTCTGCCCATTTGGCACCTTTAGGTTTCTTTGGCATTTTGGCAATGACAGGAGCAGCTTTGGGCACATTCATGGAAAAAGCAAGTTGCCTTCCATTGGGCGACCACGTTAGAGAACTTGGGCTAAATGGCAATTGGGTCAATTTTGCAATTTTGCCAGAAGCTACCCAATACATATAAATTTCAGAGCCTTGGTCTGTACTACTCGAAAAAACGATTCTGTCCCCGTTTGGAGACCATCTTGGACTACTTTCGCTTACTTCTCTTGAAGTCAATTTTTGGTGCTGACTTCCATCAGATTTTAATAACCAAAGATTTCCCACCGAGCGATCTTTAATAATATCATAACCCATGCGACGGTATACCACCCAATCGCCATTTGGCGATATTTGAGGGTCTGAAACATATTGTAAATCAAAAATGTCCAGATAGGAAAAAGGTTGTTTTTGTGCTGTTGAAAGTTGTATGGCACTGGCAGCAAGAAATAAAAGAAGAAGTCTCCGCATAGTTTTGAAATTTGTAGTTTTAAAGGTAGCGGAAAACAAAGACGCTTCAAAAAGAAATTGCGAATGCAACTCAATATTTCCATTGTTCAGCTTATTACTATTTGTGCCGTTGCGAATGGTTTTGTGTTTGGGTTTCTGTTGTTGGAAAAAAAGGAAAATCGGTTTGCAAACCGATTTCTTTCCCTCACCCTGATCTGCATGTGTCTTACTTTTACACCATATATGTTGGATCCATCTTTTTGGAACACCTTTAGGTGGTTGGCATGGATGCCTTTTTCGTTTACCTATTGGATAGGCCCTTCTTTTTACTTTTATGTTCTCACGCTGACCAATACAGATTTTCGATTTACCAAAAGACATCTTTGGCACTTTTCTCCTCTCGCTCTTAATTATGTCCACAGTATCTACCACGCAATTTTTCCTGGAAATCGCACCCCTTGGCATTGGTTTCATTTTTTTGCCGAACTGTTGGAATCTGCAGCCATTATTTCCATTTTAATTTATATGGTTTTGTCTTTCAAACGGATAAAAAAATACCAACAACAACTGCTTAACAACGTCTCTACCATCACCGAAATTGACCTTCAATGGGTTAAAAAAATGATTGGAATCATCGTTGTTTCTTTTGTATTGATTTTAATTTTTCTATGTATTAGCAGTGGGGTAAGTGGCAAAGAACTCTTCCATCAATGGGATGAGTATCGTTCTGCAGTTTTATTGCTTTATTCATCTACGTTGTATTGGCTTAGTATTCGAGGATATCAACAGGCACAAATCATAAAAATCAGCAAGCCCATAGATTGCAATGTTGATCTGTTAGATGAAGAATCAACCAAAATTATAGCTCAGCTTGATAATGTTATGGTCAAGGAAATGCTTTTTAGAAATCCCGAATTGAGCCTTACAGGTCTTAGCAAATCCGTTTCCATTTCCGAAAGGACCATTTCCGAAGTTTTAAATGGCAACCTCAACAAGAACTTTTATCAATTTGTAAATGAGTATCGTGTTAAGGATGTTCAAGAAAAATTGAAAAATCCCAAAAATGCCCATTTAAAAATTCTAAGTCTGGCGTTTGATGCTGGGTTTAATTCCAAAGCCACATTCAATAGGTTATTTAAGGGATTTACCGGTCAGACACCAAAGGAATTCAAATCCCAAAACTTACGTTAAAAAACGCTTTTTGAGACTTCTAATCGGGTGTTGAGACTTTTTTGAAAGGCTTCCTGACTAGATTGAGACAAAATTTATATCTCATGCAAAAGTCATTTTTAATCCTTTCATTTATTTTAATTTCTCAAGCCTCATTTTCTCAATCTATAAAAGATTTGGATTTTTTAATTGGTAGTTGGGAAATTGAAGAAACCATTTACCCAGGCACCGAAAAAGAGTATCAAGAGAAAGGAACCCGGACATGTGAATATTACCTCAACGGAAGTTTCATAAAATGTGAATCTGAAACCGTGGTCCAAAAGAATGGGCACAAACGATACTATTCCTATGTTATCAATTATGATAAAAAAGAAAAATGTTTTAGAGCTACCAACTTTGCCCATGACTTTCCATTGCATGGTCAATTTAAATGGCTTTTAGATAAAGAAAATAAGGTAATAAATGCCATCTCGCCCAAAAATGTAATCGAGGACCGTTTCTTTAGGGCAACAATTTCATATTCCGATGAAAATCAACTAATATGGAGCGGGTGGGCAAGTGTATTTCTTAAGGATAAAGAATGGAAGCACATCTTTACTGATGTAGCTACAAGAATTAATTGAAGCCAACCATGAAAGCAATCATTCTTTGTTTAAGTCTATTATTTCTTATTAGTTGTCAAAATTCGAAGGATGAGACTCCAGAAGTCCCCTTTTCCAACTTTATGGAATATGGAGAATATGCCGTTGGTTTTAAAACGCTTTTTACCACTGATGATTCCAGAGAAAATATTCCCTATTCCGATTGGAGTGGAAGGCTCTATCCTAAAAGTGAAACATCAGAAGGAAGAAATTTGCCCATTCACATTTGGTACCCCGCTTCGGAAAAGTCCACATTACTTCCTTATGACCACTATGTGAATTTAATGACCAAACAAACGGATGAAGCATTCAAAAAAGAGTCTGATGCCTTTGCAAAGAAAATTTTTGCTTACCAGGTTGATCAATTAAAAGGGGAAGATGGATTTACTATAGCTCAACTGGATACTCTTTTGGCATTAAAGACAAACGCTTCGCTCAACACACATCCCATGCAACAAAAATTTCCATTGGTCATTTTTCCCAATGGGGCCAGTCCCGCTTATCAAAGTGTACTCTGCGAATATTTGGCAAGTCATGGGTTTGTGGTTGCCGCAGTAGCGCTTAAAGGTGAATTTTCGCATGTAATGGGTACTTCTGTAAAAGGATTGGAGACAGCTGTGAGCGATTTACAATTTGCATTGGGGGAATTACTCAAATTGCCCAACGTTGAAAAAGGCCAAGTTGCTTTGATTGGAAATGCCATGGCTTCTTCCGTTTGTACCAGTCTTGCTTCACGCAACAAAAAAATAAAAGCACTTGTTAGTTTGGAAGGTGGTTTGCTGAGTCGATTTGAACAAGATATTCTGAATAAAACCAACTTTTATGAACCGCAGCGAATCACGCTCCCCATTTTGGCCATCTATGCACCGCACCCAAGCATTTCACCAGAACATATTTACCATTTAAATTATAGTGAGCGGTACTTTGCACACTTCCCAGAAATGAGTGAGTTTCATTTTTTGAACTTTGGGTTGTTTGAAGCATATGTGCCGGATATCATTGGTGAACCTAAAGGGGATGTCCAAACAGGTTTTGTTGTGGGGTCTGAGCTCGTGCTTTCTTTTTTAAATGCCAAGCTAAAAGGGCAGTCAAACATCCTTGATCAATTTTATTCTGAAGAGATTCCAAGAAAATATGAAAAAACCATAGATACTATCTTCAAAATGGAACGTCTTGCACCACCTCCAAACATGGCAATCCTAAAAAATCTCTTTATTTCTGATGGTATAGCTGCCATAGAAAGCATATATCAATCAGGGGTTGCCGAGGGCAACCCAACACCCTTTTCTATGTCCTTTTATACCGATTTTAAAAACTGGTTGGCCTGGAAAAAAGACCCAAAGTATACAAACAGGTTACAACTATATAAAATGGCAGTGGAAAGCTATCCAAATTCAGCATTGAATCATTACCGCTTGGCATACTACCTAGAGAAAAATGACTCCTTACAAAAATCCCAAATACATTATCGGCAGGCAAACATATTGCTAGATCATGATAGTACATTAGATCATTCTGAAAAAGCCTATTTAAAAAAAGTGCTGTTGGAGGTTCTGCAATAGCGTCATTCCCAAATTTATCGTCAAAGTCTTCCAATACCTTATAACTTTCTATATTTATGGGAAATAGCCAACTGTGTTAACCCACTCCTCAATGCAAGATATTCATCAAGGCATTGAAACCATCTTTGAATTAAACAAGGCTATTTCTTAAATAAGAATCGAAATATGAGAAATAAGATCTATGCACTGTTATTCTTCTTAACCATAACACTAAATCAACCTTTAAGCGCTCAACAAAAAGCAAACAACAAGAAATTGGATGCCATGATTGTCAAGGGCTTAGAGGATTGGAAAATTCCGGGGCTGGCTGCAATAGTTGTTAAAGATGGTGAAGTTGTTTTTCAAAAAACTTATGGGGTAAAAAATTTGGACACCAAAGAAAAGGTAGATGAAAATACGCTTTTCAATATGGCATCTACTACCAAGGCAGTTGTGGCGATTGCCATGGGCATGTTGGTCGATGAGGGCAAACTAAATTGGGATGATAAGGTTATTGACCATTTACCATACTTTAAATTGTCCGATCCGTATAGTACTGCAGATGCTCGTATAAAAGATTTATTTACCCATAATTTGGGTATTGGTAATGCAGATGCTTTATGGATCATTGACAGCACTTCTACCCGCGAAACAATACGAAAGTTTCAATTTGCAAAAAAAACCTATCCCCTCCGTGGAGGTTTCACCTACCAGAATATTATGTATGCGGTGGCTGGAGAAGTTATTGCGGCGGTAAGTGGAAAGCCCTGGAACGAATTCGTAAAAGAACGGATATTCAATCCTTTGGGTATGACCAGAACACAAGCTATAGCAAAGGATGTTTTTAGTGTTGGAAATTATGTAACCCCATATTTAGATGACCCTGAAGATGGCTTGGTAGAAGTTGATTATGGGTTCTCGGATCAAATAGGTCCTGCAGGAATGATCTGCTCTACTCCGCATGATATTTCCAATTACTTGACATTTTTAGTGAATGATGGGATTTATAAATCGGATACGTTGGTAAAACCAAAAACATTCAAGTATTTGTTTGAGCCCCATTCTTTTTTAGGTTCAAATGGAACCTATCCTACAAATGCTCTAACCAAACCAAACTGGAACACCTATGGTTTAGGTTGGTTTCAGCAAGATTATAAAGGCCATAAATTAGATTTTCATACCGGAAGCCTATTTGGTCTGGTCGCCATTGCTGGGGTAATGCATAGTAAGAATTTGGCAGTTTATGTATTTGCAAACTTAGATCACGCAGAACTGCGACATGCCATTATGTACAAGGCAATGGATCTTTATGGTTTTAACGATAACAGCCGTGATTGGCATAGCGAAGTTTTTAAACTATACGAGGGCTTTAAAAAAGAGAATTTAGAAATATTGAACAAAAGGGTTAAAGAGCGTGCGGAAAATACAAAACCTAGTTTGCCTTTGGAGGCTTATGAAGGGTCTTATAATAGTGAAATGTTGGGTACCGTAATAGTCACGGTCCAAGACAATGTGTTGCAAACCAATTTTAATGATTTTATTACGTATAAAGCCGAGCATTGGCATTATGATACTTTTATTACGAACAAGGATTCCAGGTTTCGTGAAAAGCTATTAATCCGTTTTGAGCTCAATACCGAAGGAAAAATCAATCAGCTTGATTTCCTGGACGAAGTGTTTACTAAAACTGAAGAAGAGGATGATTAAGTTTTTTAGAAAAATTCGCCAAAAATCGCTTTCTGAAAACAAAATCAGTAAATATCTGCTCTATGCCATTGGCGAAATTGTTTTGGTAGTCATTGGTATTTTAATTGCATTGAGCATTAATAATTATAGTGAACACAAAAAAGAACGAAACAAAGAGCTAGTGCTTCTTACAAACCTTTCAAATGAAATTAAATTGGATATTCTTCAGATAGAAAACAATACCAAATTATCTAAGGAAAGACTGAACAGACTTGATAGCTTAATACACCTATTAAAAAATACAGATAGCATTGATAAATTCAGTTTTATTCGACAGTCCTTTGAGTTTGTGATTGACCAATACTTTAAGAGCAATAGCGGCATTTTTGATGAAGCTATTTCTTCGGGTAAAATGAGTTATGTACAAAACGAAACTTTAAGACAAAACATTTTTAACTATTACCGTAATGCCAAAGAAACTTATACAGATGGCACCACAAGACAGATTACGGACGAGTTTATTACACCCCTATTGATTGATAACGTTTATCTTAACCTTGAAGGGTTTGCTATGTTGGGGGTGAATATCGAAGGCGTTTCCAATCTAGAAAATCTTGATTTGGACAAACTTTTAAAAAATAGAGACTATTGGAAAATGGCATTATTGAAATTCGGAAGCAACAGGGAGCAAATATTACGTTGGGAGGGGATTAAACATAGAGCCCAAGAACTAAAACAACAAATTGACCAAGAGCTTGAAAAGTTGAACCAATGATAAAATCCATTAAAAAGATTTCTCCATGAATTTCCAGAATAAAAAGATTCTTATCACTGGAGCCTCTCGAGGTATTGGCAAGGCAACTGCCATCGCTTTCGCAGAAAAAGGCGCCAAAGTGGGCGTAAATTTCAGAAGTAATCAAGAAGAGGCTGAAAAAACCTTAACAGCGTTGCCAGGTGAAGGCCATCAATTATTTCAACAAGATATTTCAGAAAAAAATGGTCCAGAATCCTTGATTCAACGTTTTGTTGACCACTATGGACAATTGGATGTTTTGGTGAACAATGCGGGAATTTCCATTTTTCATAAAATTGATGAGGTAGATTTTGAGCATTGGACCAATGCCTGGGAAGGTACTTTTAAGACCAATCTCTTTGCCGTGTCCAATCTCTGTTATTGGGGAGCAAAAGCCATGATGAAAACTGGAGGAGGCCGTATTGTTAATGTATCTTCTAGAGGAGCGTTTAGGGGGGAGCCTACAAAGCCAGCCTATGGTGCCAGCAAAGCTGCCTTGAATTCCATGAGTCAATCTTTGGCAAAGGCATTGGCCCAACATAAAATTTATATTGGCGTAGTGGCCCCAGGGTTTACCGAAACCGAAATGGCGGCAATCACACTAACACCTGCAGAAAGAGAAAATCTACTTCGTGAATCTCCTTTTCAACGAATGGCCCAACCCAAAGAAGTGGCCCATGCCATTCTTTTTTTAGCTTCCGATGGTGCGGAATATTCTTCAGGCACTATTATCGATGTCAATGGTGCTTCTTATTTAAGGAGTTAACTTTGTTGTATGAAAGCAGCCTCTGTAGTCCAAATAAAAAAAGAATTGCAACATTGTTCTCCAGAAGAGTTATTGCAATTGTGCCTTCGGCTATCAAAATTTAAAAAGGAAAACAAAGAACTACTCACCTATCTGCTTTTTGAAGCTGGTAACGAAGCCGGCTATATTGAAAGTGTAATGGCTGAAGTTGATGAGCTATTTTTAGACATCAATACCAACAGTTACTTCTATATTAAAAAGAGTGTCCGAAAGATTTTGCGCAATCTTAAAAAATACATCCGCTACTCCGGAAATAAAGAGACAGAGGTTGAGCTTTTGCTTTATTTCTGTCAAAAATTAAAGGAGTTTAGACCCTCTATAAACAACAACACTACCCTTCGCAATTTGTATGATAGGCAATTGGCCTTTATTGCTAAAAAGATAGATGCCCTTCACGAAGATCTACAATATGATTATGGTTTGGTTTTGGAAGAATTAAAATAGTTTAGGGCAACCTTTTCTAAAAAAGAAACGTCTTTCTTTATACAAACCATATCAATCACAAAACAAATGGGTCCAAACAAAAAAACAGCGCACCTCGCTGGCTTACTCTATTTCTTAGTAGTAATAACCGGTATTTTCAGTCTTCTATATGTTCCATCACAGCTTATTGTTTGGAGCGATCCTGCCGCAACAGTTGCAAATATTAAATCTTCGGAATCCTTATTCCGGTTGGAAATTTTAAGCGGTCTTCTGTGTTACATTTTCTTTTTATTGTTGCCTTGGGTATTGTATCAATTGTTCAAAGGGATAAATAAAAAACACGCAGTTCTGATGGTTGTCTTGGCTGTTGTTAGTGTTCCCATTTCATTTGTCAATCTAACACACAAGCTGGACATTCTTTCATTACTCAGCGAAGCTGAATACCTCAGCGTATATTCTGTGGAACAGATCCAGGCTCAGGTAATGCTTGCTTTGGAATCTTATCATCATGGAAATTTAGTTGCTCAAGCCTTTTGGGGATTATGGCTTTTTCCTTTTGGGTATTTGGTTTTCAAATCAGGATTTTTGCCTAAGTTTTTAGGTTTCTTTTTAATGGTGGGCAGTTGTGGCTATTTCTTAGATTTTATTGGGCGTATTGTATGCTCAAATTATGGCGAACTGTGGATTTCAGATTATATCACCATTCCTGCCAGTATTGGTGAAATTGGTACATGTCTATGGTTATTGATTATGGGGATAAAGATCATCACCCCTAAAGCAGAAGATAAGGCTTCCGCTTAAAGTGCTTTACCTCAACAATTGTATTGCCAGAGGTTAAAACTTTACAACACTTTTTTCCGCAAAGTCTGAAGACGTAATGGGGTTTCCATTAATAGTGGCAGTATCCCAATCTTGGGTTATTTTCCATTGCCCTTCAATCTTTTTTAACACTATATGAAACTGCCCATAGCTGTAATTGGTCTTTCCATCTTTATCGGTAAATCCGATGCTGTAAAACCCTACTTCGTATGATGTAGTTGCATTGGTGTGGCGGCTATCGAACCAAAAGTCCAAAGAAATTGACACACCATCTGCCTTATTCTTTTCAAAGCGTTTAAGGTTTCCTGCTTTAAAAGCATTCTCCGTATCAATTCCCTGGGGAGTTACCCTAAGTACTTCATCAGCATAGGTTGCATTAAGTGCTTCGCCATCCAAGGTTTCAAATGCTTTTTGGAAAGGTTTCCAAACAGTCTTGTCAATTTCATTCTGAATTTGTTCAAAATCCACTTGCGCATAACCAAAATAGGAAAAGCACAAAATAAATAACAGCACTAATTTTCTCATAATTTGTTCTTTAATTTTTTCTGCTGATTATCCTAACCCAACATCCAAGGTCATCATAATAATAAATCCACCTATAAAGCCCATCGTGGCCACATCGGTGTATTTGTCCCGTTGGGTCTCCGGAATCACTTCTTCCACCACTACAAAGATCATGGCGCCTGCTGCAAAAGACAGTGCATATGGCAAAATGGGTTCAAAAGTAAGTACCGCCCAAGCTCCTAAAACAGCAGCAATAGGTTCAACTATGGCAGAGGCTTGGCCATACATAAAACTTTTCATCCGGCTTAAACCTTGCCTGCGCAATGGCATGGCCACCGCGAACCCTTCAGGAAAGTTTTGAAGTCCAATTCCTAACGCCAAAGCTACTGCCCCACCTATGGTGGCACCATCAAAACCAGCCGCAACACCTCCAAAAAGCACCCCCACGGCTAAACCTTCAGGAATGTTGTGCAACGTAATGGCCAAAGTTAAAAGTGTTGTTCGGTGCCAAGGCGTTTTCATTCCTTCTGCTTCACTTTCTTTAAAGTTGATGTGCAAATGCGGTAGAATTTTATCCAAGCCGAAAATAAAAGCGGCTCCCATTAAAAACCCTACAGCTGCTGGAATCACTTTTACAAAACCTTCTCCCGGACTCATTTCAATTCCGGGAGCCAACAAGCTCCAAAAACTGGCCGCGACCATTACTCCTCCCGTAAAACCTAACATGCCGTCCAAAAGAGCTCTATTCATTCCTTTAAACAAAAAGACCAAGGCTGCTCCTGCAGCTGTTAATCCCCATGTAAAAAGCGTGGCGTAAAAAGCTGCCAATATAGGGTTTATGCTTTCAAAATAATGAATTACCTGTTCCATTAGTCATTCTTTTTAATATAAAGGTTTGATGCTATTTGATGTGAAATATGCAACTCCTTACCTTCCATTTGTATATGGAGCGACAGATCAAAATCCTCTTTCTCCAATACCTTAATGGTATTGCCCAATGCTATGCTATTCTTATCCAAAAACTTGAGAAACGCGGCAGATGTATCCTTCACTCCAACGCAAACCCCTTCGGACTTTAGGGTCATTTCGCTAAGCAATTGTTTGTCTCGCTCCATAAATTTTCCATCCTTGCTTGGAATGGGGTCACCATGTGGGTCGTATTTTGGATTGCCCAATAGCTCATCAATCTTGTCAATTAATTTCTCACTTTTAATATGCTCCAATTGCTCTGCCACCTCATGAACCTCATCCCAGGAAAAATCCAACTTTTCCACTAAAAATACTTCCCATAACCGATGTTTTCTAATGATGGAAAGTGCAGTTTTAATTCCAAAATCAGTTAAGGAAACCCCTTGATATCTCTTGTAGTTGACAAAACCTTTCTCTGCCAATTTCTTTGCCATATCGGTTACCGAAGATGGTTTGGTCTCCATCTGTTCGGCAATGGCATTAGTGGCAATAAGTGAAGAAGAATTCCCACCTAAATGAAAAATGGTTTTGATATAATTTTCCTCGGATCGAGTCACAAAAAATAATTTTTTCAAAAATACATTTTTATTTATAAAAACAAATTTTTAGATTTGTCTAAATTTTAATTTAAACAACTAAAAATTGAAGCAGTTCTTATTTACATTAATGTTGTTAAGCTTTCTTACGGGATGGTCTCAAAGTGGCATTATCCAAGGAACTGTTTCTGAAAATGGGAAAACCCTACCTTTTATCAACATCTATTTAAAAGGGAGTAAAAGTGGTACCGCTACGGATAGAGATGGAAATTATTCCATTACAAATCTATCTCCCGGCAACTATGTTTTGATTGCTTCTGCTATTGGATATGAACCTTTTAGAAAAGCCATTTTAATTGGAAAAGATGAAATAATAACATTGAATATTCAATTAAACCAATCTGCCGAAGCTTTGGATGAAATGGTAGTTACTGGCACATTAAAAGCGGTAAGCAGACTAGAAAGCGCAGTACCCGTAGAGGTATATAAACCAAGCTTTCTAAAGAAAAATCCAACTCCAAGTATTTTTGAAGCCCTCCAGAATGTAAATGGAGTTCGTCCACAAATCAATTGCAATGTTTGTAATACTGGCGATATCCATATCAATGGCTTGGAAGGTCCATATACATTGGTGTTGATAGATGGCATGCCCATTGTAAGCGGTTTGGGCACTGTTTATGGTCTATCTGGAATACCAAATTCATTGATAGAACAAATTGAAATCGTAAAAGGTCCGGCCTCCACGCTATACGGAAGCGAAGCTGTTGGCGGCTTAATCAATATCATTACAAAACATGCTCCCAATGCTCCTGAGTTTTTTGCGGATGCGTATTTGACCGGTTGGGGAGAGTACAACTTAGATGTGGGAACAAAAATTGAAGTAGGAAAGAAAACCGATTTATTGCTTGGTGTCAATTACTTTAACTATGACGAAATTATTGACAATAACGGTGACAATTTTACGGATTTAACCTTACAGGACCGTATTTCTGTTTTTCAAAAATGGAACTTTAAACGTGAAGATGCTAAAGTGTTTTCCCTTGCCGGACGCTTCTTTTATGAAGACCGATGGGGCGGTGAATTGCAATGGACTCCAGAATTTAGAGGTGGAGATGAGATTTATGGGGAAAGCATTTATACCCGCAGATGGGAAGTTTTAGGTAAATACCAATTACCCATTGATGAAAAAGTAATGCTTTCCATGTCCTACAACGACCACAATCAAAACTCGGTGTACGGGGATGTGCTGTATTTGGCAGACCAGCGCATTGGTTTTGGCCAAATGACATGGGATAAGTCCGTTGGCAACCATGATTTGCTCTTTGGGAGTGCCATTCGCTATAACTATTATGATGACAACACACCCGCCACTCAAAGTGCGGATGAAGTTTGGATTCCAAGTCTTTTTGTTCAAGATGAGCTGAAACTGGCCAAAAAACATTCCATTTTAGGAGGAATACGATACGATTATGACCAAAGACATGGTAATATATTTACCCCCAGGGCGGCATACAAATGGAAAATTTCGGACAATGATATTTTTAGAATCAATGCCGGAACTGGCTTTAGAGTGGTGAATCTATTTACGGAAGATCATGCCGCCTTAACAGGCTCTCGCGACGTAATCATCGCTGAGGAGTTGAAGCCTGAGCGCTCCATAAACGTTAACCTCAATTATCTGAAAAAAATATATGCAGACAACGGTACGTTTGTAGGTGTTGATGCCTCTGCATTTTACACCCATTTTTCCAATATCATTTTACCAGATTACGATACCAATCCCAACCAAATTATCTATGATAACCTAGATGGTAAATCAGTTTCAAAGGGGCTAAGTGCTAATATTGATTTAGTACTTCCCAACGGTCTCAAATTTTTGGTAGGTGCTACATGGCAAGATGTGAGCAATACAGAAAACGGAATTACCTCACGTCAAATACTAACCGAAAGCATTACCGGCACATGGAATGTCTCCTATACCTTTAGAAGTTTAGATCTAACAGTGGACTACACCGGCAATCTATACGGCCCAATGCGATTACCCACACTTGGAGAGCTAGATCCACGGCAAGATTTTTCGCCCACTTGGAGTATCCAAAACATACAATTTACTTATAAAGGTTTGGATAAGTTCGAGTTCTATGGCGGCATAAAAAACCTGTTGGACTGGACTCCTAACCGAGGCAATCCTTTTATTATTGCTCGGGCGGATGACCCCTTTGATCAAAACGTTCAGTTTGATCCACAAGGCAATGTTGTGGCCACGACAGATAACCCTTTTGCCCTCACTTTTGACCCCAGCTATGTATATGGCCCTAACCAAGGCATACGTGGTTTCTTTGGATTGCGGTATACGGTTTTTTAAGACCTCTCTTCTTTTATTATCTTAGGCTTATAATGGAGATAATTATAGGAGTTTTAGGATTAGTCATTGCTTGGCTTACATTTAAATATACTTTCTTTTCAAAACCTACAGAAGAATTAAACCACTTGAAATTACAGTTTAGATCTAATCAAAAATTATCTCAGGAAGTTCAAAAAGCATTAGAAAGCTATATAATCGATGCCAATGCCGCAGATGATTACATTTTTCCAAACATTACTTTTCTAAATTACCTGACGGAAATGAAGGAATCTTATGATAATAACTTGTCAGATAAATTGTATGATGAACTTACTAAACTTAATTTGCCCAAAAGCACTATTCTTTCAATGACAAAAAGTTTAGAAACTCAATTTTCAGCATTACTTGAAACCCAGACCGCACTTCGATTGTTAAATCAAAATAAAACATGAAATACACACCCAAAGATGGATTCCCGTATTATTTTGCCCTGGTAAAGGATATGGATTGTCCATCTCTCTTTTCTGATTCATCCACTCGTACATTTTTAAACGCTATTAGTGAGAAAAAAGCTGTTTACAGATATGCATCTGATAAATGGAGCATTAAACAAGTAGTTGGACATATTACCGATCACGAAAGAATAAAGATGTTTCGAGCATTTTTATTAAGTAGGAACCAATCAATTGAGTTATGGGGCTATGACCAAAACGCATTGGTAGACAACGGTCGTTTTGATGAGCTATCATTTAAACAATTAATAGCTGATTTTGTAAATGTCAGGAATGCATCGATAAGTTTTGTTGATACATTGTCTGAAAAACAATTAAAGCTAAAAGGTATGGCTCGCCAATATGAAATTACCCTTGAAGATTTTCTCAAATCTATCATTGGTCATGAAAGACACCATATAAACCTTATCAAAGAAAGGTACATTTAACAAATTTGACCGCCTATGAAAAACGTTACTTCTTTATTCTGCTTTCTTCTAGCTGCAACTTTTATTGCCAATGCACAATGGAAAAATCGATATCCCAAGGTTGATGGTTATCGGCATCATGTCTATTTAGAAGGGTACGATTTACCCGTTTTAAATTCAGGGCCCATGGATCCAGCTCCCTCTCCCCTAAATAATAAAGTGGTGTTTTCAGCCAAAGGGTGGTTATGGCTCATGGACATAGAAACTTTGGAGGCCGTACGCATTACTTCTTCTGCCGGAATTGATTCAAGGCCCAATTGGTCCCCCAATGGAAAGCAACTCGTTTTTGTTAGGGACAATAGCGTGGATACCCAAATAGTCTTGTTAGACCTTGATTCCAAAAAAGAGACCGTTCTGGTAGACAGCAAAGCTTTGGATTTAGACCCTATTTTTTCAAAAGATGGAGAATTAGTTTATTATTCATCAGCAAAAAACGGTTCGTTTGATCTTTGGCAAATACATCTTAATTCGCTGGAGCATAAAATCATCACCCAAGACAGAAGTTTAGAACGTCTTCCCGTTCCAACGCATCAGAACAATCAGATTGTTTATCTTAAAAAATATGGCTTTTCATACGATTCTATTGAACTGTGGGATATTGAAGAAGGCACTTCTACCCCTTTAGCCGAAGAGAATTTTACCTCGCAAACTGCCTTTTCGCTTTCACCAGATAATCAAACCCTGGCTTATACCTGGCCCAATGGAGATGATTACGAGCTTCGTGTATTGAATATTTCCATTCCAAAAAGCAATATGCTGCTTACCAAAAGTGAGGGGCTTCCTTTGGCACCCAAATTTAGTGGTGATGGTCAATGGATCTATTTTACCGAGTATAATAAAAGTGAGGTTGCAGAACTCAAAAGAATAGCTATAAATGGAGGCCCAACACAAACACTTCAAGTAAAAAAATGGGATTGGAGAGCAACTACTGGCAAACTAAAAATTATAAGCAAGGTTGATGGAAAATTGGATGCGGTTAGAATAAATATCACTGATGCTAATCGTCATCCCATTATTCCAGATAGTGGTAGTGTTCGTTCTGATGGACAACATGGCATGGTATTTTTCTACTCTCCAGGTGAAATTGAAATTGAAGCGCCGCTAGGCTCCGTAACGATAACCTCAGTGCATGGCTTTTCCACACCAAAACACATCCAGACAGTTGAAATACAAAAAGGGGGCTCAACAACAGAAATCAATCTTGATAAGATCTGGGATGCTGCCGCTAATGGATGGTATTCAGGGGACAATCATTTTCATCTAAACTATGGCGGAACAAATCGATTAGATCCAGAGGACATTCTGCTCGATCTTAAGGCGGAAGATTTGGATATTGGTTTTCCCTTGGTTGCCAATTTGGGAAATCGGTTTCTTCAGCAGGATCTTTGGGGCTGGAAAAATGAGGGAACACCGATAATTCGAATCGGACAGGAAGTGCGTTCTCATTTTTTAGGGCATTTGGGTTTAATAGGAATAACCGAATTGTATTGGCCATGGGTTTGGGGTCCGCTCTATGATATTTATGGAAAAGATGATAGACTTAACGCAGAACCATTGCGTTTTGCTCGCAAAAAAGAAGGGTTAGGAGGTTATGTTCACCCCGTAGCGGTAAAAGATCCTTTCAATGGCCAAAGAAATATGCCTATTGCATTAATTGCGGATGCCGTTCTCGACGAAGTCGATGTTTTAGAATTGGGGTGTCTTTGGACAGATGAAATCGGAACCTCAGAAGTTTGGCACCAATTTCTTAATCTAGGCATTCCCATAGGGCAATCTGCCGGTAGTGATGTAATGAACGACCTCTACAGAACCATGGCCATTGGTGCAACCAGAATGTATGTAAAGCCCGATGGCGTTTTAACGGATGAAAGCTATATAAAAGCATTAAAAGCGGGGAAAAGTTTTATAAGTAATGGTCCTCAGATTGTTTTTGAAGTTGATGGAAAAGAAGTAGGGGATATTATAAAAACAACAGGCAAAAAAGTCAAATGGTCGTTAAACGTGTATTCCCCTATTGCCTACGACACTGTAGAGATTTTTGTAAATGGAGAAGTTGTTTGGACCAAGAAGGGTAAGAACAGAAGTAGTGAAACCTACAAGGGGTCTATTGAAATTCCAGAAGGTGGATGGGTAACGGCAAGGGTTTCTGGAGGTAAATCAGAATGGCCCATGATGGACAGTTATCCATTTGCCGAAAGTGCACCAATATGGTTTGGAGAAGTAGGAAGTACTTCCTCAATCGCAAAAACAGGTGCTGCCCATAAATTACTCAAAGCCTTAAATGTTTCCGAAGAAAGTATGAAACAAGGTTACGGAAAAAGTCCAATTCCCAATCTTTTGGAACATTTTGAGAAAGCAAGACAAAAACTATTGAACATTATTGAAGAAAAAGAAGGAAAATAGAAAATAATCATTAGAATGGCTTTGATTATCTTTCAAACAAACAGTTGAATACCATGAAATATATCTCACTATTTGTTTTAGTAGTAATAGGCAATGTGTTTGCCCTATCCGCGCAAGAAGAGTTGAATATATACGGCAATCTCAGCTTTGGACCTCATAGGGTCGGGTTTGAACAACTCACCCACAGCTATCAGACAAATGAAAGCATTAGGGTTCTTGACATTAGCATGTGGTATCCTGCGGAGAAAGATGGTAAGAAATTAAAGTTTTCAGATTATTTAAATTACAAAAACGAGCTTAGTGATTTAGAACTATTGGAAACCATTTCTATTGGTATATCAGGAAAAGCCAACACGTTTCCAAAAGATAGTCTGGAGTTATTGCTTCATTCCCAAATGAAGGCATCTCAAAGTGCTGAGCCAAAAAAGGACAAGTATCCATTGCTAGTATGGAGTAGTAGATATGGAACCGTGGAATACCAAAATATACTATCAGAATATTTAACAAGCCATGGCTATGTAGTTGCTTTTGTAGAAGATAAACCTAATGCACCATTTCCATGGCAAATTCAATCAACTGAGCAAAAAGAAATAGCACTAAATCGTCAAGTTGCAGATTTGACGAATACTATTTCATTTTTAAAACAAAAAAACAACATAGACAAAACCAAAATAGGCTTATTGTCCTGGAGTTATGCTGGGGAGTCTGTGGTGTTAGCTCAAATGAGCGATTCAAATATCGATGTGGTTATAGGATTAAGTTCAATCGGATTTTCCTGGGGTGTATTTCTTGGAGCAGGCATTTCGGAAAAAGTAAGCCCAGAAAAGCTAAATGTTCCTTATCTGATACTATCTGAACGGATTGGAACAAATGGAAAAACTAAGACGCCTCCGGACATTTTTAATGAAATGCATCCCAAATCCCGTTATGTTTCTTTTGAGGGGCTTTCCCATGGAAGTTTTAATGCCCTAGAAGGAATGATTCCCGGTATACTGAAAACAAACAAAGTTCAACCTTGGTCCAAAGGAGGTGAGATTGCACAGATTGGGTATGAAGTGATATGCAAAATAACCCAAAACTTTTTAGATGCTATTTTCTACAAATCAAATTTGGTAGTTTTTGATGAAGACATAGAAAAATTGGAAGAAACCCTATTCCCTAATACTATTTCAGTGTCCATTCCCAAAAAATAAAAGGCAATATTGTAATTTGACCATATCTTTCTTAATGTTTTCATTCCGTACTTTTGATTTATGTCTAACTACGACTATGTTATTATTGGAGCGGGAGCTGCAGGTCTTTTGCTAGCCGATGCTCTTATCAATGATTCCTTTTTTACATCAAGATCCATTCTTATCATAGATAAGGATGATAAAAAGAAAAATGATCGTACATGGTGCTTTTGGGAAAAAGAACAAGGTAAATTTGATGCCATACTACACAAAAGTTGGCCTAGCATCTTTTTTGCAGGGAAAGACTTGAGGCTATCTTCTACAATTGCTCCTTATAGCTACAAAATGCTAAGAGGAATTGATTTCTACCAACATTATACAAACAAAATCAAGAGCTATAGAAATATTACATGGCTACAAGATGATGTAACTAAGATCCAAGAAAAAGAAACTTCAGTTGTTGTCTCAACTCAAACAGAACAATTTTCCGGGCAAATTGTGTTTAATAGCATTTTTGATTATGGCCCCCTCAAGAATCAAAAACAATATCCAGTGCTCCAGCAACATTTCCTAGGATGGTTCGTAAAAACTGAAAAGGCAGTTTTTAATAAAGATGAGGCCACTTTTATGGATTTTTCTATCCCCCAAAAAGGAAATACACGTTTTATGTATGTACTCCCTTTTTCTGATACCGAAGCACTTGTGGAATACACTTTATTCTCGGAGACCCTATTAAAAAAAGAAGAATATGAGCAGGCTATCGTGGACTATCTACAAAACGATTTAGGCATTGCTAATTATGAAATCCTTGAAAAAGAAGTAGGCAATATTCCGATGACCTCGTATAAATTCCACAAGCATAATTCAAATAGGGTAATGAACATTGGAATAGCAGGTGGATGGGCCAAAGCGAGCACTGGTTTCACGTTCTATAGTACACACAAACAAGTAAACACTTTGGTTGGATTCCTTAAAAAGGAAAAGCCGCTGTCCCTTTTCTACAAAAGAAATAAATTCTGGTTTTATGATGTATTGCTATTGGACATCCTATCTAAAAAAAACCATTTAGGGCAATCCATTTTTGAATCATTATTCAAAAACCGAAAGCCGCAATTGATTCTTAAATTTTTGGATGAGGACACCTCTTTCTGGGAAGACCTACAAATTATAAGTGCTTGTCCCAAATGGCCTTTTTTAAAAGCGCTATGGAATAGGATTTTCTAAACAGTCCGTTTCATTAAGTTTTCACCAAACTCCTTTAGAATATGTTTATTTTTTTCAGGAATATTGATGTCACATAGGGCATTGAACGCTTTTTGCGTGTATTGGTTAATTTCCTTTTTAGCTTCTTCTACCGCTCCACTCTCTATAAAAATCGATTTCACCGTTTCTACTTTTGTTTTGGAATCCCCAGGTTTTAAGGAGTATAGATGCAAAAGGCCTTCTCGTTGTTCTTTTTCGGCGTATTCCAAGGATTTTAGAAAAAGAAATGTTTTTTTGTTTTCAATGATATCCCCACCTACCTGTTTCCCGAAAGTTTCTGGGTCTCCAAAAGCATCTAGATAATCATCCTGCAATTGAAAAGCTATTCCCAGATTTTTTCCAAATTCATAAATAGCACTGGTCTCTTCTTCTGGAGCATCGGCGATAATTGCACCCATTTTCATAGCCGCTGCCACCAAAACCGCTGTCTTGTACTCAATCATTTTTAAATACTCCGGGATGGTAACATCGTCCCTCGACTCAAAATCCACATCGTACTGCTGACCTTCGCACACTTCAATTGCTGTTTTGCTAAAAAGTGAAGTAAGTTTCTTAAAAACTTCTGGGGAATAGCTTTCGAAAAACTGATACGAATTGATCAACATGGCATCCCCTGATAAAATGCCTGTGTTAACATCCCATTTCTCGTGTACGGTCTCTTTACCCCTTCGCAAGGGAGCGTCATCCATTATATCATCATGCACCAGCGAAAAATTATGGAAAACCTCTATGGCCATGGCAGCATCCTGTGCATCTTTAAAGTTTCCTCCAAACAAATCAGCGGTCATAAGTGTGAGAATGGGTCTTAATCTTTTGCCTCCTAGCCCTAGAATGTAATTTATAGGTTCATAAAGATTCTTTGGTTCTTTTGCTTTGATTTTGCTCTCTAAATGAGAAATAAATGCAGCCCCATACTGCTCAATGGTATTCGAATTCGTCATAAATCAAAAATACTGTCTAGAATTTAAATTGTTCAGTAATTCTTAAAGAGTTTCCCTCCTCTTATTAGGTTTAAAAAGCAAGATTAGCAAGATTCCGAAAAAGTTTATGTAAAAAACGCAATAGATTTGAAAAGCTTCGTCTTTATAGTTGAAGACAGCAAACAGCCTTTTTTGAATGGTTTCCGATAAAGAGAATTATAAAAACCTTACTACTTTTTTTAATGATGAGTATCATTCTCTAAAGGTATATGTGCGCTCAAGAGTCGATGACACAACTGAACGGGACGCGGAAGATATCATTCAAGATGTGGCCTTGCGCATATTTTCAAGGTCGGATGATTCTTCTCCAATAAACAATGTTGCAGGCTTTGTATACAACTCCATCAAGAACAGGATTATTGATGTGATGAGAACCAAAAAAGAAAAGGTACACGAGTCTGAAGATATTGATAAGCAATGGGCCGATTTTGCAGAGCTCTTTTATGGCACCGCGGACAATTCATACCCAGAGGATGCAATGCAAACACTCAAAAAGGCCATAACACAACTAAAACCTTCTTACCAAGATATCATTATAGCTATTGATTTTGAAGGTTATACATATAGAGAGATTGCAGAACAAACGGGTATCTCACTTGGAACTTTAATGTCTAGAAGGCATCGGGCTTTGTCCCTTTTATCAAAAAATTTAGAAATCGAAAAAATAAGAAAAATCAAAAATTAAAAAATATGGAACATACGGATAGATACGAAAGAAAAATGGAGCGCTATGTGACCAAGGCGTTCAAAGTCATATTCATGATTATTTTCGGAATTATCATGATCTTCTTAATGGGCTTTGTGTTCATGTGGTTATGGAATTGGTTAATGCCAGACATTTTTGGCTTAACAACGCTTACCTACTGGCAATCTTTTGGCCTTTTGGCCTTGGCCAAAATAATTTTTGGGTTCGGTAGTCATTCCTCAAAAGGAGGTGGTCATAAAAAATCGAGAAAACACGATAGGCTAAAAAATTATTGTAAAAACAAAAATGGTAATTCTGACTGGCGACACTATGATCAATTTTGGAAAGAAGAAGGAGAAGAAGCTTTCAATGCCTATATAAGGAGAATTAAAAAAGATGATGAAGATGGAGGAGCATAAGAAAAACACACCAATGCAGCGAAGAAAGGAATATCGGTACAGGGCTTTTTTTTGGAGCTCAAATTCCAAATCAACAGTTCAGTCCAATAAAAGCAACTTCTTTCGTCTATTTATAGGTAATTGATCTTTTATTTCCAAAGATTTAAGCATTCGTTAAAAAAATGTAAAACTTTGGAAACTTTTTATGTTTTTAAAGTTTCCATGTATATTTTTGCTGCCGATTATGCGAGAAAAGATTTTACATAAGGCAACGGAGTTATTCTTAAATCTAGGATTTAAGAGTGTAACAATGGACGATTTGGCCAATGAAATGGGGATTTCAAAAAAAACCATTTACTCCCATTTTGAGAATAAAACCAAGTTGGTAGAAGAAAGTACATTGGATTTGTTTTGGTTTATCTCCAACGGTATCGATGAAATTATAGCCCTAAAGAAAAATCCAATCAAAGAACTTTATGAAATAAAGAAGTTTGCAATGCTTCACCTAAAGGATGAAAAGTCATCACCCCAATACCAGCTGCAGAAATATTATCCCAAAATACATGAAACCTTAAAACAGAAACAATACGAAGTAATGCAGGAATGTGTTTTTGATAATGTAGAAAGAGGCGTGGATATGGGAATTTACCGAGATAATCTTAATGTGAATTTTGTAGGACGGATTTATTTTTCAGGTGTAATGAGCATAAAAGACAATGACCTTTTTCCCAAACACATTTTCTCCACTCCACAATTAATGGACTACTATTTAGAATATCACCTGAGGGGCATTGTGACTCCAAAGGGACGAAAAATATTAAACTCAATCATCAATTCAAACCAAGAATAAATGCGAACAACCTTAATTAGTTTACTGTTAATAATACCATTGTTTTCCCAAGCACAGGAAGACAAAAGTAGCTTTAGCCTGGATGAAGCAATAGCCTTTGCATTGCAGCACAACTATTCTGTTATTAATGCAGATAGGGATATTGTGGACGCACAAAAGCAAAAATGGGAAACCATCGCCGGCGGGCTTCCACAAATCGACGGAGCTATAAGCTACCAAAATCAGCTTAAACAGCCAGTGTCCCAAATCCCAGCCGAGTTTTTTGGCGGTGAGCCAGGAACTTTTCAAGAGGTAGTTTTTGGACAGCCCCAATCTGCAACCGCAACTGCAACACTAAAGCAACAAATTTTTGATGGATCGTATATAGTTGGTGTTCAAGCCACAAAAGCTTTCTTAAGCTATAGCCAGAACAACAAAGAAAAAACAGATTTAGATGTTAGAAAAGCGGTTGTAGAGGCCTATGGAAATGTATTGTTGGCGCAAGAAAGCGTGCTGATTTCAGAAAACAACAAAGCCACATTGGAGAAGAACCTATATGAAACCAAGCGAATTTATGAAAATGGACTTGGGGATGAGGAAAGCGTAGATCAACTGCAAATAACCCTATCATCCATAGAAAGTCAACTTAAAAATGCGAGGCGATTGGAGAAAATAACACTTCAAATGCTCAACTTGATGATGGGTTTACCTATTACATCCCCCACAGAACTTACGGAGAATCTTGATGATTTAGCTCAAAAGCAAATTGATTTGGGCTTATTGGATTCTGAATTCAATATAGAGAACAACGTAGACTATAAGTTGGCACTCAACTTAAATGAACAACGTTATTATGAGCATAAGTTAGAAAAAAGTAGGGCCCTTCCTTCTTTAAATGCTTTTGTTAATTATGGAGGCAATTCTTTTAGTGATAGCTTTAATTTTTTAAGTAGTGGTCAAAAATGGTTTGGCCAATCTATTTTAGGGTTTGACCTTAGTATCCCTATTTTCAGCTCTTTAAAAAGAAGTGCGAGTACACAACGTGCCAAAATAGCTTTGGAAAAAGCAAAAACACAATTCACTGAAGCTCAAGAACAAATCAGACTTCAGTTGGAAAGTGCTAAGAGTGATTACATTCTTTCAATTGAGGAATACGATACCTCAAAACAGAATTTAAAACTTGCAGAGCGTATCGAAAATAAAAATCAAATTAAATATTCTGAAGGATTGGCAACCAGTTTTGAACTTAGGCAAGCACAAACACAGCTATATTCCACCCAACAAGAATATTTACAATCTATGGTTGATGTGATCAACCGAAAAACCGAATTGGAAATCATATTAAATCAATAGTCAAAAAAGAAAACCATATCAACATGAAAAATCTAATATATCTAGTACTCATAGCAGTTGTTTTATCTTCTTGTGGAGGAGGAAACAATGGTTCGGTAGAAAGTATTATTGCAGGAAATGACCTAGAGGCCATTCGTGCAAAACGAGCCGAAATTTCAAATCAGCAAAAAGCACTCGATAAAGAGATTCAATCTTTAGATTCAGTTATAGCGGCTTTGGATGATAACGCCAAATTGCCTTTGGTGACCACTATAGAGGCAAAAACAGAAAAATTTGACCACTACTTGGAGCTACAAGGCGATGTTATGACCAAACAAAATGTGCTTATTTATCCTGAAATAGCGGGTACTCTTAACCGTGTTTATGTTAAAGAAGGGCAAAAAGTGAAAAAAGGACAATTGTTAGCTTCTATTGATGATGGAGGATTGTCTAGTCAGCTAGCGCAAATGAAGACACAAGCTGCGTTGGAGAAAACCACCTTTGAGCGTCAAAAAAGACTTTGGGAACAAAATATTGGTTCAGAAATTCAGTATTTACAGGCTAAAACAGCTTATGAAGCTCAAGAAAGTGCGGTTAAGCAAATGCAAAGCCAAGTTGCTAAATCCACTATTAGGGCTCCCTTCTCAGGAATCATTGATGATGTGATCAAAGATCAAGGTACCGTGGTTGGGCCAGGCCAAGGTTCTGAAGTTTTTAGAATTGTAAACCTATCCAATATGTACATTGAAGTAGAGGTTCCAGAGAGTCACTTACCCAATGTTGTTCCTGGAAAAAATGTGCATGTTTATTTCCCTGTATTGGGAGATAGCGTTACAACCAAAGTAAGACAAACAGGTAATTTCATCAATCCTAGCAATAGATCTTTTACAGTGGAAATTCCTGTACCTAGTAATAATGGTAAGGTAAAACCAAATCTTACAGCAAAAGTGATGATCAATGATTACACCAACGAGAATGCTATTTTAATTCCTCAAAGTATTGTTTCTGAAAATGCTGCTGGGGAACAATATGTGTATTTGGTAAATGCGGATTCAACCTCCACAGATGCAGTTGCACAAAAATCAGTGATCACAACAGGAAAAACGCAGGGTGATTATGTTGAAGTGCTTTCCGGGGTCAACAGTGGCGATGGCATTATAGATGAAGGTGCCAGAAGCGTAAAAGAAGGGCAGAAAGTAAAAATCAAAGTCAGTAATTAGCCAAAACGAAATATATTATGAGCAAGCAAAAGAAAAAAGTAGATAAAGAATTTGGGCTGGCTTCATGGGCTATTGACAATAAAACAACCATGTATGTTTTAATTGCCGTAATTCTTTTTCTCGGTGCATCCGCATACTTTAGTATGCCCCGTGAAAACTTTCCAGAAATAAAAGAAACCAAAATATACATTAGTTCTGTTTATCCTGGAAATACAGCAGAGGATATTGAAAAGTTGATTACCGATCCACTTGAGGATGAACTTAAAACCGTCAGCAATGTTGTTGAAATCACTTCAACATCTCAAGAAGATTATTCCATAATTATTGTGGAATTTGATGAAAACCTATCTGTTGAAGCTGCTAAACAAAAGGTTAAGGATGAAGTTGACTCCCAAACTTCTGGAGAAGATTGGCCTACGTTTAATGGTGCAAAAGTTGAGCCCAATGTGTTTGACTTAAGCATGTCGGAAGAGATTCCTATTCTAAACATTAATATTTCTGGGGATTATCCTGTTGATAAACTCAAAGAATATGGTGAGTATTTAGAAGATGAAATTGAAAGTCTTCAAGAAATAAAACAAGTAGATATTCGTGGCGCCCAAGAAAAGGAAGTAGAAGTTGCCGTTGATATTTACAAGATGATGGCCGCCCAGGTGAGTTTTGATGATATCATCAATACAATAAACAATGGGAACACAACCATTTCTGCTGGCAACTTAATTACGAGCGGACAAAGAAGAACCATAAGAATTGTTGGTGAAATAGACGAGCCAAATGAGTTGGAAAACTTTGTGGTAAAGTCTGAAAACAACAATCCTATTTATTTAAAGGATATTGCCGTAGTAAGTTTTAAGGAAGAGGACAAAACAACCTATGCCAGAGAATTTGGACACCCAGTGGTTATGTTGGACGTTAAAAAACGTGCCGGTAAAAACATGGTTGCCGCTGCAGAACAGATTCAGGTAATCGTGGAAGATGCGGTAAAAAATGTATTCCCTCAAGATTTAGAAGTAAGTGTAGCCAATGATCAATCTTCAAAAACCATTGGGCAAGTAGATGATTTGGTGAATAACATCATTTTCGGAATTATTCTGGTTGTCACTGTTTTGATGTTTTTCTTAGGATTCAAAAATGCACTTTTCGTAGGTTTTGCAATCCCAATGTCCATGTTCATGTCGTTAATGATTCTAAGTCTTCTTGGATACACCATGAACACTATGATCCTGTTTGGATTGATCATGGGACTTGGTATGCTGGTGGACAATGGTATTGTGGTCGTCGAAAATGTGTATCGCCTAATGGACCAAGAAGGCATGTCCAGAATAGAGGCTGCCAAAAAAGGAATTGGAGAGATTGCATTCCCTATTATCATTTCCACATTGACCACCGTTGCAGCCTTTGTGCCGCTGGGATTATGGCCTGGGGTTATGGGGCAATTTATGATCTATTTCCCAGTTACCCTGTCTGTTGTGCTTGGGTCATCCCTATTTGTAGCAATATTCTTTAACTCTGTGTTGGTTTCTAGATATATGACCACAGAAGACAAGGATATGCCGCTAAAACAAATTATACAGATTACTGCTATTGTTGCCGGAATTGGATTACTCATCTTGATCTTCGGTGGAAGCTATCGCGCTTTGGGAACTTTAATGATAGTGACTTCTATTTTGCTTTGGGTATATAGACTTTTCTTAAGAGGTTGGGCAAATGGATTTCAAAACAAGGTATTGCCAAGATGGGAGCGCTTCTATGAAAAAATGCTTCGTGGAGCATTGACAGGAAGAAAGCCGATTCTTATAGCCATTGGTACTTTTGTGCTTCTTTTTCTTGCCTTTATGGGCTTTGGAGCATCAGTGGGAAGTCAAAGAACGAAGGTGGAATTCTTTCCAGACAATACGCCTAACCAGATTATTGTTTATATCGAATATCCTGAGGGCACTGACATTAAAAAGACCAATGAAATTACAAATGATGTTGAGCAACGTGTCTATGATATTATTAATGAAGATGCCTATTTGCACGGAGATTATAATTTCTTAACCGAGAGTGCGGTTTCGCAGGTGGGTGAAGGAGCGGGTAATCCGCAGACCGATGGTGGTTCCGCTGCCGAAATGCCACATCGTGGAAAAATTACCGCTACCATGCGTGAATATAAATTCCGCGAAGGTGCCAACAGTAATGAGCTGCTGAAAAAAGTACAGGAAGCCCTAAAAGATGTGTATCCTGGGGTTGCCATTTCTGTGGAAAAAGATGCTGTAGGTCCTCCTGCTGGTTATCCAATCAACATTGAATTGGAAGGAAATGACTATTCAGAATTGATTACCGCTGCAGAAAAAATGCGTAATTACATCAATGCAAAAAACATTCCCGGTATTGATGAGCTTAAGATAGATGTCAATAAATCAAAACCAGCAATGTTGGTGGCTGTGGATAGAAAAAAAGCTGGCGAACTTGGTGTTGCCACTGGACAGGTTGGGCAACAGCTCAGGAATTCAATTTTTGGAGCCAAGGCAGGTATCTATAAAGAAGATGGCGAGGATTATGATATTTATGTTCGCTTTAATGAAGAAAACAGATACAATACCAGTGCCATTTTTAATCAGAAAATCACATTTAGAGATCAGTCTTCCGGTCAAATAAAAGAGGTTCCTGTTTCGGCGGTGGCAAAACAAGTGAACAGTTCAGGTTTTAGTGCCATTAAACATAGAGATGTAAAACGAGTGGTAACCGTATATTCAGCTTTGGCTCCCGGCTTCACGGATGCGGGTGCCATTGTGAGCAAAGTTCAAGATGAAATGGAGAGTTTCACCGAGCTTCCTCCAGATATTAACGTTGATTATACTGGTCAGATCGAGGAGCAGAATAAGCAAATGGCCTTTTTAATGGGTGCCTTCTTTACAGGTCTTGGTTTGATTTTCTTTATTTTGATTTTCCAGTTCAATTCCATTTCTAAACCAGGGATTATCATGCTTGCTATTTTCCTAAGTTTAATAGGAGTGTTTGGTGGAATTGTAGCCACAGGAAGCGCATTTGTTATCATGATGACCATGATGGGTATTATTTCATTGGCTGGTATTGTGGTAAACAACGGTGTGGTACTGCTCGATTACACACAACTCCTTATCGATAGGAAAAAAGTAGAGTTGGAATTGGAAGAAGGTGACCTATTGGAATCCAAAGACTTTATGGAAGCCGTTGTTAAAGGAGGGAAAGCAAGATTGCGTCCTGTATTATTGACTGCAATCACCACTATTTTAGGCTTGATTCCACTAGCAACCGGGTTTAACATTAACTTCTTTACGCTGTTTAGTGAGTTCAATCCAAATATCTATTTTGGTGGGGACAACGTGATTTTCTGGGGACCTTTGGCCTGGACCGTTATATACGGCTTGCTAGTGGCTACCTTCTTAACATTGATTGTGGTACCTATTCTTTTCAGCTTAGTGTACCGTGTTAAAGTAAGAGTCCACAAAAGAAGGGTTAAAAAAGAGGAGGACAAAAAAGAAGTGTTGGACATAGCCGCTTAGTAAGCGACTATCATAAATAAAAAAGCCCCGACCATTTAGTCGGGGCTTTTTTATTTATACTTTTCTATCACTTGTTGGTTGTGGCAACTTCTGTTTGGTTCCAATTTTTTACATCAACAATACGGTTATCCGCATAATCGACTTCCTTCAAAATCTCACCTTCCCAAAAAAACCATTTACCAGATTTGATACCATTGATATATTTCCCAGAAGCAATTTTATTGCCTTCTGTGTTATACATAAACCATTGTCCATGTAACTTACCATCTAAATAATGCCCAACTTGAGCTATTTCACCATTTTCATGAAAATATGTAGCCTTAACCATTTCCCCTACTTTTTCTAATGTAGGTTCAGTACTTTGTGAATACATACCAACTGAAAATACGACTGCTATCAAAAATATTGCTTTCTTCATATGATATGGGTTTTGTAGAATTACTTAACGATATAAATGTACTTATTATTTTACATTAAATACATATTCAGATAACATTAAATTTACATTAAACCTGTAAATATTTGTTATTCAGTTATTTATCCAATGTTAAGTTTTTCCTTTATAGCTTTTGTCGAAGAATAACTACCGAAAATCCATCCGCATATCTAGCAATAAATATTGGTATTCCTCTTAAATTTGCCTCTTCATAGAGAATATCATGTATAGAAACAATACTTGCGGAGCCTTAAGAGCATCGCAAATCAATTCAGAAGTTACTTTAAGCGGATGGGTGCACAAGATCAGGGACAAAGGCTTTATGGTTTGGGTGGATCTTAGAGATCGCTATGGTATAACCCAATTGGTCTTTGATCAAGATCGTACCTCTGCACAACTTTTGGAAGAAGCCAAAGCACTTGGACGGGAGACCGTCATCCAAATTAAAGGGCAAGTGATTGAAAGAGCTTCTAAAAACCCCAATATTCCAACCGGTGATATTGAGGTACTTGTTCAAGAACTCAAAATACTCAACGAATCTATATTACCCCCCTTTACTATTGAAGACGAAACAGATGGTGGTGAAGACATCCGCATGAAGTATCGGTACCTTGATATTAGAAGAAATCCAGTAAAGAATAACCTTATGTTTAGGCATAAGGTGACTATGGAAGTTCGAAAATACCTTTCTAATCAAGAATTCATCGAAGTGGAAACCCCGTATTTAATTAAATCCACCCCAGAAGGAGCTAGGGATTTTTTAGTGCCAAGTCGTATGAATGAGGGGCAGTTTTATGCGCTGCCACAATCTCCACAAACCTTTAAGCAATTGCTTATGGTAGGTGGAATGGATAAGTACTTTCAAATTGTAAAGTGTTTTAGAGATGAGGATTTACGTGCGGACAGACAGCCAGAATTCACTCAAATAGATTGTGAAATGGCTTTTGTTGGGCAAGAAGATATCTTAAATGAGTTTGAAGGCTTAACCAAGCATTTGCTCAAAGAAGTTCACGGAATAGATTCAGATGATTTCCCAAGAATGACTTACGATGACGCTATGCGTTTATATGGAAATGATAAACCGGATATCCGTTTTGATATGCAATTTGGTGAGCTGAACCCAGTTGCGCAACACAAAGATTTCAATGTGTTTAATTCTGCTGAGCTGGTAGTGGGTATCTCCGTTCCCGGTGGAGCTTCCTACACCCGAAAAGAAATTGATAAGCTTGTTGATTGGGTAAAACGCCCTCAAGTTGGAGCTAAAGGGATGGTTTATGTAAAATGCAATGAAGATGGTACTTATAAATCTTCCGTTGATAAATTTTATGATCAGGATGATTTGGCCAAATGGGCAGAAGTGACAAATGCCAAAGCAGGAGATCTAATTTGTGTGCTTTCAGGAAACACAAATGAAACAAGAACTCAATTGAGTGCTTTGCGCATGGAACTTGCAGAACGGTTGGGCCTTAGAAAATCAGATGAGTTTGCACCTTTATGGGTTATAGATTTTCCACTGCTGGAATTGGATGAAGAAACGGGCACCTATCATGCCATGCATCATCCGTTCACATCTCCCAAACCAGGTCAATTGGAGCTTTTGGAAACAAACCCAGGCGATGTAAAAGCCAATGCTTACGATTTGGTCTTGAATGGGAATGAAATAGGAGGAGGGTCCATTCGTATTCACGATAAGGAGATTCAAGCTACCATGTTCAAGCATTTAGGTTTCACCCCGGAAGAAGCAAAAGAACAATTTGGATTCTTGATGGATGCCTTTCAATATGGAGCACCGCCACATGGTGGAATTGCCTTTGGATTGGATAGGCTTGTTGCCATTTTGGGCGGACAAGAAACCATTAGAGATTTTATAGCCTTCCCTAAAAACAATAGTGGACGTGATGTAATGATTGATGCTCCGGCCTCCATTGATAACGAACAACTCAAAGAACTTCATCTCAAGTTAGATCTATAGTACATTTTAAATCCCGCCACTGAGCGGGATTTTTAATACTTTTAAGTGAATCATTAACCTCATGCCGAAAAAAAAGAGTTTGCTCACGCGTTTCCTTAAATGGCGGTATCGACATATCTCCAATAGGACCTTTGTTCATATCATGAGCTTGGTAGTTGGCTTTTTGGCAGGATTGGTTGCGGTTACTTTAAAAAACACAACCTATTTTATTCAATCACTGCTGGAAACTGGCATCGTATTTTCTCAAAACCAATTGTATTTCATTCTACCGATAGTTGGTTTGGCCCTAGTTTTCCTCTATGTGAAGTTCGTGCACAAAAAGCCCATACAGCACGCCGTATCTTCCATCATTTATTCCCTTTCCAAAAAGGGTGGGTTATTGTCTGTAAAAGATATCTATACTCCCTTAATCGCAGCACCATTAACTGTTGGTTTTGGAGGATCGGTTGGGTTGCTTGGCCCGGCGGTTAAATCTGGGTCGGCACTCGGCTCCAATTTAAGTAGACTGTTTCACATCGATGCTAAAACACGTTCCTTATTAGTGGCTTGTGCATCTGCAGGGGCGATTTCATCCATATTTCAATCCCCTATTGCCGCTATAATTTTTGCTGTGGAAGTTTTTACTTTGGATTTGACCATGCTCTCCATGTTACCCCTACTCCTAGCTTCAATTTCTGGCGTTCTTACCTCCTATTTCTTTTTAGGAAATGAAGTGCTTTTCAGTTTCTCTTTATCCGAAGGCTTTCAGCTTAAAGACACCTTTTTTTATGTTTTACTTGGTGTGGGCACTGCTTTTGCCTCTATATACTTCACCAAAATGTATTTTAGCATTCTTGGTTTTTTCAAACGTTTTAAAAGTCCAAAATATAAACTTCTGGTCGGTGGGATTGCTATTGGTATTATGCTGTATGCCATTCCTCCACTATATGGAGAAGGGTTTGGTTTTATAAACAATTTGTTGGATGGAGATCATCTTAAAGCTTTGGGCAAAACCCCTTTTGATGCACATACCCATAACATCTGGGTCGTGATAGCATTATTGTTTGGCATAACGATTTTCAAGGCTATTGCCATGACAACCACTTTTGCCGCTGGAGGAGCTGGAGGAATTTTTATTCCAACAATGGTCATGGGCAGTGCTTTAGGAAATGTATTGGCCAAAGTGATCAATAACCTTGGATTAGGGTTTGCAGTTTCCGAAAGTAATTTCACACTAATAGGTATGGCAGGATTAATCGCCGGGGTAATTCACGCACCATTAACCGCTATTTTTTTAATTGCTGAAATAACAGGAGGCTACCAGCTCTTTGTTCCTCTTATGATTACCGCTTCCATCTCTTATTTAATGACCAAAAATGCACTCGACTATACCATTTATACCAAAGAACTGGCCAAAATAGGTGCCGTACTCACCCATAACAAAGACCAAATGGTTTTAGGCCTTATGGAAATAGATGATGTGATAGAAAAAAACTTTAAAGCTGTTCATCCCGAAATGTCGCTGGGTCAAATGTTGCATGAGTCCGTATCAAAATCCAAAAGGAACCTTTTCCCTGTTCTAAATGAAGAAGAAAAATTAATGGGCATTATAGTGTTGGATGATATTAGAGAATTCATGTTCGACACTGAACTTTACGACACCGTATATGTAAAAAACTTAATGCATGCCCCTCCAGAACATATTTTTTGCGATTCGGATAGTATGAAAGAGGTGATGCAAAAATTCCAGGATAGCGGCGCATGGAATCTTCCAGTAATAAAAGAAGGAAAATATGTGGGTTTCATTTCAAAATCGAAATTACTGACCGCCTATCGAAGAAAATTAATTAATCACACCCGATGAAATCGAAACTGAAATATATTATAGTGCTAATTGTGCTACTTTCTTTTGGACTAATTATTTATGGGTTCAACATCAAACCAGACAATCCCCTTACCGCAAATAAATATATTGGAGCTGGAACTGTAGGGCTTTTCTTGGTCGCTATGCCGCTTTTCTTAATAAAAGAAAGCAAGGGAAAAGACATGAAAGATTATATGTTAACCAAGGAAAATATTAAAAAGATGCAAAGTAAAGAAGGGGAAAAAGCTGAAAATCAATAATTTTCCCAAGATTTAAAGCTTATTTCACCTTGATAAATTTAAAATACCCTACTTTAGTATTTTAACAATTATTTATTTTAATGACTGGCACAGTAAAATTTTTTAATGGATCCAAAGGTTATGGGTTCATTACCAACGACGAAACAGGAAAGGACATTTTTGTTCATGTTACTGCATTGAACGGAGTGGAACTAAACGAAGGTGACAAAGTAGAATACCAAGAAGAAGAAGGAAGAAAAGGAGTGGTTGCTGCACAAGTGCAAGTAATCTAACAACAATATTTTATTTTGATTAGAGACGAACCCTGATGAAATCATCAGGGTTTTTTATTAGTTCAAATTCCTTTTTTGAATAAAAAAGCGTTTCAATAACTCCGAGGCTTCGTTTTCAAGAATCCCTCCCACTATTTCAGTTTTAGGGTGCAGTTGTCCGCCAATCACGTTAAACCCTCGCTCCAAATCAGACGCACCATATACTATTTTAGAAATTTGACTCCAGTAAAGTGCCCCGGCACACATCTGGCAAGGTTCTAAGGTTACATACAAAGTACAGCCATGTAAATATTTACCTCCTAAAAAATTAGATGCAGCCGTTATAGCTTGCATTTCCGCATGGGCCGTTACATCGTTTAACCGTTCCGTTAGATTATGGGCCCTTCCAATAATTCTATTGTTAACCGTTACAATTGCGCCAACAGGAACCTCGCCATTTGCAAAAGCAAATTCAGCCTCCTGCAAGGCTTTTTTCATGAAATAAGTATCATCAAAAGGATTTTCCACGATGTATTGGAATGATTTATAAAAAGGCTAAGCTAAGCATAAAATCATTTTGCCGATTATGGGTATTTTTGTTTTTTATTTCCTTGGAAAAACTTTTAGCACATATCAACGACCCAAAAGACCTCAAAAACTTATCCATGGATAAGCTGCCTCAGCTTGCCCAAGAGTTAAGGGAGTTCATCATCAACATTGTTGCCGCCAAAGAAGGGCATTTAGGTGCAAGCCTAGGGGTAGTAGAGCTCACTATTGCCCTACATTATGTTTTTAATACCCCGGATGATAAATTGATTTGGGATGTTGGCCACCAAGCATATGGTCATAAAATATTAACTGGCAGAAAAGAAATTTTTGAAACCAACAGGCAATTAGGAGGCATTAGCGGGTTTCCAAAAAGAAGTGAAAGTAAACATGATGCCTTTGGTACCGGCCATAGTTCCACTGCAATTTCAGCAATTCTTGGAATGGCAATGGCCTCTAAATTACAGGGAGAGGATTCAAAACAAAATATAGCGGTGGTGGGTGATGCATCCATTGCCAGTGGAATGGCTTTTGAAGGATTAAATCATCTTGGGGTAACCGATGTAAATGCACTTATTATTCTCAATGATAATGCTATTGGCATTGACCCCAGCGTTGGAGCGCTAAAAAAATACTTGACCAATGTTAAGGCAGGTATAGCTAAGGATGAAAATATTTTTGAGTGTTTAAATCTTAATTACTCTGGTCCTATTGATGGTCACGATGTTTCGAAATTAGTACAGGAATTGGAACGGCTTAAAACAGTATCCGGTCCCAAACTTTTGCATATTATAACGACCAAAGGTAAAGGATTAAAGAAGGCCGAGGAAAATCAGGTTGTATATCATGCTCCAGGCAAATTTGATGCTGCAACCGGTGAGCAATTAAAAAAATCTGAAGCGTCACAACCTCCAAAATATCAAGATGTATTTGGGCATACACTGGTTGAATTGGCAAAGCAAAACGAAAAGATTGTGGGTATTACTCCCGCCATGCCAACAGGAAGTTCCCTAAAATACATGATGGATGAAATACCTAATAGAGCTTTTGATGTGGGTATTGCAGAACAACATGCCGTTACCCTTGCCGCTGGAATGGCAACCCAAGGGTTGATTCCTTTTTGTAACATTTATTCCACTTTTTTACAGCGGGCATATGATCAAGTTATTCATGATGTTGCATTGCAAAACCTTCCTGTAATTTTTTGTTTGGACAGGGCAGGACTTGTTGGGCAGGATGGCGCAACCCATCATGGCGTATTTGATCTGGCATACCTAAGATGTATTCCCAACCTTACCCTTTTTTCACCCATGAATGAAATGGAACTGCGCAATATCATGTACACTTGCCAAAAGAAGTTGACAAGTCCAATTGCAATCCGTTATCCTCGGGGAAGAGGGGTGAATTTAAATTGGAAAAATGAATTTGAAACGATTGAGATTGGTACTGGCCGTTGTCTAAAAGAAGGATCAAAAATTGCAGTATTGACCATCGGTCATATTGGAAACCAGGTTTCAAAAGTGATTGAGGCTGCAGAGCAACCTGAACTCATTGGTCATTACGATATGCGCTTCGTTAAACCATTGGACAAGAAAATGCTGAGGACAATTTTTAAACAGTACGATCATATCATCACTGTTGAAGATGCATCTGCCACAGGAGGCTTTGGTTCCACAGTTTTAGAATTTGCAAATGAAGAAAATTTTACAAAACCCGTTAAAATTTTTGGGGTTCCAGATAAGTTTGTTGAGCATGGAACAATTCAAGAAACCCACGCCATAGCTGGTATAGATTTTGATGCAATACGTTCTTATATTAAATCAACCTTGACTACATGCGATTAATTTGTTTTTTAATCATTTTCTTTTCCGTTTTTGTTTCATTAAACGCACAGATAAATCCTTTAAGAGTATTTGAAAAAGATAGCACAGAAACAGGCTTTCAAGTGGTGCGGATTAAAGATGTTAAATTAAAATATCTAACAAGGAGTGCAAAACTGACCGATCCCAGAACTCCTTTGAATCGGGTAAAACCGTTACTAAAAAAGTTCAAGCGCTTTGTTCCCCAATCTTTTTGGGACAAACAAAATGAGTTTGGGCTTAATATTAACGAAGTTGCTTTTGTAAACTGGAATGCAGGTGGTGATAATTCTATATCTGCATTGGCAAACATGCGTTTTGTTAGAAACTATAAATTTAGATATCTAAATTGGGATAGTGAATTGCGGTTACGGTACGGACTCAATGCCCAAGAAGGCAGACAATTGAGGAAGACCGATGACCAAATTAGGCTATCCTCTACCGTCGGCTTTAGAAAAGACACCATCACTAATTGGTACTATTCGGTTAAAGCGACTTTCAACACGCAATTTTCCAACGGTTTTAAATACCCAAACAGAACTACTCCAATTTCAAGGTTTATGGCTCCAGGATATCTTTTCTTAGGAGCTGGTACATCTTATATCCCCGAAGGGGGGAAATTCAATTTATATATATCTCCCATCACCCAAAAAGCAACCTTTGTTTTAGATGAAAATTTATCCAATCAGGGGGCATTTGGTGTGGATGAAGGAGAACACATATTTATGGAGATTGGTTTTCTTATCACCAATACTTGGGAGAAAGAAGTGCTAAAAAATGTGTTTATGAACCATCGTCTGAGCTTGTATACAGATTACCTTATCAGTTTCGGTAATATTGATGTGGATTGGGAAGTAACGTTCAATTTAAAGGTAAATGACCATATCAATGCAAATATAGGAACGCACTTTATTTATGATAATGATATTAAGTTTGATGAAGTGGTTGCGGACGATGGGACTGTCATTGATCCAGGAATTGCCAGGATACAGTTTAAGCAATCATTGGGAGTAGGGCTTACGTATGCTTTCTAAAACTGTTTCCCCATTATCTTATTATGAATATGCACCGCTGCACTATCAGACAAACTAGCAACAAAACAACAAGTATCCAGCAAAATCTTATAGACTGAGCCATCTGTATTGCTATAGTTTTCTGGTAAACTTTCTATTAAAAGCTTATCGTAACTAGTAGCCTTTCCTTCTTTTTTATTGATTAATGCTGTGGTGTATACTTCTAAGATATCGGAAATGAGCTTATACCCACCCAACTCTTTATCGACTACTTCCGTTGATTTATAAATTTTCTCCACACTCAATTTAATAATATCATCTACTTGGGCCTTATACTTTCCTTTGTCTAGCAAGGCAACATCAAAGGTGCCATTCAAAATTTGTGCTTCATGCTGTTCAAAAACAGCAACAGCATCCATAATTAAAGTATTTATCGCCAAAGCCCTTAAATAACTCAACCTATCACTGGAATGCATCATGGCATTGTATTTTTTGGTGTTGATGCTGTCCTTCACCAAATTAATAAGATATTCCAGTGCATATTCTTCAGGAATCAAGCCTAAATTAATTCCATCCTCAAAATCAATAATCGTGTAACAAATATCATCTGCTGCTTCAACCAAGTATGTCAAAGGATGTCTGTAAAAACCAATTTTTGGGTTTTTAGGATTGGCAACCAACCCAATTTCATCCACTACCTCCATAAAAAAGTCTTTCTCTGACTGAAAAAACCCAAACTTTTTATCAGCAATATGCTTTGAAGGTTTTTTGGGCAGCGATGCTTTGGGGTATTTCATAAAAGCACCTAGGGTGGCATAACTTAATCGAAGTCCTCCAGGAACCCCTTCTTTCGACTCCGTAAGCAATTTAAATCCGTTGGCATTACCTTCAAAGTCTATTAAATCTTGGTACTCCTCATTTGTAAGAAGCGCTTTATATTTTTCTCCGTTCCCGCATTCAAAATAACTTCCTATCGATTTCTCTCCACTGTGTCCAAAAGGTGGGTTGCCTATATCATGCGCCAAGGCAGCGGCTGCCACAATAGCACCAAAATCATTAAAATGATACCCATGAACTTCACTTAAATAAGGATGTTTAGATAAAATCTTCTGTCCTGTTGTTCTGCCTAAACTTCTGCCCACTACAGAAACTTCCAAACTATGGGTAAGTCGGGTATGCACAAAATCTTTTTTGGAGCCTACACTTATGGGCATGGGAATAACCTGTGTTTTATCTTGAAGACTTCTAAAGGCCGAAGAGAAAATAATCCGGTCATAATCTACCTCAAAACCCAAACGGGTTTCATCCTGCTCTTTTCGGAGTCTTTTGGTAGTGTCGCCTTGGCGTTTTAGCGATAAAAGGGTTTCCCATTTCATAATTTATGCAGATTAAGGCGCAATATACATTTATGTATGCTTTCTATAATACCGGACAATATCGAATTGAAAAAAAGTCATGTACAAAACAACTAAGTTTAAACTTAAGTTAATATTTAGATTACAATAAATTGGCTTTCCTATTGCAATTTTGTTAATGCCTTAAGGCAACCCAGGTTTTCAAGATATATTAGTTTTTGTCGACTATTTTTTTGAAATCCAAGATATGGCCATCTCGAACGAGATGGCCATTATCAAACATAACATAAACCAAACATTAAATTAACATTGATATTAGTTATTTGCACTCGACAAAAACTAATATTGAAATGAAATTAAAATTCTTGACCATTGGTCTGGTCATCTTCTTTTGTTTTTCTTCCCATTCTCAAGTAGTAGCCCCAAAATTTGGCAAAGGCCTCCTAAATGTTGTTGGTAAAGACAGTACTTGGACCATGAAATTTGCAATGCGAATGCAATTTTTGGGTATAGCAACATGGGACAAAGGAACAGATAATGGTTTTGAAAATCCTGAGCAGAACTTTTTGGTGCGTAGGGCACGATTAAAATTTGATGGTTTTGCGTATTCCCCAAAGCTTCGGTACAAATTTGAGTTGGGACTTTCTAACCGTGACATCTCTGGTGCAAACCAATTTACAAGTAATGCGCCGCGGTATATTTTAGATGCAGTGGTAATGTGGAATTTCCATGAAAACTTTGAGCTTTGGATAGGTCAAACCAAACTTCCTGGTAATATAGAACGAGTCATTTCTTCTGGAAACTTGCAACAAGTTGATCGTTCACTCGTGAATAGTAGATTTAATATTGACCGGGATATGGGTGTGCAATTAAGGCATCATTTCAACTTAACAGATACGTTTTTGGTTCGTGAGAAGTTGGCACTTTCACAAGGAGAGGGTAGAAATGTGACCTCTGGAAACCTTGGCGGTCACCAATACACGGCAAGAATTGAACTGCTCCCTTTTGGTAAATTCAAAAGCAAAGGGGATTATAGTGGTTCGGATCTAAAACGTGAAGAATCCTCAAAACTAATGTTGGCGGTAACTTATGATTCCAATCAGAATGCTGTAAGGACAAGAAGTAATTTAGGTTCTTATATGGCAAATGATGTAGGCTTTTATGAAACCAACATCAATACAATTTTCGTGGATGTTATGTATAAATACAATGGTTTTTCACTAATGGGAGAATATGCCCATAGAGATGCCAAAGCGCCCATAGCCAGAAATTCTGATGGTACCGAGACAGGAGATATTGTTCTTTTGGGCGATGGATTAAATCTTCAAACTGGTTATTTATTCAAAAGCAATTGGGAAGTGTCTGGAAGATATACCAATATTAATTTTGACGATATCACAGCTCGGGCGAATGAAACGCAATATACCCTTGGATTATCAAAATATCTTTTAGGCCATAAACTTAAAGTACAAACAGATTTAAGTTATCTTTCGGTTGACGGTGGTACAGACGAATTGATGTATCGATTGCAAATGGATGTTCATTTTTAAAGGAAAACATAACTTTTAAATAACATTGAAAATCAGCAAAGTATAGACATTTGAAAATTATTTTTTAACACTATTATGGACAATATTTACCTTCTAATGATTATAGCCCTAGCCGCTTTGGCAATTGCCGATTTGGTCGTGGGAGTCAGTAATGATGCGGTTAATTTTTTAAATTCGGCTATTGGTTCTAAGGCAATTTCATTTAAAACTATAATGATTATTGCCAGTATAGGCATTGCTTGTGGCGCCATTTTTTCAAGTGGGCTTATGGAGGTTGCCCGTAAAGGAATATTTAATCCGGGGGAGTTCTTTTTCCAAGAAATCATGTTCATATTTATGGCCGTAATGATTACGGACATATTGCTGCTGGATTTCTTCAATACGCTAGGAATGCCAACGTCCACTACAGTATCTATTGTTTTTGAGTTATTGGGTGCTGCCGTTGCTATGTCGCTCCTAAAAATTGGAGCCGCAAACGGTGATTTTTCAGATGTTGTCAACTATATAAATACCTCAAAGGCAATACAGATTATTTCTGGTATTTTACTTTCTGTTTTTGTTGCTTTTACCATTGGTGCAATTGTTCAATGGATATCAAGATTACTGTTGTCCTATAACTTTGAGAAAAAAGCCAAATGGGTGGGTGCCTTATTTGGAGGAATTGCATTGTCCTCTATCGTTTATTTTATCTTGATGAAGGGAATAAAAGGAACACCCTATGCCGGTGAAACTTTTGACATTCTCGGGGGTATGAAAATCAAAGATTTTCTTGAAGCGGAAGTCGTTTCAATTGTGATTGTGAATTTTATATTATGGTCACTCATTTCTTATATACTCATATATTTTACTAAAGTAAATATCTATAAAGTCATTATTGGAGTTGGCACATTTGCCCTCGCCCTTGCTTTTGCAGGAAATGATTTGGTGAACTTCATTGGAGTACCAATTGCTGCTTGGCAGAGTTATGAAGCGTGGGTAGCATCAGGCATTCCAGCTGCTGAATTCAGTATGGAGGTGCTTTCAAAGAAAGTGCCTACCCCGACACTACTTCTTTTTATTTCGGGTATTGTTATGGTTACTACATTGTGGCTTTCCAAAAAGGCTCGTTATGTAGCGGATACTGAGATTAATTTGTCCAGAGAAGGAGAAGCAAAAGAAAGATTTCAACCTAACTTTATCTCCAGAGGTTTGGTTAGAATGTCATCAAACATGTCGCAATACTTTAATAGTCTTTTACCCAAAAAAGTGAAGGCACAAATGGATAGACGATTTGACAAACCAGTAATCGCACTATCTCAAGACAAAACACTTAAACTTCCAGCTTTTGATATGGTAAGAGCTGCCGTTAACCTTATGGTAGCTGGAATTTTGATTTCTATAGCCACTTCTTATAAACTTCCACTATCTACAACATATGTAACATTTATGGTTGCAATGGGTACTTCTTTAGCAGATAGAGCATGGGGAGCTGAAAGCGCAGTCTACAGGGTTGCTGGTGTTCTTAATGTTATAGGCGGATGGTTTGGTACGGCAATAATAGCGTTTGTAGCTGCTGGTACTGTTCTTACGTTAATAAATTTTGGGAAAGGAGCTGCAATTGCCATCTTGTTGTTTACCGCCATACTACTGTTGGTAAGAAACTACAGTGCATATAAGAAAAAGGCAAAAGAGTTAAAAGCTGAAGACAGTCTTAATAGAGCAGAAAGTAGCTCTATTCAAGGTGTAATAGAAGAAAGCGCCAATAATATTGCCAACGTTATCAAAAGGACCAATAAAATTTATACCAATTCCATAAACGGATTGTCAAAACAGGATTTGGAACTTTTAAAAAAGAACAAAAAACAAGGTGCCAAGCTTTCTTCAGAGATTGAAGATCTTAGAAACCATCTGTTCTATTTTATCAAGAATCTCGATGAGGCAAATGTGGGAGCCAGTAATTTCTATATTACAACACTAGCCCACCTAACTGATGTAGCTCAATCTCTTGAGTATATTGGAAAAGTGAGCCATACGCATGTACATAACAATCATAAAAAATTAAAGTACAACCAGATAAAAGAGCTTAAAGAGCTAGACATTAGACTCGAAAAATTATTTTCCGATACGCAACAAATCTTTGAAAGCAGATCATTTGAAGATATTGGAAGTAAACTGGAAGGTAAAAATGATTTGTTCAAACTGATGTCAGATAAAATTGAGCGTCAGATTGCAAGGACAAGAACAGAAGAATCAAGTCCAAAAAATACTACGCTATACTTTTCTATCTTAACGGAGAGTAAAGATTTGGTTGAGGTTGTTTTTGAACTCTTAGAGCTTTATTACTCCGGTCATGATAGCACTATTGAGCCAGCAAGGATAGAAAAACCAGAGTAATTTATTTAACTTGCTGCATGCGATATATCATTCTGATTTCTGTTTTTTTTATAAGTAATGTATTCCATGGGCAAAAAATTACCGCCGAAGAGCTTTTAGATAAGGCCATTCAATTTCATGACCCCAATAATCAATGGAAAACATTGGATGGTGCATTTAATGTGCTCATGAAGACACCCAAATCAAGTGACCGATTAAGCACTATTCAGATTAACATCCCAAAGCAATATTTTAGTTTAGAGGTGAAGAAGGATGATGCTTCCTATACCTATACTTTTAACAAAGAAGTATGCACGACCAGCTTAAATGGCTCTTCTGAAGTTAGTGATAAAGACAGGGAAACCTATAGACTGACTTGTGAACGAGGGGGCATGATGAAAAATTACTATACCTATTTGTATGGTCTCCCCATGAAAATTAAAGATCCTGGTACCATTTTACATGATGAGGTTCGAACCAAAACATTTAAAGGAAAAGAATATTTGGTCCTCAAGGTAAATTATGAGGAACGTGTGGGCAAAGATGTTTGGTATTTTTACTTTGACCCCAATACCTATGCTATGGAAGTGTATCAATTTTACCATGATGAAAGTAAAAATGATGGGGAATATATTCTTCTAGAAGGTTTAGAGGAGGTTGAGGGCATTAAAATGCCAAAAACTAGAGCATGGTACTATAACAAAGACGATAAATATTTAGGAACAGATATTCTTAGTCAAGCAGGCGCGGAGTAATTCCCTATCTATAAAAATTCATTTCATCCATATATTTCCAAACGGGAGCTGGAAGCAGTGGTTTAATATTCTTCCCTTCTTTATGTGCATTCCGAATAAAGGTGGATGAAATTTCCATAATAGGAGCATCTACTTTTATAATTTTCGGATGACCCACAAACTGATGCTCCATTTTTCCTTTAGAAATTCTGGGGTATACGTATATGGCATGGTGTTCCAAAATGGACTCATAGTTTTTCCATTTATGAAAGCTTTTTAAATTGTCTTCTCCCATGATAAGCGAAAAATCATGTTCCTTACCATATTGCTCTTCGAGTAGAAGTAGTGTATTGATAGTATAATTAGGCTGTGGTAAATCAAATTCTATTGTACTGGGCTTAAGATTGGGATAATCCTGAACAGCTTCAAAAACCATCTGATACCGGTGATGGTTATCTAATAAAGAATGTTTTTTTTTAAAAGGACTTTGTGGGGTAATGATGAACCAAACCTCATCCAATGTAGAAAACTCCACCATATGGTTGGCTATTGCCAGATGACCAATATGGATAGGGTTAAACGTACCAAAGTATAGCCCTACTTTTTTCACCTTTCTATTCTTCTTCTGATTTGGGCATTTTTGCACCCACAAAATCAGCCACCAATTTATGGGACTCTTTTAGTGCCATGTCCAAATCATAGTTTTTGATAATTTCATCAAATTGAGGAGCGGTAGCAAGCTCTACAGAAGCTTTTGCAACCCTCATATTGATTTTATCATCACTTTCTGTACTTCGCTTTTTAAGCCTGATTTTTAGCTCATCTACGCTAGGTGGCTTCACAAAAACGGCCAAGGTTTCCTTTGGAAATTTCTTTTTAATCCGAAGCCCGCCGACTACATCAATATCAAAAATTACATTTTTTCCTTCTGCCCATAAGCGTTCCACTTCACTTTTTAAAGTACCATAGAAATTATCCCTATATACCTCTTCCCACTCTAAAAAATCTTCAGCTTTAATGTGTTTTTTAAATTCAGAAATGGACATGAAGTAGTAATTGATCCCTTCTTTTTCTTTTCCTCTTCTAGGTCTGGAGGTTGCAGAAACCGAAAAAGCCAAATTAAGCTCAGGCTGTTCCAACAAATACCTTACAATTGTAGTCTTACCACTACCGGAAGGTGCCGAAAAGATAATGAGCTTTCCTCCTTCCTTCATAATACATTAAGCATTTGCTCCTTTATTTTTTCCAGCTCATCTTTCATTTGCACTACCAATTGTTGCATGGGTGCATAATTTGCCTTGGAACCAATGGTATTGATCTCTCTACCAATTTCTTGAGCAATGAACCCAAGCTTTTTACCGTTGGAATCTTTGGATTTTAATGTTGTTTCAAAATAGCTCAAATGATTGGCCAAACGAACTTTTTCTTCCGTGATATCGTATTTCTCTAAATAGTAGATCAATTCCTGTTCAAACCTATTGGCATCTACCTCTGTTTTTAAATCAGCTACCGCTTTTTCCAAACGTTCCCTAACGGTATCCAAACGTTCTGGATCGATTGCCTTTACCTCATCCAATAGTGTATTTAGATTCTTAAGCCGAGCTACAAAGTCTTTTTCCAAAACTTGACCTTCCTCATCTCGGAACTTGACAATTTCAGAAAGAGCCTGCTTCATAGCCCCTTTTATAGCTTGGTATTCCTCTTCATCTATATCTCCTCTCTCGGTTTTCATGGTATCTGGCATACGCAGTGCCATTTCAAGCAATTTAAGCTCATCACCTTCTGTAATATTGGCCAATTGTTGCATATACTTTCTAACCACTCCTTGGTTTACCTCGGCTGTTGTTTCCTCACCAGTGATTTCAAGGTATAGTCCAAAATCTACCTTTCCACGAATCAACACATCGGCAATCATTTTTCGCAATTCCAACTCCTTCTCTCTATAGGATTGTGGAATTCTAGCATTGATATCAAGGTTTTTGCTGTTGAGCGATTTAAGCTCTATGGATATTTTCTTGGAAGGAAGTTGCACTACATGCTTTCCAAATCCGGTCATGGATTGAATCATACAAAATGATTAAATTTTGGCAAAGGTAACCAAAATAGTTGCTAGACTACGTACACAAAGACCTTACAAGTTAGCAAGCTTTTAAAACGAACTTAGTTTAGTTCCCTTACCCAAATATTACGGTAACTCACCCTACTATTATCTCTATGATCTTGTAATACAATTGGGGCTTTTCCGTGTGCTTCGTACTTTGGCCAACCAATGTATTTAATGGTCCCTTCTATAATGGTGTGGTCTTGAATCAACACACCGTTATGCAAAACTGTAACCGTTGCCGGTTGTACAATATTGCCTCCCCTACTAAATTCTGGAGCGTGAAAGATAATATCGTAGGTATTCCATTCCCCAGTAGGGACAGATGCCATAGCTAAAGGAACAGTTTGCTTATAAACTGAGCCTACCTGACCATTGGTATAGGTTGGGTTATCGTTATTGTCCAGCACCTGAATCTCATAGCGCTGCTGAATAAAAACGCCGCTATTAGCCCTGTTCTGACCTTCTCGTTGCACCTCAGCAGGCGATTTCCATTCTATATGAAGTTGCATGCTTCCAAAGTTCTTTTTGGTCTGAATGTTTCCGGTCTTATCCTTAACTGTCATACTTCCATCTTCGTTTAAGTGCCACTTTACATCTGTACTATCCGCACTACTTACCCAATGGTTAAAATCCTTGCCATTAAATAATACAAGGGCATCGCTAGGAGGGGCTCCATTCTTTCCCGGAATAACCTTTGGAGGAACAGGTTCGTAAAACTCAGTAGCTTCTGGGGTGGTTGGCTCCTTCTCTTGTGAAAGTGCAAAAGTGGGTATCAAAACAATTGCTGCTAATAGAATATTGACTTTCATATGCATCCTAAAGTTCTTTGATTTTAATATTTCTATACCCAATCACTATGGGTTCACCATGGTCTTGGAATGCAATTTTCCCTGTTTTAAACTTCCCGAAGGCTTCCCAAGTAGCAAATTTAGAATTGGCCACCATAGCGTCCCAAGCTTCTCCATTTACAGGAAATTCTACAATCTTAACTCCGTTTAAAACCACGCTGCCTTCATTAGTTTCATGGTTAATCGATATTAAATAATGATTCCACTCTCCAACAGGTTTAACCACATTCTGAGACGGTGATACCATATCATAAAGCGCTCCAGCTTGGTGACTTGTGCCGTTCTTTGCATCTGGATGATCTATATTGTCCAGCACTTGAATCTCGGGCCCTGTAGTATAAGGTTCTGGGTATTTGTCATCTTCAACCACTCCCCACATAATACCACTATTGGCTCCACTGGATACCATCCATTCCACTGAAAGCACAAAATTTGTGTATTCCTTGTCCGTTACGATGTTGAAACGCTCGCCACCCTTTCGTTGTTCAGAAGTTTTGTTCAAGAGCATGGCGCCATCTTCCAAGCTCCAGGCTTCTTCTATATCCCTTCCCGAATATATGTGCCATCCATCCCACGAAGATCCGTCAAACAAAACAGTCCACTCAGGTTTTTCTTCCTGCATCTTTGTTTCTGAAGTTTCTTCTACTTCCTTGGAATTCTCTTTTGGCTTGTCTTTGCAAGCAAAAGCAACTATTAATATAGTCAGTAAAGCTATTTTTTTCATAATCCCAATATCTTTTTTAGTTTTTCAGTATCCGTTTCTGAACCGGCAAAATCATCAAATGTTTTGGTGGTTGCTTCAATAATATGGTCTTGAATAAATTTGGCACCTTCCCGTGCTCCTTGCTCAGGACTTTTAATACAACATTCCCACTCCATAACGGCCCAAACATCACATCCATATTGCGTTAACTTGGAGAAAATAGTCTTAAAATCTATTTGTCCATCTCCCAAAGAACGATATCTGCCCGCTCGATCACCCCAATCATTGTATCCTCCAAAAGCACCTTTTTTGCCTGTAGGATTAAATTCTGAGTCCTTTACGTGAAATGACTTTATAAATTCATGGTAATGGTCTATGTAGGTAATATAATCCAGTTGTTGCAATACAAAATGGCTTGGATCATATAAAATATTCACTCTTTTATGATTCCCCGTTGCTTCTAAAAAGCGTTCAAACGTATCCCCGTCATGTAAATCTTCTCCTGGATGAATTTCATAACAGACATCAACCCCTTCTTTATCAAAATGATTTAGAATGGGCATCCATCTATTGGCCAACTCTTCAAAACCCATTTCAACCAATCCGGGGGGGCGTTGTGGCCAGGGGTGAGCAGTATGCCAAAGTAACGACCCAGAGAATGTTGCATGCGCATTTAGTCCAAGCCTACGGCTTGCCGTAGCTGCTTTTTTAACAGTTTCCACCGCCCATGCCGTTCTCGCTTTAGGGTTGTTTTTTACCGTATCTGGCGCAAAATTATCAAACATAATATCATATGCGGGATGAACAGCTACCAGTTGTCCTTGCAAATGGGTTGAAAGCTCTGTAATCTCCAATCCGTACGAATTGATTTTCCCTTTGAGCTCATCGCAGTAATCTTGACTTTCAGCAGCCTTATCCAAATCTATTAAGAAAGATTCCCATGTGGGTATCTGAATGCCTTTGTATCCCAAACCAGAAGCCCATTTGCACATACCGTCCAAAGAATTGAATGGAGGTTGACCATCTACAAATTGGGCAAGAAATACCGCAGGTCCTTTAATTGTTTTCATTTAAATCAATTTTTTAAGAAATGATAAATCCTTAACGTTTTAGGATTTATCGCCTATATTTAAGAAAAAAACTACGATGTTATTATTTTTCCTGTAGAAAGACATAAATATAGGGATTAGCTAACAATTAAAACAGTACAATAATGAACGAAAATGTTGTTTATGATGCTATTGTTGTAGGAACAGGGATAAGTGGCGGTTGGGCAGCTAAAGAACTTTGTGAAAATGGCTTAAAAGCCTTGGTTTTGGAGCGTGGACCGATGGTGAAGCATGTAGAAGATTATAAAACCATGCATGATGATCCGTGGGACTATCCTTTAAAAGGCGAATTGAGCGATGAGGAATTGCAAAAATATCCTAAGCAACGTCGTTTGGGTTGGGCACCAAAGGAAGATGTCAAACATTTTTTTGTCAATGACTTGGAGCATCCATATCAAGAAACCAAGCGTTTTGACTGGATTAGGGGATATCAAGTTGGTGGACGTTCCTTAACATGGGGGCGGCAAAGTTACAGGTGGAGCGACATTGATTTTGAGGCCAACAAAAAGGAAGGTATTGCCGTAGACTGGCCTGTTCGCTACAAAGATATTGCTCCATGGTATGATAAGGTGGAATCTTATATCGGTGTTAGTGGTGAAAAATTGGGCCTAAAACAACTTCCGGATGGTCAATTTCAACCGCCAATGGAATTAAACTGTGTTGAAAAAGATTTACGGCAGGCTATGCAATCAGAGTTTGATGATGGAAGATTATTGACTATTGGGAGAGCGGCTCATATTACTGAAAACACTTCAAGTTTTGAAGGGAGAGGACCTTGTCAGTACCGAAGTAGGTGTTGGAGAGGATGCCCCTTTGGTGGATATTTTAGCAGCAACTCTTCTACGCTTCCTGCTGCGGAACGAACGGGCAATATGACATTGCGTGCCAATTCCATTGTTCACGAAGTGGTTTATGATGAAAAACAAAAGAGAGCGACAGGGGTAAAAGTTATCGATGCGGTGACACATGAAAAAATGGAATTCAAAGGCAAAATTGTGTTTCTATGTGCATCGGCAATGGCATCAGTTGGTATTTTATTGCAATCCAAATCAAAAACATTTCCAAATGGATTGGGCAATAATAATGATGAGCTAGGCCGTAATCTAATGGATCATCATTATCAACTAGGAGCTTCTGCAAAGGTTGATGGATACTTGGACAAATATTATAAAGGAAGAAGGCCTAATGGGTTCTATATTCCAAGGTTTGTTAACTTGGATGAAAATACCAAGACAAAGAACTTTCTTCGTGGTTTTGGATATCAAGGTGGTGCCAATAGGACTCATTGGTCTGAAATGGTAGCTGAAATGGGATATGGTAAAGCGCTTAAAGAGTCCATTTTAAAGCCAGGCGCCTGGGAAATTGGAATGACAGGTTTTGGCGAAATGTTGCCTCATCATGATAATAGAGTTACCTTGAGTAAAACCATGAAAGACCAGTGGGGCTTGCCTCAACTGGATTTTGATGTTGAATTCAGAGAAAATGAGCTGAACATGCGAGAGGCCATTAAAAAAGAAGCTGTAGCTATTTTTAAAGCTGCTGGCTTTAAAGATGTAAAAGCTTTTGATACGGAAACGGGGCCAGGTCTGGGAATTCATGAAATGGGTGGTGCCCGTATGGGGAATAACCCAAAAAACTCTGTTTTGAACCGAAACAACCAGATTCATGATGTGCCCAACGTTTATGTTACAGATGGTGCCTTTATGACCTCAGCAAGTTGTGTTAACCCCTCATTAACCTATATGGCCTTTACGGCAAGGGCCGCCAATCATGCCGCTAATCAATTTAAACAACATAAATTTTCTTAATATCTACTTATGGAAAACGCTTCTGCCCGAAATCTATGGGGTGATTTTCTAGACGCCCATCTGGAATTTGCCTCTGAAGATGCCCCAAAAGTCATTCATTTTTGCGACAATGAAAAAGATGCCAATACTTGTGCAAGCTTAGTTTGCAAAGATGTTAAACGTGCTACTTCGCATTCGTTGTTAGGTTTACAATTACGAAAGGAAGAGCTCCCAAAAATTGGTGATTTTGCTGTTGTAACAGATTGGTCTGGAAAAGCTTTGTGCATTATCCGTACCACCTCCGTCAAATTGGTCCCTTATTTTTCCATCCATTCAGAACATGCACGTTTGGAAGGTGAAGGAGACAAAAGTTTGGAACACTGGCAAAAATCTCATTGGGATTATTATACGAGGGAATTAGCAAAATTTAATAGAACACCTTTGGAGAGTATGATCGTGGTTTTTGAACGGTTTGAAAAGGTGTTTCAAAAATAATGACCGCAAAATGCGGTCATTAAAATCATATTGAGGAAAAACTATCCTTAATCCATTTCTACCCAAACATTTCCTTGTTTGTGTGATGCTACAGTGCCTTCAATGAAATTCATGCCTCTAACCCCATCTTCCATGGTTGGGAATTCTCCATCATTATATTTTTCACCCCGGATGGCTTTTGCGGCACCTAAATAAATGTTGGCCATGGAATCAAAAATCCCCTCTGGGTGTCCCGGTGGCATTTTTGATGCTCCTAAAGAAAGCTCGGAATTATATGCGTGTCCTGGCTTATATATTTGAACGGGTTCAGTATCGCTCATTTTGTAGAGAAAATTAGGCTTCTCTTGCTCCCATCTTAAGGCTCCTTTTTCTCCATAAATAGCAATGGCCAGTCCATTTTCCTCTCCTGTAGCAACTTGACTACCTCTGATCACACCTTTTACGTGCTCTCCCATTCGTATAAGAACGGTCCCGTCCACATCCATTTGGTTGTCTTCATAGAGGTAATTGAAATCACATAACAATGATTTAACCTGTAATCCTGTTGTAAACTCAACCATGTTAAACGCATGCACTCCAATATCTCCCATACATGAACTTATTCCAGCTTTTGTGGGATCTAAACGCCAAACAGAAGAACGCTTTTCCTTATCATGGATTACAGTATTTATCCAGCCTTGGTAGTATCTGGCGTCCACTTTATGAATTTTGCCCAGTTCTCCATTCTTGATCATCTCCCTCATTTGTCTCACCATAGGGTAACCCGTATAAGTATGGGTCAAAGCAAACACCTTCCCAGAATTTTTATGGACCTCTTGAAGGATTTTTGCCTCCTTGTAGTCCATTGTCATTGGCTTTTCACAGATAACATGAAAGCCATTGTCCAATAACTTTTTGGCCATTGGAAAGTGTAAAAAATTAGGCGTCAATACAGAACAGACCTGGATACGGTCTTCCTCAGGAAGTTTTAGCTCCTCCTCAATAAGTGTATCAAAGTCCTTGTATATTCTATTTGTAGGTACATCAATCTCTTTGGCAAAAGCAATATTTTGCTCATAATCTGGATTGAATACGGCTCCTACAATTTCATAATTATCATTGATAAAAGAGGCTACTCTATGAAGTACTCCAATAAGGGAATCACCACCCCCACCAATAATTCCTAGTCTTATTTTTTTTGGCATTTTTAAATTAGTATTAAGCTGTTTCTGTTTTTCTTTTCTTCATATAGATATAAAGTCCAATAAAGGCAACTATTAAAATCGCTGGTAATATCGACATGGTTCTTAGCGCTTCTGTTGCATTTGCATTGTCCATTAAATTACCCATTACAGGTAAAACCACAGAGACTGAAAGCATTCCAGCTCCACCCATTATGGACAATCCCAAAGCTCCCGTTTCTGGAAGGTATTCTGCAACAAAACCGAGCATGGTCGGCCAGAAAAATGTAACTCCAACTGCAAAAACCGCTGCGGCTGCAAAAGTCATTCCTCCGCTTGTAATAGTCAATAACCAAAGCCCTATAAATGTAAATATTGCTGAAAATAATAACATCCCTGCAGGCTGTAATTTATGTATGACCTTTCCTGCAAAGGCACGTCCTAACGCCATGATACCATTTATAAATGCTAGTACCAACAACGGCACTGCAACGGATTCTTTTAGCAATGATTCTATGCGTTGCGTTGTACCCAACTCTGATGCTGCTGTTAAAAACATACACAGGACCATAAATATGAATAGTGGTTTGCCCAAACTGGCAATCATTTTATTGTTGCTGACTCCCATTTGTACACGCTCGGTGACGGGGAAATTTTGACCTAAAAACATAAAGCCATAGATAATTAATGGAATAAATAACACTCCTACCATTACCTGCCATCCAAGCCCCATAACATCCATGACTAACCAGCCCACCAAAGAACCTATTACTATTCCCCCTGGAAACCAAACATGAAAACGATTCAACATCTTTGTCTTATTCTTGGTGTACATGGAGGCAATCATTGGGTTGAGTGCTGCTTCCACCATTCCATTGCCTATCCCTACAAAAAGTGTGGCCAAGAACAACGAGGTCTGATCCTTTGCCAAGATTGTCCATATGATACCAATAGCATGGGTAATAAAAGCTATCCATGTTATTTTTTTGATGCCTAGCGAGTCTACTAGCGGTCCTCCAACTATCATGGCAATTGTAAAGCCCCAAAAAGCAGGTGTAAACGCCCATCCTATTTGTTCTAAAGTAAGACCAACTCCTTCTGGCCCAAAAACAGTTTCTAATCTTGCCCTTATTGCAAAGGTCATTGCCGTTACCAAGAGTGCAACACAGGAGGCAACAAAAAGTCTATTCTTATTAATATTTTCCATCAAAATATATTTGGTTAGTTATCTATTTGGTTCAATTTTTATATTCTACTTCCTCATTTTTAAAAACTAAGGCAAACAACAGAAAAACAACCAAAGCAAATCCTGCAGGATACATCCATATAGTCTGCCAAGTATGAGTAGCATCTTCCAATAAATAGGTATCTGTTATTTTCCCCGCTATCCAAAACCCAATGAGCATTCCTACTCCATAAGTAGCAAGAGTTATTAATCCTTGGGCTGCGCTTTTATATTTCTCTCCAGCTTTCGTATCCGTATAAATTTGCCCTGATACAAAGAAAAAATCATAGCAAATACCATGCAGTGCTATCCCAATAATCAACATGAATGCAAGTTCACCTGGGTTTCCAAAGGCAAACAACAAATAGCGAATGGTCCATGCCAACATCCCCGCCAAAATGGTTTTTTTAAATCCATATTTTTTGAAGAAATAGGGCAGTAAAAGCATAAAAAGCACTTCTGATATTTGACCTATGGTCATTTTCCCTGTTGGGTTGCTCACGCCGATTTCCGAAAGAAATGGATTGGCGTTTTGATAATAAAAAGCTAAAGGGATACATATAAGAACAGAAGCGATAAAGAAAACCAGAAAATTTTTATCCTTTAAAAGCTTCAACGCATCAAACCCCAGCATACTTGCAATATTCACTTTTTCATCTTTCGATACTCTTGGAGGTGTTTTTGGAAGAGTAAAGCTAAAAAGCCCAAGAATAGCGGAGGCAATTGCCACCATTAAAAAAGTGTTTTTTAGCATCCCTTCTGATCTTCCCTCAGGCGAATCCCAAAGAAAAACATAGCTAATAATCAGTCCAGCAACAATCCAACCTATGGTTCCAAATACTCTAACCAAGGAGAATTCTTTAGCTGGATCTTTCATCTGATTGAAAGAGATTGAATTTACCAACGCCAAGGTTGGCATGTATAAAATCATATATCCCAAAACATATGGGTAAAAAGCAGCAAAGTCATCTACGCCATACATCTGGTACATTAGAAATGCTCCCACAAGGTGTAAAACACCTAAAATCCGTTCTGCATTAAAATAGCGATCTGCTATTAAACCAATAATAAATGGAGCAATTATGGCCCCCCATGACTGCGTTGAAAAAGCCTTTGCTATTTCTCCCCCATTGGCATTCAAGTTTTCCCCCAGAAAAGTGCCAAGTGTAACAAACCAACCACCCCAGATGAAGAATTCAAGGAACATCATAAAGGACAATTGGAACTTAATTTTTGTATTCATAAGAGGATCATCTTTTGTATAAAATATAATCTAAAGGTTCTGGGGCAATACCCGATGTTCTGAAATCCATTAGGATTTGTCCTCTGTGGTGAGTAGAATGATTAATGATGTGGAACAGAATGTCTTTGAGCTCGTTGGCAAAAATCCTTCCCTCACTATTTTCATAATCTACCCTCTTACTCAAATCATCTGCATTGGTTATGATTTCAAATGAAGTTCTTTGGTTCTCATAATGAATGTCTTCCCAACTCTCCAAAACATGTTCTTGCCAAGTATTGAACTCAATTGGTTTTCCAACAATTCTATGATTCCAAATATGGTGGGCATTTAATATATGACCGAACAATTTTATGGCCTTCTCTGGAACTTTTTCCATAGCAATGCATTGCTCAATGAGCTTTTTATTGCAATAGAAGTTATAATCAAACTGTTGATGTAAAAATCCCTTCATAAACCAAATGTTTTATGCAGATAGATCAAGCAATTTGCTCAACAAGTTTTTAGTAGCTATTATTCCTTCTTCTTCACTAAGTACATTTCCTTCATATTCCACACCTATATATCCCGTATACCCAGAATCCTTAACAATTTGTATCATCTTGGCATAATCAATCTTGGATTCATTTCCTTCAGCATCAAAATCATAGGATTTTGCACTCACAGCTTTGGCATATAGCATCAATTCAGTAACTCCTTGGTACTTGTCATATTCTTCTATGCATTTTGATTCGTAATAAGAACCATCTTCTCTTTTGATACAAAAGTTTCCAAAATCGGGCAAGGTCCCACAATTGTCCATTCCCACCTCTTTCATAATTCCGGCTAACATAGCTCCATTTGAAGAAAGTCCTCCATGATTTTCCACAATGATATTTACATTCTTATCCTTTGCGTAAGTAGCCAATTGTGTTAGCCCATCTACAGATGCCTTTGTCCAAGCTTCTTGCTCTTGAGTACCGTTCAAATTTACTCGTATGGAATGACATCCCATTGCTGAAGCTGCATCTACCCATTTATAATGGTTTTCCACTGCTTCCTTTCTTACAGCAGCATCCGATGCCGCTAGATCGCCTTGACCGTCTATCATGATGAGGACATTTTCAAGTCCATGTTTTTCACTTTCAGCATTACATTTATCAACGAATGCTTTCATGGCGGCCTCGGAAAAATTGTCCTTCTCCAATTCTTTGTAGTACAATCCGCTTACATATTCCAGCCCTGTGAATCCCCATGCTTTTGCTTTTTCCGCGAAAGTATAGGGGTCGACTCCATCATTCCGGATCATTTGGTTTATTGACCATTGGGCTAGTGATAGCTTGAACAATTGTTCTGGAGCTACTGGTGTTTCTTCTGGCATTTCTGAATCTGTTGTTTCTTTTTTCTTGCCTTGTTTACACGCATAGACTCCCAAAAGTGAAAATGCGATTCCGGCTCGTGTACTATTTTGAATAAAATTTCTTCTTTTCATAAGGATCAGTGGTTAAATCTTAATAGAATTAAAAAACTACAACGTTATAGTAGTGAATTCTCAATAAACATAAGGATTAAATGTAGAAAATTAATTTAATAATTAATACATTTATGAAATAAACAATCCTATTAAATGAGTAAATTTTATTACAACGAAGAGCAGGAATCATACGATGCCATTGTAGTGGGAACGGGCATTAGTGGTGGTTGGGCTGCTAAGGAATTATGCGAAAACGGACTAAAAACTTTGGTTTTGGAACGAGGTCGTATGGTCAACCATATTACAGATTATCCCACGGCAAATTTAGATCCATGGGATTTTCCAAATAATGGGGAATTATCTCCTGAAAAACTAGCAAGGCAGGAGAAGCAAAATAGAACAGGATATACCGTTAAAGCTCCGCATAATTTCTGGTTTGTGGATGATATTGACCATCCGTATAATGAAACAAAACGTTTTGATTGGATGCGAGGATATCATGTAGGAGGACGTTCATTACTGTGGGGACGTCATAGTTACCGTTGGAGTGAAATTGATTTTGAGGCGAATAAAAAAGAAGGTGTTGCCATTGATTGGCCTGTACGTTACAAAGATATTGCTCCTTGGTATGATAAAGTTGAAAGTTATATAGGAGTTTCTGGAGAGTTATTGGGTCTACCTCAACTCCCAGATGGGCAATTTGAGCCTATGATGACCCTTAACTGTGTTGAACAGCATGTGCGTGAACGCGTTGCAGATCATTTTGATGGTCGGGTTGTCACGGCAGGTAGAGTTGCACATATTAATAGTGACAAAAAATTTGATGGGCTAAATCGTAGCTCTTGTAAATTTAGAAATAGATGTATTCGAGGTTGTCCTTTTGGCGCCTATTTTAGTAGTAATTCTTCCACATTACCGGCGGCTGAGCGAACAGGAAATATGACCTTGCGTCCAGATTCCATTGTACACGAGGTAATCTATGATGCAGATACTAAAAAAGCTACTGGAGTTAAGGTTATAGATCGAGTTACTAAAGAAGTTTTCGAATTTAAAGCCAAAGTAATTTTCCTTTGTGCTTCTGCCGTAGCTTCTACTTCAATTTTGATGCAGTCCAAATCAGATAGATTCCCCGATGGAATGGGTAACGATTCAGGAGAATTGGGCCATAACATCATGGATCATCACTTTAAAGCCGGTGCCAGGGGTAAGGTAGACGGATTTGAGGATAAATATTACAAAGGAAGAAAACCAAATGGAATTTATGTTCCTCGTTTTAGAAATTTGGGTGGCAGCAGTAATATGAAAGAATTTACCAGAGGGTATGGATATCAAGGTGGTGCTGGAAGAGGTGATTATGAAGCCGCCATTGCCGAAGTTTCCCATGGAAAAGAACTTAAAGACGCTGTTTTAAAACCAGGAGGCTGGAACATGAATATGTTAGGGTTTGGAGAAATCTTGCCATATCATGAAAATAAAATGACCCTTGACTATGATAAGAAAGATCAGTGGGGATTACCAACGGTTACTTTTGATGCTGAGATAAAGGAAAATGAGCTTAATATGCGTAAAGATATGCAAGAGCAAGCAGCAGCAATGTTGGAGAAATCCGGAGTACGTGATGTGGAAACTTATGATGATACTTATGCACTAGGGCTTGGAATACATGAAATGGGTACTGCCAGAATGGGTAGAAATCCTAAAACTTCCGTTTTAAACGGAAACAATCAAGTACATGCCGTTAAAAACGTTTATGTGACTGATGGGTCTTTTATGACCTCTGCAAGTTGTGTAAACCCATCATTGACCTATATGGCTTTTACAGCAAGAGCTGCTAATCACGCAGCACAAGAACTTAAAAAAGGAAACATATAATGGAAAGAAGAGTCGCACTTAAAAATATGGGGTTGGCCTTTGGCTATACCGTTGCCGCTCCAACCCTTTTGGGAATAGTACAAAGTTGTAATAGCAAGAAAGTGTTGGATTGGACCCCAGAATTCTTTTCTAAAGATGAAGGAATGGTTTTACATACACTAGTAGACATCTTATTACCAAAAACAGATACCCCGTCTGCCACGGAAGTAAATGTGCATATGTTTATAGACAAATTTGCTAATGAAGTGCTCCCAAAGGAACATCAAGATTTTCTAAAGATGGGCATGAGCAATTTTACCAATAAGGTTTTGGCTTCTGCTCAAAAAGAGTCGCTTGCAGAGTTGGATGAAGAGGTTTTAGAGCCTGTTTTTGCTACTTATCTTAAGAAAAGAACGGACGAGGTTGAAGAAGCCCATGAAAAAGCTTTAGAAACTTACTTTATGGCTGTTGAAGAAAATGATGGAAGTGCTGTATTGGATGAAGAGATTTCATGCTTTAGTTTTGCTAATTCTTTACGTGATATTTCTATTTGGTCTTATAAGACATCAGAATATGTAGGTGAAGAAGTTTTAGCCTATTTACCGGTTCCTGGTGAGTACATAGGATGTGAAGATGAACAAACATTGACCCAGGGCAGAGCCTGGTCTTTATAAGACATTGAACAAGAATCATTAAAAAAGCCCCTTTAAAGGGGCTTTTTTTATTGAATTTCCAATTCAAAAAATACCCCGGAAGTTGTTCTTTGTGGGGTGAACTTTTCCGAGGCATTTGTTCAATAAACACTATCACATACTGATAAGTTCAGCATAAACTATGATCCACACATCAAACAGTCATCGTCCGCTTGGCCTTCTTTGGCACGTGCAATCATTTCTTTCATCTCTTCAGCTGTCATGGGTTGTACGTCTACTTCTTGCTGACTTGCCGATGAGGTTTCTACTTTAAGTTCTTCGGCTGCCTTAGGTGTTGCTGCCACAACTTCTGCCTCAGCAGCTACACTAATAGGAACCTCTTTTTTCTTTGTATTGTCCAAAGTAAACTTGATCGCATCTACAGCTGCCTTAGTTCTTAGGTAATACATTCCTGTTTTAAGTCCACTTTTCCATGCATAGAAATGCATAGAAGTCAACTTAGAATAATTAGCATTTTCCATGAACAGGTTCAAAGACTGACTCTGATCAATAAAGTAGCCTCGTTGTCTACTCATATCAATGATATCTTTCATGCTAAGCTCCCAAACCGTCTTGTACAACTCTCTAATGTCTTGTGGAATGGTTTCTATATGTTGAATAGATCCGTTGGCTCGCATCAATTCTTGCTTCATGTTTTCGTTCCAAAGACCTAAATTCACCAAGTCTTCCAAAAGGTGCTTATTTACTACGATAAACTCACCAGAAAGTACTCTTCGGGTATAAATGTTAGAGGTATATGGTTCAAAGCACTCATTATTGCCCAGTATTTGAGAAGTGGATGCTGTTGGCATTGGAGCTACCAACAAGGAGTTACGCACTCCATTTTTCTTTACATCTTTTCTCAACTTGGCCCAATCCCAACGTCCAGAAAGTTCTTCGTCCTTAATTCCCCAAAGGTTATGTTGGAACTCTCCTCCTTCAATTGGAGAACCTTTATAAGAGGAGTATGGTCCGTCTTCTTTTGCTTGCTCCATAGAAGCCGTTACCGCTGCAAAATATAGCGTTTCAAATATCTCCTGATTCAGTTTTTTGGCTTCATCACTGGTAAAAGGTAATCGCAACATGATGAATGCATCTGCCAAGCCCTGTACTCCAAGACCGATAGGTCTATGACGCATATTGGAATTTTCTGCCTCTTTTACCGGATAGTAGTTTCTATCGATTACCTTGTTCAGATTCTTGGTTACCCTTTTTGTAACCTTGAACAATTCCTTGTGGTCAAATTCCCCATTTTTTATAAACATGGGCAGTGCTATAGAAGCCAAATTACATACCGCTATCTCATCTGGAGAAGTGTACTCCAAAATTTCTGTACATAAGTTAGAAGAACGGATGGTTCCTAAATTCTTTTGGTTGCTCTTACGGTTGGCAGCATCCTTGTACAACATATATGGTGTACCAGTTTCAATTTGGGATTCCAATATTTTTTCCCAAAGGTCTCTTGCTCTAACGGTTTTACGACCCTTCCCTTCCGCTTCGTATTTTAAGTATAGTTCTTCAAACTCTTCACTGTGATGCGTAAAAAGTCCTGGGCACTCATTAGGACACATTAATGTCCATTCTTCATTTGCTTCTACTCTTTTCATGAAAAGGTCAGAAATCCACATGGCATAGAATAAATCTCGTGCACGCATTTCTTCTTTTCCATGATTCTTTTTCAAATCGAGGAACTCATAGATATCTGCATGCCATGGCTCCATATAGATTGCGAAACTTCCTTTACGCTTTCCGCCACCTTGATCCACATATCTAGCCGTATCATTAAATACTTGAAGCATGGGAACAATTCCATTAGAAGTACCATTGGTTCCTGCGATATAGGATCCTGTGGCTCTTACATTGTGGATAGAAAGACCTATACCGCCAGCAGATTGTGAAATTTTTGCTGTTTGCTTCAACGTATCGTAAATACCATCAATACTGTCATCTTTCATTGCTAATAGAAAGCAAGAAGACATCTGTGGTTTAGGAGTACCTGAATTGAATAAGGTAGGTGTAGCATGAGTGAAGTATTTTTTAGACATCAATTCATACGTTTCTATTGCAGCATCCAAATCGTTCAAATGGATGCCTATAGAGACACGCATCAACATATGCTGCGGACGCTCTGCTATCTTACCGTTCAATTTTAATAGGTATGAACGTTCCAAAGTTTTAAACCCGAAATAATCGTAGCCAAAATCACGGTTATAAATAATGGTTGAATCCAATTTTTCTGAATTCTTGGAAATTACCTCATACACCTCATCAGATAATAGTGGTGCCTTTTTACCTGTTCTAGGGTTTACGTATTCATACAAATCCTTCATGGTCTCCGAGAAGGATTTTTTAGTGTTTTTATGTAGGTTCGAAACTGAAATACGAGCTGCCAATTTCGCATAATCTGGATGTGTAGTCGTCATGGTGGCGGCAATTTCCGCTGCCAAATTATCCAATTCAGACGTGGTAACACCATCATAAAGTCCTTCTATGACTCGCATAGCAACTTTTAATGGATCTACCAGTCCGTTAAGACCATAACACAATTTTCTTACTCTCGCCGTGATCTTGTCGAACATGATCAGCTCTTTTCTTCCGTCTCTTTTTACTACATACATGTGGCTACTATTCTTTTTAAATGATACGTTTGTTGGTTAATCCCAGCATACATTTTAACGGCGATGGAAAAATTCCACCGCACTTAGGTTAAGGTCATGAAAACACTAGGGGGTAGTGCTTTCTTAAAGGTTGGTCAATTTAAAAATCAGCGTCGAAACTGATTTTTTGTGCATCTTCATCTTTTTCTTTGTTAAGAACCCCTGCCTTTTGATATTCAGACACGCGCTTTTCAAAGAAATTTGTTTTACCCTGAAGTGAAATCATATCCATGAAATCAAATGGGTTGGTGGCATTATATACTTTTTCGCATTCTAATTCCACAAGCAACCTATCTGTTACAAACTCTAAGTACTGTGTCATTAGTTTTGAGTTCATCCCAATAAGACTTGCTGGAAGTGACTCAGTGATAAATTCTCTTTCAATATTAAGCGCATCTGTCAAAATCGCAGTGATTCGCTCTTTTGGAACTTTATTGATCAAGTGTTTGTTATGTAAATGAACCGCATAATCACAGTGCATTCCCTCATCCCTTGAAATTAACTCGTTAGAAAATGTGAGTCCTGGCATTAGACCTCTTTTCTTTAACCAAAAGATAGAGCAGAAAGCACCTGAAAAGAAGATTCCCTCAACAGCTGCAAATGCGATTAATCTTTCAGCAAAACTTGGAGATTCAATCCAGTTCAATGCCCAATCTGCTTTCTTTTTGATTGCCGGAAAGTTTTCAATGGCTTTAAAAAGGATATTTTTCTCTTTCTCATCTTTCACGTAAGTATCTATTAGCAAAGAATACGTTTCTGAATGGATATTCTCCATCATGATTTGAAATCCGTAGAAGAATTTTGCTTCGGCATACTGCACCTCGCTAACAAAATTTTCTGCCAAATTCTCATTCACGATACCATCGGAGGCTGCGAAAAAAGCGAGTATGTGCTTTATAAAATAGCGCTCGTCATCGTTTAGTTTATTGTTCCAGTCCGTCAAATCTTCATGAAGGTCTATTTCTTCCGCAGTCCAAAAACAAGCTTCGCATTTCTTGTACCACTCCCAAAGATCATGATGCTTAATCGGAAATATTACAAATCTATCTTCATTTTCTTCTAATATAGGCTCAATGGCTGCTGACATAATTACGAGTTACAAAGTTTATAATCTGGAAAGGAAATTTCCTTGTGAATAGGGCTAACAAAGATTCAAAAATGTAACCAGATTGGAAAGTTTGTTTTACTAAAACGAGTGTAAAGTTTTTAACACAACATGTTGAAATCTAGGTTCGCAAGTGATGTTCCTTGGACTTTTCGGGATTACGACCCCATTGAAGTTTTTTGCCAAGATTCAACAATAACAAAAAAGACCAAAAAGTATATTGTAATATACTTTTTGGTCTTAACTATTTATGAAAATTTGCGCTTAAAGCTACTTTAGGGTATTGCATTACCAAACAGTACGGCCATTCTTAGCTTTAACCTTGGAATGTACTTTAATCTTAGGTAGTTCCCCCGAAACCCAAAACCAAAACTTAAACCTTGGCTCCGCTAAAGATTTTATTTTGCAAGCAGTTTCTAAAATCAAGAGGTTGGTTGCCGGCCGTACGCTTGTTTGTTGGTAATGTATATGAACTTGTTCTGTTGAAACTTACTAGTCTACATTAACTACTTTGTCCCAATCTGACTGCATTTTCAATTCTCTATCCTCCAAAATAGCAGCAAAAATTAGAGTAAATATCAAAAGCACGAATAACACAACACATTTTTTCATAGTATCACTATTTAGGTTGTCTCCTATTTTTTGACACCACCAAAGTATAAAACAATAAAATCAATTAGGACAGCGTATGTATAAACTGTTATCTTTTGTGTATAAATGGTTTTTGTTCCTTCAATGCCTCAAGTCTCGTATAAAAAAAGTGTTTTCGGGTTAAGAAAAATGCCACAAAATTGCCGTTACCGACCATTCTTTACCAATTATAAGCATATAAGCTCCATTAGCACATATTTTTAGAAACCTTAAATAGATTAATCCTAAATTTGAATTTGATTAAATTAGAGGATGTTAGAAGCAGTTATTGTAGATGATGAGGTAAAAGCCCTACAAAGCTTAAGTTGGGAATTAACCAATCTAAGTGATGAAGTGGATATAATAGCGTCTTTTACTGATGCTCATGAAGCCTTGAACTATTTAGAGCGCAATACCCCGGATTGTCTTTTTCTGGATATTGAAATGCCATCAATGGATGGGTTTCAATTTATAAAAAACCTCAAAAACAAGGATTTTCCAGTAGTTATTACCACAGCATATAATCAATACGCCTTAAAGGCGCTTAAAAATGAAGCCATTGATTATCTGCTAAAACCAATTGATACTGATGATCTTCAGGTAACCATTGCAAAAATAAAAAAGTACAATTCCAAGAACTTAACTGCGGAAAAACTGGAGAAAATCTTGCTGAACTTTAATGCAGATGCCCATAGCAAGAAAATAACCATAAATACAGATGGTAAATTACTGTTCTTAAATAGTGATGATATCCTATATGCTGAATCTGATGGTAACTACAGCACTATTTTTTTAAGTGATGGTCAAAAAATACTGCTTACCAAAAAGCTTAAGGAAGTAAATAATTTGTTGCCTGACAATAGTTTTTTTAGAATCCACAATTCCTATATCATCAATCTCAATAAGATAAAAGAATTTCTCAAAACAGACGGCTACGTGGTTTTGGAATCCAATCATAAAATTCCCGTTTCCCGACAAAAGAAATCCGATTTTTTGGATATGCTGTAACTTCCCTAAGCGCCTGTGTTCAAAATACTAGCTACAAAAACCGAAACCCCACAACATTTTCAAAAGATACTATTGTGGTGTTTTTTCTTCGCCTTTCAATTTGTAGTATCACAGGAAATTCCAGAAGCTTTCAAGGATAAAGCACAAAGGCTTGTTCAAATGAAGCCCAAAACCTATCTTTCATTAGATACGGAATTAAAGTCTGAAAAAAGGGATACCACGCTACTACGGTATTTTGCAGATTTGTGTGAAAAGGAAAACTATTTAGAAGGACAAGCCTATGCCCTTGACCAAATTGGAACAAAGTATAGAAACATATCCCAGTTTAAAAAGGCCGCTGACCTTCATCAACAGGCTTTGGAAATTTCAGAAAAAGCCAATAATATAGAATTAAAGGTGCTGAGCCTTAACATGCTTGGTGTTGTGTACAGGCGCACAGATGCCATTAAAACAGCCTTGGACTATAATCAAAAAGCTTTGGAATTGGCCGAAGAGGTTGAAAACCCATCACACCATATTAAAAGAAGCATAAATGTTTCTCTTAACTGTATTGGACTATTATACCGCGCACTGGAACAATATGACCTTGCCATTACCCAGTTTAAACGAGCGCTTAAGTTTGAGGAAGAACTTGACAACAAGTTAGGTTTGGCTATCAACCATCAAAACATTGGGATTTGTCTTGAACAAAAAGGAGATTTGGAGGGTGCCCTTGAAAATTATAGAAAATCGTTGGCTTATAATGAAACTATTAATTCTGACTTTGGACGTGTCCTATGCAAAAACAGCCTAGCCCAGGTCTACCTTAAGCAAGATATGCCACATGCCGCTCTGGTTTTGTTGGAACCCCTCCATGAGCAGTCCAAATCCATAGGTGACTTTTTTCTGACCTCCTCAGTATTTATAAATACTGGATGGGCACATACGATATTGGGAAATTTTGAGAAAGCGGGCAGATTTATTCAGGATGGTTTGGAGATGGCCCAAACCCATAACATGCCAGGCAATGTACTTTACGGTTATCAAAAACTTTCAGATTTTGAACGTGAAAGAGGTAATTATAAAAAAGCATATGAATATTATATAAAAGCAGACGAATACAACGAGGAAATTTCCAGTGCTACCAACTTTAGGTACATGAACGATGTAATTGTTCGATACGAAGCGGACAAAAAAAATAATCAAATCTCCGTGCTCGCCAAAGAAAATGAAATTGTGCGTCTTAGACTTCGTAAAAACCAAACCACCTTATTGGTAAGTGCCCTTATTGTAGGGCTAATTTCCTCTATCCTATACATCCTATATCGCCAATACCAGAGCAAGAATGAAAAAAGGGTTCTTTCCCTGGAACAAAACATGTTACGAAGTCAGATGAATCCGCATTTTTTGTTCAATTCCTTGAATTCAATCAAGCTGTACATAATCAACAATGAGCAAAAAAATGCAGTGCACTACTTAAATAAATTTTCCAAGTTGGTTCGGAAAATTCTGGAAGCTTCCTCATTAAAAGAAATTTCTTTAGCTGAAGAATTGGAAACGGTTGAACTCTACATGAATATTGAAAACATTCGATTCTCTAATGAGATAGATTTTAAAATAGCCGTAGATGACAATATTAATATAGACAATATAAAAGTGCCTTCTTTGGCATTGCAGCCATTCTTGGAAAATTCGTTATGGCATGGCCTTTCTCCAAAGAATGGTGAAAAAATGATTCATCTCAACGTCAAGCAAAAAACCCAAAATCATATTTCCATAGAAATCATAGACAACGGTGTTGGACGTGGAGTTGCGGAGGCAAATAAAGAAAATAGAGTTTTAAAAAGAAAATCGGTAGGAATACGAATTACTAAAGAACGTCTTGCCAATTTTTCCAAGGATTACCAAAACAATTTTGAGGTTGATATTGTTGATTTGTTCGATAAAAATGGAGTTCCAAAGGGGACTAAGGTGATTTTGGACATACCCGTTATTTAGCTTTCTCTTGGGCTACTTCTTCCAATTCTTTATACCAAGCTTTTCCAAACTTTCTTATCAGAGCCTCCTTTACAAACTTATAGATGGGAACCTTTAGCTCTTCACCCAAACTGCATGCAGGATCACAAATCTCCCATTTATGATAATTCACGGCAGTGAATTCTGAATACTCCCGTGTTCTAACCGGATACAAATGACAAGAGATAGGTTTCTTCCACTTCGTTGCTCCATCATTATAGGCATCTTCCAAACCGCACTTGGTGATTCCTTCTTTAGAGTAAACCACGTAGGCACACTCGCTTTTGTTTACCAATGGAGTTTCCCATTCCCCATCTTCTCCTTTTACAAAAGCGCCTTGTTCCATAATAGCTTCTACACCTTCTGGTCTCAGATAGGGCTTAACATCTTTAAAAATGTCTACCAATATTTCCGTCTCAGACTCTTCAAGAGGAGCGCCATATTCCCCATCTACACAGCAGGCACCTTTACAAGCATTTAAATTACATACAAAGTCCTTATCGATAATCTCTTCAGAAACAATGGTCTTTCCAATTTGAAACATGCTAATCCTGCTTTTTGGACAAAGGTAAATTAAAACCCAAAAATGATGTTTTCCTTATCGTTTTATATGATCTAAAAGTATTTTTTACACGTAAATTTGCAACCTTAATGATGAAGAAATGAATTTTAGTTTTACCGAAATAGTGACCGCAAGCATGGTGCTTTTTGCCGTCATAGACATTCTGGGAAGTATTCCGATAATACTCTCCCTAAGAAGTAAGGTAGGGCATATTCAATCCGAAAAGGCTTCTATTGCAGCAGCTGTGATTATGACGGCATTTCTTTTTGTGGGAGAAAGTATTCTTAATCTAATCGGGATTGATGTAAACTCTTTTGCAGTAGCTGGCGCTTTTGTCATTTTTTTTCTTGCTTTAGAGATGGTGTTGGGAATCACTTTGTTTAAAAATGATGAAGAGGATAGTGCTTCCATTGTACCCATAGCCTTCCCTTTAATTGCTGGAGCAGGAACTTTAACATCCATTCTGGCCCTGCGTGCAGAATACCATGTTGAAAACATTGTAGTTGCCATTATCGTAAATATTATCTTTGTCTATTTAGTTCTTAAATCCAGTGCCAGAATAGAACGATTTTTAGGCAAGAATGGCCTTAGCGTTATCAGAAAAGTATTTGGGGTAATTTTATTGGCCATTGCAGTAAAGCTTTTTGCAGACAATATTAATCAGCTACTGGCACGATAATATCAATTTTTATAGTTTATGAGTAGAACCTTCGTTATTATTTTAATTCTGTTGGCCTTGGCACTTATTGCCTACAACATTACCTTGGTAGATTTTAAAAATCCTTTTCAAGGAGATAGCACCATTGCCTTAATTGGCATTGTAGCTTCTTTATGTGCCGTGGTATTGCTTCTTATTTTTACAACCTCAAAAAAGATTGACAAAAAGCTCAAAGAGGATTAATTGCTTTGTTTGATTGCTTCCTCTTCAGACTGCTCAAGAATGGAAATATCTAGCTCTTTTACTTTTTGCAGCATGGCATCATGCTCCCCTTTAATCTGCGCCGACAAATTTGGTGAGAAAAGTTGTTCCGCTATATTGGCCCTTAAATAGTCTTTGATCTTATCTTCAAAGGCATAAAAGTCCAGTTTTATTTTTCTGTTGAGCACAAACTGAATAAACTCATCAAAAAGAATATCATCTACCTTGAATTCATCTAAAAATTGATTCTTTGTAATTCCAGAATAGCGTGTACGATCTTTTTCCAAGTGCTCAAAAATGAATCTTGAAAAGAACTCATAGGTGTCATCCATACTCTCAATGGCTTCTTCTTCATTACTGCCAATAGGAACAAAAACATCTGGAATGATTCCGCCACCGCCATATACAATTTTTCCTTTTGGCGTTTTAAATTTTAAGGAATCCGCGACTTTAATGCTATCCACAGAAATGAGCTCCCCGCTGCTGTAGCGCTCCATAAAGGTTTGATAATAGTCTCTATGTCCTTTTTTGTATGATCTTTGAATGGAACGACCTGTTGGGGTGTAGTATCTAGAAACCGTTAAACGCACAGCAGAACCATCGCCTAAATCCATTTCCCGCTGCACAAGTCCTTTACCAAAAGAACGTCTGCCCACAATAGTACCAATATCATTGTCTTGTAATGCTCCAGCGATGATTTCACTTGCAGATGCTGACCTTTCATTGATCAATACATACACCGGTTTATCTTCAAAATCTCCTTTTTTGGTGGCAAAGGCTTTTTTTAGTCTTCCCTTTTTGTTCTTGGTAAACAGAATAAGTTTATCATCTTCCAAAAACTCATCGGCCAATTTTTCTGCAATACCCAAATATCCTCCTGGATTATCCCTTAAGTCCAGCACTAATTTTTCAGCGCCGCGCAATTTTAACTTCTTTAGTGCATCTTTAAATTCTCCAAAGGTTGATTCTGCAAAACGGTTAATTTTAATATAGCCCATATCGCTAGAAAGCATATAATAGGCATCAACACTTTTAATGGGCACCTTATCTCGGGTAACCGTAATGTTCATACTTCTATTTTCCGATTTTCGGAAAACCTTCAAATCCACCTTGGTGCCTATCTTCCCCTTAAGCTTGGAAACAACCTCATTATTTGATGTTCTTTTACCAAAAAGGGTGTCTTTATCCGCAATTAATATGCGATCTCCCGGTTTAATACCACTAATGTGACTTGGGCCATTCTTTATAGTTCTGATAACGGTGATCGTGTCCCTGTACATGTAAAAACTTACCCCAATACCCACAAAGTCACCTTTCATGTTTTCAGAAACCTCTCTCATCTCGCTTCTGGGAATGTAAACGGAATGTGGATCTAATTTTCCTAGAATATTGTTCACTGTTACGTCTACTATACTATCCGTATCAATGTCATCTACATATTCATAGTCGATGTAATCGATAAGTCGATTTAGCTTATCTTTTTTGGAATTGGTGGAGAACAACTTCTCTGGGGTATCATCAAAATGAAGTTTTCCTCCAATAAAAATTCCTATAGCCACTGCAAGGGCAAGAAGGGTAGGTAAAATATAGCTATATTTCTTTTTCATAATTTGAATGGTGGGGTTAAACCATTTCTTCTAAAATGGGAAGGTGATGGGTTGTAACTCCTGCACGTTCCAAAAATTTTAATCCAGAATCGTCTTTGTATGCGGTTTGATAGACTACACGTTTTATGCCAGATTGATGGATCAACTTACTACATTCCCGACAAGGGGATAATGTAATGTATAAAGTGGCACCTTCACATGACTGGGTGGAGGCAGCTACTTTTGATATTGCGTTGGCTTCAGCATGGAGTACGTACCATTTTGTGTACCCTTCCTCATCCTCACAAAAATTCTCAAATCCAGTGGGAGTTCCATTGTACCCATCTGAAATGATCATTCTATCTTTTACGATAATAGCACCAACTTGTTTTCTTTGGCAATAGGAGAGTTTTCCCCATTCTTTTGCCATTCGCAAATAGGCCTTATCGTATTTTTCTTGTTTGCGCTCCTTCATACATCAAAAATATGCCGATAATAAACTAATATACCTGCTTTGAAAGACCCTTACAACCTTATTCTATTAAATTTAACGAAGGCTCTACTTGGGAAACGTAGCAATGAGCAAGGGTATTGTAATACAAATGACCAAAATAGAAGCAAAGACGATAAAATGCGTTCTTTTTACCTTCAATACATCCAAAATAAAAAATGCCAGCGTAAGAATGACCAAAATAATGGCTACTTGCGAAAATTCGATTCCCGTGGCAAAACCTAGTAGAGGTACTATCTTTTCTTCTTCATCAGCCATGAGCATCTTAAAATAGTTGGAGAATCCAAAACCATGTATAAGACCAAAAAAGACAGTTGCCAAGATATGGGGCACTATTCCAGTATTTTTTGAACCCTTATAAACATAGGTGAAATTGTATATCGCCGTTAAGAGAATGGTTACGGGAATAAGGAATTCTATCAATCCTACATCCACTGTAAGGACATTAAAAGCGGAAAGTGCCAAAGAAGTACAATGGGCTACCGTAAAGATGGTTGCCAAAACAACAACTTTTTTCCAACTGGCAAATGTAAAAGGAATAGCCAATGCTGATAAAAACAGGATATGGTCATACGCCCCAAAATCCAATACGTGGTTTAAACCTAACTTAATATAGAACCAAAATTCTTGCATAATTCTATTTTTTATGAAATGCCTCTTTCTTTTTGAATGGTTTCGTAAGCTTTCTGTACTTCTTTAAATTTTTCTTCCGCTCCCTTTTTAATGGCCTCGTTTTCTGTGACAACACGATCAGGATGATATTTTTTTGCCATGGTTCGGTATGCCTTTTTTACTGCATCATCTGAAGCTGTCTTTTCTATCTCTAGAATCTTGTAGGCATTATCCGCAGATTTAATAAACATGGCCATGATACTTTCAAAATCATGCAGCCCTACTCTTAAATAACCCGCCAGTTCCCTTAGCTTGCTTACCTCTGCTTTACTCACTTGACCATCGGCCTGGGCAATTCCAAATAGAAAATGCAAGAGCTGCAAGCGTATTTCATATCGAGTACGCTGTACCAAATAAGAGCAAATACGTTGTGCGGAAACTTCTCTTTTTTTAATTACTTCGTTGAATGTTCTAAAAATAGCATTGGCTTTTTCCTTTCCGTAGGTGCTTAAAAAATATTGACGCACATAGTCCAGCTCCCGTTGGCTAACTTGTCCATCTGCTTTGATTACAATGGAGCATAATGAAAGTAAATTCAGTTCAAAATCCGCTGGAGAAACGGTTTGACGGGTAAAATCACCTAAGATATTCCCGCCTCCCCCAGAACGCCGGCTTCCACCCAATCCATCCAAAACGCTTCCAATAAAAAAACCAATTATTGCGCCTGCAAATCCTCTAATAAAAAAGCCAATGAAAGCAGCTGCCCACTTAATCATTACAAAAAATATTGAGGGTCAAATATAGGACTTTGCCAAAGAAAAGAAACCTTTATACATTGTTAAGAGACAAGAAAAAATACGACAAAAACCGTATCTTTGAACGTTAAATAAAAAATAAGACTATGTATCCTGAAGAATTAGTAAAACCCATGAGAGCCGACCTTGCTTCTGCTGGGTTTGAAGAACTATATACAAGTGATGCCGTTGAAGATGCACTGAAACAAGAAGGAACTACTTTGGTGGTTGTAAATTCTGTTTGTGGGTGTGCCGCGGCCAACGCAAGACCTGCTGCCAAGCTAAGCTTGCAAAATACTAAGAAACCAAATCATTTGGTTACTGTTTTTGCTGGTGTTGATACTGATGCCGTTGATACTGCAAGAAACCATATGGTGCCATTTCCTCCATCATCGCCAAGTATGGCCCTTTTTAGAGATGGCGAATTGGTGCACATGATAGAAAGACATCATATTGAAGGTAGGCCAGCTGAAATGATTGCTGAAAATTTAATGGAAGCCTATAACGAGTTTTGTTAATCCTTCTTTAAATGAAAATTACACCACCTCAATTGAGGTGGTTTTTTATTTTTACATATCATGTGTAAAAAAGCTATTGTGGTAGGTGCTTCTTCAGGGATTGGAAGAGAACTTGCTCTTATTTTATCTCAAAACGGATATACTGTTGGGGTTACTGGGCGTCGAGAAGAACTTTTGAAAAGCTTGACCGAAAACGCTCCAGATTCTTTCGTTCCAAAAGCGTTTGATTGTACTACCAAAGACGCAATTGACAAAATCAAGGAATTGATAGAAGATCTTGGTGGTTTGGATGTATTTGTTTTTTCTTCGGGTACTGGAGATCTTAATGAAGCTCTAGAAGCTGATATTGAACAGCGAACAAACGATTTAAACGTATCGGCTTTTTCCAAAATAACCGGATGGATTTTTAACCTATTTCAAAAACAGGGCCATGGACATCTCGTTGCCATAAGTTCCATTGGTGGATTAAGGGGAAGTCGAATAGCTCCTTCCTACAACGCTTCAAAAGCCTATCAAATCAACTATTTGGAGGGGCTTCGGCAAAAGGCAAAAAAACTCAAGCTGAATATTACGGTCACCGATATTCGCCCTGGATTTGTAGATACGGCAATGGCCAAGGGGGAGGGTCAATTTTGGGTGGCACCAGCAACAAAAGCAGCAAGCCAGATTTACATGGTGATTAATAAGAAAAAAGATAAGGCTTACATTACAAAAAGATGGCAATTAATCGCCATAATTGTAAAGATTTTGCCAAATTGGCTCTACAAAAGAATGTGACCGTGCAAAAGTTGATTTCTTACCCGCTTTCCATACTTTTTTTCATCCTATTTGGGCTAGCGCTGTTATTTTTTCATCCTATCCAATGGCTATGTCTTAATCTTTTGGGTTATGATGCACATAGGCGCAGCGTGGCTATTTTAAATTGGTTTTTAATGCGATGCACCAACGTTCTTGGAACTCGATATCGATTTAGAAACAGACATAAAATCCCAACAAACAGACCTTTGATTATTGTTTCCAATCATCAAAGCATGTATGATATTCCTCCCATTGTCTGGCACATGCGAAAGTACCATCCCAAATTCGTGAGCAAAAAAGAATTGGGAAAAGGAATTCCGAGTGTCTCCTATAATCTAAGACATGGTGGTTCTGTACTTATTGACAGAAAAGATGGGAAACAAGCTATCATGGAAATTGGAAAATTGGGTTCTTATATTGAAAAGCACAATCGCAGCGCCGTTATTTTTCCGGAAGGTACCCGAAGCAGGGATGGTAACCCAAAATCGTTTAGGCCCACCGGATTAAAAATGTTGCTCAAAAAATCACCATCTTCTTTAATTGTTCCCATTACCATCAACAATTCATGGAAAATGCTTCGTTTTGGCAAATTTCCTATGGGCTTGGGTGCTTTTATTACCCATGATGTTCATGAGCCAATTGAAAACAAAGGAAATATAGATGAGCTTATCGCCAAATTGGAAGCTGTTATCTCAGCAGGTGTAAAACTGGATTCATGACCGATTCTGAAATCATAAACAAAACCATTCCGTTTGTAAAAGCAACCCTCGAAGATGCCGAAGGAGGACATGATTGGTTTCATATTGAACGTGTTTTTAATACAACAAAGTTCATCGCCAAACATGAAAATGTAAATGCTTTGGTAGTTCAGCTGGCTGCTTTGTTACATGATATCGCTGACCCAAAATTTCATGGTGGTGATGAAAGTATAGGCCCAAAAATGTCGTATGATTTTTTAAATACTTTGCACGTTGATCAAGGAATTATTGACCATGTTGTCAATATTATTCAGCATATGTCATTTAAAAACACCTTGGATAAAGGGCAAAAGACATTTTCCTCCTTAGAGCTTCAAGTGGTGCAGGACGCAGATCGTTTAGATGCTATTGGTGCTATTGGTATTGCAAGAGCTTTTAACTATGGCGGTTTTAAGAACAGGGAACTTCACAACCCAGAAATTCCGCCAAAATTGAACATGACCAAAGAGGAGTACAAAAAGTCAAACGCTCCAACCATTAATCACTTTTATGAAAAGTTATTGCTCCTTAAGGATAAAATGAATACTAGAACCGGCAAAAAACTGGCGCAAGAAAGACATCAATATATGCTGGACTTTTTAGACCAATTTTATAAGGAATGGAATTCTTAGTCTAAAACTTATAGTTCATTTTGCAACCGAAGTGCCATTATTTCTTCTCGGACAATTCGCGGGTCAACCAGCCTCTCTTATTTGCGGTCGCAATGGAATAAGGCGTAATCCAGAACAATCCAAAGGTGTATAGAATACTATAGGAATATGCCCATAACGATTCTGATAGTTCATACCGTTTTGCATAAAATATCACTGGAAATGTTGACAGTACCAGAATACTAAAAAGCGTTGAGCTTAAAAATAATAGTGGGTGGGTCAGTACAAAAAACAACATGAAAAATAGAAATGGATAACTCATCACAATCTCAAGTGATTGACTTAAAAATAAAAGACGGGTTCCTACTTTAGACCCTTTTCTAAAGTTTTTAAAAACGTATTTTGACATCTCTATATTCTCACGGACATTACTTCTGCCCCATCGAATAAACATCTTGTATAAGCCGCGATATTTTTCAGGAACATTTGTATAGGCATAGGCATTCCTTTGAAACAATACATGAAACCCTTGCTTCAATATCATATTGGTCATGGCACGATCCTCTCCAATATCTGAAGGCTGCCCCATAAAAGTCTGATTGATCCATTCCGTAAGACATCCAAAAACTGCTGATCTGCGATACGCCGCTAAAGCGCCAGGTGTGCAGAGGACCGACTTAAGCTTACTTTCTACAGATCGCACAAATTCAAAGCTCAATACAAAACTCACGTCCAACATTTTAGGAAGCAGTGCTTTTTCATTATTCAATACTCTAATGTTGCCGGCAACAGCACCACAATGTTCATTCGTAACAAAAGGACTTACCAAATTTCGCAGGGTATCTTCTTTTACCACAGAATCACTATCTACTGTCACAAAGACTTCTCCTTTCCCTTCATTAAAACCAAGGTATAGGGCATGTCGTTTTCCCATGTTTTTTGGCTGTTTATAAATCGCCAAAGAATCTCCTAATTTTTTCTTTGCTTCTTGTATCCAATGCCATGTGTCATCTCCGCTACCATCATCAATAGCAAGTAGTTGTAATTTCTCTTTAGGAAAGTCACTATCGGCTAAACTCATCAATGTGTCCCAAACCTGCTTTCCCTCATTGTATGCAGGAACAATTACCGTACAGGTCGGCAGCTGATCATCTTCAACTGAGGCAACTGGTCTATACCTAAAGTACAGGTAGAGCGAATAAAGGAAAAAACCAGCTTTGAACAAGAACAAGGCACCAGCGACAAGCATAAAGCCCAATCCCAATTTAGAGTCCATTCGGTCAATATTAAATTGAGTGAAATCACTTTGTAAAATATACACTAGATAAGCAGCACCTATCATTAGCACAAAAGTGCTTCCCATTACAAAAACACCCCAAGCGTTTGCTGTTTCAAAATAAGACTGTATTTTACTTTTTAAGATCCGTTTTTTAGAATTCTGAACGCTACTATCAGCTGTTTGCACTGAAGTAGTTAGCACTTGATTTGTTATTGTATTTCCCATTTTCCTAAGCGTATAATTGAAGTGTCTTAGGGTTATACGAAATCAATATGGTTTTAGATGCCTTTTCTAAACAATTCCATGAAAATAGTTAGATATCAATAATGAACTATAAGCAATTAGTGCTTTTTTGTATCTTCAAGCCTACAACTAATCCAATAATAATGCAAAGAAGAAAGTTCCTTAAAAATGCAGCAGCAGCGTCTGCTGCTTTTTCAATTGTTCCAAGTCATGTTTTAGGAAAAACCCACGTGCCACCAAGTGATACCCTTTATGTAGGTGCCTTTGGTGTAGGCGGAAGAGGTAATGGTGTTATTCAAGGGCTTGCAGCAACAGGACATGTAAAATTTGTGGCTTTTTGCGATGTTGATTCTCGCCGAGCACAACCTACCTACGAGCTTTTTCCAGATGTAAAACGATTTAAGGATTTTAGAAAGGTATACGACAAACATTTAAAGGATATCGATGCTATTGCGGTGGCTACTCCAGACCATACGCATGCAACTATTGCGCTCCCTTTTATGCGCGAAAAGAAACATGCCTATGTTGAAAAGCCTTTGACACATAATATCCATGAAGCAAGGCTAATGACCAAAGTTGCTGCCGAAAATGGAATTGTTACCCAGATGGGTAATCAAGGAGCATCGAGCGATGATAGCCGGATAGCTCGCGAATGGGTGGAATCTGGAATTATTGGCAAAATTCACACCATTGATTGTTGGACCAACAGACCCGTATGGCCTCAAGGGGTGCCAATACCAGTAGAGAGACAAAGAACACCAAAAGAACTGGATTGGGATCTTTGGCTAGGACCAGCCGCAATGCGTGATTATAACGAAGCGTATTTGCCATTTAAATGGCGTGGTTGGTGGGATTTTGGAACTGGAGCTTTAGGCGACATGGGATGCCATATTATGGAAACTCCTTTTAGTGTCCTAAATTTAGGATATCCTACGGAAGCCGAGGCCAGCTGTACTTCCGTTTGGGTTGGTGACTTTGTTGAGGCCGATTATAGCCCATCTTGCCCTCCTTCTTCCAAAATACATTTAAAATTTGAACACGAACATCACGGCGATATTCAACTGAATTGGTATGATGGCGGTATTAAACCAGACCTTCCTGATGAACTGAAAGATGGGGAAACCATAGGTTCTGGTGGAGGTGGCACCATTATGTATGGCGATAAGGGAACTTTGATTTGCGACACCTATTCGCAAAATGCGCGTTTGATACCCTCTGAAATAATGAAATTATATAAATCACCTGAAGCCAAATACCCAAGAGTACCAGGAAGCATGGAAGGGCATATTGCCAATTTTGTGGATGGATGCATGAACGGAGCTACAACTTCTTCAGATTTTGCAAAATCAGGGCCATTGACAGAAACGGTTCTTATGGGGAATCTAGCTGTAAAAGCGTATCAGTATAAAGTATTACAAGAGGGAAAAAAGCCAGGGGATTGGGCACCTTATGACTATCCAGGTAGAAGAAAATTGCTTTGGGACGGAGAGAATATGAAAATTACCAATTATGACAAAGCCAACGAATGGGTTTCAAGGGAGTATCGCAAAGGTTGGGAGTTGACTTAAAAGCTGTAAAAAGTTTAGGGGTTCTGTAAGCATTGCCAAAGTTGTACAACCAAGTATCCAGACAATATAGTACTGCACAATACTTTATCTATGGACAACACAGGCATTATTACCAAAATCAGCCAAAGAAGTTTTGATGATACTTATCAAAAATTAAAGGGCACCATTACCAATAATCCAAATCTAAATGTGATGTTGGAGTTGGACCATCAGGCCAATGCTTCAAAAAATGGTCTAGACCTAAATCCCACTAGGTTGATTGTTTTTGGGAATCCTAATCTAGGTACACCATTAATGCAAAATGCGCAGACGCTTGGCCTAGATTTGCCCCAAAAAATATTGGTACATGAAAATGGGAATGGTATAGTTAGTATATCTTATAACAATCCTGTATATCTGAAAAATAGACATGGGATTTCTGGCAATGAAGAAATCTTATCGAAGATAGCAGCTGCTTTGGATAAGATTACTACAGTAGCAACCAGTTTATAAGACGATTGAATATTTATACCGATAGCTTTTTTGATAAATGCTTCTTTATCAATTCATTTTCGGTTAATTCAATTGCTTTTTTAAGTGTTGACTTATACTCATCTTTATTGTTGGTCTCTAATAGCAACGCTGCTTTTATCGCATAAAACAACCCAGAATTTTTAAAATCTGTTTTTTCTTGTAAGTCGTTAAGTGCTGCTAATCCTTTTTTGGCACCGTTGACTTTTGCGAATGGAACAATTTGATTCAATGCCAACATTGGCGAGTATTGCCTCTGTAGTTGTAGATTGTACAAATGCAAAATACTCTTCCAATCGGTCTTTTCAAATGTTTTAGCTACGCAATGATAGTAGGACCTTGCAGCTTCTAAATGATAGCTAGATGGTAATTTATCTTCTGTGCCGGAATTCTCTAAATGACGAATCCCAATTTGAATAAGTTCTTGATTGTATTTAGATCTATCTTGGTTCTCTAACGTAACCAGCTCTCCTTCATCATTCAATCGGGCATCAAAACGAGAAGCATGGAAGCACATTAATGCAATTAAAGCTTCCAGATCTGGGTGTTTACAATACTTGTTCTCCCTTAACAACAAAGCCAAGCGCAAAGCTTCGTAGCAAATATCCCTTTTTAATACTTGTGAACCTGTGGTTGCTGCATACCCTTCGGTAAACAACAAATAAACAACTTGCAATACCATAAATAATCTGGACTGCAATCCCATTTGAACTGGAATCTGTAAAAATGCTACCTCTTCACGAAACTTTTTCTTAGCTCTGGTAAAAGATTTTGCTACTGTTTCTTCTTTTTTTAATAGTGCCTCAGCTAGTTCTTTATTGCTAAACCCTCCGATAAGTTTAAGGCTTAGTATGATTTGATATTCTTGAGATAGGGTGGGATGACAACAGGCAAATATCATTTTTAGTTGACTATCCGATATGGTATCATCAAGTGTTTGTTCTCTTTCTGTTGCATCTTCCCCATTTAATTCTATGTAGTCGCTGCCAAAAAAATCCATCTTTTTGTTCCTTCTTAAAACGTCTATTAAGGCATTATTGGCGACGCGGTAAAGCCACGCGGTGGGATTATCTGGTATAGATTTATAACCCCAAATCTTCATAGCCTTTAAAAAGGTGTCTTGTGCGGCATCTTCTATTAGCTCCAAATTGGAAACGCCAAATTTGTTGGTTAATACGGCAACCACCTTTCCATATTCATTCCGGAAGAGATGATCAATTGTATTCGTAAGATTGTTTTGGGTCATAGACAAAACTAAAAAAGCCTGACGTAAATCAGGCTCCTAATTCTTGTTTGAGATAATCATTGAACTTCCAGTGATACAATTTCCCTCACCTCCATAGTACCTTCGGCAAAGTTAAAATGTGGATTGTTTATGGATAGCTGCAAGGCTTCTTCAATATCTTGTGCTGAAATGATTGTATAGCCTCCTACGAGTTCTGCTCCTTCAGCAAAGGGTCCATTGGTGATTACTCCCCCTTTGGCGCTCACTACTTTTCCATCCTGCGAAAGAGGCAACCCATCCACCAATTTCCCTTGTTCCTTTAGCTCCTCCAACCATTTTTTCCAGTCATCATTCAATGCTTCTTTCTCTTCTTGGGTCAATTTATTGTAATCCTCAAAACCACCTCTAAAAAGGCATAAAAAATTACTCATAACATTGGTTTAATGATCATCCATGGACATAATTTCCCGAACCTCAACATTACTTCCTTTATAGTCAAAAATGGGACATCCTTTTGAAATTTCAACGGCTTCATCCATATTTTTTGCGGATACGATCAAATAACCGCCTACAACCTCAGCTCCTTCGGCAAAGGGTCCATTGGTAACTACTTCACCTCTATTGTGTACTACTTTTCCATCCGCTCCCAAGGGGAGTCCATCCAATAGTTGGCCTTTTTCTTTTAGACCACCCATCCATTGGCCCCAAACCTGCATATGGGCTTGTTTCTCCTCTTGCGATAATTGGTTGAAGTTTTCGTCCCCTCCACGGAATAAATACAAAAAATTGCTCATCGTTTTTGGTTTTATGTTCGTACATGACAAACTGATTTATACTTTGTTTACGCTCTAATGACGAAATACAAAATAAGCATTGGACAATCTTTATAAATTTATTTAAAATAATTTCATTTGTCCATCTTTGTAGGGTTCATGCAAATCTTTGTTCAACCTTGGAAAGCTCTTCCCCTTAAAATACCGTAGCCTTGCAAGTCTCGCCATATCATGAATCTGACTCGCAATCTTCCCTTCACCTCTATTTCTTAGCCCAAATCTGCTATCATTAATACTTCCGCCATGGCAGTCTTGTATTAAATGCAACACTTTTTCTGCCCTGTCTGGCATTGCCTTTTTAATCCAATCTGTAAAGATTTGTCCTATGGCACCGTTCAAACGAACCACTGTAATGGCAAATGACAATGCCCCATTATCAGATACGGCTTTGGCCAGTTTTAGCAGTTCATGACTATTTATTCCTGGTATCATTGGTGCTAACATGGCATTTACAGGGATGTTGTTCTCGGAAAGTACTCTAATGGTTTTTAGCCTTTTTTGAATCGACGCGGTTCTTGGCTCCAGTTTTCTTCTTGTTTTCTCTGATAATGAGGTTACGGAAATATTGACTCCAACCAACTGATAAGAATTCAGTTCCTTTAAAATGTCCAGATCTCTTAGAATAAGTGCATTTTTTGTAATGATACCAACTGGATGTCGGTACTTTAAAAATACCTCCAAACACTTTCGGGTAATCTCAAACTTCTTCTCTGCGGGTTGGTAGCAATCTGTATTACCGGACATGACAATGGTTTGAGCCTTCCAATTCTTGTGCTTTATTTTGGTTTCCAGCAATTCTGGAGCTGATTTTTTTATCAAAATCTTGCGCTCAAAATCCAAGCCGGCACTATATCCCCAATATTCATGGGCATTACGGGCATAGCAGTAAATGCATCCATGTTCGCAACCTTGATAGGGGTTCATGGAGTACATCATGCCAACATCTGGGCTGTCCACTTTGTTTACAATAGTTTTTGGAAAAATGGGGATGTATTCAGTCTTGTTTTTATCAGCTTCCTCGCCCTCCAGCCTACAGAATTCTAAAAAGTCCTCTCGCATCTCATAAACATGCTGTAAGAACTTGTTTGGAGTATTTTTTTGGGCACCGCGACCTTTTTGATAATCTTGTTTATTCATTTAATGGATTTATTCCAAAATTATGGAAATAATCCAATCATAAATGTTAAGACTACTGCTTTTGCAGTGTTAAAAATTTGAAGCTTTGGTATTCTAAGTGTATTGTATTTTCATCCTGAACCTTAATTTCAAATTCTGAAAATTTTGTTTCTGTGTTCCTGCTCTCATTAAAAGCTTCGTAAAAAGCTTGTCCATAAGTGGTATCGGCCACCTCTGTGGTAGTCATTTCTTCAATAAAAAGTAATGTTCTGGACGTGTCATATTGCCCTCCAAAGCTATTTGCAGAAGTTGTGCCGCTAAAGTCTCTGTTTTGTCCAAAGCGAATGGAAATCACCTCGCCAGAATTAGGCCCTAACGTTGGACCAGATGGGCTTGAATTGTGAATGGCGACAACATTCCATTCTCCTAAAATTTCTGTATTATTTATGTCTTCTGAATCTGTACTGCATCCTAGAGATAGTAACGCCGTAAGAAGTACAACTAACAAATTTAGAAAGCCTGTTTTCATGCTCAGCATTTAGTTCTAAGAGGCAAAAAACAGAATATAGTTGCTTTCCAATCTATAAAAAAGAGACTTTTACCAATTGTTTTTTGCTGCCGCGTTTTGCATAAAAAAGCATATTGCCCGCACCTACAGTCTTAAGTGGTTTGGAAACCATTAGCGGAAGGCGGGCCTCTTGGTTATCTATTATTTTTTCATAATCCATTACCCCGTTTTCATCCAAGGAAATCAAGAATACATTTCTGTTTCTGCTAAGTCCTTGCTTAAAAATTAGCCGCTCATTGTTAATCAACTGTGGATTTTCTGAAGCGGTGCATATAAAGAAGTAGGTTTTTCCATCTTTGCAATATGAACTGTACGAGGCATAGGCTCCATCCCCTTGGGTCACCTCGGCCTTGTTGATGTTTCTGGCCCATTCTAAATCCCCATTGGGTTTAAGTTTAGCGCTTACAATGTCATTATGGTGAAAACGTTCAAGCCTAATGCGCTGCCCGGCTCCTGTAACCTCCATCCCATTGGTTACAAAGTACTCTTCTGCATTAAAAAAAATTTCTTCATTGGATGTTACTTCCACTCCTTTGAACACAAGGTTTTTAATCACTTTTTCTTCATCTCTACCAAACTTATCTTCCATAAATTGCTGGGAAAATGGGTTGTATTTTTTAGTATTGATGTTCAATGAAATAGGGTTTACATCAAAATAGCCTATGCCGTTGTACCTGTTGTCTCTTCTGTCGGCATAAAATCCCGTACAGACCAGTCTGTCCTTTAAAATAATAGGAAACAACCCTTCAGAATACTTTTCTGGATCATCAAAAGACTGTGTTTGGCTACCATTTTTGGAAACCTTTACTAACTCATATTGAAACTTGCGTTCTTCCACACGAAAACGCTTCTTTTTAAAGTAAGCCTTTCCGATGATATATACTGTTTCTAAATCTTTGGTTATGGCGATATTCTCGAAAGCGTAATTCTTTTCTTCTATTTCATGCGAAAAGTCATGCGAAAACCTTTCATTTAATGATGTGTCATATAAATGAATGATATGCTTGTTATTCTTTCCTCTCTTGTGATGTGTACTGATGATAAAGCCTGTCTTCTCCTGATTAAAGAGAATGGCGGTTGAAAACCCTTTAGAGAAATTACGATTGTAATAGTTTTTACCCACTGGGTTTTGTACCTGTTCCGAAGCGATGGACAGCAGCTTTTGTGGTTTAAAGTTAAAGTCGATTATAGGACTTTTATGCACCCAATATTCATAATGACCACGATCGTAGTTGTAGTTTAGAAATAGTAAATTTAATTGGCCGTTCTTAAGGAATCCATCCACAAAATCAAGCCCTTTTAGCTTGTAATTAAACTCTGAAATCAATTCCAAGTCGCTATTATAGTGCTCTATTAAATATCCTTTTGGTTTTAAAATGATTCCTTGAAAATAAGCTCTTACCAAAATATACCCTCCATTTCCATCATCGGAAATATTTAGCAGATTGGAGTAGCGATATCTATCATTGAACTTTTCGCCAAAATCATAAGAAACTGGCATTTTCTGGGCAGTCCCTACTACACCCATTAAAAGAAGGCATAACAATACAATACGTTGTTTCATCATAGTCCGGTTTGGTTAGACCAACGGTTATGATCCTGGAAAATCTGCTTTTCGTTTTTCTAAAAAGGCAGAAGTACCTTCTTTAAAATCATTGGTGCCAAAGCAGCTACCAAAAGCGTCAATTTCTATGACATAACCATTTACATCATACTTAAAACCAGCATTTACCGCATTTATTGCATATTTTATCGCCACTGAGGAGTTATTCGATATCCTGCTCGCTATTTTAAGACTTAAGGGTAGTAATTCTTCTTGTGGCACTACATAATTTACCAATCCAAAACCCAACGCTTTTTCAGCATCTATCATACTTGCGGTCATAATCATCTCGATAGCTCTTCCTTTTCCAATCAATTGAGGCAAGCGCTGTGTACCTCCATAGCCAGGAATCACCCCTAGAGATACTTCTGGCAATCCCATTTTTGCATTATCACTGGCCAATCTAAAATGACATGCCATTGCAAGCTCCAGTCCTCCACCCAACGCAAAGCCATTTATTGCAGCAATTACTGGAGTAGTCATACCCTCTACAAAATCAAAGAGCAATTTTTGTCCTTCCGCGGCCAATTCTCTCGCTTGTTTCACAGAAAAATGAGCAAATTCTGAGATATCTGCACCAGCAACAAAGGCCTTTTCCCCGCTACCTGTGATAACAATTACTTTGATACCCTGATCTTCTTCCAGTTCGTTGAAGGCGGTGTGAAGTTCTTCTATTGTTCTTTTATTAAGCGCATTCAGCTTTTTTGGTCTGTTGATTGTTATCGTGGCTATACTGTTTTCTTCTTCTATATAGATGTTTTCGTAGTTCATTTTGAAAATATATTGCTTATTGTATTTACGTTAAAATTAAAAAACACTATCCAGTAAGCATGTGCAATTATGCTCATTAACATTGGCTTTATTCCCTTGGAAATTTTACGGAAAAGACCGTTCCCTTACCTTTTTGGGAAGTAAAATCGATAGTTCCATTGTAGTTTTCCACAATATTTTTAACCATCCCCAAGCCTAGGCCCATGCCACTAGATTTAGTCGTGAATTTTGGTTCAAAGACTTTTTCTTTAAACTCATCGGCTATCCCTATACCATTATCTGCAACCATAATCTTAACTGTTTCATCTTGGGCAGCTACCGTAACCAAGATTCTTGGTGATTCTACATCTGGTACTGCTTGGATAGCATTTTTAACCAAATTAGTTACTACTCTTATCAATTGGGTACGGTCTAGCTTGGCTATCACTTCTTTTTCATCTGAAATGAAATGAATATAATCCTCATTAAAAATTTCCAGGGCCAACTTTACAATTTTCACCACATTCAAGGTCTCATTTTGTTGGGCGGGCATATCAGCAAAGTTTGAAAATGCAGAAGCAATATTGCTCATCGTATCTATTTGCTGAATCAAGGTCTTTGAAAACTCTTTAACTTTTGTCTCCGCTTTTGGGTCCTCCAGATTAAATTTTCTTTCGAAACTTTGAACAGTAAGTCTTAGCGGAGTTAAGGGGTTTTTTATTTCATGGGCTACTTGTTTTGCCATTTCTCTCCAAGCCTGTTCTCTTTCGCTTCGGGCCAATTTTACTGCGCTTTCTTCCAATTCATCAATCATACTATTGTACGAGTCAATCAATTTTCCAATTTCTTCACTAGGATCTTCTATATGGATTTTTTCATTGCGCTTAGTTAAAACTGTCTGACCCATTTTATCTGAAATGGTTTGCAATGAACGGGTGATGTATTTTGAAATGAAATACGCCAGGATAATTGCTGAAAGTAACATTAACAAATAAACACCCCCCAACCTAAACAAAAACTCTCTCAATTCCATGTTGTTAAAGGAATTATCTTCAAAGTAAGGCAGGTTCATTATACCAATTGGTTTAAATTGTAAATCATTGATATACACATAAGAAGCCTGGTAATTATCTCCAGCTACTGCCTTTTCTTCAACATAACGCTTATTTGGGCTTTCCAATAAATTATTTAAAACTTCTGCATCCAAACAGTTGGAAATGGAGTCTGCCTCAAAGCTGGGGCGTGAACTTTTTACCAACGTTCCTTCTAAATCATAAATATTAAAATTGACATTTTGAACATCGGCTATCTTATAAATTTCATCATTAAAAATAAATTCTAAATTATCAGGTGTAGTAGGGAATGTAGTTTCCTTTAAGACATAAGAAATACTCTGAAGAATCTGCTCTTCTTTTCTTTCCAATCTGTTTTCGTGATAGTCATTGCTTTGTTCTCGATATTGATAAATGGTAACAGCCGCAATTAACACTGAAGCAATTACCACCAATAGAATCATAGCGATGAAAATGCGGGAACGAAGGGAGAGTTTTTTAAACAATCTTGAGCTGGTTTGGGATTAAAGTTAGCAATAATCAGACCAACTTATATGCAGGTCCAAGTGTCAATCTTAAAAAGAAAGAAGTGAATTTTGTTAGGCGTTTGGGTTTTTATCCCTAATCCTCTTATACAATCGAATACCGAGCATCAATAAAATAGCTAAGACAAAAATTCCAACGACACCGTATATCCAATTGAAGGCATTTTTTAAAACTACCAAGAATACAATGGCAAAGAGTACAAGAGTAGCCACTTCATTCCAAATACGCATAAAACGAGACGTATATTTGACCTCATCCCGCTGCAATTGTTTGAAAATCTGATGACATTTTAAGTGATAAAAACAAAGTAATGCCACAAAGCCGAGCTTAACCTGCATCCAAGGCTGCTGCAACCATGCAGGCATCAGTATTAATAGCCATATTGCAAAAACTGTGCATAGCACTGCAGATGGCCAAGTAATAATGTACCACAATCGCTTGGTCATTAACTTTAACTGTGTGGAAAGAATCTCTTTTTCTGGGGAGGGTTTCTGCCAGGCTTCAATATGATAAATAAACAGGCGTGGAATGTAAAACAAACCTGCAAACCATGTCACCACAAAAATAAGATGAAGTGATTTTATATAAGGGTAAAGTTCCACTTTTGGTGATGTACATTTAGTAATGGGTTAAAGGTAATGCGTACTTTTTAAACAGCTCTACCCTTAACCCAAAACTTACTTTCTTTATTCCTCAACAAACAAATAGTTTAATTTCAAACTATTGAACGAAGCATTAAATTCTTTCATTTCCTTGTCCACAAGGGTATCAAAAGTTGCCAATTGCGATTTTATTTTAGAAGACAGTTCATTCTTAACGGCAATATCCTGCTCCGTTGGTGGAAAATCATCAATCGAAACCAAACTGTTTAAATGGCCCAATTTATTTGTAAGACGAATTGGGAAGTTTAATGGGTCTTGGTTACTTCGGTTTTTTGTTTGATAAAGTGCCTTCTCAATCTTTCCAAAGTTCTCTTTCATTTCCTTTGCTTTTTCAACCAAGTCTTTGGTTTGCTCATTATCCTTATACTGCATAGAAAAAGCTTCCAATTGCTTATTGATCTTTCGGATTTTTTTGATGGATTGATGTGCTCTATCAATAGTTTCATTAATGTCCGAAATGAAATCATATTGCTTTTGCATATCAGCAACAGAAACCTCTGCTCTAGGGTCTGCCAAAATCTTAAAATCTTGAGATTGTGATGTTCCATTTACATTTAAATGCGCTTTGTATGAACCAGGAACTGCTTTGGCCCCACTAAAATTGGCCCACCAAAAAATCATCCCTTCCAATTTTTTTGCCCCTTTACCTCGGGTGTCCCAAACATGGGTGTTTCCTCCTTTTTTAATCTTAAGCTTTTTATCCTTTTCTTTTGCGAAAGTGCTATAGTTTGCCAAAGTATCACCATTCATGGTAGTATAGGTGAGACTGATACTGTCTTTTTCAGACATATCTTTTAGGTAAAAATGTGTAACCACACCGTTAGGATGATTTTGTCCTTCAGTTTTTGAAGGTTTCTTTGCTGCTGTTCCTTTGGTACGATAACTATCTTTAGGTTTGTACAACATGGTTGTAGCGCTTTTAGCAGATGTATTCAATTGATGAAGCACCGTAAGGTCATCTATCATCCAAATACTACGCCCCTGAGTAGCAACGACTAAGTTATTGTCTTTTATGGTCATATCGGTTATGGGAACTATCGGCAAATTCAATTGGAATTTCTCCCATTTTTGTCCGTCATTAAAAGAAATGTACATCCCGGTTTCCGTGCCTGCATACAAAAGTCCCTTTCTTTTTGGATCTTCCCTGAGTACTCTGGTGAAGTGCTCATTATTTATACCGTTTGTTATTTTACTCCATGTTTTCCCATAATCAGTGGTTTTATAGAGGTAAGGTCTAAAATCACCAAGCTTGTATCGTGTAGCCGCCACATAACAAGTGCCTTCATCAAAAGCCGAAGGTTCAATGCTGTTGACCATACTCCATTCTGGCATATTGGGCGGGGTAATATTCTCCCAATTCTGGCCGCCATCCTTTGTAATATGAATTAATCCATCATCACTTCCAACCCAAAGCAATCCTTCTTTTAAAGGGCTTTCATTGGCAGCAAAAATGGTACAATAGTATTCAACACTTGTATTATCCTGTGTAATTGGACCACCGCTAGAAACTAATTTCGTAGGGTCATTTCTTGTAAGATCATCACTTAACAATTCCCAACTTTGCCCTTCATTAGTGCTCATATGCACATGGTTAGAGAATGTATAGAGTTTTTTGGGATTATGCTTACTGAAAATAATAGGGAAATTCCATTGAAAACGGTATTTCATACCTTCAGCACCATGACCCATTGGGTTATCTGGCCAAACATTGATTCCTCTTACGGTATTGTTTTTATGATTCACCCGTGTAAGAAATCCATCATAACTACCACCGTAAACAATATCATTGTTTAATGGATCAACTGCAATATGGGCAGATTCACCACCAGCAGTTGGTTCCCAATCGTCCTCCCCAATGGAGCCATCATCACTACGGTGATTGATTCTAATCGTTGAATTATCTTGCTGTGCCACATAAATACGATACGGAAAGGCATTATCCGTAGTCACTCTATAAAATTGGGCCGTTGGTTGGTTATAGTAGGTGCTCCAGGTTTCTCCACCATCATAACTTACCTGTGCGCCACCATCATCACCAATAATCATTCGCTTGGAGTTTTCTGGAGAAATCCACAGATCGTGGTGATCCCCATGAGGTGCATTAAAGGTATTGAAGGTCTTACCACCATCGGTAGATTTATGATATCTTACATTCATCACATAAACCACATCTTCATCCTCCGTATCGGCATAAACACGGGTGTAATACCATGCTCTTTGTCTTAATTTACGTTCACTATTGACCTGCATCCATTTTTTTCCACCATCTTCAGAACGATACAACCCGCCTTTTTCCTTATTCTCCACTATGGCCCAAACCCTATCGCTATTTTTTGGAGAAACAGTGACTCCTATAATTCCAAGGGTATCCTTTGGGAATCCTTCATTTTTAGAAATCTCTGTCCAAGTTTCACCGCTATCGGTACTTTTCCAAAGTGCAGACCCATCTCCACCGCTACTCAGGCTATATGGTGTTCTTTTTGCGCGCCAGGTTGAAGCATATAGAATTCTTGGATTGTTTGGATCAAAAGTCAAATCCACAGCTCCCGACTGATCATTTACAAATAATACCTGTCTCCAAGTTTTTCCACCATCTGTACTTTTATATACCCCACGTTCTTTGGTTGGTTTGTATATATTACCAAGAACAGCCGCATAAACCGTATTGTAATCCGTTGGGTGAATTCGGATTCTAGGAACGTGCCTACTTTTTTCCAATCCAGCTTTTTTCCAAGTTTTCCCGGCATCTTCTGTTTTCCAGATACCATAGCCACTGGACACATTTCCGCGAAGTGTTTTTTCGCCACCACCAACATAAATGACATTTGGATCACTTTTGGCCACTTCCACAGAACCTATACTTCCACCAAAATAACCATCAGAAATGTTTTCCCAGCTACGTCCACCATTTAATGTTTTCCACACGCCACCACCCGTAGCGCCAAAATAAAATAGGTTAGGTTCTCCAGGAACTCCAGTTACGGCAGCAGAACGCCCACCGCGAAATGGCCCTACCAAACGATACTCCAAACTAGAGTACAGTTCTTCCGGGTATTCTGGTGCTGTTTGCGTTGATTTATTACGTCTTTGTGCTTCTGCTGAAAGGATAAAAAAGCAAAATGCCAGCAAGAACAGGCCGGCTTTGGAAAGCTGTTGTTTCATTTTATTTTATGTTGAATTAGTCGGTATTAAATGTAGGAAAAAAGGAGGAATGATTTCGACTTATATTTCAAAATTGGTACTTTGGCTTTTATGAGAAATAGGTCGTTTTTATCAATCTTGTTTTTGACTTTGTTTTTTTCCCTTTCCGCACAGGAAAAACGCCTTCGGGATTACGGAATTGAAATCGGCGTAGTTAAGACAGGTCTCTTAAATGCTATTACGGATGTTCCTGGGGTAATGGTGGGGCACCAAACCTTGATTAAAGGCGATAGTATTCGCACTGGTGTAACTGCCATTATACCGCATAGTGGTAATTTGTTCCAACAAAAAGTCCCTGCCGCCATCTATCTGGGGAACGGTTTCGGGAAACTTGCCGGATATTCCCAAGTAAAAGAACTCGGCAATTTAGAAACACCTATTGTTTTAACCAATACCTTAAGTGTGGCTACAGGAGTGAACGCTTTAGTAAGTCATACCTTATTACTTCCTGAAAATGAAAAAGTCCGTTCCGTAAATGCCGTTGTGGGTGAAACAAATGATGGTTATCTCAATGACATCCGCGGTCGCCATGTTACCGAAAAAGATATCTTACAAGCCATTAAAAATGCAAAACCTGGAAAAGTCGAAGAAGGTAATGTTGGGGCTGGAACGGGCACCATTTGCTTTGGCTTTAAAGGAGGTATTGGAACCTCGTCTAGAGTAGTGCCAAAGAACGCTGGTGGATATACGGTAGGAGTTTTAGCGCAAACCAACTTTGGGGGAATGCTAAAAATAGCTAGTGTGGATGTTGGAAAACAAATGGGACACTATTCTGATAATTTTAAATACGCTACAGATGGTTCCTGCATGATGGTGGTCTTTACAAATGCTCCTTTAGATTCTCGAAATTTGGAACGCTTGGCAAAACGAGCTATGTTGGGTCTTGCAAGAACAGGCGGAATTGCCAGTAATGGCAGTGGGGACTATGTAATTGCGGTCTCAACAGCCAAAGAGTGTAGAATTCCATATAACAGTGACAATGCCGTACAAACTCTACCAAGCTTGCGAAACTCAGCAATGACACCTTTGTTTTTAGCGACTATTGAAGCCACGGAAGAAGCCATTTTAAATTCCCTTTTTGCCGCACAAACCATGACAGGCAGAAACGGACATGAAATAAAAGCACTTCCCAAAAAACAGGTGTTGGAAATGCTAAAGGCAGCGGGTAAAATTCGATAAACAATATCCTGCTGTTTTCACCTATTCTTTTTATAGCTTTAGTGAATTAAACCACGTTATTATGAAAGGACTGTTCTACTTATTTTTTCTTGCCTCATTTTTCTCATTCTCGCAATCATCAACTACGGTTGATGATAAAGCTTCCATTCTTGAAGTATTGGCAATCCAAGAAAAAGCTTGGAACAATTTTGATATTGAACTTTTTATGGAGACTTATTGGAAATCTGATGACCTCATTTTTTATGGGAGCTCTGGTGTAACTAAAGGATGGCAAAATACTTTGGAGCGATATAAAAAAAGCTATCCGACTAAGGAACATTTTGGTCAACTCCGTTTGACTAGTAATGAAATTTCAAAAATTAATGCCGGGGTGTATTCCGTCTTTGGGGAATACCACCTTACCCGAACTGTAGGCGACACCCAAGGCATTTTCATGCTTGTACTTAAAAACATTGATGGGGCTTGGAAGATAATTGCCGATACCTCTTGTAAAACTGACTAGCGATACCCTTTGTAACATTCCACATAATTTTAATACCAATAAAGCGGTAAAGGAATCTTCCTTTTTATTAGTTTTAGAACATTAACAAAAACACATTACCATGGATATTTTTAGCAAAATCAAAGAAAAGCTCACCCATGAGTTTATTGATATTATTGAATGGCTTGACTTTACCGATGACACTATCGCACATCGGTTTGAGCGTTACCAAAATGAGATTAAAAATGGCGCCAAGCTCATTGTAAGAGAAGGACAAACCGCAGTCTTTGTAAATGAAGGCCAGTTGGCTGACGTCTTCACTCCAGGCACTTACGATTTAACTACACAAAACCTACCTATTCTTAGTACCCTAAAAGGTTGGAAATATGGGTTTAATTCTCCTTTTAAAGCTGAGGTATATTTTGTGAATACCTACCTCTTTACTGATGAGAAATGGGGAACAAAAAGCCCTATCACTTTAAGTGATGACCGTTTTGGACTGGTTGAAATTAGAGCCTTTGGCACTTACGCCTTTAAAATTTCCGATGCGGGTAAATTCATTGTTGACATTGTTGGGACAGATAACAACTTCACCAATTTTGAAATTAATGAACACTTAAAAAGCTTAATCGCAACTCGCTTTACCGATACCGTTGGTGAGGCAAATCTACCCATTGAACTTTACGCAGCAAATACCTCAGAACTTTCTGAAACCTGTCAAGAAGTGATGAAACCCGAATTTCTTTCGGTGGGGATTTCATTAGAGAAATTCTACATTGAAAATGTCTCCATGCCGGAAGATCTCAAAAAAGAAATCTTCGAATACAGCCGTATTGATAAATTGGATTTGGACAAGTTGACAAAATTCAAAACGGCAAAAGCCATTGAAGCCGCTGCCAAGAATGAAGGCGGAACCGCTGGAGCAGGCATGGGAATGGGAATGGGCTTTGTCCTCGCGCAACAAATGGGCGGAATGATGAGTCCGCAAATGCAACAAGCAGGTGCCGCAGTTCCTCCTCCAATGCCCGTGGCAGTGCAATATTTTTATGCCGTAAACGGAGCGCAACAAGGCCCAGTTTCTTTTGAGCAATTGCAAGCACTTTTTGCAGGACGTACCATAAACAGGGATAGCCTAGTTTGGAAACAAGGTATGGCTGCTTGGACAGCGTTAAAAGATGTGGAAGAATTGAAATCATTTTTAGGTGGAAATACCCCTCCTCCTTTACCAACAAATTAATATTATCTCATTGTCATTTCGAAATGAGAGTAAAACGATGATTGGGAAATCCCAAGAATGTAACAGCACTGAGATTTCTCACTTTACTCGAAATGACACTTTACTGGATTGATGCCTGTAGAACCTAATATCCAAAAAACAGAACTTAAAAAGCCCTGCGCCAATTGTGGCGCAGAGCTCAAATACAAACCTGGCACAACAAATATAAGTTGCGAGTATTGTGGGCATGAGGAATCCATCAATATAGATGAAAATGGCTTTACAGAGTTAGAGCTATATCCTTATCTCAAAGAAATGGGTGCCCAAAAGCACAGTGAGGAAATTTCAATGCTCCATTGCAAAAACTGTGGTGCAAATCAACATGTAGAAGAAAATTACAAATCATTGCACTGCGTTTATTGTAGTATGCCTTTGGTGATAGAAGATGCATACAAAGAGGATTGGATTCTTCCTGGTGCAGTGCTACCTTTTCAAATTGAAAAACAACAATCCTTTCTCATTTTTCAAAAATGGGTGAACAAGTTATGGTGGGCTCCCAACAAACTCAAAAAGGCATCTTTGGACCCTCAATTTACCAAGGGGTTATATTTGCCATATTGGACTTTTGATGCACTACTTTCTGCCTCCTATACTGGGCAACGTGGGGAATATTATTATGAAACACAGCGCTATAGGGACAGTAATGGTAAAACACAAACAAGGCGTGTTCGTAAAACGCGATGGTATCCAGCTTCTGGAAAGGTTTCGGGCTTTGTAGACGACACCTTAATCAAGGCTTCCAAACAACGTTCTGGGAGAATTCCAAGCCAGATTGCACACTGGAATTTGAAAAAACTTCAGCCTTTTGATAGCGGTTTTCTTTCAGGTTTTGTGACGGAAAAATATACCATCCCGCTACAACAAGGACATCTCTCTGCAAAAGGAGAGGCAAAACAAATTGCCGAGCGTTGGTGCAGACAAGATATTGGTGGCGACACACAACGCGTGAACAGCATGAATATGAGTTTAGCTGAAGAAACTTTTAAGCATATTCTACTTCCGGTTTATGTAAGTGCATATAGGTACAAAGGCAAAGAATATAATTTCTACATCAATGGGGAGAATGGTCAAATCTCTGGAACAAGGCCTTATAGTTTTTGGAAAATCTTCTTAACTATTGTTTTTGCGCTTATATTGATTTCTCTTTTTGTATATTTTGTCAAAGGTTAATCAAAATTCTTAGTCATGAAAAAAACACTTCTGCTTTTACTAATCATCGTTTTTACCTCATGTGTAAAACAACAACCTCCTTCAAATGATTGGCAAGTTGTTTTAAAAACAGATAGAGATGGTAGTATCCTTAAAGGATCAAAACAAGATTTAATGAATGCCATTAGAAATGGGCAGGATTTGAAAATTGGGTGGGGAAGCAAGAGAACGGATTTATCTATCGAGCATCTTTCCGTTCCAATCTGGTTAGCGATTCTAAGTGAAAAAGAAGTTATGGCCCATTTGGACCCTCAAGTATTATCAAATATTGATTGGGATAGCCTTAACGTGAATTATATGGACTCGGATAAATTGCAACAGGAATGGCGTGTGGTGCTAAGCACAAAAAGTAATTTTGACGCAGTCTGGTATGACAAAAAAGCGGATACCCTAATTAGAAGGTGGCCCCAAAAACACATTATGACCTGGTTTGTTAAAGGTCCCGTGGACAAAAACGCCCCTCCTTTGTTTAACAAATCTTAAAGTCTTGGTATCCTTCTATTAGAATTATTACTTTTAGAAGGTGTCAAAACGTATCTCATTAATATCTCTTTTTGTACTACTGAACATGGGCATTGGCCGTATGTTTCAGGAAAGTTTGGGCATGGCCTGTTTTTCGGAGCTTTCTATTCTTGCCATCACCAGCTTCATTTTTTGGAATACTTCTGTAAAACAAATAAAAAAATGGGGCAAAAAATGGGCAATATCCTCATCAGGGAATAATGTATTGATTCAAGGAGGGTTGGGTTTATCCGCCTCGGCTTTAAATATTATTGTTGGTCAGGTTCTCGTTGTGTTTTTAATGACCACGGTTTACCAATGTACTTCTCCTAGTTTTAATATGTTAAATGCAAGTCTTACCAACAACATAGCGGTAAACTTACTTTGTTATTTTTTAATACTTTTTTTCTTGGTCGACCCCAAAAAAGAGGAAGCTACCTCCCTTTCCCAAAATGAAGCTATTGAAAACGATTCCCGTGTTTCCGTTTCCAAAAAAGGATTTCAATTTTTGCTCAGCCCCAAAGAGATCATCTATGTGGAAACCAGCAATAATTGCATTGTCTTGCATACAGAAAAAGGGAAATTTGTAAAGTACCAAAGCCTAAAATCATTTTCTGAAGGACTCTGTCCAAAAACCTTTAAACGTGTTCACCGCTCCTATCTTGTGAATTCAGATTTAATAGCGCATATTCAAAAAAACCATAATGGAGATGGGGTGCTTCATTTAAAAACTGGAGATGGTATCAAGTTTAGCAGAACATACCTCAATACTATTGCCAATATATAAGAATCTTTTCGACTCACCCCCTTTTTACCGCGACTCACATAGTTATTTTATACTTTCTTCAAGCAAGTAACCATCTTTGCAAAAATCAATTAAAGATGAGAATATCCCTCCCTCTTTTTGTTTTGTTAATTGCCTTTGGCTGCCAAACAAATCCAAAAGAAGATACCACTGAAAGTATCATTACATCGAATGACCAAAAAATTCTAAGGAACCTAAAAGAAATTCAATGGCCCAAAGCATATCGAGAACAGGATACTGTTTTGCTTGATAATATTTTAGGGGATGATTTTCAAATGGTAGATGCCGATGGCAATTGGTCCAACAAAAACAAGGAGCTCGAGTGGATCAAAGAACATGCCATGCAACATGATTCTTTCTATTATGAAATTAAGCGTCTGGACATTTTGGATAATGGTACGGCTATGATTTGTGGTACTGGGCACATTTTAAACGATTCCACGGAGACTATATATCAGTCCAGCAACGTGCTGATCAAACGCAATGGAGCATGGAAAGCCATTGCCTCTCATGTATCAGGAATCAAGAAATTAGATGAGTAAGCTTTTATGAATATTTAGGCTGAAGAAAAGCATAAAGGAAACCATCAAAGGCACCAAAAGTGAAGCCTTGTTTTAACAAAAGTTTAAAATTTAAGCTTAAATTATATAGTAATTTGGGAGAAACAATCAATCAAATGAAAACAATCAAATGGGTTTTGTTTTTATTATCGTTTTCGCTTCTAGCCCAAGTTCCAGATAGTCCCGTAAAGCTCACTTTTGAAAAAGACCTTATTCCAGAGGGGATTGCTGTAGATCTGCGTTCAGGAAAACTCTTCATCAACAGCCTTAAACATAATAAAATCGTTCAAAGCAACATAGATGGCAGTAATGCAAAAGATTTTATTCAAAGTAATGAGCATGGTTATTTGGCTGGCTTTGGAATGACCATAAAAGGCAATATTTTATATGCCCTCGGCAACAGCCTTCCAAAAGAAAATAACAAGTCCATCCTTCTTTTATTGGATATCACTTCAGGAGATTTAATCAAATCTTATCCTTTGAACGATGCCGAATTTATCTATCTAAATGATATTGCCGTAGGTACTCAAGGGAAAGTATTTATAACAGATTCCGAGACCAACAATATTTATACGATTAATAAATCGATTGACAATTTAGAAGTGTTTTATTCAAACGATGAAATCAAACACTCCAATGGAATTGCCATATCAAATGACGATAGGTATCTCTATTTTGCTTCCTATACCAGTGGAATTCGCATATTGGATATTGCCGCCAAAAAGTTGGTCAATCAACCCAACAACCATAAGGGAATTGATGGGATGAAATTCCATGACAACAGTTTGATTACTATCGTCAACTCAAGAAGAGATGTGTCTGAAAATGGGGTTTATAAATTTCATTTAGACAAAAAAAAGACCAATATTGTTCAACAGCAAAAATTGATGGCCTTTAGGCGCCCTTCGGACATTCCCACCACTTTTGACTTAGTTAATAACAGCATCTATTTTATAGCCGATTCTCAAATGGATATGCTCAATCAGCAAACCAATGAGATTATTGATGTCTCAAATTTGGAAAATTACCAATTGATCATTCGAAAACTTGAATCAGCAGATTGAATTTAAATTCTTCTCCATGAAATCGAAAACCATTTTTTATAGCGTATTCCTTTTGATACTGTCCATACAATTTTCAATAGCACAAAACCAGAAAAAAAACACGGTCATATCAAAAAATTACTGTACTGAAATAGGGCGTTTTGATTTGCTTATTGATAATGACGAAGTGGCCGGGTCTTACCTATTGATTCATAAAAATGCGCTAGGAGGAGTATGGGGTAGATTAAAAGATAATGTTATGACTGGCAGATGGCATGATGCCGATGGAAAGGGAGATATCATCATCACTTTCAACAACAACTTTTCCTTTTTTACCGCAGATTACCGCAGCGATGATGTCCCAGAAAAATGGTACAAAGACTCCTGGCATGGGTCCTTGAGACCTAACGAAAATGCTTCTTTTGAATTCAACAATAAAACCTATACCTGTGAATAGTTTAAAAGTTATCTCGATTCTTTTCATCATTCTAATTTTAGGGTGCAAGAAGCAGGCAGAACCTGTGGAGAAAATGCAAAATCAGAAATACTCAGGTCCTTTTTTTGGTATTGAACCGACTACAACACCTCAACTTCTGGCACCAGAACTTTTGGCATCACCCTCAACAGAGTACAACGGCACCTTCTCGCCCGACGGAACTGAATTTTATTATACTACGGATATGCCCACCAATGCCTATATCACATTTACTAAAATGATGGAAGATAGCACTTGGAGTCAGCCAAGAATAGCATCTTTCTCTGGTGAATTTTCGGATTACGACCCACTTTTTTCTCCTGATGGAAATCGTATTTATTTTAGTTCAAGCAGACCTAAGGGGGACAATGAAAACAGCAAAATCTGGTATGTGAAACGGACAGATGCTGGGTGGGGCAATCCCATCCGTATAATCTTAACTGGTGAAGAGGATAATGAATATTATAGCTCGTTGACCCACTCTGGAACTTTATATTTTAATATTTGGTCCAAAGGGGATATTTACAAAGCCATTCCCAACAATACTGATTATACTGTTGAGGCTTTATCAGATGTCATCAACTCAGGAGAAAATAAGGGCGATCCTTTTATCGACCCCAATGAAGAATATTTAATTTTTAGAGGTTATGATGACAGCTTGGGCAGAGGGGATCTATATATCAGTTTCAATTTAGATGGCGAGTGGACTACACCCGAAAATTTGGGTGAGCCCATCAATTCGTCAGAACACGAGATGTGCCCTTGGGTAAGTCAAGATGGAAAACTATTTGTTTTTGCGAGCGGAAGATTAGAGGAACCCATTAATGTAAAAGCTTTGGACCCAGTTAAAAGAATAAATGGAACGCATAACAATGGGCAATTGAACTTATACTATATGTCAGCTGATTTTATTCAAAAAATGAAGGAAAAGCACCTTTAAAATCAATTCAAAAATTCCAAGCAAACCGGGCTTGGCAATGCTATTTCATTAAGAAATTCCAAAGTTCCTTGTTCAACATCCCGCTTAAAGACGGTAATGTTATCGCTTCTTTGGTTAGCGACCAATAAAAAATTTCCGGAAGGGTCCATACTAAAATTACGTGGCCAATTGCCTCGAACCCCTTCCCTTCCAACCAACATTAACTCACCTGTATTACGGTCCACAGTAAAAATTACAATAGTATTTTCTCCTCTATTTGATCCATATAAAAACCTTCCATCTTCAGACAGGTGGATGTCTGCACAGGCCCTTTCCCCTTCATAATCTGATGCTAAGGTTTCCACGGTTTGAATATCATGATACTCTCCTCTATAGTCTCGTTCAAGCACTGTAATAGTGGCATTCAATTCATTGATTACGTACAGCATTTTGTCCTCCTTACCAAAAACAAAATGACGCGGCCCTGAACCATTAGGTTGATCAATTGAAGCTTGCGGGGCAGGAACATATTCACCTCCCTGCAATTGATACCTTTTGATAGCGTCCAATCCCAAATCCGAGGTAAAAAGGCCTCCTCTTCTAAATTGGGCCATATGCGCATGGGCAGTTTTAGTGGTATCCAAAACCTTATGATCTAGTATTTGTCTGTTTGTCCCCAATTCCCCATCAGCACCCAAGCTAAATATAGCTAGATTTCCTCCTGTATAATTAGAAACGGCCAATTGCCCGTTATCTGATAAAGATACATGACATGGATGTGCGCCAGCGGTACCCATGCTGTTTTGTAATTCCAATAGTCCATCTTTTAGTTTAAAGGCGGTAACTCCTCCTCCCAAACTATCAAAATCAGCAGTCTCCTGTACTGCATAAATGTTGTTTTTGTCTTTAGAAATTTTTAGGAAAGAAGGGTTTGGCAATGCAGCAGCCAAAGCTTTATCCGTCAAGTTTCCTGTAGCAGCATCAAAGGTGAATTTATAAATGCCTTCGCTAGCACCATCTGTATATGTCCCAACAAATAGGGAATAGGTTTTTGCCATTTCTTTTTTTTCTGAACAACCTAATGTGCATACCAACACACTTAAAATCAAATATAAAAATCTCATTGTCTGGGTGGTCTTTTGCTAAAAATAACAACTTAATATGATATCTGAATTTACTTTCCCACTATCTTTTTAATTTTGAAACATGACAAAAGATTCCATCTTATTGGTTCTGAGTTGTTTGGGCATAGTTCAGGCGCTGTTTCTTGCTGTATATCTTTTTACTTTGAAAAGAGGAGAAAGAAAAGCCAACATTTTTTTGGCCTTTGTAATTTTAGGATTGACCATTAGGGTGGGAAAATCAGTACTCAATGTCTATCTGGATCTAGACCCTTGGCAACGTAATTTGGGGCTTTCTGGGATTTTGCTTACCGGACCTTTCTTATGGCTTTATGGAAGAGTACTGCTTGCAGAACGCAAAGAAATTCTACCCAAAAACTATTGGCATATACTTCCTTTTATATTGATGGCCATTGGCTGTTTTTTTATCCCCAACGATGGCAGCGTACTCGCTTATGGAATCTATATTTTGGTGTTTGTTCATTTAGCCATCTATATTGGTTTATCCTTCCGTATAATTTATATATATGGAGCAAAAGTGCATCCGCAGCGATTAAGTTGGTATAGAAATCTTTCTATAGGGGTGGCGTTAATATGGTCTTTTTACATGGGACATCTTGCGGGAATTTTTTCGTTTTATATTGGAGGTGCCGTTTTCTTTTCACTACTAATTTATATCTTTTCCTTCCTGTTTTTGAAGAAACATGCCTTCAGATTGGGGAAATACAACACTTCAACCCTAGATAAAAATATGTCTGGGCAGCTGATAGCAAGCATAAGAAATCTCTTCGCAAAGGAAGAAGTCTTTCTAGATCACTCCATTTCACTGGAAACTATTGCTGAAAGACTACAAGTTACACCTAGAAATTTGTCCCAGGCCATCAATGAAAATGAACAGAAGAATTTTTCGGATTTTGTAAATGGTTATCGCATTGAAAAAGCCAAGAAAATGCTGTCCAATAAGGAGCAAAGAAAAGAAAAAATAGTAGCCATTGCCTACGATTGTGGTTTTGGCAATGTCACTTCGTTTAATATTGCCTTTAAAGCAAAAACACAATTGACTCCTTCACAATACCGAAAAAAAACTAGTGCTATTTAGGTTTTTCGTTTTAAGAAACATGTTTTTTAAAGGTTTTGTTCTTGGGTTTTTCATCATTTGTTCTAAAGTTTCAAACGATGAAAAAAGTCACTCTTGGTTTATTGATCCTTTTTATAGGATGTGGGCAGCATAAAACCAATACCTCTGTAATCAATTTACCTAGTAAGCATGTTATAATGGATGGCTTAAACCATCCGTGGAGTATTTCATTCTTGTCCAATACTGAGGCCTTGGTCTCAGAAAAAGATGGTAATCTGCTGCGCATCAATCTAGATACTAAAGAAAAGTATATCATCAAGGGATTTCCATCTGATCTTACAGATAGTATTAGAGCTGTTCATTTTGGTGATAACTCTGGGATTTTTGAGGTCTTGATTGACCAAGATGAAAAGGAAAAACCATGGGTCTATCTTTCCTATGCTGCCAAAAAAGCGGGACTGGGCACCACCACAAAAGTTATACGGGCTAGGCTGGAAAATGATTCGCTTTACGATCATGAAACGCTTTTGGTTGCAGAGCCTTTTACTAAGGAATATTTTCATTATGGTGGAGGGATGACTTTTGGCCCAGACGGGAAACTGTATATTACCATAGGGGAACGCCTATTTTGGGAAAAAGATGAACCTGAGATTCCCATCGCTCAAGATGTATCTGATAAACGTGGGAAAATATATAGAATCAATCCCGATGGAACAATTCCTTTGGACAATCCTGATTTTGGAGTTGATGCAGTGCCTGGATTGTATGCTTTAGGCATCAGAGCCGCCCAAGGAATCACGGTGCAACCGGAAACGGGAAAAATATGGTTTAGTGAGCACGGAACCCTACAAGGTGATGAATTAAACATTTTAAAAGCAGGTGCAAATTACGGATGGCCCAATGTTACTTCTGGAAAACTTAGAAGCTCCGATTATACTCCGCCAAAAATTGATGGCGCAACCTTCACCCCTCCTACATGGTTTTGGCACCATACGGTAGCTCCCACTGGACTCACTTTTTATACAGGGGATGAATTCCCAGGGTGGAAAAACAATCTCCTTGTTCCCGGCTTATCTCGGGGAAGTCTTTGGCGGTTTCACATTGAAGTTGAAACCATAAAGAGTGCCGAAGAGCTTTTTTTGGATGACCGCGTACGCATCCGTAAAGTTAGACAAGGACCAAAGGGAAGGTTATTCATCCTTACGGATGAAGACAACGGAAAATTAATTCAAATCAAGAATCAATAACTCATCAATTTTAAAAATTCAACAAGCATGAAAAGACACTTCTCTACTTTCTTATTTTTGTTATGCACTCTTTTTATTACTGCACAAGAGGAAGAAGACGCCATCAGGAAAACGTTGCAGAATTATATAGATGGATCTTCCTATAACAACCCAGAACTTATACAGTCCGCTTTTTATGAAGAGGCTGATTTGTTTTTATCTAAAAAAGACCAAGAATTATGGATTTTATCACCGGAAGAATACGGTAAATTGTTTGAAAATAGAAAAAAAGGGGAGTTCAATGGCAGAATAGGTAACATCTTAATGATTGATTTTGAAAATAATATTGCTTGTGCCAAAGCGGAGATTCTTATCCCAAGTAGGGATTTGAAGTTTATAGATATCTTTCTTTTGAAAAAAATAGGGGATACATGGAAAATCATCAGTAAAGCTGCCACTGCAATATCAGATTAAATGATTCTACATGGCTTGGTTCAACCGTGTCTTTATTTCTTTTCTAAGGTAAAATCCAGTTACAATAGTAGCCAGGATATCCGCAATAGGAAATGAAAGCCAAACGCCAAGTTCTCCTAAAAAAGTAGGCAAAATCAAAACAAGTGGGATAAAGAAAAACCCTTGCCTTGTTAGTGTTAATAATAAAGCAGGGATTGCTTTTCCTACCGCCTGAAAATAAGCTGCACCAATTAATTGCAGCGCAATAATGGGTGTTGCTGCAAAAACCAATCGCATGGCCATGGGTGCATGATCTAGTACAAAAGCATTGGTGACCAGTTCCTCAGACGGTAAATCGGATCTATTACTTAAAAACAAGGAAGTTATGGCCTCGGGAAAAACCATTAATCCAATAAATACGATTGTGGCGACCAAGGCTGCATATTTAATGGCAGTGTAAATGGATGCCTTAACCCGATCATATTTAAGTGCTCCGTAGTTGAAGCCTGCAATGGGCAAAAATCCTTGGGTGACTCCAAAAACAGGGAAAAGTGCAAACATCAACATCCTACCGATGATGGCATATACGGCAACCATGGCCTCCCCTCCTAAATTGAATAAAATATTATTCATCAATAGATAAGTAATACTGGTTACGGCTTGTCTGGCCAAGGTTACAAATCCCAAGGAGCCAATTTCATTTAGGATTTCCCGATTCAGTGAAAAATCGGAAAGTCTGATTTTCAATTCTGAGTTTTTGGATAAAAAGAAGTAGAAAATATAACTGAAACATAAAAGATATCCTGCGGTTGTGGCCCAAGCTGCTCCATGCATCCCCCAATCAAACACATAAATAAAAAGGTAGTCCATTAAGAGGTTTCCAACGGAAGGGATTATCATAGCTATCATGGCAAATTTTGGCTTGCCTTCTGCTCTGATTACGGTATTGCCCATCATGCAAAGCGCCAAAAAAGGAACTCCATAAAGCACAATGGTATAGTAAATTTTAGCTGGAGTAAAGATGCTCCCTTTTCCTCCAAATGCCGGAATTAAATCGTTGACAAAATAAAGCCCCAAAGCCACCATGGATATGGTTACCAGTAGTGTAAGTGTAATTTGATTGCCAAATGTTTTAAGTGCCTTGTCTTTATCCCCTGAGCCCAATGCTCTAGAAATAATGCTAGACCCCCCAATACCAATTGCCATTCCAAGGGCAGCAATAAAAAAGGAAACGGGCAGCACTACGTTAATAGCGGCTATAGCGATAGATCCAATCCAATTTCCTACGAAAATGGAATCCACCAAAACATTCAGGGACATCACCAGAATACCAATGGATGCAGGTACGGCTTGTTTGATCAGCAATTTGCCAATAGGTTCTACGCCTAATTGTCCTGATGATACTTTTGCCATTTAGGTTGGCAAAATTTCCTTGGTTTGCCAATCATTGACCCATTTGCCCATAAGCTCAACCCAGGCATCGTCGTCATTTAAGCAGGGGACATGAATGTAAGATTCTCCACCAGCTTCCATAAATTGATGTTTTCCTTCCATCGCTATTTCTTCCAAAGTCTCTAAACAATCTGAAACAAATGCAGGCGTAATTACCGCTAATTTTGTTTTTCCCTCTTTGGCCAATCGTTCAAATTCGAAGTCGGTAAATGGTTTTAACCATGGGTCGTTGGGGAGTCTGGATTGAAAGGAAATGCTGGTTTTCTCTTCGGGCAATTTTAAAAAGGCTTTTACTTTTTCAGTTGTGTCAAAGCATTGGTGACGATAGCAGGTATGATGTGCCACCGAATTTGTTTGACAACAGCTTCCATCTATTTTGCAATGGAATTTTGTTGGGTCCGATTTTCTAATATGACGTTCCGGTATCCCGTGATACGAAAACAAAACATGGTCATAATCAAATCCTTCGAGTCCTTTTTCAATACTTTTTGAAAGTACCTCGATATAATCAGGATTATTGTAAAAAGCAGGTAAGGTGGTAATATGTATTTCAGGAAAATGAGCCTTCTGAACCTCCATAGTTTTCACCACAACGGTTTCAAAAGAGCTCATGGCATATTGCGGATATAAAGGCACCAAAAGCACCTCATCCACTCCCTTATCCTTTAATTCTTGCAACGCATTTTTAATGGTCATGGAACCATATCGCATGCCAAGAGTAATAGGCATATCCGTTTGCTTCTTCACTTTTTCAGCAAAGCGTTCAGAAATCACAATTAACGGGGAGCCTTCTTCCCACCAAATCTTGGAATAGGCTTCTGCAGATTTTTTGGGTCTGGTCTGTAGAATGATGCCTCTAACAATTATATTTCGTAACCAATTTGGAACATCGATTACCCTTTCATCCATTAAAAACTCATCCAGATAAGGTTTTACGTCTTTCGCGGTAGGGCTATCGGGGGATCCCAGATTAACCAATAATACTCCTTTCATAGCAATGAAGATGGTTTGTTGTTCAATGCGATAAAAATACTACTTGAAGCTGATTTAACATTTGATTCCACCAATTTGTTTCCTTATAATTTCATAGATAATCCTAATTTAGTTTGGTAAATGTGAAACTCCTTATGATTATAAGAGCACTTATCGTATTTTTTGTTGTTTGTGCCTCTACCTTAAATGCACAAATTAGTTGTTCTCCAAAGGACTCAACTCTATTTTATTCAAAATTGGAAGCGTTCAAAGGAATTGAAGGAGGTTCGTATGGCGATTCCGTTGTGGATATCGGCAAAACCTTTTTAGATACTCCCTATGTTGAAAAAACTCTGGAAATTGGAGAGAAAGAAAACTTAGTGGTGAACTTAAGAGGATTCGACTGCACCACCTATGTGGAGAATGTTTTAGCCTTTGGTTTACTGGTCCGAAATAAGCAGACCGATTTTGACAGCTTTATTAAAAATTTAGAAACCATTCGGTATAGAAATGGAATTTTGGATGGTTATCCCTCTCGATTACATTATTTTACAGATTGGATTAGAAATAATGAAAGTAAGGGGTTGGTTAAGGATATTACCAATGATTTGGGTGGAACTGAGGTGAAAAAACCCATCAATTTTATGGGAACGCACCGTTCTCTTTATCCTTTTTTAAAAGATGACGAGAACTTTGAGAATATGTTGAAAGTTGAAAAAGAACTAGCAAAACAAAGCTTATGTATCTTACCCCAAGAGCAGATTGAAAGTTGTGAAAGTCGTATTCAATCTGGAGACATTATTGCCTTGGCCACTTCTATAAAAGGTTTAGATGTCACCCATACTGGATTTGCTATTCGCCAACCAAATGGAAGAATCCATTTACTACATGCTTCCAGTTCTGGATCTGTTAGAATAACAAAAGAACCATTAGTGGACTATTTGAGGAAAATTAAAAGCAATATCGGAATTATAGTGGCTAGGCCCGTCTTAGTTTCTCCTTAAACACCATTCGATTGCACCCAACAAATGTTGCTTAAAATCTGGCTCATCAAAAGAAGATTCGGTGTGCCCCCCACCAGTATAATAAGCTCTTCCTCCATCAAATTCGTGATACCATGCAATGGGGTGGCTGTCTCCATTGGTACCCCCTTCATAGCTCTTTTCATCCAGATCCATCAGCACGGTAACCTTGGGGTTTAAATTTTTGTAGTTATACCATTCATCACTTCGCAACCAAGTATCTTTTAAGTGTGCAGTTGAAGCGTGTTCCTTGTTTAAAACATCAATTTTAGCATCCCGGACGTTGGGGTCGTTAGGGTGACTATCAAAGTATCCACCAACCAATTTACCATACCATGCCCAATCATATTCCGTATCTGCTGCTGCATGAATTCCCATAAAACTTCCTCCATTTTTAATATAGGATTCAAATGCTTTTTGTTGCGATGGATTCAGTACATCCATAGTCGTACTCAAAAAGATAACCAGTTTATAGTTTCGTAAATTCTGATGGTTAAAATCCTCGGCTGTTTCACTTTGTAATGCAATAAATCCATTGGTTCTCCCCAGTTGCCTTAAAGTAAGTGCTCCTTTTTCAATAGATTGATGTCTATATCCATCCGTTTTGGTAAACACAAGTACCAAATCTGGCATTTTGGAATTACTGGCATTATCTTCAGCTTCTTGTGCATTGATGGTAAACACAACACACAGCGCTATAAGGGAAATTTTTATCGCGTTCATTGCAGGTTATTTTTAAACGTTTGAAGTTAAATATTTTTTAGGTGTTGTGCCATATTTCTTTTTAAAAGAAGCTATAAAATGGCTCGCAGTGCTGTAGCCGACCTTTAGTCCAACTTCATTCACATTATGACTACCTGTTTCTAGCATTTTTCGAGCATACTCCATCTTATAATCAAATAGAAAACCAAATACTGAATCTCCATATATTTGCTTAAACCCTTCCTTTAGTTTCTTAAGGCTCAATCCAATTTCCTTGGACAACTCGGCCAAGGTAGGAGGTTCGGCCATACGTGAAATCATAATCTCCTTGGCCATTTTTATTCTTCTCACGTTGTCTTCATCAGCAAGAAATGGGCATTGTTCCAAATCTGCATCTTTTGTTTTATTGAAATACAACGAAATAAGCTCATACACTTTTCCTTTTATATAGAGTTCCTTAATGGAGGGGTGAAGATTATAACTCATCAATTGACTTAATACCACAGCAATTGCAGGGGAGACGACTTCTTGAGAATAGTATTTTTTCTCCTTATTGTCCTCACTTAAAAAAGGAATATAGTCGGCCTCGCTGGAAAACAAAGAATGAAATCTTCTAATGGTCATCACTACAGACAACAACCAAGTATTGGGAAAAACACTTAGGTTTAGCGGTAGGTTTTTTTGGGTATTGTATAACAAAAGGGAGTTTTCTTCAGATACATCCAATTGATAGTGCCCCTGATTAAAATTGAATTTACTACCCCCTTTTAAACAGAAGTGAAACTGGATATAGGAGCTATCTACTTCTCGTTCCACAATCCTTGTTTCCTCTGTATCGTTCTGAATTTTAAGGATATAAAACCCTTCATCTATTAAAATTTCCTCGAATGAACCTTTGGCGACATTTTCCATAGCTAACCGTACTTCTTTTATTGGTAAATTTCTATTTAGAATGACTCTAAATTGAATATTGCTTTGTCAAATTTATCAATAAAAACAGTGTTTTTAAAGGTTTTTAGCGAAAAGTCCCTCTAAATATATATCGACTGACACTTATTGTTCCGCTAGCGTTATTTTTTATTTAATAGTACACTTACTTTTGTGTGGCGATTTTAATCCTTTATGAGGAGTTACAATATTTCAAAACATAGTTCTTTTTACGCCATAGGCCTAAGCTATAAAAAAGCGGACGCCGAGGTTCGAGGAAAATTTAGCTTGGATGTTCCTGCCATAGACAACATTATGGTCCAGGCCAAAGAACAAGGTATTGATGGTCTCTTGGTTATATCAACCTGTAATCGAACAGAACTCTACGGTTTTGCGCAACATCCTTTTCAGCTTATTAAAATGCTCTGCGACCAAACCCAAGGTAGCGTTGAGGAATTTCAAGAAGTGGCCTATGTGTACAAAAATCATGATGCCATTTCTCATATGTTTAAAGTTGGAACAGGATTGGACAGTCAGATTTTAGGTGATTTTGAAATCATAAGTCAGATAAAACAAGGATTTTATCGCTCCAAAAAGCACGAAATGGCCAATCCGTTTTTAGAACGTTTGTGCAATGCGGTAATACAGTCCAGCAAACGTATTAAAAATGAAACGGAATTATCCTCTGGTGCTACATCGGTGGCTTTCGCCTCGGTAAAGTATATTCTCAATACTGTTCCTGATATATCAGAAAAGAATATTTTACTTTTTGGTACTGGAAAAATAGGAAGAAATACTTGTGAAAATCTTATAAAACACTCCAACAATTCCCATATCACTCTAATTAATAGAACCCGAGAAAAAGCTGAGGCCATAGCCGGGAAATTTGAACTTACCGTTAAGGATTATGGGGATTTGCAAACCGAAATCAGAAAGACGGATATCTTGGTTGTGGCTACAGGTGCACAATTGCCAACAGTTTCCAAGGCATTGATATACTCCAAAAAGCCATTGCTCATTTTAGACCTTTCGGTTCCAAAAAATGTATCTGATGATGTGCTAGATCTAGAAAATGTTTCTTTGGTACACTTAGATCAGCTTTCCCAAATTACGGATGATACCCTGACCAAAAGAAAAGAATTTGTTCCAAAAGCGGAACAGATTATTGATCAAGTAAAGAAAGATTTCTTGAAATGGTTAGAGACACGGAAATTTGCTCCAGTTATTAATGCGCTCAAGGAGAAGCTAAAAACCATGAAAGCTGAGGAAATTGATTTTCATTCCAAAAAAATATCCGATTTTAATCAGGACCAGGCTGAAATCATTTCCGAGCGCATCATTCAAAAAATCACCAAGCAATTTGCCAATCATTTAAAAAGCGCTGAGGTAGACACTCAAGATAGCTTGGAACTTATTCAAAAAGTGTTTCAGTTAGAAATCGATTCAAAATGAGCAAAATCATAAGAATCGGAACTCGGAATAGTGAATTGGCCCTGTGGCAAGCGACTACGGTGCAGCAAAAGCTGGAGGCGCTTGGGCATGACACTACTTTAATTCCCATCAAGGCTACTGGAGACCAGGTTTTGGACAAACCCCTTTATGAATTGGGCATCACCGGGATTTTTACGAAAACTTTGGATGTCGCCATGCTAAAAGGGCAAATTGATATTGCAGTACATTCCATGAAAGACGTTCCAACACAATTGCCTGACGGAATTGTTCAAGTGGCTGTTTTAGAACGAGCTGTCACCCATGATATTTTGGTTCACAAAGGAGCAGACTTCTTAGAAAGTGATGCATCGTCAACCATTGCTACCGGCAGTTTGCGTAGAAAAGCACAATGGTTGAACAAATACCCCCATCACAAGGTCGTTGACTTAAGAGGAAATGTGAACACACGACTTTTAAAACTTATCGAAAACGATTGGCAAGGTGCCATTTTTGCCAAAGCTGGATTGGAACGAATCAAATTGCTGCCAAAAGATGCCTTATCTCTAGATTGGATGATTCCTGCTCCAGCGCAAGGTGCAATGCTTGTGGTTGCCATGGAAAAAGATGGTTTTTCTAAAGAAACACTTCAAAAACTGAATCACAAACCCTCGGAAATTGCAACTGGCATTGAACGTAATTTTCTGAGAACATTGGAAGGCGGTTGTACCGCTCCGATTGGTGCCTTAGCTGAAATAAAAGACCAAACAGTTTATTTTGATGGTGTGGTTTTTTCCTTGGATGGAAGTCAAAAAATAGAAGTAAAAAAGAGTATCCCTTTATCCAAAGCCCAAGGTTTTGGACAAGCATGTGCCAAGGAGGTGCTGGCAAATGGCGGTGACAAACTCATGGAAAGTATTAGAAATGAAAACAGTGCTCTCCACTAAAATACTAACCCCTTCTCAAAAGGAATTGTTTTTAAATTCTGGAATTGGTCTTGTCCACTATGATGCTATTTCCATCGAATTCACTAAAGTTGATATTCCACAAGATTATAAAAATTATATTTTCACTAGTAAAAATTCGGTAAAAGCATTTCTTAATTACGCTCCAAATAAGAAAATAGCCAATTACAAGGCTTTTTGTGTAGGAGAAAAGACCAGTGCTCTTTTAAGAAAAAATGCCATAAAAATCGAAAAAGCTGCTGAAAATGCTTCAGATTTGGCCAATTTCATCGTAAAAAACTATAAAAATCAAGAATTTTTGTTTTTGTCGGGAAACTTAAGAAGAGATGAATTACCTACTATTTTATTAAAAAATAACATTCGGTATAAAGAAGTAGAGGCCTACCGCACGTATTTCAATACAAGAGGATTTGATAGGACATTTGATGGCATCTTGTTTTTTAGTCCCAGCGGCATAAAGAGTTATCTAGAAGAAAATTCTATCTCAAACAGTTTTACTTTTTGTATTGGAAATACCACCGCTAACGAAGTAAAAAAACATACCAACAATATCATAATCGCCAACAAACCAACAGTAGAAAATGTGTTGGTTAAGGCAATCAATTACTTTAAAAAAAATGATTAAAAACGACTTGTTCCTTAGAGCATTGAAGGGTGAAACCGTGGATAGGCCTCCTGTATGGATGATGCGCCAAGCGGGGCGCTATCTTCCCGAGTTTATGGAGCTCAAAGCAAAATATGATTTCTTTACCCGTTGCCAAACCCCTGAGTTGGCTTCCGAAATCACGGTTCAGCCTATCAGACGTTATGGAATGGATGCTGCTATCCTGTTCAGTGATATTTTGGTGATTCCACAAGCTATGAACATTGAGGTACAAATGAAACCCAACTTTGGTCCATATCTGCCAAATCCTATAAGGACAGTTGAAGATTTAGACAGGGTTGTCGTTCCCAATATTGAAGAATCTTTGGGGTATGTTTTGGATGCTATAAACATGACCAAGGAAAAATTGCAAGACGAGATTCCACTTATTGGTTTTGCCGGATCCCCCTGGACTATCCTTTGTTATTGTGTTGAAGGTCAAGGAAGCAAAAGCTTTGATAAAGCTCGTGGATTTTGTTTTACTCAGCCCGAAGCAGCACATCAACTTCTACAAAAAATAACGGACACGACTATTGCCTATTTAAAGGCCAAAGTAAAAGCGGGTGTAAATGCTGTTCAGGTTTTCGATTCATGGGGTGGAATGCTTTCACCAGTTGATTACCAAGAATTCTCATGGAAATACATTCAACAAATCGTGGATGCCCTAAAAGAAGAAGCACCGGTAATTGTTTTTGGAAAAGGGTGCTGGTTTGCCTTAAAAGAAATGTCCCAGTCAGGAGCTTCGGCCTTAGGTGTGGATTGGACTTGCTCGGCTAGAAATGCTCGATATCTTACGGGGGGCGATATCACTTTACAAGGTAACTTTGATCCTGCACGATTGCTATCTCCGCCTGCAACAATCAAACAAATGGTTACCCAAATGATTCGTGAATTTGGAAAAGACAAATACGTAGTGAATTTAGGGCACGGTATTCTTCCGCATATTCCATTGGAAAATGCCAAAGCATTTATTGATGCTGTAAAAGAATACTCAGAGTAACTTTAGTTGGATTTAAGCATGCAAATTGATTTTGAAAACTATAGCATAAGTCACATCCAAGAAAAAGACGCTTGGAGGCTTTGCGATTTTATGGTTTCAAATTCGGAACGATTTAAAGCTTTTTTTTCTCAAACGCTACAACAAACCCTCACGCCTACTTTGGCAGAATTATTCGTTGCTAAAAAGATTAAACAATATATGGCTCAAGAGGAGTTTCTCTTTACCATAAAAGAGAATACAAATAGAACCATAATTGGATTAATCTATGTAAAAGAGCTTCACAAAGTTACGTATCAAGGAGAATTGGCGTATTGCATAGGCTATCAATATGAAGGCAAGGGTATCATCACACGCAGTATTAAAAAATTGATTCCATGGTGTTTTGATGAAGCCGGATTACGCACATTGCAGATCATTGTTCACCATAGCAATTTGGCAAGCAAAAAGATTGCAGAGAACAACGGATTCATTTGGAAACAAACCTTGCCTAAAGAATATACTAGAAGTAATGGAGAAGTCTTGGATATGGAATTGTACGAACTTGAAAAACCTAAAAATTAAAGTCAAAAATCATGAATCCGATCAAAACCTTAAGAAGGTTAGATTCAAAGCGCATTTGGATTTTGATAAAACACTGTGTTACATCACCATGGTTTATTTTGCCAACCTTGTCCGCAACAAAACGATGCATGCGAATTTCAACACAACTTTATGGTAGATTGCATTACAAAAATGGTCCGGCAAATGCGTTTAGACACGCTTTTTGGAATTACTTGATTGCCAAAAGGTGTCTCAAATGGCAAAAAAATAACGAAGCAGTCCTCAGTTGGACTAAAAAAATTACGGATTGGCATGAAGGGGCTTTCCCAAATAGGGAATTGGCAAAAAAGATGGACCTACATAATAATGAAGTAGGGCGATTTCTATTTCAAAATCAGCCATCACAAACTGAAAATCAAATCACAGACACTTTAAAGCAAATGGCCTTGGCTTCTGTAAAAGTTGATGCCATTTCAGATTTACAAAGTTTACAAAATAGATTGATTCATATAATTGATGAAGCATGAAGGATAAATTTTACGCATACATTCAGCAACTCCAAGATACGATTACTTCAAAGCTCGAAGAGGTTGATGGAAAAGCAACTTTTCAAGAAGATTTATGGAAACGACCTGAAGGTGGTGGTGGCAAAACACGGGTCATTGAAAACGGGGCCGTTTTTGAAAAGGGAGGGGTAAACATCTCAGCAGTGCATGGAGAGCTTCCCAAGAGTATGCAACAATATTTTAGTGTGGAAGACTCAGATTTTTTTGCCTGTGGACTCAGTTTGGTATTACATCCAAAAAGTCCAATGGTCCCAACGGTCCATGCCAATTGGCGCTATTTTGAAATGTACAACAAGGAAGGGGAAATTGTAGACCAGTGGTTTGGAGGAGGACAAGATCTAACTCCCTATTACTTATTTGAAGAAGATGGCGTACACTTCCATAGCATCTGTAAAAAAGCATGTGATGTCCATAACCCTCAGTTTTATAGTACCTACAAAAAAAGATGCGATGAGTATTTTTGGAATGCACACCGTAACGAAGCTCGTGGATTGGGCGGTCTGTTTTTTGATTATTGCAAAGCAAGTGATGCCATGCAAATGCAGGATTGGTATAATTTTGTAACCGGAGTCGGGAATAGCTTTTTAGAAGCGTATATACCAATTGTTTTAAAACGAAAAGAGCTCGAATACTCCCAAAAACAAAGAGATTGGCAAGAAATCAGACGTGGTAGATATGTGGAGTTTAATCTCGTTCATGATAAAGGCACCCTTTTCGGTTTGCGCACAAATGGTCGTATTGAAAGTATTTTAATGAGTCTTCCTCCACATGTGCAATGGCGATATGACCATCATCCTGAAAAAGGAAGCGAGGAAGAAAAATTGATTCAGGTATTGCAAAACCCAAAAGATTGGGTTTAATCTGTAGTTTTGCTTAAAATTGAAACCATGAAACAAAAGGTTTATCAAATTGATGCTTTTACTGACACAGTTTTTGGAGGTAATCCAGCTGCTGTCTGTATTCTTGATTCATGGTTAGATTCAAAACTGATGCAGAACATTGCTGCAGAAAACAACTTGTCTGAAACGGCATTTGTGGTTCAAAAAAACAGTGTTTTTGAATTGCGTTGGTTCACTCCAGAAACGGAGGTTGACCTTTGCGGTCACGCAACGCTTGCAACGGCCTATGTGCTCTTTAATTATCATGGCTACAACGAAAATACCATTCAGTTTTATTCGCCGCGAAGTGGCAATCTTTTTGTAGAGAAAATGTCTAATGGATTTATGACTATGGACTTTCCTACGGATGATACCGCTTCCTTAAGAAGTGTTGCCGAAATTAATGAAGCTATTGGATTAACCCCTATAAAAACAATTAAAGGAAAGACAGATTATTTGCTTATATATAATTCCCAGCATGAAATTGAGGCCATAGCACCCAACTTTTATTTATTGGATAAGTTAGATTGTAGGGGAGTTATTGTTTCTGCTCCCGGTGATCAGGTAGATTTTGTGTCCAGAGCTTTCTTTCCGCAGTGTGGCATTCCAGAAGATCCGGTTACGGGTTCTGCGCATACCACGCTAACACCCTATTGGGCCAAAGTACTAGGTAAAACTAAAATGACCGCAAAACAACTTTCTGCTAGAGGTGGTGATCTCATCTGCGAATATTTGGGAGAACGGGTAAAAATATCAGGAAAGGCGGTGCCCTACCTTATTGGAGAAATTGAAATATAAAACTATGTATCCACTAATACGAAATAGAAGACTTCGCGCATCAGAATCCATCAGAAGGTTGGTGCGGGAAACCACAATTACCCCAGATGATTTTTTGGTCCCACTATTTGTGGTTGAAGGGAAAGGTGTTAAAGAAGAAATTCCTTCCATGCCCAACTATTATCGTATGAGTTTAGACCATCTTGAGAAGGAAGTAAAAGAACTTTGGCAAATGGGTCTTTGCGCAGTGCTCCTATTTGTAAAAGTGCCTGATAATCTAAAAGATAATAAGGGAACGGAAGCCCTCAATCCAGATGGATTGATGCAACGCGCTATAAAAACTGTGAAAAGTGCCTGTCCAGAAATGTTGGTTATGACTGACGTTGCCCTAGATCCTTTTTCATCCTACGGGCATGATGGTATTGTAGCTGAGGGACAAATTCTGAATGACGAAACTTCCGAAATATTGGCCGAGATGAGTGTCTCTCATGCCCAAGCAGGTGCAGATTTTGTAGCGCCCAGCGATATGATGGACGGTAGAATCCTAACCATTCGTGAAGCCCTGGAAGATGAAGGATTCCAAAATACCGGAATCATGAGTTACTCTGCCAAATATGCAAGTGCCTTTTACGGTCCTTTTAGAGATGCACTGGATTCTGCTCCCGTGGATATTGCAAACATTCCCAAAGACAAAAAGACCTATCAAATGGACTATGCAAATCGGTTTGAGGCCATTCGAGAAACCCAAATGGACATTGATGAAGGAGCCGATATTGTGATGGTAAAACCTGGCTTGGCGTATTTGGATATTGTCCGGGAAATTAAAAACGAAGTGGATGTTCCCGTTGCGGTCTATCAAGTTTCAGGAGAATATGCCATGGTAAAAGCAGCGGCAGAAAAAGGATGGTTAGATCATGATGCTGTGATGATGGAACAGTTATTGGCCATAAAAAGAGCAGGAGCCAATATTATTGCCAGTTACTTTGCCAAGGATGCTGTTACTCTTTTGGGTTAACCTATCATCAATCCAAATACTATGAAAAGTCATTATATGAAGGGGGTTGTTTTAGCAATGTGCTATATGCTTCTTTTCATAAACAGCAATGCTCAAAGTAACCCTAGCAACGCTTTGGAAGTCCATCAAAACTTGGATATCGACCCTATTACCCATCAAATAGATTCTATAATGTCCCATGGCATACAGAATCATGCCTTCCCAGGAGCACAATTGTTGGTCGCTAAAGACAATGAAATCATTTTTCATAAAGCTTATGGATTCCATACGTATGACAGCATACAAAGTGTACGTCTAAATGACATCTATGATTTGGCTTCGGTTACAAAAATCGCTGGGCCTTTGCCTGTCATCATGAAACTGGTTGATGAAAAAAAATTTGAGCTGGATGTTCCTTTTAGCACCTATTGGAAACCTTGGAGAAAAAGGAAAGACAAGAAAGAGCTTACGTTAAGACAAATCCTAAGTCATCAGGCAGGATTGACCCCATACATTGTTTTTCTAAGCAAAGTGATGAAAAATGGGAAACTGAAAAGAAAGTTCATAAAAACATCTTCAAGCAAAAAGTTTCAAAGACAGGGCTACCCTAACATTTTTGTGAAGAACAGTTTCCAGCGAAAAATGCATCGAATCATTAACCGGTCCAAAGTTTCAGATGATAAAACATATAAATATTCAGGACTCACATTTCTTATATTTCCAGAACTTATTTCTCAATTGACTCAAACCGACTACGCAACCTATCTCCAAAATCAATTTTACAAACCGCTAGGTGCTCAAACTTTAGGTTTTAATCCTTCCACCAAAAAATTTACCAATGCTATAGTTCCCACAGAAAATGATACCCTATTCCGAAAGGATTTGGTAAAAGGATGGGTGCATGATGAAAATGCTTCACTTTTGGGAGGGGTTTCTGGCAATGCAGGTTTGTTCGGGACAGCTGAGGATTTAGCTAAAATTATGCAGCTCTATCAAAATTATGGCTCCTATAAAGGAAGGCAATTGCTCTCTGAGCAAACTGTGAAGGAATTTACTCGAATTCAGTTTCCAGAAAACGAAAACAGACGTGGATTAGGTTTTGATAAGCCTTTAATTGGGAACGATACATTATCATTAAAAGATGCTTATCCTTCGCCACTAGCGAGTTCATCAAGTTTTGGGCATTCCGGATTTACGGGGACCTTTGTTTGGGCTGACCCAGAGAACCAATTGGTATTTATTTTTCTTTCTAACCGTGTTTATCCCACCAGAACACATCGAAAACTATACGAACTAAATATAAGAACAGCACTTCAGGATGTTTTTTATAAAGCCTTCCTCAAATAAGGCTCAAAAGAATTAATTGTTAATCATTACCTTAGTGCAACTAGATAACACGCATGAGTCTTCTCTTTTTTTACGCTTTTGTATCCATCTTCTTTTCATTTCTATGTTCCATTTTGGAAGCCGTGCTTTTAAGCATTACTCCAACTTTTGTTAATGTAAAAAAACAAGAGGGAAAGGAATATGCTGGAGAATTGGAAGCACTTAAAAAGGATGTGGATAAACCGTTGATTGCAATTTTAACCCTTAATACCATAGCTCATACCGTTGGGGCCATTTTGGTGGGTGTTCAGGCGAAAATTGCCTATACCGAGCTTTATGGGACCACCACAAGAAATTTTCTAGGGTTTGAATTTACCGAAGATCTCATGGTCGGCGTGGTTTCTACCATAATGACGATATTGATTCTGGTAGCTTCCGAAATTATACCCAAAACCATTGGTGCGACCTATTGGAAACAGCTGGCAAACTTTACCGCCAAGGCGTTAAAAATTATGGTGTTTCTCCTTAAATGGACAGGCCTACTGTGGATATTGCAGTTATTTACCAAACTAATTGGAAAAAAGGGACATCATGGGAGCGTGTTGAGCAGGGAAGATTTTACGGCAATGACAGAGATTGCCCATGAAGAGGGGGTTTTTCAGGAATCAGAATCTAAGGTGATAAAAAACCTATTGAAATTTGATGAAATTCTGGCCAAAGATGTGATGACACCAAGAACCGTCATGAAAATTGCTTCAGAAGATACTACCATCCAAACCTTTTTTGAAGCCAATAGGCCGCTTCGCTTCTCCAGAATCCCATTGTACAAGGACCGTATGGATAACATTACCGGGTTTTTCCTTAAAGACGAACTCTTGGAAGCCATTATCAATAAAAAAGGTGGTGAAAACCTTTCAACCATAAAACGGGAAATTTTAGTCACCAATAGGGCAAAGCCTATTCCAGAGCTATTTGAGAAGTTCGTAAAACAAAGAGAGCATGTATCTTTAGTTGTAGATGAATATGGATCCGTAAGTGGCTTGGTCACTATGGAAGATGTGATAGAAACATTGCTTGGATTAGAGATTATGGATGAGAGTGATAACGTAGAAGACCTTCAAGTACTTGCCAGAAAGAACTGGAAGAGCCGAGCGCAACGTTTAGGAATTATTGAAGATAAAAATGAAGTAGACTAATGGAAGTTGCTTATTTGCAAACACCTATAGGTTTAACGGAGTTTAAGGGTGATGAAAAAGGGCTGATTTCCATCTCCGTTTTAAATGATGAAAAACCTTCCGGTATAATTCCAGAGGTTTTAGAAGATGCTGTTTACCAATTCAAAGAATATTTTGAGGGAACCCGCGAGCATTTCGACTTAAAACTAAATCCTGAAGGCACCGATTTTCAGAAAAAAGTATGGGAAGCACTATTGAACATTCCCTATGGGAAAACAGTTTCGTATCTTGAGCTTTCCAAAAGATTGGGAGACCCCAAAGCCATCCGCGCAGTAGCCGCTGCCAATGGTAAAAACCCACTCTGGATTATAGTTCCTTGCCATCGTGTAATTGGAAGCAATGGCGACCTTGTTGGGTATGCCGGAGGATTGCACCGCAAGAAATGGCTTTTAGAACACGAGAGTCCTGCAAAGCAGATGACGCTCTTTTAATACAGTAATATGCTTTATAAACTTAACCTAGAACATATCCTCTTTTTGGATATAGAAACCGTACCCCAAAAACCGAGTTTTTCAGAATTAGATCAAGACGTCCAAATTCTTTGGGAGCAAAAATCCCAGTATCAGCGTAAAGATGAAATTACAGCGGAAGATTTTTATGACCGCGCAGGGATTTGGGCAGAATTTGGTAAAATTATCTGTATTTCCGTCGGTTATTTTGTTGCAAAGGGAGCCACAAGAAACTTTAGGGTAACCTCTTTTTCAGGAGATGAAAAATCCTTATTAAAACAATTTAAACAATTGCTTCAAGAGCATTTTAACCAAGCCAAGCATCTGCTTTGTGCTCACAACGGTAAAGAGTTCGACTTTCCCTATATCGCGCGCCGAATGGTAATACATGGGATGAACCTTCCCTATAAACTAGACTTATTCGGTAAAAAACCATGGGAGGTGCCACATTTAGATACTATGGAACTTTGGAAGTTTGGGGATTACAAACATTATACCTCATTAAAACTATTGGCACATATTCTTGGGATTCCTTCGCCTAAGGAAGATATGGATGGAAGTATGGTAAAAGATGTTTTTTATAAGGAAAACGATTTGGACCGCATTGTTGACTATTGCGAATTAGATGTAATCACCACCGCACAGGTTTTTTTACGGCTACGGAATGAGGAATTGCTATCGGAAGAAGAAATCAAAAAAGTTTGAGTGCTAAATTGAGTTCCAACTTTTTAGCTTTTATAAAATTTGGTGCTTTTCATTCCCGCATAGTCCTGCACTACCAAAACATATAAGCCAGACGCCAAACATGAAACATCTATAGGTCCTCTGGCTTGACCGCTTTTAATAATGTTTCCAGATGAAGTAACAATGGAATATACTGCATCATTGGACATCTCTGCCTCTACCGTTAGCCATTCCACAGCTGGGTTCGGATATACCATAATCTGAAAATCCTCGTCGTACCCAAAGGCTTCATATTCATAAAGGGATGTTTCCAATCCGTTAAATTCAAATTGAATTTCCTCTGAATATTCGGACTCAATATTCTCTGTACAAATGGCACGAATTCGTGCTTCATAGGAAATCCCTATTTCCAGATTAGAAAGCTCAAAGACATTTTCCCATAACAACTGACTTGTCCAATCATCAGCGCCATATGCTCTGTACTGCACTTCAAAAAGGGTTTCTTCCGCCTCTACCCATGTAAGGGTGGTACTATTTTCTGAAGAGCTAAGTATCTCCAAACCTGATGGGGCCTCAGCCCTGCAGTTTGAAATTTGAGCTCCTGATACGATAATTGAAAAATCCTGAGCGCCCGTTTTTAAACTTCCTTTATGTGTAACGGTTATGGTATACTCACTTCTAGCGGCATCAATTTCAATTCGTTCATAAGGGTCAACCAAATTATCCCCCTTAATCGCAGCAGAAGTAGCTTTTGCAGGATTCAATTTCCATGGAAAATAGGTTTCACCGTCTTTCGTAATTCTTATATCCAAATCATTGGTCAATGCTGGGGTGGTAGCATTCAATTCTCCACGATTTATGTATTCTCCTTCTGGATCCGTCCATGAAATGGACGCCATTAAATCTTCAATACCGTTAGCAACAATCGTTAGGGAAAATGCTTCTCCTTCGTTTAAGGTTTCTTCTTTAACAAGGCTGTTGTATTCTATTTGCTGCAACACCTCAGCGGCAGATTTTGCATTCATTACTCCCCATCCCATTTTGTAATCTGGCCCTTGGGCATCTACATCATCTGCGGTGTGCAATGCAAGGCCCTTAAGAGTAGCTGCTTTCATATACGTTCCATAAAGCTGTTCATGATATTGCTGCAATAGCAATAGAGATCCCGTGACCCCTGGTGCCGCCATTGAGGTTCCTGTAGAAGAGTCATAGCTTGTATTGGTTTGGGAACTTGTGGAAAGTATGGTAGATCCATCTCCTGCTAAATCTGGTTTTACACGGCCATCATCAACTGGACCTAGACTACTATAAGCCGCAATGCGGGCTTCCTCCAATTCGCCCTTACTTCCTATTTTAGTATTGGCACCTGCAATGGTAAGTCCGTTTTTAGAAGTCGCGAAGCCCAGCAATAAATCAAATCCATCTGCATTGGTGCCATAAATTGGCACATCATTATCAAAAGACTTTTGGGAATTTCCAGCTGCCGTCACCATTAAATAGTAGGGAGCATTATACATGATTTTATCCCAATCTTGAGATACACGGATGTAAGATCCAAAATACCAGTCCGGAACTCTATCAGACTTTATTCCATAAGAATGATTGCTTAAAAGCAATCCGTTTGCTGCAGCCTCTGCAACCTCAATCTTATCTCGCGTCCAATTATGGGATATGGCTTTGGCTCCATAAGCTACTCCTTTTGCATTGGGCTTTATTCCTGAAGAAATAAGATTCCCGGTCACCAAGGTAGCATGCAATCCTACTTCCGAAGATCCATCTCCGTTTGTAGCCCTACCATCGAATTCTTGATGCGTTGTAAGGACTACACCCGCATCCCAAACACCTACATCAAGTCCGGTTCCATCCAATCCTAAATCCAAAAGGCCATCTGTGTAAAGCGTATGTGCCCTAGAAACCTGTCTAGATGGATCATTAAGGGTGGTATAGAAAAGAGGCGTTCCATCTGTGCCAATATCTTTAAGTTGAATTACGGTTCCATCTTGAAACTTTTCCATAGTCCTCCAACCTTTGGATTGAAACTGTTGTAGCTTGGACACTTTTGTTTTTTGTTCAGCTTCCAGTTCTGAAATTAAATCGGTTATTGCATTTTGATTGTAAGAAGAACGAATCAATTCTTTTTGACTTTCGGATTGTCCATAAATCAAAATAGTGGCAAAAAAGAAAAAAGTAAGGGATGTAAAAGTGCCTGTTGCCCAAGTAGGTATTTTGCAATCCATGATTATTGGTTAAGTAAGATTTGGACTACAAAACTAGAACTGATTCAATATTTGTCGACAAAAAACCCTTTTATTTCGATGAATTACACGCTCTTTGAAGATGAGCTGTTGTGAAACCACAATTTTATGTGGTGTAGTATTTTTCTTTCTTTAATAATTTAGTGATTCTCCTTTAAAATAACGTAGACCGGAAAGTGATCACTGTAACCACCAAGGTATTTTTTTCCAACAAAAGTCCTAAAAGGGTTCCCTTTGTACTTGCCCTTCCATTCTTTTAGAAATTTGGGCGCGAACACCTTCGCCTTTTTAAAGCTATGCGTATCTGGTTCATAGTTTAAAAAACTATGGGACATTAGGATTTGATCAAATAGACTCCACTCTCCTTTATAATTGGCGCTTCCAGAGTCTGGAGACAACAAACTTTGCATGGGATTAATAAATCGACCAGAATTCATAAGCGTTTGAATACTTTCTGAATTTGGGTCGTCGTTAAAATCTCCCATGATAATACAATTAGGATTGTCCTCTTCTAGACTTTCAATTTTCTGTAATACCGTCTCTGCCGCTTTAATGCGTTTGTAGTTGGTTTCATCCGCTCCACTTCTGCGGGATGGCCAATGATTCACAAATACATGCATCTCCTCTTGGTGCAGTTGGCCGTGCACATATAAAATATCCCTGGTATAATCCCTTCCTCCATTGCCATCCGAAATCAAAAGCGGTATCGTTTCGGAATTCAAGACTTTAAAATGTTCGTTATGATATATAAGCGCTGTATCAATTCCGCGTTCGTCTGGCGAATTAAAATGCACATACGCATAATCTTCCCCTTCTAAGGACTTGGATTCTAATAGCGTATTAAGTGCTTTCTTATTTTCAATTTCTGCCAATCCCACCAAGATTGGGCGTAGTGTGCTATCATCTTGCCCAATAAGCGATATGGTCCGCGCCAGTTTTTTAGCCTTCTTACGAAACTTGGATTCGGTCCACTCCTTTCTTCCATCTGGAGTAAAATCGTCATCCAAGGTGTGCGGATCATTTTGGGTATCGAAAAAGTTTTCAAGATTATAAAAGGCAACGGTAAACTGATTTTCCAAACTTTTCACGATAACTGCGTTTTCTTTCAAATTAAAATTCAAAAACCCAAAGTACAAAAAACAGCTTCCAAAACATTGATTAGATTTGCACTTTAATAGATTCAATGCTAGAAAAGAAGACTACAGAATATGAAAGGGCAGTTCTTATTGGGGTAATCAATAAGGATCAGAATGAGGCCAAGGTCACTGAATATTTGGATGAATTGGAATTTTTGACCTTTACTGCAGGTGGTGAGGTCACCCAAAGGTTTACACAACGTATGGAGGTTCCCAACCCCAAAACCTTGATTGGTAGCGGAAAAATGGAAGAGGTGGAACAGTATGTAAAGGAAAATGATATTGGTTCTGTTATTTTTGATGATGAGCTTTCCCCTGCACAACAACGAAATATTGAAAAGCAGCTTCGCTGTAAAATCATAGATCGTACAAGCCTTATTTTGGACATTTTTGCCCAAAGGGCGCAAACCAGTTACGCTAGAACTCAGGTAGAGCTTGCTCAGTACGAATACTTGTTACCAAGACTGACCGGATTATGGACACACTTGGAGCGACAAAAAGGGGGTATTGGTATGCGTGGTCCTGGAGAAACCGAAATTGAAACGGATAGACGTATTGTGCGTGACCGCATCACACTTTTAAAAAAGAAGCTCACCAAAATAGATCGGCAAATGGAGACCCAACGGGGTAATCGCGGCGCTTTAGTTAGAGTAGCTCTAGTTGGATATACCAATGTGGGCAAGTCTACTTTAATGAACGTGGTTAGTAAAAGTGAGGTTTTTGCCGAAAACAAATTGTTCGCCACCTTAGACACCACGGTTAGGAAAGTGGTCATAGGCAATCTTCCTTTTTTATTAAGTGATACAGTAGGTTTTATTAGAAAACTCCCTACTCAATTAGTGGAAAGTTTTAAAAGCACTCTGGACGAAGTTCGGGAAGCGGACCTTTTATTGCATGTGGTGGATATTTCGCATCCCCAGTTTGAAGAACATATAGCTTCTGTAAATAAAATATTGGATGAGATAAAAAGTGCCGATAAAAAAACCATCATGGTCTTTAACAAAATAGACCAATATAAACCAGAAACTATTGATGAAGATGATTTGGTTACTGAACGTACCGCTGCGCATTTTACCATTGAAGATTGGAAAAAAACATGGTTTAGTAAAATAGGGGATAGAGCACTTTTTATATCTGCTTTGAACAAAGAAAATCTAGATGAGTTTAGAAAACGGGTATACGATGAAGTGCGAGACATTCATGTAACCCGTTTCCCTTACAACAACTTTTTGTATCCCGAGCATTTGGATTTTCAATAGTTCATTTATTGTTTTACCGCCCTAAATGTTCCTTGAACGCTAACCACTGGTTCACTCCCTGTATTGCCGGTGACCAATTCTCTCAAAGATATGCTAAAGGTTCCGCTGACCACCGAGCCATTTACGGAGCTTATGGTCACCGAACCTCCATTGCTGGCATTAGAACTAAAGCTCCTTCTGTCATTGGCCAATGTGCTTCCGACCCCTAAATCGGCAAAAGAATCTCCTGCTGTAATAGGTATTGGCGGTTCACTAACTGAAACAAAAACTGGATTTATTTCATAGCTATTTGGGTTTAGTGGATCTATCAATATTCGAATCACAAGTTCGTCAGTCCCAGAGGTAAGTCGTACAAAAAACTCTCCATTTGTGGTTCCAAAATTGGTGTCGTTCCCTTTGACTTCTTTAGATAAGGCTCCTGAAATCACATATTCAAAATTTCCCTCTTGCAATTCTTCTTCATTGTCAGTTGAGTCGCTTGAACATGAAAAAAGCAGTACGAAGATACAGATACCTTTAATTAAGTTTTTCATCTCTTTTACATACATAGCCCATACTTTGAATTATAAAATCTGAGGAACATTTTATAATCCAAAACTAGATGGTACCACTGGGGACTGCTATAAGTGAAGTTCCAAATGATAACACCTGGGTTCCTGTTAGTATAAAATAACTTTTGATGCTCTAATACGCTGAGGGAGGCACTCCGAAGAGTTCCTTAAAACACTTGGCAAAATAGGAAAGGTTGTTAAAGCCAACCATATAGGCTATTTGGGTAACAGTGTCTGCTTTTTTTGAAAGGAGTTGAGCGGCTCTTTTTAATCTAAAATTACGTAGTAGTTCTCCAGGGGATTCGCCCGTAAGTGCTTTTAACTTGCGATGTAATTGTGTTTTACTTTGGGCGAGATGCTCCTGCATTTCCCTCACCCCAAAATTGGAATTTGAAAATTCTTGTTCCAAAAGTCCTAGTAGTTCCTCTAAAAATTTCTGATCTAATGATGTTACGGCAATCTCTTTGGGATCAATGAAAACTTCTCTTTGTGAAAATCGATTTCGGAGTTTTTTACGTTGCTCAATAAGGTTTTTTACCCTCGCTAATAATTCTTTAGGCTCAAATGGTTTGGTCAGATAATCATCCGCTCCCATTTCCAATCCTTCAATCTTATTTTCAATTCCCGCCTTGGCCGTAAGCATGATCACCGGCACATGACTTGTATCTAAATTGGATTTTACTGCTTTGCATAATTCCACCCCATCCATTTCTGGCATCATCACATCCGTAATAATCAGGTCTGGCGGATTTTGCTTGGCTGCTTCTAATCCATGTTTTCCATTTTTAGCTTCTTGAACATGATATAACTCCTGAAGGTGCTCTTTGATGAAGTATGACATATCTGGATTGTCTTCGACCAACAATAGTCTTGGTAAAATGTTATTCACTTTTCGCTCCAGTTCAAAGGGCTTTTTTACGGCATCCGCATTTGGGTTAGGTGGAAAAGTGGGTTCGCTTGCTAAAGTTCCTGTCTTTATTTTTTGAATGGGTAAGGCTACTGTGAAAATTGTTCCTTTATCAATTTCGCTAGAGGCCGTGATGGTTCCATCCATAAGTGCCACTAACTCCTTTGATAGGGAAAGTCCTATTCCAGAGCCTTCATGTTCTCTTGTTGTTCCCTGTTGCACTTGATAAAATCTATCAAAAATAAAAGGAAGTTTTTCTTCTGGTATCCCCTTTCCGGTATCTGAAACAACGATTCGTAATTCATTATCCAAATAGCTTGCAGAAAACGAAATTGTTTCCCCATCATCACTAAACTTAAAGGCATTGCCTAAAAGATTATATAAAATTTTCTCCAATTTGTCCCGGTCAAAAGAGGCCCAAAAAAGTTCATGTGGAATCTGCACCTTATAGTCGATTCCACGTTGTGCAGCATGAGAGCTAAAAGAAGAGGCTGCTCCTCTTAAACATTTGAACACTTCGCCTTCGGTCTGTTCTAGTTGAAGACTCCCTTTATCTATTTTGGATAGGTCCAACAGTTGATTGACCAGCTGCAATACCCTATTGGTATTTCGCCGTATCATTTTAATACTTTCTATTTTAAGCCCTTCAGCAGGGTTTTGTTCCAACTGTTCAATAGGGCCTTTGATAAGGGTCAGAGGCGTTCTAAATTCATGCGAGATATTAGCGAAAAAATTCGATTTCAATTCATCTAATTCCCTAAGCTCCTTATTGGTTTTTTGTTTGATTCGATATTGGTTATAAAGTAACCCTGCCAACAATAACAAAATTATGGTCAAGGCAATAATGGCATTTCGCTCATTTACACGTTTGGCAAGTTGAAGGGTTTGCAGTTTTTTATCGGACTCAAGCAATGCAATTTCCTTCGTTTTCTCCTCATTCTGATATTTTGCTTCGATTTCAGCGGCCAAACCTCTTTTCTCTTTTACATAAAAACTATCCTTCACTTTAATGAACATGTTTTTATATTTCAGTGCTTCACCATAGTTTTTTTCACTTTCATAAATGGAAGCAAGTGATTCGCATGCATCCATCTCTATTAAGTTTAGCTGAATAGCTTTGCTTACATCCAATGCCCTTAATAAATTCTCCTTTGCCTCTTTATTATTGTTCAGTTTATGGTGCGCGTCTCCAATAGCCTTAAGGCAATAACCTACATTGACAGAGTCCTTAATAGCAAGGGAAAGATCATGTGCTTTTTTGTAATCTACCAGTGCCCCCTCATAGTTTTTTTGCTCCCAATTAATGCTTCCCATCGTATATTGGGCATATGCCTGTCTCTTTATATTGCCTAATAGTTCATAACTCTTAAGTGCTTTCCTATTATATTTTAAAGCCTCCTTCAACTTACCACTGTTCTTATATACCACTGCCAGACTGTACTCCACAAAGGCCTTACCAGGTAGATAATCAACTAGATTGAAAATACTATCACTTTGCTCAAGATATACTATGGCCTTTGGGTAATCCTCAAGCCTTCTTTGAATTAATGCAATATTTCCTAAAATGATACCATAATCTTTTATATTTCCTTTTGCCTTATGCTCCTCCGCAGCTTTGGTATATAATTCCATTGCTTTAACATATTCACCTGTCTCAACATAAATATTTGCCATGTTGTTATAATAGTGGACTACATCTTCTTGGCCCTTGGATTTTTTGGCTTTTTCGAAACTTTTCTCATGAAACTCTTTGGCCTTTTCAAAATTTCCTTTTCTCCAAAATAAGTTTCCAAGTCCTGAGAGGGATTCAAAGAGACCACTGTTGAAGTTTATTTTTTCAGATAATCGAAGTGCTTTGTGATATTCGATGCTTGCAGAGTCATAACTTGATCTGGAACCTAAAAAATCAGCATATTTATTTAGGCTTTCAATCTGCAAACGAATATTTCCTGTTTCTTCTGAAAGCGCAATAGAACTTAAAATTGTGGCCTTTGCTTTTGTTATGGAATCGTATTTATATTCTCCAAATAGTTCTTGAAGAATCTTTACTCTGACCGTATCATGGACTGCATTGGTGTACGCTTGTTGCAGGCTATCTATTTTCGATTGCGAAAATAACAGCATGGTGCAAAAAAATAAAAGGGGGAGAGATAATCGTTTCATCTCCAAAACATTAAGTTACTAAAGATACCTTTTTTACGGTAGCTTTCTACAAACTAAGTTGATGGAAAAATTACTGGGCCACTAATACAAGAGTTTCAAATAATAACAAAGATTGTTATAGTTCATAAAACCTAGTTTGTATGAACAAGAATCAACAGCTGTTAGATTTTAAATAAAAACTTAGCGAATTTTAGGAGGCAAGTCTACTATAAAATAGAGCTATGCTGCTAAGGCACCCTCCAATGAAACAGTTTTATGCATTTAGCACATTAGGGCTGATAGAAAAGGGACTGTGGACAAGCTGCAGAGTTTACCGACGAAATACAAGCGTTAACATTTTCTACCACATCTTTTGAGTTGTTCACAACAAAAGTTTAAGCACAAACCACAGAAAAGTTACTTTCATACTGTTTTTAAGTGTTACTGTTACGACCTGGTCTTCCATAAGCTTAACCTACTTAGACCTTGGTTTAATTAACACCCACAAATCGAATTTAACCCCACAAAAAAGCCCTCAAATTTGAGGGCTTTTTTGTTTCATATTCTGTCTTCTATTAAAAAGAATAGCTTAACCCTAGAGTCCAGTAGGTTTGCAGCTCATTATCGATAGTATCAAATGTCGCAGTTGGATCAGGAATTGGTGCATTGTTCACAATATAGTTAAGCGTTTCTTGCTTGTTGTTGCGTAGACCAAAATCAAAGCCTACACCTATTACTTTCCATAGGGTATAGGCGAAAGAATTGGTCCAGGTCCAATTGCTCAAGTCTCCGCTTTCATAGCTTTGAAACATGGATAGGTTTGTTTTAAAACTTACCGCACCAATCTGTTTGGTATAATCCGCTACGATTTTTGCGCCCAAGGACGAGTTGAAAATTGTATCCTCATCGCTGAATACAAAATTGTAGTTCAAGGGATGAATGACCACGACTAAATCTGGTATTGGAGTCCATGTAGCACCTACCCCAAGATCTAAATAACCAGGGTCATTAAAGTTGCTCAAAATTGTAGTGCGGTATTCTCCCAAAGTGGATATAGCAAACTTATCACTCAATTTATACCCATAAAGTGACGAGATATTGAATACATCTGTGGATTCTCGAAAACCATCGTCATCGGTTGGATCATCTTTATCATCCAGTTTTACCCAGTTTAAGTTAACATTTGCAGCATTTCTCCAAAAGAACTTTTCTTCTTGTTGATTTGCAAACGCGTTTACGGTAAACCCTATTGTTCCTGAATTGTTGTTTGGAATACCTTGCGAAAACCAATTGTTGAATCCTGAGAGGCTTCCACCAATCGTTCCAAAAGCGCCTATTTTCCAGCCAGGCAAAGCATCCAATTGTGACTGAAGGGCATTTACCCTTCCTTGAATGTTCGCAATGGAATCTTTTTTAGGACCAATTTGAGCTTTTAATTCTTCTTCTGTTTGTGCGTAGGTTGCAGCAAGCGCAAAAAATGCTACTGCCACATAAAGCAGTTTTTTCATAGTATGGAGTTTTGTGTTTAGAACCCCAAAAGTAAGAAAAGTCACATTTAAAAAAAGACATTCATCAATCCAAACAGGACTTATACAAATTCCATTTACCTACCAAACTTTATTTCACCTTTCTTGAAAGTTGTTAAATCCACTTATCATGAAAAAAATTGCAATTACGCGTTTGTCAATCTTATTTTTCGGTTTACTCCTTCTCTCCTGTACAAAAAAAGATGATTCCCCAACAACCCCAGAAGAAGGTGGTCCGGACATCTCAAGTTTTAGCCCAACCTCTGGGCCCGTGGGTACAGAAATCTTTATAACCGGGAAAAACTTTGGAAGTACTGTAGCAGCCAATACCGTAAAAATTGGGAACACTACTGCCACAGTCGGCAGCGCTTCTACAACAGAGCTTTTTATTACCGTTCCCAACGGGGCCGCAACAGGTAAGGTAAGTGTCACCGTTGGAGGAAAAACCGATACCGGAGGTACTTTTACTGTAACTCAAGATGAAGAATCCAATAACGTAGCTCTCAACAAAACTGATATTGAACTCTTTACTTTAGATTCAGAGACTTTGTCTTTTGCTTCTGGTGTTGATGCGAATACTCATGTAGACTGGAGCTCTAACGATGAAAGTGTGGCAATAGTGGATGATAATGGGAAAATTACTGGAGTAGCAGCTGGGTCCACAATTATCACGGCTATCGTTGGTGATAACGAAGTTGAGGCAACGGTAACCATAAAACCGAATGTTTATGTAGTTGGTTTTGAGAGTGATGGCGATACAGATGTAGTAAAGTTATGGACAAACGGCATAGCCGAAGAACTCCCGAATGCAGGAGATGCCAGTTCTGTGTTCGTAAATGGCGCAGACGTTTATGTTGCTGGACAAAGTAGTGATGACCAAGCAGCTATTTGGAAGAATGGGGCAATCTCTCAACTTACCAATGGAGCTAACTATGCAGAAGCGAGATCGGTATTTGTGGTTGGTTCTGATGTGTATGTCGCAGGAAATGATGATGATGGAGACAGTGATGTTGCTTTAGTTTGGAAGAATGGTGAACTGCTTCATGAATTGACAGATGGTACAACTTCTGCAAGAGCATATTCCATATTTGTTGTTGGATCGGATACTTATGTCTCAGGAAATGAAAGTAATGAAGCTCTTAAAAATGTGGCCAAGATTTGGAAAAATGATGTATTACTTCATACGCTTTCAGATGAAGCTAACAATGGTGATGCAAGATCAGTGTTTGTAGATGGCTCTAATGTTTATGCCGTTGGACAGGAGGAAATTGTAAACGAGTATGCTGCTAAAATATGGAAGAATGGTGTGGCCACTAATCTAACCGATGGCACTAACTATGCCGATGCTCGGTCAGTATTTGTTGTAGATTCCGACGTATATGTGGTAGGGCTTGAAAACACAATAAATGGCGACACTCTAATAGTTTGGAAGAATGAACAAATTCTTTATACCCTAACTGATGGATCTGCCTTAGCAGATGCCCATGGTATATTTGTTGTTGGTTCTGATGTGTATGTTGCAGGCCATGTGGATGAAGGTGATAACACAGTAGCTAAGGTATGGAAAAACGAAGAAGTTCTTTATGAACTAAACAATGGGTCTGATTTGGCCCGGGCATACTCCATATTCCTAAAGTAATCTCTTGTCCAAACAAGAAATAACTCTATTTTTTCTTGAACAACGGTACTGAAGAACAGGCTTCGCCATACATGACGCTTTTTGCAACTTGCTGAATTTTAGAAATTGCCAAGATGTAGGCATTTTCAGGTACTGGTTTATTAGAGCATCCTTTAATGATGACAGGTTTATCCCTAAATTCTGAAACATCCAAAGCTTCCAAAAGTGTTTGATACAAGGATAGTTCTAAATCTTCCAAACTACCGATTACAACTTTTTTAGAATAGGGATTCAATTTGGATGCCACTAACATATACGCCCATCCTGGAATTACAGCATCCGTGGAACAAGTCAATGCAACATAAGCATCTTTATACATTGTCCAATCATGTTCTTCCAAATGTTTTCTGAATTCTTTCTCCCTTAAAATAATCCCTTCATAAAGCCAGTCTTTTATATCCAATATTACCCTCTCCCCTTTTGGATATAAATCCTCAAGATCAAAAGTGATTAACTTACTTTGAGCTACTCTGTTTACTATTTCAGACATAGGTTTTCAGATATATCAGAAGTCAGTGTTCAGTTATCAGATTTCTGACATCTGCGTTCCAATACCTTAAAGTTACTTTTTGTTTTCCAAATGTTTTATTAAGCCGTGAATAGTTTTGGAAATTTCATCACAAACACCATAAGTCTTATCGAATATGTTTTTATTGATATAATTTACATCTAAAGCTAAATATAATTGGGATTTTACTTCATAACATGATGCTTTAGCAACATTTAAAAAGTAAATGAATTCTTTGTTCGTTTTTCTTCCATAACCTTCTGCAATGTTAGAAGAAATTGAAATAGATGCTCTTCTTATCTGATCACGTAGTGCAAAATCTTTTGAAAAAACCTTCTCATCCGTAATCTGATATATTTCTTTGTTGAGCTCTCTAGCCTTTCTCCATGAAACTATTTGTTCAAACCCCTTATCCATTTTATTTAATTTCTGATATCCGAGGTCTGATATCTTATTTTACTTAAAGCATTCCCAACTCCAATTTGGCTTCCTCGCTCATCAATTCTTGGGTCCAAGGAGGGTCAAAAGTAATTTCAACTTCAACATCTTTTAAGGCATCTAAGGATTTTACCTTTTCCTCCACTTCAACAGGTAATGTTTCCGCTACGGGACAATTGGGCGATGTCAATGTCATTAAAATTTTTACATCGTTATCCTCATTTACAAAAACATCATAAATAAGGCCTAACTCATATATATCAACCGGAATTTCAGGATCATAAATGGTCTTAAGGACCTTTACGATTTTCTCTCCCAGTTCTTGTGTATCTATTACGACTTCTTCACTCATTTCTCTCAATTTAATTGGGTTTGATAGGCGATGGCATACAATTTTAATTGCTTTACCATACTTACCAATCCGTTTGCCCTTGTTGGCGAAAGATGCTCCTTAAGACCTATTTCATCAATAAAATCTGTATTGGCATCAATAATATCTTGCGGTTTCTGATTGCTAAATGCCCTAATCAAAATGGCAATAATTCCCTTGGTAATTATTGCATCGCTATCCGCTGTAAAGACCAATTTGTCATTATCCAATTCTGCATGAACCCACACTTTACTTTGACAGCCTTTGATGATGTTATCATCTGTTTTGTATTGCCCATCAATCAGGGGAAGTGATTTGCCCAGTTCAATCATGTATTCATAACGTTGCATCCAATCATCAAACATGGAAAACTCATCTACAATTTCTTCCTGAATACTTTCTATGGTCATGTGTCAGTTTTGTTCAAAAATACAATTAGGATGGTTGTTAATCAAACCTTTAAGATAAAGATAACTTCTGTGTTACAGCAACATATTTCTGGCTCGTTTCACTCCTTCAACCAAAACATCCACTTCTTCTTTTGTATTATAAAAACTGAAGCTAGCTCTAACGGTGCCTGGGATTTTATAAAAATCCATAATGGGCTGTGCGCAGTGATGACCAGTGCGGACCGCTATGCCTAATTTATCTAAAATAGTTCCGATATCATACGGATGAATCCCATCAATATTAAAGGAAATAACTGAGGTTTTGTTTTTGGCGGTTCCATAGATTTTTAAACCATCAATCGCAAGCAGTTGTGCTGTGGCATATTGAAGCAGTTCTTCTTCATACTGGGCAATCGCATCAAAACCAATACTGTTCATATAATCCAAAGCCGCGCCAAAAGCTATTCCGCCACAAATATTGGGAGTTCCTGCTTCAAACTTATGTGGCAAATCGGCATATGTGGTCTTTTCAAAAGTAACCTCGGCAATCATTTCTCCACCTCCTTGATAGGGCGGTAATTTATTCAACCATTCCTCTTTACCATAAAGCATTCCTACTCCGGTTGGCCCACAAACCTTGTGCGCAGAAACGGTATAAAAATCCACATCCAAAGCTTGCATATCTGCCTTTATATGAGGGGCAGCTTGTGCACCATCAACTAAAACCGCTGCTCCCACTTTGTGGGACGCTTCAATAATTTCTTTTATCGGGTTAACTGTTCCCAAAGCATTGGATACGTGGTTGCAAAACACCATCTTGGTTTTGTCCGAAAGTAAATCATGAAACGCCTCCATAACCAACTCCCCATTCTGGTTCATTGGTATTACTTTTAAAATAGCTCCGGTACGTTCGCAAAGCATTTGCCATGGCACTATATTGGAATGGTGTTCCATGGCCGAAACCAAAATCTCGTCGCCTTTTTTTACAAAAGATGTAAATCCGTTTGCTACCAAATTAATACTATGCGTAGTCCCTGAAGTTAAAATTACTTCATGAGTCTTAGCGATGTTATAGTGTTTCTGAATTTTAATTCGTGCGGCCTCATAAGCATCCGTGGCCTCTTGTGAAAGACTATGCACGCCACGATGAATGTTGGCATTGTAATTTTGGTAATAGTCAACGATAACATCAATAACCTGCTGGGGTGTTTGTGATGTAGCGGCATTATCCAAATACACTAATGGCTTTCCATTGACTTTCCTATTTAGAATAGGGAAGTCTTTGCGTATGGTTTCAATATCTAAAGCTGTCTGTATCATTGCTCGGATTTCCCTTTAGTGGGAAAACAATATCTCATTACAATTCAAATCCTACACGAACGCCAAGTTTGTTGGCAATGATCTTATTGATTCTAGTCTTAAGCTCAGGGATACGAACACTTTCCAAAACATTATTGGCAAAGGCATACATTAACAAAGCCGTTGCCTCTTTCTTGGGAATTCCTCTGGACTGCAGATAAAACAAGGCATCCTCATCCAACTGTCCAATAGTACATCCATGGGAACATTTTACATCATCTGCAAAAATTTCCAATTGTGGTTTTGTGTTGATCGTAGCCTTGTCGCTAATCAATATATTATTGTTCTGCTGAAAGGCATTGGTTTTTTGGGCTATCTTATCAACAATGATTTTCCCATTGAAAACTCCCGTAGACTTCTCCCCAAAAATACCTTTGTAATCTTGATGGCTTTCACAATTAGGTTGCGCATGGTGTACCAATGTATGGTGATCTACATGTTGCTTTTCACCCAAAATGGTAACTCCTTTAAGCACAGAGTCCATATATTCTCCATTTTGATAGAAGTTCAAATTGTTCCGAGTAAGTTTCCCGCCAAACGAAAAGGTGTGCACGCGAACAACACTTTTATCCTTTTGAGAAATATAAGTATTATCGATCAGCGATGCTGTGTTCTCATCATTCTGCACTTTGTAGTAATCCACATTGGCATCCTTGGCTGCAAAAATTTCGGTCACGGAATTGGTAAGGACCTCATTCCCCGTCAAACTTTGGTGACGTTCTATAATTTGAACCTCAGCATTTTCTTCAACAATTACCAAGTTTCGAGGCTGCAGCATTAAAGCAGCTTCATTACCCGTTGCCAAATGCACTATTTGAATAGGCTTCTTAGGTACTTTGTTCTTTGGAATATAGATATAGGCGCCCTCTTTGCTAAAGGCCGTATTCAAAGTAGTTAAAGACTCATCTTTAGAAGCCACTTTATTAAAATACACATCTATGACCTGCTTGTATTGCGGTTTGGTCAATGCGGCACTCATCAAACATACATCTACACCATCATGGGTGGTTTCCGATAGATACGAGCTGTACACGCCATCAATAAATACAATCTTATAGGTATCTATTTCATGCAAGAAATACTTTTTAATGTCCTTGTATTCAAGTGTGTTTTCCTTTTTTGGGAAAATACTAAAGTCCACTTTTTGAATACCATTCAGGGACGTATATTTCCAAGCTTCTTCTTTTTTGGAAGGAAAGCCTTTTTCTTCAAAATTCTTGATGGCCTCTGAACGAACCTCGTGCACAGGGTGGTCCAAATCCACATTGTTCTCAAATGCTATGAAAGAAGAAAGTAATTTATCTTTTAAATCCATTATATCAGTGTTCAGTTGTCAGTGTTCAGTTGTCAGTTTCCTGAGACCCGATGTCTGAAATCTTATTATCTGTTATACTACCGTTTCCTGCTTTATCCAGTCGTATCCTTTCTCTTCTAATTCCAAAGCCAGCTCTTTGGTGCCTGACTTCACAATTTTTCCATCATGTAAGACATGTACAAAGTCTGGTACAATATATTCCAGCAATCTTTGATAGTGGGTAATCACGATAATAGCATTGTCTTTTCCCCTAAGCTTGTTCACTCCGTTTGCGACAATACGAAGTGCATCAATATCCAATCCTGAATCTGTCTCATCCAAAATAGCCAACTTAGGTTCTAACATTGCCATCTGAAAAATCTCATTTCTTTTCTTCTCTCCTCCGGAAAATCCTTCATTAAGGGAGCGCGATAAAAACTTTCGGTCAATTTCCAACATTTCCGATTTCTCACGAATCAGTTTCAGCATTTGGTTTGCAGGCATATCCTCCAAGCCTCTTGCCTTTCTAGATGCGTTAATTGCCGTTTTCATGAAATTGGTCACAGAAACCCCAGGAATCTCAACTGGATATTGAAATGATAAGAAGATTCCTTTGTGTGCTCTTTCTTCCGGATCTAGTTCTTCTAAATCCTCACCATCCAAAGCAAGACTGCCCTTCTTTATTTCAAACTCTTCTTTTCCGGCAATCACAGATGCCAAGGTGCTCTTCCCTGAACCATTTGGCCCCATAATAGCATGAACTTCTCCTGCGTTCACCTCAAGGTTGATTCCGTTCAAGATTTTTTTATCTTCTATGCTTGCGTGTAAATCCTTAATCTCTAGCATTCTCTTGTAATTCAATATTATTTTAAAAAGTTGGGTGCCTTAGGCAGTTTTTCAAAATCTCCCTTGGCATGTTGTAAATACACTTTTGCTCCCTTTTCTTCTGCAAAAGCTTCAAAAGCAGCCATACTAGCTTTGGTCTGGTCTACATCAAAATTAAAACTTGGTACTCTTTGATGTTCTCTGTTTTCATAAAAATGATACAAATCTCCAGATAGCAAAAGCGGTCCGTGTTCTGGCATGTCTAAATACAATACTTGATGCCCTGGTGTATGTCCTGGCATGGATTTTATGACTACACTACCATCTCCAAAAACATCAAAATCGCCAGTAAACTTTTTGGTGTTTTGAAGTGCTTTTATGGCATTATAATTATCAGCATTGTTTTTTTGAGTCTCTTCGCTTGTAATAAAATCATACTCCGCTTGTTGCACCAGCCAAGTGGATCCAGCAAACACATTGGCATGCCCAGTGTGATCAAAATGTGTATGGGAAAGAGCAATGAAATCAATATCATCTACTTTCATTCCAATGCTTGCCAACTGATTGGCAACCGAATCTTTTCTTGATACTGTAAAAGCACCGTCAGGTGATGTAAAAGGCTCAGGTAGACCGACCAATCCTTCAGGTAGTCCAGCATCCCACATTAAGTTTCCTTTGGGATGGCTTATCACATAGAAAGCATCTGCAAATTCTTTGGATTGGCCAGTGTATGTTGTATCCTGCGAGAAGAGTTCCAACATATTAGCTCGTACATTACCCCCACTAAAGGTGTAAAGCTTAACTTCTGGTTTTACAGCTTCAACTATATTCTCTTCAGTCTTGTCAGCATCTTTTTTCGCCTGCTTACAAGAAAACGTGCCAATAATTAAAAGTGATACAAGTATTTTTTTCATGGCTTTTTTGATTATCCAACGGAGCCTTCAAGGCTTATTTCCAATAATTTTTGAGCTTCCACAGCAAACTCCATGGGGAGCTTGTTCAATACTTCTTTGCTAAAACCATTTACAATTAAAGCAATGGCTTTTTCAGTATCGATACCACGCTGATTACAATAGAAAATTTGATCTTCACCGATCTTACTGGTGGTAGCTTCGTGTTCTATCTGAGCTGTTTTGTTTTTTGCTTCGATGTACGGGAAGGTATGCGCACCACATTCATTTCCCATCAACAATGAATCACATTGTGAAAAGTTTCGTGCGTTCTCTGCTCTTGAACCAATTTGAACCAATCCTCTATAACTATTTTGAGATTTTCCTGCAGAAATTCCTTTGGAAATGATGGTACTCTTTGTGTTTTTACCCAAGTGAATCATCTTGGTTCCCGTATCTGCTTGCTGAAAATTATTGGTCACAGCAATTGAGTAGAACTCGCCCACAGAGTTGTTTCCTTTTAAAATACAAGAAGGGTATTTCCAAGTTACTGCTGAGCCCGTCTCTACCTGGGTCCAAGAAATCTTGGAATTTGTTTCGCACAACCCTCGTTTTGTCACAAAATTGTACACTCCTCCTTTTCCTTCTTTGTTTCCAGGAAACCAATTTTGAACGGTGGAGTATTTAATTTCAGCGTCATCTAAAGCAATAAGCTCCACAACAGCTGCATGTAATTGATTTTCATCACGTGATGGAGCAGTACAGCCTTCCAAATAACTTACATAACTACCTTCATCTGCAATCACCAAAGTCCGTTCAAACTGGCCTGTACCTCCTTCATTAATTCTAAAATATGTTGATAATTCCATTGGGCATTTTACCCCTTTTGGAATGTAACAGAAAGAACCATCTGTAAATACAGCCGAATTTAGGGCCGCATAGAAGTTATCCGTTTTTGGAACAACAGTACCCATGTATTTTTTTACCAATTCTGGGTGTTCCTGTATTGCTTCGGAAATGGGCATAAAGATGATTCCCTTTTCTGCCAATGTCTTTTTAAAAGTAGTTGCTACAGAAACTGAATCCACGACTATGTCAACAGCAACATTTTGCAATCTCTTTTGCTCATCAACAGAAATTCCTAATTTTCGGTACATCTCCAGCAAATCCGGGTCTACATCCTCTAAGGATTTATTGGGGTCTGCTGATTTAGGGGCGGAATAGTAACTGATTGCCTGAAAGTCGGGTTTTTCATAATGGACATTTGCCCACTCTGGCTCTTCCATTTTCTCCCAAACACGAAAAGCATCCAGACGCCACTCGGTCATCCACTCAGGTTCGTTCTTTTTCTTGGAAATTGCACGAACAATATCTTCGTTCAATCCCTTTGGAAAAGTATCCGACTCAATATCTGTATAGAAACCATATTCGTATTCTTTGGTTTCCAGTTCTTTTTTTAATTCTTCTTCTGTATATGCCATGTGTTCTCAGTTAGTGTATTGGCAATTGACAATCGCGGTTATAATGAAAAACTTTCCCCGCATCCACAGGTGCGCTGGGCATTTGGATTATTGAAGACAAAGCCTTTTCCATTCAACCCACCTGAATATTCCAAGGTTGTCCCCACTAAGTATAAAAAGCTCTTTTTATCAACGATAATACGTACTGCATTATCCTCAAAAACTTTATCGGTATCTGTTGAAGATGTATCGAATTTTAATTCATAAGATAATCCACTGCAACCTCCACTTTTTACACCCACACGTACAAAATCAGTAGTAGCATCAAAGCCTTCCTCTGACATCATCGCAACCACTTTCTGCTTGGCTGTTTCTGAAACTTTAATCATTCTTAATTGGATTTAATCTAAATAGCTAACAAATATAGGTCATAAGTAGGATTTTATCACGTTTCCTAACATTATAATAACGAATAATCCAATAGGTGTTATCTATGGAAAAGCGGGGTTTATTTTATTTTAATGACCACAAGATCGGTCATCCCCTTTAATTGAAGACCAGGAAAGTCCTCACTGGCTGTCTCACCTACTATAATTAGGCTTCCATCCTCCGTCTCCAAAGCATCAAACCCGTAGTCCAAACCAGAACCTCCAAAGGTACTTTGGTAGGTGAGGTTTCCTGCGGAATCTGTTTTTATGATCCAAAGGTCGTTTTCTCCTTTATTTTCCTGAAGATCGCCGTCTACGCTTTTTGAATTTCCTGCAATAACAAAGCCTCCATCTGCGGTTGTGCTAAGTCCCCTGGCAGCATCAAAAGCAGTGCCCCCAAATGTTTTTTCCCAAACAAGATTGCCGTTGTCATCAATCTTGATCAGCCAAACATCCGATTCGCCATTATTCCTTGAAATATCGGTATCTGTGCTAAAGGTGTTTCCTGTAATAACGTATGCATTGTCATTTGTTTTTACAATGTCATAGGATTTATCAATCCCTGTTCCACCAAAAGAACTTTCCCAAAGCAGTGTTCCAGTGCTGCTTACTTTTACCACCCAAAAATCATAACTGCCTTTGGAATTTGACACATCAAAATCGTTGCTTTCTGATGCTCCGGCCATCAATAGTCCTCCATCATTTGCTTCCAATACCCCAAAAGATCTGTCATTATTGGTGCCTCCAAAATATCTACGCCAAACCAGGTTGCCATCAATATCCAGTTTTGTACCCCAAAACTCTCCAACGCCATGACGCGTCAAATAACTTCCTTTTCCTGTATTACCTTCCCCGCCCGATGAGGTAACATCCAAAAATCCTGCGAAGAACAATCCTCCATCCGAGGTTTGGGTAACGTCATAGGAATGATCATGGCCAGAGAACCCAAAACTCTTTTCCCATAAGATATTCCCATTAGCATCTAAACGTAAAATCCAGTTATCATGAAAGCCTTCATTATTGCTGCCATCGCCATCATCACTCATGGCATAACCCACAATGGCATAACCTCCATCTGAGGTTTGCACAACGGACTGGCCTCTATCGTCCTTAGTTCCGCCATATGTCTTGTTCCACAGTAAATTGCCTTCTGTATCTAATTTTAGCAACCAATAGTCATTTACCGCAGTGGTTTTTCCAACGATATCTCCGTCAGTACTGCTACTATATCCTAAAACGGCAAAGCCCCCATCTGAAGTTTGAATTACCGCTTGTGCAGTATCTTCTCCCGATCCGCCAAAACTCTTAACCCAATCCACTTCCCCTAAAAAAGTAACTTCTTCTATAGGATTTGTTTCGGAATTATCACTAGTGCATGACCCAAAAGCAATAAGCGCAAAAACTACCAATATCTTTTTCACAGCTTCCATTTTAATTGGATTTTTCAAGCACAAATAATCCCGAATTAATATCATTAACAAGAATCTTTCCACTTGCAAAAAAGGGATAAACACTCCAGACCCCATCAAATCTAGCGGTATCATTTGAAGGATACGTATCAAAAAAAGCTATTTCTGTAATGTTTTCATTTTCAATATCGGAGATATCCAAAACACGCATTCCTGCTGTGTAATTCGCCAAGAAAAATTCATCTCCCAACACATATCCATTATGATCTATGGCGCCGGTTGGGCCAAGATAGGTGGTATGTAAGGTTGGGTTATCCAAATCCGTTAAATCAAAAACAAGGGTTCTGGAATTGAAACCAAAATCTGTTTCGTCCAGCTCATCACCCAAAATGAAGTAGCGTTGATCTTCTGTAAACCATCCTTGATGTGTATAGCCAATATTACTGTAGACCAATGTTCCAATCTCAACCGGATTGGCCTTATCCGTAATATCTGCTATTGCGATTTGGTTCTCATTAGCTCCAATAAATATTTCCCGTCCAGTATAATCAGTATCAGGTCCATTGTATGTTATTACCTGTGCGTCATGGGTGTAGCCATTTGTTCCATAGCCTCCAATACCATTGGGACTTGTTGGGTTTTGAATGTCTATAAAATGAACCCCTCCGTTAAAAGCATCATTACGGGCTGTTCCTACCGGATAGGCAAACCCCATTTCTTCATTGATCACAATGTTATGTGCATTTCCTATTTCCGTATATCTAGCATCTGCAGTAAACTGTTGCGGTGGGTTTTCAACATTCCGTAATTTAGTCAGATCAAAAACCTGCATACCATGATTGGCTGCCTCGGCTACAATAAAAGCGTGGTTTCCAAATACCTTGACATCTCTCCAAGTGCTTGATGACGTAGCGGTTAAAAGTTTTCCAAGATAAACAGGGTTTTGGGTATCTGTAATATCGACAAAGGCAGTTCCATTGTCCAATCCAATGATAGCATACTCTTTGTTATTGGAGGTGTCTGTCCAACCCCAAATGTCATTCCCAGAAGATGCCGCAAATGCGCTTAGGTCCATTTGAAATAACAAATCGTACCCATTACAGGAGTAAATCGAAGCGGTGCCTCCTTGACATGGAGTGGCGCTTGTAGCTACCAGACCAGTACCTAGATTGGTACCATTCATATTATCACCATCCGAACCGGAGCCACTTCCATCATCACTTGAACATCCGAAAAGTACGAGCACCGCAAGAAGCGCCAATAAAGTAGGTCTCAACATTCTATAGCAATTTTAAGTTTCTACTAAAGATACAATTTATAATTATCCTGTTTATTTTTGCCGAATGATAGAAGATAAGAATCAGCAGCGAACAGCGTTGGAGAATTTAGGAGAATTTGGACTGATAAAACATTTGACCAAAAATTTTGGGCTGAACCAGAGTTCCTCCATTGTAGGAATTGGTGACGACGCCGCTGTTTTGGATTTTAAAGACAAGAAAACAATTGTCACTACAGACATGCTTGTGGAAGGGGTTCATTTCGACCTCAGCTATATGCCATTAAAACATTTGGGCTATAAAGCAGTGATCGTAAATCTATCCGATATCTATGCCATGAACGCAATGGCGACTCAAATTACAGTTTCCATTGCAGTCTCCAACAGATTTCCCATAGAGGCACTTGAAGAGTTTTATGAGGGTGTGGCTATGGCTTGTCAAATGTACAAGGTGGATTTAGTTGGTGGCGACACTACCTCATCTACAAAAGGCATGCTCATTAGCATTACGGCTTTAGGAATTGCTGAAGAAAATGAAATTGTATATCGAAAAGGCACAAAGCCAAACGACTTGTTGGTGGTTACGGGTGACTTGGGTGGCGCGTATCTTGGGCTTCAAGTTTTGGAGCGAGAAAAGGAAGTCTTTAAAGTGAATCCCAACAATCAGCCCGACCTTGAGCCTTATTCTTACGTTGTGGAGCGTCAATTAAAGCCTGAAGCTAGAATGGATATTGTTGAACTTTTAGAAAAACTTGAGGTAAAACCAACTGCAATGATTGACATAAGTGATGGGCTTTCTTCTGAAATTTTACACCTGTGTGAACAAAGCGGAGTGGGCTGTAATCTTTTTGAAGATAAAATTCCTTTGGACCCTACGGTCATTTCCGCAGCAGAAGAATTTAAAATGGATTCTACTATGATTGCCCTGAGCGGCGGTGAGGATTATGAATTGTTGTTGACTATTGACCAGTCCGATTTTCCAAAAATAAAGGGCAATCCCAACTTAACTGTTATTGGGCATATGGCAATGAAAGAAGAAGGGGCACATTTAATTACTAGGGGAGATACCAAAATTCCATTATCAGCACAGGGATGGAATTCATTTTCTTCATAAAAAAATCCCGAAAACCAAGAGCATTTCTTGCTATACGGTCATGGGGCACAGGACTGAATAGACAAAGCGCTTTCTTAATTTCCGGGAATAAACCTTGAAATTATCCTTTAGAAAGTAAAACTCAAATTATGCTACTTGAGGAACCTGTCTATTATGTCTTTTACGGTACATGTCTTCCAAAGTACTATTGATGTCCTGCATTTGTGGGGTCAACGCAGATAGTTTACCGCTTACATCTGTGGTAACTTCTTTTTGACAATGTAAACACTTGTACTCTTTAATGTGTTGTGTAACTCTTTTGGACACTACGTAGTGATGCCCGAATAAGTTACAGAAGAAAGAAGAGAATTTGTTGCCATGTTGGGTAGTAGATGTTTTCATAAGTTAGGTTTTGTTTGGGAAGCGTATTAGTACGATTTGGGGATCGAAAAAACGCAAAAACTATTTACTGTAATTTTATTTTATATGATATTGAATTTTAATTAATCATTTATATAAGCAACGCCTGTTAATAACTTTTTATTTTGTCAACTTATTTGTAAAGGTCTTTTTTCGATGAAATGCACTCTTATCGATAAAAAGTTATTTTCAACCGTTAAACTACATTGTCTAAATATAGTATTTTGATTTATTTTAACAAAAAATTATTAACAATACATGAGCAAGAAAACCATCGCCATTACAGCATTTGCACTTTTCTCTCTTTTCTTTGGAGCAGGAAACCTAATACTTCCACCTCAATTAGGGTTTAAGTCTGGAAATTTATGGTGGCTGGTCGCCATTGGTTTTTGTATTTCTGCAGTTTTAATTCCCATTTTGGGCATTCTGGCGCATGCCAAGCTGCAAGGCACGATGTTCGATTTTGCCAAGAAAGTATCCCCTACTTTCAGTTTAGTGTATTGTTATCTTGTATATGCCATTTCCATTTCATTGCCTTCACCGAGAACCGCTTCGGTTACACATGAAATGGCCATTCAACCTTTATGGGATTCCTCTTCATTGATTACCAGTATTATTTATTTTGCCCTGGTTTACATTTTTGTGGTGAACCGCTCAAAGATTTTAGATGTGGTAGGCAAGTTTCTCACCCCTGGCATATTACTAATTCTACTCCTTATTATAGGAACCGCCATCTTTACTTTGGATTTTGACTTTGGAATAACAGCATTTAAAAGTCCATTTACCCACGGAATTTTAGAAGGGTATCAAACCTTTGATGCCATAGGTGCCGTTGTGGTAGGTGGGGTGATTATTATTTCCATCAATCTTAAAGATAGTGCCGCTTCTTATGAAGTTAAAAAAAGCTTGATCCGAAAAGCGGGTTGGTTGGCAGGACTTGGTCTTTTTTTAATCTACACTGGACTTATTATCACCGGGGCATTGTTTCATGATGCTTTTGATCCCGAAATCTCGAGAACTGCCCTTTTAAGCGGTATTAGCTTAAAAACATTGGGTAGCACTGCAAATCTGATGCTGAGTATTTTGGTGAGTCTTGCTTGTTTTACCACTGCGGTCGGTATTGTAACGGGAACGGCCGACTTTATAAAAGGCCGATTTAACGATTCTAGACAGGCCTATGTTATCACCGCCATTATTGGCTGTATTCTTGGAGTATTGATGGGGCAATTTAATGTAGGGTACATTATTGCAGTGGCTTTGCCTGCATTGATGTTTATCTATCCTATTACTATTGTCCTGATTCTATTAAATGTGGTCCCTGATAAATTTGCTTCGCCCAAAGTCTTTAGGTGGGTGGTTGCGACTACGGTGCTGTTTAGCATCCCTGACTTTTTAGGAAGCATTGGTTTTGGAGATGCTATAACTTCTTTTACCCAATGGATTCCCTTAGGGGAAAATCATATGGGATGGGTGTTACCTGCTTTGGTGGTTTTTGTTTTGGCCAATTTTATGGGCAAAAATCAGGATAGGCTTTAAGGGCAACTTGACTTTCAAGATATCGTCAGATTCAATTGACGATATCATCCGTTACGTAAAGTTCTATGGTTATTGTTAAGAATCAAATAAAGATTAATGGCTTGAACTTGTAAAAAGACAAAACTCCATTTACTTTTCACAAAGAACTCCCATTTAGCTAATAGCAAGGAAAAATCCAATTACTATCTATCGCATTTTAAAATTACCTAGTTGATTTTTCCAAAAGGGAATATATTAATATTCTGGTCTTTTGAATATTTTGAACCCATACCAATAAAATATACATAACAACAACCAGGACAAAACATTAAAAAAAAAGCACCAGCATCTTCATTAATCCAATAAGTCAAAATTATCCCACATATCAAAAATAAAACCCCAAAGAAAATATGAAACTTTCGGAAAAAAGAAATATACTTTTTAATATCTACCTTGTGCTTATCGATTTCACTTAACGTGTTGTACCCCGATAGCAGATGCTCCGCATTATCCCAGGTTATCACATATCCAATTACAACAAAAAATAAACTCATTCCAATTATTAATTCGTAAATCATTTTTCAAACTTTAGTTATTACAGCCTGTAAATGAATTTTTGGGTTTGTGCTATTAACCCTATACTAAAATAGATTTAGCAATAGCTCAATAAATATTTTCCAGACTGGAATCGGCTCTTTTTACCTTAAATTTTCCATTGCTGATGATTACGCTATCTGGGACAGCAGAACCATTGAATATACTGCCATATAAAACACCACTAAAAGTTCCCGTTACCAAGCCACCTTCATCCTTGCTAAATTCCCCCACGGTAATTGAAAAACTTGAATTCGCCTCCAATTCGGTATAGTGATAAGAATTATCCCCTTCGTCCCTATACTCAATATCGTAATTACTTGCTAAAACGGACTGTGTATCATCAATGTCATCTTGGGTAAATGTCCCATTTGTATTGTTCAAAAACATAATGGTTATGGACTCATCTGACCCTTCTGTTGTTCCCGTTACAACCAGCTCATCAAAAATATTCAGCCCTGCATTAGGATTTGAATAGAAAACATTTCTTCCGTTTACAGCAAAAGATAGTTCCTCAATAATTTGTTCTTCATCTACACTACAAGAAGTTAGGTTAACAATACTCACCAAACATAATACGGCTAGAATATTTTTTCTCATGATATTTAATAGTTAAGACAGTTTGGTTCTATGATTTCCAATATTATTAAGCGAAGTTCCGGGAATTCCGTTCTAAAATTCCTGCTCGATTGATGGTTTGGCAGTATGGAGTGATTTATGCCTATTTATAGTTGACATATGGTGAAGAAAAGAGTTACAATTTCAATATAATTTCCCTTAAGGGAAAATCATATGGGATGGGTGTTGCCTGACTTAGCGGTTTTTGTCGGGGCCAATCTCCTAAAGGTAAAACAGAGTAAGGACTTTGGGAATGGAACTTATCGTTATGGCTATAGTGCGTTGCTCGGCCCTATGATAGGGAAAGTGCGCGAAATAAGTTCAGCCGCCATGACGTTTCCGATAGTAAAGATCAGAAACAATGAACTTATAGTCAGTGCTAGCCACATTTTTATTTCTAAGAAGCCAAAATCTATATAGATTTTATCCCCATTGTCATAATGTAATTTGGTTTTTTTTATGACAAAGTGTTTTCTTAAGTTATCTAAGCTCTTATCTGTTACTAATGAATATATTTTTTTACCAAATAGTAAAAACTCAAATACTACTTTGTTAATCGAGTTGTTGTCTTGATTAATTTTTTCATTTAATTCACCAACAGTTGAGTTATGAAAGTCAGATTTTTTATCATTGAAAGAGATAATTTTTAGCTCACCTAAATTTAGTTCTATCTGTTTTAGAATTGGATTTGAGTTTAACAAATTCTGCGGCCTGTTTTTCTTCCCCTTTTTTTTGGTTTTTATCCAGTTTTCTGTTAGGCCAACAGAAATAAATAAAAAATGGGATTAGGATTATTACTCCAACTATTGCCATAGGGAAATTTGGTTCAGCAGTAGCTGTATAAAATCTTCCCACATGGCCTAAACCTATAAGAATAAGTGCAAACCCTATGAGTATAGTCCATAATATAAAAGTATCAAGTATTCTATTAAAAATTCTTTTTATTTTATCCATACACAACTTTGTTGATTTATCAGGTTTAATTCCTCAGCCTTCTGACCAAAACTGGTTAAGCGATAAGAAACATCCATAGTATTGACCTTGACTTGATCCAAAGTAAAGGTCACCCCCGACATATCCACCACTTTATTGTGACACTGCCCAACCTAGGTTATAAGAGAATTCACTTATTAAGGAAGAAAATGTTATAACATTTTCTTCCCGGGTAAATTTTCCGCTGTCATAATACCCATATGCCTGACCTATGTATTCGAATTTATAGATCGAATGGGCATAGAGTATACTATTAGAATATGTTGAACCCATTATATTGTTGGTATATTGACCCAGCATAGACTTATCGACCTGCTGAATATTTTGCGAGGAAGTATTCTTTGTATACTTTTCTGCCAATTTCAGCTTTAGTTGTAGGTGTTCATCAAAATTTTGTGAGTTACAATCCATAATACTCATTAAGATAAAAAGGCCTATTGCAATTTCTTTAATGGCCATTATTCTGTCTATTAGCCATATCGGATGATCAATGAAGGTCGAGGATTTTACGCCAAGACTTTTAGCGAATTTGACAGACCTACCCTATAAATGGATAAATCTCTCTTTATAATTGATGGGGCCCCTTAAGGGAAAATCATATGGGGGGGTATTGCCTGCTTTTTGGGTTTTAATTTTGCATTGCCGGAAGTATATATTCTCTCAAAATTTCTCTGGATTGATTTCCCTTTCTATTTCGGAAATTTCCAGAGGTTATCACAACCACCGATTCCAGCTCAGGAATTATAAAAATAAATTGCCCTCCTGCACCTCTTGCTTCAATAGATTTAATGGCTCTTCCCTTTATAACATAAGTGTCATGCCACCATAGGTATCCGTACTCATTTTTATCTCTTACATCTTGTAATCGTGCATGTTTTTTGAACGATTCTTCTACCCATTTTTCTGAAATAACTTGTTTTCCTTTCCAGTTGCCCTTGTCAAGATACAGCTGCCCAAACTTGAGCAAATCTCTGGGTGTTAGCAGCATACCTCCTCCAAAATAGGGTATTGTTTCTGTATCATCTGTTTGATTGATATAATTTGTAATCCCTAAGGGTGCAAAAAGCTTTTCATCCATATAAATTTCAAGTGGTATGTTCAACCGTTCGTTTAAACATACCCCCAATAAAAAAGGATTTGCGGAGCCATAATCAGCGTAGGTGCCCGGCTCTTTTACCATAGGGGCTTCCAAAACTGTAGTTAGCCAACTTTTAGAATTGTTTGGATCTTGATAATAGTTCTCGGATGCTAGATCATTCACATCCAATCCGGAGCTCATGGTCAATAAATCTTTAATGCTGATTTTGGATTTCAATGAGTCCTTTGTGTACTGATATGCTTCAGGAATAAAGTCATATAACTTTTGGTCAACACTTTCTATGATGTTATCATCCATAGCAATACCTATCATGGCAGATGAAATACTCTTTGAAGCCGAACGTAAATCATGAGGGATATTGGCATTAAAGCCATCGAAATAATTTTCAAACACCAGTTTGTTTTCCTTCGCGATTAGCACACTATGCGTGTTCACCAATTTTTTGGAATGAATATCATCGATTAACCCAACCAACTCAGTTTTACTGATACCATGGTCATTGATGTTAGCTGTAGTCCAACCATCATTTAATTGCTCCGGTGTATTGGCGTTTTGGGATTGTTTCAGTGAATCTGTCTTGTATTCCCAACCATCTTTAGAATACGTTAGGCTTGTCTTTGTTATTAAAGCATTGGTTAATAAAATCTCAAGCTCGATTTTACTTCCCAATAACTTCGCGCGAAAATTCAATCCCGAATTTTGGTCTCGAAATAGCAGTACGTTTCCTTCCTTTTTAAAAGCGCTCGTCCAAATCCCCCTAGATCTTTGGTCTCCCAAAAAGGGATAGGCGACTAGTTTATCATCTTCTGTGTTTTCTACATAAAGATTAATATCATTGGACTGCAACCCATTATCTAATAGAAATGGGTTCCAAGCTCCCACGAACTTGGTATCGTCCATCTTTTGTAAACTAACATGGTAAAAAAACCTTCCGGATTTAATAAACCCCACAAGTATTTGTCCGTTCCAATCATAATTCAAATTAAAAAATAGCTGTTGATCTATATTAAATACAATATCATCTTTGCTGGTTGACACTATATTTTCATTGATGAGAATTTCATCGTTTGATATGGTCAAGTGGTAGTTGTTACTTTCTAATTTTGTTAATGATACCTGAAAATTGAAACTACTTTTATTTGGCAAAAAGCCTATCCACTCTCCATGATAGTTTTGCTTGTTGTTCTGTGCACAACTTATTAATGTGGAAATGGATAGAACTACTAAAATCGATACTCTTTTTAACATGTGTTAAGTTTTTATAAAGAGCTAAAGTAGGTTTCAGGAATTTTTAAAAATTGTATGAGCTTAACATGATCAAAAATTCTTCAATGATTTTCGATATGCACTGGGGGTCATGTTAAAATAAGATTTGAATACACGATTAAAATGGCTTTGATCCGAAAAACCCACTTGATATGTAATTTCCGTTAATGATTTGGAAGCATCCCATAAAAGTGGAATGGCCTTTTTAATTTTATGTTGTCTTATATATTCCCCAAGGCTTATGGAAAGATATTTTGATGCAACTCTTGAGATATGTACAGGATGTACTTTTAGCTCATTGGATAAATATTCCAGGCTTAGCACAGCAGTATCATAGTGTAGTAATTCTTTTAATCCGTCTACCCAAGCAGGATTGTTTTGTGTATTAGTTTTATTTAGGTTACTTAAAGTTTCACAGATTTGCAGTAATAAAACCTCAACGGACACTTCACTGTAATTATCAGAAAGTAAAAATTCACGATATAATTTTGCAAACAGAAAGTGTAGTCTTGGGTTTTCAATAAGTTGGCTACCTTCTAACAAGCTCAAAGGGATTTTATTTTTTTTCAGCCAATTTTTCTCAAATTCTAGATGGAATCCACTAGCATTATCAGAATGTTTGGACCCATAATGTGGCTCTTGCCAATTATTAAACATTAAGCTACCAGAAGGACACAATGTTTTTAACCTTGTATTGCAATCCTTCATATTGCCACTTAATACGTACATAAAATAGGGGTTTTCATGGTAATGCCAATCTGTTTTAATTCCCGTATAAGTATACTGCGACAATAAAACCCCATTGAAGGAAGCTTCTGAATTTTGATTTCCAAAATATTGCCCTTTGGTTAGTATTTTCATTTTATTGGGTGCGCATAACGTTAAGCTAAAAATGGCTTTAATGATTTTCTAGTGACCGATACTAAAATAATTTCAGGGCACTCAAGTGAAGTTAGCCTAATTTAAGTTTAGAATCAAGAGAGCGTTAATCAATTGCTCTTGTACATAAATAAATCAATGTTATGATTTGTTTGATGGAAGTTTTAAATAAAATGGTCATTACCATTTTGTTAGTTCTTACTTTCAAGCAGCCTACTTGGTAATTTTATACCTAAACTCAAGCTTAATGGTATCTTGAGTGTCCCCCTTTATTCCATGGAGCACTCCCCAGTTTGTAAATGGGATTGTCTTAGGTTCATATGGAATATCCAAATACTGCTCCGGGGTTTCATATCCATTAAACCTGATGTAAAACTTTCTTTTATCCTCATAAAAAATAGCATTCCTATTTTCGTAGATGTAAAAATCATCTTCTACTTTTTCGTTCCTCATTTTACTATGTGATCCTCCTTTGGAACTTCTGAATGAAAAAGTTGCGTCTTTTAAACTTTCTTTGGTTCTAATTTCAAATGTAAGCCTATGCACTTGTTTTTCTATGCTTGCTTGTCTGGGAGTTCCTATTTCAAAAAATGTGATAAGAAATAGTAGTACTGGTAATGTTATTGGGACGAAGAAAAGAAACTTAACCCAAGTGGCGGTAATCCCTTTGAAAAAGAAGGCATTTATAATCGTAAAAATTACCGCGATCAAAAATAATATTCCAAGCCCATAAAAAAAGGTAAGCCCCGCAGCCATTCCATTTCCCGCAGCATCACTCCCTGTAAATTGTTGGTTTGAGTAACTTACATACATCAGCACCAATATGGCAATATAAATTATTACAGAAGTAATGATAACTTTATTTGATGCCATATTGTTTTAAAGCTAAAAAATTAGGGCACTTATCGTGTTTGTATATGGTTTGTTGCGTGTTTTAAGCACTTAATTTAGCAAATACAAACCGAATAGAAAATCCGCAAGGATTTTCGTAATTAGGCTAGAACTAGCAATAAATTATATACGGTGTTGGCACTAGTTTTTATTCACACAATTTTTTAAGTTTTTCAAAATCTTCGTCAGCTTCAAAATGCTCATTCTTTTCAAGGTCTAATTTGAGTGCTTTCTTAAAATCTTTGCAGGCATTTTTTTCCTCGCCGAGTTCCAAATAAATACCTGCTCTGTTGAATAGTCCAATGTCATAATTCTTTTTTAGTTTTAAAGCTTCATTTATTTTTTCAAGAGCTTCTTTAGGTTTTTCAGTTTCTCTGTAAAGACTAGCCCAGTTATTATAAAGAATATGAAGGTTTGGTTGATTTGGAAATTCGTTTACTATCTTTTGATAATCAGCTAAGGCTTCATCAAATAATTTTAATTTCTTTTTTATGTTAATCAGATTTGCCAATGATTTAAAATCCTTTGGTGTTATTTCTAATTGAGATTCTAAATCTGTTTTTGCTTTCTCATAGTTCTCCAATCTTATATTGGCATAAGCTCTGTCAAAGTATATATCAGAGAATGATGGTTTTTTCTCAATAATAGTTGAATAGTCAGAAATTGCCATTTCAAAGTTGCTATTGTCCATATAAGTGTTAGCTCTTGCGTAAAGAACACTTAAGTTATCAGGATTTAATTCTAAAGATTTGGAATAATCAGATAAAGCTAACTCATATTCTTTTCTCATTCGGTATACATTTCCTCTATTAGAATATGGTCCTGGTGAATCTGGATAAAGTTTTATTGCTTTTTCAAAAATTGAGAATGCTTTATCTATTTTACCTTTTTTCGCAAATTCAATTCCTTTAGAGTTCAGTTCCTGTGCAGTTTGAGATATTAAATTTTGAGTCGTTATTAATAGGATTGCTATTGCTAAAATTTTATTCATATCGTTTTTCAAATTAGTGCCAACTAAAAAGATATGGTCCGTTTCAATGGACTATATCGACTGATAAGTGAAGTTAGCGGAATTTAAGTTTAAAATCAACCTAGGATTGATGGATATACCATTTGAAAGGACAAGGCTTTACTTCCAATTCATTAAGACCCTCTCTTCCTTTTGTTATAATAATAAATGGCATACGCAATCCCTAGTAATACAACAAAAGGTAAATAGCTACCAATGACCACACCTATTTCATAGGCACTGTCTGGAGCCTCTTCCATCTTCTTTTCAATGTCTGGTTGTTGTGCTAAAAAGGTTATCAGTTTCACGCTTCAATTAGGATTTTTGATGATATATGACACATCCTTCCACAGTGCTTGAGGCTACGGGAAAAGACTGGTCAGGCTATGCCTGCATCAACTCCTCAATCTCATTTGCTTCAATAGGAATATTTTTCATCAAGTTAACGGGCTCTCCTGTTTCTTGAATCACCACATCATCCTCTAAACGAATGCCCATTCCTTCAGCAGGGATATAAATTCCTGGCTCCACGGTAAAGACCATATTGGCTTTCATAGGTGTTTTCAGTTCGCCATAATCATGGGTGTCCAAACCTATGTGATGACTGGTGCCATGCATAAAGTATTTTTTATAGGCAGGCCAGGTTGCATCCTCGTTTTGTACATCGGCCTTGTCCAACAATCCAAGCCCCAGCAACTCAGAAGTCATGATTTTTCCAACTTCTTTATGGTATTCTGCCCAAATAGTTCCTGGCACCAACATTTTGGTTGCTTCTTTTTTTACCCTAAGCACAGCATCATACACCGCCCTTTGTCGTGCGGTAAACTTTCCGTTAGCAGGTATAGTTCTGGTCATATCGCTGGCGTAGTTCGCGTACTCAGCAGCCAAATCCATTAGAATTAAATCCCCATCCCTTAGCTGTTGATTGTTCTCTATATAATGTAGCACATTCGCATTATTCCCCGAAGCAATAATTGGGGTATAGGCAAATCCTTTAGAGCGATTTCTAATAAATTCATGCAAGAACTCTGCTTCCAAATCATATTCCCAAACTCCAGGTTTAGTGAATTCCAAAATTCTTCGAAACCCTTTTTCGGTAATATCACAAGCCTGTTGCATCAAAGCAATTTCCTCGGGTTCTTTTACCCCCCGTATTTGTTGTAAAATGGGATTGCTTTTTGCCCATTGGTGCGCTGGAAAATCATTTTTGCATTTGGCAATAAAACGGTCTTCGCGCGTTTGGGTTTCCACAGATTGCCTGTAGTGCTCGTTGGTATTAAAATAGACCGTATCCGCTTCGGTCATGATATCAAAAAAAATCTTGTCAAAATCAGTAAGCCAATAAATAGTTTCAATTCCAGATACCTCGGTAGCTTTTTCCTTGGTCAGTTTGGCTCCTTCCCAAACCGCAATATGTTCATTGGTTTCCCTAACAAACATAATTTCCCTGTGTTTTTTATCCATCGCATCTGGAAACAAAACCAAAATGGTTTCTTCTTGATCTGCGCCACTTAGATAAAAAATATCTCGATGCTGTTCAAACGGCATGGTGCTGTCGGCACTAATGGGATAAATATCATTGGAATTGAATACCGCAATACTTTTTGGCTTCATGAGGGCCATAAATTTTTTGCGATTTTTGATAAAGAGCTGATTACTGATCTGATGGTATTTCATGGAACCCAATTGTTTGCCCAAATGTAGAAATTTGGAAGTGGGGTTACAAACAAAAAAGGAGCCAAGCTGGCTCCTTTTTCACTTCTTGTTTTCCGTTTACTTGGACATACTGCTTTTTATGGCACCTACAATGGCCATAATTACACCACCGCCAACGCCACCGCCAGCAACACTTCCAAGGATTCCGGATATATCCATTCCTCCATCGGTGCCTAGACCTAGCATTCCCAACAAGTAACCGCCCAATCCTCCACCGAGGATTCCAGAAATGGAATTCCCCAGCGTTCCAAGATTCAGTTTAGGCAATAATTTTGCAGCAAGATTTCCGCCTGCAGCACCAGAAATTAGTTGAATAATCAACGGTAAGTACTCTTCCATATTTATAGTTTAAATGGTTAATCTTCAAAAAATAAGCATTTTTTTGTCAATATGACAAAATAATTGTCTATAAAATTTGATTTTGTTAATATAATCAAGGTGAAGTTGCAGTATCAGCAGTTTGCCCCAATAGTTTCTAATTCATACCTTGATCAAAAGAATTAAAAAAGTCTCTTAATGAATAAAATTCTACTTCCTTGCTTGGTTTTAGTATTCCAATTCAGCCTAGCACAACAATCCCCTACTTCAAAAGATCAAGTGCTTCATAGTCTTACGCAAAAAGCTCAAATGGCAGAGGCCTCATTGGTTAAAAACATCCCTTTAAAAAACATTGGCCCTTCTGTAATGAGTGGCCGTGTTGTGGATTTGGATGTAAACCCAAACAACCCAACTGAGTTTTATGTGGCCTATGCCTCTGGCGGTTTATGGCATACCACTACAAATGGAATCTCATTTACTCCAGTACTTGACAACTCAGACACACAAAATGTGGGAGACATTGCTGTGGACTGGTCAAATGGCACCCTTTGGGTGGGCACTGGCGAAAATAACGCTTCAAGGTCTTCATATGCTGGAATCGGAATTCTAAAATCCGCGGATAAAGGAAAGACATGGCAAAATATGGGCTTGCATGATTCACATCATATTGGTCGTATTTTAATCAATCCCAATAACCCTAACGAAGTGGTCGTGGGAGCAACGGGTCACCTGTATTCTTCCAACGAAGAAAGAGGGGTCTTTAAAACTACAGATGGCGGAAAATCTTGGCAAAAAACCTTGTTCGTAAATGACGCGACTGGAATTATTGATATAGCAAGTGCTCCGAACAATTTCAATATTCAGTATGCCGCAGCTTGGGCAAAAGACCGCAAAGCTTGGGATTTTAAAGGTAATGGCACTTCTTCAGGAATCTATAAAAGTATTGATGGCGGAAGCAGTTGGTCTTTGGTGACAACACCCAATAGCGGATTCCCTACTGGCGAAGGTGTTGGGCGTATTGGATTGGCCGTTTTTGATGATAATACAGTTTATGCTGTTCATGACAGCCAATTTAGACGAGATAAAAAGGCTGATGAAAAAAAAGAGGGGCTTAGTAAGAATGATTTTAAAGCAATGAGCAAAGATTCATTTTTGGCACTAGAAGATAAAAAGCTGAACGACTATTTAAAGACCAATGGGTTTCAAGAAAAGTATAGGGCTGCGAATGTAAAACAAATGGTACGTAGTGGTACTGTGCAACCTGTAGATTTAGCCAAGTACTTAGAGAATGCCAATTCATTATTATTTGATACCCCTGTAATCGGTGCCGAGGTCTACCGGAGTGATGATGCCGGTGCAACCTGGAAAAAAATGAACGGCAAACATTTAGATGATTTATTCTATAGCTACGGATATTACTTTGCGCAAATAAGGGTTGACCCCAGCAATAAGAATCGAATTTATTTGGCCGGAGTACCGTTGATCAAATCTGAGGATGGTGGAAACACCTTCACTTCCATCAATAAAGAAAACGTACATGCCGATCATCATGCACTTTGGGTAAATCCAAAACGATCTGGGCACCTCATCAACGGAAATGATGGTGGTTTAAATATTACCTATGACGATGGCGAAAACTGGATGAAGAACAATTCTCCAACCGTTGCCCAATTTTATGCAATCAATGTGGACAATGAAAAGCCTTATAATGTATATGGTGGTCTGCAAGATAATGGGGTTTGGAAAGGAGCCCATAATAACAAACAAGATAGCCATTGGCATCAATCTGGAAAAAATCCGTGGGAGATGATCATGGGTGGGGATGGTATGCAAGTACAAATAGACAATCGGAATTCCAATATTGTCTATACCGGCTATCAGTTTGGCAACTACTTCCGATTGGATTTGGCCACTGGAAAACAAAAATACATTCAACCCAAACATGAACTTGGGGAATCTCCGTATCGCTTTAATTGGCAAACACCGATTCTATTATCATCACACAATCAGGACATTCTTTATTTGGGAGGCAACAAACTGCACCGTTCTTTAAATCAAGGTGATCATTGGGAGGTCATCTCCGGAGATTTGACCCAAGGAGGTAAAAAAGGAAATGTAGCTTACGGAACCATAACCACAATTTCAGAATCACCATTTAAATTTGGATTAATTTATACCGGAAGCGATGATGGTTTAGTACAGGTTTCCAAAAATGGCGGAGGTAATTGGGAAAATATATCGTCTTCGTTTCCTAAGAATTTATGGGTGAGTGAAGTTGCTGCTTCCAAGCATAAAAAAGAACGCGTGTACGCCACACTAAACGGATATCGCTGGGACGACTTTACCCCCTACGTTTATGTAAGTGACGACTATGGGAAAAATTGGAAAAATATTTCTGGTAATATTCCGGTCTCGCCTGTAAATGCATTGGTGGAAGATCCTGAAAATGAAAACCTTTTGTTTGTAGGAACAGATAATGGCCTTTATGCCAGCTTTAATCGCGGGGATTCTTGGGAATTGTTTCAAAATGGAATGCCCAATGTAGCCGTTCACGATCTTGTTATTCAGAGAGAAGCAAAACATTTGCTCATTGGCACCCACGGGCGTAGTATCTACAAGGCAGATATTGGGGCATTGCAGCAAATAAATACGGATGTGCTCTCCAAAGATTTAGTGATTTTTAACGTTGAAAACATAAAACATTCCGAAGGTTGGGGTAATTCCTGGAGCTCATGGACAAAACCTGAAACCCCAGGATTGGATGTGAATTTTTACAGCGCCACCCCTGGCACATGTAGTGCAAAAATACTTACCTCAAATGGTACAGTAGTAAGTGCTACTTCTATAGAAGCAAGCAAAGGATTGAATGTCCTTTCTTATGATCTTGCCTTCTCCAAAAAAGGAAAAAGCAATTTTCTAAAGAAAAACAAAATGAAGTTGACAGAGGCAAAAAATGGAAAAACCTATCTTCCAAAAGGAAACTACACTGTTGAAATTTCTGGGAATGGGCAGGTGGAAAAAATTGAATTTAAGATTGAGTAAATGCAATTATCATTAAGTATTCCTGCGCTACTGTTCCCGGCTATCTCTTTAACCATGCTGGCCTATAATGCCCGGTATTTGGCCATTGCCGCTCTAATACGCCAATTGCACAAACAGTATTTGGAAGATGCCACCCAACCTGTAAAAAGACAGATTACCCAATTACGTAAAAGGCTTGGCATCATTAAAAATATGCAAGCCATGGCCATCATTAGTTTTTTGTTGGCGGTGATCACCATGTTTTTAATCTATGTTGAACTAGTAGTTTGGGCCAATGTCTTTTTTGGGATAAGCCTTGTAGCGCTAATCTTCTCGTTGCTTTTATCACTACTTGAGGTTCAGTTATCCACAAAGGCACTCGGTATTCAATTGAATAAAATGGAAGAGTGAACACATCTTAAAAAAGGAAAAAAGAACCTTCAAAGTGATGGGTGGTATAAAAGTGAAATTTAGCTATGAATTCTTATATGTCATACACGGATTACATTTAAAAGATAAAAACTCTGTCATATAGATTAAATTAACATCAAAAACAGGCTATGACAGTGATTATATGCAGGATTAAAACCTAAGAATTCTTATTTTTACTCTTCCACAGTCCTCAATGTGGGTTTATGCTGATCTATAGGACAAGATTATGAAGCGTGTAAGGGAAATAGAATTTTTCAAGAACATTAGGGAAATCCGGGAATGTGAATTTGGCGTTTTTTACTTTTTTGATGGTTTGGTCATCTCCGAAATTAATGAAGGTGTAATTTTTAATTGGACCATGGCAAAAAAAGTAATCGATATCGCTTATGAAATTCTTGGTCGTGAGAGACGAATCGCCTATATTTCCAATAGAGTCAACCAGTATTCCGTAGTTCCTGCTGATTGGATAAAGTTCTACACAAATAGGCATGAACTTGAGTTCTATTCTGTGGTTGCCTATAACAAAATGGGGCTTTCGAGTATTATTTTGGAAAAAATGTTCTTTAGAAACAGTATCCGTCAATTTTCAGATCTAGAGACAGCAGTTAAATGGAGTTTATCTAAAATTGAAGCTGAAAAAGAACCTGCGTAGTACCCTATCTTCCTAAATGGAACAGGGCGTCTCCCTGATTTACCACTGCTTGGTGGTTTATGCAAAACACATGTCCACTAAAAGGGGCTTTTATTTTTTTTATTTTTTTGGCATCTGTATCTGTAATCAGTCCCAGTATTTGATTTTTTATAACCTGATTGCCATTTTTTACTTCAGGAATAAACATCCCTGCTTTTGATGCACGGATCCATTTGGTATATTCCAAATGGATAGATGATTTGGATTTATTCATTATTTTCTTAGGCAACATTCCTAGTTCACAGAGCACATTTTGCACTCCCTGAATCCCATTTTCAATAGCTAGTTCATCAAAACGCATGCTCTCTCCTGCTTCATAAACCACCGTGGGTATTCCCATTTTAAGTGTTGTTTTTCTAAACGATCCGGCAATCAGTCTAGAGGGAAAATAAAAAGGCGCATTAAAAGCTTCTGCCAACTTTTTACTTTTAATATCATCTGCAGAGTATCTAACCTGGGGATAATTATGGCGTTGGCCACCACCAGTATGTAAATCGATGCCAAAATCCACCTGAGGTAAAATTTCCGATGTATATGCATGTGCAATCCTACTGGCAAGCGAACCTATTCGGCTCCCAGGAAAGCTTCGGTTAACATCCTTGCCATCAGGTACATCTCTTGAAAAATGAATAAACCCAAAAATATTTAAAATCGGTACCGCTATTACTGCTCCCTTTTTAATGGCAAAACCACTTTCTTGTAACATACGTCTTAAGGTTTCCACGCCGTTAATTTCATCACCATGCAAACCAGCTTGCACCAAAACCGTTGGCCCTGGCTTTTTCCCATTAAATACGTGTACTGGAATATCTATTAAAGTGCCCGTTGGTAGTCTAGCAATATTAATATGGACGAGTTTGTTTTGGCCCGGCATAATCGTATCATTATTAATGGTAATGGTTTTATTTTCTTCGTCTACCCCCATTTCGTTCTACAAATTGAATAATATGCTTGGCAACGTTTACACCTGTTGCTCCCTCAATACCCTGAAGCCCCGGAGATGCATTTACTTCTATTAAAACCGGACCTTTTTTAGAGCGCATAAGATCCACGCCTGCGACCCCTAAACCCAAATGTTTTGTGGCATTTAAAGCAATAAATTGCTCTTTCGCTGTAGGCTTTATCGCTTGGGTCTCAGCACCGCGGTGTACATTAGATCTAAAATCGTCCAAATCACTGATGCGTTTCATGCTAGCAACAACTTTGTTGCCGACTACTATAATCCGAATGTCCTCTCCATTGGCCTCCTCTATGTATTTTTGAAGCAGTATACTGGTATCCATTTTATAAAAGGTGTCTATTATAGACTTGGCCGATTTCTTGCTTTCTGCCAAAATAACCCCACTTCCATGGGTGCCCTCCTGTAATTTGATGATTACTGGCGGTCCTCCCAATAGTTCAATTTGCTCACCAATATTATTGGGATTTATGGAAAAAAGAGTCTCTGGAATGGGAATCCCCTTCCTAGCCATGATCTGAAGGGTACGAACTTTATTTCTAGCTCTTGTAATCCCCAATGAACGGGCAGTACTAAAAATGTTATTCATCTCAAACTGCTTTACAATAGCCGCTCCGTGTCTGGTTACTTTGGCCCCTATTCTTGGAATGATTGCATCAAATTCATCAGTCACGTTTTCATCGTCCAAATAAATTTGGGGTTTTCCATCTCCCAATTTTACGGAGCATTTTGTGTGGTCAATCAGCTCAACATAATGTCCTGCTTTTTGCGCTTCTTCTACTATTCTTTTGGTAGAATGCACGTTAAGGCTAACAGATAAGATGGCAATGTCCACAATTTTGGTTTAGTTGGTTTTTAAAACTCAGTTTCAATATCGGTTAAAAAAATAAGCCTTCGCACTTATTATAAAATTATTTAAAGACCATTCATACACTTTTCTATACCACCCAAAAGATAAATCTTTCTCGGGCGCTTTTGAAAATTAATTTTAATGTTCAACCTATGCTTACTGTTGCAAATGAACTGGAATCCTCTCAATCTTACTGTTTTAATATGCTCACTCCCGATAATTTTTCTTTGCCTATTTAAAATTCTGGCTCACAAAAACAGCAAAGTTTCCCTGTACATGTATTGGCTCATTCTACTCTCCAATCTTGTAATCGTTCAGGTTATTTTAATTGATATTGGAATTACGAAAGCGTATCCACTGCTCTTGCTTTTTTATATGCCTTATCAGTTTTTATGTCCTGTACTATTTACTGCATTCGCCTATGCCTACATAGAGCGTACCGAAGTATTCAAAAAATATCGAGGATATTTTTTAATTCCTTTCATCATCTTTTTTGCCCTCTACGCCTTTTTAAAGGTGAATGTAGTATTGGAGTACTCACTTCTTTCAATGAAAACCGCTGCCAAAATTGGAGCAGAATGGGATGAGAACAGTGCCGTTGTACTTTCTTTATTGGCAGCTCTTTGGAACTATAACCTTATAAAAAACTACGAAAAAAGTATTGGAAGCCTACCCTACCAAGTAGTTGTAAAAAAGACAAAGTGGTTAAAAAAGATGTATCTCTCTATGGTTTTTTTATCCATCCTATGGGTATTGGTCATTCTAGGTATTAAAGCAATAGATTCTTGGTCTGGCCATGCGCCTTATTATCCGTTGTGGTTGCTTTTTATTGGATTCTATTACTGTTTTTACTTTTTGGGTGTCACACATTTAAAGGAGGTTGACAACAGAAAGTTGATTCAGAAAAATAAGCTTAAGTTCATGAATGAAAATTTTCAAATCTCTGCTTTGCGAAATATTTTTAGCAGCAATGAGCTTCTTTCTATTCATGAAAGTCAACATCATGTTACAGAAATCCTAAGCTATTTTGCCACATCGTTGTTCGATAAAAAAAATCAAGATGGGGTTATTTGGGACATCACCAAAAATTGCATTGCACAACTGGGGCTGGAAGACTGTGTAATCTACATCTGGAATGATACCAAAAATGTGCTGCAGCAAAAGGCTGCCTATGGAAGCAAGGACAATGGGGACAAAAAAGTCTTGAGCCCAATTGAAATTCCTTTGGGAAAAGGGATTGTGGGTATAGTTGCACAAACTAGAAAATGGGAGCTGGTCAATAATTTAGAAAATGATCGGCGTTATATCATAGATGATGATAAAAGAAATTCTGAGTTGACCGTACCTATTGTATTTGAGGATCAACTTATAGGTGTGCTAGATTCTGAGAATTCCAACAAAGACTTTTTTAATGAAAAACATGTTTTGCTCTTTCAATTAATTGCAAAGCTTACCGCAACAAAGTTGGCTCAACTGAACAAACAGTCACTTTTTGAACTCACAGATGACAACGCTTACTACAAAGAACTCCTAAAATGGTTTGAAAAAGAAAAACCTTATCTAAACCCTTATTTAAATCTTCTAATTGTTAGTGAGTATTTAAATATTAGTGGCGGCTACTTATCACAAATCATCAATAAAATAAGTGGTTCAAATTTCTCGGATTTTATCAATGTTTACCGTTTAAATGAGGCAAAAGAAATGCTTACTGGTCCTAGTTTTTCCAATTACACCATTTTAGCCATAGGCCTGGAGGCAGGTTTCAATTCCAAATCTGCATTCTACACCGCATTTAAAAAATATACAGGAATAACACCCTCCGAGTACAGAAACATGCATCTTGTTTTGTCCTGATTCTTTAAAATTGAAAGAAACTGGACTTCTAAAATTTACATCGGGCCTAGGTTTGCTAACAAATTTAAACCTCATAAAGTTATGCAGACAAGAACAAAATTCTTTCATTTATTTTTTAGTATGCTCTTTGGGTCATTGCTATTTATATCCTGTTCAGCAGAAGATGGCGCTACCGGTCCTGCTGGGCCTGCCGGGCCTCAAGGAGAACAAGGACCAGCGGGAGCTGATGGAGCTGACGGTGAAAATGGTGCTGACGGTGCCAACGGAGAACAGGGCGAGCAAGGCGAGCCAGGAACTGCCAATGTAATTTTTTCAGATTGGATAGATTCAGAATTTCCTGCCAATATTGTCGCTGTAGGTGCGGGCTTTGATATTGATGTAGAGGAACTAACTCAAGAAAACATTGATGGAGCAGCAATTTTAGTATATGGTAGGAATACTAATGTTATTGGCACACCAGACGTATTCCCTTTGCCTTTTATTACCAATTCAAACCAATACAACTATAGAATAGAAGATGTTGGTGTTTTGCGTATTACCATTGCATCTACTGAAGGATTATCTATTGGTATACCATTTTTTGAAGACTATAGATTTATTATTATCCCTGGCGAAAATCCAGCCAATGGCCCCGGAGGTGGTATTAGCATCAAAGGAAGTACAATAGATTACACTAAAATGTCTTATCAAGAAGTAATACAGTATTTTAATATTCAAGAATAAACTGAAAGTTCCAGAAGAAAAGTAAAAATCCCTCATCGAAACCTAAAGCTAAAAGCCCCTATCTTGGGGCTTTTTTTGTTTAGATATTATGTTTCATTTACCCAATAATGGTGTCAACATATTCAACAAAATCCATTTCATCTTATATTGATTCTAAATAGCACCCTTTAAAATATTCAAAGCTTGTTAATAACTCTCCTGTGCCGTAAATTTGTAGGTAAAACCAGCACTAATGAGTGGATTGATAAAATCTTCGATAGCCCGTAAAGTAGTGATGGCACTTTCGGGTCTTTTTTTGGTTGTTTTTCTAACACAACACTTTGTCATCAATATCACCTCGGTCATAGATCCTGAAACTTTTAACTCTTGGTCCCATTTTATGGGATATAACCCATTGGTTCAATTCATTTTGCAACCCATACTTATTGCAGGGGTAATTATCCATTTCGTTATGGGCTTCATTTTGGAGATTCAAAACAAAAAGGCCAGAGGAATCAGTTATGTAAAATATAAAGGAAGTGCTAATGCACCATGGGTCTCAAGAAACATGATTTATTCAGGATTAGTAATCCTTGCATTTTTAGGCCTGCATTTTTATGATTTTTGGGTTCATGAAATGACCTATAAGTATGTTGAGTTTTTACCAGAAGACCCTTCTCGCTACCATGAAGAAACTGTAGAAAAGTTTGCTCCATTCTGGAGAACCATCATCTATATGATTTCTTTTGTTCTGCTTAGCTTGCATTTATGGCATGGCTTTTCATCCTCCTTTCAAAGCATGGGTGTAAATAATAAATATTCTGCAGGCATAAAGATATTTACTAAATTATTTTCTGTGGTCATTCCACTGGGCTATGCATTCATTGCTCTATATCACCACCTTAACCCAATAACACATTAATTATGGGAGTATTGGATTCTAAAATTCCATCTGGGCCTTTGGCCGATAAATGGACCAAACATAAAAATGAAATTGACCTTGTTAACCCTGCAAACAAACGTAATATTGATATTATCATTGTTGGAACAGGTCTGGCAGGAGGTTCTGCGGCAGCCACTTTAGCAGAGTTGGGTTATAATGTAAAAACCTTTTGTTATCAAGATTCACCAAGAAGAGCGCATTCCATTGCAGCACAAGGTGGGGTTAATGCAGCTAAAAATTATCAAGGTGATGGAGATAGTGTCTACCGTTTGTTTTATGATACCGTAAAGGGAGGGGATTATCGTTCCCGTGAGTCCAATGTGTATCGTTTGGCTGAGGTTTCTTCCAATATTATTGACCAATGTGTTGCACAAGGGGTTCCTTTTGCCCGCGAATATGGCGGTCTTTTGGACAACCGTTCTTTTGGGGGCGTTTTGGTCTCAAGAACTTTTTATGCCAAAGGCCAGACAGGACAACAATTGCTTTTGGGTGCCTACGGCGCTATGAACAGACAAATTCAAAGAGGTAAAATAAAATCCTATACACGTCATGAGATGTTGGATTTAGTTTTGGTTGATGGGAAAGCACGAGGAATCATTGCAAGAAACTTGGTCACAGGAGAAATTGAAAGACATTCGGCTCATGCCGTGGTTTTAGCAACAGGGGGTTACGGAAATCTATTCTTCCTCTCTACCTATGCTATGGGTGCCAATGTAATGGCAGCTTGGCGGGCACACCGAAGAGGTGCTTTCTTTGCCAATCCATGTTTTACCCAAATTCACCCAACATGCATTCCAGTTTCAGGAGATCATCAATCCAAACTAACATTAATGTCAGAATCTCTGAGAAATGATGGTCGTATCTGGGTGCCTAAAAGAAAAGAAGATGCTATAGCGATTAGGGAAGGTAAATTAAAACCTATTCAATTAAGCGAAGAAGAACGAGATTATTATCTGGAAAGACGTTATCCTGCTTTTGGAAATTTAGTACCAAGAGATGTCGCATCAAGAGCAGCAAAAGAGCGATGTGATGCTGGCTTTGGTGTAAACAAAACCGGAGAGGCTGTTTTCCTTGATTTTGCTTCGGCAATTATGCGTTATGGAAAAGAGAAAGCTTTGACTTCGGGGATGAAAGACCCAGATAACAATACGATTCGAGAGTTAGGGGAGAAAATCGTTGAAGCAAAGTATGGTAACCTTTTTCAGATGTATGAGAAAATAGTGGATGCTAACCCGTACAAAACCCCTATGATGATTTATCCAGCGGTACACTATACCATGGGTGGGCTTTGGGTAGACTATAACCTTCAAACTACAATTCCGGGTTGCTATGCTGCCGGTGAGGCCAATTTTAGTGATCATGGCGCCAACCGTTTAGGTGCTTCTGCTTTAATGCAGGGCTTGGCAGATGGTTACTTTGTGTTGCCATATACCATTGGAGATTATTTATCCGATGATATTAGAACAGGAGCCATCCCTACAGATTCTCCAGAGTTTGACGCTGCTGAAAAAGATGTAAGGGATCGTATGGAAAAGCTTATGTCTGGCACGGGAATCCATTCTGTGGATTATTACCACAAGAAATTGGGGAAAATCATGTGGAATAAATGCGGAATGTCCCGTAATGAAAAAGATTTGAAAGAAGCAATAAAAGAGATTGCCGAGTTACGAAAAGACTTCTGGGAAAATGTAAAAATTCCGGGGAGTCCAGATAGCAAAAATCAAGAACTTGAAAAAGCTGGAAGGGTTGCTGACTTCTTGGAGCTAGGAGAACTTTTTGCAAAAGATGCTTTGGAACGTAAGGAATCTTGTGGCGGACACTTTAGGGAAGAATATCAAACGCCAGAAGGAGAAGCATTGCGGGATGACGAAAACTTCAAATTTGTTTCTGCTTGGGAATACAAAGGAGAGCCAAGCGCAGCAAAACTCCACAAAGAAGATTTGGTTTATGAAAACATCAAACTAAAAACACGTTCTTACAAATAAAAGCTATGAAATTATACTTAAAGATTTGGAGACAAAAAGATGCTTCTGCTAAGGGTCAAATGGTGGATTATACCTTGGACGGTGTGGAAAGTGATATGTCTTTTTTAGAAATGCTGGACATTTTAAATGAAGAGTTGATTTCCAAAGGAGAAGAACCCATTGAATTTGATCATGATTGCCGCGAAGGTATTTGCGGTACGTGTTCATTGCAAATAAACGGCAGACCTCATGGTCCAGATACCATGATTACGGTATGCCAATTACATATGCGCAGCTTTAATGATGGTGATGAAATTGTAATTGAACCATGGAGGGCAAAGGCATTTCCCGTTATCAAAGACCTTATTGTTGACCGCACTGCTTTTGATAGAATTCAACAAGCGGGAGGTTATATTTCGGTAAATACTTCTGGAAGACCGGTGGATGCCAACGCAATCCCCATTGAAAAACATATAGCGGATACAGCAATGGATGCCGCAACTTGTATTGGTTGTGGAGCTTGCGTAGCCGCTTGTAAAAATGCAAGTGCCATGTTGTTCACCTCTGCAAAAGTTTCTCAGTTTGCATTATTACCACAAGGTCAGGTTGAAGCCGCTGATCGTGTTCAAAACATGGTAAGGCAAATGGATTTAGAAGGTTTTGGAAACTGTACCAATACTGGAGCTTGTGAAATTGAATGTCCTAAAGGGATTTCATTGGAGAATATTGCCCGCATGAACCGTGAATACTTTTCAGCGAGTTTAAAAGGCTGATAGTTACGGCACATAAAATAGTAAAACCCAAACTCCTTAAGGAGTTTGGGTTTTTTAGTATCTTAACCTATGCCCAAAAAGTATTCAGAAGAGCGCATCAAGGTACCTCGGTTTAATGAGGAGTCTGGATTTTATACCACTCCGAAGCGCTCCAAAATTATGGGCAAGATTCGGGGGAAAAATACCAAGCCAGAATTGGCTTTTAGAAAAGCATTGTGGGCCGCCGGGTATCGGTATCGAGTCGATTATAAAAAATTGATTGGCAAGCCAGATATCGTGTTGAACAAATACAAGACGGTCATTTTTATAGATGGGGAGTTTTGGCACGGACACAATTGGGAGACCCGTAAACAAAAAATAAAGACCAACCGAGAATTTTGGATTCCCAAAATTGAACGGAACATACAACGGGATGCTGAAGTAAATGCTGCTTTGGAAAATCTAGGCTATACTATTTTTCGGTTTTGGGAAACTGATGTTAAAAAGAATCTTGATGCATGTCTTAAAACAGTAATTGCATCGCTACAAAACATGCATTCAAATGATTGAAATACATTCAAAACTACCTAATGTAGGCACCACCATATTTACCGTTATTGGGAAGTTGGCCAATGAATATGACGCAGTAAACCTATCCCAAGGGTTTCCAAATTTTGATACAGACCCAAAACTTTTGCAATTGGTGACCGATGCTTTAAAAGAAGGATATAACCAATATGCCCCAATGCAAGGTTCCTTTTCTTTACGTAAGATTATTTCTGAAAAAATAGCCACTTTATATGGGAACACATATCATCCTGAAAGTGAAATAACGATTACTGCTGGGGCAACCCAAGCTATTTTTACTGCTATATCTACATTTATAAGACCGGGTGATGAGGTAGTTGTGATAAAACCTTCTTTTGATTGTTACGAGCCTGCCATTGAACTTTTTGGTGGGAAAACAGTTCCAGTTGAATTAGAAGGGCTTGATTACAGCATCAACTGGAACAAGTTTAAATCTGCCATCACTCCCAATACCAAAATGGTCATTACCAATACTCCGCATAACCCCACAGGTACCATTTGGTCTGAAAATGATATGGTTCAGCTTCAAGAAATTCTTAAGGGAACCAATATTATTTTATTGAGTGATGAAGTATATGAGCATATCATATTTGATGGCAAAAAGCACGAGAGTGCCGCTAAATATCCCGAACTGGCCAGTCGGAGTATTATTTGTTCTTCCTTTGGAAAAACATTTCATGTTACCGGATGGAAGGTTGGTTATTGCGTTGCTCCAAATGCCTTAATGGGTGAATTTCGAAAAGTGCATCAGTTTAATGTATTTTCTGCCAACCATCCAACCCAGGAAGCTTTGGCTAACTATTTAAAAAACCCAGAGCATTATCTTAATCTTGCGCAGTTTTATCAAGAGAAAAGAGATTACTTTTTAGATGCTATCCGCAGTTCACGTTTTAAAATGATTCCCTCTTCTGGAACCTACTTTCAGGTTTTGGATTATTCTAATATCAGCAATGAAAGTGACACCGAATTTGTTGAGAGATTAATTAAAGAGTATAAGTTGGCCAGTATTCCCATGTCTGCATTTAGTTTAGATGGCTTTACTAACCGTCAAATTCGTTTTTGTTTTGCAAAGACCAATGAGGTACTTGATCAGGCTGCGGAGATTTTGAATCGCATATAATCCAGGTGTTCTTCACAATTGTTTTTTGATTACTTTAAAAATCTGGAGCACATCTTCCAAAGGAAGCTCAAAATCTTGGTATTCTGGTGACTTGTTTAGGTTTTGACAAAGGAGGATATTCTTTTTGGCATTTATGCTTGTAATCTGCTTACAGATAATCCGGTCACGGCAAACAAGCACATAGGCACTTTTCCTATCTAAAGCATCCTGGTTTTTAAATGCTTCTTTATCGCATTGAAGCCCCAAAACAATTGCCTTGTTAGGTATGGATGCAATGGAAGTATCGTTCATGGAATCTCCTGCTATTTCAAAAGCTATTTGGGCTTCGTCCTCCAAGTTGTCCACCACAAAACCTACCTGAAACATTTTTCGTTCTGATTCTTTCGCTAGAACCCTTTCAATGTAATCCTTTTGGTGCTCCATTAAAACAAGTGGGGCCATTACCAGATACTTTCCGTGTTCAAAAGGGTAAAAAACACTGCCATGTTTAGTGAACGGCTTGCTTTTACCATAGGGCTCTCCCATTTCGTTTAGCTCGTGCAGGTATAGTTCGGCTATGCTAAGATCAAAAAGGTCGGCTATTTTGGTCAAATTCTTAATAGGGATGTTGGCATCTTTCCTTTCGTAAAGCTGTATGGTACGTAGGCTAACGCCAATTTCTTTGGCCAAATCGGATTGGCTTAAGTTTTTTTTACGCCTTAATTGTTTAATAATGTACATATTATTACTATATTGTGTAGTATTATTACGCATATAGAGGTTTGCGTAAAAAATAACCCCATTTCTGTAATTCAATTACAATCAAATATAAAGATTTGAATTACATCATGATCTATAAATCAAAAACATAGTTATGGGTACACTTAAACATTTTGACCTCACTATCAACAGCGAGAACGTCTTTAACAAAGATGAATACGGCAAACCAATAAGCGAAGACCTTTCCGTTATCCTTAGAAGAAATACCTCAAAAACGGAGTATGCAGATATTGCAATGAGAACCAATGTTAGTTTTTCCACCATTCGGGATGTGGTTTATAGGACCAATAGCCTTACCAAAGCAAATGCAGAGGCCATTTCTCTGCTGATTCATGCTGCTTTTGAAAATGCTATTGCATATAAATTACAAGCAGAGGGCGATAGCTTGTTTTTGGACGACCTCTTAAAGGTCTAATCGCATCAGCCAATCCGTTTGCCTGTCTTTTCCGATATAGTAAGGGTGCGTATCGAACTTTTTAAAGCCGAATCTTTGGTAAAACCGAATGGCTGCAGTATTCTCTTCCCACACCCCAAGCCATACATACTGCTTACCTTCCTTTTTGGCTAGTTCCAATACGTTTTGCAGCATGGCCGCACCAATTTTTCTGCCTTGATGTGACTCAACTACATAAATGCGTTCCAGTTCAAAGGAATCGAAATCTTTAACATCTGTTTGGACCTCTCCTTCATTTACTTTGAAATATCCCACCAATTCTTCTTTCTCCTTTACAAAATAGAACTTTGACTTTTCATTTTCCAACTCGGAAAGGAGTTTATCCCTATCGAAGGCAAAATCTATATAGTTTTGAAAATCTGTAGGATCATTTGCTTCTTTAAATGCAGCTTCAAAAGTTTCTCGTGAGATGGCTATTAATTGCTCCAAATCTGAACTTGTACAACGATGAAATGTCAAATGCATTACAGTTTTTTAATCCTTAAAAATACTGCAAAAAAAAAGAGTCAAACAAAATGTTGACTCTCAAATTTTTCCTGATTTAATGGATACTAAAGCATAAAAAGCTTCTTAATCAAAAGCATAAATCCAGTAAAGAAATCGTTTCTGTAAACTTGAAGATTTTCGTCCATAGACGCTTGGTTGAATTTGGGTGCCATGTTGTTGTTGTTTAAGGTGTTAATTTGGGAAAAATATTCAATAAAACCAAAAATACGGAAACCTAATTCCCAATTAAAAAGTTTGTTGTGTAACGCTAATTTATTGTGGTGAACAAACTGATTGGTATTTAAGATGCCATCTCAGGCACTTCTCCTTCCACAACCAATTTCCCTTCTGTTGCAGCCACAATAGTCTCTACAGAAACTCCTGGGGCTCTTTCCAGCAGTTTAAACCCATCTGAGGTAACTTCCATGACAGCAAGATTGGTCACTATTTTCTTCACACAGCCAACACCTGTAAGTGGCAAAGAGCATTTTTTTAACAGTTTGGACTGCCCCGCCTTATTGGTATGCATCATGGCAACAATAATATTTTCTGCAGAAGCCACTAAGTCCATAGCTCCTCCCATTCCTTTTACCATTTTTCCAGGAATTTTCCAATTGGCGATGTCTCCGTTTTCTGCAACTTCCATTGCCCCTAAAATGGTAAGATCTACGTGCTTTCCGCGAATCATTCCAAAACTCATAGCGGAATCAAAAAAAGAGGCGCCGGGAAGCGTAGTAATAGTCTGTTTTCCTGCATTTATGATATCTGCATCTTCTTCTCCCTCAAAGGGAAAGGGGCCCATGCCAAGCACGCCATTTTCGCTCTGAAATTCTACACTTATATCTTCTCTAACAAAGTTGGCCACCAAAGTAGGAATACCAATTCCTAAATTCACGTAATAGCCATCTTTAACTTCTTTTGCAATTCGTTTTGCGATTCCGTTTTTATCCAACATATCTACGCTTTTTGCCTAACGGTTCTTTGTTCTATTCTTTTTTCGTAATGAGTTCCCTGAAAAATGCGCTGTACAAATATTCCTGGTACATGAATTTCATTTGGATCTAGACTGCCTGCCGGCAATAATTCTTCTACCTCAGCCACAGTTACTGTTGCCGCACCACACATACAAGGGTTAAAATTTCGGGCTGTGCCTTTAAAAATTAGATTGCCTGCTTCATCCCCTTTCCATGCCTTCACAAATGAAAAATCGGCCTTATAAGCGGGCTCTAACACATACATTTTTCCATCAAATTCTCTAGTTTCCTTTCCCTCAGCTACCTCGGTTCCATAACCAGCAGGCGTATAAAAAGCTGGAAATCCGGCTTGGGCCGCTCTACACTTTTCGGCCAAAGTACCTTGTGGTGTTAGTTCCACTTCAAGTTCTCCACTTAACATTTGCCGTTCAAACTCATCATTTTCACCCACATAGGACGAGATCATTTTCTTTATCTGATGTTGTTGTAAAAGCAATCCCAATCCAAAGTCATCGACCCCGGCATTATTGGATATACAAGTAATGTCCTTAATCCCCAACTTTACCAATTCTGCTATTGCATTTTCTGGAATACCGCATAACCCAAATCCCCCCAGCATAAATGTCATTCCGCTAGCTACGCCTTTTAATGCGTCCTCCACATTTGGAACTGTTTTTTTAATCATCTGCTCTCTTATTTTCTAATGGTTTGAAATTACGATATAAATAAAAAAGCCCCAAGACATAAATGGCTCAGGGCAAAGTTTTTTACAGATTTCCAAAGAAGGTTAAAAGCCTACGTCTTCTAAATCATCTTCGGTATCCAAATCATCTTGCAGTTCTTTCAACACCTTAGTGCAGTCCACATTGATAGACATATTTTCCGGTTTTTCAAAAGCCTCTTGCGAAACTCCCAATTCTTCATTTTCGTAATTTTTCTTCATATAAAGGGCCCAAATAGGTAAGGCCATTGAAGCACCTTGTCCATATGCAAGACGATTAAAGTGAATCGCTCTATCATCTCCGCCTACCCATACGCCGGTTACCAAATTAGGCACCATCCCCATAAACCAACCATCACTTTGGTTTTGCGTAGTACCCGTTTTCCCTGCAATTGGATTGGTTAATTCGTATGGATATCCGGTAATAATTTCTTTATACACCGTCTGGTTTTTTGCAAAGGAATGTCTTAGTCTTCCGCCCGAACCATATTGGGTAACTCCTTCCATTAGATTTACCATGGCATAAGCCACATCTTTGCTTAGTACATCTTTGGTTTTTGGAACATATTCGTACAATACCGTCCCATTTTTATCTTCTATTCTTGTGACCATTACTGGCTTCACATAAACTCCTTGATTAGCAAAGGTTCCATATGCGCCTACCATTTCATATACACTAAAATCATGGGTTCCTAGAGCAATAGAAGGTACTTCAGGAATCTCTCTGTCAAGCCCCATATCTGTTGCAATACTCACTACTGATCTTGGCCCTACCTTGTCTATTAACTGTGCGGTGACCGTATTTACTGAATTGGCCAACGCATGTTTAAGGGTTAAATTTTTACCTGAGTATTTTCCATCTGAGTTTTTAGGACACCACGCCTCCATGTTTCCATGCTTTAGGGGCTCAATACAATATTGGTTGTCCGGAAGCGAATCACAGGGAGAATATCTTAGTTGGTCAATGGCCGCTGCATATACAAATGGCTTAAATGTAGATCCTGCCTGTCTTGCTCCCTGAATTACATTGTCGTATTGAAAGTGTTTATAATCCACACCTCCTACCCATGCTTTCACATGTCCGGTTTGCGGTTCCATGGACATCATGGCCGTTCTTAAAAAGGTTTTATAGTATCTGATGGAATCCCGCGGGGTCATTATAGTATCCTTTTCAAAGGAATCGCTATTCCAATCAAAAACGGTCATTTCTGTTTTCTCTTCGAATGAGTCTTTTATTTCTTTTTCAGATTTCCCAGCTCTTGCCATGCTTCTCCATCTGTCTGAGCGCTTCATGGCACTATTCATAATGGTGTCTATAGCTCCCCTGGTCAAATCTAGAAAAGGAGCTGTACGATTTCTGTCGGGTGTATTTTGATGAAAAAATTCCGTTTGCAGGTTTTTCATATGTGCTTGAACTGCATCCTCTGCGTTCTTTTGCATTCGAGAGTCCACGGTTGTAAACACTTTTAGTCCATCCAAATAAATATTGTATTTCTCACCATCCGGTTTAGGGTTCTCATTCACCCAATTCTTTAAAAACCGTTGCAAGTACATTCTAAAATAAGTGGCCAACCCTTCTCTGTGAGATTCGGGATTAAAATTGATATTCATTCTCAGTGCTTGAAGGGAATCCTTTTCTTGCTCTGTGATATATTCATATTTGGCCATTTGCCCCAAAACCGTATTTCTGCGGTTCAAGACCAGTTCTTCTCTTCTAATAGGGTTGTATAGTGAAGAGTTTTTTAGCATTCCCACCAAAACCGCAGATTCCTCTACTCTTAGCTCTGCAGGTTCCTTCCCAAAATAAATCCGAGCGGCGGATCGTATTCCATCTGCGGCATAACCAAAATCGTAGATGTTTAAATACATGGCTACAATCTCTTCTTTGGTATAATTGCGCTCTAAACGAGTGGCAATAACCCACTCTTTTATTTTTTGCGTGTATTTGGTCCAGTCTTTAGCACGAATTCCTACAAATAGCTGTCTTGCCAACTGCTGGGAAATGGTACTTGCTCCTCCCTTTTTTCCCAGATAAGCAAAGGCTCTAATAGTTCCCCTAGCATCTATACCAGCATGGTCATAATATCTAGCGTCTTCTGTAGCGATAAGGGCATTTACCAAATTCTTGGGAAGCTCTTCATACGCAACTGGTGTTCTGTTGTCATCCAAGTACAGCTTTCCTAAAGTCTCTCCATCTGAAGAAATAAATTCTGTTGCAAGATTGGTCTGCGGATTTTCTAAACGCTCAAAAGTGGGCATTTCACCAAATACTCCCCACGATGCCAAGAGAAAAACCAATAAGACTAAAAGAATACCAGATCCGAAGAGAATCCAAAACCATTTAATGTAGGGAAAGAAGCTTCTTTGCTTCTTTTGCTTAGCTTTTGCCATTGTTTTTATTGCGTGCTTTTTTCAATTTCCAAACCGACATCTGTAATGCCTTCTAAGGCATAGATGCCATTTACATCGCCATTTTTGCGCATGGCGTGGGCAATGTTTAGTTTATATACGCCAGAATCTGGAAAAACGATGTTCTCCTGAAACCAAAGCTTGTTTTCTTTTATGCTCCCCAGTCCTTTGCCCAACCATGCTCCAGAGGGTTCCGCCATTTTGTACTCCAAAGTGTCCTTAAATGTTTTGCCATTGGGATATTCCAATTCCGTAATCAGAAAAAGATTGCTGAACTGAAAGGTGTTATCATTCCTAATGTTGATGAACATATTGTAATCTTGGACGGAGTCCATTTCGGAAAATTCAAAGTAAACTGATTTGTCCATTTCCCATTTTCCACTTTCTATGGCTTCATACTCAGAATACACCAAATTATTGTTGCACGAAACTAAACATAAAGAGAAAACCAAGGCAATGAGGAATTTATTGTGCATTGGGGGAAGCTTTTGGTTTATTTTTTCTTCTTTTTTTATTATTTCGCTTCTTCTTTGGGCGATCAAAACGAGTAAGACTGTCTTGGCCAACTACATTTTCAAAAACCATTTTTTCTTCGCTTACATTGTCCTGTGCATATTCTTCCAGGCTTGCAATTTTTTCATTCTTCTTGTTCATCTCCAGAATTTCTATAACCTGGTCTTTATCCAATGCGTGCCAAGTAGCTGGATCATCCTTATACGAAAACCAAAGAGTTTGTTTAAAAATATCAGCTTTTTGGCAGAAGGCAATACCCTTTTGGGTCATTAACTTACTGTCTTGTGATGGAAAGTCTTTTAGTGCTTCCAAATACATGTCCAACTCATAATTGAGACAGCATTTAAGCTTTCCACATTGGCCTGCCAACTTTTGTGGGTTTAAGGCCAATTGTTGATACCTGGCGGAAGCTGTGCTTACAGACCTGAAGTCTGTTAACCATGTGGAACAGCACAATTCCCTTCCACAAGAACCAATGCCCCCTAGACGCTGTGCTTCTTGACGGTATCCAATTTGACGCATTTCAATTCGGATGCCAAAAGCTTTGGCCATGTCCTTTATTAATTGTCTGAAATCTACTCGGTCTTCGGCAGTGTAATAAAATGTAGCTTTAGAGCCATCCCCTTGAAACTCAACATCACTAAGTTTCATTTGCAGTTTGAGCGAAATAGCAATCTCCCTTGATCGTTTTTGAATTTCGGGTTCCTTATTTCTACACTTCTGCCAAATGTCTATGTCTCTTTGGGAAGCTTTCCTATAAATTTTAGGTATTTCATTGTCATCCGGTGCAACCTTTTTTCTTTTCATTTGCACTTTCACCAATTCTCCGGTAAGCGTTACAATGCCAACATCATGGCCAGATTTTGCCTGAGTGGCTACCACATCTCCAATGGCCAAAGGGAGATTGTCCGCATTTCTAAAAAATTCTTTTCTACTATTCTTGAAACGTACCTCAACACAATCAAAAGGTTTTTGACCGTTGGGTAGCGACATATTGGAAAGCCAATCGAAAACGGTTAGCTTGTTACAACCATCAGAGCCGCAAGTACCATTGTTCTTGCAACCACGCGGTTGTCCATCCTTGCCGGTTGAACAACTGCTACATCCCATATTTTGTATCTTGATTTAAAGAAATGACTTGCATTTCCTTAAAAAGGGTTCATAAATAACTAGTTGTAAATATAGCACAAATTGTCGCAGATGAGAAATGCTACTTTTTATACTTTAATACTTCAGAACGGCCCTTTTTAAAAATTTTGTTGCTTGCTTTTTTACCCTTGCGAAGGCTTTTTTGCTCTTCATATGGCAACGCATGTGTTTCCTTACATTCCAAAGAACAACAATCATCCATGGCCTCTGCACATTCTTTACATTGTATAAAAAGCAAGTGGCAAGCTTCATTTGCGCAGTTCACATGGGTGTCGCATGGTTTTCCACATTGGTGGCAATTGGAGATAACATCTTCAGATATGCGTTCTCCTCTTCTATGGTCAAAAACAAAATTCTTGCCCAAAAACTTGTTTTCAAGATTTCGGTCTTTTACCTGTCTGGCATATTCAATAATACCTCCTTCCAATTGGTACACATTTTTAAACCCTTTATGCTTATAATACGCACTGGCTTTTTCGCACCGAATACCTCCCGTGCAGTACATCACCAATTTCTTATCTTCTTTGTGTTCCGCTAGATTGTTTTCAATAATATCAAGGGAATCCCTAAATGTATCTACATCTGGTGTAACAGCATTTTTAAAATGGCCTATTTCGCTTTCATAATGATTTCGCATATCCACCAATACCGTTTCGGGATCTTCAATAAGTTCATTGAATTTTTCCGCCCCCACATGAATTCCTTTATTGGTCACGTCAAAAGTGTCATCATTCAAACCATCTGCAACAATTTTATGCCGTACTTTAACCTTCAATTTTAAGAACGATTTATTATCTTGTTCTATAGCAATATTTAGACGAACATTCTCTAAAAAAGAAATGCTGTCCAAATGTTTTTTGAATGCCTCAAAGTTTTCTGCCGGCACTGAAAGTTGTGCATTAATTCCCTCGTTGGCTACGTAAATTCTTCCGAGTACGTCTAACTCGTTCCAATGAATAAAGAGATGGTTTCTAAAAATTTTAGGGTTTCCAATGTGTGCATATTGGTAGAAAGAGATAGTCAACCGATCCTTGCCGGCCTCTTCTATAAGTTTCTCTCTTTCCTTTGCACTTAAGGTATTGTACAGTTGCATGCTATACTAATATTTAAGTTAAAGAATTGTCTTTTTAAAAGTGGTTACAAAGGTAAAAAATCCACATGTCAAAAAAAGAAAAGGGACTCCTAAAATTAGGAGTCCCTTTTAACCACATAATTTTTTCATAGCACAAATTTCCCTTTTGCGGTGTGGCTGCGAATTAGAATTCGCCACTATAAATACTAGAGTTAGTAATTCGTAGATACGGTTTTTTGCATAAGGTTGCGTTACCTGTATTAATTACCAATTCCGCAGTTTTGTGTTTCTGGCCAAACAGCAATTCTATCCGTTACCTCTTCACTTGCAATGCTCTCTTTTTCTAGACTATTTGCATAATCAATATATCCTAAAAATTTACCAGAACAATCAAGGACCTCTGGAGGGAGAGAGTTACAAAAAGGGCAACAATTCCCAAAAACAAATACCGTGTTTCCCTGATAGTTTGCTTTAAAAACAAAAAGGTAATCCTTGATAATTGAGTCGTCACTGATATACGATTCTATTTTTTCCTTAATGATAGTCAAGTTTTTTTCAGCACAACTTTCTTCAGCATTTACTAACAATGCATTAGAATCAACGGAATCATCTTGATCTTTTGCACAAGAAACTAAAACCGCAAGCAGAAAAATCATGATGTATCTGTTCATTGATTGGTGTTTTTAACAAGAAGATTTTCTTCTTTCAAAAAGGTTGCGTGCCTTTTGCCGTATGTTGAAAGAAATGGTAATTTAGCCTTCCTAATTATAGAGAACCATGAGCAACGAAAAAGAAGCAAAATTAAAAGCCTTAAAACTTACCCTGGACAAATTGGACAAAACCTATGGAAAAGGTGCCGTAATGAAAATGGGGGACAGTGTAGTTGAAGATGTTGAAGTTATCCCTTCGGGATCCTTAGGGCTGGATATTGCTTTGGGCGTAAGTGGTTACCCCAGAGGTAGGGTCATCGAAATTTATGGTCCAGAATCTTCTGGTAAAACTACCTTAACGTTGCATGCCATTGCAGAAGCTCAAAAAAATGGTGGCATTGCCGCTTTTATTGATGCTGAACACGCATTTGATCGTTTTTATGCCAAAAACTTGGGTGTGGATATTGACAACCTTATCATATCTCAGCCTGATCATGGAGAACAAGCCTTGGAGATAACTGATAATCTTATTAGATCTGGTGCCATTGATATTGTGATTATTGATTCTGTTGCTGCCCTTACGCCAAAAAGTGAGATTGAAGGAGAAATGGGAGATTCTAAAATGGGACTTCATGCCCGTTTAATGTCACAGGCCTTACGAAAATTGACCTCTACCATTAGCAAGACCAATTGTACGGTTGTTTTTATTAACCAATTACGGGAAAAAATTGGTGTAATGTTCGGAAATCCAGAAACAACTACTGGTGGAAACGCACTTAAATTCTATGCCTCAGTACGTTTGGATATTAGGCGATCAACCCAAATAAAAGACACGGATGGAGCGGTTCTGGGCAACAAAACCCGGGTTAAGGTGGTAAAAAACAAGGTTGCACCACCATTTAAAACGGCGGAATTTGACATTATGTATGGTGAAGGCATCTCTAAAATTGGGGAAATCCTTGATTTGGGAGTAGCTTATGAAATTGTAAAGAAGAGCGGTTCTTGGTTTAGCTATGGTGATACAAAACTTGGCCAAGGTAGAGATGCTGTAAAGGCCCTATTGGCGGACAATCCAGAATTGGCAGAAGAATTGGAATCCAAAATAAGAGAGGCTATTTCAGCAGTGAACGCCTAAATTATGGCCTAATTTTTATGCTTATTTAGGCATAGGTTGTGAAAATCTTACGCAACCCTTATATATACCGTTCATCTAGGAGTTAAAAGAATTTTAATGATGAAAAAGGTAATTGCGCTATTTATCCTTTTGGGGGTAGGCTTATTGTCCAGTTCCTGTGATTTAAATGATGACGCCCCAAACTTTCATTTTACCACACTTTCTGTAGTTGAGGCTAATGTCCCCGAATCCTTTGAACTAAATCAGACATACGATATTGAGGTTACTTATTTAAGACCTGATGGCTGTACTTTTTTTGAAGGGTTTGACGTAGCAAAAACAGGGGAAACAGATCGGGATATTGTGGTAATAGGCTCCGTGCTTTCAGATGGTGACACCGCCTGTACACAGGCAGTTGAAGAGGTCGTAGCCATTTTAAAGTTCAATGTGATTTTCACTGGAGAATATAATTTTAGATTTTACGCAGGAACCGATGCAAATGAAGATGCGGTATATCTGGAGTATACTATTCCAGTAGTGCCAACGAACTAGATAATCAATAATCCAAAATAACCAACATTTGGATCTTGAAGAATTAATACATAACTGTAAAAAGGGAAAAAGACAGGCGCAAGCTGAATTATACCGGAAATATTCCGGTATTCTTTTCAGTATGTGCCTTAAGTATTCTAGGAACAAAACTGAAGCTGAAGACAATTTGCATGATAGTTTCATGACCATTTTCAGCAAAATTGATCAGTATAAGTTTAATGGTTCTTTTGAAGGTTGGATCAAAAGAATTACGGTAAACACAGTACTTCAGAAGTACAGAAAAGAACAATATCTCAATGTAGTTTCGGAAAATCATGGGGAAGAAACGGAAGTGGACACAGAACAAACAGATGTAAGTCTGTCCACACTATTGGGATATATTCAAGAATTGCCAAACAAATATAGATTAACGTTTAATCTATATGTTTTGGACGGCTATAGCCATAAGGAAATAAGTGAGATGTTGGGGACATCCACCGGAACTTCTAAATCCAATTTGGCTAGGGCCAAAATGATTTTGAGGGAAAAGATTGAAAAGGAAAATATAAACATTGCTTAATGATTTAAGAATGGGGAAAAAGAATTTAGAGCAATTGTTCAAAGACACCTTTAAGGACTTTCATGAGGTTCCAGACGAAAAAGTCTGGCAATCCATTGAAACTTCTTTGGACAAAAAGAAGCAAAAGAAAAGAGTTATTCCAATTTGGTGGCGCCTGGGAGGGGTTGCAGCACTATTGGCAGTTCTATTTTACGTTATCAATCCGTTTGGTAACCAAAATAATGATGGTGAAATTATTACTGAAACCGAAAACAATAAGATATCCACTCAAAAAGATAGTATTGAGCAAGAATCAGATGGGTTAAACTTGCCTACAACTATAGATGAGACCCAGCAATTGACCAAATCTTCTAGTGACAATGGCAGTTCTACTTTGGAAAGCACAGAAGCCATCACAGAAAATGATTCCCAAAATACTTCCACTGAAAATAAAAGCATCAAGATTGACCAGCAGCTTTTGACTTCTAGTTCTGATGGGCAAGGGAAAGCGGTGCAAAACAGAATTCAAAATCAAAACGGTTCAAAAGAAGATGAGCAGTTAAATATCAATAAAAATTCCAATCGGAATGCTGTCGTTGTTAACAATACATTGGACAACAAGAGTCCCACGGAAGTTACTGAGTCCGAGGCATTGAAACTTTCAGAAAAAAATGAAGCTATTGCTGTTGCAACTTTAGAAGAAGAAACCAAAAACAAGATTTTACCCTCTGAGGAGAACAAAAATTCGGTTTTACAAAAAGAAAAAGTTCCTGAAAATACCGTCACAGAAGAAGCCGTAGCTCAAAATGAAGAAAAGAGCGAAGAGCTTGAAAAACGATCTATTTTTGAAGTAATTAATGAACAGCAAGAAGACGCGGTTGCAGAAAATTCTCAAGAAAAATGGTCTGTAGGTCCTTCCGTGGCCCCGGTGTATTTTAATGCCACAGGAGAAGGTTCGCCAATCCATTCTAATTTTGCCTCCAATTCCAAATCAGGGAATATCAACCTAAGTTATGGTCTTACCGTTGCATATAACTTGAGCAAAAAACTTAAAGTCCGTTCAGGTGTCCACAGAGTCGACTTTGGATATGATACCAATGAAGTGATATTCTCATCTTCTCTTGAAGGTTCCACGAATGAGTTGATAGATAATATTAGTTACAGCCAAACCTCTAGAAATTTGGTGTTACAAAGTAAAAATAACGCTCCAACCGCTGCCAATGATGCTTTGTTTGAGGTTGCAGCGAGCGAAAGCCCTGCTTTAGATGGCAAAATGGTACAACAGCTGGGTTATATTGAAGTGCCTGTCGAGCTCAATTATGCTTTAATTGATAATAAGTTTGGTGTCAACCTTATTGGAGGAGTGAGCTCACTTTTTCTTGTGGATAATTCGGTTTTGCTAGAGTCGGAGGGATTGGTAACAGAGGTAGGAGAAGCCAATAATGCAAACTCGGTAAACTTTAGCACCAATGTGGGGATTGGTCTTAATTATAAATTCTCCCCAAAAGCGCAATTAAATTTAGAACCTGTTTTTAAATATCAGCTAAATACTTTTTCGGAAACAGCCGGTCCATTTAGACCCTTTTCTGTGGGAGTTTATAGTGGTGTTACTTTTAAGTTCTAGTTATATAAAGATGTTGGTTAGGAAGGTTGCTCCTTTAGGCAATCAATTAAGCGCCTCGTGTTTATCGGGGTGCTTTTTTTGGTCAATACTTTGAGGTCATCAAACTCGTGTTTATTTGAGGTAAACTTTCGTTAAAATAGCCTAATTTATTCCAAATTATAGGAAGGTTTTCTTCAAAAAGCAGCTTAGTAAATTATTCTTAAAGCTACCCTTAAAACTATTTGGCTAAATTTAATGTCATAAATGTTTTTTTATGAAGACAGTATAAATTTGGAAAACTTAATTCTGTTTAGAATAACTTAAAGGTTCCCCAATCTTATTTAACCAATGCATAAACTTCTAAGGAACATACTACTTCTCACATCCTTGCACTTAAGTGTTCCGGGGTTTGCCAGTAACACGTCCAACAGTATTGGGAAAGAAATTGCATTCAAAGTTTTCAAGGCTCAAGGAGATGGTTTTACCATACAACATATTTTAGATTCCCCTAATGTTTTTCAGAAACCAAATGATTTTATAGAAAAAACAAACGCAGATGAGGTTTTTTGGATACAATTGGATTTTGGCCCCTTGTTAGATGCTATAAAACTGGATTCTGCAGCATATCTAAAATTGAACACCTTTGATTATGGTGACTTATTCTATCAAAAAGATAGTGTCATAGCTAAAAAAAGTATAGGGCAGTTTAACAAGAATAACATTATCCAAAAAATAAGCACGTCCTACTATTATTCGTTTTTAAACCTTAAAGCGGAGGATTTAATTAAAAATCGATATCTGATCCTTAAGGTAAGGCGCGTAACTTTTAATGAGGATATTAAGAACTGGCATTTTACCTACTATAATCTTGCTCCCGATTCTTATATGACCTCCAGCGATTTCTCCAAAGAGGTTCCCTATTACTTTTTTGCAGGGCTTTGTTTTATTATGTGGTTTTCCACACTTTCTTTCTTTTTTATGTTGAGAAAACCAGAATTCTTGTATTATTCCATTTACATCATCGTCACATTTATTTATGTGACTGGCAATAAATTTGGAATTTATCAATATTTCTTTGACAACAATCATTTGACCCATTGGATATCCCAAAGTTTTATGATTCTGGCCAATTTGGCCTACGTATTCTTTTTTGTCAATTATTTGCGCTCCAAAAAGGACTATCCCATTATTCACTTAATAGCCCAAGCTGTTGCTTGGCTTAATGTTATTACTATTATTCTCATATTCATTATTTATGGAACAAATAACATCACTGGTTTCATTTATGTTTTAATGTATGCTTTTCAAGTATTATGTGTTTTGGCCATTTTGGGCCTTATTTATCTGCTTTTTATAGGCAAAGGACCCCTGGCATATTTTGTTGCTCTTGCTACATTGGCATATTGTATCGCCCCTATAGCACGCATCTATTTTGCGGAACCCGAAGATGGCCTTTTCCTTGACAGCCTTGTTTATTTGATAGTTGGTTGTTCTATTGAAATGGTAATATTTGCATTTGGATTAAACTACAAGGTTCATTTAGAATTGGTAGAGAACTTCCAACTTCAGCAAGATGCTTTTATGAACAAAACCAAAGCCTTGCGAGCCCAAATAAATCCTCATTTCATCTTTAATTCGTTAAGCTCAATCCAGCATTTGGTCTCTAGGAACAATAAGGTAAAGACACTAAAATATTTATCCAAGTTTAGCCGATTAACCCGCAACATCTTGGAAAGCTCCATGGAAACCAATGCCATGCTTACCGAAGAGATTAAAATGATTCAGGATTATCTAGAGCTTGAGTCACTTCGTTTTGATAATGCTTTCACCTATAAAATACATGTTGACAAAAACTTGGATGCAAATGATGTTGAAATTCCTTTTATGATCTTACAGCCCTTTGTAGAGAATGCCATTATTCATGGCCTGCTACCAAAAAAGTATGGGATTAAAGAATTGAACATCAATTTTAAAAAAGGTGATAACATAATGATCTGTGAAGTTGATGATACTGGTGTGGGCAGAAAAGTTGCTACCCAAAGATTGCATATTTATCAGAGAGAAAAGAAATCTAGGGGGCTAGAGGTAACCAGGCAACGATTGGAATCACTGGGCAAAAACCCCGAAAGCCTTCAAATTGTAGACAAGTTTGATCAGGATAACAACCCTTTAGGTACAAAAGTGATCATCAACATACCTATATAAATCAAAGCTTCTCACTTAGTTCCTTAAAAATCACTTCCCTTACCTCCTCTCTAAGAGTGGATTTATCCTCCTCTGCCAAAATACCAGTTTCAAAAAATTGATGTACCCGTGCCCTAATCCTGCCAGGCGCACCGTTTAAAAATGTAAACGGGAATCGTTTTTTGTTATCGTAAAAAGTTATGGGCACAACTGGAATTTTATGTGCAATAGCCATTTTAAAGGCTCCATCTTTAAATGCATCGAGCGCAATATGCTCTTCTGGCACTCCTCCTTCAGGAAAAATACAAATACTTAACCCTTGATCTAATCTTCGCTGTGCTCTTCTGTATACTCCTGTTCTACTTCTAATATTATCTCTATCCACCATTATACAGACACGCTTGTAAAAAAATCCAAAAACAGGAATTTTTACAAGTTCTTTTTTGCCCACAAACACAAACGGATTCTTACTCACCATGAGCATCAACATTATGTCCAACATACTGGTGTGGTTTGCAATTAACATATAGCTTTTTCCTTTTTCCATATGTTGGTCCCTAACTATTTTTGGAAAGCACCCCATACCATATAATATGGTTTTAGCCCATAAATTTCTGGCTAACCAAAAAAACTGCGGATAGGTTTTTTCAGAGAAAGTCGTAGCCAACAAAAAGGGAAAGAAAATGAATATAGGAAGTGTTACAAGGATGTAAAACCAAATTCTATACAAGACATGTCCTATGTTTTTGAAGATTGCAAACACGACCCAAAAGTAGAATTTTTGAATATCTTTATGTAAACAATCTAAAAATCAATTATATGGGACTACTTTATGCGTTGTTAATTGGAGCTCTTGCAGGGTGGCTTGCTGGTAAAATTATGAAGGGTGGTGGATTTGGAACCCTATTGAATATTATTCTGGGTATTGTGGGAGGTGTTGTGGGCAACTGGCTCTTTGGAACACTAGGAGTTCATATTGGTTCTGGAATTGTCGGTGATGTTATTACTGGAGTTATTGGAGCAGTGGTAATCCTTTTTGTTGCAGGACTGTTTAAAAAATAGGTTTTGGCATTCTTTTCCCAATAGCGGCTTATGCCGCTTTTTTTATCCCATGTGGATTGTTACATTTACGCCTTAAAAATTAGGTATGTCCAGAATTTTAACCGGAATTCAAAGTACAGGAACTCCACATTTGGGAAACATATTGGGGGCAATAATCCCGGCGATTCAAATGGCGCAAAATCCCAAAAACGAGTCTTTTCTTTTTATCGCTGATATGCATTCCCTCACCCAGATAAAGAATGGGGAAGAATTAAGAAACAACACCTATGCCACCGCAGCTACTTGGCTAGCTTTTGGCCTGGATATTGAAAAGACTGTTTTTTACAGACAAAGTGATGTTCCCCAAGTAACGGAATTGGCATGGTATCTTAGTTGTTTTTACCCGTATCAACGCCTAACCTTGGCACATTCTTTTAAGGACAAGGCGGATCGATTGGAAGATGTAAACTCTGGGCTATTTACCTACCCTATGCTCATGGCAGCCGATATTTTATTGTATGATGCACATATTGTTCCGGTAGGCAAAGATCAACTGCAACATTTGGAAATGACAAGGGATGTCGCTTCTAGATTTCATCACCAATTAGGGGAAACTTTTGTAATCCCTGAAGCCAAAGTGCAAAAGGAAACCATGTATGTTCCTGGTACGGATGGCGAAAAAATGAGCAAAAGCAAAGGAAATACCATTAATCTGTTCCAGCCAGATAAAAAATTACGAAAGCAGCTTATGGGCATTGTTACGGATAGCACCCCGATGGAAGACCCAAAAGATCCGGCTAAGGACAATGTCTTTGCCTTATATAAAATACTGGCATCCCCAGAGCAAATAGAAGAAATGAGTGCTAATTACCTAGCAGGAAATTATGGGTATGGTCATGCAAAGCAAGCACTATATGAGGTTATCTTGAACAGGTTTGAAGAGCCCCGCGAAAAATTTGAGTATTACATGAACCACTTAAATGAAGTGGATGAAGCTTTGAACTTTGGAGCAGAAAAAGCCAAAAAGGTGGCTGATGGTGTTTTGGATCGGGTGAGAGGTAAGTTGGGGTATTAAATCGCCTCAAACAGTTTACCAGGTAACGGCCGAACTACACCTTTCATTTCCAAATTAAAAAGTGTGGACGCTGTTTTAAAAATGGGCAGGTTGCACTCTAGGGCGACAGTATCAAGCAACTGTTTTCCGTTCATTTGCAAGTAGGAATAGATAATCCTTTCTGTTTCATCCAATTCTACAAACAACTGTTTTTGAACGGCAGTTTTTTTCTCTTTTTCTTCCAATTCCCACCCCAATAGATAAACCAATTCTGCAGCCGAAGTCAATATATGGGCCTTTTGGCGTTTGATAAGATCATTGCACCCTTTGCTAAACTTATCTGTGGACCTTCCTGGAACGGCGAATACTTCACGATTGTATCCATTTGCAATATCAGCAGTAACCAAACTTCCTCCTTTTTCGGCCGATTCAATTACAATCGTAGCCTCACTCATTCCTGCAATAATTCGGTTTCGTTTTAAAAAATTCTCCCGGTCCGGATTGCTCGTACTCCAAAACTCAGTTAAAAACCCACCATTCTTTTCTATTGGAGAAACATATTTTTTATGTGGTTTTGGATACACTTGATTTAATCCATGTGCCAAACAACCAATGGTTTGTAACCCCTTTTCGTTAGCTGCTTTCTGGATTGTGATATCCACTCCATAAGCAAAACCGCTTACAATAATGGGGTCTAGGGGCAAAATCTCTTCAATAAATGCTTCACAAAATGCATTTCCGTAGCTAGTGATATTCCTAGTGCCTACTACACTAATGATTTTTTTGTTCTTCAAATCAATATTACCGCTTTGAAAAAGCAATATGGGCCCATCTATGCAGTGCTGAAGATACTTTGGGTAATCTTCATCCATAAAGTAAGTGAAAGCCACCTTCTCTTTTAAAAGAAAAACATACTCTGCTTCCGCTTCTTCTAGATGAATTGTGTCATGGAGTCCTTTTAATATTGTTTGCCCAACTCCCTCAATCTTTAATAGGCTTTGCACTTTGTCTTCAAAAACTGCTTTTGGGCTACCACAATGGGAAATCAGTTTTTTAGCCGTTACATCACCAATATTTGGAATTTTCTGCAACCGAAGTGCGGCAAGAATTTCATCCTCAGTCATTTATATAAGTGGTTAAGTTGTTCACAAAATACAGAATTTCAAATGTTAATAAAAAGTGATAGCCTCTATTTCGTTCTCTTCGTTTTTTTGCAATATTTGTGACAATGCAGATTGAGTCCTACATAGAAGAATTATTATACAATTATAATTGTGTTGTTATCCCAGGATTTGGAGCCTTTTTGGCACATGGGAAATCTGCGGAGCTTGATAACCAGACCAATACTTTAATTCCACCTTCCAAGACCGTTTCCTTTAACTCGCAATTATCCAAAAATGATGGTCTGCTAGTATCGCATATTGCAAAAGAAAAGCGTCTTGGTTATGAAGAATTGTTGCAAGAAGTTGAAAATGTAGCGGAAACTTGGAACAAAAAACTACAGCGTGGAGAAAACATTGAGCTTTTTGGTGTTGGTAAGTTGTGGTTGAACAGGGAGCAAAGAATTCAGTTTCAACCTGAAAATAAAATCAATTACCTAACCTCTTCTTTTGGTCTTTCCACTTTTGCTGCAACACCTATTCAGCGCGAAGTATTAAAAGAGGAAGTTGAAGAATTGGAGGAAAAGATTCCATTTATAATCACTCCAGAAAAAAGAGAGCAATCTTCTTTTAGACCGTGGTTAAAATATGCTGCCGTAATTCTTCTAGCTGTTTCCCTGGGTTCTACTTCTTATAGTGCCTATGATGGTATTCAAGAAAAACAAGTTGCTGCACAGCAAGATGCACAAAAACAAGTTTCCCGGCTTATTCAAGAAGCCACTTTCTTTGAAAGTGCTCCATTGGAATTTCCCGCAATTAACATCAAGGTCAATAAAAAGCAACTCGGAAAACATCATATCATTGCCGGTGCTTTCAGAATTGAAAAAAACGCTGAAAAGAAGGTGCGCATGCTCAAAAATAAAGGCTTTAATGCATTTTATTTAGGCGCGAACAAGTTTGGGTTGCATCAAGTGGCGTATGATAGCTTTGAAAACCCCAAAGAAGCCCTTTCCTTTTTAAGAAAGATTAAAAGAACAGAGTCTGCAGATGCTTGGATGTTATCTGAGAAATAATCCTTGTTTCTTTAAAACCATATTCCACACTTCAATATCTTTGCGCAAAAATTAAAAGGCTATGCGCACAAAAACACCGAGTGAATCACGAACTGTAATGACCGATATGGTATTGCCAAGTGAAACTAATCCTTTGAACAATCTTTTTGGAGGGGAACTTTTAGCTCGTATGGATAGGGCTGCCAGTATAGCGGCTAGACGGCACAGCAGAAGAATTACCGTCACTGCGGCCGTAAACCACGTTGCATTTAACCGTTCTGTCCCTTTAGGAAGTGTGGTAACTGTAGAAGCTGCCGTTTCAAGAGCTTTTAAAAGTTCTATGGAAATATTTATTGATGTTTGGATGGAAGACCGTTTTACAGGGGAACGCGCCAAAGCAAATGAGGCTATTTACACCTTTGTTGCGGTTGACGATACTGGAGTCCCCACTGAAGTTCCACAACTAGATCCCCAAACGGATTTGGAAAAGGAACGTTTTGCTGCCGCGCTTCGCAGAAAACAGCTTAGTTTGGTCTTGGCAGGAAAAATGAAGCCTTCAGATGCTACCGAATTGAAAGCCTTATTTACTTCTTAAGACTTAAAAATCAAAATTATCTGGGTCTGGTCCAAATCTTTTGCCTCTATCCAGTCCATCAAGTAATTGAACATCTTCTTTGGAAAGTTCAAAATCAAAAATAGTAGCATTTGAGATAATGCGTTCTTTTTTTGAGGATTTTGGGATGGTAACCACACCTTTTTGAAGGTCCCAGCGTAAAACAATCTGGGCAACAGTCTTGTTGTATTTTTTTGCTACATCTCTTAAAAGTGGAATATCAAAAATGTTCCCTTGCATCATAGGGGACCATGCTTCGTACTGAATTCCTTTTTTATGACAAAAATCGATTAAATCTTGCTGTACCAAATACGGATGAAATTCCATTTGGTTGACCATTGGTGTTATTTCTGCTTCCGTCAATAAATCTTCTAAGTGGTGTTGCATAAAATTGCTCACTCCAATAGCGCGAACCCGTTTTTCGTTATACAAACGTTCCATCGCCCTCCAGGTATCTTTAGATTTACTTCCCTTAGGCCAGTGGATTAAATAGAGGTCTAAATAATCCATCTCCAATCGTTCCAAACTATCATCAAAGGCTTTTAATGTAGCATCATATCCTTGATCATCATTCCAAACCTTGCTTACAACAAAAATATCTTTTCGATCAACACTACTTTGTTTGATCCCTTGGCCTACACCATTTTCATTCTTATAAATTGAAGCTGTATCAATATGTCTGTACCCATGATTTAAAGCATCCTTAACGGCATTTACAACCTCATCTCCGTCTTTTGATAGATAAACCCCTAAACCAAAATAGGGCATTAGAACACCGTTGTTCAACTCAAACGTTCCGTGTAAATCTGTAATTGTTCTCATGTCTTATAATTGATATATCCAATCCTCAGGATTCAATCGATTGGAATCTTGATAAAGATAAAACTTCAATTTTGTAGTACCATCAAACCGACTGGTATAAATATCGCCAAGCACCTCTTTTACAGTAACTTTATCTCCTTTTTTCACGTATACGTTGGACAAATTATAATAGGTGCTTATATAATTTCCATGCTTTATCTGAACTCCTCGACTACCTCCGGGAACGGTTAAAATGGCAATGACTTCTCCTTCAAAAATTGCCCTTGCCTTACTTCCCTCATCGGTTGCTATGGTAACCCCATTGTTCCTATGTTTTATTCCAGGATAAAGTTTATCGTTGTACACACCATATCCTTGACTTTTGATTCCCTTCTCTACAGGCCAAATTAATTTTCCCTTATTGGCGGAAAAATTGTTGGCTACCAATTTGGCTTCAGGGGTAAGTACGAATGTAGTTCTGCCAGATTTCCCTGCTTTTTTGTTAGTGCTTGCAATTGCGCTCTTTATAAGTCGTTCTATTTCTCTATCTATTTTGCGCGCTTCCTTCCGCTTTTTGGCAATAGCTGCAGTGTATTTCGTTTCATTTTGTCGAATGCTCCTTAAGAGGTTTTTTTGCGATTCAATCTCATTAAAAAGCTCATTCTTTACTTTTTTATTTTCAGCCAGCAACTGCTCCTTAGTTTTACGCTGAACTACCAGCCCTTTGTTCAAGGCCGCAAGTTCATCTGTTTTCGTAATGATGTCCTCACCTTGTTTCTTTCTATGCTTTGCATATTGCTCCATGTATTGGAGTCTTTTAAAAGCTTGATAAAAATTCTCTGAGGATAAAAGAAACATTAGACGATTGCTTTGTGTCCTATTCTGATACGATTTTTGAATAAGATTGGCATAATCTTCCCTTAGAATTTTAAGATCTTCTCTAAGCTTACTAATACTTCTAATATTAACATTAATCTGCCTATTAAGTAAATTGGATTGCTGGTTGGTAACTCTAATAAGCTCTTGTCGCACATTTATTCTTTTGTCCAACGCTTCCATCTGATCCAGGACAGTCCCCTTTTCTTTCTTCTCTGCAAAAAGCAATCTGTTGATTTCCTTGATTTCTTGCTGCAATCGTTCTCTTTTGGCCTCTAGTGCTTTTTGTTCACTAGTTTGACCATAGGTTGAAACCGAAATTAAAAAAGTAAAAATCAGACCAACAGTATAATATGAAACTCTATTTATCATATTACTTTAATATAATTTCATCAAACCCTTTTGGAACTTTGTAGGGAAAATTCAAAGACCTATTCAATTCCAAGTTCTTAAAACTTAAATCAATTACAGTCTTATCTTTATCTTCTGCTGCAACAATCTGAATTTCATTTGGAAGTATCTTGCCTGAAATATCTTGATAGGTATATTTTGCTTGTAGTCGCCTATCTTCCTCCGGTTGTGAAACTTCTTGGGAAGATATTTTAAAATTTCGCGGCTCTAATTGAAATAATATTTTAAATAACTCTCTTGCTCTTTTTGGCTTTAATTGATAATCTCCCTGATTGATAGCCGAGGTGTACTTGTCTTTTCTCAAATCAAATACTGCATTACCTAACAGCAGATTTTGCACTTTGTCAAAATCAAGTTCTGTGCCCAAAAGGTCACTTAAATAACTAAAATCTCCATCAAAATATTCTCCTTGCAGTTTGTTATAAAAAGACACCTTTTTTGGTGTAATATGTGCTTTCACCACCCCAAGTGGGGCACTGATCCAGATTACCTTGTTCTTTTCCATTCTCAGGCTCACATTTACCCCTTGATTTTTTTTCCCGTCCGAATAATCAATTTTCACCCTGCCACTCAACGTCTTAAAATCGACCTGGTTGGCATAATGGTTTTCTATAATACGCTTTGTTGAAATTCCTGAATCTGCTTCACCCCCAGTAACAGCCTTAGTACTTTTACATGAGCTTAAAATAATCGTAGCTAAAAGCAAAAGACTATATTGTATTTGAAATTGAAATAACCGCATTACAAGCCTGTTTTTATTTTGTTCAAATATTCATTTGCTTTGGATGTATTGCCAATAGCGGTATATGCTTTTGATAGCTCTGCGTAAATTTTATTTGCCAAAGAAGTATCATCGAATAAGTAATCAATAGCGCTTTCTAAAACTTCCACTGCTTTAGTGGATTTTGAAGTTCTATTGAGTGCCGTTCCATAAGCAAAGTGAAAATAAGGTTGAAGCGGGTAAGAATCCAGAGCCTCTTTTGAAACTACTTCCATGTTCTTATAATCTTCTTTTAGCAGCAATTCTTCTATTTGTGATTGGTATTGCGCAATTGGATTATCCTTATTCTCTACTGTCTTTTTTGTGTTCTTAACTATGGTAGTAGCACTTAATTTTTCATTTATGCGCTGTATGGAATCATTAATTTTTAATGTTAAATCGGTGGCGAATTTTGAATTCCCCAGTCCTTTTAAAACCTTTAATGCATCCTCGTATTTTCTTTTTTTGAAATAGAAAACGGCCAGATTCTCTTGCAATTTATTGTTAGAAAAAGGAATTTGCTGCTGTATTACACTAATGGTGTTTCCTTGTTTTTCCAAAACACGCAATAGGGTTTCCAAATACCAAAAATCCATTGGTTTTGCGTTCAACGCTTCAATAGCGAACTCCTGCGCTTGAATGTACTGTTTGTCTAAAAAATAGGCTTTTGCCAATTCGTAATCAATTACACTATTTGAGGAATTCATTTTTTTGCATTCCAAAAACAAATCTATGGCCCTATCATAGTTTTGAATTCCTTTTTGCTTCAACGCTTCAAAAAAGCTTTCTTGAAACTCATCTGTATATTCTTCCAAAAAAACCTCAGCACTTTGCTCTTCTTCTTGGGCATATGTCCAAAAAGAAAAAAAACAGATCATTAGATATGTACTTACCAGTCTTTTCAATTCATCTTAGCATTTAGGTTCTAATCAAAACAATTTTGAAGGTTATTCCATAACAGAATAATCTCCAATGCTTATGGTCTCAAAATTTCCATCAAAAACCACATGGTTGCCAATCATGGCGTTATCCAAATTAGCATTTTTGATAATGCTTTTACTTTGAATTAAGCTATTTTTAACGGTTGAGTTTTCAATTATAGTTCCCGCTCCAACAGATACATAAGGACCAACTGTAGCATTTTTAAGAACCACATTTTCTCCTATAAAGGAAGGCTCAATAATATTTGCATTCTCTTTTTCAACAGAGCTTGCAATTAATCCCTCGCCATCTTTTTCTAAAAAGCCGAGCATTCGTTGATTTGTTTCTACGGTCACATTTTTGTTTCCGCAATCCATCCACTCATCTACTTTTCCAGGGACAAATTTCATGCCCTTTTCCATCATTCGTTTGATTCCATCATTGATTTGGTATTCCCCGCCATTCAGGATATCATTATCCAAAACGTATTGCAATTCATTTTTAAGAACCCCTATATCTTTAAAGTAATAAATACCGATTACTGCTAGGTCCGAAACAAATTCCTGGGGTTTTTCAACCAACTCTACAATCTCATTTTGCTCATTCAACTTTACCACTCCAAATGCCTCTGGACGCTCAACTTGTTTTACCCAAATAACACTGTCAGCAGATTTATCCAAATCAAAATCAGCACGAATCAAAGTATCTGCATAAGCGACAACCGCAGGACCGCTTAAGGACTCTTTTGCACTCATAATAGCGTGACCAGTTCCCAATGGTTCATCTTGTCTATAGATGGATCCTTTTGCGCCCAGACTCTCTGCCAATTTCATAAGGCTGTCCACAACATCATCTCCAAAAAACGCCGGGTCTCCCAAAATAAAAGCCACTTCTTCTATTTGTTCTCCCAATACTTTGGCAATATCGCTCACCAAACGGTGCACGATAGGCTTTCCCGCAACCGGGATTAATGGTTTTGGAATTGTTAATGTATGTGGTCTTAATCGGGAACCTCTTCCCGCCATGGGTACAATAATTTTCATGTGTCTATAAGTATAACGTAGTTAGTGTTTAGATTTATTGTGTTCCGGTACTTCCAAAACCGCCAGCACCTCGATCCGTTTCAGAAAGAGAATCTACTTCGGTCCATTCTGCTCGTTCATGTTTGGCGATGACCATTTGGGCAATACGCTCACCATTTTCAATGGTAAAATCATCTGCGGAAAGGTTTACCAAAATAACACCCACTTCACCTCTGTAATCTGCATCGACAGTACCAGGTGCATTTAGCACGGTAATGCCTTTTTTGGCGGCAAGCCCGCTTCGCGGTCTTACTTGCGCTTCGTAACCAACAGGCAATTCTATAAAAATTCCTGTAGGCACAATAGCTCTTTCGAGTGACTTTAATGTAATGGGTTCGGTAATATTTGCCCTTAAATCCATACCTGCAGAGGCAAGTGTTTCATAGTGGGGCAATTGATGATTTGAGGTATTAATTATTTTAATTTTCACGCTGTAAAAATATGGTCTTTAACTTGTCTCCTTCCATTTTGTAAACTAGCATCAAAAATAGCAAAAGTAAGACCCCTCCTGCTATTAAATTTCGATTAAACGCATAAAAAGACAAGGCAGAAAATAATATAGAGATGGATAAATAGAATATTATTTTTCGCATATTATAGGGAACGGGATAGTACTTTCTGCCAAAATAATAAGATAATAGCATCATGCTGCCGTATGCTGCCAAGGTTGCCAAAGCCGAAGCCATATATCCTATTTTTTCAATAAAAGCAATGTTTAGAATTAAGGTAATCAATGCTCCAATAGAAGAAATATAGGCTCCAAATTTAGTTTGATCCGTAATCTTGTACCAAACGGATAGATTGTGATATATCCCTAAGCACAGACTTCCCAATAGTATAATGGGCACTACATCCAACGCTTCCCAATAGGTAGCATTTCTGATTAGCAGTTTTCCCAGAACATCTATGAATACCACTACGGCCAGGAGTATAATGCTTCCTAGTATCACAAAATAATTGGTGATTTGAGCATAGGTTTTCTGCGGCTTTTCCGTCTTCGCGTGACTAAAGAAAAAAGGTTCTACGCCCATTCTAAATGCTGTTCCGAATAAGGTCATGAATAGCGCCAATTTGTAACATGCACCATATTTCCCAACTTCGGAAGCAGCAGTTTCTGGTGGTAATAACTCCGTCAACAAAATCTTATCCACAACCTCGTTTATGGTAAATGCAATCCCCGCTACCATAATAGGCCCTGAGTATTTAAGCATTTGCTTCCATAAGGCGGAATCAAATTTATATGAAACTTTAAAGTATGTAGGCAATAGCAATATTAGGGTTACAGCGCTTGCAATAATGTTGGATATGAAAATATATTGAATCTCCCAACCCTCTTTATATATTGAGTTTAAAAACCCTTCATCGGTGTCTTGAACAGCTTTTGGCAGAATTAACAAGAAAAAAACATTGAATCCAAGGTTAATGCCAACATTGACGGTTTTTAGGATTGCATATTTCATGGGCTTTTCCTGAGCCCTTAAAAGCGCAAAGGGAATAATGACCAATGCATCTAAAACCAAAATGTAGGTGGTGAACTTTATATAATCAACATTGATATTGGTGAAGCTTGCCAAGCTTTCCTTTACCACTAGTGCCAACACTAGAAATAATAGCGATGATGCCAATAAGGAAATTAAAGCGGTAGATATAACAGATTTCTTATCGTCTCTTTTATGATAAAAACGGAAAAAAGCGGTTTCCATTCCGTATGCCAAAAAGACGTTGAAAATGGCAATCCAAGCATAAATGTTTATATACTGCCCATAGCCAGAGGCATTTTCAAAAACGGATGTATATAGCGGTAGTAAAAAGAACGAAATGACCCGTGGCAAAACAGTTGCCAAGCCATAAATAAAGGTCTGTTTAAAAAGTCTTTTTAGTGGGTTCAATAGGAATCCGTTCTTTAAGAAAGCTTTTAATAAGGTAGGCGCAAGTTACGCAAAAGCCCTTACTTATTGACTTATAACCTCAATTTGTGTTTTGTCAACTTCAAACTAAAACTGCTCTTGAACTAGATTGAGGTAAATAATTTATATCTTTTGAGTGTAAACAATTCCACCCATGAAAACTTATTTAAAACAAATGGCAGCCATCATACTTCTCTTGGCAGTAGTATCCTGTGTTGAGAAGAAAAAAGCTGACCCCATAGTCCACGAAAAACCCAATATCATCTTTATCATGTCCGATGATCATGCCTATCAGGCGATAAGCACTTATAGTGATCATTTAATTGAAACCCCAAACATTGATCGTATTGGCAAAGAAGGTATTGTGTTTACCAATGCTTGTGTATCCAATTCCATCTGTGCGCCGTCAAGAGCCACTATTTTGACCGGAAAGCACACACATCTTAATGGGAAGGTGGACAATAGAATGCCTTTTGATACTACTCAGGTTACCTTTCCACAAATTTTTCAAGAAGCAGGCTATCAAACCGCAATGTTTGGAAAACTTCACTTTGGTAACAATCCCAAGGGAGTGGATGAGTTTATGATTTTACCAGGTCAAGGAAATTATATCAACCCAGATTTTATTACCAAAAATGGGGACACTACCAGAATTGAAGGCTATGTTACCGATGTGATTACAGACTTGACTTTGGATTGGTTGGACAAAAAAAGGGATACGTTAAAACCTTTTATGTTGATGTACCTGCACAAAGCACCGCATAGGCCTTGGTGGCCACGACCGGATAAGTTTAAAGAATTTTTGAGTAAAACATTTCCTGAACCGGCTTCATTATTTGACGATTATAAAAACAGAGGTACAGCCGCCAAAACTGCCGAAATGAACTTGCTGTACGACATGATGTATAGCCATGATAGCAAAATTCGCCCTGAGACCATTACTAGAATGAAGAATGTGACCCCAGATGTACAAGAGTATCCTGGTGGATGGGAGAATCCCTATGTAAATAGGATAACTGAAGAACAAAAAGCATTGTACGAGCCTATTTTAGATGAAATCAATACAGATTTTGAAGAAAATTGGCCATCCATGACGGACAAAGAAAAAATGCAATGGAAATACCAACGCTATATGCAAGACTATTTGGCTTGTATCTCTTCTGTGGATGATAATGTAGGTCGAGTGCTGGACTACTTGGATGAGAGCGAATTATCGGATAACACTATGGTGGTTTATACATCCGATCAAGGTTTTTATTTGGGTGAACACGGGTGGTTTGATAAACGTTTTATTTATGATGAGTCTTTTAAAACTCCTTTGTTGATTCGCTGGCCTAATAGAATTGAGCCAGGAATAACCAGTGAAGAGATGGTTCAAAACCTCGATTTTGCCCAGACCTTTTTGGAAGCAGCCCAAATTGAAGCCCCAGAAGATATGCAAGGAGAGAGTTTAATGCCGCTGTTAACGTCCAACAACAGTGAATGGACAAGGGATGCCGTGTATTACCATTATTATGAATATCCTGCCGTACATCAAGTAAAAAGACATTATGGAATAGTGACGATTGATTATAAACTGGCTCATTTTTATTATGATGTGGATGAATGGGAGTTATATGATCGTAAAAAAGATCCACAGGAAATGAACAATGTATATGATGACCCTGCCTATGCGGATATCGTAGCGGAACTTAAAATAAAGCTTGGAGAGCTGCGTGTACAGTACAAGGATTCAGATGAATTGAATCAGCAGTACATCGATATTCATCACGCAAATAATATTGATTCTCCTTTAAATAAAAAGGGGTAGTTCAGTTCTTAACTTTCACTCGAACTGACACAAAACAAAAAGCCACTTCTAAAGAAGTGGCTTTTTTGAATTCATTTATATAATAGGCTAGTTGTTCAATGCTTCTGCATTTTAAATTTGGCTTCGCTCAGCTACACCTAATTGCTCAGCGCTTCTGCTCCACCAACAATTTCAAGAATCTCATTGGTGATAGCAGCTTGTCTTGCTTTGTTATAGGTCAATTTTAATTGATCTCTAAGTTCCGTAGCATTATCTGTTGCCTTGTGCATCGCTGTCATACGAGCACCGTGCTCACTGGCAAAAGAATCTCGAATTGCTTTATACAATTGTGTTTTCAATGATTTTGGAATCAATTGTTCCACAATCTCAGGTTTGGATGGCTCAAAAATGTAATCCGAAGCGCCTGACGTATCTCCTTCAACGGGGACCAAAGGCAAGAACTGTTCTGACATCACAATTTGTGTCGCCGCATTTTTGAACTTATTGTAAACCAATTCAATTCTGTCATAATTCCCTTCAGTAAAATGGTCTATTAAACTCTGGGCAATTGCAGCTACATTGTCAAAAGTCAAATCATCAAAAACATGACTGTGATTTGCTATTACAGTACCCCTTTTTCCTAAAAGATCATTTCCTTTTTTCCCAATCGCCATAAAATCTACCTGCTTTCCAGCATAAGTGTCTTCAAGTAGCGAGTTGGATTGTTTCATGATGTTGGAATTGAACGCTCCACACAATCCTCTATTGGATGTAATGGCTACAACCAATACTTTATTGATTGCCCGGTTATCGGTAAACTTACTTCCTGCATCACCATCTAAACTTGCACTAAGATTCTGCAATAACTCCGTAAGCTTATTTGCATAAGGACGCATTGCGGTAATAGCATCTTGGGCCTTTTTCAACTTTGCAGCAGAAACCATTTTCATGGCACTGGTAATCTGCATGGTCGATGATACCGTAGCTATCCTATTTCTTATTTCTTTTAGATTCGCCATTCTTTAATTAGTATTTGGTCTCTAGTATTTAGTCATGAGGTTTCTAATCTAAAAACCCCTTCTAAATACTGAATACTTTGTACTCAATACTCAGTACTAATTTCTATACTTTCCTGAAAGGTCTTTACAAACAGCAGTCAATGTATCCGTTACCTCATCTGTCAATTTTCCAGCTTTTAAGGTATCCAAAACATCTCTATGCTTGGCATTCAAGAATTCTATAAAGTCTCTTTCAAACTCTTTAATTTTGTCAACAGGAACATCTCTCAACAAGTTTTTAGAACCTGCGAAGATAATAGCCACCTGATCTTCCACTGTAAAAGGATCGTTTTGCGCTTGTTTCAAAATCTCAACGTTTCTACGTCCTTTTTCAATTACGTTTAAGGTAGCAGCATCCAAATCTGAACCAAACTTGGCAAAAGCTTCCAATTCACGGAACTGTGCTTGGTCCAGTTTCAAAGTACCTGCCACTTTTTTCATGGATTTAATCTGAGCGTTACCCCCAACACGAGATACAGAAATACCCACGTTAATTGCAGGTCTCACCCCTTGGTTAAATAAATCTTGCTCCAAGAATATCTGTCCGTCAGTAATGGAAATTACGTTGGTTGGGATATATGCTGATACGTCACCCGCCTGTGTTTCAATAATTGGTAAAGCAGTCAAAGAACCTCCTCCTTTTACCATAGGCTTCAAGACATCAGGAAGGTCGTTCATGTCTTTTGCAATAGTGTCATCATTGATCACTTTTGCTGAACGCTCCAATAATCTTGAGTGTAGGTAGAAAACATCACCAGGATATGCTTCACGTCCTGGAGGTCTTCTTAATAGAAGGGAAACTTCACGGTAGGCAACTGCTTGTTTTGATAAATCATCATAAATAATCAAAGCAGGTCTACCAGTATCTCTAAAGTATTCTCCAATAGAAGCACCTGCCATAGGAGCATAAACCTGCATTGGGGCAGGATCTGATGCATTTGCTGCAACTATAGTGGTATATGCCAAAGCACCTTTATCTTCCAACGTCTTTGCAATAGCTGCAACAGTAGAAGCTTTTTGACCTATGGCAACATAGATACAGTATACTGGCTCTCCAGCATCGTAAAATTCTTTTTGATTTAGAATGGTATCGATACAAACTGTTGTTTTTCCAGTTTGACGGTCACCAATAACCAACTCACGTTGGCCTCTACCTACAGGAATCATGGCATCAACGGCTTTAATTCCAGTTTGCAATGGTTCGTTTACTGGCTGACGGTAGATTACACCAGGCGCTTTACGCTCTAATGGCATTTCGTACGTATCTCCAGCAATTGGTCCTTTACCATCAATTGGTGCACCTAAGGTGTTTACCACACGACCAACGATTCCTTCACCAACGTTAATAGATGCAATACGTTGTGTTCTTTTAACTGTAGCTCCTTCCACAACTTCTCTAGACGGGCCTAATAGTACAACACCAACATTATCTTCCTCCAAGTTCAAAACAATACCTTCCATACCGCCATCGAACTCCACAAGCTCACCATATTGAACATTGGAAAGTCCGTAAACACGGGCAATACCATCACCCACTTGCAATACGGTACCTACTTCATCCAAAGAAGCGGTAGCTTCAAAACCTGATAATTGTTTTTTCAAAATTGCTGATACTTCAGCTGCTTTTACTCCTGCCATTTTTATAGACTATTTGTAAATTCTCTTTTTAATCCGTTCAATTTGTTTGCTACGCTTGCATCATATTGTAAATCTCCAACGCGTAAGACAAATCCTCCTATAATGCTTTTGTCAATCTTATTCTCTATGGTGACCTTATTTCCGGTCATTTTGACTACCTCAGCTAAAATTTTCTTTTCCAATTCTCCAGTTAAGGGAACGGCTGTGGTAACATACGCCACATCTTCTCCTTTTAATTGCTCGTGGAGAATAACATATTTTAGAGCAACTTCTTGCAACAATCCTATTCTTTTGTTGTCTGTTAAAGTGCTGATAAGGCCTTTGGTGATTTCTTGGGAACCCCTGAATAGTTCTTGCAAAGAATTCTTTTTTATCTCACCCTTTACAACTGGACTTCCCAAAAGGTTTTGAAGCTCTACATTTTCAGTAATTACAGCTGCTATTTCCCGCATATCCTTTTCCACAGCCTCAGCTGCTTTCTTTTCGATAGCGAAATCCAATGTTGCTTTTGCGTAGCGTATGGCTGCTCTACTCTCGTTCATCTTCTTCTAGTTCAATTTGATATCACCCAACATATCATCAACCAATTTTAGTTGCTTCTTCTTATCGGATAATTCTTCTTTGATCACTTTTTCTGCAATGTCTACTGAAAGGTTGGCGACTTGTGCCTTAATATCAGCGACAGCTGCTTTCTTTTCACTTTCAATAGTTGCTTGGGCTTGCTTTACCAATTTGTCACCTTCTACTTGGGCTTGCTCTTTGGCATCAGCAACAATTTTATCTTTTATTTCGCGAGCTTCTTTAAGCATGGCTTCTCTTTCTGCTCTAGCTTCTTTTAAAAGCTTCTCGCTATCCGCAGTAACATTCTGCATTTCTTTTTTGGCATCCTCTGCTGCAGCTAAGGCATCCTTGATCCCATCTTCACGGTCATTTACCGCTTTTAGGATTGGTTTCCATGCAAACTTCCACATAAGGAACAACAATAGTCCAAACAATAATGTTTGCCAGAAAAACAGTCCTAACGAAAACTCTTCTAATAACTTTGCCATAATTACTTTCTATTTGTATTCATTTTTAAACAAAAGCAAGGGCTGCAACCAACCGTTACAGCCATTTGCCTTAGATGTTTTGATTATACTGCAAATAATGCCGCGAAACCAATACCTTCAATCAACGCTGCTGCAATCAACATCGCTGTTTGGATTTTACCTGTAGCTTCAGGTTGACGAGCAATAGCCTCCATAGCAGAACCACCGATTCTACCAATACCAAGACCAACACCGATAACAACTAAACCTGCACCTACCATTACTGGAATTTCCATATCTATCTAGTTTAAAAATTAAATATTCAATTTTAATCACCACACTTCAACAAGCTCAGCGTGACAATACTTTTATTAATGGGCAACTTCTGCCTCATGTTCATGATCGTGCTCATGTTCTTCGGAAGCAAATCCGAAATACAAGGCACTCAACATGGTGAAAATATATGCTTGTAGCAATGCTACCAATACTTCAATCAATGAAATGGCAAAAGCAAGTCCGAATGATAACGGGCTACCCAACCAACTTTTAAAGATGAACATTAACCCAATCAAACTCATTAATACAATATGACCAGCTTGCATGTTCGCGTACAAACGAATCAATAATGAGAATGGCTTAATGAACAATCCTAAAATTTCAATAGGAATCAATATGACATATAAGGGAATCTTAGCATACCAAGGCATGGTGTCCCCTAAAGGATTAAACTGGTGCATCCAATAATCCTTAGTGCCTGTAAAGTTGGTTATCAAGAACGTCATAATTGCCAAAGAAACTGTAATGGCAATGTTTCCTGTTACATTAATTCCGAGAGGTGTTAGTCCAAACATGTTCAAGAACCATATAAAGAAGAATATGGTCAACAAGAATGGCATGTATTTTTTGTAACGTTTCTCTCCTATATTTGGTCTTGCAATATCGTCTCTGATATAAAGTACTATCGGCTCAAAGAAACGGCCTACACCTGTTGGCACTCCGTTGTTCTTTGTATAAGATCTTGCCAAACTAGTGAACAACCACAACATCAACAATCCCGTAACAATAATCATCACAACATTCTTGGTGATTGAAAAATCCAAAGGTTTTACATTGGTAGCATGATGCTCTTCATCATAATGAATTGTGCCTTCAGCATCTGTTTTATAAATCTTACTGTGGTAGAGTTTGTAATAATTTCCATCTACCTCAGCCAAGGTCTCTCCATGGTGGAATTTGGAAGAGGAAAAAACCTTTAATCCATTATCCCATAAAATCACTGGCAATGGAAACCCAACATAGGTATGCTCTCCATTTTCTTTGGTATATGAAAACAAAGAAAAATCATGTGCATCTTGAAGGTGATGGGAGATGTATTCCTTAATTTCTGTCTTAAGGTCCTTGCCGTGTTCGCCGGACTCTTTTTCCGTATCACTTGCAAAAGTGAACTGACCTAAAAATAGTGCAACTACAAGAAGAAATCTAGTCAAAGTGTTTTTTTGCATTTCGCTCAAAATATCGGTCTCTCAAAATCGGTGCAAATGTAAGTCTTTCTTACAAAAAGAAAAAAGCTTTCAAACTTTTATTTTTGAGGATTTTGGACTCCTATTTATTTGGTGGATTCGTCTAAATTCTTGAGCATTTTTGAAGTGAAAAAAGTCTCCAAAAAAAGACAAACCAAATACGGTACAAAAAAGGATGCAAATTCTAAACCGGACATTTTCCCATCACTTTTATATGTGGGATAAAACAATAAGAAGAAAAAGATGAATTTTAGGAAGCTGCCTCCCATAAATAAAAAGCCCATTTGGCTTTTCAGTTTTTTTCTATATCGATATAATAAGAAGAATATCGCCGCTGCCAAAAGAGCGTTTACCACATAGGAACGAATGATCAGGTGGTCAAAAATGGGCAGGCCTCTGTAGGAAAGAATCCATATGTGCAATCCAAAGGAAAGCAGAAGCAAAAGCGCTAGTAGTAAATAAAATTGAGTTGGCAAGCTTCGTTTTGGCATCAATACTTAATACGTTTCAACTGCTGCAAAACTACCCAAATTGAAATTGCCACTCCCAATAAAGTGGCAATAACAGTGAAAATATTTTTCTCATTTTGATAATGTACATCCAACCACTTTCCGCCTTTGACAGCTAAAAAAATGATGATTCCCATTTCAAATGCAATGCCCGAAAGCATTGCCGCGTTCTTAAAGTTATTTTTCTTAGGAGACTTTTGCTGGCTCATTGGTCTTTGTGGACTGCAATCTTTGTGTAGGTGCCGAAGCTGTTGTGGTAGCTCCTTTGCCCATGGTACATGCAGCATTAAACGTAGCGCCTGGCTCTACGGCCAATTTGGAAACGCTTACAGTTCCTTCAATAATAGCAGATGCTTTTAAGGATAGTAGGTCATTCACCAAAAGTTCGCCATTAAACTTTCCTTCAATATCTGCATTTACACACTCTACTTTTCCGTTAATGTAGCCATCTTTGCCAATAACCACCTTGCCGGATGTTTTTACATTACCTTCCAATTTACCATCAATTCTAAAGTCGGCTTCGGACGTAATGTTTCCTTTAATTTTCGTGTTCTTCTCAATTCTATTGGGTTGTCCTCCAAATTCGTTCATAGGGCGGGGTTTTTTGTTGTCTGAAAACATGGTGTTCTAGGGTTTTGGGGTTGAAATATGTTCTTTGTAAGTTTCTAAATTCTTGTGGACTTGTATAATCTTGTAATTGTCCGATAAAACTACAAAATTCTCATCGTTGATGCGGTAGTCCTTATTCTTTTTTATGAGTTCGGCGTAGCCTAGGGCAAAGTCTTTGGATTTAAAACCGTGCACCACTACAAATTGATCTTCTAAATTGTAAATGTCCTTAGACACGATATTCTTATACTTTAAATCCTTAATGACCTCTTCTAGCCTTTCTTTAAGTTTCAACGCTTTTTCATTGTCCTTTATTTTAAAAGGAAAGACAACTTTCCAATTGCCTGCTCCTGTGGAGCCAATTTCTGGTGAAAATTCTTTAGCCTCCAGCTTTGGTAGTTGATCCGCTACCATCTGCTCGGCCTTTTTTCCTTCGGGGTTGTTGGGGTAAGTTAATGCCACATAGTTAAGCGCTTCTTTAAAGGATTCAAAACCTTGAAGACGACCAATGGCATTTGCTTTCAACATTTCAAACTTGGGGACTATTGGATCCCCTGTAAACCTGTTGATGTATTCTTGCGATTTTGTTATCACCTGAAGGTATTCCTGTGCTCTGTAGAGCTTAAATAGAGATGCATAACGTGTGTCCGGACTGTCCGTATTCCCTTCAAGAATGGCTTGTGGATTTAAAAGGATTTCTGCATATCGGGTGTCTGGATGATTCACAATAATGTCCTGTTTCATATTTAAAGCCAAAGGGCTTCCAGTCTCTTCATAGATTTTAAAGAGATTATATTTTGAAGGCAAAATCAATCTTTCCTCTGGGTTGGAAGTTAAAACACGCTCCAATTTTCCTGCTGCCAAAAAGTTATCCTTGAACTTTTCCTTATAAATAAGTCCCAATTGATAGTTGGCAAAATTTCTTTCAGTTTTTAAACTGTCTATTACCGTAACATCCGTGGGAACTTGTTCCAAGTAAAAGTCAAGTGAATATTTTTGCTCATCCGTAATCTCCTCTGCGGGTAGGCCATTGGCCAAAACATCCTCGCCTGTAGCTTCTGATGGTAATGCTCTGTTTTTGTTGCTCCATCTCCAATCGTCTTCCAATACGCGTTCACCCCATCGGGTTTTAAAGTCATTTTTTCCGTACCCTAAACTGGTAATGTTGTAAAAATAAAACTTGCCCTTATTCTCCTTTCCTCCTTTTGTTTCAGCAAATGCGGCAAAGCCAGCCGTTGTTCTTTTTAACTCTTTCTCGGCAGCCTCTTCATCTTTACGCTTTAGCTCAGCAATGTATTCCTCAAAATATACTTTGCGTTCTGCTTCCGGCATATCATAAACAGTGATAACGCTATCTGCATACTGCACAATGTCCTCGTATTTAATAACATCTTCAAGGTTGTCCAGCTTCTTTTTTATAGTACGATATTTTCTTGTGTTCTCTGTGAGATTGGTCAAGGTGCTGTCGTAATACGCCCCTGCAGTTTTGTATTCATCCTGATCAAAATTGTAATCCGCCAAACTTTGATAGTTGAGTGCGTTCAATTTTCTCTCCCCATTGGTTGCTTTAAGGGATTTGTTATAATATGCTATCGCCAAACTATCCGACTTATTGGTCAGATGAAATTGGGCTATCTCCCTATATATTTTGTCCAAAAAAGGCCTGTTCTCTCGATTCTCCTCCAAATCAGTCAAATATTCCAATAAGGCTTCTCTATTGGCATCTGTAATCTCCGTATTTTGGATTTTCTTTAAATGGGCATTGATCATATATACCCTCGGGGATTTTCTGTTGAGGGCAATCACTTTATCAAAAGCATAATTGGCACTGTCCTTATGTCCCATTTGGTTGTACAATTGCCCTATTATGAACAAGTACCTCCCTTTTTCCGGATTCTTTTTGGTATAACCCTGTGCTATTTTTAATTTTTGAATAGCGGTGTCAGCAGCTTTTAGGTTGATGTAACACTGTGCCAATACTGCATTGGCATCCGCGTATTCTTGATTTTTTAAGGTTTCAAACTTAAAGAGGCGTCTTAGGTTTTTGATGGCCAATTCAGGATTGTCCAATCGCATATTGGTTTTTTCACGCCAGATGGTTGCCTCATTTAGCTTGTCGCTTTCTATATATTTTCTAAGGATATAATTAAAGGATTCCAAGGCAGGAATATAACGTTGATCAAAGTATCGTGCTTTGCCCAACAACAAAAAAGCTTCATCGGTCTGAGGGTTGCGTTCCTCATCCTTGATATCCATACTGTGCTTTTGGATGGCTTTGGTCGCTTTTTCCTCTGCAATGATAAAGTTGGGATTGTTGTCTTCCGAATCCAGTTTAATTTCTTCAGTTACTTCCAAACGTTCTACCGGAAGGACCTCCCAATAATCATCTCTGTAACTGGAGTTCAATTCTTCGCGCCCTTGCTCAAAAGCAATATTACCATTATAAAGTGTATTATACTTGGTATTTAGTGCATGCCAATTACGGTTAATGAACTTATCTTTTTTGGTGGAACAAGCGTTAAAAACCAGTCCCCCTAAAATGGTCGCTATTAAAAGTGTTTTCTGAAGCTTCAAAATTATTGGTAATCGTGTCTAACCTTAACTAAAAAACAGGCAGATTATTATAAGGCTCATCGGTAAAATGCAATAATTTTTATCGGCAATGAAAACATTGTCCAAAAGAATGTGCTACCAAGCGGTAGGTCTTTCAAAATTCACCCTGCTCCGGTTGTATTTGGTCTTGTATGCCACAGGCGATAATCCTGCGTATTTTTTAAACACGGTTCTAAATGCTTTTTGGTCTGCATAACCCACTTGGTACATCACCTCATTAACATTTTGTTCCGTGGATTCCAAACTGCGTTTGGCAGCTTCTATCTTTACCCTCTGAATATATTCCAAAGGGGTGTTTTGGGTAGCTTTTTTAAATCTTCTAACAAAGTTACGACTGCTAATGGCATACTTTTGCGCCAATTGCTCCACAGATATTTTATCTTTTACATTGCTCTCGATATATTTTTGCGCTTCTTGAATGGCAATATCATCATGATCTTTTTGCCCTTGAAAAATGGCAAACTGATTTTGATCCACTCGATCCATATCAATTTCAAAAAACTTTGAAATATAAATAGCAACTCCTCGTCCACAATATTTCTCCACCAAATGTAGCATCAGGTTCAAAAAGGAAAACGCCCCGCCACTAGAATAGATTCCACTTTCATCCGTCACAATTTTATTGGAAACTAAATTCACTTGCGGAAACATTTTTTGAAACATTTCCATGGCTGCCCAATGTGTTGCACATTGCTTACCATCTACCAATCCCGTTTGTGCCAAAACAAAAGCTCCCATGCACATACTGGCCACCTCAGCATTGTGCTTATTTCTTTGATTCAAAATCCACGGCACAAAAGCTTGGTTATCCGCTAAATCTTCGGTGAGCTTATCTGGTCTTAGGGCTGGTATTAAGATCAAGTCTGTCTTTTCAATATCATGAATAGTGCTATCACAATGAATACTGAACATTCCATTATATAAGGAGTAATCATGGTCAAGGCCCACTAAATGGATTTCAAAAAAATCATCTTTTCTTGCTCCTGTCTGTTTTAAAAACTGATTTACCGCCAATAGTACTTTAAATGGTCCAACAACATTGCTCAATATGGCATTCCCCTTAGGCACCAAAATACTTACGTGTTTCATTGTCAATGATTTTAGTGCTATAAATGTAGTGGATATCCTTGGCACAATCAACCCTTAAAAGTGTCTTATTTGCCCTTACTTTCACTTAAAAGCCTTTTGTAGCTTTGGAATATGGAGTTTGAAAAGTTCAAGGAAATCCGGGAATTACTTTGTTTAAAACATCCTGAGGTAACCGAAGGAAAAATGATGAGTTCTCCTGCAATTCATTATAATAACAAAGTTTTTGCTTTTTTCTCCAGAAAATATAGAATGGTTTTTAAGTTGGGAAAGGACCATTCGTTGGAAGAATATGATTTTGAGCTTTCAGAATTCAGCCCCTTTAAAACCAAAAAACCATTAGTGGGTTGGTATGAGGTTGACTTTGAATACCGAGATAAATGGGAAACGCTTACGCTAAAAGCTTTGGAGTCGATAAAATTGAATTGAATATGGGTGAAAAAGGAGACATAGGAACAAAGGAGGCGCAGCTTTTTGCCGAATTGCTTGTTGAAAAATTAAGCTTAATCAAAGGGATTTCATCCAAAAAGATGTTTGGCGGTCATGGTATATTCCATGAAGGAAAGATGTTCGGCATTATTGACCCAAAAGGGCAGGCTTATTTTAAAGTGAATACTGCTTTGCAAAGTGATTATGAGAAAAATGATAGTCACAGACATGGTAAAATGCCTTATTTCTCTATCCCAAAACACGTTTTGGATAATGACAAAATACTATCGGAATGGGCCAAAAAATCAATCGAAATTTCTAAAGCCTAATCTATGAAGCATGTTTTTGTGCCATATAAGGTAAAACCAGATGCCGTTGAAACAGTAAAAGTTATTATTGGCAAATTCATTTCAGAAATTAAAAAGAATGAGCCGGGAACATTGTTTTATAGATCTTTTCAGGAAGAAGATAATCCTACTTCTTTTGTTCATATTATGGCTTTTTCAAATGAAGAAGCAGAAAATCTTCATAAGCAAAGTGGCTATTGTCGGGGATTTACCGATGTATTATACCCTTTGTGCACGGTAATGCCCAAGCCTGTTAGTTATTTGGAAATTAATTAAATCGGACAAATTCATGATTACGAAAGCCTATAGTACATTTTTTAAGGAACTTTCCAAAAACAATAATAAAGAATGGTTCCATGCCAATAAGAAAAGGTACGAAGCCGAGGTGAAAATTCCATTCTTAAATTTGTTGGACAGTTTGTTGCCCAACTTAACAGAATGGGATCATCGTATCCTACCAGATGCTAAAAAAGCGATGTTCGGGATTAATAGGGATGTTCGTTTTTCAAAAGACAAGTTGCCTTATCATACCATTTTAAAAGCTGGTTTTTCCCCGAATGGGAAAAAATCCATTTTGCCTGGCTACTATTTAGGAATTGATGCTACTAGCATTCATGTTGGGGGTGGACTTTTTATGTTGAGGCCACCAGAGCTTGCTTTAGTCCGAAATCATATTACAAAGGATACATCAGTATTGACAAAAATTGTTGAGGCTTCATTGTTCACCCAAAACTTTGGAAGACTTAAGGGAGAAAAGTCAAAACGATTGGATAAGAGCTTGCTTCCCGCAGCGGAAAAAATAGATTTAATCTATAACAAGCAATTCTATGCCATGGCCGAATTTCCATTGGAGCCTTTTTATAACTCTAATGAATTAAGTAGTGAAATCTTATCCCATTTCGAAGCCATTAAGCCATTGAACGCTTATTTGGGACATGCATTTGATTAACCAAGAGTTTATTTATTAATCCTAAAAACAGATACAAAAATGACAACACAAGAAGTTGCAAACAAACTAGTGAGCCTTTGTAGAGAAGGTAAATATGATCAGGCCTATGGCCTTTATGCCCAAGATGCGGTTAGCGTAGAAATGGCCGGAGTGCCCAATGAAGTGACTGAAGGGCTTGACAATATTTTAAAGGGCTTTGAACAGTGGGCCAGTAATATTGAGGAAGCCCACGGAGGAACGGTAGGTGACCCCATAATAATGGGCAACCATTTTGTAGTACCCATGACCAGTGATGTCACTTTTAAGCAAGGTGGTCGTGTAAATATGGAAGAGCTTTCCATGTACCAGGTAGAAAATGGTAAAATTAAAAAAGCGCAATTCTTTTATGATCCATCTGTCTTTGGTGGGTAAACACTAAATGTGCTAAATAGTATTAGGCGATGGCAAACCATCGCCTTTTTTATTCTAAAAACATCTCGATCATTCTTTAGGATCATGTTTAAAATTGTATTCTAAATGCTATACCCGCCAGCTTCCTTCGTCGTAGTTTATCTATTTTTCTTTATTTGAAGATTAAAGGAAATTCCCAGAATTTTTAAGGTTTTTGTGCAATTGCATTTAATGCCAATTCTTTATTTTTAGCATAGCAGCTCCCCTCAATCTTTTATAAACTTTTTTAATTCCTACTTAATTATGAAAAAGCATTCTTTTTTCAAATTTGCGTATTCCTTTTTTATTTTCCTGTTCCTTCTTTCGTGCGAAACTGAGCCATTACAATTGGAGACCGTTGAGGAAACATTAGAATCTGTTCAACTTAACGAACAAGAACGTATCAAGAACAATTTTAACCTTGATCACTTTAAAGACTCCTTGGATATTGAAAAAGAAAACCTAAAAATTCTATGGGAAGAGCACAAGACTATAACTGTTGAAGATAGGATTTGGCACGAATATAAAATTGAAGAATTGGTAAAACCCGATTTAGAAGAAGGTGAGATTACGGATATTACCTATAGCCTATTGACAACATTTTCTAATGAAAAGCCTGCATATTGGATAGTACGGATGGATTCCCATAACGGGGTTGCTTATAGCTCTTATTTTGATCTTTCCCCCAATTATTTTACAGGTATGGTATATTTATATAATGTAAAAGGGGAAATGAGTATGGCCAGATATTACCAAAAAGGAAATGGGTACCACGGTATCACTAAAGCAGGGAACGCTGTTACCTTGCCAACGCCTAGTGCTTCCCGTTGCGATTTTAAGTTAACCTCCAGTAACTGCTCTGGGACAAGTGATTGTGGACTCTTGGCAGGTGGCGGTGGTTGTGGCAACGGAGGCGGCCAAGGTTCGTATAGAAGGGTAAGGATTCCCGGCGCCACTACAGATTGGTACAATGACCGTAACGGGGACGGAAGGGGACAACCCAACGAGTATTCCCATACCTCTGTGGGGCGGGATACCTATACATGGGCGTGGGTCTCTAACGGGAGATCAGGCTATACTCACCAAGGCAGACAAAATTATAGAGCTGTTCAGAATAATGGGTATACCAGGGGCATCCCTAAGCCTGCTGTTTCGCCAAGTAAAATTATAAAACATCCTAGTTTGAAAAGTTATCCTTGTGTTGGGCAAATCTTGGGAGAGTTGGCAAAAGGTAATTTTAAACAGTTAAGACTGAATAAACTTGGACAATTGGAAGGTGGAAAACATTTGTCAAAGACGATTCTTGACCTTTTTGAAAACAACTCAAAACATCATTTGAATATTAAAGTTGGAACATTAAACAATGCTAATGGTTCTACTAAAATTGTGCGCAATGTGCCATCGAGAGGGCAAATTACATTTGAAATCACATTAGATAAAAGGTTTGTTCAAAATGGAACAAAGCTTGTAATTGCCAGAACACTTATTCATGAATCACTGCATGCTTATTTGAGCTATTTATATCAGAATAAAGCAACTTCATCATTTTCTTCATTATTAAGGCATTATTTGAGTCAAAATGGATATAATAACAATGCAGCTCAGCATAGACTAATTACCGAGTTTGCAGATGCAATTGGCTACTCACTAAGTATTTGGGATAATAATAAATTGAATATGCAGTATTATAAAGATTTAGGATGGTCAGGAGACATGCTTCAAACCAATGAATACAAATCGCTTAATACATCAAGGCAGACTGCAATAAGAAATGCAAATATTGCCGAAGGAAGTGCGGTTCAAAATGCAAGTAGTAAAGCCAAGGGTCAAAAATGTAAATAACACCTCCCATGAAGTATAATTTTCTAATATTATTATTAATAGCCTCGCTATGGAGCTGTAAAAGTGGATTTAATATTTCCCAAGAGGAAAATGATGTTGACTACCAGATTATAAATGCATTCATTTCTTTGAGAAAAATAAAAGCACTGAAAAAAGAAACTTTTGAACCCAAATCAAATGACTCTATAATTACTCAACTAATCTCATCAAATGGTTTAAATCTATTCCATTACAACCTTACGGAAGATCAGCAAAATATTAATTTTGAAAAGATTTTCTCAAAAAATGACATTGGTCAAATAAAAGCAGAATTTGAACGATTGCGCATGAGACGGCTAGATAAAAAAAGATTGTCGCGAGATGTGAAAATAGTAAGTACCCTTGATAAAAAAGGAGAAACTAGAATGATTACAATGCCAATAATTGTACCTAATAAAAATTATGTTTTTGTTTATTCAGAAAGTATATCGGATGGTGATCTATTTTGTATGAAAATGGAAAATGGAAAATGGATGCCTTTTGCCTCTTTTCCATTGTGGACATCTGATTAATCGTTTATTTTACCACAGTCTTATAAGTTGTCAATAATTGTTCATTAAAAAATACTGTTTTGGCGACCAATTATAAAACTAGTCAAACTCTTAATAGTTATAATATTGTTTGCGCATTGCAAACCTCAAAATCAAAACCTTGAAGACGATGAAAAAAAAATTATTTCGTTAGTAATAGATGAATATACCATCCCCTTACCTCCACCTCCTTCAACTGACCCAAATGACACCTTGGTCTCTATAAAGGATGCAGACTCATTGAAAAATGCAAAACTCAACATTGCTGTTTATCCTATTATGGATAATGAAATTAATAAAATAGAAGATGGAAAAATTCCTGACTTCTTCAAAAGTTTGTTGAAGTATGATTTGCCTATCAAAACAATTCATGAAGCCACACTTTTAAAAAGTACACAAGGACATAAAATCGTTTTGGCAGATACCACTATCTTATCCAACTCAAAAGAATTCAAGAAGTTTAATCTACTTTTTAATTTTTCAAGAATTTGGTTCGATAAAAGCAATTTTGGAAATGAGCGTCAGTCGAAGCCAATTATCTGGATATGCCCAAATATTATGCTTGACCAAAGAAAGAGACCAATGGATAGCACATCATATAGAACCAACCACTATTTGGTAATGCAAAGAATAATTCTGATTTTCTTTAATCTCTCATGAAATTAATTCAGGCGATGGCAAACCATCGCCTTTTTTATCCTGCAAAAAAGGTTTCCAATTCCTTAAGTGTCTGTGTTGAGGTTTGAATATCTTTTACAATTTCCCCTTTGTTCAATACCACAATACGTTCACAAACCTCTGTAACATGCATTAAATCATGACTTGATACCAAAACGGTTACATTCTGTTTTGCCGCAAGTTCTTTTATGATTCCTTTTAATCGAATCTGTGTGGTGGGATCTAGATTAGCAAATGGCTCATCCAGAATTACTACTTCTGGATTGCCAATAAAAGAAGCGACTATACCCACTTTTTTTTGATTTCCTTTGGATAAGTCTCGTAAGTATTTCTTTTGGCCCAAAATTTCACCATGAAAAAAATCTTCAAAAGTGGAAAGAAGGGCATCTACATCTGCTTTGTTTCTTCCTCTTAAATCACCAACAAAATAGAAATATTCTTCTGGGGTCAGATACCCAATAAGGAAGGATTCATCAATAAATGATGCTGTAAAAGGTTTCCAATCCTCGCTCTTGTTTACCTGTACTTCATTATTTATGATATGGCCCGTTGTAGGCTGAATCAAATCCAATAGAAGGCTGAAAAAAGTGGTCTTGCCTGCTCCATTGTTCCCTACCAGACCAAAGCTCTGCCCTTTGGGTATTTCCAAAGATTCAATATTTAATACGGTTTGTGATCCGTATTTTTTAGAAAGATTTTCAGTTGTAATCATCTATATATTTTTAAACTTCACTTTTGTGAATTTTGCTAGCTGTTTTTTTCCTTAAACCCAGCTATCATTCCATATTTCTTTCTTCTGTATTGCTCGGTGATTCTGTCCAACAAATAATTTTTTAGCGCAAAACCGATAACACCCAGAAGAGATAGTATTATTACCGCAGCTTCCATAGATATGAGATAATATGCTCCCGTAAAAATTAGAATGGGCAGCCCTAAAACTGGTAACATTATTAAAAACTGGGTGGAACTTGTGCCCTGCATATTACCAAATGGACTTTTATCAAGATCTATTCTTTTTTTGTTGAAAGATCCAAAAAATAGAATCACGGGAATGTTTACTCCCAAATTATAAATCGCACTTCCAAAGTTTATTGCTAAAGCTTCCCATCCAAAATACACATAGGGAATAGTCAATAAAAACATGGCCACCACACTAACCGATATTAATGTTGCTTTAGATTCTAAATATTTTCGCAAGGGTATGTTCTGTGACATCATCATGCTATAGTAACCGCTATCCCATGCCGGAATAAATTGACCAAAATTGCTAAGAAAGATTCCCGTCATAAAAATTCCCAAAAAAGCAAACATGGGGATCATATTGGCATAGACTTCTTGGGTATAGAATATTAAACCGTAAAACACGAAGAGAAGGGATATAAAGACTTGTGCTTTGGTTCTTTTGTTCCGCCAAATCATCTTCAGGTCTAGCTGTAAAAAAGTTCCCATGTCTCCAAAGCGTTTTGTCCATGTCAAATCTGAGGTCTTTGCTTCTTTGGATTTGGTTTTTAAGGAAGCATCTAAAAAGAGCTTGTTTTTAAGTAGTTTGTAATTTAAAAAGTATGCCAAAATAGCCAGCGCTACGGGCACAAGTACTGCAATGGGGTATTGATACAATCCATGAAAAATTGGACCGAAAAAATCTTTCACAGGCAGTATTTGAAAATAATCCAATCCATACTGTAGTACGATAATTCCGCCTATGATACCAAGGGCCTTATCACTTTTATTAACCAGAAAATTGACATAATTGATGCATAATACTATCGCGAAAATTGACACAAGCCATAGTACAACATTCAAAACGGGATAACCATTAAACAAAAGCACAACGCCAAAAGGAACGAAAAGAAAAAGCGCTAAAGCATTGTACCCAGAAAATCCTGATTTTCCCAGAATATAATGTGTTATGGTACTTTTTTTAATCGGAAAAGACAATAATGGCTTAATATCCATCACAGGAAGTTTCTGCAAAAAGTATCTAAAAAACAGTTCTATCAATATCCAGTATACCAAATACCTGCTCAGCACCCACATTGGCGCTTGGTCTGGAAAAAGCTTTCTAAGGATTTCATAAAGAAAGCCCCCAACAAACACTAAAGCTCCAATCATGTAAATACCAAAAAAGATCATTACAATTTTCAATGCCAACCCCTTTCCAAAAGAGGATGATCTAAAAAAAGATTTCCACTGAAGATTGATAAAATGTTTGAACATGGGTCGGTGATTTTCTAGATGTTTGTACCTAAAATACTTGATTTGTTACAAAAGCAACGCTTTTTTTAAAATCTAGCTTTCAAAATTGCATGAATGCTTAGTTTTGCAAAAAAAATTGATATTCCATGAGTGACTTTCATGCACTAAAAATTACTGCGGTTGATTCTTTAACTCCAAATGCAGTAACCCTAACTTTTGACATTCCAGAGCATCTTAAAAATACATTTGCCTATACAGCTGGGCAATATATAACTATAAAACATACTGTGAATGGAGAAGAATTACGCAGGGCCTATTCCATTTCTTCAGCTCCTTCTTCTGGGAAAATTACTGTTGGAATAAAAAAAGTGCCTAATGGTACCTTCTCTGTTTATGCCAATGAGAGCATTAAAACCGGAGATGTTTTGGAAGTTATGCCTCCTGAGGGTCGATTTGTTTTTGAGTCTACTTCAGAAGCCAAAAACGTCGCAGCATTCGCTGCAGGAAGTGGAATCACTCCAATAATGAGCATTGCTCAAACCGTGTTGGAAAGCCATTCAGAAAACACCTTTGTATTGGTCTTTGGAAACCAATCTCCTGAAGAAACTATGTATTTAAAGGCTTTGCAAGAGCTTCAAGAACAATATACCAATAGGTTTTTTATTCAACATCTTTTCAGTAGGTCTCAAGAAGAAAATGCGCTGTTTGGTAGAATCGAGACTTCAACAGTAAACTTCATAATCAAAAACAAGTTTAAAGAAACTGCTTTTGACGCCTTTTATTTATGCGGTCCAGAGGAAATAATCAATACTGTTTCAGACACCTTGAAAAGTAATGGTATTTCCGAAGATAAAATTTTGTTCGAATTGTTTACCAGTTCGGATGCGGAAGACACTTTGGCCGAAGAACTTGAAGGGAAAACCAAATTGGAAGTTCTTGTTGACGATGAGACCTTTTTCATAACCATGGATAAAAAAGAATTGGTGTTGGATGCTGTTCTCAAAGAAGATATAAATGCACCATATTCATGCCAGGGTGGGGTGTGTAGCAGTTGCATCGCTAGAGTCACCGAAGGAAAAGCTGAAATGGTCAAAAACCAAATCTTAACAGATGGGGAAGTTGCCGAAGGGCTCATTTTAACTTGCCAAGCACACCCGTTGACTCCAACCCTTAAGGTTGATTATGATGATGTTTAGATCTTTCAGCTAGATTAATTCCTTTTTTAATTGCTTATCCATTGTTCTGCAGCCATGGTCATAACCAATGGAAAAAGCTTTTTGAATGCCTTTTTTATCCAGCACTCCAATTTTTTCTAATTCTTTGGGCTCAATGAACAAATCACATTCTTGAAGTTTTTGGTGACTTGAAGCGTAAATCATCAGGCCAGTTACTCTACCTGCCAATTGCAATGAGTTTTTCAGGTCTTTTTTTTGTATTTCTCCAGCAATGGATACGTTACTCCCAATAATAAAGTCTGCTTTTCCATCAATATATTCTTTTGGAAAATTATTCATTACCCCACCATCTGCATAGAGCGTTCTGTCTATTTCAACTGGACTAAACACAGGAGTCAATGCAGCTGAGGCCAAAAGGGGTTTAATAAGTTTTCCTTTAGTAAATACTTTTTCCTCTCCTTTAAGCAAATCAGTGGCGACCACAAACAATGGTTTTTCCAGGCATTCAAAAGAATCTTTTGGAAAATAGCCCTTAAAAATTTTATAATACCTTTCGGTATCTATAAAGCCTGGCTTGTTAAGTGCAAAAAAGTTGTATTGAAACAAAGGCGTGTCTTTAAAAAACTGCAACATGTCTTCAATAGAATTCCCATTTGCATATAACGCACCAACCAGAGCACCTACACTGGACCCTGCTACCGTTTTGGCCTCCAATTCGCGTTCCTGCATTGCCTTAAGTAACCCGATATGTGCCATGCCGCGAATTCCGCCTCCGGAAAGTACCAGTCCAATCGATTTTGCCTTGGAAATAGTTGTGACCATGAAATAAGTAGATTAAAAACACTATAAAATTAACCACCAAAGCCCAAAACTCACATTTTAAACTTGTTTTTTAAGATAAAATTACCGACTGCCTAGTTTGTTTTTTTCAAAGATCAATGTGTTTTATGCATTTCGTCGATATCGCCTCGATTTTAATCTTGATGTATTTAAGGATGCCATTTTTGAAACCGACTTGCTGGTCGGAATGTTAAAATTGTCTGTTCTAAAAGAAAAATGTAATCAGACATGATACTTTTCGACCAATTGCACATAGATATTTATCGTAAGTTTACGATAGTATAGCAAATCTTGAAAAACACTTTTTCAAAAGAAACGGCAATCTTGATTTTTGCGAATTCTGCTGTTGCGGAAACTCGCCATAAAAAAACTGTGGCAAATTTGGAGTTGTTTCGAAGACTAACCGAACGTACACTTCAAACTGCAAAAGCCACTGGACTCCCATTTTATCATTTTACGGAAAAGGAACAAAAGGGTGCGACTTTTGGCGAGCGTTTTTCCAACGCCATTCAAACACTTTACGATAAGGGCTACCAAAATGTGATTACCATTGGTAATGATAGCCCACAGTTGAAAGCCTCCCATATTGTTGAAGCTGAAAAACAACTACGCTTGGGAAAAACCGTTCTGGGGCCAGCTTCTGATGGTGGTTTTTACCTAATGGGCCTCCATCGCTCTAATTTTGATGCTACTTTATTCCTTAGATTGCCATGGCAACGCTTTGGGCTATTCAATAAGATTTCCCAGCTACTTGAAAGTTATAATTCCCATATTTATAGCCTTCCCGTTTTACACGACCTTGACAACAAGCAAGACATTATAACTCTTTTAGGTTTTTCCAAAACCATTGCAGGCTCTATTCTCAAAATTCTCAGAGCTTTCTTAAAGTGCAATACTCAAATTGTTTTCAAAGACATACGAATACCTGGGTTCTACATTACATCTCTTTATTATAATAAGGGTTCTCCAATCCTTTTATAAAATCATTCTATTTCATCATTCATTGTTTTCAACTTGGATAAGGGTAAAATGCTTTTATCTAAATTCTAATTACTTACTAAAAAACATAACATGGCAAACTCATATTATGACCCGGCAGACTTAAGAAAATTTGGTAAAATAACTGAATGGAGCGAAGAACTGGGCACTAAATTTTTTGATTACTACGGTAAGGTTTTCGAAGAAGGTGCACTAAGTGCAAGAGAAAAATCTTTAATAGCCCTGGCCGTTTCCCATGTGGTTAAATGTCCATATTGTATAGATGCTTATACCAAAGACGGATTGCAAAAGGGAATTACCAAAGAGGAAATGATGGAAGCGGTACATGCGGGTGCTGCTATTGAAAGCGGAGCTACTTTGGTTCATGGAGTGCAAATGATGAACAAATACAACAAATTATCCATGTAGACCCGTACGGTTTACCACTAGAATTTTTAAAAATGGAAAGTATCTTACCAAAGTCTAAAAAGGTAAAAAAGCCAATGCAAAAATCCCTGAAAGCACGGGATAATGAATTAGCGGCTACCAATAGACAACTTGAAATACTTGAAGGAGGTCTCTTTGCTGAGGGCGAACTTCCATATTTCAAGGATAAAATCAATAAAATTGGTCATTTCCCACTTCGACCAAAGAAATTAGAGATTCTACAAATCAATGTGGGGTATATGTGCAATCAAGTATGCGAGCACTGTCACGTAGATGCTGGACCCGACCGTAAGGAAATTATGACACGTGATACCATGAAACAGTGTCTCGAAGTCATTAAAAATACTGGTGCCCATACCCTAGATCTAACAGGAGGAGCGCCAGAAATGAATCCAGATTTCCGTTGGTTTGTCGAAGAAGCTGCCAAAGCGGGAATTAAAGATTTTATTGTTCGGTCCAATCTAACCATCATTCGAGCAAACAAGAAGTACTACGATTTGCCGGACTTCTTTAAAAAACATAATGTACATGTCATTTCATCCATGCCGCATTATACCCGTGGCAAAACGGATAAGCAGCGTGGAGATGGCGTTTTCGACAAATCGATTAAAGCACTACAAGAATTGAATGCACGTGGATATGGCATGCCTGGCAGTGACTTGCGTTTAGATTTAGTCTACAATCCTTCTGGAGCTTACTTACCGGGGGATCAAATGGCTATGGAAAAAGACTTTAAAAAAGCCTTAGATCAGGATTTTGGAATTCAGTTCCATAATCTTTTTGCCATTACCAATTTACCCATTGCGCGCTTTTTGGATTATTTAATTGCCTCTGAAAACTACGAGGATTATATGTACGCCTTAGTGGAAGCCTACAATCCAGCAGCGGTGGCCAATGTGATGTGTACCAATACCATATCCATTAGTTGGGATGGCTGGTTGTACGATTGCGACTTCAACCAGATGTTGGACCTTAAGGTCGCCAGCAAAGTGAAACATATTAAAGATTATAATGAAGATGTTTTAAATGACAGGAACATTATTATCTCCCAACATTGCTACGGCTGTACCGCAGGTGCTGGAAGTAGTTGTCAAGGAACTGTCGCCTAAAACAATAAAATACTATTTAAATAAAGAATTATGAGTTATTTACAAGCTACCGAAGATTTATATAAAGAAGCCGCATTAACCCCAGACGTAGGGCTGTGTTGTACCACAAACCCCATTTGGGAATTGCCAGGACTAAAAATCCCAAGAATAATGCAAGAGATGAACTACGGTTGTGGCAGCACCGTTCATGCCAGAGACCTTTCCAATAATCCCAAGATGCTCTATGTAGGTGTTGGCGGGGGAATGGAATTATTGCAATTCTCTTATTTCAACCGTCAAAAAGGGGGGGTTGTTGGTGTTGATGTTGTTGATGAAATGCTACAGGCCAGCCGAGATAATTTTAAAATTGCCGAAGAAGAAAACGATTGGTTCAGGTCGGAATTTGTTGATCTGAAAAAAGGCGATGCTCTAAACCTTCCTGTTGAAGATAATTCAATCGATGTTGCCGCACAGAACTGCCTGTTCAACATTTTTAAGGAAGAAGATTTAAAGCGTGCCATTGAAGAAATGTATCGCGTGTTAAAACCAAATGGCAAACTCGTCATGAGTGATCCTACCTGCGAGCAAGAAATGAATACAACCTTACGAAATGATGACCGCTTACGTGCTCTTTGTCTTAGTGGAAGCCTTCCTATAAAACAATATATTAAGGCATTAACAGATGTTGGTTTTGGCACCATTGAAATTAGAGCCAGAAAGCCGTATCGAATTCTAGATCCTAAAAACTACCCCACAGATGAACTCATCTATATTGAATCTATAGAGGTAGCAGCTATAAAAGACCCTATGCCCGAAGATGGTCCATGTGTTTTTACCGGTAAAGCAGCCATTTATTTTGGTGGTGAAGATTATTTTGATGACCATAAAGGCCATGTTCTGTTAAAGAACCAGCCTTTGGCTATCTGTGACAAAACAGCAGGAGCCCTTGGTTCATTGGGGAGGGATGATATTTTTATTAGTGAGTCTACCTACCATTATGATGGTGGTGGCTGTTGCTAGAAAACAATATTGATTTCATTACAAAAACCGCTCTTGACCATCAGGGCGGTTTTTTATTTTGGGGGAATGGTACTTATCGTGTTTGTATATGGTTTCTTAACCTGAAAACCCATGAAGAATTTCCGATTAGGAAATTTAGAAGCAGCGAACTATGCATCCTATTAGGTATTGGGCATCGTACTCATTCTCTCCAATTTTGAAAACGGTCTATGTATAAATAGCTTTCAACAAATTTTCTGTGTTCGTTACTGGTCATTTTCTCCAGTAAATTAAGAGCAGAAATATAGCTCGTCAAGTTCCCGTTAGATGAACTGAATTTTCCGTCCTCAACAAATGTTACCAAACTGTCATTTTGAACTTTTAAATTTGGGTAATCTTTTTGCAGTTGTTTTCCCCCACCAATATAGGTGACGATTTTATGTCCGTCAGCAATTCCGGACTCACCAATAAGTTGTGCTCCTGCGCAATTGCTTACGATGTATTTGGTTTCTTCGTTTTTCTTTTTAATGAAATCCACCATTTTTTCATTGCGGACATGTGCGTACATATCATAACCACTAGGAACAAATAGCACTGTTAATTTTGGACAGTTTTCAAATGTGTAATCAGGAACAAAATGCATGCCTTCCTCCGTTGTGATTGGGTTTTCCGTTTCCGCTATGGTGATTACATTAAAAAGCTGCTCAAAATTTTGATTGGGTTTTCCAAAAACATCCGATGCAGCAATAACTTCACCTTGCAGGACGCCATTAAACATAAGAAGACCTATTGTTGGCAATTCAGTTTTGTACGGCTTCAAGTGTTTTGTTAATGTGTCAGATTGTGACTCTACTCGATTGGTATTCTCCGTATTTAGGTTGGTTTTTGATTTCTCATTATTACAGCTAATAAAAATAGTTGCAAAAAACAGTGTCGAAATAATCAGCACATTTTTCATATTCTCATTTAAATATTGACAAGTCAACTATAATACAACTTGGACTCACCTTTTGATTAAAAAGTAGAACAAAGGTATTTATGTAAATTCTATTAAAAATTAAGCTAGTTTAAGAAAGATTTGACAAATCCATTTCACAGTTTGATACTGGGTTTTACCTTGGTATTCTTTTTTACTAAAGTTTTAGGGTGTCTTTTATCCCACAAATGATTCGCTTAAACCGACCCGCCAGTCGGTCTGCTTTTTTAGGATATGCTCATTTTGGCCTGTATTTTACTTTTCACCGATTTTTCCTACACCTATACCCTTGTTTTTTTCGGTTGGATGGATTGCGCAGAATCTTTGTTACAGACTTAACGGTCTAATTCACCCAAAACCTAAATCTTATGGAAAAGAACCTAAAAAAACGAGAAACCATGCACCGCTTATGTGCAAAAGGGCTGGAAATATTCCAACAAAAAGGCTATTACAACACTAGCTTAGATGATATATTAAAGGAATTAGAACTTTCTAAAGGAGCCTTTTATCATCATTTTAAATCCAAGGAGGATTACTTTATCAATATTATACAAAACTTAATTGTCCAAAAGGTATATGCCTTGTTGGTTGAACCTTTGAATACCTACGAAAACCCTTTACCCATTATTTTGGATAGTTTGGAAGAAGCTTTGGAGCCCGGTAAGCGAAATGAAATGGCATATGGATTTATGCTTAATGACTTTCTTACAGAATTCAACAAGCGAAATGCTCAAATCAGTAAGTATCTAAAAGATATTCTTAAAGTGTGGGAGGTCAATCTAGTTTCGGTGTTAAAAAGGGGCAAAATAGATGGCCATATTGCTCGTCATATTGATTGTGAGGGAGTAGCTACCTATATTATAGCTTCTTATTTGGGAATGCGCTCTTTGCTCATGGATAATACCAATAAGCAACTCAAGTATCAATACATACAGCAGCTAAAACATTACTTTCGTTCCATTGCAGCGCAAAATGTAATGGCTTAAGGTGTCAATACCTGCTCAATTTTGGCCACTATCGCTGATGGACTGATGGACTCCATAGCTTTCTCATACCCTTTTGGAAGTTTGTTTCCATACACCGAAGTTGGAATTAATGGAAACAACGTTTTATTTGCCAACAATGCATTTTCCAGAGGTTGATTAAAAGGATAAAATCCGGCATAAGGGTGGGTAACACCCCAAATGGTTATCACAGGAATACCATAGTTTGCTGCCAAATGAGAATTGCCGCTATCCATACTTAACATCACATCCAAATTTGAAATTAGACCCAATTCTTCGGACAACGTCAGCTTGCCTGCCATATTGATTGCGCTCTTGCTTTCCTTTTCAATAGCTTCCAACTGTTGAATTTCATTAGCCCCACCGCCAAATAATAATATTTTATACTTTTCGGTATTGCTTAATGCTTGTATCACCTTTTTCATTAAATCTAGAGGATACATTTTACCCTCATGGGCAGCAAAAGGCGCAATACCTATCCATTTTTTAGCGTCTTGTGCTATCAATTCCAATGCTTTATCCGAAAGTGATTGCCGTTCCAGTAAGTTCACATTGGATAAATCAACGGGGAACCCTAATTCGGCGAACACATCGGCATAGCGTTGATGTGTACTTTTCAACTGTTGAAAATTTTTATTCTTGGCCCGCGTGAGTGCTTTTTTCTCCGCGCGTCCTTTGTCAATTTGAGCAAAAGGAATTTTATCCAATGCAAAATACTTCTTCAAAATTCGGCTTCTAAGCACATTGTGTAAATCTGCCACCGCATCGATTTGTAGTTTATTTAATTCCTGATGCAAGCGCCACAGACCAATAAGCCCTTTATGGCGTTTTTTTACATCAGCCTCATACACCTCAACATTCTTCAACGCAGAAAAAATAGGCGTGAATGCTTTTTTGGTAAGAATAGTAATCTTTAGTTCTGGGTTTTTGGCAAGTAAGACGGATAGCACCGGAACGGCCATAGCTACATCACCCATAGCCGATAGGCGAATCACTAAAATATGGGCATGTTTACCCTTTTTGTCCACGAAGCACAGGGTTTAATTCATCATCATTGTACATCTTCATCTGCTTATAAACTTTCATGTACTTGTTTCCCGATTCAATATCTGCCAGTAATTGATCAATAGCGGTGGAAAGGTCTTTTCGTTGTTCCAAAAGCACTTGGAGTTTTTCATTACATTTTTTGAGGTGTTCTGGGGAAGCATCCGTCCTATTTGCCTCTTCTTGCATATGATAAATTTTAAGTGCCAAAATAGAGAGCCGGTCAATGGCCCAAGCTGGGCTTTCTGTATTGATTGTGGCATCTCCTCTTACCTCAACCGATTGATATTTATTTAAAAAATAGCTATCAATATATTCGACCAAATCCGTGCGGTCTTGATTACTGGCATCTATTTTTCGTTTAAGGTCCAGCGCATCTTCTGGATTTATGGAAGGGTCCCGAATAATATCTTCATAATGCCATTGTACGGTATCAATCCAATTTTTTCGATAGAGTAAATGCTCTATCTTATCCTTTGGGTATGGATTTACAAACTCTTGATAGACATCGTCTTTAACATGGTAGGTATTAATACTCTCTTGAAAGATATTGAAGGCAAGCTCGCTAAACATTTTCGGATAATTTGAGGCAAAGATATTGCTTTATCGCTTAAGGATTTAGCTCTAATGCAAAAACCAAAAAAGACAGCAAAACAGATATCACAATAACTGCCTCTTTTAGTCTAGCCTTTTTGATGGCTTCCAAATAATTGGTCAAAAAAACAGCCGCCGGGAAAAAAGTGAGCAGCAATAACGATGAATCCATTGATTCAAACAGGCTAATAAAAAGTCCAATTAAGAAGGTTAAGAAGATAATGCGTAATGGAAGTAGTTTTCCCCCTCCTTTTTTTCGAACTTTCAAGAAAACCAAGAACGTTACCAATAGTATTAACGAGGCATAAATTATCAACTTGGTGATTCCAGGTTGACTTGGAAAATTAGTGTTTAAAAGTCCTAGCGAAAAACGATAGTGCTCTCTATAAAAATGAAGCATGTCGTACAACTTAAAAATCGCAAAGGACAAGATAAAAACTGATATGATAGCCGCAATAGGAACCATCCAGTTTTTGGTTGTCTTTCTATCATAAATATTGATTACGACAAAAACCAGAATTAAAAAAACAAGGGCCCAATCGTAAAAAAAGCTGGCTACACATATTAAAAAGCTAGCATCAAAAATTTTATGCTTTACGTTTTTAATCGATTTAATCGATAATAACCTCCACACTGCCAACAGCACAAAAAAATTGGTGAAAATGCCATTCTTATCTATTAATACATTGGAAAATGCAACTAGTAGCAATACAAAAAATAAGATGGCAAATGAGCTAAGATCCGTTACCTTCTCCACCCTCACAATTCTACTAATGAGGTAAATGGAAAATAAGAGTACCGTCAGTGTTAAAAGTTCTAGCGGAAGTACATCAACATTAATGTTCCGTTCTGAACCTAAAAACAAGAACATTCCATAAAAAAAGGAGAGAAAAACAGATAAAACAATATAGTTTATGGGCTTTGTTTTCCCGAAAAAGCTTGAAATCATGCTAGGTTTTACTACTTTTGTAAAGTAAATATAGCTAAGATGAGCAAGTTTTTTTATGGCATTGAAGACTTATTTGTAAACGGTCTTTTTGCTCCTTATGATTTTTTCCGTTTTATGCAAAACTGGTGGGCTTCCAACTCCGTGAATTGGATTTTCTTCGTCATTGGAATGATCGCTATGGTTTATTGGATGAACCAGCTGAAAATTTTTAATGATAATGGGGAAGAGGACAAGAGCATAAGCTCCCATTCTTATCTATAATAGGTCAAACCCAAGATCTTTTCGGTAGTACATCCCACCAAAGTGTAGTTTTTCTATATTTTGATAGGATTTTTGCAGCGCTTCGGTAAAGTTTTCTCCAAAAGACGTTATTGCAATAACACGACCTCCGTTCGTGACTATCTTTCCGTCTTTTATTTTTGTCCCAGCATGAAAAACAAGGGAATCTTGAATCTTTTCTGTCCCTGTAATTTCCTTTCCTTTTTCATACGCTTCTGGGTAACCTCCTGAAACTGCCATTACCGTTGTAGCTGTTCTTTTATCTATTTCCAGATTAATTTCATCCAGTTTCCCTTTGGCCATCGCATCCAGTATATCAACCAAATCGGTTTTTACTCTGGGAATAACAACTTCCGTCTCTGGATCACCCATGCGTACGTTGTACTCGATTACTTTGGGTTCGTCTCCTACTTTTATCAATCCTATAAAAATGAATCCGACATAGGGCAGATTATCCTTTTTAAGGCCCTCTACCGTAGGTTTTACAATTTGCTTCTCTATCTTCTCCATAAAAGCATCTGTTGCAAATGGTACAGGGGAAATAGCTCCCATGCCACCTGTGTTTAGTCCTGTATCACCCTCACCTATCCGCTTATAGTCTTTTGCTGTTGGGAGTACTTTAAAATTGGTGCCGTCAGTAAGCACAAAACAGCTTAATTCTATTCCATCCAAGAACTCTTCAATAACCACCGTCGCACTTGCCTCTCCAAATTTAGAATCCAGAAGCATCGCCTTTAGTTCAGCTTTGGCTTCGTCTAGGTCTTTAAGAATCAAAACCCCCTTACCAGCAGCCAATCCATCTGCTTTTAACACATAAGGCGGTTTTAGTGTTTCTAAAAAGGCATACCCTTCCTCTAAACTTTCAGAAGTAAAGCTTTCGTAGGCTGCCGTAGGGATTTGATGGCGCATCATAAATTCCTTGGCAAATTCCTTGCTGCCTTCCAGTTCTGCAGCAGCCTTTTGCGGGCCGATTACCGAAACATTTTTAAGCTCAGCGTCATTCAGGAAGAAGTCATGAACTCCATTGACCAATGGGTCTTCTGGACCTATCACAACCAAATTGATGCTTTCTTTTGAGACCAGGTCTTTTATGCTTTCAAAATCGTTTACCCCAACCTCAACGTTTGTGGCAATATTGGACGTTCCAGCATTGCCAGGAGCAACAAACAAGTTGTTAATTTTAGGGCTTTGTGAAATTTTATGGGCGATCGCATGTTCGCGACCTCCTGAACCAAGGACAAGAATGTTCATCAATCAAAATTTTGGCAAAAATAAACCAATTCAGATATCGGATATCAGATATCAGTATTTATTTCCCATTCAAATGTGAAAAATCACGATGCTCCTTGCCATGTAATTCCTCTGATGATAGCGATTTGAAGTATTCATACACCATTTTTAGCCCTTCTGAACGATGCACTTTAGGTTCCCAATCCAAAATTTCCTTGGCCCTAGCGATATCAGGTTGGCGCTGTAAGGGGTCATCCTGAGGCAATGGTTTGAATGTTATTTTTTGATCCGTTCCCGTAAGCTTAATGATTTCCTCAGCAAACTCCAGAATTGTGGTTTCATCTGGATTACCTATGTTCACGGGAAGATGGTAATCACTCATCAGTAAACGATAAATCCCTTCAACCTGATCATCTATATACGTAAAAGATCTTGTTTGGGATCCATCTCCAAAAACCGTTAAATCCTCACCCCGAAGCGCTTGCCCCATAAAGGCTGGAACCACTCGCCCATCATTCAAGCGCATTCTTGAGCCATAGGTGTTAAAAATACGAACGATACGGGTATCCAATCCATGATGGGTATGATACGCCATTGTTATGGACTCCATAAAACGTTTGGCCTCATCATAAACCCCTCGTGGGCCTATTGGACTAACATTACCATAGTATTCCTCATTTTGGGGGTGTACCAGTGGGTCTCCGTAGACCTCGGAAGTTGATGCAACTAGGATTCGGGCATTTTTTTCTTTGGCCAATCCCAATAAATTGAGTGTACCAAGCGAACCAACCTTTAAAGTTTCAATAGGAATCTTTAAATAATCAATAGGACTTGCAGGGGATGCAAAATGAAGAATGTAATCCAAATCACCTCCCAGATGCACAAAGGTTGAAACATCGTGATGGTGAAATTCAAAACGTTCTAATGGAAATAGATGTTCTATGTTTTTTAGGTCCCCTGTGATTAGGTTATCCATTGCTATGACGTGATGGCCCTCAGCAACAAACCGATCACATAGATGGGATCCAAGGAAGCCTGCTGCGCCACTTATTAGAGTTCTTTTCAATTAACTGGTTTTTTCTTTTTTGTATTTGAATCACTCTTTCCTTTTAGTGATTCCATTTTTCTTCTCAGCCTAATTTTATGTTTTAAGTTGGTGAAGTTATAGTTATATCTGAAAAACACATACCCCAAAATGACCACTACACTTACTAGCATAATAACCATTCCCAGGTTTTTGGCCTTGCTCCCCAAAATGATAAATAGGACAACGAACATAAGATTGAAGCACCCTATAATGAAGCTTGCTTGCTTATGGGTAAGTTTCCAGAAATCTATAAGCACATGATGCACATGATTCCTGTCTGGCGAAAAAGGTCCTTTTTTGTTGGCAATTCGTATGGCAAATACTCTTGCAGTATCAAATAATGGAACAATCAAAATACTTATCGCAATAAGTGGTGCATTTTCCAATAGAAAAGGTAGCCCTTCATAAGATTCCGGTTTTAAAGCCAAAAACTTCAATGTTAGAACACTAATGATGAAACCAACTATTAAAGAACCTGTATCTCCCATAAATATCTTTTTGTCGGAGGAGATGTTGAATCCGAAAAATGCCATCAAACAGGCATTCATGGTTATGCTTATCAATGCAAAAAAATACTCTCCTGATAAATAGAAAATGGTCGTATAAATTATCATTATTACAATACCAACTATTGAAGCCAGACCATCAATTCCATCAATTAAATTGTATGAGTTAATAATTGTCAACATTAGAAATCCAGCTATAGTCAAGTACAGAAAATAGGGGATTTCATAAATATTCAAAAATCCATTCAAAGATTCAATAACAAAACTGTCATTAACCAAAACAAAAGCAATAGCCAGTGTTTGGGCTATCAGCTTTGAGCCAGGAGAAAGTACTACCAAATCATCTTTTAAACCGATAATAAATAATATGGTCAATCCTGGTATTATGTAGATATCTTCTCCAGAAACATGCCAATTCTTGATAAAGAAAAAAGCGAAAATCAATGTAAAATAAAAAGAAACACCTCCTAAAGTTGGTGTTTTACTTTGATGTGAACTCCTGTTATTGGGGTCGTCCATTAACCTTTTATATTCTACTACTCCGATAATTTTAGGAATGGTTAGGTATACCAAAAGAAAGGCCCCAATAAAAATAAGTACAGCAGTTTCTAGAAAATTCATTTTTCAAAGGTAGAAAACTAAACTTAGTCCTTGATAAATAATAACATATCCGTAGCAAGATTAGTTCTATCAAAATCCGCAACCATGTCATCAAAAGTGTACTCTTTGCTTTCTCGGGTTCTAATCAATTGGACTTTCTCTATAAAATCTTGCATGTTTTCTGGTTCAAAAGGGATTCCTATTTTATACTTTTCCACCAGATTCTTGGACTCTCCTTCAACGCCCAGTAAAATAGGCTTATGCATTGCCGCCAATTCAAAAATTTTGGATGGTATCACCGTTTTAAAGGTGACAGATTTTCTTAAGTTTACCAAAGCCGCATCTAATATGGAAATATATCGCCCAACCTCATGCTTAGGAACTGGATCCAGCATGGTTACATTGGTTAATTTCATTTTGTTTTTTTGCTCAAGTAATTTTTCTTTTTCAGCACCTGTTCCCAAAAAAAGAAAATGAATTTCATCATCTTTTATTTTTGATGCGCATTCGAGCACAAAATCTAATGCATGTGCCATTCCATGTGTGCCAATGTAACCAATAATATATTTGTTTTTTATTTCAAGTTCACACAGTAATATGTTATCCTTTTCTCGTGGCGAAAAAAGATTCATATTAACTCCATTTTTAACTACGGTTATTTTAGAATCATTTACCCCATACCTTTCTTTTAATATCGCTTTGAAAGAATCTGTAACCGTAACAATCTTCCAGGCAGACTTGTACATTCTCTTTTCAAGAAACTCAAAATATCTTATTACAAGATTATGCTCCATCGCCCCTACTGCTTTTATTGATTCTGGCCAAAGATCCCGAATCTCCATTACCCATTTTTTTCTCTTCCAAAAAGCCAACCATTTGCCTGATATTGCCGTAAAAAATTGAGGAGAAGTGGCTATAATTAAATCTGTCTTAATAAACAGACCAGCAAAAAAGGACATAACCATAAAGCTTAAATAATCAATAATCCTTTTGATGAACCCTCTATTTGCTGCAATATAGGTCCAAACACGTATTACCTCAATACCATCGATTGTTTCCTTTTGATATAGCTTGTTCTTATATCCCTTATATACTTTCCCTTCAGGAAAATTTGGAATACATGTTATTACCGTAACTTTCTCGCCACTTTTTACCCATTCCCTACAATGCTCATATGTTCTTGTAGCTGGCGCATTCACCTCGGGAGGAAAGTTATCGGTCAAAAAAAGTATTTTCATAACAAAATAGTTGTTGTTAGTTCTTTTGAGAACGAAACACAGACTTTTTGTGCTTTTTCCGTTTTATTAAAGCCGAGACAATACTCATATTTCCCCAATTTGATATCGTGTATTTCTCCTTCAAAACTTAAAGAAACATTTATTCCTCCAAAAGATACTTGTCCTTTATTTATAACTATATTGTTTATTGACGGATGAATATGGAAAAATGCTTGGGATTCTATTTTCTTATCCCTCTTCGATAAAATTCTATCATGAATTACAATACCCTTTGTAGCATAAAAACTTCTTTCATGCAACACTCCCATAGATTTATACCCATCATGAGCAGATGTAACCATATCAACACTCTCTTTTAGATAAGCTATTTTGGCTCTTTTCGCGACTCTGAATCCGTCCCAAACTTGTGTTTGGTCTTTATTGTTTACAATAACTGTATTGTGGGAAGAAGTTTGGCGTTCATTCTGTCGTTTTTTATTCTTCTCATAAGTTGATGTTCCAACATCCACTATTAAGGGTCGTTCATGAAGGTATAGCTCAAAACTAAACGTATCAGAATGGGCATGACCTGGTTGATAATCTGGCCCAACATTACCAACGTCAACGAATAATTCATAATCCTTTCCAAGGAATTTTCTGTAGCCTGATTCCCTTAGGCTGGTTTTGTCAAAGGGTATTTTCAAATACTGGGCATAACTAAATAACTGCTTTGAGGTTGGGGCAATATTGTAAGTGCAATCGTTGACCATTGGAATATTTCCATTGCGATAAGTAACCGTTTTTATCCATCCCAACATTTTCTTTGCTTTATTATTCAATAATGAATGTAGGTCATCCTCTTTCCATGGGTTATTCTTAATCAAATTGATACAATCCAATAATCGATAAAGTAAAATCTGATGGTACATGGGGGAAAGCTCAAAATGAGCTCCGTCCCCCAAAATTTGTTCATCCAGCTCTTCTTTTAAAATCTTTTTGGCAATGCCGTAAAAATCATTGTCTTTAAAATAGTATGCTCCAAATAGCATCGAATACCCATTCTCCAGTAAATGATTCCCAAGCAAATGGTATTCCAAATTATCTTTCAATCTATAATAATGGTTATATAATTTTATGTTTATGTTTATGTTTTCTATTCCATTCTTCGACAAGAATTTTATCCAATTAATCCCTCTTAATGAAATAGGATATGGTTCAAGTCCATCTTTCAAAGAGCTGTCCTTTTCTATATAATCTTCTATAAGATTCAAGGCTTCATTCTTGTTTATTCCTTGTTGATTCAAGAATTCAAAATAATTCAGGTTATATGTCCAAAGTTTTCCATAACTATCATAATTCCAATCAATTACTTTATCAAACTTGTAGCCTATATTAAGAAAGTCAAATTTGTTATTCCCATAAAAACTTGATGGATTGGATAAAACATTATTCCAAACTAAGCCTGATGGCTTTTGGGGAACATGAGAGTAAGTTTTTCTAGGGGGAAATGCTTTAATCCAATTGCAAAAGCGATAGAAAGCCTGTATAGGCTTTAAATATCGTATAGTCCAGAAAAAAAATCTAAGTTTCACTAAATCTCGGTTAACTGTCCTCGGATAATATGCCCAAAAAAAAGAGTGCAGTAAAAATACCCAATTGTCTACTAATAAAGGGTTCTACAAAACAAACTAACGCAAGCATTCCCAAAAAAATAGCCAGAATCAGGTTTTTATTTTTATAACTCAGGTATAATGGCATGGCAAAAGCAGTCATTAAAATCAAAAAGCCCAATAGACCTGTTCCCACCAAGGTTTTTAAAAATTCATTGTGAGGGTCGTACGATTCTCGTTTAATCTTTTCTGGATAACTTAATTCTTTGATCTTTTTTTTCATTGCTGACCGCACATCACCTATTCCGTATCCAAAAAAGGGTGCTTCATAAATTAATTGTAAGGCGCTTTTGGAATACTGAATTCTTTCTACGAGACTTCCTTCACTCTTGGCAGAAATGTTTGTTGCTTCTTTGATTAAACGAGCAAACCTTGGGTTTGCAATTTTTAAACCAAAAATCAGGACAAGACCAATACCTAGAGCATAAATCCACTTTAGTTTTTTAGGAACCTTTCTAAGCTCAATTCCCACAATTACCAATAGAAGCATAACTAGAATAATAACGGGTATTTTAGCTTGCAATAGAAAAATTACTAGTGACATAATTGCCAGAGACACGTATCTGAAAATTACCTTAAACTTTACCTTTTTGGAAAGGAACAAAAGCAAAATACTTATAAGTAGTCCAAAACTGAAATACGTTCTGTGTATGTCCAAAAAAATGAAGTTGTTCCGTCCATGGAATATGATATACACCCATGTTTCTTGACTGATACCTTCCTCCACGGTTTTATTAATGAAATACAATTTTTCCGTGAAGAAAAAATAAATCAAATAGAAGAACCCAGTTAAACAGAGCAACAAATTCCCGGAGATATAAAGTTTTATGATTTTTGCATATGGGATATCCTTATTTATAAAAAAGAGCAAGGGTGCAACTATATAAAACAATCTTCGCTCTACTTTATTCAGTCCAAAAACAATATCCGTTGTCCATAACAAAGAGGAAAACTGCCAAACAAATAATAAAACAAACCCAAGGAAGAAAGGCAAACAACGTTTAACATTTTCGTGAAAGTCCTGTTTCCGAAATTGAAGCAGGGAATGAAGTAGCAAAACAACAACTAGGATGGGTTGAACCTTTAAATTGAATGGAAGCAGAAAGGAAAAAACCAATAATAAAACAATCTTTGATTTAGATAACAATGTCTGAATAGTTAGGGATTGCATTGTTTTATCTAAATTAATTGTCACTTTCCTTATTATGGGTTATTGGATTTATCTTAACAAATTTTCTTTTATTTTCAAGTTTCCAAATACCTTTAATGTTGGATTTTTTAATCATATTACCATAAGATTCCCAAAAATCTTTATCATTCCATATTACAATATAGTCATATTCTCTCAAGAGTTTATAGAACTCTTTGGTAGAAGTGAGCCTTGTTTTTAGTCTGACTTTTTTCTTTGGGTGATATGACCAAGGTCCCTTCACACTTAAAGGAAATGCCAAATATTTAAACTGTACATAAAGCCCGCCCATCGAAGTTTGATCTATCAGCATAATTTGGGCGTTGGGGTCTTTATCAATCAATTCATCAATAAGTGGGGTTATCAGTTTGTTTTTAGCTCCAATGTTATTAGCCCTAGTATTTGTGTGTCTTGGGGCAAAAGTCTCCATAGCGGACGAAGGTGTAAACAAGAGCATGAAAACTATAAAACCAATGGATAACCCTCTCCCTCTTTTATTAGTCAAAGTGAGAAACAATATAATCATAAACATCCCCAACAACATAGTTCCTGTATATCTATGATAACTGGCCAACCTTATAGATTCATAAGAGCCAAAACTGTATAAGTACAATATTAACAATACAAGGGCATAGGCAATCAAAATTAAGAGGAGGGAAGCTATAAATACCCAAAAATTTACCTTATTGGCAAAAATTCGCTTATCCAATGTTCGCCAATTAACAATAAAAATAATTATGGACCATACCATAAACAATAAGGCCCAATAGACAAGGGACAAGGAAAAGTTGATGTTATACAGAAAATCTGGCCCAGGTTTGTATAGTTCCGAGTTAAATATTTTGTTGATTGCAGCTACGTTATCCGTAAAATTAATGGGGCTTGCTGTTTTTGGGACAAAAGCGTCTCTAGACTTTGCCCTACGCTTTTCAGAAATGGTATCTAAATTTCCAATATAGGATACAGCTACTTTGTAGTTCTCTAAAGTTGAGTGCTGAAATTTTTGCAAGTTGCCCAAGTCTATTTCAGACAGTTCCAAAGAAAAGGACTCATTTTTTACATTGTGGAAATGTAATAGCATACTCCAAGAAAACTTAGATAGCAAAACAAGCATCACTGCAATTCCAAATCTTTTTAAAAATGCAACTCTTTCTGTTTTTGAATGTACTCTAAATAATAGATAGTCCATGGCTAAACCTAGTAACGAAAACAATGCGAACAGAACGCCTATTTCTTTAACCAAAGGAAGGCATACCAAAAAAATCAATGCTATACCAAAACCTTTTTTCTTATTTCCGCTTTGTAAGTAAGTAATAATGGACAAAGCCCAAAAAAGAGCCAAAACATTGTCATTATATATCAAATATATAGGCTGTACAAATACAAAAAACATAATAAAATAAACTGCGGATAATATTACGCAGTATAATAGATTACCCTTCTTGAACATGGGTAAAAACATAGACAAAGCGGACGCCAACACGGTTGTTTGTGCAAAAATTGTAACCCCTTCACTATATTCTCCTCTATTCAGAAATATGTTAAAATAATATTGAACCAATGATGTTACCCTAGGGTAATCTGCTTTATTAATATCATTGAAATGAGCAATAAGATCATGTTCTTGAACGAGTATTTTTGTGAAAAAACCCCAGAACGAAAATTCATCCCAGCCTACAATTATATAACTTCTAAAAATTATCCAATTAAGGAAAAACAAAATGGAAAAAATCCATAACGCCTGCCAACTGCTATTTTTAAGAAAAAAAAGGAGATTTACTTTTTTAACATATAAATAGGTATATGACAAATATATGGCAAAGGCAAAGCCCATTATGAACACCACAAAAGCACACTCAAACAGAAATCCTAGAATATTTGCTAAATACAAGACAACCATGAGGATGGCGAAAGAAAGAACAGGAACTATTTCATAAGAAATTTTTAATTTTCTTTTCACAAAAACCATAATTCCCAGTAGGCTAACAAGGAATACAATAAGTATAAATAAATTAGGCATTTTGTTTAATTTTTACAACTATATCACGCTCATCTTTGCTAACAAAAATTATTAATGGTTTCGTTTAATTTTCAAAAATCATCGTGATTTGAAAAGTGCATATTTCAATATGGCATAAATTGCTCTAAATCCATCCTTCCATCCTATTTTCTTACCTTCTTCATATGTTCTTCCATAGTATGATATTCCTATTTCATATATTCTTATTCCAGAAATTCTAGCAACTTTAGCTGTCACTTCTGGCTCAAATCCAAATCGCTTTTCCTTTAAATTTACGCCTTTAATGATCTCCGTTTTGAATACTTTATAACAGGTTTCCATATCCGTTAAATTGAGATTTGTAAACATATTAGACAGAAAGGTCAAAAACTTATTCCCTATAGTGTGCCAAAAGAACAATATACGGTGCGGGTTGCTCCCCATAAATCTTGACCCATAAACTATATCAGCGAACCCTAGAAGTATAGGCTTAAGAAGATCTTCATATTCATTGGGGTCATATTCCAAATCTGCATCCTGAATCACCAAATATTCCCCTGTTGCTTTGGAAATGCCAGTGTGTAAAGCTGCTCCTTTTCCACTATTAACCTTATGTTCGAAGTATTGGATATCCACCTCTGGTTCTTTGTCAATATATGCCTCAATAGCCTCTTTTGTATTGTCACTGGAACAATCATTAACGATAATAATTTCTTTCTTAATATTATGCGATAGGTTTACATTCTTAACTTTGTCAAGTATATGATGAATAGTTTTACCTTCATTGTATGCAGGTATAATAATGGAAAGTTTGGTTATTATAGACATATTTGGGTTTGTATTGTTTAAATTTGGAAGGTTTCCTATATTGGACTTAATATTCTTTAACCTTCTTAAAGAAATAATAGCAGCAAATGTAGTATAAGTTGGGGAAACAAATTTCTAAAAAAATTTGATTTGATTTCCTAGTCACTTTTTCTTCTAGTACAAAAGCATGATTACAAATAGAAATACGGTTCCTATCAAAAACCTAATTTTTACAATTATTATTTGTTTTAGTGCTTCCTCTTTTGCAATTCAAAACAAAAATATTGAACATCCACCCCAAAAAAGGAATTTTCTTCAAAAAGGACTAACCGGATTGGATTACAGTAATATGACAAAACTGAAAAGAGAAGTTGAAAAAGGTAAACATAGGTCTTCATATAGGAAACTTATCAGACAAGGAAACAAAATTATAAACGAGGATTCATTTTCCGTTATTTACAAACCACACGTTCCTCCAAGCGGAGACAGGCATGATTATATGTCCATTGGTCCATATTGGTGGCCAGACCTTAGTAAACCGGACAGTCTTCCTTGGATAAATAGAGATGGAAAAGTAAATCCCTTATCTCGAGGAGTTAATTCTGACTATTCCATTAAATCCAGGTTTTTCAAAACTGTTTATTCTTTGAGTTTGGCGTATTTTTTTTCTGAAGACTCGGAATATGCAGTTAAGGCAACTCAATTACTTCATGATTGGTTTATTAATCCAAAAACCAAGATGAATCCGAATCTAAACTATGCACAAGGAATTCCAGGTAAGAGAACGGGTAGAAGTTCAGGTATTATCGAGTTTTCTGGAATACGTGATATAATATCCTCAATAGAAATATTGGAATCTCAACAAGTTTTAGACAAGAAAGCCAGTTCTAAAATTCGTGTTTGGATCAAAGATTATCTTCAGTGGTTACAAACAAGTGACTTTGGTATAGAAGCCAAGGGAGCTACCAATAATCATGGTACATGGTATGATGTACAGGTTGTTTGCCTTCTTATTTTTTTAGATGAAATAGATAAAGCAAGGCAGTACTTACAGTCAACAACGTTTAGCAGGTTGGCAACGCAAATCAATCCAGATGGCAGTCAACCAAGAGAGTTAGGTAGGACCAAAGCTTTGCACTATTCTACTATTAATTTACACGCTTTTACACTGCTAGCTTATATGGGGCAAAAGGTGGAGGTAGATTTATGGAATTATGAGTCTGACAACGGGTCTAGTATTCAAAAAGCTTTTTATTTTCTTAAACCCTATGCCATTAATCAAAAGGAATGGAAGTATCCACAAATAACGGATATTAATCAGGCTCTCGAAAATCTTCGTGAATTATTTGCCAAATCTGCAAAGATGTTCAACCATCATGATTTTTGTGAAGTGTCTTCCAAAAAAACTTCTAAAAACAAGGCATTTCCTTTATTATTATTTAACTGTGCAATTCATTAGCTGGTTTTTGTTTGATTGTTAGAAGTATAATATAGCCCTTAAAGGCATCATGGTTGAGCATACAACTTATATATTTCGGTACCCGCACACAAAAATGCACCTGTTCCATAAACCTCTGTCTGGTCTGCAAATGCTTCTCCTGGAGCTGCCCCAATAGGTTGAACATACCCGAGCATTCCATCATCCGTTATATGATCCACCAAAGAGTTCCATCCTTTAATCAAAAAAGGTTCGTATATAGACCTATCCAATATTTGATTATTTACCCCCCAAGCTAAACCATAAATATGAAAAGATGTCCCGCTAGTTTCTGGTGTTGGATAAAACTCTTCACCCAACAAGCTCATAGGCCAATGGCCTTCTGGTGTTTGAATCTGAATTAGCTTTTTCGCCATTTTCTTATAAATCCTTAAAAAGTATTTATATTCCTTTGTTTCCTTCTTCAACTCGTTCATTACATTCACAAGGCCTGCAAATACCCACCCGTTTCCGCGAGACCAAAAAATTTTCGTTCCATGATCTCTTTTTTCCATATAACTTTCATCACGATAAAACAAGCTTTCCTCATCATCAAAAAGAAAACTCGTCGTTGCCTTAAACTCAGACATTAGGAAATTCAAATATTTATCATCTCCGGTTAAATTGTAAAGTTTGGCCCAAACCGGTGGGGACATAAACAAGGCATCGCACCAATTCCAACGATCTTGATGATAAGCTGAGGCCCATTCTAATGATGTTTTTGCAGGATGGAGTAAGACATAATCAAACTGTCTTTTGGTCGGTTTTAACATTTTCTTTTCCTTATACTTTTGATAAAGTGAAAGATAGAGTTGCCCTACTGTATGATCATCTGCATGGTAGATGCGATCATGTAACTTCCACTTGTTTGTATTCCCAATTTCTTTAAGCCATTGAAAGTATTTATCTTCATCTGAAACCATTGCCCACTTTAGCATGCCTATATACAATGCCCCATTTGGCCAAGCTTTTGGATTATGGGGGTCTTTATTTCCACTGTAAGTGTCATGAAAATGATTAATTTGCCAGTCAGCAACTTTTTTCATGATTCTCTTAACTTCATGTGGTTTGATTTCTTGCGCAGTCAATAAATAACCCTGCATTAATACCATGAGTAAAATACACAATAGCAATGGCCTTACTTTCATATGTTGAGGTTGAAGAAAGTTAATGATGTTGTCTGGTAATTGCTAAGTTAGCGTAAAATTACCCTGTTTAGCCCAATATTTTCCATGATCCATCTTTTAAGGATTCTATAGCGGCAAATGACGCATTTGTGGTGTTTACGATTACTTCAAAAGGAATAATAGAGCCTTCACCTGATTTGTGTTTTGCCAGAAGCTTTCTAAATTGGTTATAATGTCCCTTGTCTTGTTTAGAGCTAAAGTTTTTAGTTCCAAATCCATATGTTTTTAGTTTTCGCCAATTCTCCAACACTAATGTTCGCTCTTGCGAATATACTTCCACTCTTTCCTTAGAATAACCTTTGCTCCCGTTTGCAAAATAATTGATAACTGCATTGGAACCATCTTCATATTTTAATAAAATACTCGCATTATCTGTATTCTCCTTGGGGTTTTTACCTAAGGCACTCATGCAGACTCCTTCTACAATACTCCCCGTTAGGTACGAACATAAATCTATGAAATGGCATGCTTCCCCAATAATTCTACCCCCGCCTACTTCCATATCATGAACCCAGGTCTCGGGTGGAATAAATCCTGCATTCATGGTGGCTATGATATTAATCGGAATGTTTTGATTACCTAAAAGGTGTTTCATTTTCCTTGCCAATGGGGCAAAACGACGATTAAACCCTACACTCAAATTCCCATAATTTTCTTGGTAAACCTCCTCAATCTTTTTAAGTTCGTCCCTGTTCAATGCCAAAGGCTTTTCAACAAATACACTTTTATTGTTCTGCAAAGCTTCAATTACCATTGGAGCGTGCATATTATGCTTGGTTGTTATAAAGATCAAGTCAACTTCTTCATCCTGAACAATTTCCCTATAATCCGATGTGCTATTGGCAATGGCATGACGTTTGGCCATAATCGTAGAAGACAAGCCCCCAGAACTTGCTATGTATTTTATCTCTGCTCCAAGCTTTTTTAGATTAGGAAGAATAGTGGAACTGGTAAAATTTCCGGCCCCAATAATCCCAATGACCCCTTTTTTATTCTGAAAAGATTTATGAACAACTTGTATTGTCCTTTTTGGTTCTTTTGTGTCATCATATTCAATAATTGAGGCAATGGATTTTATACTGCCCATATTCTCATATATTTTTTGAAAATCGGATAACGGAATTCTTTCTGTAATTAAGGGCCTAACATTTAAATTCTTTTTTGAAATAGCATTTAGAACAGCTTGAAAATTCCTTTTTTCCGTCCATCTTACAAATCCTATAGGGTAATCGTTACCTTTTTCCTCATATTCTTCATCATATCTTCCAGGACCATAGGAACAAGATACCTGGAACGAGATTTCTTTTTCATAAAAGTCTGCCCTACTTATATCCAGACCAATAACGCCCACCAACACCACTCTTCCCCTCTTTCTGCACATCTTTGCGGATTGGGAAATGATTTCATTGCTCTTATTTGATGCTGTAATAATCACGCCATCGGCCCCAACCAAATTAGTGTAAGCTTCCACAAATTTTACTTGATCTGTTCCATGACTTGGGTTCACAGCCGTTACACCTTTTTCGTTGGCCATACGAACCTTTTCCTCATCGTAATCAAAACCTATCACATTGCAACCGTTAGCTTTGAGCAATTCAGCAGTAACCAACCCAATAAGCCCAAGTCCAACAACTACTATTGTTTCTCCAAATGTGGGATTTAAAAGACGTATCCCTTGCAACCCTATAGATCCAATAACGGTAAACGTCGCTTCTTCATTTGAAACATTATCCGGGATTTTTGCAACAAGGTTCTTGGGTATATTTACAAATTCTGCGTGGTTCCCATTTGAAACAACTCGATCTCCAACGTTGAATTCATGCACATCCTTGCCAACTTCCACAACTACTCCAACATTACAATACCCCAATGGTAAAGGTTGATTGAGTTTATTAAAAACAGCATCCATAGTAGGTTTCAGACCATCAGTTTTTACCTTATCCAGTACCATTTTCACTTTATCAGGTTGTTGTTTTGCCTTTTGAATAAGATTCGCCTTTCCGAATTCTACAAGCATCCTTTCGGTTCCTAAGGAAACCAGAGTCCTTTTGGTCTTAATTAGGACGGTACCTTGGTTAACCTTCGGAACCGGTACGTTCTCCAAAATGGTTTTTCCGCTTTTAAGGTCTTGTATAATTTGTTTCATCAAAAAATCTTTAAAGAATATTAATCAATTGTTAGCCATATGAATCAGGGCTTCCTTAAGTTGTTTGCCCTCTTGAGTATAGAGATAAACCTCCTCAGGAAGATTAAATATATTTTGTTGATATAATTCAAAATTTTCATGGGAATTTTCCCAGACACACCTCACAATCTCATCTTCTGAAACGTCTTCTACAGTGAATCCTATCTTGTGTTCACGAACAATGTCTCCATCAGCACTACCTTCCAGTGCTATCATGGGTTTTCTAAAGTAACAGCTCTCATAAAACCTATTGGTCCGAGCCCATTTCCAATTTAATTCACCAACATTGGGAAATGGATACACACTCCAAACCAAGTCAACCTTAGAATAAATTTCAAAAAGGTTTCCCGGTGATTTGTATTCTCCAAAATACTCCACATTTTTTAAAGAAATCAGTTTGGCAAATTTGGCATCGTCAACCAAGGAATAGCCAGCAACAAAAAGCTTTATATTATTAGGGTAATTACTGGCCAATCTAGTTAATACTCTAATTGATTTAGAACATCTTAGCAATCCAAAATATCCAATTATGACTATGTTATGTTCTAAAAATCCAGTTTTAGTTTTTTGCTGTCGATCCGATTGTTGTCGCTCAAGCTTATTTTCCAAGATAATTGTCTTAGTCTTTACCTTAAGGTTCTTTTGATAATACTCTTCCACAAATTTTATCGAGGTAGCTATCATAAGTTTACAGTTGCTTACAATATATTTATCCAAAATTCGTACTAATCGCCCTTTAAGATTCTTTTGTACTTGCGCACTACGTATGTCACCAATCTCAACAGCAACATGTTTCAGTAATCCAATCGCTGAAATAATACATAACAAACCCATGTCTACACCAAAGGCATAAATAATATCAGCTTCTTTCACTTGACTCCTAAGCTTTGGCAAGGCTTTAATCATTTTTATTGCGCGCATAAGGAAATTTCCGTGCTCAATTTCACCAAGTATAGCTACTTCACAAGATGGTAATCTACCTTTATGATATTTGCGAGTAAATGAAGCGGCACTTACTTGAAAACCTTCATCCATTATCATTTTTATTCGCTTGGAATTACGGGGTTGACCTAAGACCCCCAAAGCAAAAAGTACCTTAACCTTCTTTTCATTCATACCAATGACTTTTAATGCACGTGTCTTCCCATAGAAATTTGTTGCCTGCGCCAGCGGTGTTCTCAGAATAATAGCTGTGTTTTATTAAGATGCTTTCAATTGCATTTATAATCCTTTTTACATCTTCCCCTTCAGTTTTAAGAACTATTCCATAGTCACCAAACTCAACGATTTCCTTCATTGGCTCATTGTTTCCCACTACCACGGGCACTTTCATGATTATGGATTGATAAAGCCTATTTGGTTCACAATATCTATTATTCGGCGTCTTCTTATCGTAAAGGATGATGCTCAACTTTGCGTTCTTGAGATATTTGGGTATGCTTAATTGGTCCACCAAGCCCGCAAAAAAGATATTCTCTTTTAATTTATCACCATACTTTTCCTGCAATCTAGACAAGGCTTTGCTCTCAAAATTACCAACTACTATGGCTTTTATGTTCTTCGTTTTTAATATTGCATCCACCGTATTAAATGGATAACGTTTAGGAATAGACAAGCCTTGTAAATAAGCATAATCAGATCCATTAAGCCAACGTTTGAATTCGTCAAAGTTAACATCCTTGTTCGTTGATTCTACAAATTGCTTGTCAGGATAGTTTCTGATAAAATCGTGTTTGGGATAATTTTTTATGACTCCTGCATTTTGGAGGTATTCAATTCTGAACTTGTTAGCGTGAATAATTTTTTTACTCTTATTTTCTATAAAATTGAAAACCCTTTTCAGTCCTTTTCTTTCAAACCTAAAAGGAATCTCATGCAAGTCCCAAATGCATTTACCTCTCTTGGAAAAAAGAGGAAACATAAAAGTATACTCCTCGTGAGCCCAAATAAGATCGTATTTGTACAAGAATGGTGAAACTCGTAAATAGAACTCAAAAGATTTAATTAAAAGAAATTTGGATGACGGTAATTTATCTCGAGTAACAAGTTTAAATGATTTAAAGGGAATTCCATATGAAGTTACACCTTCCTCTAATCTATTATCCTCAAAGTTAACGTATATGAAAATATCATTTCTTTTGGACAAGCTTAGGCATTCCTTTCTTATCCTATCATCGTATTCCAACCCTTTAGTCCTGGCCACAAAGGCTATTTTCATATTACTTATTTATAAGTTTCTTTTAAGGTTAAAAAACCTTACAAAAATTCATGTCAAATTTCTCTTATTTTTTTTAAACTTCCTGGTATAAATAAAAAGAATCAGAACCAAAAGCTGGAAAGGGAGTTTTAATCTTTGATGAGACCCTCCGAAATGTGCAATGGAATAAATAGGGAGAAATGCAAAAAGCCAAAGAAGTATGGCCTTTTGCTGAAACCCAAGAGCCCCAATCGTACGCACCACTGATTTGATGTTTATCAAAAGCCATACCAATGCAAAATAATAGACAATCAGAGTATATAACCTTAAAAATTCACTGGTTTTGCCATATTCGGATTTCAATCCGGAAGAAAACATCCGCTTAATAATAGAATGAGGCATCGGTGTAACTATATACCTTACATGACTCATAAATATGGCTTTAGGCATATTGGAGGCATCAATTACATCATCTGCCTTTCTTAATTTCGCTCGTTCTTCATAACCTTTTGTTATTAAGTGGGTTGCATTATATTTATATGAATGCACTTTTTTCTGAACAGTTGGATAAACTATCCACAAAACAGTTAGTAATCCCAAGACAAAAGCTGAGTAACCCAAGACTTTTTTAGCATTGATTTTCTTGAAGAAACTTTTGATAAATGGACCAAATTCAAGTAAAAACATCGCCAACCACACTGTCGCCAACATAAAAGGACGTAGCATATAAAGACCTATGGATAGAATAATAGCTATTAAATAGCATCTTATGGTTTTCTCGCTATAGTTTTTTACAATTAGGAGTGCAAAAAGCCAAATAAGCAAATCCCGGAGATTGGAGATTGCTAAAAAAAGAAGGTAGGGATAGAAAAAAACAAATGTATACGGAGATTTTGCAACTGGAAAGAGCTTATGAAAATAGTACAAAAAAAGAAGCAGAACAGGAATATTGATAATCTTGATAAAAATGAATCCCAATGGGTCCATATATTTCTCAAAGTAATTGATATAGCCCCAAAAAGACCTATCTATATTAGCAATCCATATTTCCGGATTGTCAAAATACTTAAACCCATCACTTATCAAATAATCTACATTGCCAAATAAAAACTCAAAAACAAAGAGTAGATATACAACCAGGCAAAGCGAAAAAATGATGACATAGCTCGATATGCGGTTTTTTCGAGTGTAGCAAATCAAGGCGAGAAATGATAACAAAAAGAATAGTATCATATGAAAACTTTGGAATGAACATCTGCTGATACCTCCCAGGAATTCTTGTCCAAAAAAACCTTACAATTATTGCTGTAATGGCTATAATTAGTCCTAATCTTGTCAACACATTCCTCAATCATCGAAGAATCACTTATTACCTCTCCTAATTGGAATTCTGTAATTATTGAATTCACCGGAGGCCCATTTAAACCAATTACTGGAATTCCGTAGCTTGCGTACATATAAATAGATGTAGGCACTGACTTGTTCTCATGACCAATAAAGCCAATAATTTTGTGTTCAGTATTTAAAATCATTTTGACTTCTTCTCTAACAAAATTTGTATAAAACAAAACATTCTTCGGACACTTGACATTCGTTTCAGGTTTCCTGTTCGGAGCAATAATCAAGGTATTTATATTTTTATCTTCAACTCCCTCAATGAGCACCTTTAAATTGCTTCGTTTGGCGGCAGATATTGAAACCATATCCGGGCTTGAAATTCCGTTAAGCTTCATCCATGACCGGCTCAGTATTGAGAACTCCTGATTCTTTTCTTCCTGAGTTTCAATAAACGTTCTAAAATCCCCAAAGCATGCAACTACCGTCTTGTTCTTCGCCCTTTTGGGTAAAAACTCCACAAGATCTTTGTGAAAAACTACAATAGAGCTAGATAGCAAACAGAGTAATCGCCTCAATAGATAATTGATACGCTTAGAGGGAATATTATGCTCACAAATGTTATGACATGACCAAATAATTTTAGACCCTGTCAATTTGCACAGGGCGAAAACTAGCAATATTCGAATAAAAGTAACTAGCCACCCTCTGTAAACAATATATCTGATATGATAAATTGAGTTTCTATTTTTTAAAAGCTGTTTTAGTAAACTCAAATAGGTTCCTTCACATGGAATTATGGATTCTAGTTTGGAAAAAATACTTTCATATTTATAATCAATTCGTGATTCACATAAAACCTTTTTTAACTTCAATGCCTAAATTGTTAAGTAAAATTGTCATTAATTACCAAGTTACGGCAAAGTACCGCATCTTAGATTCTCAAAAATCATTATTTATAAATATTAAGTTCTCTCCTTTGTGAGAAAAAGAAAAGTCATATTTACTTATTGCTCTGAAAAGACTGGTTGAGCATCCTGCTTTTTTTCTGTCATGAAGTTCAATTATCAAACATCTTGTCTTCGGCAACCAATTTTCTGTGTTGGATTCAAATAATTCTTTTTCCGCACCTTCTATATCAATCTTTAAAATATCAATCGTCTCCAGGTCATTTTGTTTCATTATCTCATCGACAGATATTGTCCTCAAAAGCCCTCCGGTATTCTCTCTTGATTCCTTAGCCAGTTCAGTCATAAAGCCCCATTTACCATGCCCACTATCTATAAGGTTTATCTCTTGATCATTGATACTTGATAGGGCTTTTTTTAATGCGGTAATGTTTGGGTATTCTTTTATGTTTTTTTGAAGCAATTCAAAATTAGAATCCTCAGGTTCAATACAGACCATTTTGGAATGTGGATGTTTATTGATAAAATAAATAGCGGCCAACCCAATGTTGGCTCCAGCATCTACGATAAACTGAGGTTTAAAGTCAAGAGAAATATGGTATTGTTTTTCCATGAAAATATGCCGAAAGGTAGGAATATCACTTGTTCTACTTCTTAATTTTAGAGGGATATCAGAGTTAGGCAAAAAAACACGTTCAGTTTTGTTGAATTTTATTTTAAAAAAAATTACAATCCCTCTTCTTCCAAATGTTTTAATATATCTATAAAGGTTTAAAAGTAATCTCATTTTATTTATGTTTTTATCGTTTTCATTGACAATCATTTATTAATACTTACTAGCTCAAGGCACAGAAGAACCAACTGCCAATATACTTTTCAAATATTTAAAGTAGAAAATAATCATTATACCCGACCAAAAGACATAGAGTAATAGATAGGAAACACCAGCACCTATAACACCTTTTAAACTAACTAAAACAAAGAAGCAAACAAAATAAAGAATCGTAGAAAATAACAGTGCTTTAAAAGAAAGTTTGGGGAAACCCATAGCTAGTACCGCTGGAGTGATTGGAAAAGCTGTCATTGAAACCAAAACTCCTGACAAATACCACAGCAATGTGGGCAACCCCTCCAAATACTCAGCCCCTACAGTCCATAAAATAATATATTTTCCGCAAATTATAAATCCCAACAATGTAGTTGCTCCAAAACAAAAGCTTAAAAAGGAGAACTGTTTAACAACATTCTTAAACTCAAAAATTCTTTTAGTCGCCCATAATTTGGTAAGCTCAGGATATATTGATTTGTAAAGTGGTTGGGATACTTGGGTAAATATCTTGGCAAACTGCTTTGCAATCTGATATAACCCCGTTGCAGCACTTCCCAACATAGAATCCACAATAATTATGTCTAAATTCAAAGTCATCATCCGCACAGTTCCATGAAAGTTTGTTGTCCAGATAAAACTCCAAATTCCCTTAAAGCGAGTTGGAATACATCTAATTTCATCAAGAGTTGGGCAAGAATTAAGATAAATTTTTTTTCTTCTTAACAACAATATACTACTAGTGAGTAAATAAATATATCCTGTTATTTGCGATATCATCGTAACAATAACAAAATACCAAATTCCATATCCGAATATAAAACCTATGAAAACTAGTGCCAACTTTAGCACCGCCCCACTTACACTGCTGATAGAAAAATGCTTGAAATCATCATAAATCCTGAGAATAGCTGTGGGTGTGCCTTGAATATTAAAAAGTATAACGATGGAAAAAAGGGATGCTAAATTAGTTTTGTCATCCGCCCATCCCAAAAAATACCCTATAATAAATGAAAAAGAAAACCCAACCAAGGTAGCAAGTATTGCTGTAAAGACATCAAGGGCAAAGCCGAACTTCAACAAATCCTTGAAATCAGATATTTCTTTGTTAACAACTAGTTCCGACCCATATTTTATTAAGGCTTGCCAAGATTGAAAGTTTAATAACTTATCCACTATAAGTGCATATGCCTGCACAAGAGCAAGTACACCGAATAATTCTGACCCCAAGACCCTAGCTATTAATGTAAAGGATATCAACCCAATTAAAGATGAAATAACACTCCCAGATGCCAATATTCCGGCATTTAAAGAAATCTTTTTAAATAAAGCGGATTTGAAAAAGCTCACAATGGGTCTTTATTAATTCACCTCAAAAATCATTAATGAGGAAATGGAGTTCATGATAATTATGCATTGGGAAGAGTAAAAAAAATTTAATCTCCTATTTTTTAACACCACAAAAATCAAGTATTTGTTTTTCATCAGTTATTTCCAAAGACATGAATTCATTATGGGCAACAAGAAAAACGATTATATCTGCTTCTTCAGCAGCTATTTGATAATCAGTAAGTTTGAATACTTTATGCGAGGTAATATTTGGCTCTACGATAAAATATTCTTCATTATTTGCATCTTGTAATACTTTTTGAACAATATATTTTGCAGGTGATTCACGTAAATCATCAATATTGGGTTTAAACGCGAGACCCATAAGAGCGATACGAGGTTTTCTTCCATGTTTCAATTGAAACTCCATTTTAGAGGATTTTACTTTTTCTGCGCACCAAAATGATTTGTAATTATTGATTTCACGAGCAGTTCCAATAATTTTAGATTCCATGGGGTAATCTGCCACAATGAAATATGGATCTACTGCAATGCAATGTCCTCCTACACCACAACCAGGTTGTAAAATGTTCACACGAGGATGCCTATTAGCCAAAGAAATTAATTCCCACACATTAATATCTGCCTTATCACAAATTAAGGACAACTCATTTGCAAATGCTATTTGTACATCTCTTGATGAATTCTCCACTAATTTGCACATTTCAGCCGTTCTAGCATTGGTCTTATGCAATTCTCCCTCAATGTACTTAGAATAAAAATCAACCGCTTTGTTGGTGGAAGCTTCATTAATCCCGCCAATAACCCTATCATTGTGCACCAACTCATACATCACATTTCCTGGTAATACCCTTTCTGGGCAATAGGCAATATGAAGTTTATTTTTTAATTCTGGTCGCTGCTCAAAAATCAGGTTCATCATTCTTTCAGTGGTCCCGATTGGAGAGGTTGATTCTATAATATATAGGTCATCCTTTTTTAGAAGAGGAATTATAGCTTCGGTTGCTGCTTTTACAAATGAAATATCTGGCTCGTTCTTATCCTTAAAAGGAGTTGGCACCACAATAAGGTAAGTATTGGCCTCAACCGGATTTGTTCCAGCTTTTAAAAATCCTTCTTTCACTGCATTCTCCACTGCCTCATCTAATTCCGGCTCAACAATATGTATTTTGCCTGCATTAATTGTTTCAACTACATCTGGGTTGATATCCACCCCATGTACTGGAACTTTGTTTTTTGCAATCAAAGCAGCGGTAGGCAGGCCAATATAACCAAGCCCCATCATAACAACTTCAGGGTAATTGTTCATTTTTAACTTTTTGAAATATAATCTACAATTTTCTCGCAGGCGTTTCCATCTCCATAAGGGTTGTGAAGTTTGCTCATTTTCGAATATTCCTCGCTTTCTTTGAGCAACTTGGTCGTTTCAGCAATAATTTTTTCCTTGTTTGTACCAACAAGTAGTACGGTACCTGCCTCTACTGCTTCTGGTCGCTCGGTAGTGTCACGCATTACCAAAACTGGTTTTCCTAGACTTGGGGCCTCTTCTTGTACGCCGCCGCTATCTGTAATTATCAAATAAGATTGATTCATTAACCAAACAAATGCCGGATAAGACAATGGAGCAATTAATTGTATGTTTTCTATTTGATCCAAAAGTTTGTAAACAGGCTTTTGAACATTTGGATTTAAATGAACCGGGTATATAATTTGAGTATCTGGATTATTAGTTGCTATAAGTTTAAGTGCTTCACAAATATTGATAAAACCTTGTCCGTGATTTTCTCTTCGATGTCCAGTTACCAAAATCAGCTTCTTGTTTGAGTCCATTAAATTCTCCAATAAATCTATTTCCTCATCTTGATAATCAGTATTATTTACTTTTTCGACACTAAATTTCAATGCATCAATTACGGTATTACCAGTTACTACTATTTTGTCAGTAGGTTTATTTTCATTTAATAAATTTTGTTTTGATGTTTCAGTAGGGGAAAAATGAATATTGGATACAACTCCTGTAACACATCTATTCATTTCCTCAGGAAAGGGAGATTGTATGTTAAAAGTTCTAAGTCCTGCCTCAACATGACACACTTTTGAGCCGGAATAAAAAGCAGCAACACTCGATGCCATAGTTGTTGTTGTATCCCCATGCACATATACAAAGTCCGGTTTAAATCCTTCTAAAATTGGTTTTAATCCAATAATTATATCAGAGGTCAAAGAATAAAGATTCTGATTGGGCTTCATTAAGTTCAAATCATAATCTGGCACTATTTCAAAAAAATCAAGCACTTGATCCAACATTTCTCGATGTTGTGCAGTAATACAGACCTTCGTTACAAATCTCTCTGGAAACTTTTGAAATTCCTTTATCAAAGGTGCCATTTTAATGGCTTCTGGTCTTGTACCGAAAATGATCAGGTTTCTTATCATTAGACATTATATTCTCATAACTACTGTCGTACTGTTTCCTTTTTTTGATTTAGCACACAATTAGATTGATAGCTCAAATGCTTTCTTATTAAGAAACCTAATTGCCGAAAATGCAAAAAATAAGCCTACTAGAAAGCCAGGCACAAGTACGGTGGCCTTTGAAAAAAGAGTCCTTTTAACCCGTTGAACATTTCCAAGATTAATTATGTTAATCGCTTGTTTCTGTTCTTTAACTTCAATCTTCTTTTGCTCAGTATTCTTTATGAGTTGATTTTTTAAACTAAAAAGGCCAGTAACATTCATTTTTTCGTTATTATCCAATACAATTCGCCCATCTCCGTTCTGACTGCTTTGAATATTAAAACTCTTAGAGTAAATAGAAATCAATTCATCAATCTGTTTTATGAATGTTTCATTTCTTTCAATTCTTTCCAAAGCATTTTTATTGGATGTATCCACCAATTCATTAAAATATTCATTGGAATTTATATATTCCATAACTTTTTGCGCAAATAATTTTCCTTCAGATGGGTTTTTGAAAAAAAAGGTGATTCTATGGTTTAATGAGGTTTTATTTGAAAGCTCGGATTTAATCAAATCCAAAAATTCGTCATTAGTTTGAAATTTCTCCAAAAGTTCAAGGTATTCCAAATCCCCTTCTCCTTTTTTCCCATCTTCTATAGGTTCAATCGTAATTTTAAGCTCCTTTAAATTTGTAACATCCGCGCCAATATTCTTAAAAAAGACGGAATCTTTGGCTCTTATATTACTTTCTAACTCTGCAACAACATCATATAGATAGTTCTTACTTTCTAAATTAGGTTTTACAATTACCTCAATTTTCAGCTTATTTCTAGAAATCTGGTTAAGTCCGTATCCGAGTCCTACTCCAACTATAACAAGAATCCCCAGAATCAAAGCATTCTTTTTTAAATAAAGGAACGTTCTTAAAAAAGCTATTCCAATTTTATTAAATCCCCTACCTATCATTTGAAACAACTGTCCCAAATCAATTTCATCTGAATTGTTATTGTTTGCTGGTTGGCCTGCCATATCTATGCGTTGAATATTTGTTTTAAAATCCTATCTGTTATCAAATATGTGGGTTTTACACCTGTTGTCCCCAATCCTCCTGATGCTAATGTACTTCCAGTTTCTAAAGGGTTATCGGAAGCATAATATGCGTATCTTACTTTTACATCTTTTTTGATGCTCTTCCTAATTTTAGATGCAGATTGAACCGCCTTTTGGTAGTGCACTCCTTCCATTTCCAAACCAATTACATTCCAAGTAGATTCATGAAAAAACCGAAGAATGTCCTTATTTTGGAGCGATGTTCCTAGCACCGTCACCATTGTTCCTTCCAATACTTTCAATCCATAGCCTTCAAAATCCGCTGAGCATAGTTCATTTTTAAACGGATAATTGTCCGCGGTTCCTTCAAAAATGTGTGCTGAAGGAATCATCAAATCCCCTTTACCACCTTCTAAAATACCTGCTTTACCCATCACTGAAATGGAATCAACATTTAAAAATTTCTTTCCGTTGCCCGTTTCCACCGGTTTTAGTAACTCATCTATAGTTTCATAGGCCTGTTCTCCAAAAGCATAATCCATTACAAAGATAACGGGTTTCTCTTCCGTTGAAAGGTCAGATGGAAAATCGTAACAACATGTATCTTTTCCAAATTTTGCAGAATCAAAAATCTGAACATCAATGTTGGCTCCAGATTCATCATCTATAAAAATCATCCCATTTTTTTCTCCTGCATCTGTAACTTTTTTACGCAGCTCTTTGTTTTTTGAAGAACTAAGGGCTTCATAAATATCCAAAGACTTTCCATCTGGAAATTCTTTGGCCAGCACCTTTTTTGCAAACAATGAATTCATAACACTGTGCATGTTGGCGCTAATAATATGAATTGGTCTTTCTAATAAATTGTGCTTGTTGAGGGTCTGCTTTATCATTGTTGCCCACCTTTCTCCATGAATATGGTGGCCTAGCCGCTCTCTCAGCAATGGACTAAAGGTGATGGTGCGCTTATTACCTGTTGTTTCTTCTTCAATAGCCAATTTGCCCAGCCAAAAAATGATGTTCAAAAAACGATCTGGTTGCGTTGGAGTGCTCAGTTTATTTTCAATTTCAACTACTTCGTCAAAAGTTCTCCCCAAAATGTTTGCAGCGTGTATCTGTGCAACCTCGCGCTCCGAATCATTCTTTTCTTCGTTTTCCACAAAGCGGGCCAATTTACCCCAATCACGTATTGTTGCCGTCCCATCTTCAACTAAAACTCGTTTACAGATTTTTCCTGATTCAATAAAAAGAAAGGTGAGGTGGGTAAGAATATCGTAAATGTCGCTTCTCCCGCGCGTTATCTCAATATTCATTTGCTCGTCATCAATTCTATAACAATTTCTTCTACGTTTTGGAGGAACTATAGCTTTAAGGTGTGATTTTGAGAACCCTTCGTCTGAGGTAAGATTTATAAATCGACACTCTTCTATGCCTTCAGGTAATCTTTCCAGTACATAAATCAATCCATTAAGCTCTGCCTTTTCTTCGGCGACAGAACCATAAATCTCTGGCCTTAACAACAAAAGTGCACTTCTTAATGCGTTTCCTGAAACTCCTGAGGGTTTGTAAAATCCTCTATTGAGTAGGTGCCTCATTGTGATGTACAGACGCTCAATAGCGTTGGTGGATTCTTGTGCTCTTGTAGTTTGTTTTACTTCGGTTGCCATCATAACTTCTGGCAAAAATACATGAATTCCTAAGAAAGTAGCATTGTTGTTTGCTATCTATATTTGAAAAGGTGAAAGTCCGTCTGCAACTTTTCGATCATTGGATAATCGTTGTACCTTATTCTGTCCGCCAAGTTTGCCTATTGTCTTCATATAGGCCTGAAAACCTCCTTGCCTCACCTTAGTTATTTTAAGAGGTTGCAGGATGTTTCCTTCAATTAAATCAAGGTAATAGGAGTTCTGCGTTTTCATGCTTTCCTCAATCAAACTTGAAAATTTAGAGATGTCAGATGGTGGTCTCTCAAATTCTATGAACCATTCATGAAACGGAAGCTCTCCATTCTTTGGTGCCGTTTGAGGTGCAACAGTAAACTCGTTTATTAGTGCATCGGTTTGCATGGTTGCTTCTTTTATGGCTTCTTCTACTTCTTTTGCAATTACATGCTCCCCAAAAGCGGAGATAAAATGTTTTATTCTTCCCGAAACAACTATTCTATAAGGCTGTATAGAAATAAACCGGACGGTATCTCCAATATTGTAGGCCCACAACCCCGCATTCGTTGATATTATCAATGCGTAATCCACATTCAATTCTACATCTTCAAAGGTGAGCCTTCTTGGATTTTCATCAAAAAACTCATCTGCTTTTATAAACTCATAAAAAATACCTGAATTGAGCAGTAAAAGCATTCCATTCTCGTTTTGGGAATCTTGATAGGCAAAGAATCCTTCACTAGCTGGGAATAACTCTATACTATCTACTTTTTTTCCAATCAAATTTTCAAACTTGGCACGATAAGGTTCATAGTTGACCCCTCCATATATAAACAATTGAAAATTCTTAAAAAGCTCCCCAACCTTTTTTCCAGATTTTGCATTCAACTTTTCAAAATACATCTGCACCCATGACGGAATGCCTGCAATCACTGTCATATCCTCATTTTCTGTCTCTTCAATAATCTTATCTACCTTGGTTTCCCAATCTTCAATACAATTGGTTTCCCAGCTTGGCAACCTATTCTTTTGCAAATAATTGGGAACATAATGAGCGGAGATTCCCGAAAGCCGACCTAATTTTATTCCTCCTTTTTCTTCAAGAATAGGGCTTCCCTGTAAAAAAATCATTCGGCCATTTACAAAATCGGCATTACCAGTCTCATGGATATAAGACAAAATCGCATTTCTAGAGGCTTCAACTTGATGCTTAATGGATTCCCTTGTGATAGGAATATACTTCGCTCCTGAGGTAGTACCCGAGGTTTTGGCAAAATAAATGGGTTTATTCGGCCACAGCACATCACTTTCGCCATCAATTATTTTTTGAACATAATCTTTAAGCTGTTCATAATCTCTAACAGGTACTTTTTTGGCAAAATCAGCATAAGTGCTAATAGCATCAAAATTATGATCCTTACCAAATCTGGTCTTGGCCGCAGAAGAAACGAGCTCTTTAAAAACTTTTTGTTGCGTTTGTATGGGGTTATTCACCCATTTTGCGGTTTTTTTTGCAATTCTCCTGGCAAAAAGTTTTGCTGCAACCTTTTTTAAAGACATCAATTAAAATCAATATAGTTTAATGGATTAACAGGCTTTCCGTTTTTCCAAAGTTCGAAATGCAGGTGTGGACCCGTGGTGAGTTCACCTGTGTTTCCTATGGAAGCAATGACTTCACCTGCCCGAACCAAATCTCCTTGAGACTTGCTTAGCGAGCCGTTGTGCTTATACACTGAAGTAAGCCCATCTTGATGTTCAATGATAATTACATATCCTGTTTCAGAAGTCCATTCGGAAAAAAGCACCGTTCCATTAGCTATGGATTTTACAGGAGAATCCTTTGGTGCAACTACGTCTACGGCATAATGCCTCGTTTTGGGGTCAAAATTTTGTGATAGCGTTCCTGTCAATGGTGAGAACAGAAGCGCTTCAACATTTGTCACATTTCGCTCGAACAAATTGTACTTATCCTCCAATTCCACTTCTTCCCGTAATAATAGATCTTCTCGAATTGGTGTTAGATCCACAGTAGAGGGGTCAAGTTTGAATTTTTCGAAAAGGGAATCTCTGTTCACCTCGTTATTTTCAATATCCCCCCTTAAAACAAGGCGTACATTGTCTAAATACCTGTTGGTATAATTAAGAACCGTTACAAGAGAATCTGTCTTATATGTAAGCTCTGTAGCCTGTCTTTTAAGTCTGGTAGACGAATAGCCGGGAATATATTCCCGTAAGGGAGTAAACGCAATTATGAGGGTAGTAAGGCCTATGAGCGCAATAATAAACAGTGTTCCCGTAACAAAAACGTTAAGCCGGCTAAGCTTAAAAGATATTTTTTCCTCAAAAGTGCTCTCATTAAGTATTACCAGGCGATACTTGTGCAGTAGCTTTCGTTTTATTTCCTTTCTTTTCTTCTTATCCTTTGCCATAATGAACAAAGATAACTTTAGATTTTAATTTTAGCTGTTAAGCTTTTTAAAATGAAGTTATGCCTTGAATTTGGCTTATAAGCAATTTGAATTGCTAATTTTCGTTAATGGCATAGAGCCTTAAGGTTCTTTTTACTAATTTTACTGTTCATTTAAAGGCGTTGATGTTATGATTGCTCAAACTATTTTTCTTGGTATGCTAGGTCCTTGGCAAATTGTACTTGTTGTACTTGTTGTTCTTTTGCTTTTTGGAGGCAAAAAAATTCCTGAACTTATGAGAGGTCTGGGCAGCGGTATAAAAGAATTCAAGGATGCTTCAAAAGAAGATGAGAAAATAGAGGGTGGAAAGGAATCCGACTCTTAAATCTATTTTATTATAAAGGTTTTTCCTACGCATTAAAAGCTTATACTTAAAGGCTTTATCGATGAAAAACCACATTTTTATTGCATACACGCTATAAATTCCCCCTTTCACAACAAAAAGTTATAAACGCTACCACCTTGTTCTATTTTAGCGTTTGAAACTTACATTAAGTTCGCTGAGCTTGATGTACTATCAATCACCTGACAGTTATTTGTACAGACGGAGTGATTATGAAAAGACCGTTTTTAATCTTATTATTTCTTCTTCTCACACCTGGGCTTAAATCTCAGGAGGTCACCCTATTGCAGTTTGATGATGAAGAATTGTTGGCTGCCGTAGCGAACAATACCGGCACTGACACCAATACAAAAACACTTTCCAAAGAATTTGAAAGCCTAAGCCGAAAGCAACTCGCAAAATTCATGCGGAAAAAGGGCACAACGGATAAGCTTATAAAGAAAGCAGATGAGTATTTTGGTAAAATGTGGTATGCTGAGGCAGCGCGTATCTATGATATGGTCCTTGAAAAAAGCGAAGCAAAGCACACTTTCAATCTCCTTTCTAATGCAGGAGATTCCCATTATTACAGTGGAAACTTGGAAAAATCGTATAAATGGTACCATGAACTTTATGAGACCTACAGAGAACTAATAACAGAAGAAAAGTTCTTTAAATATGCCCATAGCTTAAAAGGAACCGGACGGTATAGAAGAGCTGCCAAGCTTACAAAGTTGTTTAGGCAGAAAAGAGATGAACCGCTTAAAGAATTGGCCAAAGACAATGTTGCCGAATATGCCCCAGCTCTTGTGGAGATTAAGAATATGGCCATAAATTCCAAATATTCCGATTTCTCCCCAATGTTTCATAACGAATCTGAGGTCGTTTTTGCGTCAGCACATGATTCTTCCTTCTTAACTACCCGTCGTTATAAATGGAACAACCAACCTTTCCTTGATCTTTATGTGGCCAAAACCGATAGCGAAGGGGAAGACTTAACGAGCCCTAAAAAGTTCTCCAAAGAAATCAATACAAAATACCACGAAGCTTCGGTTGCTTTTTCTCCTGATCAAAAGACCATCTATTTTACCAGAAACAACTTCGGCAAAAAGCTGAAACGCGGCAAAAATGGTATAAATCATTTAAAAATCTATCAATCTAAACTCATCGATGGAGAATGGACCAAAGCTGTTGAGGTATCGTTTAATAGTGAAAACTACTCTACTGGTCATCCCTCGGTAAGTCCTGACGGAAAGAAGTTATACTTTGTGTCTGACAGACCCGGCGGGTTCGGCGGCACTGACGTTTACAGTGTCGACATCCTAGAAGCGGGCAAATTCTCTGAACCTAAAAACCTTGGAAGAACAATCAATACCAACAAAAAAGAAATGTTCCCATATATTACGGAGGATGCACTATATTTTTCATCTGACAGAAACATGGGGATGGGAGGACTGGATATATACAAATCCGACCATGTAGACGGCTTTTTCAGTGTAGGTATCAATCTTGGGGAACCCATTAATAGTAGTAGGGATGATTTTTCCTATATCATTGATGAAAATAACGAGAAAGGTTATTTTGCCTCAAATAGAAAAGGAGGAAAAGGGGATGATGACATCTATTCCTTTAAGCACATCCTAAACCTCAACGCTATTTCTGGGTCCATTGCAGATCACATAAACGGAGATCCTATTGCCGATGCAATGGTAACTCTAGTGGATAGTGACAACCTTCGTGTTGATTCTATTGTAACATCAAAAGATGGTAGTTTTATTTTTAAAAACCTTAAACCCAAAACTAAATACACTATTAAGACTGTTAAGAAGGGATATTTTGAACAAACCTCCCCCATTACCACCAGAAAAAATGAGCAAGTAAGTATAACGCAATCCTTAACACAGCTTCAAGAAATAATAGCCGAAGAAAAAGGCGTGCTGAAATTGGAGACTGAAACGATTTATTTTGATTTTGACCGATTCAATATAAAACAACAGGCTGCCGCAGAGCTGGACAAACTGGTAGAGGTGATGAGAGAATACCCAGACATGGTAATCAAAATCGAATCTCATACAGATGCCATCGGGAAAAAGGTTTACAACAAATACCTTTCAGACAAACGCGCAAAATCCACAAGGGATTATATTATCTCTAAAGGAATCGATGCCTCAAGGATTCAAAGTGCTCTTGGTTATGGAGAAGAGCGGCTCTTAAACGACTGTGGAGATGGTAGGCGTTGTTCCAGAGCCAAACATCAAGAAAATCGGCGCTCAGAGTTTATTATAGTAGAAATGTGACCCAACACACCCTAAAAAGCTAAAATCCCCAACAAAAAATTGGGGATTTTTTTATTCCATTATTCTTAAAAGTGCATTCCACCGATTCTTTTCCTCGATATCCTGTATTTACACCCATGCATTTAATCCATGAAAAATTGTGCTTCATGGGGTTTTTATAATTCATGAGGTTTTCATCATTCTTTTTTGGTGTTTTATCCCATTGTTTTTTACTCCCTCTGGGAAACCATAATCTTTGTCCTGTCTTTAAATCTTAAAAACTTATTTATGAAAAAACTAATACTCGTAAAAGAAATTTATTTGGAAGGTTTCAAAAACCTAGGTCATATTGTGATAGAGAAATACTTTAAGGTATTTGCTTGGTTCAGTTTTGTGATGTTCTTTATTGTGCTTTATGCTTTCGTATATAGAATTGCGACTGGGTTTGCCTTTGACTAAAACATTAGTTAAGCATTTAAAGAACAAAAAAGCCCAGTAGGCTCTGGCTCACTGGGCTTTTCTGTTTATCAAACAAGTCAACTAAGAACCCTGATTAAATTTTACAGTTCTTAATATGGCTTCTAATTCAAACATGTAATCTCGCTTTTCTTCAGAAGGGGCAAAGGTAAATCCTTCTAACACCAATTTCCTATTGTTCTCTTTATCGTTGATGATATAGGTTATAAAAGGGCCCGCCATTGGGTAACCACTGATTTCCCATACTCCTCTGGCCTCAGCAGCCTTTTTTCCGCCAATTTGGGCAGGAAAAATATAGGGGGAAAATGCCTTTTCAGTAATCATAAATGTCTTTTCATATGGGCCTGGCACATACTTTTTGCCTATAGAGTCCCTCATTTTAACAATATCACTTACAAAAGTGGAATCGTTGGCAAAGCTATTCCAGGGCATTGCATATGCTACAATATTCATAGTGCCTTTTGGAATTTGAATGTCCATCCAAACAAAATTCTTTTCGTGTTTCCCAACTTTATATAAAGAAGGAACGTTTAAGCTTATCCCAAACTCCTCTTCAAACGCTTTTTCCTTGGTCAAGGACCGGGTAAAACGTCTCTGTGCCTCATTAATTTCTACTCTTTTAAAGGATGCTATTGCCCTCCCGGCCAAAGAATCAATATTCCCGGCTAGATCATTGTAGGTTTCCCCTTTAATTACCGCAATTTTTTGTGGTTTTGCATATACATCCGTTTTTATGTGCGCGCGCGAAAGGGTGTCTTGCTCAACAAAAAGAACGGATCTGGAGTATGTGATTGCTCCTTTAAAAATCTGAGGGGGTATTTGGGTAATCGTAAATTTTGGTTCTCCTTGTGGCAATCCCAAAACCGGTGCAGCAAAATGCTCCCGTATTTTATCTCCAATACCGCCCTTCCAGAGTTCGGAGTCCATCACTACCATTAAGGAGTTGATTCCTCCCGTAGATGGGGGAAGAAATCGTTCTTTTTTTCCAGAATCTTTACATGATATAATCACCATTAAAAAAATGGTGATGCTTAGTGTTCCAAATTTTTTCATCTCGAGTTAAATTTACGAAGAACAATCGCACAATTTAAGTTTTGTGCCCGGTTTCAAGTTATTACCACTAAGACCGTTCCATTTTCGTAAATTTTCAATAGAAACTCCAGGGTATTTTCTTGATATGGTCCAAAGCGAGTCTCCTTCCTGAACCGTATGTACCTTTGAGCCGCTTGCCAATGCTCCTCCTGAAGTTGATTTGGAAGAACTGGTTTTGGCCACTGCCTGTTTAGGAAGATAGGGTTTTCTCGGGAAAATAGTGAGTCGTTGTCCAACTCTTAAATTGTTACTCCGCAGGCCATTCCATCTTTTTATTTGACTTACTCCTACACCATATCGCTCTGCTATTTTTCCTAAATAGTCCCCACTTCTAACTTTATACCTAACCTGATTTTTTGCTTGCGTAAGTTGTGGCAACGGTTTTTCCAAAGAGTCCAACTCTTTTTTTGCATAGGCATAAATGGCTTCTTCATTGTTTACAAACTTGCCTATTTTGGTAACGGGTAAACGAAGCGCGTAGTTTTTCCCCTTGATTTTGGGAATGATGTTTAATTTGTAAGCAGGGTTCAACATTTCCAATTCTTCCGTGCTTATATCAACTAGTTTGGATATTTGGTCAAACGTAATTAGGTTTTTTACGTGGATAGTATCGGTCTCAAAATAAGGTCTGTCAGCTTTTTTATATTGAAGTCCGTGTTCCTCCGCATATTCAAAAATATACATCGTGGCAAGAAATGCAGGTAAATAACCTGCTGTTTCACGTGGAAGATTTCTTCTAATATTCCAATAATTTTTATAGCCTCCAGATCGTCTTATGGCTTTGTTTACATTTCCTGGACCGGAGTTGTAAGCAGCCAATGCCAAATCCCAATCGTTAAAAATATTATGGAGCTTGGATAAATATTTCGCGGCGGCTTTTGTCGCAAAAATTGGATCATTACGCTCGTCTACATAACTGCTTACTTCCAATCCATACATTTTACCAGTGCCATACATAAACTGCCACAGTCCCTTGGCCCCAACTCTTGATCTGGCTCTTGGGTTCAAGGCTGATTCTATAATAGCCAAATATTTTACCTCTAGCGGAACATCATTGTTGTCCAGCTCTTGTTCAAAAAGTGGAAAATAAAATTGGCTGGCCGTGATCATCCTTTGCATTAAATCTTTCTTCCTAACCAGAAAGGATTTTATTACACTCTCCAAAGATGGATTGTACGAAATATTAAAAGGTGTTTTTTCATCCAACAACGCCAACCTTGCTTTAAGCGTATCCGTAGGTAAATCAACCAGGGTAATTTCTTCTTCTGATGGATTTTGTACCTCGAGCAACATCTCACTAAAAAGTTGAGCGCTATTGTGTAACTCTTTTAACCAAAGACTGTCATATCTTCTGGCCTCCTCCAAGTCCATTAGTTGGGTCTTGCTCAGCTCATCTGAAGATGCTATAACGGTATTCCCATCAATTTTGTCTTCAGCGATTTTAAGATTTAATGGCTTAATTGCCTGTTCCGAAACAGAATCGTTTGGTGTAGGTTGTAATAATGCTTCTTTGGTATCAGCTTGCTTCGTACCCGTAGAATCTATCTCTTGTGCAAAGAGTGATGTGGTTGAAAACAGGAGCACTGCCCATGCAGCTATTTTAAAATTTTGGTTCATTTTGGATAAGGTTTGATTTTGGGGCAAACGAAAATGGTGTTTTTTTCTGAAATATTAAAGCTTTCAGCCTAAAACATGGCATAGCATAAGATTTCTCCTATTAATTCATAACGTGCAGATTAGCCCAATATTGCCGCGATTCCTGGAAGTGTTCTTCCCTCCAAACTCTCTAGCATTGCACCTCCTCCGGTAGACACATAACTCACTTTTTCTTCAAAGCCAAATTGCTTCACAGCGGCTACTGAATCTCCGCCACCGACAAGGGAGAACGCTCCATTTTGAGTGGCTTCATCAATTGCATTGCCTACTGCTATGGTCCCTTTTGCAAAATTCTCCATTTCAAAAACACCTACAGGTCCGTTCCAAAGTATCGTTTTAGAATCCAAAATTACCTGCTTAAAGTTCTCCATAGTCTGAGGCCCAGCATCAAGTCCTTGCCATCCATCTGGAATCTCATTAACATCCATAAATTGGGTGTTGGCACTATTATCAAAGGCATCTGCTGCCAAAACATCAACTGGTAAATGAACTTTTACCCCTTTTTCAGAAGCTTGTTTTAAAATGTCCAAGGCCAATTCCATTTTGTCATCCTCGCAGATGGAATCGCCCACTTTTCCTCCTTGTGCTTTTACAAAAGTATAGGTCATTCCACCACCAATAATTAGATTGTCCACCTTATCCAGAATATTTTCAATGATGGTGATTTTGGATGAAACCTTTGCTCCTCCCAAAATAGCAGTAATTGGTTTTTCTCCCGTTTGCATCACTTTTTCTATAGCCTTTATTTCTTTTGCCAATAAATATCCAAAACACTTATTCCCAGAAAAATAGTTGGCTACAATAGTGGTAGAGGCATGGGCTCTATGGGCAGTGCCAAAGGCATCGTTCACATAAATATCACCATGTTTGGAAAGTGCTTCGGCAAAAGCTTCATCCCCACTTTCTTCCTCACTATAAAATCGAAGGTTTTCCAACAACAATACTTCCCCGCTTTGCAATTCCGAAACGGCAGTATCTGCAACATCCCCAACACAGTCCGAAGCAAATTTTACCTGCACCCCAATAATTTCAGAAACTTTTTCACAAATATGGGATAATGACATGTCTGGATTTACCTTTCCTTTAGGTCTTCCCAAATGACTCATTAAAACAGCACTGCCTCCATCTTCCAAAACTTTTAATATACTGGGGGTCGCCGCATCAATTCTACTCGTATCCGTAACATTAAAATCTCCATCAAGCGGCACATTAAAGTCAACTCGGATCAAAGCTTTTTTATCCTCAAAATTGTAATCGTCTATGGTCTTCATTTGTATTTGTTTATGGCAAGCCCAAATGTAAAGATTTCCTGCTTTCCAGTTTGATCATTAGCACCATATTTTTAGAGCCACAACAAAAAACCGTTCAAAACATGTGGAACCTAAAAAATGTATCTTTGGAGCATGCTGTTTAAAGATGTTTTAGGGCTAGAACATATTAAAAAACATTTGGTAACGACTGCTGATTCTGGCAGAGTGGCCCATGCTCAATTGTTCATTGGCCCTGAAGGCTCTGGAACTTTGCCAATGGCGCTGGCATATGCGCAATACTTGCTTTGTGGTAATAGCGGGGGTGAGAATGAAGGAGACAATATAGCCTGCAATGCAAAGTGCAATTCGCTTACTCATCCAGACCTACATTTCGCTTTCCCGGTTTCCAATTCCGATAAAGTAAAATCCCATGCGGTAAGTGACCATTATCTTCAAGATTGGCGACAATTTATAAACGAGCAGCCTTATGGCAATCTGTTTGATTGGTACAGACTTATTGGTATTGAGAAAAAGCAAGGGCAAATTGGGGTTGATGAGGCGCAAGATGTGGTTAAAAAGCTTTCTTTAAAATCTTATGAAGGAGGGTATAAAATAGTAGTAATATGGATGGCCGAAAAAATGAACATTTCTGCCGCTAATAAGCTTCTAAAACTTATTGAAGAACCTCCTGAAAAAACGGTGTTAATTCTAATTGCTGAAGAGGAGGAACAAATCATCAATACTATTCTTTCTCGCTGCCAGATACTACACTTTCCTCCATTGGCACAAAATGATATTTCTACGGAGTTGATTAAGAAAGGTGCACCCGAAAACGAAGCACTTTCCATTGCCCATGAAGCCCATGGCAATTTTAATAAAGCTTTGGATTTGCTAAACAACGATTCTGAAGATTTGGTATTCGAACGCTGGTTTGTGCAATGGGTGCGTAGTGCTTTCAAAGCAAAAGGAAATAAAGCGGCCATTCAGGAATTGATTCTTTGGAGTGATGAGGTTGCCAAAACAGGAAGAGAAGTGCAAAAACAGTTTTTAAATTATTGTTTGACGATGATGCGCCAAGCACTTCTGCTAAACTATAAAGCGGACAGTTTGGTTTATGCCAAAATGCATTTGGAGGGGTTTGATCTTGGTAAGTTTGCGCCCTTTGTGCATGAAAACAACATTCAAGATATTGTGGAGGAGTTGGAAAAGGCAATTTTTCACGTGGAACGGAATGGGAATTCTAAAATCATCTTTACTGATCTCTCTATAAAACTCACCAGGTTGCTTCACGCTAAAGCAGCTTAAAAACTAATACTATGGAACATTTTACTTCGCATGCGACCCAAATCTTGTTGCTTGTCTTTTTAGCCGTCACATTTTTACAAAGTGGTATTGATAAAATTATGGACTGGAAAGGAAATTCATCTTGGCTAACGGGTCATTTTTCAGAAACTTTTTTGAAAGGCATTGTGCCTCTAATGCTTGGAATTGTTTTGCTTGCCGAAATGGTTTCTGGACTTCTATCTGTTGTAGGTATTTTTCAATTCATTACTGAAGGTGAAAGCGACATGGCGTTTTGTGCTGCCGTACTTTCTGCGACCACTTTGTTGCTATTGCTTTTTGGACAGCGGGTTGCCAAAGATTATGAAGGGGCAAAGACTATAGTAATTTATTTTATTCCAACCATCTTTTTACTCTATTTGCTCCAAACTTAATTCTGTTGACAGTGATCTTCAGCTAACATTTTTTTGAGTTTCCTTCGACTAGTAGAATAACCACTTTAAGTCAAATAATTATGAAAACAAAGGAAGGAGTTCAGGTTTTAAGACTCAATGAAAACAAATTGGAGTTGTTGATAAAGCTTGTGAATTTATTCAATGAGGTATTTAGTGAATACTACACAGTTGCTTCTAAAAAACATCTTAAACGGTTGCTTCAAAAGCCTGAGTTTTATGCAATCGTTGCTGTTAAAAATGATGCTATTATTGGAGGGTTTACCGCATACGAGTTTCAAAAATACTATACTGATAAAAGTGAATTGTATATCTATGATATCGCTGTAAAAAAAGCCTTTCAAAATCAAAGTGTAGGAAAGAAGTTAATCAACTATTTAAAAAATAATAGTCCTGGTGTTGAAACCATTTTCGTAGATGCCCATTCTGAAGATATTCAAGCTGTAAAGTTTTATGAATCTGTCTTTGGACCCAGTGAAAAAGTAGATCATTATACTTTTGACATCATCAATCCGAAAAACAGCTAAAACGGCAAGCTTTCCTTTATATAAAAACTATTCATTATCTGGTATCTTTGGAGTGATACCTAGATTGCTATTGGTTAAAAACTAAGCTGGAAGACTCAAAGCAGAATAAACAAAACCTAAAAATAAATATCATGAAACATGCACTTTCTATTTTCCTAATTATTCTAATGGTCTCTTGCGGTTCTTCTGATAAAAAAGAGGCATATGCCACCAAAGACTATAATGTATACATGCGAGGGAATCTTGCTGGAAAACACTCTAGCACCTTAGATAAAGAGGGAAACTATATTTACAATTTTGAATATAATGATAGAGGTCGAGGGCCGGAAATAGAGGAAAAAATAAAGCTAAATGACAAGGGCTCTATCACCTCACTACAAATCTCTGGTGTTAACTATTTAAAGGATACCATTTCTGAAGTTTTTAGCTATAATAAGGAAAAAGCCAGTTGGAAAAGTACTTCTGAACAAGGTACTACCGAGTCGGATGGAGCCCCATTTTATGCTAGCGTAAATGGCACCTTAGGCGATACAGAATTGTTGATTAGAAAATTACTAGCCTCTCCCAACCATGTAGTGCCCCTGTTACCAAGCGGTTCAGTAAAAATTGAAAATATAGATAGCATTGAGGTTGAAAATAACGCCTTAAGGCTCTTGGAGATTACTGGATTTGGTTTTGTTCCATCTTATATTTGGCTGGATGATAATGATAGAGTTTTCGCCTCCGTCTCCTCGTGGTTGACCATAATTGAAGAAAAAAATGCTCCACTTATAGAGCAGCTTTTGGAAATACAAACTGAAAAGGAAAATGCTTTTTTTAGGTCTTTGGCCCAAGAACTGACCGATACTCCCAGTGGTGCTTTCGCCATAAAAAATGTAAATCTATTCGACTCCAATTCAGGTGAAATTTTGCCAAATCGAACGGTTATCATAAACGGAAATACTATTGCGTCCGTTTTAACAGATGATCCTTCACTACCTGAAGGTGTAACCGAAATAGACGGGACCAACAAAACACTTTTGCCCGGGTTATTTGACAATCATTGTCATGTGCAAAAGGAAGATGGTTTACTGCACTTGGCAGCTGGTGTAACCTCAATAAGGGATATGGCTAATTCCATGGAACTCATAGAAATCAGAAAAGAGTTTGATAGTAACACCAGTATAGGGCCCCGTGTTGTAACCATGTCCGGATTTATTGATCAAAAAGGTCCTTTTGCTGGTCCTGGGCTTACGATTACAAATGTGGATGAAGGCTTAAAAGCTATTCAGGATTTTAAGGATAATGGCTATCATCAAATCAAATTATACAGTTCTATAGATCCTTCTTGGGTAAAACCTCTTGCGCAGAAAGCACACGATTTAGATTTAAAACTAAGCGGACATATTCCTGCACATATGTTAGCGGAAGATGCTATAAAAGATGGGTTTGATGAAATACAACATGTGAATATGTTGGCTTTGAATTTCCTATCTGATACCATAGATACCAGAACCCCTTTGCGATTTTCTGCGGTGGCCGAACACACTTATAAATTGGATTTAAAAGGAGATGATTTTAAATCATTTGTTAAACTTTTAAAGGATAAGGGCATTGAAATTGACCCCACCGTTTCCATTTTTGAAGGCATGTTTACTACAAAAGCAGGAGAACCCGACCCTCAGTTTGAAGCTGTTTTGGATAGGTTGCCTATTCAAGTGAGGCGTGGTTTTTATTCTGGTGGCTTACCTATTCCGCAAGGAAAAGAGCAACAATTCAAGGATTCATTTCAGAAGTTATTGGATATTATTTATGAATTGCACACCAGCGGTGTTACCATACTTCCTGGTACGGATGCTACTCCCGGCTTTGCATTGCATAAAGAACTGGAAAACTATGTTCGTGCCGGAATTCCAGCAAATGAAGTCTTGCAGTTGGCCACAATAACCTCTGCAAAAAACACCTTTACAGATAATCGGTTGGGCTCTATTGAAAAAGGAAAACTTGCCGACCTTATTCTGGTGGACGGAAATCCTTCTGAAAACATAAGTGATATAAGACGAGTGGTTATGACTATAAAAGATGGCAAAATCTTTAATCCCAAAAGTTTATACGCAGCATTGGGCATTGCACATTTTGAATAGCCTTGCCTCGATACAATTTTAGCTTGCCTAAGATAACTTTTAAAACAAAAAAGCCCATCTATAAAAGATGGGCTTTTTAAATTATAGAGTATATAAAGTTCTATTTCTTGTATTTATCATTCAGGATTTTTAACACCGCATCCGTAAGGTTTTTTGTGTCCTCTCCATACAGCACAGCTCCACCATCTCCGCCTCCAAGGATATAAGTGTAGCCATTTGCTTTACCGTAGCTTTTAATTTCCTCTTTGACTTTGCTCACCAAAGAGTCCATTTCTGTTTGGCTTCCTTGCTGTAACAATTGCTCCTCTTGTTGTAACTGCTGACCTACAAATTGTCCTCTTTGTTGCAGTACACTATATTCTTCTTGGGCACTTTTTTGAGACATTTTTTGCGCTTTCGTTTGAAATGCTTGAAGCTCAATTTGAAATGCTTGAGAAATACTGTCTCTTTTCTTGGTCAATGCTTCGGCCTTAACTTTAAATCTAGCTTCAACATCTAGCTTCTCCTGGTAGCCATCCATCAATTTCACGTTGTCCACATATCCAATCTTGTCTTGTTGACATGATATCGTCGTCAAGGCGATTGCAAATACTATAAGTTTTTTCATGTTTCTCTTTTTAAGGATGCGCAAAAATAGAAAAGCTTTTTGAATGACTATCATTATCTTTTATGAATCCAAAAAAAGCTTTCAGAACAATTATAAATAATTTTTATTTAGGTTATAATAAAAAATCAATTTTATCTATTATTATGGCCTGCGGAAACAGCCTTTATTGCGCGCTTCTTTTTTAAAAAGGTAATTAGTGCTCTATTTGATAAGAAGTCCTCAGAAATAGCTTAAAACAGATTAATTCTTCTTTTTAATGACGTATATCAACGAAGAATATTCTTTTGAAAAATATGCTTTAATGTTAGACCATAGCCCAATAAAAAATGCATTTATCAAATACAGTTTGTTTCCTTTATACTTTTCTGACAAGAGTGAAACATAAAACGAATCGAACAGCATTGGTTTAATTGAAACCACTTCCATCTCGTGCTTATCAAAAAGTCGAATAATTGAAGTTTTAGAGAAATGCCATATATGTCTGGGCACATCATATGCGGCCCAATAGGCGCCATAAAATTTGGCATCGTAAGATTTATAATTAGGGACTGCAACTACCACAACTCCATCTTTATCCAATAAACTTGCTATTTTTTCCACTTGTCCATCTAAATCTGGTAAATGCTCTAAAACATGCCATAACGTAATCGCCCCATACCTGCTTTCTTTTAAAGCAGAACTATTTTCGTGCAATACTATCCCCTTTTTGGCAGCATTGAGCCTAGCCTTTTCATTTGGTTCTATTCCATCAACTGAAAAACCTTTTGTTCTGGCTTTTACTAGAAAATCTCCTGTGCCTGCTCCAAAATCGAGGAGTTTTTTTGAGTTAACTATCTGATTATCAATCAGTTTAACTTTTTTTCGAAGACTATATTGCTTTACTTTTTGATATAACCTATCGGTAAGCGAAGTTTTTGAGTCCGTATGGGAAATGTATACCTCGCTATCGTAATACGGACTTAAGTCTTTTGGCTGTGGATGCGTTACCAACATTTCTAACTCAGCATCGTAGTGTAACTCAAAGGACTCTTGAGAAACTGAAAAATCTTTAGTTTTTAAATACGACTTCATTATAATTATGGGTGGAAAGGTATTCTTGTTTGAGGTTTCGAAGATACGGCAAAACGATATCCTTTGAAATTGAATCTTCGCTTAAACAATCTTTCTCAGTGTCACTAAACACTTCAATAGCGATGTGCCAGTTTCCAAATCTAGAAGCATGCACATCTTCCATTAACGGACCCATATCAGCTGCCTCACTTAGAATTCCATCAATGGCTAAAGGAATTAAATTAATTGTCTTTGTGGGAATTTCAACTTCGTAAAAAGAAAAATAGTATGGCTTATTCTCGACCATGAATGGAACCTCTGTATCTACGTAATAATCTTCCAATTCGAATTTGATGTTTATATAATTATAGAATTCATTTGCATCCTTGGGGTCTTCAAAAACAAAAACGGTCTTTTTAGGCAATCCTCTTTTAAATCTTTTGCCATTGGTGATTTTGTAATCTTTAATATTTGGAGCAATTCTAATTGGAATACAGGAATACAATACAATCCCCAGTGTTAAAAAGAGTAAAAATTTCTTCATTGGTGTTTAGTTTGATTCTTTTATTGAATCAATAATTAAGCCAAAAAAAGAAATCATGTATTTTGTTCCACGTGGAACAAATAGCTCTTTACCTTCCTAGAAAAACCAATAAAACACTAACATCTGAAGGAGAAACACCACTTATTCTCGAAGCTTGTGAAATTGTAACTGGGCGTATAGCTTCTAACTTCTCTCTTGCTTCATAAGAAAGAGATTTTAATTTAGAGTAATCAAAGTCCTCAGGAATCTTTACATTTTCCAAACGGTGTAATTTATCCGCATTGTTCTTTTCCTTTTCTATGTAGCCAGAATACTTTACCTGAATTTCCGCTTGCTCCAATACCTCAGAATTGAATTGGTGTTGTTTCACAAAACCGGAAACAACATCCAATTGAAGCATATGATCCATAGTAACCCTTGGTCTAGAAAACACCTTAAATAGTTTATCGGATTGGCGAACGGTTGAAGAAGACACCGATTCCAAAATAGGATTTATTTCCTCTGGAGAAAAGCTTGTCTTTCTAAAAAAGTCTACAAAACTTTCCGCCTCCTTTTGTTTTTTCTCCATTCGAACCATTCTCTCTTTGCTTGCCAAACCCAGCCCAAAACTCTTAGGCGTCAAACGAAGATCAGCATTATCTTGTCGCAATAAAGTACGATACTCTGCTCTGGACGTAAACATGCGATACGGTTCTTCTGTCCCCTTTGTAATTAAATCATCAATCAAAACACCAATATAGGCTTCGTCTCTCTTTAAAATAAACGATTCCTTTTCATTGATTTTCAAATGTGCATTTATTCCTGCCATCAGTCCTTGTGAAGCTGCTTCTTCATACCCTGTAGTTCCGTTAATTTGACCAGCAAAATATAGATTCTTAATCAGCTTTGTCTCCAGTGTATGTTTCAATTGCGTTGGCGGAAAATAATCGTATTCAATGGCATAACCCGGTCTAAAAAACTTAACATTTTCAAACCCCTTTACAGACTTCAACGCATTATATTGAACATCCTCAGGCAAGGAAGTAGAAAAACCATTTACGTACACTTCAACTGTATGCCACCCTTCAGGTTCTACAAAAATCTGGTGAGCATCTTTGTCCGCAAAACGATTTATTTTATCCTCAATTGAAGGGCAGTATCTAGGTCCAATACTTTTTATTCTTCCGTTAAACATTGGGGATCTGTCAAAACCTTCTCTCAATAAATCATGAACCAAAGCACTGGTATGTGTCATATGACAATCCCTTTGATTGGTTAAAATTTTAGACTCCAAATAGGAAAATTTCTCAGGATTCTCATCACCCGGTTGTGGAATCATTTGAGAATAATCCAAGGAACGCCCATCCACTCTTGGAGGTGTTCCCGTTTTCATTCTGCCACTATCAAATCCGAAATCCGTAAGTTGCTCCGTAATTCCTGTAGCCGCCTTTTCTCCAGCTCTTCCTCCTCCAAATTGCTTTTCCCCTATATGGATAAGCCCATTCAAAAAAGTTCCATTAGTCAATACAACCGCCTTTGACTTAATGTCAATTCCCAGTGATGTTCTAACGCCAACAACCCTATCTCCCTCAACCAATAGGCCAGATACCATCTCTTGATAGAAATCTGCATTTGGGGTATTCTCTAAAGCCAATCTCCATTCCTCAGCGAAACGCATTCTGTCATTCTGCGCTCTTGGACTCCACATAGCGGGTCCCTTAGACTTGTTCAGCATCTTAAACTGAATGGCTGACTTATCAGTAATAATGCCACTATAACCCCCCAATGCATCTATCTCACGAACAATTTGCCCTTTTGCAATTCCGCCCATAGCAGGATTACAAGACATTTGTCCAATGGTTTGAAGGTTCATGGTGACAAGCAGGGTTTTAGAACCCATGTTCGCTGCTGCTGCCGTAGCTTCTGCTCCAGCATGGCCACCGCCAACTACAATTACATCATATTCTTTTTCAAACATATCTAATGTTCCACGTGGAACAATTTTATCTTTTCTTCCTCTTTACTCCGCATCAATATACGCTCTTCATCTGTCTTATCTCCAAAACCCATAAGGTGTAATATGCCATGACTCATGACCCTTAATAGCTCTTCATCTAAACTTACTTTGTAAGCTTTAGCATTCTCATTGACTCTTTCAGTTGAAATAAAAATATCTCCTGAAAGTGTCTTTCCATCTGAATAATCAAATGTTATAATGTCTGTATAAGTGTCATGATTTAAATAGTCCTGGTTGATACTAAGAAGATAATCATCAGAGCAAAATATATAGTCCAACTCTCCAGCCAAAAAACCCTCTGACATAATTATTCTAGTAATCCAATCGGAATATTGGGTTTTGCTCTCTAAAACAAAGTCCGACTTAAAATGAAACTCAATCATTCTTAAAATAAACCTTTACCCTCTTCGCGTAATTTTGCCGCAAAGGTAGTGCTTGTCCATTTAATATTTCAATGTCGTTCTGGTATTCCTTGAGCAACTCTGGTTTCGTGGTTATAGGGTTCGTAAAGTTGTTTAAGTTTGTGTTGCTTTCTCGTTCCTTTTTCCTGCCCTGTTTTAGGGTTGCATCTTTGAGTTTCAACAGTTCGTGCTGAATCGTATTTACTTTACTTCTAGTGCGCCTCGTAATTCCATTTTCCAATAAGTCATTTTCAAAATCCCCCATCTGCCTAATCAACTTTTTCGCAAGATTCCTGTCCGCATTATTGATTAAATCATTCAGCTGTTTTTCCAGTTGTTGACGGATATATTGTTGTTCTTTATAGATTTCATATATCTCGCTCAAACTCATTTCTCCATCGCCACTTTCACCGCCACTTCCATTTTCACTTCCCTGTTGTCCATTCCCATTCTGTCCTTCCTTTCCATCATTTTTTCCTCCTTCATTCCCGTCCTGTCCTTTTTTACCAGAACCTTGCTTTTCTCCTTCTCCTTTGTGACCTTCCCCTTCTTTTCCCTGTTGCCCAGATTTACCTTTACCCTGTTCTCCAGAACTACCCATCTTCTCTTGAACACCTTGCTGTCCCTTAATGATATCCGGCAGCTGAAAATCACCACCTCCCTGACCGCTGCCTTGGCCAGGTTTCATATTCTGTTGCATGTTATCCAGAATATTCGCCAAAAAATCAGCCAATGCATTCGTCGCATTTATAACATATTGTTGATATGATGCTCCTTGAAAAACTTGGTTTTCGGCTATGCTTTGCAATGACTTGTCAATATTATAATATACCTCAGTAATTTGCTCATTCACAAACTCTGACAACTCCGCTCTTCTAAGAGACAAAGCGAATAAACTGTCATCAACATGCTCAAACAACCTTCGTAATTCCTTTTGATCTCTTACTGTTTTAGAAAACTGCGAAATGTCAACATCTGAACCTTCCACGGTCTCAAAAAGGGTTTCTTGCTTAAAAGAAAAGGTCACCAAATTATCCAAAATTTGTCTCAACATTTCCGCATCTTCTGTAATAGAAGAACCGCCACCACCCATGGAGCTTTGCTGTAATGATTTGCTCATCTCTTTCATCTTTTGGGCAGCAGATTTCTGTTTTTGGCTAGCCTTGTTTTTAGCTGCTTTACTTTTTTCTTCTTCCGAATTTTCTTGCTCTTCCTTACTCTTATTTAGTTCCTCCAATGCCTTTTTCTGATCTTCTTCAACGCCTTCTTTGTCCCTATCCTGAACATTTATGCTCATCGGCTTTTTCAAGTTCTCATTATCTTTTTTAAGCTCATTCAACTCCTTGGCCAATTCCTTAAAATCTTCATTCAACTTTTGTTGCTTCGCTTCTTCCTCAGAAATAGCACTATCCTCCTCCGAAAGCTTTTCTTGTTTCTCTGATAACTCATCGAGCTCTTTAGATAGCTGCGCCATTTTCTCTGTTACATAATATCGTTTGGTGAGCTCTAAAATCTGCTCTAAATTTCTGGCGCTTGAACTCTGCTTCCTGCCAAGTTCGTCTAGCTTCTTTTTTAGTTCCTCTTTGTCAATTTTATCAGCAAGCTTATTTAGTTCCTCTAACAGTTTCTCGTTCTTTTTTGCTTCAAGCTCCTGTCTTTCCAGTCTCTCTTGTAACATTTTCTTTCTCTCATCGGAACTATCATCCTTATTCAAACTTTCCTTTAACTGTTGACTGAATTTCTCCATCAATTCCTCTTGGCGTTCCTGCTTCTGTAAAAAATCTTTTATCTCATTTTTATCATCAAAGTTCAAGGTCTTTTCTTCCTTTTGCTTGTCATTGATTTTTGAAAGGGTTTCTTGCTGTTCTTTATATTTTTCAAGAGACCTATCCATCTTATTCAAAACAGAATTTTGAAACTCTAACTCTTTGTTTTTCAGTTGGTTACTGTCAAATAATGCTGTGTCAAACGTTTTGCTTTTAGTTAGCTTACCGTTTCTAAGTCCATCATTATCAACAACTTCAAAATACAACTTATAGTTCTTCCCTTTCTCCAGGGTAAACCCTGAAGGAAATGTATAATAAAACTGGTGCACATTGTTGTTGGGTGATTCCAAAACCACTCTTTGAATATCTCGATTATTATCTGCTGGATAGCACACAACTCGTATCTTACTCACCTTGTAGTCATCCGCAGCTTGGCCTGTATAAAATGATTGGTTTTGATGTATAGAATCCAAAACCTGCTCCACCTCAACTGTCGGATAGGCATCCTTAACAACTTCCAATTGATAACCAAGTTTTTCAAAATCCTGTACATTTTTATTCGATGTGCTCAGCTCATAACTTAAATCATTATAAACCTTAACCGCATGTTCGAACACATTTTGATCCTTGACAAAAGCAAAAGTCGTATCACTTGCTGACATTTGAATTTCCTCTACATGCCTGCCCTCAATATTCCAACTTACTTTAGTGCCTTCGGGAATAACCGCATTTCCGGTTCCAGTAATTACCTCAGTTGTTCGTTGTATATACTTTGGAAAATCGAGCTGCATTTTAAAATCAAGTAAGGACGGAGTTCTAAAACTTCGGACCGTATAATGCTTGGAGTTCCACCCATTGGCTGTTACATAAAAACTGCTCTCGTTGACGGGCGCCTCAAACGTATGCGTATAAACACCATTACGGTTTTTAAGCAATAGCTCCTCCCCATCAATTACCATAAATACATTTTCTGGTTTTACCTCTCCTGCAGTGGTCACCTGTATGGTCAAAGGTTCATTATCCAAAACCTCCAGCCTTTCATTCAATATTTGAAAAGTAAACGGTGCCGGCTGTTCAAACGCCAAGTCATAATTAACTACTCTTTTGTATGAATTAAAAAAGGAAACGATATTGCCAGACAACCAAATGAAGCTTAAAATAAGCACTGGAATCACCACATACTTTGCATATTTAAAACTCTCTTTAAAGTCAATTGCTTTCTTAAACGAAACTTGACTCAAGCCTTCACTTCTTTGTTCAATACTCGCCAACAAAAGTTCGGAAGCAGATTTGTTTTCAGCCAACTCCAACAAATTGTATAGCTTATCATCAATTTGAGGAAAATGTTTTCCAATGAGCACCGACGCTTCTTTGTTGGATATCCCTTTTCTAATCTTAAAAAGAAAGAATAGCGGAACTAGAATAAACTTATAAATCAAGAACAGCTCAACCACTAAAAAAATCAGAAACAGTACAAGGCGCCAATCTTGGTTCAACCAAAGCATATATTCCAAAGACATTATGCCAAGCATAAAAAGAAGTCCAATCGCTAAAAACAGCAGACTTCCTTTAATCAATTGCTTTGTATAATACTTCTTGGTAAACTCGTTGAGCTTATCGAGTATCTTATGATAACTGTTCAAAATCCATATTATTTACTACCAAGATACCTGATAGCAGGGAATAGTGCTGAAAACTTTTTGTTAAAACACATCCCTTAAACTGTTTTCTAGTGCTGGGCCAAGTAGTATCTTTGCGGCTCAATTTGGTGTCACATGAGTCAAAAAGTACGGGTTCGTTTTGCTCCCAGCCCAACGGGGCCATTGCACATAGGTGGTGTTCGCACTGCTTTATTCAATTATTTGTTTGCCAAAAAACACGGTGGTGATTTTGTGCTCAGAATTGAGGATACTGACCAAAACCGCTATGTGGAAGGTGCAGAGGCATATATTGTGGAAGCTTTAAACTGGTGTGGTATTCCTTTTGATGAAGGGCCAGGGAGAGAAGAAGCTTTTGGGCCCTACAGACAAAGTGAACGGAAACATTTGTACAAGGACTATGCTCTGGAGCTCATTGAAAAAGGGCATGCTTATTATGCTTTTGATACCTCGGAGCGATTAGATTTTCACCGTAAAGATCATGAAGAAAAAGGCAAGACTTTTATCTATAATTGGCACAACAGGCTAAAGCTTACCAACTCCCTTTCGTTGTCTGCCGAAGAGACACAAACAAAACTGGATGCCGGAGAAGATTACGTTATCCGATTTAAATCACCACAAGACCAGGAAATAGTTTTGAATGACATTATACGTGGAGAAATTAAAATAGACACCAATGTTCTTGATGATAAAATCCTTTTTAAAAGTGATGGTATGCCTACCTACCATTTGGCGAATATTGTGGATGACCATTTAATGGAAATTACGCACGTAATTCGCGGTGAAGAATGGTTGCCATCTTTGGCCCTTCATCAATTATTATATAATGCTCTTGATTGGAAGGCGCCCAAGTTTGCACACCTGCCCCTTATCATGAAGCCTGTTGGTAAAGGAAAATTGAGCAAACGTGATGGTGAAAAAGGAGGATTCCCCATTTTTCCTATATCGTGGAACGAATCTCAAGGGTATCGCGAAGCGGGATATTTTCCAGAAGCGGTTATTAACTTTTTAGCGCTATTGGGATGGAATCCTGGAACGGAACAAGAGCTATTTAGTTTGTCAGCATTAATTGAAACCTTTAGCTTGGAGCGTGTAAACAAATCCGGCGCACGCTTTGATCCTGAAAAAACAAAATGGTACAACCACCAATACCTCCAAAAGAAAAGTGATAAAGAACTTGCATTCTCATTTATTGCATTTCTTCAAAATAGTTTCACCTCTCTTCCTGAATCTGCAGTCAACCTAGAATATGTTACAAAAGTAGTTTCGCTAGTTAAGGAGCGTGCCGATTTTGTTTCCGATTTATGGGAATTGGGCAACTACTTTTTTGAAGCACCTACCAGCTACAATGAAAAAGCGGTAAAAAAACAGTGGAAGGAAAATACGCCACAACTGATGCAAAAAGTAGCTGAGATTTTGGAAGTTACCGAAGACTTTAACTCAGCAACTGTTGAATCCAATGTTAAGGCCTGGATTACGGATAATGAACTTTCCTTTGGAAAAGTGATGGGCCCTTTAAGGTTAATCATTGTTGGAGAATTAAAGGGGCCTCATATTTTTGATATTCTTGCTTTATTAGGAAAAGAAGAAAGTGTAGGAAGGATAAAAAAGGCCTTAGAGACAATCTAATTGACGGATGTGTAACAAAACTTGATCGTTGACTACCTATATCGTACAGAGTTTTGTACTTTAACTTCTTAACATAAAATCTATACGCTATGGGTAATTTTCTTCTTATTCCTTTAATATTTTTTGGGCTTATCGTTCTTTTTTCTTCCTTCTTTACGGTAAAGCAGCAAACCGCAGCTATTGTGGAACGCTTTGGCCGCTTTAACAGCATTAGACAATCTGGTTTGCAAATGAAAATTCCATTGGTGGATAGGATTGTGTCTCGTGTTGGGTTAAAAATTCAGCAATTGGATGTTATTGTTGAGACCAAAACGCTCGATGATGTTTTTGTAAAACTTAAGGTTTCAGTTCAGTATGTAGTTATCAAATCTAAAGTTTACGAAGCCTTTTATAAACTGGAATATCCACATGATCAAATCACTTCTTATGTTTTTGATGTGGTCCGTGCCGAGGTTCCAAAAATGAAATTGGATGATGTCTTTGTGAAAAAAGACGACATCGCCATTGCCGTAAAAACCGAACTTCAAGATGCCATGTTGGATTATGGATATGACATTATTAAAACCTTGGTAACGGATATTGACCCCGATGCTCAGGTCAAAGAAGCTATGAATAGGATTAATGCCTCCGAACGTGAAAAAATTGCTGCGCAGTTTGAAGGTGATGCTGCCAGAATCCTAATTGTAGAAAAGGCGAAGGCCGAAGCGGAAAGCAAAAGACTGCAAGGACAGGGTATTGCCGATCAGCGTCGTGAAATTGCACGAGGTCTGGAGGAATCTGTCGAAGTTTTGAATAAGGTTGGAATCAATTCACAAGAGGCATCTGCCTTAATTGTAGTAACACAACATTATGATACGTTGCAATCTATTGGTGAAGAAACCAACACCAATTTGATTCTTTTGCCAAATTCTCCACAAGCCGGTAGCGATATGCTCAATAATATGGTTGCCTCATTTACAGCAAGTAATATGATCGGGGAATCTATGAAAAAGACAAACGTTCCAAAAAAGAATAGTTAGAAAATCGGATTTTCTTGCTGGCTTAAAGAAAAAACCTCAATTGTTTAATTCAATTGAGGTTTTAATTTGATGTTTACTAAAAACTTAAAATAAAGCGCTCTCACGGCTGATCTATAGCCAAAATATACTGTTGGGTTTCAGTAAAAAGATCTGCTAAGAAACGCTATCTAAATTGACTGATGTTTATTGTTAAAAACAATGAGGTTTGGCTTGTTAAATAGATAACCTCTATATTAATTATTTTGTTGGATTTTTGCCCAAGTGTCCCTTAAAGTAACCGTTCTATTGAAAACCAAATTTTCGGCTGTTGAGTCCGTATCTACATTAAAATATCCCAAACGTTGAAACTGAAATCTGTCTCCAACTTTTGCATTTTTCAGACTTGGTTCTAAATACCCCGTAATTTTTTTCAATGAATCTGGATTTACAAATTCCATAAAATCCTTGTCCTTATGTCCATCGGGATTTTCATCATTGAACAAGCGATCATATAAACGAACCTCAGCTTTCACAGCATGCGCAATTGAAACCCAATGTAACGTACCTTTTACTTTTCTTAAACTTTCTTCTGTGCCGCTACCACTTTTACTTTTGGGGTCATAGGTGCACTGCACTTCAAGAATATTCCCATCGGTATCTTTGGTGCAGCTTTCCGCTTTTATGATATAGCCGTTTTTCAATCGAACCTCACCGCCTAGCTTTAGTCTGAAAAATTTGCGATTGGCCTCCTCTCTAAAATCTTCTTGCTCTATGAACAGCTCTCTTGAAAATGGAACTTGTCTACTTCCATCGGATTCATCTCCTGGATTGTTCTCAGCCTCTAACCATTCTTCTTTACCTTCTTCATAATTCGTTATAACCACTTTTAATGGATTGAGTACCGCCATTACCCGGGGAGCAATTTTATTCAAATGTTCCCTTACGTGAAATTCCAACAAAGAAACATCTACAATGTTCTCCCTTTTTGCAATTCCAATAGTTTCCGCAAAATTCCGAATAGATTCTGGAGTATATCCCCTTCTTCTTAATCCGGATATGGTTGGCATGCGTGGATCGTCCCAACTATCAACAACACTCTGCTCCACCAATTGTAATAATTTACGTTTGCTTACCACAGTATGACTCAGGTTTCTTCTGGCAAATTCCCGTTGTTTGGGGCGAAGCTTTTCAGTATCTACCAATTGGTCCAAAAACCAATTATACAATTCTCTATGAGGCAAAAACTCTAATGTACATAAGGAATGCGACACTTGTTCTATATAATCACTTTCACCATGAGTCCAATCATACATTGGGTAAATACACCAATCGGTATTTGTTCTGTGGTGGGCCTTATGCAGTACGCGATACATGATGGGGTCCCGCATTAGCATATTTGGAGAAGTCATGTCAATTTTTGCTCGTAGTACATGTTTTCCTTCTTCAAACTCTCCATTTTTCATTCTCTCAAAAAGTGATAGATTCTCCTCTATGGAACGATTTCTAAATGGGCTTTCTTTGCCCGATTCAGTCGGAGTTCCCTTTTGTTCTGCCATTTCTTCTGAGCTCTGGCTATCAACATAAGCTTTGCCCTGCTTGATCAATTCTACCGCCCAATCATAAAGCTGTTGAAAATAGTCTGATGCATAACGCTCCGTGTCCCATTCATAACCCAGCCACTTAACATCTTTTTTTATGGCATCTACATACTCCTTTTCCTCTTTTGCTGGGTTTGTATCGTCAAAACGTAGATTCACAGGCGCATTGTACCTAAGGCCTAATCCAAAATTTAGACAAATAGAACTGGCGTGGCCTATATGAAGATATCCATTTGGCTCAGGTGGAAACCGAAAACGCAGGTCTTGCTGCCCATATCCATTTGCCAAATCTTCCTCAACAATATGCTCAATAAAATTCAACGATTTAACTTCTTCCTCCATTTCAAAAATTTGAAGCGCAAATGTAGTAAAATCCAGCGTTTATAGCCATTAATCATGCATTGGTGTATACAAAGAAAGCCATTTCACAACACTTTTGGTATGCCCTACAACAATATCTTTCCTTTCGACGAAATTAAAATCATATTTGTTATTAGAATATTATATGAAATAGTGGGTGTTTTTGGGCACCTAACTGAACTGAACAAAAATTAAGGGGCACAACGATAGGGCATTATTGCCCATAACCTCTTAAAACTAACGCTGATGAAGAAAACTAGTTCATATAATAGCATTCTTGTGATTGTATTCGCATTTATGCTGCTTGGAGCACACTCCTTAAGTGCACAAGTACTTGAAAAGCCAACAACCGTGTGGACGGCTGCGTGTGCTTCGGATAGCTTTAACCAATACGATGTTAGCTTCAGATGGAACCCGCCCTTGGTGGATGCTGGAAATGAGTTTATTCTTGAACTATCAGATTCCAATGGAAACTTTGGGTCTCCAAGAGAGCTTACAAGAGTTGGAGACAAAAACACGGATTTTAATTTTGATTTTCGCTTCACGCTTCCAACAGATGTTAGAGGTGAAAGCTACAAATTGAGGGTACGTAGTACAAGTCCTGTAAAAACAAGTCCTGCTACTGACTCATATCCCATGCATTATATTGATTATGGCTCTCCATTACTTATCAGCCAGGATGGCAGCGGAACGATTCCTCCAGGTGGAGCTATTTCTGTTTGCGGTGGTGGGTCTGTTACACTTTCACCACATAATATCCCCAATGCTAACACCTATCAGTACAATTGGTATAGAAGTGGAACACTATTATCAGAAAAAAGCGAAAGCATTACGGTATCCACTACAGGGATGTATTATGTTGAGTTAGATTATGGGTCTGTATGTTCAGGTTCTGCAAATACACTTTCCAATACCATTGAAATTTCAGCGGGCAGTAGTGTGGGAATTGCAATAAATGGTCCTAACGATATTGGGCTATGTCCAGGAGATGCCGGCACCTTAACCACCAATATTACCGGTGTGGGTCTTACTTACACTTGGTTCAAAGATGGTGCTATCGTGTCCGGACCTACTTTAGAAGGCTCTACATATAATATAAACACAGGAGTCAGTGGTTTTGATGGAAGTTACGAGGTTGAAGTTGAAGGTGCTGCTGCCTGTTTAGAGCGTTCTGCAGCTGTAACCGTAAGAAATCTTGGAGAGTTTGAAGTAACAAGACAGAATGAAGAAAATATTGTGTTGTTACCCTCTCAGACAAAAACACTCTCAGTAACGACTACGGCTACTACTCCAACATATCAGTGGTACAAAGATGGATCGCCTGTTTCCGGTGCCACAAACAGTTCTTTAGACATTACTGAAACAGGAGTGTATTTTGCTAGGGTAACTGAAAATGGAGGAGGTTGTTCAGCTTTACCATTAGATTCAGCAAATACTACGGTGGTTTCTCCAGATTCCTTTGAGTTTGTAGTTGCTTATGCCGGAGCGTACACCGAATGTCAAAATACTGGAGCAACCATAAGTCTTTCCACTATTAATGCAGTTAGCAACTCTGGAGCAAAAACAGATGTTACTGCAGATTTACAATCTTCATTTACCTATCAATGGGTACATGACGGTAATACTATTGGAGGAGAAACTTCGAGAACAATTACTGTTTCCAATTTTGAAGACAATGGTGACTATAGACTAGATGGTGTTTTAAACAGCTTTAATGTTTCTTCCAATGATTTAAACATAAGGTTATCAAAAAATACTTCATTAGAAATAACTTCTAACGGAACTATTCTATGTGAAGGAGCAGATGCCATTGTTTTTAATAGCTCTGAAAACTTGGCTGATGAAACCTTTGAATGGTTAAAAGATGGTGCTATTATAGATACCTCTTCAGAAACTATTACTGCAGATGAAATAGGAGTTTACCAATTAATTATACGGACAAATGACTGCCCAATAGTTTCCAACGAAGTTACCGTACGGACCTTTGATGAATCCTTACTTGTTCTTGACAGTCCTGAAGACATCATTATAATAGAAGGTGAAACCGAAACTGTAATGGCAACTGGTGCTGAATCATACGAATGGTTCGACACCAACAATACCTTATTAGGTACACAAGATTCCTACAATTTTGAGCTAGAAGGAGAATACCTTTTAGTCGCAAACTTTGGGAACTGTACCATAAACAGAGTTATTACCGTAACCTATAGAGATACCTTTTCCATTCCTAATGTAATTACCGCAAATGGTGACGGAATTAATGACCTATGGGTTTTACCAAATACATATTCCAGAGATGAAAATGTTTTGGTAACCATATATGATGAAAGAGGGAAAGAGGTTTTTAGCCAATCTAACTACGAAAACAACTGGCCTCAATCTACTACATCATTTAACAAACAAAATATGATCTTTTATTACAGGGTCACTAGAGGAGGTGAAAACCTTAAACAAGGAACAATAACTGTTATCCGATAAAACCGAAATGCGCACAAACAAACCCCAACTTTTATTACTCTTCATCCTTATGCTTTCTTTTTCTGGCTTACGCGGCCAGGAAGAGAATCCGTTTGTGGCGTATGATGTGCCTTCCCAGAACCTGTTAAAGTTCAATAGGTTCCTTATAAATCCGACCTTTTCAACGGTACGGGAAGACAAATCGTACATCAATTTATTTCACAGAAACCAATCGGTATCTTTTGATGACAATAACCAAGTTTATTTCTTAAGTTATAGCGGAAGAGTAGGTGATAGGAGTGGTGTTGGACTAAGTCTGTTCACCAATCGTGAAGGGCTATTCAACAACTTTGGGGTACATGCCAATTATGCCTATGGAGTCAAGTTGAGCCCAAAAAGCAATTTCACTTTTGGGGCTAATGTTTCATATTATCAAAGTGCCTTTAATCAAAACAGGGCCAATGCCTTGGATAATGATCCTTTTTTAAACGGATTGGAAAGTAGTTCTTTAGTTACTTTCCAACCTGGGTTCAATATTTCTTATGGTAATTTTGACTTCGGTGGTTTTGCCGAAAATCTCTTTGATTACAACCTTAAAACCAGTGAATCGGTTACCGAATTCAATGAGAAAACCTATTCTGGTCACTTACAATATACCCATCAGTTTGAAAATGCCTCTGGAATATTGGAGCAAGGTAGGCTAATGCCTTTGGCGCGTGTTAGAAAAACAGGGGAGGAAACCATTACGCTTGGTGGAAACCTTATTATGGATTTACCAAAATTAGGATGGGTTCAAGCCGGTTATGATGACTTTTATGGCGCCTCTGCCGGACTAGGTTTCAACCTCAACAAAAACCTCTCTATAGGATATACAGTAGAAAAAGGACTTAGCAACAACTTTGAAAACTTTGGGGTAAGCCATGAGGTTTCACTAGCGTACTCCTTTACCCCCAACTTAACAGAGGATAGGGTAATGTTGGAAAAAGAAAATGAGGATTTAGTTGATACGGATACGGTCCCTGAAGAAGATTTAACCCTTTCTGAAAAAGACCTCAAGATTTCCGAATTAGAATCAAAATTAGCAGAAAACGATGCCATTCTGGATGAACTTTTATTGCGTCAAGATTCTATTGAAACGGCAAGAGAAAGTGATTTGGAAAGAAGGTTTGAAACCGTAATGCGTATGGTGCGTAGAGAGACAAAAGGGCAAATGCCTCAACTAGAGGAAAAGGCTAAAGAAGTCTATTTTGCCAACATGGACAGCATGGATGTTATCGATACCAAACGTCCTTCACAAACGGTCGCTAACCACGGACTTTCCAATACTACTGCCGCCAAAAAAGTTATTCGCTTAAATGATTCTAAAAACACCACTGTTGCTTCCAGAAAAACCTCAGTTAAAAGAGATAAAATAGCCAAATCCCCAAGAAAAACTGTTGGACGATTTAGATCTTTCAACATACCTAATATAGAAAGTGGGCACTATCTCATTGCAAATGTCTTTAGAGACCCTCAAAATGTATCTGCATTTTTAGACAAACTACAATCTCAAGGTATAAACGCCGACTATTTTGAAAACCCTAAAAACGGACTCAACTATGTATACCTAAAAGGGTTTAGAGATAAAAAAGAGGCCATTGATGCCTACAATACACAGCTTGACGGAACTTACCAAGGTGATGCTTGGGTAATGAATGTTCATGGAGTAGATCCATACAACAGTTTCGTAGCTGTAGAAAAAACTACAAAATCCAAATATGGAGACAATGCTTTGCATAAAAATGTAAGCAAGACCAAAGGAAATGCTTCTCAAGTCTCTTATAGCACATATAAAATTAACGGGCTAGGTTCTGGTTTTTATATCATCGCTAACGTTTTTGAAAAAGCCAAGAACGCAAACCGATTTGTAAAAGAACTGAATGCCAAAGGATTAAATGCGAGCTATTTTATAAATCCAGAAAACAACTATAGGTACGTGTACCTTAAAAAACATCAGACCTGGACCAATGCGCTCACCTCATACTATTCCAAACTAAATGCTTCGTATGATGACAAAATGTGGATCATGCGGGTAAAACCAAACTCCAATAGTTAAAATGACCAATCATTTTCTCAAAACAGTTCTGTGCCTAATTGGCATATGCTTGATAGGCTTTAAAGGCCAATCTCAAGATGTGCCCTTTACTCCAAGACTTACGGATGGTGGCAACTCCTATATAAACATTAAAGGTGACTATACTTTTCTTTCGAATAGTGTCATGAACCGTGTATTTTCAGATGGTACAGGAGTTAATACGCCATATAATGGAAACGGAAGTAACAACAGTTTGCATGTTGAATATGTAGATATCGATTCAGACCCAACAACCTTTAATTCCAGTAGTTCCACACTCTCTGTTCCAGATTGTTCGCAAATTTATTGGGCAGGTCTATATTGGGCAGGAAATTATGATGTGGAGCGGGACGGTGACCACAGAAGTAGATACGTTCACACCTATACAGACGATAGTAATCATTACGATGTAACCTCTGTTAAATTTCGAGTTCCAGGAGGTAGTTATATTGACCTCACCGCAGACAACAATCCAGATCCTGTTGGAGATGAAGATGCCATTATTGTTGATGGTTATAACACCATATCCAATGATCCATACGTATGTTATAAAAACGTAACATCCCACTTACAGGCCCTTGCAGATCCTGATGGAGAATATTTTGTGGCCAATGTAAGAGGGACAAGAGGAGCAACCAGCTATGGTGCTGCCGGATGGACATTAGTGGTCATTTATGAAAACCCTACCCTAACTGGAAAATACATATCTGTTTTTGACGGTTATGAAGGTGTAACAACACAATCTGGTAACAGCACAGCGGATATCACGGTTTCTGGTTTTAACACCATTCCTGTTGGACCTGTAAATGCGCGAATCGGTGTAAGTACGTTAGAGGGAGAGACTTCGCTATCTGGCGATACCTTTGGTATTATTTCCAATAGTAGTGCCTCTTTTACGGACATCTCAAATGCTGCAAATCCTGATGATAACTTTTTCAATTCAACCATTTCAGAAGATGGCGCCAATGTTACTACACGAAATATAAACAGTACCAATGCCATCGGTTTCGATTCCGATGTTTTTGATCTGAACAACCCTGGCAATAGTATCATTGACAACGGTGATACCAGTGCCACGCTTAGGCTTGGAACCAGCGGTGACTGGTTTGCTTCTTTCTTGGTAACCTTTGGGGTAGAAATTATTGAGCCCGACATCGTTCTGGAGAAAAAAGTTGAGGATATCGGAGGTACTGATATTACTGGCCAAGGTGTTAATCTGGGCCAAGTTTTAGATTATGTACTGTCCTTTGTGAACACTGGTAATGATGATGCAACCAATTACACCATTCGAGATGTACTACCTGCCAATGTAACTTTGGATGAAACCACTATTACCATGCCAGCTGGTGTTACCTATACCTATAATGCGGCTACAAGAGAGGTTGTGTTTAGTATTCCAGATAATTTGGTGGAAGAAGGAGACCCCGTTTCAGAAATAAGAATGCGGGTACAAGTGGCTGAAAACTGTTTTGATTTTGTGGATGCCTGTACCGATATTATCCAAAACCTTGCATATTCCACATATGAAGGTGTGATAAATGCCAACCAAATCAGTGATGACCCCAGTGTATCAGACTTTGATGATTGTGGATTTACAACACCTGGAGCCACCAACTTTTTATTAGATGATTTATCCGCTTGTAATTTTACAAGAACCGTTTTACAATGTGGTGCTAGCGTAGTACTAGATGCGGGTGATAACTTTGATAACTACATCTGGTACAGAGATGAAAATGGAGATAATCTAATTGATGCTGGTGACACCGTTCTAAATGATGGAGACCCAGACGGCGACCCAAGTACGCTACTGGTAAATGAGGCTGCCACTTATATTGTTGATAAGCAAGTTGCTGACCCATGTAAAGATTTCACAGAAATTATTCTGGTTGAGCTTTTTGGAGCTACACAATCCAATCCAATTTCTGCATTGGTAAATGATACCACAAATACTGTTGATGGTGAAGTTTTAATCTGCCCAAATGACGGTTCAGAACTACCAGAAATTTTCCTTTGCGGATTAAATGACACCGAATTAATCCAGATAAATATTCCGGATGCGGATAGTATTGTTTGGGAACAATTGGATGATGCCAGCTGTGCCGCTGCAACTCCAAATTGTGCAAATACCAACAATGGCTGTACCTGGAATTCTGTGGGTGCGGGAAGTGATTTTCTTGCCTCAGACGCTGGTGAATATAGACTTGTGATCAACTATCAAAATGGTTGTTTCAGTCGTTTCTACTTCAATATTTTCAAAAACCCGTTGGATCCTCAGTACAATTCAAGGGATATTATTTGTTCTACAGATGGTAACATCACAGTAACAAATATGCCATTGGATTACGAGTACCGCCTAATAGACCAGGCAACCGGAAATGTGGTGGTTGGGTACAATTCAAATCCAAGCTTTGACATTACCACCAATGGTGCCTACACTGTTGAAATGAGACAACAAGGTGTTGTTGATGGTTGTGTGTTCATCTTGGACAATATCGGTATTCTTGATAGGGATTTTCAGGTAGATGTTACCACAAGAGATACTGATTGTAATGGCCTTGGAGAAATAGGAATTTCCATTCTTAATGTAGAAGCCCAATACTATTATGAAATCTCCCAAGGAGGGACAATCGTAGATACTTTTGGACCATCCAACGACAACAACTATACCTTTGAAAATCTAAATGATGGGGTATATGATGTTGCTATTTCTACAGATGATGGTTGTGCGTACACAGAGCAGGTAACCATCAACGATGTAACAGATTTAGCAGTTACCGCCCTAACAACAAAAAATATAGACTGTACTGATGGTATCATTACAGTTACGGGCACAGGTGGTTTTCCAAATCCAGATTATGCCTATGCAATATGGAGCTACAATGGAGTTGATTTGTATACTGCCGTTGCGGACATACCGGGTGGTGCATATCAAGTAGCAAACGATTTCACCTTCACTAATGGCGAAGAAGGAGACTATGAATTTATTGTAGTAGATGGCAACAACTGTTCCTTTATCTCAAACAGTGTTTCTATTGTTGTTGCTCCTTCTGTGGAATACACTACTTCATTTACGGATGAGACCTGTTTCGGTATTGCTGATGGAACATTTACAGTAAATGTTACCAACTCAAATGGATATAGTTTATCATACACCCTAACGTATCCTGATACCTCAACGGCGACAAATACTTCTGGCTCGTTTACTGGCTTACCGCAAGGGGCATATTCCTTGGCCATTACGCAAGCCCAAGGCGCTGTATCTTGTGACTTTCCAGAAACTTTCACTATTGGTGGACCAGCGTCCGGTGTAACAGCGAATGCTGTATTAATTCAAGACTATACATGCTTGCAAGATGGAATCATAGAAGCGCAAAATGTTGTTGGTGGTACCGCTCCATATGAGTACAGTATTGACGGTGTAAACTTCGTTAACGGGGTTGGAGCAGAACGTTTTTCCAATCTTACAAACGGTGCACATACCATTACTATAAGAGATGCTAACAATTGTGTTATTACAACAAACACAATTACCTTAGATCCTCTAAATCCGCCAACAGATTTAACCTTTTCAGCTTCAACACCTAGCTGCCCTGCGTTAACATCAGATGTTACCGTAACTGCTGTTAACGGAAATGCACCTTTTGTATTTGAAATTACAGCTCCAGCACCGGTTGCTGCTACCTCGATTACTGGCAACAATGCCGATTTTGATGGCCTTGCTCCTGGAACATACTCTTTTAGGGTAACAGACAATAAAGGCTGTGTTTACAACGAAACTTTTACAATAGATCCTGTCTCAGAAATAACAGTTGTTGGACAATTGGTAAGTAACATTACCTGCTTTACAGATACCGATGGCGAACTTTTGTTTACCGTAGCAGATTTTAATACCGATTTCGATTATAGTGTTACGGGTCCTGCAAACTTTTCAGGAAATGCACAAACCAACGGTTCTATTTCATTGAACGGTTTAGACGACGGAACCTATACTATTGTAGTTACAGATAACTTAACAACCTGTACAGCGACAGCAAATGTGACCATAAATGCTCCTCCAGCAGCGCTAACAATAAGTGCTTCAGAAACACAACCTACATGTCCAACAGACGGTAGTGTCTCCCTGACATCAACAGGCGGATGGGGTGGCAATACCTTTACACTGACCAATCCAGACACCACTCCTTTTGGAACCAATGCCACAGGAGCTTTTGTTGGATTGACACAAACAGGGACATACACGGCTTCTGTTATAGATGCAAATGGATGTGTTGAGACAACAACCTTTAATCTTGATCCAGCAGTTGCACCCATACTTGCTATTGTTCCAAACGATACTTGTTATGATGATGCGGTTGGACTAACGCTTACAGCAAACGTAACATCTGGTGGTGATGGTAATTATGAGTACAGTCTTAATGGTGGTGCCTATGGAACAAATAATGTATTCACAGGATTGACCGACGGTACCTACACCATTGATGTTAGGGACGGCAAAAGTTGTACAGATTCAGCTTCAATTACTATAAATCCAGAATTAAGTGTAATTGCATCAGCGCCAAATATTACGGCATGTGCGACCAGCACCAACGTAAACATTACGGCAGTAGGCGGAGATAATAATTATGTATATGCCATTGTCGGTGACGGAGTCGCTCCGGTACCAGGTGATTTTGCAACAACAAACCCTGTGAGCATAACAGGCGCAGGAGACTATGATGTTTATGTTCGAGACAATGCTGGTAATGCTGGTTTTTGTGAGTCTTCTTTTGACCTAACTATTGTACAAGATGCTCCATTGTCATTATCAATTGTTGATACGGGAATTCAATGTAGTGGAGAAGCTCAGGCAACCATTACCATTACAGCATCAGGAGGAGAAGCTCCTTATGAATATAGTATTGATAACGGAACAACATATCAAACTTCAAACACTTTTGTCAACCAACCAGCCGGAAACTTTGACATAAGAGTAAGAGATGCCAATAATTGTGATATCTCACAAGCATATAATATTACAGAACCCTTTACACTTTCCGCTTCGGCCGCTGTAACACAGTTGGCAGAATGTAACCCGGGGCTCGGGGCTGAGGTAAGAATAACAAATGCTATTGGAGGTACAGCACCATATGAATATAGCTTTGATGGAGGTACAAATTATGGCGCTAGCGCCATAGGTTTTCTGCTTCCAGGAACCCATACTTTGTTGATTAGGGATGCTAATAACTGTACATTCCCAATGACAGTTACCATTGATCCAGAGCCAACTCCACCAGGTGTAACAACCGCAATAGATTATGAATGTGATGGAGAAGGGATAATTACAATAACTCCTGATAATCCAGGATACAGTTATACTTACGAAATTGATGCGACCCCAAACACCCCAAGCACTTCTAATGTGTTCAATAATGTGTTGGTAGGGTCACATACCATTAGCGTTAATTATACAAACAATACACCCCCAGCGCCAAGTGTTCTGCTTACGGAAGATTTTGGTACTGGGCCCAACATATCAATCCCCGAAGTTGATACTGCTTTTTACTGTTATGAATCGCAGGATGCCTCCTTGGGTACATGTCCCGATGCCAATTTCCAGATCAACGATCTACAATATAGTGTTACCAATAACATTGTTGCGCCTTTTGGTGCTTGGATAAGTCCAAACGATGCGTCACTGACTCCTAATGGAAGGTACTTAGCCGTTAACGTTGGTGACCCAGGTGTTAACACTGTAGTTTATTTTAAAGAGGATGTAGAAGTTATTCCGAATCGTGACGTCGAGTTTTCATTGGCTGTATTTAATTTAGTACGACAAGGCAGAAATCTTATTGAACCAAATATTCTTGTAGAGCTTGTAGATCCATTTGGAGCTGTAATCTCAAGCGGAACCACAGGTTTAATTCCTGAAAACACTGGGCCAAATGACTGGCAAAATCTTACTATTCCTGCATTAAATCCTGGTGCCAATACTACTATAGATATTGTTATAAGAACCATTGCGACAGGAACAAACGGAAATGATGTTGCCATTGATAATATACAAGCTACCCAAACTCCTGAAGTTTGCGCTGGAACTTTAACAGTCGATGTTGAAGTTGAAGACGGAAATGCATTTGGAGCAGCAATAACTGCCTTTTCAGAAATCACATGTAATGGAGCCAGTGATGGGTCTATCACTTTTGAAGTAGAAAATTTTGATGCCGTAAACGGTTTTGAATATAGATTAGGAGGCGTAGGACCATATACTACGGCTTTTGCTAGTCCAGTAACCATTTCAAGCCTTGCACCAGCAACTCCTCATAACATTGAGGTTAGGGATGTCTTGGACAATACCTGTTCAATTCCTTTATCACAAGCATTATCAGAGCCTGTGGTTCTTGAGACCACAGCTGTAATCTCAGATGGTATAACCTGTATAAATGGAGGTGCTACCATTACTGCATCTGTTTCTGGAGGAACACCGGCATATGAGTACCAATTAGAAGATGGTGTTGGCGGAGTTATCACTGCCTACCAAAATTCAACTATATTCTCAGGTCTTGCTGCCGGAGATTATATCGTACGCGCAAGAGATGCAAATCTTTGTGAAGATCCAATAGATACCGCACTTACAGTTGCTCCTTTTATTCCCGTCACTTATACTTTCACCGCTTGTTATGGTGGAAATAATGATGGTACCATCCAAATAGATGTTACTGCGGGTAATAATGACTATGAATTTAGTTTAGATGGAGGCCCTTGGGTAACACCAACTCCATCAACTGCAACAACACATACGTTTACAAATCTTCCATCTGGAAATTACACCATTAATGTAAGGGATGGTTTTGGATGTACAGGGACATTGGAAAATGTTACCATACACCCAGCTCCAACTATTGATGTTGTTGATATCAGCACTTGTGCGGACGGAAGTATAACCGTTACTGCACCAGCGGCCTTAACTAACTTGGAATATGCTTTTGTGCCAACAACAACAAGTCCTGCGGGCTTATTCTCTGCGACAAACACCTTTGCTGTAACAACAGGAAATGATGGTGATTATGATGTTCATGTTAGAGATACTTCCGCTTCAAATGCATATTGCAATTACGTTGAGACAGTAACTGTTAACCCTGCTACCCCATTAACCGTAACCAACACCCCAACAGACCCTCTTTGTCATGATGGTACTGGTTCTATTCTTGTGGATATTACCTCAGGAATAAGTCCATACACCATTCAAATTATTGATCTGGATAATGCTGGAGCATCTGACCAAACAGACACAAATGTCTTGGTTAGTAGTAGAACGTATTTCAATCTAATGCCTGGGGATTACACGATCAATGTAACCGATGCTACAGGTTGTACCGTTTCTGAAACACCGGTAACTGTTACAAATCCCGATGAGCTAACTGCTACAATTATAGGACAAACTCCAACAAATTGTACTGGTTTGCCCAGTGAGTTTGGTTTTGATTTTACAGCTTACCCAGCCACTTTAGGAACCATTCAGTTTAGTGATGACGGTGGAACGACATGGGTGGTTAATACAACTCCTGGAACAACAGATCAATTTAGAGGATATAACTCGGGTGATATCGTAAATCCTTCTATGAGAATTGTAGATGGATCAAATAATACGGTATGTCAAACTGATTTCCCACCGTTCATTATTCCCTACCCTCTAGATGATTTGGACATAACTATTGCGGCAATAATTGTTAACTGTAATGAGTTACAGGTAACTGTGACTGGTGATAACGGAACAGATCCATATGAGTATACATATACTGATGACCCTGCAAACTTTGATCCATCCACCGCTACATGGACAGCTCAATTACCCAGGGGAACATCTCACACTTTTGTTGGACTGGTACCTGGTAGAACTTATACATTCTATGTAAGAGATGATGTAGGGTGTGTTAGACAAAGTAATACAAATGTAAATGACTTGATTACCATTCCGTTGGACATAACTTCTGTCATTACGCCTTCCTGTGATGGTGCTAATAATGGAAGTATCACCTATACCGTAACAGATACTCAAGCACCATTTGGACCACAATTTAGATGGGAAGTTTTTGATATGAGCACTGGAGTTCCAGTCTCCGTAACCAGTAGTGGTGGAAATGTTGCATTTTCATCACCACAAAATGTTACTATACCAGGCTTAGGTACAGGAAATTATTTTATTGAAGTAGTTGAAGTTGATGGCGTTGGTGTTGATAGTTGTATTGGCGCAACAGAAAACGAATTATTAGAAGAATTAGACCCATTAACAGGAACGCCCGTAGCGCTTCAAAATATAAGTTGTGATACTCCTGGATTGATTCAGGTTCAAAGCCCATTTGGTGGTGGCGGTACTTACACGTATACTGTAACCGGACCTGCTCCTTTTGTTACAATCGTATCTACATCAGATAACCCAATAGAGATTCCTGCAAACTCACCTGCCGGAAATTATCATGTGACCATGGAGGATCAATATGGTTGTTCTGCACCTTTAGGAAATGTTGCATTGACACTTACTCCAAACCCAACCATTGACGCAATTGCTGTTGATAACTGCTCTAATCCGTCAACAGTTACCATAACGGCAACAAGCGGTGCGGCACAAGTATTGTACTCTTTAGACAATGGCGCAACATACGAAGACAATGCAGGTGTGTTTAATAATGTAACGGCAGGAACATATAATGTTGCTATTTTGGATAGTAATGGTTGTTCTGCAACAAGCACAGTAACTGTTCATCCTGTTCTAGAGGTAGATATTGCCCTTACAAAATTGTTGGATTGTTCTGGAGCTCCAGATGATGCCCAAATTACCATAGAAGTCCTTTCTGGTTCTGGTGACAATTTAGGTTTTGCTGGAAGTTATGATTACGAAATTACTGATGGTACGGGTACTGTGGTGGCCAAAACAGCATTGCTTAGCAATCCTTTTGTTTTCAACACTACTACACCAGAAAATTATACGATAACCGTTTATGACAACAACACAGCAACACCCTGTACTCGAGTATCGAATATTACCGTTGACCCGGCAATTACCCCATCATTTAATATCACTTCAAGTACAAATGTTACCTGTAATGGTGATGACGATGGAACCATTAATGTAAGTGCAATAGATAATGGTATTGGTGCATATGCTTTTGAAATTATTTCAGGCCCAGGAAGTGCCGCTGCCTTCCCAATTTTGCCAACTACAAACAGTGCTGCCACAGCATCGTTTACCGGTCTTGAGGGAACAGCCGCAGGAATAACCTATACCATAGAAGTTACAGCCGCCAATGGTTGTACTACAACACTTACCCAAGTAATCACACAACCAGACCCAATTACCAACGTGTCTACAGAGGTCGTTGAATTTGGATGTGCTACTGGAAACAACAGAGACAACGCAACCATAACCGTCAATACTGGGGCTACTCCTTTGCCTACCGGACCAATAGTGGGTGGTAGCGGAACTTATGTTATCTACGAGTTTATTGAAGAAGATGATCCTAACACTGTTCCTATTGAAGCTCCTGTAGTTGTTCAGTCTGGAGCAAGCAATGTATTTACCGAGACAGATCCTGCAGGTGGAAGCTATACCATAAATGTTTATGACAGCAATGGTTGTTTTGCTACGGTAACGGAGACTATTAATCCATTTGATGAATTGCTAAGCGCAAGCGCAGCAGTTGACGTAGCCGCTACTTGTGTAACCGGTGAAGACATCACTATTACCGCTACAGGTTCTATAACAAATTCTACAACTACTCCCGCCAATTATGAGTTTAGACTCTTGCCCGGAGGTGGTTTCCAACCTTCAGGAAGTTTTACCGGTCTTGCCATCGGAACTCATAATTTTGAGGTTAGAAATACGGTAACTGGATGTATCACTACTACATCACATGAAGTTGTTGACCCACAAGTGCTTGACTTAATTGTAGTAAATACAACCAATATTACTTGTTTTGGTGACACCAACGGTGCAGTTGAGTTAAACCTTCAAGATTCCGGTGCTGTAACATATCCAAGTGCAACGAATTATACGCTATACCATGATGTAAACAACACCCCAACCAACTTGTTAGATGATGTTACTTCAATTGGTTCTGATGCAGATGGTAGTTTCACTATTGGCACGCTAGCGGCTGGAACATATTTTATTGAAGTAGAAGATACAAACCCTCCAGGTTCAGCATGTACCTATACGCAATCATTTAATATTGCAGGTCCAAGTGTTGGCATTTCTGCAAATACTCAAGTTACTCCAGTAACCTGTGCCCTTGGCGATGGTAGTATTGAAATTATTAATCCTGCAGGTGGATGGGGTGGCTATACCTACTTCGTAGATTTGGCTTCCAATCCTGCACCCACATTCCCTGGAAGTTATCAGGCTTCACCGCTATTCTCTGGTTTAGCTGGTGGTGTTGGCCTAGGAACCGATTATCAGGTTTGGGTTGCAGATCAAAATGGCTGTGAATTCCAGTTGCCAAATGAAAACTTAGTAGATCCATCGCCAATTGTGGCAAATCTGCAAATCAATCAAGAAAACTGTACTAACCTCCAAGGTGAAATTGAAGTAGTGGGTATTCCTGCAGCTAACCCTGTAACAGGTGGTCAAGGAAGCAACTATACCTATCAACTTGTTCGTAATGGTGCCAATGTTGGCTCTCCACAGACAAACCCTGTTTTCTCAGGTTTGGGTGAAGGTTCTTACGAAGTATATATAGAAGATCAGTGGACGTGTAATACCCTTGTTGGACCAGTAGTGTTGCTCAATGCAATGACTGCAACCCCAACTGTGGTAAAACCGATTGATTGTACACCAGATCCTGGCGGCCATATAACCATTAATGTAAATGGTGGTTCTGCCAACCTAACTTTCGATGTGCTTTTCCCCGATGGACTTACAACTGCAAATAATGCTACAGGTGTCTTCACAGGACTTACGCAGCCAGGAACCTACACTTTTACGGTTACAGATGGAGATACTGTTACTCCATGTACCATTGTAGTAACACAAAGTTTAGACGATAAAGTTGATCCTGTTATTACCAACGTGGTGATGAACCCTGTAAGTTGTAATGGTGGTTCTGATGGAAGCCTCACGGTAGAATTAGATCCAGCCTCAGCGGTTAATCCAATTTATACCTACGAGCTTTACGAAATGTCAAACCTTGTAGTACCCTATAGAGCTGCACAAAACAGTCCTGTTTTTGATAACCTTCCACAAGGAGATTATCGTGCACGGGTAATTTCATCAAGGTCTTGTGATGATTTCCATGATGAAACTGTTACAGAGCCAACTGCTCTTAATGTATCTGCAACGGCAACACCATTCTTGTGTAATGCCAGCAACACAGTAAATACCTCAACCATTACGGTAACTGCAGGAGGAGGAACAGGGCCTTACTTATATAGTATTGACAATATTAACTTCCAAACCGCCAATACATTTGATGTGGTGGATACTGGAGCTGTACAAAACATTACAGTATTTGTAACAGATGCCAACTCTTGTCCACAAACAGCAATTGTTGCGCCTATTCAACCTATCAATGTGTTTACTGCGGCAGTAACGCAAAATGTAGCCATCAGCTGCGCTAATCCGGAAGATGTTTTAATAACGGTTTCTGACGATGGAAATCCAGCAAATGCATATACCTATGAATTGTTGCCTGTGGGCAATACCTTAGGTATACTTACAGGAACACCAACCAATGTTACCACAACCTTTGATTTAACAGCACCTGGCAGTTATACCTTCAGAATTACGGATACAGTTACAGGTTGTTTTGTGGATACCACTCCATATGAAATTCTTCCTTATGATTTAATTGAAGTGGTAGCAACAGCAACTGCCCCTGCCATCTGTTTTGGTGATAACAACGGTGCGCTTGAAATCAATATAACAGGATACACAGGAACGTATGACTATCAAGTTTTTGATAGCTCCAATAACCCTGTAGGTGGTTTGGTTAATACCGATACAAGTGTAAACCCACGTCCTATTGGCGGACTTTCAGGTGGAAACTACTATGTAGTAGTAACGGAAACAGCGAATCCTTTGTGTAACGAAACTTCAAATACTGTTACCATTGCGTCTCCTGATAGAGCATTAACAGCAACTCCTGTGGAGGTGGCCAATGTTACCTGTACCAATGATCAAGGTGAGATTGAAGTGTCTCCCGATGGTGGATTTACTCCATACGATATTCAATTAACCAATACTACAACGGCTCAAGTGTACAATGCCAATAATGTAGTAAGTTTTGTGTTCTCTGGTCTATCAGCTGGCACCTTCGATGTTCAAATTACAGATAATGCTGGCTGTATTATCAATGAGCCTATTGTGCTTGTACAACCAACACCTATTACGGCAGATATTGATGCCACGCCAACAAACTTAGTCTGTTATGGTGATACCAATGCAACCGTTTCTGCTATTAATGTATTGAATGGCGAAGGGGTTTATCAATATCAATTGAATGTTTATGATCCAACTGGAACAACTATTACATCGACCTCTGGCGCGCAATCAAGTTCTATTTTCAACAACTTAGGCGCTGGAATATATAGCATTACGGTTTCTGATGGATGGAGTTGTGGTATTGAAACCATTCAGGTGACAATTTCCGAACCTGTTGAGGTTATGGCTAATTTGATTCAATTAACACAACTAACCTGTACCGCTCAAGCTCAAATAGAGCTTTCAGCAACAGGAGGTACTGGGCCATATGAATTTAGTGTTGATGGAAGCCCTGGCTCATATGCAGCAATGGCTGGAGGAACGACTCATACATTCACAGTCCCAGCGGGTCCATATCAGTACTATGTCCGTGACGCTTTTGGTTGTGAGGCTATGATATCCAATCAGGTTACCGTAGATCCTATAGTTCCTTTAGATATTATCATAGATGATTCAGCTGCCTTTATTAACTGTACCGGCGAAGCTTCTGCAACCATAATGGCAACTGCTGTGGGCGGACTAGGAAATTATAGTTATGAACTCTTTTCAGACCCTGGATTGACAACATCCGTTGCTGGTCCACAAACTACTGGTGAGTTCAATGGACTTATAGCTGGTCAGTATTACGTTAATGTAATTAGTGTCGATTGTCAGGCAACAAGCTCAGTAATTGATATTATTGATCCTGCTCCATTACAAATAGACAGACAGGAATCTACAGATGTTACTTGTGCCGGTTTAGAAGATGGTACAATTACGGTTGAGGTTTCAGGAGGTACTGGTGAGATTCAATATGCCATTACTCCAAACCTAAATCAATTTGATACCGTTAACACATTCACTGATTTAGCGCCAGGCATCTATGATGTGATAGCACAAGATAGAAATGGTTGTTTTGAAACTTTCCAGTTTGAAATCTTGCAACCAACTCCTATTCAAATACAGGCCATAAACATTATGCATGAAGTGTGCTTTAATAGTGCTGATGGCTCTTTTGAATTGGACATCACTGGTGGAACGGCTCCTTATGAGTCAAGCCTTAATTCCAATGCAGATACAGATTACGTGCTAGATCAGGTCTTGTTCCAAAACCTGCCAGCAGGAACCCATGTGGTGTTTGTAAGAGATGCCCAAGGATGTGAATCCAACGTATTTGTTGAAATCAACCCTGGTGTCAACCTTGCTGCCACGGTAACCCCAATGTATCAGTGTGATGGAAACCTACCAACCAATTCTTTGGAGATTGTATTTGAAGACCCAACGGTAAGTAGCGATGTGTTATATGGTTTGGATACCACAGACCCAACACAAATGCAATTGACACCTGACTTTACCAATATTGCGCCAGGTGATCATAGCCTTACTATTTTGCATTCAAATGGATGTCCAAACACCATTGATTTTAGTATCACAGGATTTGAGCCTTTGACTTTATTGCTGGAAAACAACAATATCAATGAAATTACGGCCACAGCTACCGGAGGTCTAGAAGATTATACCTTCTTCTTTGGTGATGTTGATAATGGAACTGACAATACGTTTATCATTAATAGAACAGATACATACCCCGTTACGGTTGTAGACCAGAATGGATGTGAAGTAACTATGGAAATCTTTATGGAATTCATAGATATTGAAACACCAAACTTCTTTACCCCAGATGGAGATGGTATGAACGACACATGGTTGCCGGACAACTTAGAAGCCTTCCCTAACGTACTAATGATCATTTTTGATCGTTATGGTAGAGAGCTCTATCGCATGGGATATGGAGATGCTGGATGGACCGGTATCTACAACAACAGCGAGCTGCCCACCGGTGATTACTGGTACATCATTAAGCTGCAAGGCGAAAACGATGACCGTGAATTTATTGGACATTTTACCCTATACAGACAATGATAGCTTAACCTACAACATCATGTTTAAAAAACTCTTATCCTCAATCTTTATATTCACGCTGACCCTTGGTGTTGCAGCGCAGGAATTGACCATTCCGCAGCTATCCCAATATATTGCGGACAATCCTTTTTTAATGTCCCCGACCTATGCGGGAATTGGAGATCATATTAAAGTTAGGCTCAACGGACTTACCCAATGGGTAGGTATAGAAGATGCACCAGATACACAAACATTGGCTGCTGATGCACGAATCGGAAACCGATCTGGGATTGGTATGCTTATGTACAATGATAGCAATGGGGAAACCAAACAAAGAGGAGCAAGGGTTTCCTTTGCGCACCATCTTATCTTAAATAGGTATGATGATATTTTCCTGTCTTTCGGGATATCGTATAATTTTAATCAATTTAGAATTGATGTTGAGAATTTTGTAGATAACAATGGTCAGCTACCAACAGATGATAAATCCACTACCAATCATAATTTTGATTTAGGTTTTTTGTATCGTCTGAACAAATTTTATATCACGCTAAATGCTTCGAATATTTTAAATAAGGATTTGGCACAATTCAACCCTGTTTTTGAACCAAATACCTTAAGAAACTATTATGCTTATGCAGGTTATAGTATTTCCAAAAACAAGAACAGTAAACTGGAATTAGAGCCTTCGGTCTTTTTTCAATGGTTTGAAAGTGATGGTCGTTCTGTAACCGATGTAAACGCAAAATTCAGATTCCACGATTTCGAAGATTACTACTACGTTGGACTTACCTATCGTTTTCTTAATGATCAGATTGGAAAGCCTTTATACATTGCCCCTATTGCAGGTCTAAAAAAGAGCGATTTTTATTTTGGATACTCATATCAGGTTATTACCAACGAAATTTTAGGATATAGTTCTGGTACCCATGTGCTTACCGTAGGACTAGATTTGTTCCAAGGGATAAGCAATTGTAGGTGCATGTACTAATTTGATGGTTTTAAACTACTTTTGTCCCGCTTAATTCATCAGTTTGTGGGGAAAATTAGAATAAATAACATCAGGGTACATTCCAATCATGGGTGTCTTAAGGAAGAAATGCTAATTGGCAGTGATTACCGTGTAGACCTAGAAGTATACGCTGACCTGTCCAAACCATCACAATCCGATAAACTTTCAGAAACCGTTGATTATGTGCACTTAAATAAGATTGTACGAGAAGAAATGGCCGTTAGATCCAATCTTTTAGAACATGTTGCCAAACGCATTATTGATCGTATTCTTCTAGAATTACCACTAGTACAAAAAGCCCAGGTTGAGGTCGCAAAAATTAATCCGCCTATGGGTGGTGACGTTGAAAGTGTTTCGGTGAACGTCCAATATTCTCGATAAACTCCTGTTTATTAATGCACTAAAACGTTACGCTTTTATTAATTTTGTTTTATCAAATGGCATTGTGGTCGAATTGGATAGACAAAATCTCGCAAAGGTTTTCATGGTGGTTCGAGTCCACCCGATGCCTCTAAAGTCGTTTCCTTTTACAGAAACTTACATTTAAGTTTGTTCCCCCTTAAACATTCGTAAAATATTTATAGATTTGCACCACTAAAATGGCATCGTGGCCGAGTGGCTAGGCACAGCTCTGCAAAAGCTTGTACAGCGGTTCGAATCCGCTCGATGCCTCTTAAAAACCCAACATTACTGTTGGGTTTTTTTATTTACTTTATTCTCTCGATGCCGTCCTTGATATTAAACCGCTCTTTTGGGAGAAATCCCTTTGTGATCATCACAATTCCGCATACAATTAAAACAATTCCCAATATTTTTTTAATAAGCATGGTACGTTCTGGTGTCAAGTATTTTTTTAATTGCTTGGCCAATAATATTTTAATCAAATCCGTAACAAAATAAACACAGATTACAGTGCTAAAAAAAACCACCATTCTATTCGGGTTGTTATCCAAACTTGGCCCTACAATTACAATTACTCCCAACCAAAAAGCCAGTACTCCAATATTGATGAAGTTTAATAAAAAACCTTTAACAATAAGATTTAAATACGTTCCCGTAGATGCTTTTAAGCTTGCTTTTTTTGTTTCCTTCTTTACAAATATTACAATACCATAAACAAGCAATATCATTCCTCCAAAAACAAAGAGCCCTGGTTGATTGCTGAGGTTTTCAAGTAACTGAAAGCTACTAAAGTATGCTATCGTAAAAAAGACAATATCAGCTACAATAACACCTACATTAAAGATAACGCCTGCCCTAAAACCCTTTGTGGCACTTGTTTCCAGCAACACAAAGAAAACGGGTCCTATCATAAAGCTTAACAAAAAGCCTAATGGAACAGCTGCTTGAATATCTTCAATCATGATTCTTATTCAACTCTTTTTATTTTCCCACCAAAAACTGTTTTTTCGTCCATTTTCGCAGGATCACCATATATCAACACTTCACCTCCAGCTTTGACATTTGCCTTGACATAATCAGTAGCATAAATTTCTGCGTTTCCGCCTGCATTCACCGTAATCGTAGTGAATTTTGTTTTAAAGGCTTTTCCGTTATATACACCACCTGTATTGATAATTACATCTTGATTGTCTGAAAATCCTTTGGCTTCAATTTCCCCACCTGTGATTGCTTTTATTAATAACTGCTCTGTTTGGCAATTAACGGCCAATTCACCACCCTCCTGAGCTTTTAACTCTAAGACGCCTTGAACAAATGGTTCTTCAGAAGCTATTTTTGCGTCCTCATTTACATCCAAAACCTTTAATTCTTCAGTATAATATAAATTGACAAACGTTCTATACCCACTAAAAATCTTGTCAATTTCCATGCGCAATTTTAAAACACCTGCATTATTTACAATAGCTACTTTTTTCGTGTTAGCTCCTGTTATAACTGCTTTGTTTTCATCCGATTTGATTAGATTTATGGAAAGACCATCAAAACCCTTAACTGTTGTAAATGCCTGTAACTCTTGTGTAATTTTTTCTTCTTGCGCATTAAGCACTAAAGCAAACAAGAACACTAGCAAAATCCTTACTTTTTTCATGAGTTAAAAATTGATTCTCAATAGATAACAAATTTTATTCCAAAAACCGTATTATTTGCTTTTACCTAACAACGAAAAATCTAAATGCCTTTTGATTAAATCCGTGTTCTTAACCATTACCATCACCTCATCACCAAGCTGATACATTCGATTGGTTCGTTCTCCAATAATAGCAAATTGTCTGTCATCAAATACGTAATAATCATCTTTTATGTCCCGTATTCGTACCATTCCCTCACATTTATTTTCCACAATCTCAACATAAATACCCCATTCTGTTACCCCAGATATAACTCCCAAAAACTCGCTGTCTTTATGGTCTTCCATGAATTTTATCTGCATGTACTTAATGGAATCCCGTTCTGCACTGGAAGCCAACAATTCCATATCAGATGAATGCTTGCATTTCTCTTCATATAAAGGTTGCTTTGGTGGTTTTCCGCCATCAAGGTAATGTTGCAACAATCGATGCACCATCACATCTGGATATCTTCTAATTGGCGATGTAAAATGTGTATAATATTCAAAGCCCAATCCATAGTGACCAATGTTTTCCGTAGTATAAATCGCTTTGCTCATACTGCGAATCGTTAAAGTATCGACCAAATTCTGTTCTTTCTTTCCTTTTACGTCCTGCAATAGCTTGTTTAAAGAGCTATTGATGCTCTTTTTGTCCTTAAGGTTAATACTATGACCAAACCTAGAAATAACACCGTTTAAAGCTATTAATTTATCTTCATCTGGCTTGTCATGAATTCGATATACAAAGGTCTTTTTTTGTTTCCCTATAAATTCGGCCACTTTCTTGTTTGCCAATAACATAAACTCTTCAATAAGCTTATTGGCGTCTTTTGCCTCCTTAAAATAAACACCCTCTGGTTCGTTATTTTCAGTAAGGTTAAACCTTACCTCAATTTTATCAAAAGAAATAGCGCCTTCATCCATGCGTTTTTTACGCATAATTTTAGCAAGCTTGTCAAAGGTGAGTGTTGCTTCCACCACCTCTTTTGAAACTTTATATCCCCCTTCTCTAATGGAAATATCTTTCGGAATCGTAGCTTCTCCAGTTTCTATAATATGCTGTGCTTCTTCGTAAGCAAATCGTTCATTTGAATTAATTACTGTTCTCCCAAACCATTGATTGATCAAACTGGCATTTTTATCCATTTCAAAAACCGCGGAAAACGTATATTTTTCTTCATTTGGCCTTAATGAGCATGCATTATTGGAAAGGATTTCTGGAAGCATGGGGACAACCCTATCCACCAAATAAACCGAAGTTGCCCGCTCATAAGCTTCTTCTTCCAAAATAGTATCCGGTTGTAAATAGTGGGATACGTCCGCAATATGAATTCCTATTTCAAAGTTTCCATTTTCCAACTTTTCAAAGGAAAGCGCATCATCAAAATCCTTGGCATCCTTTGGATCAATTGTAAAAGTGAGGACATCTCTCATATCTCTCCTTTTCGCTATTTCTGATTCCTTGATGGAAGTATCCAGTGTCTGGGCAAATTGTTCTACCTCATATGGAAATTCATACGGTAATCCGTACTCAGCAAGAATAGAATGAATTTCTGTATTATGCTCTCCTGGCTTACCAAGTATTTGCGCTACTTCACCATAGGGTGAATCTGCATCTTTGGGCCATTCGCCTAAATCAACCAAAACCTTATCTCCATCCTCAGCTTTTTTAAGCTTCTCCATGGGGATAAAAATATCCTTATACATTCTTTGGTCCGATGGTCTTACAAAAGCAAAGGTCTTTTGTTTGTCAACAATACCAACATAAGACGTTTTCTTACGTTCCAGAATCTTTGATATTTCACCTTCTGGTTTTTTTCCATTGCGTCTAGGTTTAATAAAAACCTCCACATTATCGCCATGAAAAGCCCTGTTCAATCTATTATAGGGAACAAAAATATCATCATCAAGTTCATCTACTATTATATATGCATTTCCGCTTGAGGTTAAATCTACCTTTCCAGTAAAATAAGTATCCAGTGAAGGTTTCTTTTTAAACTTTCCGCGACCATCTTCAGCAATTCTATCGGTAGATTTAAGCTGCCCCAAACGTTTTATAAGATCATTTCTACCTTGGGTATCGGTAATCCCAAGTTGAGCAGCTATTTGTTTATAATTAAAACTTTTGGAGGGTTCTTTCTCTAATACGGTAAAAATGCCTTTTGTTATCTCATTCTTTCTTTGACTTCTTGTCCTCTTCTTTTTCTTTGACATTTAGTTTTTTTAATTTTCGGAAAATTACAAATTATAATTCGTGAGAACGGATTCATTAAAAAGTAATCGTAAACACTAAGTCATTTTATCAACAATTAGTAATAACATATTTTTCTTCTTTTTAAAATTTAAATAAAAATGATGATGATGATAGTGTGTTGAAATGTGGCATAACTAATTTTAGAAAAAGTTGCTTTGAACACATTAAAATTTTTGTTCACGATCCTTCATTAAGAGATGAATTTAAAAATCAGCTGATTAGATTTTTTATAAACGATATTTAATAACTGTTGTCAACATGAATTTATTGAAAAGTAAATATTGGTTTAATGTTAACTAGTTCTATTTATTGTTTCTTATCTGTTGATTAATTTTTAATTGATTTTAGGTGAATGATTGAAGAATAATCGCTATTGGAACTATTCTAATAAAAATCAAAATTTATTTTTGGTAAAAGAGTAAACAAAAGAGGTGTTTTTACAAATAGCTGATATATAATAAGATGCGAAGATTCAACGATTTTTGTCAACATACCACCATGAAAAGAATTGTACCTTTGTAAAGCATTGTGCTAAAACAAGAACCATGAAAATAGCAATAGGAAATGATCACGCTGGCACCGATTATAAACTGGCGATTATCGGTCTATTAAAGTCCAAAGGTATTGAGGTAGTCAATTACGGAACCGATGGCACGGACAGTGTTGATTATCCAGATTTCGTACACCCGGTTGCAACAGATGTTGAAGAAGGAACGGTTGATATGGGTATTGTAATATGTGGTAGCGGAAATGGAGCTAGTATGACCATAAATAAACACCAAAAAGTTAGGGGCGCGCTATGTTGGACTAAAGAAATAACAGCCTTGGCTAGAGAGCATAACGACGCTAATATATTAAGTCTTCCAGCTCGCTTTATAGCACTTCCACAAGCTTTGGAAATGGTAGAAACCTTTTTGAACACGGAATTTGAAGGAGGCCGACACGAAAGAAGAGTTGAAAAAATAGCCTGTAGATAGCCAAAACCAAAACACATGGGGCATCACCATGGTCACTCACATGCACACGACGATTTAAAAGGAAGAAACTTATTAATTTCCATTCTTCTAAACATAGCCATTACGGTTTCGCAAGTAATTGGTGGAATTCTCTCGGGAAGCCTTGCCCTTCTATCAGATGCCCTTCACAATTTTAGTGATGTACTGTCCCTGATCATTAGTTATGTGGCCACGTTATTGGGCAGAAAAAAAGCGTCCAAAAACAAAACTTTTGGTTATAAACGGGCGGAAATTTTGGCCGCATTCATCAATGCAGCTACTTTGATGGTTGTAGCTGTAATTTTAATGGTTGAGGCGGCAGAACGGTTCTTTGAACCCCAAGAAATTGGTTCTAACCTGGTCATTTGGTTGTCAGGGATAGCCATTTTAGGTAACGGCTTCAGTGTGCTTTTGTTGAAAAAGGATTCTAAGGACAATATGAATATGAAATCGGCATACCTGCATTTACTTACTGATATGATGGCCTCTGTTGCGGTGCTTATAGGTGGACTTTTAATGAAATTCTTCCAGATTTATTGGGTAGATGCCGCTCTGACCATGGCCATCGGGTTATACTTGATTTATATGGGCTATGATTTGTTAAAGGAATCCACAAAGGTGCTAATGCTGTTTACACCAAGATCTATTGAGGTTAAGGAAATTGTGGAGTCCATTTGTACTTTAGAGCCGATTAAAAATGTACACCATGTACATATTTGGCAATTGAACGAAGAAGAAATCCATTTGGAAGCCCATATCGATTTTAAAGAGGATATTAAATTGTCTGAATTCGATAAGATTTTGGTGGATATTGAAGAACATGTGTACCATAAACACGGAATCAACCATGTGAACATCCAACCTGAGTTTGATAAGTGTGATTCCAAAAGCGTAATAGTTCAAGATTGATGGAAATCATAACAAAAACTTTTGACGAACTTTCAACCAAAGAGCTGTACCAAATTTTGCAGCTGCGAAGCGAGGTTTTTGTAGTGGAACAAAATTGCGTATACCAAGATGTGGATGGCAAGGATGAAAAAGCATTGCATGTTGTGGGCATTAAAAATGGAGAAGTAGTGGCATACACCCGGATGTTTAAGCCTGGGGATTATTTTACAAACCCAAGCATTGGAAGGGTAGTGGTTGCTAAAGAAGAACGAAAATACGGCTATGGAAAAATAATTATGCAAGCTTCGATTGATGAAATGGGCAAAAGATTTAAGGGAATTCCAATTGAGCTCTCGGCACAAACCTATCTTATAAAATTTTATACTGATTTGGATTTCAAACCTTTTGGTGATGAGTATCTAGAAGATGGCATTCCGCATATAAGAATGATTAGGGCATGAAAATCACACAAGCTTTTTTGCCACACCAAGTTTAATTAGAAAATCCAGTTTTAAAATAAGATTCACTGGTCTTTCTACTTTGTTTTTTCTGGAAAAAAATAGATATCCTTCGTTTCTTATATCAAGTGCCCTAAGCTCCATTTTTCCGTGAAAACTATTTTGAGAGGCTGCAATTTCCGCTAGTTTGTCTTTAGACAATCCTTTTTGTTCTAAAAAATCAATCAATAATTTTCTATTTACAAAAGTGATATTACAAGAAGTAAATATGTTTTCTTCATCCGCATAAATGCTGGTTACCAGAGCATAAAAATCAGTTTTCTTTTTTGAATCAAAGAGCCAACCTTGTTTTTGAACCCCGTTTTTTTCATAGAAAAGCTCAAAAGAAAAAGTTGGAAGACTATCATTTACATAATCAAGTTGTGCTTTTTCATCTACATAAAAAACAGCGCTATCCGCTTTACTGGTAAGGATAAGATCTACACCTTTTTTCTGCTCTTTAAGGTTAGAAACTCTTTTAAAACAATACTTTTTTAAATGTTTCCTGTAGTAGTGGTCCAGTAATTTAGCTAATTGTTTTTCCTTTTCTAAGTCAGATCTAAAACTACTTTTCAACCTCGATTATTTTTTGAAGCAAGACAGCTCCAATTCTCTCAACAACACCAACCACAAGGGCATTCCCCATAAAAAAGGCTCTCTTTGTATCAGAGATTCCTTCTAATTTAGTGTGGTTGTCCGGGAACATGTTTAATCGTTCCAACTCTAGAGGAGATAGTCTTCTAAGACCTTTTTTGGTTGGAACCACATGTTTAAACCTGGAAGGAGATTTACCTCCTTCTCCAGTTATGATCGTTCTGGAAGGTTGATCAAGGGCATCAGGAAAAACCATACTACCCTCACTATACTTATATTCAAAACCAGCTTTGGTTTTTCTAATTTCTTTTTTTGCCCCTTTTAGATAGTGCCATTTAGGTAGCTCTGTTTCAGAAATGTAAAGATGCTCTTCCGCAGTGCCATTTTCCAGAACATCAGAAAGAACAACACGACTTCCCTCGTAGGATGGACTTGTTTTTAATGTAGATACTTTGCCATCGACGCAAACACCGGAATTTAAAAAAGGAGAAAGTGTTTTATCAACATTAAAGGAATTTGATATAGACACAAGGTCTTCTTCCAACACAAAAGAATCGGTTTTCTGGCTTGTTGATTGCACAGGAAAAGCAGAAGCCAACGTTCCATTATTCAATAGCCATTCTTTTGAATTTTTGAGGTTTTTATAAAGGGATGTAGATTTATGGTAACCAAGAAAAAAGACTCGCCTTCTTCGTTGGGGCATACCATAGTCCGCAGCATTAATTACCCGCCATTCAACTGCATAACCCAAATCATTAAGACTTCTAAGCATCACGGCAAAATCCCGACCCCTTTGAGAAGATGGAGACTTTAATAATCGGTCTACATTCTCTAAAAAAAGATATTTTGGCGGCACTTTTTTTTCCGAAAGAATTCTATGGATGGACCACCAGAGCACCCCTTTTTTACCGATGAGGCCTTTAGAGTTTTTAAGCGTTGTTGCAACAGAATAGTCCTGGCATGGAAATCCCCCAACCAAAATATCGTGATTAGGAATGGTGGAAGTTGCGACCTCTTCAATATTTACGTTGGTGTGGTTTTCTGCACCAAATTTGGCTTCATAGACCAAAGAAGCGTGTTGGGTTTTTGTGGACGGTTCCCATTGGTTGCTCCAAACTACTTTGTAAACACCTGTGTTTTCTAAGCCCAGCCTAAAACCTCCCACACCTGCAAAAAGCTCGCATACCCTTAATTGTTGCATGGTCAAAAATAAGATTTGTTATTGGGTATGGTAAGATAATCCAATAATGTGTTGAATTGTTTTTTAATCATCCCATTCTTTTTACGATCGGATGTTCGGCATTCAATTCTAACAAGTCCCATAAATTACCATACAAATCTTTAAATACGGCAACCGTTCCATAATCCGCTTTTTTAGGTTCTCGAACAAATTCAATTCCTTTTGAATTCATTTCATTGTAGTCTCTCCAAAAATCATCTGTGTTTAAGAACAGAAACACTCTTCCTCCTGCTTGGTTTCCTATAAAATGCTCTTGTTCTTCTTTTGATGCCCTAGCAAGCAAAATTGTTGTTCCAGTGGAATTTGGAGGGGATATTACAACCCATCTTTTGTCCTGCTCGGGTTGATAGGTATCCTCAATTAAGTCGAAGTGTAATTTTTTGGTATAAAAATCAATTGCTTCATCATAATCTTTTACGACCAATGCAATGTGAACTATGGATTGTTTCATGTATAATGTTTTTAAATAATAGCCAGCAGTGGATTTCTTAAGCAATGGCATAAATATACGCCAACCACGGTTGAACGAAGATGATTACCAATATATGGGACACCATAACGGGCATTAATTTATAATCACTTTGTTGAAAAGCAAAAGCCCAAGCTGCACCCAGACCAAACGTTCCGGCCAAAGGAGCTAGAGTGGCTCCTATCATCGTAATTAAATTGTGGCTTGGCCCTGTAGCATAGTTGATGTGAATTGCAGCAAATAGCATTCCTGAAACAAGAATTTGCGACGTTTTGGAAAAGCCAGATCTGGCCAGTCTTAAAATTACATATCCACGGAATATGATTTCCTGTGATATGCCATCAAAAGAAGGAACAAAAGACATGGAAAGACCAAAAGCGCTAGTATCAAAAAGCTTGTCAAATTCTTTTATCCATCCTAAATAAAGAACAATTACCTCAAATAAAAGTATGGTTAAAGCTATTTTCCAACCTCGAGTTGGTGCAGGCAGAAGCAAAGAGGATATTGACTTGCGAACATCAGAAAAATACGGAATTGAAATTAATGCAATGACCAAGATAATTTGGGTAATAGCGCCAGTTGTAAAACCTCCCGCTATAGTTGATTCAACCTCAGAAAAACCGTGGAACCATTTTGAAGCTCCAAAAATATCTTTAGCAACTGCTATGTTTGAAAGCGCTATATACATAGCACATACCAAAATAGTCTCAAAAAAAGCGATGGGTTTTGTAGTTGTATGATTTCTCTTATTCATCAATAAGGCATAATCTATCTTGACTGACTTCTATTCGTGTTGGTATTATTTTATAGGCAAACCATAATGGATAATAGCCATGGTTTTGGAATGCATTTTAATTATTTAGTACTATACTACAGTGTTTAACGACTATGACTTGCGAACAAGGTTATCAAAGTTTCTATAACCTTCTCTTTATCTCACAAGGATTTCCAAATGCCAACATATCATCAGGAATATCCTTGGTCACAACACTTCCTGCTCCAATGGTCACATTGTTTCCTATGGTTACACCAGGGAAAATAACAGCATTCCCTCCAATCCAGACATCATCCCCAATACTTACAGGTTTCGTCGATGTAAGGTATCGAGTGCCATGTTCGGTTGTAACAATCCTATCAGAAGCCTTTAAAGGATGTATTGCAGTGTAAATTTGAACGTAAGGGGCTATCAACCCATTTTTTCCAATGTTTATTTTGTTGTTATCCAAGAACATACAATTTGTATTGATGAAAGTATTATCTCCAATGGAAATATTGTCCCCATAATCACAAAAAAAGGGTGTTTCAATCCATACCCCAGAACCCTTAAAAGAAAATAATTCTGTTAAAAGATTTTCACGTTCACTAGTTAACTCTGAATTGAGACCATTATAAACTTTCAATAATTTTCTCGCCTTGTGGTACATTTCCAGTAGTTCTGGATCTCTGGAATTATAGAAATCTCCATTGAGCATTTTTCCCTTTTCAGTCACAATCGGTTTATTTTAGATAAATATAATAGCCCTGCAACTATAGTGAACAGCGTTGCTAATTATTTGGTATTGAAATTACATTATTTTTGATGAACTTGCAGTGGTACTTATGGGCTGTTCGCCTCAATTGAAAATGATTCAAGAGGGGCGCCATATACAGATATGGTTTGAATAACCGAGGGTGTTTTTTAGTGATCTTTAGAATCATTGAATTGCCATAATACATTCACTAGTTGCCATTTCCCATTCAGCTTTACGATGTGCATATAATCAATCCAATCATCTGCTATCAATTTTACTGAAGCTACTTTGTCAAAAACATCAAGGATGACGACTTCTTTTTTGGGGTTTTCAGGGAATTTGTCCCCGTCTTGGTTATAGGTTTCCGCAAGAAGAATCATGGCATCTGTAAAGGTTTCCCGCAAGTATTCTTTTCCAGTTTTTTTATTGGTCCAAAAAGTTCTTTTAACCATTCTAGGGTGAGCGGATAGTTCAAACTGTTCGGGTTTTACGTTATGTTGAGATTCGATATAATCCAACGCGACCTGTTTAATGTCTAAAGTGTCCTGTCGGGTTTGTCCGTGAACATAAAAAGTTAGAAGGAAAAATAATGAGGTTGCAAGGGTGAATGATTGTTTCATAATTGATGATTAAAATGTTGATGTTAAAGGCTTCCCGTTCCTGCGACGTTGCCCGCTTTTGTCTGCAGGAGCTACTGGAGCCAAAAAGCCAATTCGCCATAGCCGATGTTAGTAAACAGTACCGAACAATGATTATGAGGGCCTATTATTAAATATAATATTATTTGAGAGGCACAGAGCGACCTTTAGGAAATTTTCTTTACCCTAACCCATCAACTAATGTTTAATTTCATGGGTGTCCCTTACCTTACTAAAAGTCAAGTCTAACAATTTCCAACCATCTGGCCCTTTTTTATAGATTTCGGTTACGGTAAACTCATTGGACACGTCGTTTCCTCTAACATGTGCCACCAAGGTAATACGGTTCCAAAGGATGGCAGTATCGTCAAAAAATTCAACTGCTACATCATGGATATCAGCATTTTTATACCAAATACTTCCAGTCTCAATAATTTCAAGTTCTCTTTCCTTTTTCCAGGTTCCACTCATATGAACGAATTTTGACTTGTCATCAAAAAGCAGCGCTAGTTTGTCTACATTTTTGTCGGCCATCCAGGTCCACTTGTTCTTTGAAAGCGTAATAATTTCCTTTTCCGTTTTAGATTCTTGTGAGAAGGACAAGTTCACACTCAGGAAGGTTAAAACAAATCCTATAATTAGTTTTTTCATTTCCATATTTTTTAGTTTACAGTCACTTCAAAGTAAATAACTTGGCCGTTTTCTAACGCGATGAATTCTGGATAGCAATAAGTATCCGCATCTTTAATCATTAACCAAGTTCCATTAAATTTATTTATCTGTTTATAGCTTTCCAATTTTTTTAACATCAAGTACAACATGATCGCCACGGTGCATATCCGAAGGGGAAGGCACTATACAGTGTTCTCACTTGTTTTCTTCCAAGATGATCACAACTATCTATTCTTTACATAAAGATCTGTCCACATGGACCTCCATATCTTCCATGATTCATCTATCTGTTTTCGGTATATGGTTGTATTAAAGCCTTTCTGGTACATTCCGAAATTTGTTGAATCTTTTTTATAGTCCCAATCTAAAATAGAACTATGGGTTGTTACAGCTATTGTATCCAAGACCGTTAGGCTAATTATTTCTGTAGTGAATTTGTTGATAATGGTTTTGGAACTGTCTCTGGGGAACCAAAACGCCCTTATATTTTCTTTACCAATTACAGGATTGAATCTGTTGGGTTGAATTTGAGCGTCTTCTTCCAACAAATCCATTACCTTGCTCTCATCCATATTTTTCCATCCTTCAACGTAGTCCGCATGTACCTGTCTAATTTTGGACTCAATATCACTTCCTTCAGCATCCGACCTTTCTTTTGGGTTTTGATTACAACCAAGTGCAACAAGGAATAAGATTATCCCCAATGTTAGTTTACTCATTTTGCTATTGTTCATGTTTAAATAATTTTTCCTAACGGTTGGTGTATGGTGCGCATTCCGGAGGTTAAGCACTATACCCCTTGTTTTGAGTATTTTTTTATTCTATTTCTATTGTGAAGGATGCTGTTAAACCAACACTAAAATTTCGAGGAAGCTTCTCTACTCCGAAAATGGCTCTTGAATGCTCTCCCCTTTTTTCTAAGACTTTAACAAATAAGTCAGATGCCCCGTTCACGACTTGCGGTGAATCATCCCAGTTTTCGCCTGACTGGAAGTAAGCGTCAATGTGATTTAATCCAATAACCCTCTCAAATCCAACCTTTTTGTCAACTTGAGCTAAAACATTCAAAGCACAAAGTTCCATGGCTTTAAAACCATCGTCAGTATTAAGGTCATCTCCTAAACGTCCTTGATAGAGATATTTTTCATTGTAGATTGGAAACTGGATTGCTATATAGGCGATACTCTCTCGAATATTTACTGAAACATAGCTTCCACCAGGTGTTGATACATTAGGCAGTTTATATCCGTGTTTGTCTAAGTTCTCTGTAGGTGTCATTGTCTTTTTAATTACTCATAACGGTTGGTGTATGGTTAGTTGTGAGTCTCGCGCAACTAATTTAACAAAAGGAAGCCGAGCCTTGGGAAAATCCGAAGGATTTTCCGAGTAACACAGACCCCAGCAATTAATTGTACACGTTGTTTTAGGTAGTTTTTATTATTTATTCAAATCTTTATACATAATATAAGTATCCACGAATCCTAATTGAGAGTGTCTAAATCCTTTTGGTGTTGTTCCAATTATTTCAAATCCGTATTTTTTCCATAATCCTACAGCTCCTTTATTAGTACTTACCACGATATTGAATTGAATTCCTTCAAAGCTATTTTCCTTTGCTATTTTAAGGGAGTGTTCACAAAGTTTTTTCCCAATCCCTCTTCCTTGTGTGTTGGGATTTACCATATAACTGCAATTTGCAATATGGTTTCCTAAATCAATTTGATTGGGCTTAATGATATATGTTCCGAGTATTTGTCCATTTTCTTCTATCACATAGGTTTCCATATAATCTGCGAACCAATGCTTTTTCAAGTCCTTTTTCGGTGTATTCGGATTGAATACATAAGTATCTCCTGTTTCAATAACTTTTGAGAATATTTCCCAAACTTTATCAATATCAGTTTCTGTTGCTTTTCTAATATTCAATCTTTGGCTGTTTGCTTCTTCATCCATACTGGCGTTGTGTCCGATTTATGATTTTCGCCAATTATGTCCTTGTACAGTTCGGGTCTACGAGCATTTTTATATCTCCAACCACCAGAGAGCTTAATTTTTTCTTTCGTGATTTTTGAAATCGTAATTTCGTCTTCAAAGGATTTTATTTCAGATAAGACTTCTCCGTAGGGGTCGATTATCATCGAATTTCCATTTTTTAGATGTTCGCCATCATAGCCAATCGGGTTCGTAAAAACATAATAAACGCCATTGTCGTAAGCCCTTGCAGGTAGCCAACGCATCAACCAACGCCTACCTTTTGGTCCATCAAATTCCATCCGTAATGAAACAGGGTCGTTTTCACGATTCTGCCAATGTTTGTCAGCTACGTAATCCCGATGCGGCATTGCGGATGGCGTACAACCTGTAACATGGGGTGCAAAGATTATTTGCGCCCCTAAAAGGCTCGTTGCCCGCACGTTTTCTATCACGTTGTTGTCATAGCAAATCAAAATTCCGCATTTCCAACCGAGTAGGTCAAATACGCAATACTCGTTACCAGCAGACATATGTTTATTGATAAATGGATGTATCTTCCGATACTTTGCGACGACACCTTCCGCAGTAACACAGATATAAGTATTGTATATTTTGCCTTCTGATTTTTCCACTAAACCCGCCAAAATGGGAATATCTAGTTCTTTGGAAATTCCGATTAATTCCTGCGTACTTTTTCCGTTTGGAACTTCTTCAGCCAACTCCGTTATTTGTTCTAAGCTTAAATCCTTTGTAAAAGTGTAGGCGGTAATAGACATTTCGTGAAAACTGATCAAGTCTGCTCCACTAGATTTTGCTTTTTCTGCAAGCTTTCGGATTATCGATAAATTATATTTTTTATCACCGTCTTTCGGCTGAAATTGAGCTACTGATACGTTCATGTTTTGATTAATGTTGAATTATTTGATTGCTTGTGCACAACGGTTGGGCTAAGCGTAGTGCGGGGGCAAGGAAACTTTTCGTTTCTGTCTTAGCACGAAGCTAAAGCTTTTGGTTTTGCTTTTTCTTTTTTTGTCCAAAGCTAAATCCATAAGATTTAGCGACTTTATAAATATACACAGACCTTGGCTTTAAGCCCTAAAGTCCGCATTACGTTTAGGCTTTGTTGTGTGCAGTTTTATTGTGTTCTGCTTACCCGTCAATTGATACTCCGACCTGCTTATTATTCTCAAAATGAACATTGAAAAAGTAGTTTTGACCTTCTTTTTCCTGAAACGCCATTTCAAATCCCTCATCACGTACAGATATTCCTTTTAGTTCAAAATGTTTTTCAATTGATATGAATTCCATTTCAGCATTGTCAAATTGCTCTTTAAGTGCTTTTTTCGATTCAGCTTTTATTTCTTGTTCATTATTTAACGCATTCAAAAGAATTTGTTTTTGCGTTCCAGATATTCCGTCCTTGTTTCCAGCAATTAAAATCTCAATATTTGAGTCCAAAAATTTTCGATTTATTTGCCAACCAACATCATTACCCCTTATGCTAAAACTCTCGATTTCCCCAAAATCCGAATCCGTTGTTTTGAGTTTTTTACTCCCAAATAAATTTCCAAATATTCCCATTAAGTTAGTTTTTGGTTAGAATTTTTAAATTGCACACAACGGTCTTGTATAACCGTCAGTTACGGGTTTATATGCGTTAATTTTCGGTTTGGCACAGGCTTTAGCAATTCCGAGTGGATTCGGACGTAGTCGAATCCGCCGTAATTGCGGTTATACATTGTTGTGGTGTCGTACTTATTTTTCATTCTCAATTAATTCAATTCCCACAGGTTCCTTTGGTGGCGGTGGTGGTGGCGGAATATCCATTTTCTCATTCAGCCATATTTTTAAAACCACGCTGTCAGTCAGTTTTTCATATTCGTTTACAACTTTATACAACGTTTTTGGGAATAATGAAATCTTTTCATCATCATAGGATAAAAATATCAATAGCTTTTCCGGATTTCGACTCCAAGATGGTATTTTACCATTGTTATTAAAGTCTTTTTTTAAAACTGAAGCCAAGCTATCTAAAGGATAATAAAACCTATCAGCTTTACTAATTGTATCGTTATGTATTTGAATTGTGTTTCTCTGCTTTATTAAAATGCATCCAAAATTATCCCAACAAGGATTTCTCAAATAAACTCTTTTTATAATACTGTCATTCTCAAAAGTTATTTTTGGAATACTATCATTACAAGCGATTTCTTCAGTTCTTTCGAGTAAACTTTTCCATTCCGTATATTCAGTCAGTTTTAATTCCACCGCAACACTTTCACTTTCGTTTTGAAAAAGACCAAAATTCTGTTCAACAATTTTTTTCGGTTTCTGCTCCGTAGTATGACATCCGAAGATTACTGAAGTCAGAATTATAAAAGACAATATTTTAAAGTCAGTTCTCATTTTTTTTGTATGCACCACAACGGTTCGGCTAAGCGTAGTGCTGAGGCAAGGAAACTTTTCGTTTCCGTCTGGTCTGCGAGCCAGAGCTTTTTGTTTTGTAATTATCTTTTCTTTTTTAATTGCCAAATCCAAAAGATTTGGCGGACTTAGTAAACAAACCCAAACCACTAAATTTAGCGCTTTATGCCCTATTTGCTATAGGTGTTGTTAGGCTTAGTTATTTATTCCAGTTCCAGTAACAATTTAGGACCATCGTAAAATCCTTCTCTGTCGGCTTGAATCATTCCAGAAAAGTTTTTTTCAAAGAACTGCATAAGTTCTCCATTTGCGTCATAACCTTTGTCCACTATATCATTTGTTGGCAATTGAACACAAATTATATATTCGGTCTTTTTTAAGTGTTCAGCCACCTTTTTCTTTTTAAGTTCATAGAAACGTGGTTTACCGACAAACTCCAAAAACTCTTCTAATTCCTCTTCCGCAAGTCCGTCAGAATTTTCAAGTCCATTTAGTTCAACTAAAAGCGGCAATCTATTTTTATCATAAATTAATTCAAAATGATTCCAGTTTTCAGTTAGTAACTCCGCTCCATTTAGATTAGAACTTACACTTATTCCATTTGCGATTACAAAGTCCAAAATACTTTGAACCGTCGGTTTATTTTTGGTTGCACAAAATACTCTTGTGAAGTAACCCATATGTTGATTTTAATTAAGCCTAACGGTTAGTGTATGGCTTCGTTGCGGAAAATGTCCAACGGACTTTTCCGCCGTAGCCCTAAGTTAGCTAATCAGACTGGAATTTCCTTATGGAAATTCCGACCGCAATGAGCTATACACAATGTTACCTGCTGGCTTTTTTTAGTTTTCCGTCCCGTCTCCTTCTTAATACAGCAATTTCATTTGCTAAGTCTATTCTTTGTTCTTTCCAGAATTGGGCATAGAGTTCTTCCTCTGTCATTTGTTTTGTAGACTCAATTATTCCGTTTTCAGATTTTGATGGTGGGGCAACAGGTTTGTCAAAAGCTCTACTTAACCCACAAATATTCATTTTCAAAAATCCGTTTTCCATTCCTCCATAAACTAGCCAAGTTCCTTTTCCTTCAACATAAGGTTGGCAAGATTTCCAATTTTTTCCGATATAAATATTTTCTTGTAAGTCTCCTCCGTCCAATGATTCCACAACTTTTATTTTATAAGTCAGGTCATTATTAACTTCGATAATTTCTCCAATGAAAATACATTCCGAATTCTCTATTTCTTGTTTTTGGAGGTCCTCTAAATTTTTAAATCCACAATCGCAAGCAATTCCGATTTGCACGAAAAAGAATGATAAGATAAATGTCCAGATTAAGTTCTTCATTTCGTTTTGTTGAGCTTGCAGGTAAAGGTCTCGGCTATGATTTCGGCTTGGCAAATCCGTTAGGATTTTCCAAGTTCGGAATCCAGCCGTTTTTTAAAGTTAAGGTTTTTGGTTTGTCCAATGGAAAGCTGAATTATAGCCCTTGTTGTAGTGCGTTTTTAGTCCACCTCAAAGTGAGAGACATTTGTTGTTACAATCCGCCATTCGCTTTTGACTTTTATCAATCCGTATCCGACACTTCCACGCACTTTTATGGTGTCTCCTTTGTTATTGATCCGTTGATTATAGTATTCCGTTATGTAGGATGCCGAGTTATTTGAAAGTAAATTGATATGCTCGTTTGACAGATTCCACACCAAAATTTCTTGAGTGTCTCCTATAAAATTTTTCCAGATATCATTAACGGTTTGATAATTTCCCCAATATTGGCCATCACCGAATAAAATATGGTCATCAACATCAAGATAATGCGTCATGAGTTTAGTGTGATTAAGATTTTTCAAATCTTTGATATGACGATGGTACATTTCTGAAATTTCCTTTTTTAGATGAACTGTAGAGGACTCGGCGCTTTGTTCTTTACAACCAATTAAAAGGAGAGTTCCTAAAAGAAGAAAAATTGGTCTCATGAGTCTTTGATTAAATTGAAAATGCACTACAACGTTAGGATATATAAACCTACCCTAAAAGGTAATAATATCCAAAGTAAAATAGTGGTTATCCAATACTTTTTCCTTGAGGTAATGATAACGCACCAAAATATGGTTATTTTACACCTACCTAAAATCTTATCCTAATGGAATACCTACTCAGATTAAAAACCATATTGGAACTTAAACGGTATAGCAGTAATACCATTAAAACCTATTTAGGGCTTTTAAAGGCATTTATTGGTGAATATCTATTAAGCGACAAACAACTGGTGGAAGCAAGAGAAAAACAATCCACTCGGCATCAATAATCATACGAAAGAAACACTACTCTTTTTTAGGATAAATGATATCCAGAAACTGATCTATAAGCTTCACTTGGTCCTTATTATTGGAATAGAGTAGACTATTTTTTCTGGAATAAGCTCGAGCAAAAAGGTCAAACTTTATTCTATAAACCATCTTATTAATTTCTTTATCCTGTTTTTCCGCTAGCGCATTAACTTTTCTCAATTCATTTTCCCACCAAGAAAAGTTCGTTTTTTCAGGATTTTCAAAGTCTGAAGACATTTGTGCGATCAATTTGCTTGAAAGTTTTTTTTCCAGTTTAAGCGCGTTGGTCAAAGAGGCAGTTTGTTTTTTAAAGGGCTTGGAAGCCTTAAGTTGCTGTAACTGCTTTGCCAGACTATCAGTTTCATAAAAACCAGCATAGGATTTGATAAGCCGTTCATATTCTTCCGCAGCAAATAAGAAGTCCAGGCTGTCTTTGAATTTTTGAATCTGATTGTATTCGGATTGATATTGCTCGAGAATGGCTTCGTCTTTAGCCAGACCGTTCTTTTTTAGTTTCTGAAGATGCAACCAATCAAAGGCCCGTAAAACCTGTTTTTTCGGTGGCCAACTGTGATTGCCATCATAAGTGATAAGTGTGCTATTGAATTTTATGAGTTTTAAATAACCCTTATTTTCCAACATTTCTTTGTAGTTCATGTCTTTAGTGCCACAAAGACCAACATAGGCGTAATGTTGTGCGGCCGGCATTTGTTCCTGCAAATAAGAGAACCCTGCTCCACAGCCTACTACCCCGGCAAATTTGTTGGTTAAAGAAGCTATGGCACTTGCCAATCTAGATCCACCTGAAAATCCGGATAGATACATTTCATCTTCTTTAATAATAAACTGTGAAAAAATATGATTGAAAAGATTGTTGGCAATATCAAAATTGCGTTCATAAGGGCCATTTCTAGAATCATTGGAACATACTAAAATATGGCCATACTTTTCAGAAGCACTTATAAAAGGTTGAATGCCAATAGACCCCCTTGCGGCTGGCTCAAAGATAAAAATGATAGAGCTAAGCGTATTTTCCTGATACGATTTTGGAAGGTAAAGAGCAAAGGTTTCGTTGTTGGTTCCCGATACGGTTAAAGAATCGTGCACAATACCTTTTTCTAAGGTTTCTTGTGCAGGCACAAAAAATATAACACCACAAAAAAAAGCAAAACTCAAAAGGAGAGAACGCATGGTTATTTTAATAGACTGGTATACTTTTTACGGTCTTTCAATAGTGCTGTTGCCGCAAGAATGGCATCATCATGTTTCAAGTAATATTGATACAATCCTTCACGGTAGAAATAGCGCTTGATAATTTCATCTTCAAGATTTTTTGTTATTTCTTTTTTAAAGGTATCCAAAGCTAAAATTTTGCCCTTGTTTACCGCAAGCAATAAGTCCTTGTATTTGTTTTGGACATCTGGCCCCAACAAATGGTCATCGGCATTAATAGATTGCTCCAACAATTCTTCGGTTTCTGTTTGAAAAGAAAAATCCTGTGCTTGCGCAAAGGTTTTGAAAGTATTAAAATCGCTTTCAGAAAAAGCAAAATCATCAACAGTATCAAAGGAGTGGTCATAATAGAAATCCGTGGCAAAATCAAAAACAATATTGTTTTGTTGCAGGGCATCCATCAAGGTATTTGATTTAAGTGATGTAATTTCCACATCGGGCATAACACCTCCACCATCTTGCACCTTACGCCCATTTCTTGTGGTAAATTCTTTAAAGTTTGTATTTCGCACAGCATTGCCTTCATGGTCTCTGTTCCAATAATCCAAGGACTGAATGCAACGCCCTGAAGGAGTATAATATCTTGAAATAGTGACTTTGAGCTGGGTTCCGTATGTGAGTTTTAAAGGGCGTTGTACCAAGCCTTTTCCAAAGCTTCTGGCACCCATAATAACAGCGCGATCCAAATCTTGGAGTCCGCCCGAAACAATTTCGCTTGCAGAGGCACTTCTGCCATTTACGAGCACAACCAAGGGAATGTCCAAATCTTCTGGCTGGTTTTTGGTCTTATATTCTTGGTTAAATTTTTTGACTTTGGATTTGGTGGTTACGATCAGCTCTCCCTTTGGAACAAATAAATTGGTGATATTAATGGCTTCTGAAAGAAGGCCGCCAGGGTTTCCACGTAAATCAAGAACCAAACTTTCCGCGCCTTTTCCTTTTAAATCTTGCATGGCAGCTTTGGTCTGGCTTGATGCTTTTCTATTGAATTTTGAAAGAACGATATAACCCGTCTTATCATCGATCATATCATAAAAAGGGACCGCATCCACATCTACACCTTCACGATTGATCGTTGCTGTTTTTGTTTCACCTTGCCTTACAAAAGTGATATTTACGCTGGTATTGTTTGACCCCTTGAGCAATTCACTGGCATTATCATCAAAGTCTGACACCTTTATGTCCCCAATTTTAATGATTTCATCACCAGCTTTTAGTCCAGCTTTATCCGCGGGGTAATCTTTATAAGGCTCCACAATCACCAGCTTGCTTTCATAAGAACGCACCAAGGCTCCTATTCCTGAATATTCTCCTGCATTATTGATTTTATAGGCTTCTACATCTTGTTCGTTTAAAAAACGGGTATAGGGGTCAAGCTCATCCAGCATATTCTTAATGGCGGAGTCCATTAATTCTGCAGGATTGGTTTCGTCAACATAATTCATGTTGAGCTCTTTGAAAAGTGTAGTGAAAATTTCTATTTGCTTTGCAATTTCAAAAAAATCACTTTTAAAACCACTTCCTACTATTAAAAAAGCAACGGCTACAATAGGAATTAGAATCTTTTTGTTAATCAATTTTTTCATGGCATTCTTTTTTTATAAATGCGGACAAAAGTTGTTGAATGGCCCTATTTACTTCATCATACTCGGGCATCTTATTACCAAGATATAAAAATAGAAACGCAAAGTTTCCCTCTATCTTGTTAAAAGCTTCTTGCTTGTTTTGTCTGTAAGCCTCTCTAAGTAAGCGCTTAATACGGTTGCGCTTAACAGCGCTTTTAAATTTTTTCTTTGGCGCAACAACACCTACTTTAATGCGTTCCCCATCATCAAAGCTTACCTGGGTATATAACAGCTTTACAGGAAATGCCTTAATACTCTTTCCTTCAACAAAAAGTTGTTCGAAAACCCTTTTGCTTTTGAGTTTTTCTCTTTTTTGGAAAGTGAATTTATTTAAAGTCATATTAAAGCTGGCCCATAGGGAGACAGGAAAATTTTACTTTTCCAAGATACAGGTAAAGATATTAAGAATTAAACTCTGGGCAGTCAGGGTTTAATCCAGCAATTTTTGATGAATATTGTTCTCACCATTAACATCCGCCATAAGTTGGGACGGATCAATCATAATTGCCTTAATTTCTTCTAAAGGGCGATCAATAACAAAACCATAGGTTGGATGGGCCCATGCCCAATCATCTAAAACGGTCCTTTTTAAATTGGGATATGGATTATCTTTCTCCCCCCGCATCATGCGCAGGGGAACATAAAAAGTTTCTTGTGTGCCATCCGAATTGACCACCAAAATGTCCAGTGGCATGGGCATTTCGCCAATTCGTTCCAGTACCACCGTGGTTTTTCCATTTTCCGATTCAACAGTCTTTATGCCATAGTCAATGGTGTTTGTGGTTTGGGTCCAATCGGTCAAGTACCAATCCAACTCCATTCCAGATACTTTTTCGGCAGTTCTTTTAATATCATTGGGCACTGGATGCTTAAACTTAAAGTCTTCATAGTATTTTCCGATGGTTTCCATCAACTTGTCTTGTCCGATGACATAACCCAGTTGGGAAAGAAAAATAGACCCTTTGCTATACGCTGCAATCCCATAAGCAAAATTGGTGGAGTAGCGATCAGCATGGGCCGTTTGAGGGAGCTCTAGACCAGAATTTACCAAAGCATAGTACCCCTTGTATGAGCCTTCAAAAGGATTCTCCTTGCCTTGCTCCATAATTTCGTTCATGCATAAACTGCTGATAAAGGAGGTAAACCCTTCATCCATCCACTCATATTTTGATTCGTTTGTGGCCAAAATATGCTGAAACCATGAATGCGCCATTTCATGGACCATGACCCCAACAAGACTGCCAAAGTTCCTTTTTCCGGTTATTAAGGTACTCATGGCGTATTCCATTCCACCATCTCCTCCTTGCACCACAGAATACTGATCGTAGGGATATTGGCCTATATTTTTGCTAAAGAAACGCATGGCATCTTCTGTTTTAGGCTGCAATTTTTTCCAATTTTCAATAATTTCTGGGTCGTTTTTATAATAAAAATGTAGCGTAGGGCCCCCCTCCATTTTTAAAACATCATGAATGTAATCGGGATCAGCGGCCCACATAAAATCATGAACGTTTGGAGCTTTAAAGTGCCACGTTAATTTTTTGCCTTTGGTCTTTACGGTTGTACCTGGAGTTTGATATCCATGTCCAATTTCTTCCGGATTTTGTAAATATCCAGAACCTCCTACAGTGTATTTCTTGTCTATGGTAAGTTTTACATCAAAATCACCCCAAACACCATGAAATTCTCTGGCGATGTACGGATTTGGGTGCCATCCTTCAAAGTCATATTCCGAAAGTTTTGGATACCACTGGCTCATAGATAGAGCAACACCTTCGCTGTTGTTTCTACCGGAACGTCTTATTTGCAAAGGAACTTGTCCCTTAAACTCCATGTTTAGCGTAGTCTTTGCTCCAGAAGGAATAGGTTCGGCTAAATCCACTACCAAAATGGTTCCTTCTTCCGCAAAAGAAACTGGCTTGCCATCTTGAGTCAAGGTTTGCACATGAAGATATCCCATTTCGGTTTCGGATAGCAATGAAATTCTGCTTTTTTCATTTTCCATCATTCTACCATCTGGGTCTTTAACATTTTGTAGACGAACATCCATTTCGCTACCTGGTTGAAAAGCATTAAAATAAAGATGATAATACACTCTTTTCAACACGTCTGGTGAGTTGTTGGTATAGACCAGTTTTTGGGTTCCCGTGTATTGAAATGTTTCCACATCCATATCAACCTCCATCGTATAATCTACATGCTGCTGCCAGTATGAGGTGTTATTTTGACCGAAGAGGAAAGAAACTCCAGTAAGAACAGTAAAAATGAAAGACAATAAGGTTCTCATGTTATTTTGTGTTATTGTTTAAGGTCATTTTGCCTTTTGAAATGTTTCCTGCTAAAAGAAGGGCATTGTAAGCATTGACCATTTTACCTGATTTTGAAATTTGATTGAAGGTTGTTGCATTTGAAGGATCCCCAGATACAATGACGGAGGCCTTTGAACGTAATCCTGATTGAATTAAGATTTGCTTTACTTGCGAAGCAGATAATTGAGGGTAATATGATCTAATCAATGCGGCGACACCGGCAACTGCAGGAGCGGCCATGGATGTACCACCCATAAAGTCATAAGAATTATTGGGCAAGGTGGAATAGATGGCATCACCAGGAGCAAAAACATCAACATTTTGCTTTCCGTAATTTGAAAAACCTGCTACCATTTTAGAACCGTAACTGCTTGTTAAAGCACCAACAGTAATTACATTATTCGCAAATTCTGAGCCATTATAGCTGTGGTCGTTGGGATAATTGGGGTTTTCAGGATTGTCCAGGTCATCACCGTCATTTCCAGCTGCATGCACAATGAGGACATCTCTTGATGCGGCATATTGAATCGCATCATACACCCATTGCGCATTTGGTGAAAAAGATTTTCCAAAGCTACAATTGATGATTTTTGCGCCATTATCAACCGCATATCTAATGGCCATAGCGATATCCTTGTCGTATTCATCGCCATTTGGCACAGCACGTACACTCATTAATTTTACATTTTTGGCCACTCCATTAACACCCTTTCCATTGTTTCTTTCTGCGGCAATAATTCCCGCTACATGGGTACCATGGCTTTCGGTATCAACTCGATTTTTTGGGTTTCCATTTCCATAAGATTTGTCGTTTAAATCATATGGATTATCACCTACTGGAGTTCTTCCATTAAAATCTTTGTTTAGGTTGTAATTTACTTGATCTGTAAAATAAGTAATGCCTTCGGAAAGCTCTTCCATAACACTTGAAATGTCTTCTCCGTAAGTAAACATCTGTGTTAAGACCGCAACAGTTTGTTGCATTTCCTCAGTTTTGGCATCAATGGCCAACAATTCTTTTTTGGTGTAGGAGTCTTTGCCCAGCTTCTTTTTTATGGTCTCGTCAGCATTTTTTACTACTTGAAAAATCTGCTCATATTGCTGTTTGTTTTGTAGCGCTTTTGGATATGCTTCATCCAGCTTTAATCGTGCTTTTGCTCTTGCCGAGGCATCCCCAACATTTAAACGAAGCATCCGCACATATTCCAACTGTTCATTGTACGCTTCTCCTAAAAAGTTATATCCGTGTATATCATCTATATATCCATTGCCATCATCATCTTTTCCATTATTTGGTTTTTCGCCTTTGTTGGTCCAAAGCACATCAACCAAGTCTTCATGTTCAATATCCATCCCAGAATCAACCACTGCAACAATTACCGTTTTCCCACTCTTGTTTTTAATGATTTCTTTGTAGGCTTTATCAACACTCATTCCCGGAATGGTATCTGTGATGAGATCAGCATGACCCCAGACTTTTTTCTGTGCCTCAGTGAGTTCAGAAACCTTAAGTGGAACGGTGTCTATATTTTCCACTGGAGTAGACACCAAAGAGGTGGTTGAGCTACAGCCCATTAAAAATAACGAGGTGGAAAGAAATACAAAAGATAGTTTGGCGTATGTGCGATTCATATATAGTATTTTATTGAATGTAAAACTTTATTGAGGATCGAATATTTCATTGAAAGAAAACAATTCGTTCAAGCGTACACCTTTTTCTGTTTGCTTTAAGGTGCACAACTGATTATGTGCATCGTGTTCAAAAAACAACAAAAAGTCGTTTTCTGCAACGGTATTTAAAAATTTAGCCTTTTCATCCAACGTTAAAAGAGGCCTAGTATCGTACCCCATTACATAAGGCACAGGAATATGCCCTACAGTTGGAACTAAATCGGCAACAAAGACAATTGTTTTTCCTTTGTAGTTAATGTAAGGTAGCATTTGCTTTTCTGTATGTCCATCTGCAAAAAGAATACCAAATCCTAATTCTGATCTTTCCATGAAAGACGCACTGCCTCTTTCCACAAAATGGAGTTGACCACTTTCTTGCATTGGGATTAGGTTTTCCTTTAAAAAGGATGCTTTTTCCCGAGCGTTTGGATTTGTGGCCCATTCCCAATGATTCTTGTTGGTCCAAAAACGAGCATTTTTAAAGGCTGGCTCATATCCTGTTTTGTCAGTATTCCACTGGATACTACCTCCACAATGATCAAAATGAAGATGCGTCATAAAAACATCGGTGATATCATCTCGGTGGAACCCAAACGCGCTTAGAGCGTTATCCAAAGAATGATTGCCCCAACGATAATAATAACTAAAGAACTTTTCTGATTGTTTGTTTCCGAGGCCCGTATCAACCAAAATAAGCTTGTCCCCATCTTCAATAAGAAGGCATCTAGCGGCAAGGTCAATCATATTATTGGAATCGGCAGGATTGGTTTTACTCCAAATAGACTTTGGAACCACCCCAAACATAGCGCCACCGTCTAGCTTAAAATTTCCAGTCTCAATAGGATAAATAGTCATTCAGAAAAGTAAATGGCGTGCAAAATAAGAAAAGCCTAACGCAAATTGTTAAAAAACATGGGTTTATAACCCTATTTTAACAAAAATGACTTAGGACGAATGCTCTAAGAGTCTTTGCAGTTGCTGTCCAAAATAGATTAGCGCTTTTGTTTCTTGCACACTTAAAAGGCGCTCCTTTTTTAAGATTAACAACGAATGCCCGTTAGATTCTATGTGGTAGTATGGATTACTTTCAAGGAAAAAGATTAAGTCATTATGGAATAGTGCTTGAATCTGAGTTGTTTTTTCACCACTTAAAAAGAAACGACGATTAAAATCTGGATGATTTTCAATAGGGATATCCTTGAACCCGGCCAGCTTGTAAATTCGCTCCAAAAGCCCTTCTTTATCCAAAGAAAAAACAGGAAGCGGATTAGCAAGGGATATATGCATTATGGTTGCTTTAACGACCTCCTTTGCAACAAAGGCACCTTCAGTAAATTCCACATCGAAAACCGAATTTTTTCCTTTTTCATCCTTAAGATGATTATAGAGATAGCTGATTTCTCGTGACTTAAAGAAAATAAAAGTAGATAAAAATGAGGTTTTAATATTTTTCTTGGCGTTATAGGACCACCCATACTCGGCCGATGTTGCCTTTAAATTTGTTTGCCTTCTGGTAAAGTATTTTTCTATGGGTTTTAATGTTTCTAGAGGCAATATTTTTCTGATTGCAAAGGGGTGCCTGGAATCTGTACCATGTTTATCTAAACCTATAAGCTCTATACTTCCTTCTTTTTTAGTAAAGGTCTCCATATAATTTTCTAACCCCTCCATTGCAGTGTGATCTACAAAACCACACATGGAAAAATCCACAATTACGTGTTGATCCTCTGGAATGGCATCAAGTTTATTTTTTAGCTTATAAAAATTGAGAAAACTGCAAAAATATTTTACACTTACATAGTAATTTTTCCCTTCGTTTTCTTGAAACATTAAAACATTGGGCTTAAAAAGATTCCCCAAAAACAGTAACGCACTTTTGTTTATGACCATATGAATGACAAGGGTAATAAGGATTCCAACCGCAATTCCAGTAATGAGATTCGTAAAAAGAGTTATAAGAAGTGTCGTTAAGAAAATCACGATTTGCTCTTTCCCAATTTTAGCCACTTTACGGAATGTTTTGGGCGTTGCCAATTTATAACCGGTATACACCAAAATTGCGGCTAGAGCTGCCAGAGGAATTTTTTTAAGCTGTTCTTGAAACAATAAAATGAATACGACCAGAAACGCGGCATGAAAAAGGTTGGCGGATCTATTGGTCGCTCCGTTGTTTACGTTGACAGAACTTCTTGCAATTACTGTTACAACATTAAGGCCCCCTACCAATCCACTTAAAGAGGTAGCCAATCCAAGTGCCTTTAGGTCCTTATTGACATTGGATCTTCTGCTTTGAGGGTCCAATTTATCAACTGCTTTAATACTCAAAAGGGATTCGATACTGGCAATAAGGGTTATGGCAAAAACACTTAATATAAAATCTTTTTGCAATGCCTTTGAAAAGTCTGGAAAGGCTAGGTTGGACAACACATTTTCCGGAATGGAAATCAGATAAGATGAATCCATGGGAAAAGGCAGATTCAACCACCCAAAAGAATAACTAAAACCAACGGAGAGTATCAATATCCACATTGGCGCAGGAATCAATTGAAAATATGGATTTCTAATTTTTGAATAAAAGACCATAATGAACAGACTTATAATACCAATTCCGGCAGCAACCATTTCTTCAATAGTGCCGTTTTGAAACAAGTCGGTTAACCCTGCGGGGATTTGTGCTAAAAGCGAAACGATACTTCCATGTTCATTGTTGTGCCCGATCATAATATGGAATTGCTTTGCAAAAATTCCCCATCCAATAGCCGCAAGCATTCCTTCGATGGCCGATGCAGGGAAGAAGTCTGCTAAGCGTCCCATTTTTAAAAACCCAAGGAGCAGCATTAATACCCCAGAAATAACAATCGCCGCAAGGGTAAACAAATAGCCCTGGTATAAATCTCCGGCTCCTAGCGTTGTTATTGCACCCAACAGCACGATGACCAAACCATTTCCAGGGCCAGTTATCGTCACTTTGGAACCTCCCAAGAGCGAGACCACAGTACCACCGACAATAGCAGCTATGATACCAGAAATAGGTGGGGCATCACTTGCAATTGCCAATCCTAACCCTAAAGGCAGTGCAATTAAGGACACGACAAAGCCTGAAAAAAAGTTTTTTGGCAAGTCCTTTATGAATGGGTTGGTATGGTTGGTTTTTGGCGTCAAGTTCTTTTTCTAACTATCAAAAGGTCGGTTGGTAAATCGGATAAAATATATTCAATATCATGAGGAAAAATTCTGTCCAAAACACCTGTTTTTTTAGGAGCATTCATAACCAATAAATCGGCCCGTACCACCTCAGCATAATGCCCTATGGAATACCCTCTTTTTCCAAAAATGCTTTGGGTTTTTACTTTTAATTCATTTAAATACGTTTTGGGAATTGACTTTAAAATTTTTCGAACCCTGGAATCCTCCCTATTTTTTAATCGTTCTTTTAAAATGGTAGCTCGTTTAAGTGACTTGTCATCTTCAATATCCACTGCAATTTCTTTCTGGCGTATTTCTTCTACAATCGTAAGCTGCTTAGCTCCCAAAGCGTGGGAGACATAAAATGCATTGGAAATGGCAAATGGCGTTTCTTCATCTTCCAAGCCATTTACCACTACATGTTTACAAGGAACGCGCTCTTCAGATGGTTTTATTAACAATAAGACGGAGCAGCAAACATTTCGAGTTAATTTTCGGGCTATGGAACCTACATAAAATTGATATAGATTTTCATGCTGAAGGGCGCCAAGAATAAGAAGATCAATCGCAGAATTTTGACAGGTATCCAGTAATACTTGATTAGGTTTTCCAGTCTTCCATTGCACGGAAACTTCAAGATCTTTGTGCTCAATATGCGATAGGATTTCATGTATTTGCCGCGCTTTCTTTTCCGTTTTACTTCCCACATGTAATAGAATGAGCTTAGCTCCCAAAAAATGAGAAATCCTTGAAGTCTCCAACACATTGATCTTTAACGAGGGGGAAAATGCAAATCCAAATAAAACGGTTTTAAAAGGTTGGTTCAAGAACACATCTTTAAAGATAGAGCGCCAATATAGCACATAATGGACAAAGAGAGGAACAGCACTTGTCATTTAGCAACAATCTGGAAGAAAAACTGTAAATTTCAAAAAAACTATACCAATGTTGGAACTTGCCGGGATTATTATCCTTGGAATTATTGCACAGTGGGTTGCGTGGCGCTTTAAACTGCCGGCCATTTTACCATTGATTTTGATTGGATTATTGGTTGGACCAATAGCTACATTGTATACTGAAGATGGAGGGAAACTTATAGAACCTATATGGAATGGAGAGAAAGGACTATTTCCTGGTGATGGCTTGTACTACTTTGTCTCTCTGGCCATAAGTATCATCTTATTTGAAGGAGGGCTTACGCTAAAACGCGCAGAAATTAAAAACGTAGGACCGGTAATTACCAAGTTGATTACCATAGGGTCAGTAGTCACCTTTTTTGGCGCTGGAGTAGCAGCCCATTACATTTTTGGACTTTCATGGCAGATTTCTTTTTTATTTTCCGCTTTAATTATTGTTACCGGCCCTACAGTAATTACACCGATTTTGAGAAACATTCCGCTTAAGAAGGACGTTTCTGCAGTGTTAAAATGGGAGGGAATTCTAATAGACCCCATTGGTGCGTTGGTAGCGGTATTGGTATTTGAGTTTATTAGTGTAGGAGAGGGCAGTGCTTTTACGCAGACGGCCTTAGTGGAATTTGGTAAGATTTTACTTTTTGGGACCACCTTCGGATTTACGTTTGCACATGCTTTGGCATTTGCCATTAAAAAAGATCTAATTCCGCATTATTTAATGAATGTGGTATCCCTGTCTGTTGTACTTCTTGTGTTTGTAGAGTCGGATGTTTTTGCACACGAATCAGGACTTTTGGCAGTGGTGGTCATGGGTATGGTCATGGGCAACATGAACCTGCCTAATCTTAAAGAGCTACTTTACTTCAAAGAATCTTTGAGTGTTCTTTTAATTTCAATCCTGTTTATTCTGTTGGCTGCCAATATCAACATCAGTGATATGGAGCTCATTTTTAACTGGGACACCGTTGTCCTTTTTGCAGTAATTGTCTTTATCATAAGGCCATTAGGTGTTTTTCTAAGCGCGCATGGGTCAGGCTTAAAGCTCAAAGAGAAATTATTTATAGGCTGGGTAGGTCCAAGAGGTATTGTGGCTGCAGGTATCGCCTCTTTATTTGGATCCAAGTTATTGGCAAAAGGAGTCCCTGGAGCTGAGTATATTACACCTCTAGTTTTTATGATTGTTTTAGGCACGGTCTTGTTGAATGCCACTACCGCGCGGTTGTTTGCAAAAATGATAGGGGTATTCTTGACTAAGTCTGAAGGAATTTTAATTATAGGAGCATCCAAAGTATCTAGGATTATTGGAAATTACCTTAAAAAGAACAATAGACATGTGGTGCTTATTGATAACAACCAAACCAATGTGGTGAAAGCACAAAGTTTAGGGTTAGAAGCTATGACGGCCAATATTTATTCAGATTCCTTGGCAGATAATATAGAATTGAACGATATGGGATATTTAATGGCCTTGACCGGGAATTCGGACATCAACAAGTTTGCCATTGATAAGTTTAAAAAGCAATTTGGTGAGAATGGGGCATTTAGGTTGGTGAATACCGAAGAAATGAACAATCCAGAGATTAACCCGGAAGAAGGTCTTTTTTCCCATAATGATGACTTCATTAAATTAATGGATGTGGTGCGTAAATATCCTGCGATTCATGAAGTTAAATTAAAGGACAAACAACATTACGATGACTTGATAGATATTACCCAAAAGGATAACGATATCATTCCTGTGTTTACCAAATCACCAGATGGCAGTATTCAAATAATCCCGGCCAACAGTAGGGACTTCACCCCAAACGGGGAAGGGCATAAGTTGGTCTACCTTGGAAAAATGTTCGATATCGACTAACACTAAGCCTCCATTTGGCAAAGGTTAGAATGTACGGGAAACCCTAACGCTGTACTGCTCCCTATCATCCCCAAAAGTAATTTCGGGTCTAATTGCAAGTCCTGGCACTGGGTTCCATCGGAGTCCAACAGTATAGTAACTTTCATAATCTGAATTTTCCTCTAAATAAGTACCATAGCCGACATTGGCCCCTGCACCAAATTTGTCACTAAAATAGTAATCTGCTCTTGCACTTACCCCGGCAAAATCAAATCCTTCCCCTTCAATGGTCATGTCTCCAAAATCCCGATCTTTTCCAACAAAGTGAGTGTAATTAACTTCAGGACCTAAACCAAAGCGTTTAGAAACTCCAAAGGAATAACCGGCAATTGCGCCATAGGTAAATGAACTGGCATCACCTAGAGTTCCAGAGGGTACACCTATACTTATACCTGCATAAAATGAATTATCCAAAACATCTTCTGAAATTGCAGAAACCGATATGGGAACGTCTTGCGTTTTTTGCCCTTTTCTTTGGGCATTGGCAGCTATGACACATGCCAAGAACAATAAACTAAATAGAATAATGGAATTGCGGGTTGTAGTTTTCATTTTGTTGAAGTTTGGTTAATATATAATCACTTGAACTTTGATGGATTGAAGCATATGTTTTTAAGAAGTTATAATTGCTAAGCGTTATTTTTTAGAAAGTGAAAAGCGACCACTTAACATTAAAGCGCCCAAACTACCCTCTCCAAAAGAAATATTCACATAGTTTAAGGCAATTAGAACAGCCTCTAAAGGCCTCCAAAATGGACCAACACTATAGGTAATGCCACCTTCACCACCACCTGTGGAAATAGCATAACCCAAACCGGCCTCAGCACCGAAAGCGTCACTCAATTTATAGTTAGCTTTTGCTGTGATAGGAATAAAACTTTCACCCTCAGTTTCAAAGCCGAAATCCGTTTCTTTTCCTGTATATCTTGTATAACCTACTCCACCCAAAAGCCTTAAACGATTACTTACTCTGCGAGCATAGTTCATTTCTGCACTATAGGAAAATCCAAAGAAATCGGCTTCATCACCTATTGTAGGACCCCCGCCTATGGTAATAGAAAAAGCCTCCTGCCCCCAACTGTAATCGAAATCGATGTCATTCTTTTCTGTTTCAAACCAGGGGTCGTTTTTATTTTTGACGCCATCTCTACCGGTATCGGGTTCATTAACAGTGTTACTTGACCCTACTTTCGTATTAGGAACTTCTTCTTCCCAATGATCTGGAATGCCATCACCATCGGCATCAGGTTGAGGACAACCACGTAGTTCGGGAATACCGGGAACCTTTGGACATTCATCATCTGAGTCCAGCAATCCATCACCATCGGTATCGGGCTCAGGACAGCCTTTCCATTTAGGAGGACCAGGGTAATCGGGACAGTCATCATCTACATCATTTATTCCATCATCGTCTCTATCAGTTTCATTTGATGTTGAACTAATGTCTTGTTGTAGACGGGAGTTTTCTTCGTCCTTTTTTTGTGAGCAACAATTAAGGCTCAATATTTTGAGCGCAGGATTTTCAGGTTTTTCCATGGTCATAACTTTACCTGTAAAGCTGCCTTTAGCTGTTGCTCTATATTCGTACTTGGCCTCATCAACAAACCGGTCATTATCTGAGACACAATCACACGATATTTCTGCACTAATTTTAATATCCCATAGTGCTTTAGGGTAATTCCATTCTTTTATGTTAGCTTCAAAGTGATAAGATCTATTGCAGAGATAATCTGAAGTGTACTTTTGTCTGCTTTCAACAAACCAGTCTACTTCATTATTAGTTAAGTAGTTATTATAGTAATCTTTTAATTCATTTTTTGTAGAATCATCAATGCGATTTGCAGACTTATCAGTGAAATATTCAACAAAGGCATCAAAATTTGACGTATTATGAAAAGCAAAAATAGCTTTGTCTGTATAATCCTTGAAAGGACCTAATTCGACACCAGAGACTTCAGAATCGAAAATTAAAGAGCGTTGAACATCTTTTACGGAGATTAAAAGATTTGTTCTTAAAGCGTGCAGGGTTCCTTTGTCATTTGCTATGATATCTTTTAAGTGTGCAACGCAAGGTTCGTTAGATTTATTAGGGCCTATAGCATTTTTTACAACATCTCTAAATGCATCATGGATAGACTCTACCATTTCTACCCTAGTTGGAGGACGGTTATTCTGTGAATTTACAGGAAGTGTAAAAATGAGAGCAAAGATTGCTAAAACGAATAACCTTGTCTTTGATATTTTCATAATGCTTTTGGTTGGGTACTATAATTACCCAAATTGAAGATTTTAAACAAGATGAAACAATACCAGAACTCAGGTATATTTTGTAGGAATTATGACCAAGACCGAGGTGCCTTTGCCTTGAGTGGAGTCAAAAAGAAATTGACCGTTCATTTGAGTGACCCTGGATTGGATGCTTTTAAGCCCCATACCTTCACTCTTCTTTTTTTCTGAAGCACCTTGTCCATCATCTTCAAAACTAAGGGTAACAGAGTTTTTATGCCCGAACAATTGAATGTTCACCATCGAGGCATTGGCATGTTTTATCACATTTTGAAGCAATTCCTGAACAATTCTGAATAGGTGTGTGGCAATATCCTCATTTAGACTTTCAGGAAACTGGAAAGTGTTGAAATTAACCTCTAATTGTTCCGTTTTTTTAATGGTTTCCAGGAGTTCGTCAATGGCACCAGAGAGCCCAACGAGTGAAATTTCCGCTGGGGTAATACTATGTGCTACGGTTCTTACATCCTCGCAAATATCATCGAATTCTTTTTGCATTTTTTCATCAGCATATTTTGAGCTGAACAATCTTTTTAAGTTCGCTATCTTACTTCCAATATTGTCATGTAGTTCGCCACCCACACGTTTTCGCTCCTCTTCTTGGCCCTGAACAAAGGCATTCAGGAATTTTTGTTGTTGAAGCACAAGTTTGTTTGCTAAAGTATTCCGCTCCCTATAAATTTGGCCAACGACAATGGTAAGTGTAGTAGTAAGGAAGACAATTTCTATGGCCGAGGCATAAAAGATAGCAGGAAGTCCGTAAAATGACAGATGCAAAAGTCCAAAACTATGATGCAATAGTAAAACAACCGAGCCTAAGGTCATAAACAAATAAGAGATTGCAAAATAGGCACCCACCTTTCTGTTGTGCTTTAGGTACACAAATGTTTCAATGATTACCGCGATGACCAAAAACAAGATTGTCAAATACCATAGTTTCATAAATAATTCAACTTGTTCCGAATACATGGAGTTGGCGATGAAGTGCAGAAAAATGCGAAACACAAATTGAAAAATAATGACAAGCTCCACAGATTTTTTCAGTTTGGGCAAATACTTTTTTGCCATTAGAACCTGTTGAGCGAACAAAACAAAAATAACAGTGGAGAGTTCAATTGAAACTACATAAATGGCACGGCCAAAGTCTAATTTTTGTGGATGCAGGAATATATTGGTGTACCCAAGATATGAGCCCATAAATATCGCCAAAGCAATAAGATAAAACCCGTACCATAAAAAAAGCGGACGCTTAACAAGACCAAAGATAAATACAGTAAAAAGCAACGATAACAAAATAAGCCCTACATAAGATCCAATGAATATGTTTTGAAATGCGGCTGTGCGATAGTATGCATCTTTGCTTTGAAGAGTAATATCTGTTGCCAAAGGCTTGCCTCTAGATTTGTTAAAGACCAAAAAATAAGTGGCTTCCTCGTTTGGTAGTACGTCAAGGATAACTTTCCAAGTGCGTTCAACCGGCTGTTTTAAAGTATGTATGCCAATAGTTCCTTCATGGGTTAGATTTCCTTTTACTGCTTTGTAGATTTTCACTTCTTCCAGAAATGGATATGAGAAGGATAAAACGATTCCTTTTTGAAGATTTGAGCTATTCTTAAGCGAGAATTTGGAATAGGCGCAGGCCACATCAAAATCTAAATAGAAAAAGGACCTTTCATCTTTTATAGGGTAGAATTGATCAAGGGTTTTAAGCGAAAACGGGGAAATTTCCTTTTCTGAAATGTAAATGGAAGTAAAATCCTTTAAATTTTGATTAATAGCTGCAGTGCTTATGACCAAAGTGTCATTTGCGCTTGCCTTAGAGAGAAAAACCTGAAGGATTAAGCACCAAAAGAAACAGGAATTATAATAATTGATTCTCATGAACAAATCGTACAAGTTTTACACTGGTATCCACACCAAGCTTTCTGTAAATATTTTTTTTATGTGTTTCAACTGTCAATGGACTTATGTGCATGGATAAGGCAATATCTGGAACTTTTTGACCTTCACATAAATATTTTATTATTTCCTTTTCCCTCGGGGTAAGTTGTATTCTTTTGTAAAATTCATCATCACCTAGGGCATGTTCTTTTTTACTTTTGATAACACCTTCGCCATAATAAAAAAGGTCGTTTTCAGAAACATGCTGTAAGGCATTATGTAAATCTTCAAAAGAACAATTTTTTAATAAAAACCCATTGGCCCCTTCCGAAACTGTCTTACTAACAATTGTTTTTTTATTGTACATGGTAAGAATGAGCACTTTAACGGGATTGCTCATTGCTCGAAGCTCCTGAAGAATTTCAATGCCATTTTTGCGGGGAAGATTAAGGTCTAATAAGAGAATATCTGGATGATGCTTTTTTAAAGACGGGATCAAGCTGGAAAAACTATTGACGGAATCAACTACCTCAAAACCAGAAAAATTAAGAATGATGGAACGCAAACCATCGATGACAATTTGATGGTCTTCACAAATGACAATTTTTTGAGGTTGGCTGATCACATTATGCAGTATCTACCAAGTAAGGTACAAAAGATTATAGTACTTCCTTGCAGCGGAAAGCATTTCCTTTTTACCTCATTGATTAACCCATATGACCTGTTCATCAATTTGTGAAACAGGCGATTACATCTTTCCGTTAAATTCAGCCCAAATTCAAATCATAGTAAAATGAAAAAAACAATATTCCTTATTACGCTAGCGATAGCATTGGTGTTTATAGGCTGTTCAAAAGATGATGATGGAGGATCAAAATGTGACTCTTGTACTCTTGCAGGTGAGAAATTGGAAATATGCGACAACGGAGATGGAACGTACGATATTAAAGGAGGAGGAGAAACCGAAACAATCACAGAAGAAGATCTTGATGGGGCAACTCCTAAAGCATTTATTGAGTCAATCTGTGATTTTAATATTGGGTTTTAGGTTAGTCGTTCAACTTCAAAACGGCCATAAATGCCTGCTGCGGAATTTCTACGTTGCCCACTTGGCGCATACGCTTTTTCCCCTTTTTCTGTTTTTCCAACAGTTTTCGCTTACGGGAAATATCGCCGCCATAACATTTTGCAGTAACATCTTTTCGAAGCGCTTTTATGGTTTCCCTAGAAATAATTTTGGAACCAATAGCTGCTTGAATGGGAATATCAAATTGCTGTCTGGGAATAAGCTCTTTTAGTTTTTCGCACATTTTTTTACCAATGGTATGTGCATTATCAAAATGAACCAATGCGGATAAGGCGTCAACAGGCTGTGCATTCAAGAGGATATCTACTCGGACTAATTTGGAGGTTCGCATTCCTATTGGGGTATAGTCGAAAGAGGCATAGCCTTTTGAAACGGTTTTCAATCGGTCATAAAAATCAAAAACAATTTCGGCCAAAGGCATATCAAAAGTGAGTTCTACACGTTCCGTAGTCAGATAGGTTTGGTTTGTTATTTGCCCTCTTTTTTCAATACAAAGCGACATTACGTTACCTACAAAGTCGGATTTCGTTATTATAGTGGCTTTTATATACGGCTCTTCCACTCGATCTACGGTGGAAGGGTCCGGTAAGTCTGATGGATTGTTAACAATAAAAGCAGTTTCCCTATCCCTGGTGGTATAAGCATGGTAACTAACATTGGGAACAGTAGTGATTACTGTCATATTAAATTCGCGCTCCAATCGCTCCTGAATGATTTCCATGTGCAGCATGCCCAAAAACCCACAACGAAAACCAAATCCCAATGCGGCACTGCTTTCTGGAGTAAAAACTAAAGAGGCATCGTTAAGCTGAAGTTTTTCCATGGAAGAACGTAGTTCTTCAAAATCTTCTGTATCAACAGGATAGATTCCTGCAAAAACCATAGGTTTTACGTCTTCAAAACCTTCAATGGGATTTTGGGTCGGCTTGGTGGCATCCGTAATGGTATCACCAACTTTCACTTCGCGAGCATCTTTAATACCTGTGATCAAATACCCAACATCTCCAGTGGAAATTGTAGCTTTTGGAAACTGAGTTAACTTCAAGGTACCTATTTCATCGGCATAATAGTCTTTACCTGTTGCTACAAATTTTATCTTTTGCCCTTTTTTGATTTCACCATTTTTAATTCTAAAATACGTCTCAACACCTCTAAAAGGGTTGTATACAGAATCAAAAACCAACGCTTGAAGAGGTTCGTCTACGTTTCCTTCTGGAGCAGGTACCCTCTCAATAATGGCTGTAAGAATGGCCTCAATTCCAATACCGGTCTTAGCACTTGCAGGGATTACTTCTTCTGGTTTGCAGCCCAATAAATCTACAATATCATCCGTAACTTCTTCTGGATTTGCGCTGGGAAGATCCACTTTATTAAGTACTGGAATAATTTCCAAATCGTTCTCCAAAGCCAAGTACAAGTTGGATATGGTCTGTGCTTGAATGCTCTGTGCTGCATCTACTACCAAAAGGGCACCCTCACATGCGGCAATGGAGCGAGAAACCTCATATGAAAAATCTACATGCCCCGGAGTGTCAATCAAGTTCAAGATGTACTTCTCTCCTTGATACTCGTATTCCATTTGAATAGCATGACTCTTTATGGTAATACCACGCTCTCGTTCCAAATCCATGCTATCCAGCAGCTGATCTTGCTTTTCGCGTTCTGTAACGGAACCTGTAAAGTCCAGCAAACGGTCTGCCAAAGTACTTTTACCGTGGTCTATATGCGCAATGATGCAAAAATTTCTAATCTTCTTCATATAACTCTTACTCAATAAAATGAGGGCATGTAAGCAACTGCAAATATAGGTCTTTTCGGTGCCTAAGAAGGTGTTTTTTATAAATATGAAAGAGGCATGATTCATTCTGCTCTAAAATATTTTATTAGATTTGATATTCAACCCCAACTACAAATGAAGCACATCACCATTACTTTTTTATTGGTGTTTTTAATTTCCAAAAGCTTAAGTGCTCAGACCTATCAGATTAAGGGAAAGGTTATAGATAGTGAGAACAAAATAATCCCTTTTGCCAATATTTTACTTTTACGGGCAGCTGACTCAACTTTTGTAAAAGGGACATCAGCAGACGATAATGGTTTGTTTGTATTAGCAGAGGTGGAACCCAGCCTATACTTGTTACAGGCAAGCTACGTTGGTAGGGGATCTTTACCACGTGCACTCGATATTGCACAGGATGTTTCGCTTGGAGCCTTAATAATTCCATTAGAAACAACAAGTCTAGATGAGGTAGTGGTTACAGCAAGAAGGCCAACATTGCAAAGATTAGCAGACAGACTGGTCTTTTCAGTTGAAAACACGGTGGTTTCCCAAGGCAGCTCATGGGATATTCTTAAAAGCACCCCTGGGGTGATTGTGAATCAGGAAGAGCTCCAAATTCGGGGTCAAAGCGCTACAGTTTATTTAAATGACAGAAAGGTACAGCTGTCGGGGCGAGAAGTAAAGGATTTGTTAGATGGCCTCTCAGGAACCAATATAAAGTCAGTTGAGGTCATTGCCAATCCGCCTGCTAGGTATGAAGCTGATGGAGGCCCCATTTTGAATATTGTTACGAGCAAAAATATTGTTCCTGGGTATAAGGGTAGTGTTAGTGGGAACTTTACACAGGCTGTGTTTCCAAAATTTAGTATTGGAACGAGTCATTATTATAAAACAGATAAATTAAACCTATTTGCAAATTATACCCTCAGCCCCAAAAAAGAACTAAGAAAAACAACAAAGGGCATCAATTTCATTAATGATTCAAATTTGATTTTTTCCAGATGGGACACTCGATATAATCAGATAGACCGTTCGCAAGCACACAATGGAAGTTTAATTTTGGATTATGATTTTGATGATAAAAATAGCTTAAACCTGACATCCAATCTTGCTTTTAATCCAAATCAGGAGCGTGAAAATAGACTAGATAATGACATTAGAAATGGACAAAGCCAATTGGACTCCACCTTTACCACCCTTAGCAATACAGATCTTGATAATACTAATCTAGCGGTTGATTTAACGTATGTTCATAAGCTTAAAAAGCCGGGAGCGAGAGTTTCAATTAACGGCCATTATACGTATTATGATGGTCAAATTATGCAAAATCTGAGCTCCAATTATTTTGACAATAATGGAGCACCATTAAGAAACTTTGGTTTTGATACAGATTCTGATCAAGACATTCAAATCTTTACCGGACAGGCAGATTTTTCCACTCCAATTGAAAATGCATCCATTGAAACGGGGCTTAAGATTTCTTCCATTGCATCAAAAAGTGCTATAGATTATTCAAATTTTACGGGTACTGATGACTCTGTCGATGCTTCATTATCTGATAATTTTAACTATGATGAAAAGGTGTATGCGGGATACTTTAGCTTAGTAAAAAACTGGGAGAAATGGTCAATGAAGTTGGGATTAAGAGGAGAATTGACAGAAGCTACTGGAACATCATTGACTTTGAACGAAACAAATACACAAGATTTTTTTGAGCCCTTTCCCTCTTTGTACTTGTTATACTCACCTTCGGATAAACACAGTTTTTCTTTTGACTATGGAAGAAATGTGGACAGGCCAAAATACAATGATTTAAATCCGTTTAGGTTTTTCTTTAACGAGAATGACTTTGAGGAAGGAAATCCCGGGTTGAAGCCAAGTTTCAGTAACAATTTCAATTTTAATTACACGCTGAACAGCGAATACTTTTTTGACATCTATTATCGGGATAATGGGAAGAATATTGCCAAATTGATTTTTCAGAACAATGGGAATCAAACATTGGAACTAGTAAAACAGAATGTGCTGGAGAGCAAATCTTATGGTTTGGATTTTACAATAAGTAAAGGGATTACACCCTTTTGGTTTCTTTATGCATATACCTCGCTTTTCCACGAGGAGGAAACTTTTTTGGCAGTGGAAAGCAATAATCAAAGGTTTACAGCGGAAGTGGACGGAGTATATGGATATTTGGCCAATTACCTTACACTTTCTAAAGATGGAACATTTACCGGAGAAATGACCATGACCTATATATCGAAGTTTTTGTTTGGATCGTATGTTTCCGATGAGCAATTAAACCTTACTCTAGGGCTTCGTAAGACATTGCTTAACAATAGATTGACACTTTCCGTAGCAGCGGAAGACTTATTGGAAAAGTATATTCCAACCTATACCTCGCGCTACTTAAATCAGGATAATTTTTATAGAAGAAGTCCAGAGACCCAATTTGTACGATTTGGCTTCACCTACAATTTTGGAAACTTTAAACTGGATGACAATCAAAGAGGGATTGACAAAAAAGAGCGAGAGCGTCTAGAAGAAGAGTAAAACATTGAATTTCCAGTATTTCGTACTTTTGCATTCCAAAAAAATAAGGCTTGCCAAAAATTGGAAACATAGAACTCCCTAATTTTCCGCTTCTTCTTGCACCCATGGAAGATGTAAGCGATCCTCCTTTTCGTGCATTATGCAAAGAACAAGGGGCGGATGTGGTGTATACGGAATTTATTTCTTCAGAAGGACTAATTAGAGATGCCGCTAAAAGCAAGATTAAACTCGACATTTATGAAAAAGAGCGCCCTGTAGGGATTCAAATTTTTGGTGCTGAGCTTGATTCCATGTTACAAGCGGTTGATATTGTTGAGAAATCTAACCCAGACATTATTGACATCAATTTTGGCTGTCCAGTTAAGAAGGTTGTCTCTAAAAATGCGGGAGCAGGCATTTTGCGCGACATTCCTTTAATGGTAAAATTGACCGAGGAAATTGTGAAAAGGACGACATTACCGGTTACTGTTAAAACAAGACTAGGGTGGGATGCAAATACTATTAAAATTGTTGAGGTTGCCGAACGGTTACAAGATGTAGGAATTAAGGCCATCGCTATTCATGGGCGTACACGAGTTCAAATGTATAAGGGGAGTGCGGATTGGAGTCCAATTGCAGCGGTAAAGAACAATGCTAGAATGCATATTCCTGTTTTTGGCAATGGTGATATTGATTCTCCAGAAGCAGCAGTTAAAATGAGAGATGAGTATGGCCTGGATGGCGCCATGATTGGCCGAGCAAGTATTGGTAACCCTTGGTTTTTTGCGGCGGTAAAACACTACTTTGAAACAGGGACCCATTTAGACCCACCAAACATGGAAGAACGTGTTGATGCGGCACGAAGACATTTGCAAATGGCCATTGATTGGAAAGGTGAAAAACTGGGAGTTTTTGAAACAAGACGGCATTACACCAATTATTTTAAAGGGATACCTCATTTTAAGGAATACCGAATGAAAATGGTGACCAGTGATGAGTCAGCGGACGTTTTTGCCGCTTTTGATGAGGTTTTGGAAAAGTTTGGAAACTTCCAATTTGCTTAAGCTTCTATAAGCTTCCTTGAAATTCTACTGCTTGCAATTTTAGAAGAGATAAAACCTAAAATCACAATGGTTGTCAATACGACTACAACATTCATTAGGTTATACTCAACTGGGTAAGCTAGGGAAGGAGTAATTTTTATCCAACTAAATTGAAGCTGGGAAATTACTAACAGAGAACCTATCAACACTCCAATAAAACCGCCTAGAGAGGTGACTAAAAGGCCTTGCGTAAAATAAATTATTCTTAGCTCTTTAATGGTGGCGCCCAGACTGAATAGTGTTTTGGAATTTTGCTGCTTATCTAAAATCATCATGATAATGGCCCCAACTACATTAAAAAGCGCAATAATCAATACAAGGGTAAATATGAGATAGGTTGCTAAATTTTCTGTATTGAGCATGCGATAAAGCGTGCTGTTTTGCTCTTGTCGTGTAAGCACCAAAACCTTATCCCCTAAAACATTTTTAATGGTTTCTCTAGCATCTTCAAGTGAAGCTTCCGTGCTCAACTTAAAATTAATCCCAGAAACAGTTGTACTATCCTTTTCAAGAAGCGCTTGCACCAAGGGGAGTTGGGCGAAAAGATATTTTTTATCCAAATTTTCCTCTACTGCGTATACACCACTTACCACAATAGGGAGTTCATTGTATGGTTTTGCGGTGCTTAATCCTTGTTGCGTAAATGAACCTTTGCCCGGTTTAGGTACTAGAACAGTCATCGGGGTGCGATAATTATCAATAGGAACGCCAAGTAGGTTATAGATACCAATTCCCATAACCCCATTATATTCCGTAACCCCCCAATTCCCAAAATATAGAGTGCTATCCACTCCAGTTACGGACCTATAATTTCCATCAATTCCCTTAATATATGCAATACAGCTTTTTTCCCTAAAGGTTAAATATGCCCTTTCTTCAAGTTCTTTGGAATAATTGGCAAGCCCAGCAATGTTTCGCAGTTCCTTTTCCTCTTCTGGTGAAATGGAAAAATGCTTTCCAGTAATTGGAGAAGCCTTTAAATCGGGATCAAAAGTATTGGTAAACGAAAGACTAAAAGTTTTAAGACCAGCAAAAGCCGAGAGCACAATGAATAGGGCAGCAGAGCCAATAACAATAACTAAAAAAGTAATAAAATTGATAATGTTCACAGCATTTTGACTGCTTTTAGAACGCAGATAACGCTTTGCGATGTAAAAGGGAAAATTCAAAATCAGGATTTCTTTCGTTTGTCAAGGAGTTCCCTGTTTTCAATTGGGTTTTCTTCACCTTTTAGTGATTTTTCTATATTATCTATGTATTCCAAAGAGTCATCTATATAGAAATTGAGCTCGGGAAACCGTCTTAATTGATTTTTTGTTCGCTGAGCCAATTCATGCTTAATAAGGCTTTGGTTAGATTTCATGCCCTCCAAAAGTTCGGCAGCATTGGCATTTGGAAAAATGCTGACATATATCTTTGCAATAGATAAATCGGTAGTAACGTACACCTTGGAAACAGAAATTAGAGTTCCTTTCAATCCACCATCAGTTGCAGCACGCTGTAATATATCCGCTATATCCTTTTGGATGATTCCCGCAATTTTCTTCTGTCTTTGAGTTTCCATACTTGCAAAAATAATGCAATTAATGACTAACCTCATGATATGATTCACTTACAGTATGTAATTTTGGAGAATTGTACTTGCACTATTATGCATATGCATTAAAATTTATGTAGGAATGGATAAAATTGAACACATTGGAATAGCGGTCAAAAATCTAGAGGAGTCTAACATCTTATTCGAAAAACTCCTAGGTAGACCTTACTATAAAATGGAAGAAGTACTTTCTGAAGGAGTAAGAACATCCTTTTTTAAATCTGGTCCTAACAAGGTAGAACTTCTTGAGGCAACTAATGCAGATAGCCCTATCGCAAAATTTTTAGAAAAAAAAGGTGAGGGGATTCATCATATTGCTTTTGCTGTGGAAGACATTGAATCAGAAATAGCTCGACTTCAGAATGAAGGATTCACAGTGTTGAATGAGGTTCCTAAAAAAGGAGCTGATAACAAATTGGTGGCATTTTTGCACCCAAAAGGCACAAATGGAGTTTTGGTAGAGCTTTGTCAAGAAATAAAAGAGATGTAGTATGGTTAAAACCTTGCGATGAAGGAAAATAAATAGTAATATTGCATCCGCAAAATTAAAGGTCCTATAGCTCAGCTGGTTAGAGCACCTGACTCATAATCAGGGGGTCCCTGGTTCGAGCCCAGGTGGGACCACAGAAAAACCTCCTTAACTATCCAAATATAGGAGGTTTTTTGTTTAAAGGGGTTTTATTAGGGGTTAAAGTTTTAATCCCTTTTATACCCGTATTTTGGGAAACAAAACCCACTTTAGAGCGCTGAGCACCCCGTATCCCTTATGTCCATTGGGCGGAAAAATACCCCACTTTAGGGAAACAAAACCCACTTTGGGGAAACAAAACCCACTTTAGGAAATATTCATTATATGAATATATTTAATGTATTCCCTTGCTATTAAAGGCTTTATGAATACATTAACCCAAACATGCTTGGGAAACAAAACCCACTTTACGGGAAGCAAAACCCACTTTACGGGAAGCAAAACCCACTTTAGTAACTGGAAAGTACCGTAAACACTGAGAAAATGGACTCCTATAACTATATAACAATTCAAAAAAAACTTCTTAATTATAATTCTTACATTTTAATTCAATTAAACAACCCACCCACCCTCCTGCTCAAACGCCGCGAGGCTTTAATAAGGTCTCAATTTCAATTCGGATCTATAAGATCCTTATTAAAATTTCGTCACTACATTTTAGGTTTTATTAGCTTTATGAATTAAGTGCATTGCCAAAAAAAATTGCAATAGAGCTGATTTGGGAGAGAAACGCGAATACAAGTCCGGATTCCCTATTAAAAGGAAGATGTTGCGTCCAGGAGCCCTAATAAAGAAAAAAGCAGCACTTTTCGTACTGCTTTGATAGAAGACTTATGCTCCCAATACATGACTTTCGCCGCTTCTCAAGGTCGTCCTCACGTTGCCTCTCTGTCCTTGCTCACATGCACAACTAATATAGCCAATTCTTGGCAATTAATATTTGAGCACTTCATGCACTTAATTCTTAACGCTTAAAAAAAACCTTTTTATAATTACTTGAAGGGCAATTTATTTATGGAAAAAACGCACTTTGTTCATAGTTAGATAATTTTTTTCGCAATGTTTCTTCATTGGCGAATATTCTGCTAGCAGAATATGTAAGTTTAATGAATCCTTTAAAGGCGTTATTAGGATTATTTTCTAAATCTCTCCTTTTGAAGATATGTACTTTGTTACATCCTGTTGAGTTAAATAACTCAGCTAATAATGTTTTGTCAGTAGTGCCAAGGGAATGACCTAAAACCAAAATTTCAAACTTTGTAAAAAGCTTTATGGCATGATCATGGATTTGATTGTAATTTGAGTTCCTTTGATACTCGAAGGTTTTAAAATACATTAGGAACTCATCAATTTCTAAATTTTTAATATCCTCATAGTCTGAGTCTTTGTCATTACCATATCCAAAAACGATATTGTTTTCCATAAGAGACCCATGTATGTAATTCGTCTCAATATTTAAAGGATAATCATCGCGTTTAAAATAATCCTCAATTGTATTCGTAAAATTGAAATTTATAATATATGCATTGGCTGCTCTACGTAAATAGGAGTCAAAAAAGTCCTGAATTTCTTGAGACTTTGTTATTTCTATTGTTTTAAGGTATTTTGACAATAAATCCTTTACTTCAGTGAACTCCCGGTTAAGAACTTCCAATCCCTCTATATTTTTTTTAGTTGAACCACCTCCTAGAATCCTATTTTTTGTTATGACAAGCTCTTGGAAATATGCATTTTCTATATCAAACCAGTTTATATATCTGTTGGCATATAGTTTACCAAGGAACTTGTTGTTAATGAATTCGGCAATTACTTGAGGTTCTTTTTTTAAATATTGTATTAGCTCATTGGGTCTGTAGTCCATCAGTGTTGACCATATTATTTCCAAATGGTTTGTTTCATATGATGTCATAGATTTTCTGGAAAGTTCTTTCGTGAATTCTGGTTGGAAAAGGCTATTAATGCTTTGCCTTCGGACAACTACCTTGTCTAATTCAGGAACAATTAAATTTTCAATTAAGTAATCTGCAAAATCTGAAAATGAAGTCTTTAAACCATGAGCAAGGTCAAAACCGTTACCAATGATAATTATGAGGTTTTTACTGGTCATTGTTTTTTCTTAAAAATAAGTAATTGTAAGATATTGACTAAGTAAATTACATAAATCCACTTACAAAAATATCAATTGAAATAGGGGGTACATCAGTTCAACTGAAGCATTCACGAAATATTCTTATTACGACTTATTTATTTTCATAAATTGTGCATTGTTAATGAGAGAATCGATATATTTTATTAGTCTTTTGGTTTATTGAGGTTGTAAATTTAGTAGGCTTAATAGGAATGTAGATTTAATCAAGTAGAATCAAATAATCTACTAACCCTCGTCAACATGAACGGGTTCCAATTTTGGAACCCGTTCTACTTTTTGGGATATACGCATAGGATGACCTGTCCGTCTCCGGCAATGGTTTATCATCAATTTGAAAATATAAGGGAAACGTAAGGTTTAAGAATGAGCTTTGATTCGGGGAGGGCGTTAGCCCTCCCACTTATCAAATAATCTAGTAGTCCCTCGTCAAAAAGACCCTAGGCGTCTAAAATAGCCAAAAATATTCTTTTACTTTTCGTGGTCCCTGAAATAATCGTTGATGTCCAGATTGTGCTTGACCAGGAATTTTAAATACTTCACAAAACCATTGCCTAATGTTGTCCCATTCTCAATTTTTGAAATTGTTGATTGGGTAAGGTTTAAGTGTTCAGACATTTGTTTTTGTGACAATCCCAATATTTCACGATACACTTTTAAAGACTTATTTTTTTTCAAAATAATCCATAATACTTTTTGTTATGGCCAAAGATAAACCGTTAATTCCTTTTCTGGAATTCAAGTACTGGGATTCGTCCTTATTGGAAAAGAAACCCATTTCAATAAGAATGCCTGGAGTGAAAGAAATTGACTCTCTCAATACCTGGTAATTGTTACGAAGAATACCCCTCGATTTATACCCTAGTTTTTCCACCATGTTGCGGTCTAAGATGTTGCCAAAAACTATTGCTTTTTTTAGGTTGGTTTGAACCGATTCCTTGGTCGTATTTTGCACATAGATTTCTACTCCTTCAGCTCGACTGTTCGGGTTGTGGTTACAGTGTAGTGAAATGAACAAATCCGCTCCGACTACCTTGGGATAAACTGACCTTCTATCCAGGGAAAGAAAAACATCTTGATCACGGGTAAGCACAACCTTTATTTCTGGGCTAAATTTTTTTAAATAGAACTTGACATATTTCGCAACGTAGAGATTTATGTTCTTTTCCAAATGTCCATTTCCATCCATTGTCCCGGAATCATAACCTCCATGACCAGCATCGATAACAACTACTATTTTTTCATTTACATAATTACCATTTTGAGCCATTCCAGAAAAGGAGACACCTAGAAAAATGGACCAAAAAAAATGAATAGAAATCTTATTGAGATACCTGGATAAATTGAGTGATGAAAGGAAGGATTCTAACTTAGTTAGTTTCCGCTTTTTCAAAGCGTAGCGAGAGAAAAATAAGGAAAGCGAGATGGAATCACGCAGAGCGTGATTCGGAGTGTGGTATTTTTCTATTTTTCTCTCGTTGTGTACTCTCATAAATACTGATTTATTAGAGTAATTAAGGTAGTGGTATTGGAAATATTATGCACCTCATATATCAATTCAAACGTGGCATATATCAATTAATAAGTTGAATAATAGGTTCTTAAATCTAAGTTTATGCCACACTAAATACCACAATGGCTGGCAAGTATCACAACATTAGGGTTAGGCAGACAGGGAAGGAAAAGATAAAGCTCTTGGCCAAAAGGAATGGAAAAAATGAAACAGAGTACGCCAATCGGATGATACTTTTTATCTATAAATCAGGCTTGGATATTTACTCAGACATCACCCCTAGCGTTCCAGATTTGATAAAAAATTTAGACAAAAGAATTGTCTCATTTCTTAAAAAAAGGGAGTCAGATTTTTTTGTGCCTATGGATAAATCATTTAAAAAAATGATTGAGCTACATACCCGAACTTTTGAAATGTTGGAAGTGCTCGACCCCTTTCAAATGAATTTGCAACCTAGGAAAATAGTTGTACCGGAAACAGCAAAACCCAGCTTAAAATTGCCCCTTTCTGAAAGAGATGATATTCCAAAAAATACAGAAGAGGAAACCTCTGTTTTAGAAACTCAAAATAGCACCTTTTCCAAAGATGATAAAGAGGATTTTTTGGTTAGAATAGAACGGGCAGAAAAGGAGAAGAAAACCTTTGAAAAGGAGCTTAAATTCTTGATAGAAAACATTAAACCGAACAAGAGTATTTCAGGACCAAAATTTACCTGTAACCTACCCCAGAAAGAAATAGACAGAATCAAACTTTTGGTAGGTGGTAATTAAGGTACATAATCCAAAATATGCCGTTGGGAAGAATACAGGTTCGGTCAGAAATCTTGTCGAGTATCTTGATAAAGAAAACCGGGAATTGGAAGAATTGGACAAGGATTATTTTTTCAATAAGGACGGGTCTCACTTTTCGGCCGCTGTTGTTGAAAGGGAGATAGATAATAATCAGGTCAAATTAAAAAAGACTGATACAAAGTTTTATATGATTACTGTGAATCCATCACAAGAAGAGTTAAATCACATCAGACATGATGAAGTGAAGTTCAAATCCTACATCAATGATTTGATGGACAAGTATGCGGAAAACTTTAATAGAACCTTTAAAGATGGAAGACCGTTAACTGGGGATGATATTTTGTACTATGCTAAAATTGAGCATGAACGGACCTATAAGTTTGGCGAGAAGCGGTTTAAAGAAGATATTGCCTTTAACAAAGATTTGGAAAAAAAAATCTATAAGAACCACAAAAACTTAAAAGTTGTCAAGGATCCAAAGCAACGGCAACAATTTTTGTCCAATATCAAGGACCTAGAGTCCAAGTATGTTCGAAACAGTGAGGGGACCATTATAAAGGAAGGGAACTTAAAGGATGGCCATAACCTTCATGCTCATGTGATAATAAGTCGTATGGACAAATCTCGGGAAATGCTACTTTCTCCTATGGCCAATCCAAAACAAGCGATTAATAAGATAAATGGAATTGACGCTCCAATAGGATTCGACCGGGATAACTATGTGCAAATGGGAGAAAAACTTTTTGACCAAAAATTCGAGTATAAACGGGACTATAAAAAAAGTTACAGCTATTATAAAGAAACAAAACAAATTAGGGTTGTTGGCAATTTGCTCCACCTTAGCAATCCAAAAGCCTTTGCGAAAATGGCCGTCAAAAGGGCTATGTCAGAAATGATTCAAGACAAGACCTTGCAAAAACAGCTTGGCCATGTAGTGACCGACCCTAGAAAGTTTCCTAAAAAAGTGGCGCATAAACTGGAGCAAAAAGTATTGGAGGCGGTTATACAAAAGATGGGTATGGCAGCGTATTCAAACCCAATCACAGCAGGAGTACAGGTGGCTAAACAGGCTATTACTATTGCCTCAAAAACATTAAGTAGAGGAATGGGTATATGAAGATATTAGACACATTTTTTGAAGCTTCGGAAATTACCCAGATGATTATCATGGGTATCAATGTAGGGTTTGCAGTATTGATGAGCTTTGTATTCAGACCTGGTAATTCTGTGGTTAAAATCATCATCGCAATAATGGCCTATTGTGGTTTGTTTTTTGGGATAGGCCAACTAGCCAGTTATTTGCCTATTACCTATTTCGTTGTCCTCTATATTCTTCCGAGCGCTTTGCTTGGACTATTCCTCTCTGTGGCATATGCAGTATTAAAAGGTCCAGAAAAGGTAATGAATGTCTTTGATGTGGAGATTCCATACAACAACGGGAAAAGACTACGGGTCAATATAAAAAGAGGGGTCAGTGTCCAAGGTGCGGCCGGTAGTGGAAAGACTGCTTCCGTGGCGGGGTGGATTTTACACTGGATGGGTAAACGCAATGTACCCTCTTTGGTATATGATTATAAAAACTTTGAACTCGTTGAGGCGGTACAGTGGTTTTATCGGGATAGTGAACTTCCGATACATGCTTTTGCCCCGCATGACCCTGATAAAAGCGTATTCCTGAACCCGATTGACCCTGAAGTCTTAAAGACGGATGAAGACATTTCTTTAATGTGTAAATGCATTGTCCAAAACGTAATCGCTAAGGATGGTAAAGGGGACAACTTTTTTGTCCAGGCTGCTGAAGGTGCGCTTATTGGAGTAATCTATGTCCTAAAAGAGAAATATCCACAACATTGTTCCTTTCCATATCTAGCGGCCATTTTCTTGACAAAGGAGGCAGAGGGATTGGTGGATTTTATTGAACAGAGCACAACGGCCAGTATACATGCCAGGGCATTTTTAGATGGGAAGGAATCTGAAAAGCAAATGGCAGGAGTTAAGGCCACACTGAGCAATGCCTTTAGGGTATTTGCCGTTCCCAATATCTTTTATACCATGCAGAAAAGCAGTGTAAACCTAAGTATCAACAATAAGGAAAATCTAGCGGTGTTGTGCCTGGTGAACATTCCCAAGTACGATGAAATCTATTCTCCTATTCTCTCCATCGTTACCCAAGCGGTGATTACATCTATGAGTGAACGCCATCAAGAACCTTCCTATATCTTATTGGACGAAGCACCCACATTGCGGATTAATAGGATTGGAAAGGTTCCGGCGACTATGCGGAGCTTTGATATTGCCACCATTTATATGTTACAGGACAAGGTACAGGCCCAAATACAAATGGGAGTTGACAAAATGAAGGAGGTCTTGGCCAACCTGTCCACCCTATTCTTCGGCAAGACCAATGACCCTGATACGGCTAGATTCTTTGAAAGCTACTTTGAAACCGTTAAGGTAAAGACCAAAAGTACAAGTAAAAAAGCGGGTTGGGGTGGAGCTGATAGGCGAATTTCTGAAGCAGAAAAGGACGAGAAAAAACATAAGTCTTTTGAAATGTTCCAACGGTCCGCTGGACAGTTCTTTGTCTTTGATGAAAAAGGGCAGAATTTCGATGCCAAGATTAAAATGCCAGAGCTGCAACCCATGCCTTACAATACCGTAAACATTACAACGCAAAGGGAAATCCAAAGCGTGTTCAATCTGATACTAAAAAAAGCCAAAGATCTCTAACAAATATTCCATATATGAATATATATTAATTTTTTTTACATTCGTTTTATCAAATAATCTAGTAATTATTAATTTTTAAATCATTTATTATGAAGTACTTAAATGCGAAATCGCTCTACCCTCGTCTTACTTTAGGAGTATTCCTATTATCATCAAGTCAAATTTTTGCAATGAACGTTGCAATGAATCTTGGAATTAAAGCATTGGTCGATGACCTCTGGACAGAAGTAAAAGATGCAGCACCTATTATTCTGGCCATTATTTTTATTATTGGAATTCTCCTTAACATTGGAAAATTACTAGGAGATAATCGAGATTACAAAGGGTTCCTTACCAGTGTTTTTCTATTTTTTGGAGGTATCTCCATTATAGGCGGTGTGGTAAGCTATATCCTATCGATTTCTTTCTAGCTTGGACCAAAAACCCAGAAACCAAGAATATCGTTTAAAAGTTGAAAAGGGCCTCGAAAAACAGGCTATGGTACTAGGACTGCGGTTACAGTATCTAGGTATTTTTGCGGTCTTTTTCCTCTTTTCCCTCTTGCCTTTGACTAGAGGGATAAGCTTTTACACGTTTGTTTTTGCCGTAATCCTTGCAGCATGTTCGTATGTGCTATTAAAGACTGCAGACGATAAGAACCTACTCGAAAAGTTGTCTGTGACAAATTTCCCCAAAATCTTAGTAAACGACCTATATAAAAAATTGAGCAGTGGACCAAATCAATCTAAGTGAACACTATCCCATTTTATCCATAAAAGACAATATTGTTCTCTCCAATAATGGGGACATTATTATGTGCTATGCACTAGAGCTTCCAGAAATATTCACCCTTTCTAAAGAGGACTACCAAAACCTTCAAGATTTTTGGTACCGCACCATTAAATATCTCCCTGCCAAAAGTTTTGTACACAAACAGGATATTTTCATTAGTCAAAACTATAGTGGGGACGAACTGCCAGATTCCACCTTTTTACAAAGGGCAACCAAGGCGCATTTTAAGGAACGACCCTATTCTTCACACTTATCCCTTTTGTTCATTGGATTTGGTAAAAAGAACAGCTTAAACGCATCCGGAATCCAAAACCCATTTAAAACAATCCCAGGCAGTAAAAAATTATTGGAGGAGTTTCAAGACGGGAATGTCTTTGTTTCTGAAGTAAGCAAGACTATCGAGTTTTTGAACAGCTCCAAATATATCAAGGCACACCCCATTTATGAGGACGAAATAGATTCTTTGATTCAGAATTATTATAACGGATTCGATTCAGAAAAATATGTTGATACGGACATGATCACCAAAGTCAGGACCAAAGGCCAAAGCTATAATGCAATTGGTGTGGGTGACAAAAGAGTGGGAGTGTTTGCCATTAACGACATTAAGCAGTTCCCGGATTATGTGGACACCTACAAACTGGACAATGATTATAGCAGTAAAAAATTCAAAATATATAAGGGGGCCTCTGACGATTTTGGCTTTAAGATGTCATTTGACCATATCTATAACCAGGTTATTTATATCGATGACCATTCTGAACACAAGAAAAATCTTGAGAACCGGAAAGAACATCTGGTTGGGGCCAAAGGGTTTGGAACCGATAATAAAATGGCTGCCGAGGATCTGACAGAATACTTGGAACAATTGTCCAGGGATGATAGCAAAAAAATTGTCCGTGGCCATTCCAATATTATCTACTATGCCAAATCGGATGCCGAGTTTGATGAGTACACCAATATCATTTCAACCGTCTACCGTACTCTCGATTATAAACCACATTACCCGAACAAGAACAGTGTTCAGGAAATTTACCTTAAGTCGTTGTTCCCGTATGTCTCTACCTTGAGCAATCAAAATCTTTTCCGAACGGAGCTTGAAGTTGCCTTAACGCTTTTTCTTAATATTACCTCTTATAAGTCGGATGATGAAGGGATTGTTTTTTCGGACCGGATTTTTAACATCCCAATAAAAAGGGATGTTCGCGACGAATCAAAAAAGAGAATCAAAGCCTGGAACTTCTTCATTTTCGCTCCTACTGGAGAGGGCAAATCCGTGCTTGCGAATCACATCTTTAGACAATTAAATGAACAGGGTAAGAAACTGGTCATTTTTGATATTGGAGGCTCATTTAAGAAATTGTCCTATTTAATTCCCAAAGAAAAGTCGATTTTCTTTTCTTATGAACATGGCAAGCCTTTGGGGTTGAATCCATTTTATTTAAATGATGTCAGTGATTTGGATATTGACAAGAAAAACTCCCTGGCTGAATTTATCTATAGTCTTTGGTTTCCAGACAAAGATATCGACAACGGGGACAGGACCATTCTCATTAAACTTTTGGATGCTTATTACCTGAACGTGGTGAGGGGGTTTTCCTTTCCCAATTTTTACAACTTCATAAAAATTAATAGCAAGTCCCTACTGCAGCAGCTTGGTATCAATGATCGTTTTTTTGACTTGGAGTCTTTTTTGCTCATGACGGAGACCTATGTTACTGGTGAGTATAGCTTCCTCTTTGGAGAAACCGAAGATTTCAGCCATCGCATGGAGGACAAGGATATTGTAATATTTGAATTTGAAAAGGCCAACGACAATGTTATCCTACTTTCCCTGCTTTTACAATTGGGAAATGAGGCCGTGAATAAAATTATCCTTGAGGACCGAAGTATTGACGGGGTTGTGTTCTATGATGAGCTGGCAAAGTTTATCAAAGAGAAAAGCATCCGTAATCGAGTAACCCACTATTACCAGACCAACCGGAAACATTCTGCCTCAGTCGGAACTGCACTTCAAACCCCTGACCAACTTCCTGAAGGACCCGACACCAACGCCATGATTGAGAACTCCCAAGTAGTCTATATTCTCCATAACGAAAAAGGATATGAGCCCATAGTAAAGCGCTTTAACCTGTCCGAACACCAACACAATATCTTAAAATCCATTACCCCGAACCTAAAGGCAAAAAACCCCTACACTGAGTTTGCCTTGATCATCGGCAAGTTTATTTGGGTAATGCGTCTTGAACTCTCCAGGGAAAGCTTTTACGCTTATCAGACTGATGGAAAGGAATACAACGCCATTATGAAGCTCTTTGAGGAAAAGAAAGATATGGAACTAGCAATAAAGACATTTATGGCAGAACAAAAATAGAAACAACAAAATCAAATAATCATGAAAAAAAGAGCCCTCGTCAGCCTCACATTAATTATTCCCTTGTTTACAGGGATTGCCCAACTAGTAGTAAATGACCCACAGGCAAATGCCAATCTTATGCAACAAATTGCACAGGGAGCAAAGACCGTGGAACAAACTGCAAAATCAGTCAAGTTGTTGAAGGAAGCCAAGCAAATGTATGATGATGTTAATGGCGCAATTCAAACTTTGGAATATATCTCTGACATGTCCGTGACAACTAAAAAAATCATTGAAAATTCTGGAAGTAGTTTAAAACAAATTCAAAAATCCGATATGTTTTCGCCAAAGGAAATGAATGTTATTTCTCAAAGGTATAGTTCATTAATTGCGAAGGGAAACATTATTCTAAAAGTTGCAAATGACTTACTGAGTGGTGGGATTTTTAAGATGAATGATGCTGAACGAATGGTACTTCTCAGGGATTCTAAGCAAGAGTTGCAAGAAACCTTGGCTGAATCCAGAAGTACAAGAAATCATTATATGAGGGTTGCTGAAAAAAGAGCTTTGCAGAAGTATTTCATAGAAAAAAAGTAAAGTCATGGATATTACTTATGAATCAATTTACGACCTATATGAAAACTTCTTTACCTCAGAACTTAATATAAGTCAAATACTAAATCCCCTTAAAGTATTAGCTGTTGTTTTTTTTGTTCTTAATGTATATACCAATATGTTCAGCAAAGTTGGAACATCTTGGGGGCAAGCAAAATTACCTTTTGACCAGAATAAACTTTTAAGTTCTTTGGTAGTCGTAATGGCGGTGATTTTCTATGATAAATTACTGGACTTTTTGGATACATTACTAATGGGGTTCGATACCTCTTACAGTCACTTTTCACCTTTTCATTTTGATTTTCCAATTGTGGACCCCGAAGATGGAGGATTTAGTTTTGGCCCATCAATTGTTACGGAAGCTGCTGCTGAGTTTGTCAGTATTCTAAAGGACCCTGGGCATGTAATTGTTTTAATTCTCGAGGGTATTGCTTGGATGATAGACGCTGCGATTTATGCTGTCTTTCTTCTCGAGCGATTCTTTTTTATTGGCTTATTAAAAGTTCTTGGAGTAATCGCTATTGTAATGGCTGTCTTTGAAAAGTTCAGGGACCTTTTTTATAAATGGGTCAAATTATACGTGTCCGTGTATCTTTTGATTATACCCTTTTTCCTAATAATGGGCTTTTCCTCATTTGTGTTTGAATTCTTTGATAGTAGTCTTAAAACAAATGGTTCCGTCGATGTTTTGATTGGAAGCAAAATCAGGGTTCTCATTCTTGCTATAATGATTTGGCTCAAACTCCGGCTATTCAAAAAATCCTATGATTTGGTATATAAACTTTTGACTTAAACGATAACAGCATGGAAGTAGTTAAAACAGATATCTATAAACAATTGAAAAGAAACAATCTTATCGTTTGGGCCGTAGTGATTTGCTGCGGACTAATTTCCGTCTTTGCTATCTGGACCGCGAGACAAGCAAGCGTAAACGCAGACCGTTTTATTTATAGCATTTCAAGCAATGACAAGCTCCTTCCATTGGAACTTATCGAAGCTAAAGAAGTCCAGACCATTTTTAAAAAATCACATGTGAAGCTCTTTTTGGAAAACTTCTATGCCTATGACCAGTGGAATTATAAGGACAGGATTGAAAAGGCGCTTTGGCTCATTGATTCTGAAGATGGTAAAAAGTTGTACGAGTATTATCGACAACAAGGACACTATAATTCGATGATACAGTCCACATCGAGCCAGACTATTTTTGATATCCAGCCTGTTTTCGATAATCAGGACAATTTTAAGGTCCAGGCCACAATAGAAATCAACCACTCCAAACAGGATCAACCAAAAAGATATGTTTTAACAGCTAGGGGAAAACTGGACCAAGTTTCTCAAAATTATCCACTGAATCCCTATGGTTATCTCATTTTGGATTTTAAGGAATTAACATTAAAAGAAATAAAAGATGAATGATTTAATAGAAAAATTAAAGGTAATGGAGCCCAAGCAGCTTATCATAATTGGGTTGGTCGCACTTACAGTTATTTCCCTTTTTGTTGTCCTTCTTATCCCAGGGGAGGAGAGTGAGGAGCCAACGGATTTAGATGATTTTGAAACTCCTGAAAACAGGGATCAGGTAAAAGACTATAACTCCAAACTCGATGCCTATAATAGTAACCAAAACGAAGATGACCGTGTTTCCCTTGAATTTAACCTGGATGAATATGCCTCTGATGAACCTGCTGATGATGACCTAGAAAGGGAACAGCTCGAAAAAGAAGTGGATAGTATGCTCAATGCGAATAAAATGAGCTATTCCGATAATAGCGCAAGTCGTCCCAAAAATCAAGGCACAAAACCTTCAACCGGAAGAAGTACGCCTAGACGCACACAATCACCTGAGAAGAGCAACAGGAAAGAAGAAATCAATAACGAGTTTGAGAGCTTTTTTACCAATGCTCCAAAAAGTAGTTCTAAAGAGAAAGTCCTTGACTCCAAAACGGACCCATTTATCTATGCCGTCATTCATGGGGACCATACCGTTAGACAAGGGGAACGGGTCAAGCTCAGATTGACTAAAAAAGCGACGATTGCCGACATGGAATTTTCCCAAAACAGTTATGTCTATGCTTTTCCAACATTTCAGGACAATAGGGTACTGCTAAATATTAGGTCAATTAACCATGTCCCAATCAGTATTTCGGCCTATGATACTGAGGATAGTGCGCTAGGACTTTATGTCAAAGGCGCTAAAATGGTCGGAGAAATAACTGATGAAGGCTCTAAAGAGGCTGTTGATGATGTGGATGTAGGAGGTGTTCCGGTTGGGTCCACCATCAAGAAGGTGTTTCAGAAGAAACAACAGATACCCACGGTTACGCTTTTAAACAACACAAAATTAATCCTAAAACCCAATGAAAGATGAGACAGCTTGCCCTAATCTTATTCTTGGCCACTGCTGGCCTGTTTGCCCAGGAAGAACCTTATGTATTGGAAGCCACCACGGATAAAAATGTGTTTTTGTTCTTTCCATCGCCTATCACAAAAGCACTGCCTGGGAATGGACAATTCCGTTTTGGTTACAATCAGGAAACTGCAGAAAAATTTGGAGTACTAAAAGCAGTTTCGCCCCAGGGGGAAAGTACCCTCCACATTATAACCGAAGACCATTCTGTGTATTCCTTCATTGTGAAATACAATAAAAGCATTACCCAATTTGAGCATTTTTTTGATGGTTCTGAGGCGGTAGGAAATATAGAGCGCAAACAACAAAGCCCAATTGAAATCATGGATAGTGTTCCAAGGATCGGCAATAGCATTTCTAAAGTGGTTGAGTCAGATTATTTTGAGACAAAAGAAACCTCCAATGAAACAGGGTTTGACTTTGCGAAGGAACTTTTTGAACGTAAGCCATACTATAAGAATATTTTCAAGCGTCAAAGTGATGTTGTACTTCGCCTATCCCATATTGCCTATCGTGATGATAAGACCTATATCTGCCTGACCATTGAAAACCAATCAACCCTCGATTATGATATAAACTTTATCCAGTTCAATAAGATTGCCAAAAAAGCAAGCAGAAAATCCAATTATCAGGCCATAGAAATAAAGCCTATTGAGGAAGAAACCTATCAGCCATTTTTAAGGGTTGGTTCTTCTCAAATACAAAGAGCTGTCTATGTTTTTGATAAGCTCTCCATTGATAAAAACAAGCTAATTAATATTGAACTTAATGAGCTGAGAGGAGAACGAAACCTTAAACTGTCCATTGGGCATCAATATATAAATAACCCCACTATGTAATCCATTTATCAAATAATCTTTAATCACTCGTCAAATGAAAAAAAAGAACGTATTACTCGTGGCCTTGGCCACCGTCATTTTTATGACCACATCTTGTGCCATTGCTCAAAGGAGTACGATGGCATTTGAACTTTCACCTGGCTATGCTCAAGAAGGCTTTGGGGGCAAGGCAACCTTTAACTATTTCCATAATCGGACCGATTATTTGCAGGCTGCTGTTATAGCCACTTTTTCTAGGGAGGCCATAAATCCACAGACCGAGATTCCCTACACCAACTATTTGTTGAATGCTGGCTATTTCAAACCTGTTTTTTCCAATCGAATGAACAGTTTTACTCTTTTCTTAGGAGGTGGGGCATCCATAGGTTATGAAGTAGTGAACAAGGGCAACACCGACCTTCCAGATGGCTCATTACTGGTTTCAGAAAGCCAGTTTGTCTATGGTCCATTTGTTGGACTTATTCCGGACTATTCAATTTCAGACCAATTTTCCCTAATTCTCCCCCTTGATTTATTCTACCATTTTGGCAGTGATCTTGGCGGGGTCCATTTTCTGGCAGGTTTTGGGGTTCGCTATTACTTAAATTAAAAACAAAATCATGAAAAACTTATCAAATAAAATATCCGTTTTACTTCTTACGCTCTTTATTATCCTTTTGTCCTGTAACAAGGATGCAGACGTTATTTCGAATTTTCCGTTTACATTAAACGAAGTTCATTCTGATACAACAACTGTTAATCATCCTGAGAAGACCACTTTTAATATCGTTCCGGAAAGGATTGTTGAATCCACTGTTTATCAATTCAAGTATGAGGTATTAAGCGGTGAGGGGGCTTACTTGGACGAACAAGGGGAACCATTACCAGAAGAAACTTTTGTAAAACTAGACAACCGAAACCCTCAGTTTCCCTATCGCTCAGCCAAAATTGGTAAGGAAAAGGTTAGGGTAACTGTACAGGATAATGGGCTAATAACAGAAACTGTGGATGTGGTTTATGAGATTCAGCATAATCCTTATGTATTAGAGTTTTCAACACCATTTAATCAAACAGTAGTAAAGGAACCCAAACCAGTTACATTGGGGATTTTCAATACCGGAAAAGACAAATCGGTCACCTTTGAGAGAGCATTTTTTATTATCCAGGGGACAGGAAATTTGTTTAAGGCGAATTCTAATGAAGAATTTCCTTTGGAAAAATTCGAACCAATAACTGAAGGAACCTTCAATTATGATATCAGCTTCGAGGAGTTTGGGGAGTCAAAAATTTTAGTCACTACCAGAGATAGCAACCAACAGATAAAGAACGACACACTGACTTTTGAAGTGGATGAAATTGACATCAATTTTACCGCTACAGCTGAGAAAAACAGCTCCTTTTTAGGACAAGAATTTAATATCACTTTTGGGCTTTCCGAAGATCAAGGTGCAGGGGGGAGTTATCAGATGCGGTATGCCGTGGATTTAGGGGAGGTTTCATTAGAATATAATAATGAAATTTTAAGCCCTGGGGTTTTGTATGACATAGAACTAGGAGGGTTCATTTGGAAAGCAGTTGGTAGTACACCTGGACCTTTAAAGCTTTCATTCACGGTTAAAAATGATTCTGGAGCTGAACTTACCCGTGAAGTAATCATTACTGTCATTGATGCCGGAATTGTATTTGATGCTGTACCATTAGCAGCAGAGATATTTATTGGTGAGTCCGTGTCATTCAATGCATCCATTGATGAAGACCCTAGTGCAGAGCCACCCTATGAACTAAAGTTCGTTTCTTCAGCTTCAGGTAAGCTTAGGTACAATGAGATAGAATATAATCCTGGACAAATTGTTAGCGTGGTTGATGCTAACTTTTCCTTCGATTATACACCATTAACCGTTGCTAACCACGAACTAACATTTACTGTGGAAAATAGTATAGGGATACAGGCAGTTGATATGGAAAATATTATGGTTAAAGACCCACAACTCTCATTTAATACTATACCCGTAGCTAATGATGCCTTCGTAGATATACCCGTAACTATCAATGCATCCTTATCTGAACAACCAAACGCTGCACCTCCATATAACCTTATATTTGAATCCACAGGAACTGGAACAGTAACTTATAATAATGTAGATTATACTCCAGGAGTAAATATTGTTATAAATTCCGCACCTTTTTCAATGGAATATAATCCCTTATCCACTGGGGACCATATGGTTACTTTTACCATTCAAAACAATATTGACGTTGAAGGGGTGGATGTTGTAAATCTTGATGTACAGGAAGCACAGCTATCTTTGGATGTCGTTCCCTCTGCACCCCAAGCATTTATAGGCGAAGCTGTGAGCTATAATGCTTCCATCACACAATTACCAGAGGCGAACCCTCCTTTTTCCCTTAGTTACAGTTCGTCAGAAGTAGGGTTTGTAAGGTATAAAAATATAGTGCGTAATCCCGGTCAAAACTTCCTAGTAGATGATACACAATTTTCATTTGAATACAGTGGTAATAATTCTGGTAACCATGAAATTGTTTTTACCGCGTCGAATGATTTCAATGCTGAGGGGATTGATATAGTTGAATTGGATGTTATACAGCCGGATTACACCTTCTCCACCAGCGCTGCAAACAGTGTTGTACAAGGTATTATTTTGGATATTGACCATTCTTTGACCCCTGGAGCTGGACAACAAACGTATCAAATGAAATATGTAGTTAATTCAGGCGATGTCAACATGAGACACCAAGGGAATGCGTTACTCAATGAAAATACGTTTCACGATGTGCCAAATGGTAATTTTGATTGGAGGGTTAGCGCTAAAGATGGCCAAAATATTGATATTACATTTACTGTTATAAGTAACTATGGGGTTCAAAAACAAACCCAATTACTAATTGACGTTACTTCTACCGATTTTGATTTTAGCCTAAATAATCCAAATGCTATTCAGACAGAAGATGGTGAAGCCAATATTGAAGTTGATTTGACGGGCCAGAACCAATTCGATTATACAATAGCTTATTCAATTAATCCTAACGATGGTTCTAGGTTACTGCTTAACAACAATGTAGTACAACAGGCTTCTTCAATAAATATAGGTGTTACAGACTTTCTCTTCGATTTTGTTGATGCCGAGCAATATTCTGTGGAAATTAGCTTACGAAGTAGCGCTAAACCAAATAACCCGGTTGTGCGTAATGCAAATATCAATGTTTCCCATACACCCATTACATTTAATGTCATTAACGCCAATAGTGTTGAGAACAACAGTCCACTAGCGCTTGCTTTGAACTTATCAGGCAGTAATAATCTTAGTTATTCTGTTTCTAGGAGCATTTTAAATGGCTCTGGGTCATTTAATTTCGGAAACAATACCCCACTTAATCAAGGTAACAATGGTTTTAGTTATACACCAACTACTGCTGGACAACATCAACTAAGGTTTGTTGTGATGGACAATTTCGGAAATAGTGTTACTGTGGATAAAGCTTTTTCAGTTACTGAACCAGCTCCGGTGATTAATCATCTTACAAGTAATAATTATGCCAAAACCGGATGTGCTCAAGATGGCCCTTTTATTGAAGAATGCACCCTAAGACTTGTCCTTCAATGGGATGTCACCAGCCCTTCTAATGTTACCCATTGGAGAACCAGAAGAAACAATGTTGTAGGACAAGAGGTAGCAGTACTCAACTTTTTACCAGATGTTTCAATTGTTCCTGCTGGGACTGTTAGAATTGGTCATAACGATGCTATAGATGAGAATCAAATCACTCTGAGGACTAGTGTAGCATTTGATTTACAAGTAAAAAATGCTGACGGCCATTGGAGTGATTGGTTCCCAATACTTTCACCAAACTCCTATGGATTATCTTATCAATGATTCAATTTTATTGAATTCTTCAAAAGGGGCTTTCTGCCCCTTTTGTATATTTACACTAACCCAAAGCATAGCCCCAAGTTTTACTAACATTAATCTTATATTATGAAATTAAAAACATGCCTATGGCTTGCATTGACCATTCTATTTGCCAGTTGTAGCAGTTCCAAAAAGGATGGCTTATTAGGTGATTTTAGCTCGATACCCTCTGAATTACTATCTAGTCAAGAACAGCGTTTTACAGAATTGAGTGTAAGCAAGGAAAATGGTATATACTTTTTACAATCCATCAAAAAGGATGGAAACTTGCGTGAATGGAGTGACAAATTGGAATTAAAACCCGTTTCAAAGGAAAAGATAAAAGAGTTGTTCAGTCCTGAACAAGAAAAAAATGTAAAATATGGCTTGTTTTTAGAGACAAAAACATCAGGTAAGAAAGCAGAATTCTATTTTTTTAAGGCCGATAAGGATGAAAGTGATGAGCTGTTTAAAACAGGGTATTTTTCATGCACATTTACAACAACATCATGGGGAGCACCTTACAATTCTAGATACCCACTTTACAAATTGAATTGAATTAACGACTCATTTTAGGGAAACAATGCCAAAATTATAGTTTAGAGTATCTAAACGGGCTGTTGTTGCAATCATTTTCGGCAGTTTTAAGTGACGGTAAGGATGTGGGGGCTTACATTGGCCGCCTCCTTTCCCAACCTTACTAGAAACTTCTTAAAATGGATTTTCCCGCCATCCCTGATACAAGTAATTCTCTGCAGGAAGCAGGTTTTTTTAAATACAACTATTATTTTCATTTACAGTCAATACCGCAAGATAATCAAGCCGCATTTGCACCATCAAGGTAGATTCCAGGATAATCGGAACCTCCAGAGGCTCCCCCAATTATCCTGACCTGAAGCAAGCTTCTTAATTCCACCTTGACCCTCCCCAACGCCCCGATGATCATCGGGGCTTTCTGTTGATTGTGGTTTCCGCTATTAACTTTAAATTTTTAATTATGACAAGTAAAAGAAATTCCACACGCACTGCAGCTACAACGGCAGTAAAAAAGGACTTGCAAAAAAAAGAACAACCTAAAGATGTGTTTACCGATTTGATGACCACACTTAACGAACTGGAGCAGCTCCGTAATTATTACAACAAGCTCAAGATTAAAAGGGACACCCTCGAAGAGGCCATTAATAAAATGAACAAAATCATCAACAAGAAAAAAGATAAGTTCGAAGGGCCTTCTGAAGAAGCATTTCCCTTTGAAATTGTTCTCAAGGGAGAAAACGAACATAACCGACCAGACAACATCTTTGTTATCAATCAAAAGGCAACCGTCCTCAGATTCTCACAGGCTCTGCTCACAGAAATCAATCAGATTCTCACGGTTTTTGAAGCGGATATCCTCGAATATTCCAAAAAGATTAAGTAAGGAAAAGGGGGAAACCCCTTTTTTATTCAATTCTATTCCTACACACCATGCAGTAACCCACATAGTTGTATTCATGAATACATTCTTTTATGTTCGTTTCTACCAATAAACGCTCATAATAAATATTTTGTTCAATTGTGATTTCTGGTTGTTTCATCTTACATATTTAGGTTAAGAGGCTGAAATTTAAAGATAACAATAATTTACCAAATTCCCTTTGTTTCTGCGGTAGTTGGCGGGCTTGGCTATTGCTCCGGATTCCTGGGATGGCCAGTACCCTGTCCTTTCCCTGGATCCTCGCTTGCCTTTGCCACCAACACCCTCAAAACCGCGCACAAGCGCAAAAAGTTCCTTCGGAATTTATGCCCTTGTCTTGCTATTTTTAAAGCTTTAATAAAGTTGCTCATCCTTCGCTAAATTACGTCAAGGAAAGTGTTCACTTGTCTAAAATCTTAACTCGTATCGCTTCCCTTAATAAAGGGACAATAGGTTTCAGTCTGCCTGTTGATCAATGATGCAAATATCTTAATGGATTTAATAATCTAATATGGAGTTATAAAAAAATCTTGTTTTTTAGATAAATAAATTATATATTTGTATATATATATTTACACTAAAACCCATAATTTCGTTCAACATGAAAAAACTTTTTAACATTGCTGGTAGATTCAACAAGGTTGGAACCAGCGCAGAAGCAGTAACTGGAACCTTAATTACACCTTATCATGGAAAAAGAACAAAACACAAATGGAGATTATGATTTTAAAAGATTAGAAGAAAGATTAGAAGAACAAGTAAGGCTTAACAATTTCCTCATGCACGTTATTGCAAGTCGTGATAATGGTGTAGGGGAGAGTGATTTCAAAGAAAACAAAAAGAATGAAACTCGATTTGACAAGGCAATGAATGGCCTTGGATGGACCTTTATTGTTGAAAAATTCGGAACGCTTGTTGAAGCAATTTCTGGATATATCAGCTAGTTCCTTTTGAAAAGAGATTCACAAATAATAATAATATGTTACCTACAGCAGATACTGAAAAATTATTCGCCAATGGTATGGGATTACATATGGTTCATGTGGTAGGACCTTTTTTGAAACAAAAACGAAAAAACGTGTTTGTTACTCAAAAGGCAATCTATTCACAGGGATATGCACAATCATTTATAAGCGATTTTGAAAACGGAAAACGCAAAGCAGATTTGAAACTTATAGGGGTTTATGCAAAGGCACTTCATATGGAATTCTATGATTTACTTATAGAAGTAATAGAGGTTCAAAAATCCCTACTTGATGAAGAAATACAAAAATTAAAGGATTTAAGAAATTAAATGCATCCAAAGGTTGCCGCTTATTGCTGCTATTTAATAAACCTATTTATCTAAGATAAAAACCATTTGGGTACCATTCCCAAAGTGGAACGGCTTTCCCTGTATTGAAACCGACACTCTCAGCCCCCGTAAGTGCATGTCGATTCTTCAACTTCCACGCCCTTGCTATACCTTCTTGTTTGTTAGCAGAGCCTAAGAATCCCTTTTAAGTTGTTTATGAAGTTAACCCCTGTACTTCAAGGAAGCCTTGTAAGATAAGCCAAGTTATTAATAATAGCCCGAAAAAGTAGCATATGGTAGCGAAACCTAAAGACACTTTCCTTGATTTATTTGCTTCTTTGAAAACTTCCCAAAACCCAAGACTTAACTGGTTTTCATTTTGAGCATCCACGACCCGCCAAATAAAAATCCCTTCAATCCTATTAGGATCCATACCAATTTCCTCAGCATATTGAAACAAATGGTCCATATTTTTTTTGGCAATTAGAAATGAGCCAAAAGATTTATTTTCCTTGATGATGGATGGCGCGCGCCAATTGTATATAATAGACCCAATGGTAAAAAATAGTGCACTAAAATAAAAGATTGTCCAATTGAAGGGAAGCTCAATAATTAGCTCATGTTCTTTTCCATTGAACAAAAATATCAAAGGGGAATTTACCTTTGATAACAGTTTGGCCAAAACAGGAACGATGAATAGATAAATATAGGAACTGTTCACTATCTTATTTTTACCAAGAGCGGAAATCAATACCCAATTAAACTTCATAAACGTATTCTTTGACTTAGTTGAATATTGCCCAAGGAAGCTTTGCTTGTTCATGGGGCACAAAATATTTAACAGTATCTGATGTATGGAGGCCATTGATTCCACGCCTCCCTTCTGGATTATGTTCAATCCAAAGTTCCATAAAGAAATCTTTATGTTCAATATCCCTATATAGAAAATAGTTCATGGTCTCGCCTCTAATTGAATCCACAAATTCACCAGAGTCCCAGAAATACTCCCATTGGTCCAGTATTGTCATTTGTTCAAAATCGTGTGCGTCCATTGGCCAAGATAATATGTCAATTAAGAATTATTATCATAGCACACCCTTACTAACTGATTTCCCGCTGGATTGCCCTTGCAATCTTCTTTTAACCAAGTCGCTTCGTTGAACAAAACCCAGACCCAATCACAGGTCTCATTTTTTTGTGACTTACAATAACTAAAACCTCCTTTTGGAACCTTCATTGAAAAAAGAAACTTACCCGAAGCTTCATCATCCATGTTAATACACTGTCCTTCAGTTGTAAATTGACTGCAAACCATATTCTCCCATGTTCCATAATCTCCTGCTTCTAGTTCTCGATTGAAATCTAACTTCCCCATAGGCTCTATTTTAAATTTCATTTTTTGTTTGTCAAAAACAAATACTACAGAGGTACTATCTAATAATTCCCCGTTCAACCTTGATATGGCATATTCCTGCTTCTCTTGAGAAACGTAAAACTTTTTTTCTGAAATGCTTCCAAAAGAAATAAGGTCTTCCGAGTTTCCTGATTCCGCCAAAGTCCCTGGTACATCAATCTTTACACTTTTGGTAACTTCTCCGCATGATACAAAGGCTATAGCCCCAGCACAGATTAAAATTTTTGTGATTGTTTTCATATGTCTAGTTTTAGTATTGGTTGAATAATAGTTATACTCTGGTCTGACATAATTATTGTATAACTTACCTTTCTCCTAAAGGCATTCCTAATGGTCCTCTCTCGAAATATTTTCGAACTCTTATATGTACATTATCCAAAAAGTGAAGTTGATTCAAAACCTGAATTTAGATTATCCAGATTTTCATTGTAAGTGTCCATCTGCTGTACGTCATATTTTTGCTGTGCTATAACTTCCGGAAAATGTTTTCTTTCCAAGATTTCAGGAACATTGTTATCTGCCCTAGAATTAGTTGCGCTCTTGGAAACTGTGAAGGCTTCAATTTCCTGGTCTGTGTCACATTGAAACATTAATTGCCGTATCAGACTATCATTTAAATTTGGGTCAACCCAGTCTTTCCAATGATAAGGATCTAACATGATGGGTTGACGTTTCTTGCTGTTATGTACCTGTTGCATAAAACGATTTGCCTCTGTGGTTAATATACTCGTATATCTAATTCCGTCAATTACATTATAAACCCCTAATAGACCAAAATAACTTTCATGGATAGGTTGTACCAAATGAGGGAACGATTCTTTTTTAATATGGTATGGCTCAAAGTATCCAGTAACAGGAAGCACCACCCTTCTTTTTAGAATGGCTTCTTCAGACCTGTTATTATCAAAAGCGTATTCGGATTGGGTATTTAAAGATTTTCCGGCGAGCTTTTTCCAGCGCTCCTTTACATCTTTTGTCCAAGGTTCTACTATTCCCCAGGTCATTACATCAATCTTGTCTGGGGCTTCTTGGGTCATCCCGTATATTTTTCCATGTGAAAACCCGTTCATCCAATAATATGGGTCATAAAGTGTTGGATCCCGGAAAGTGGCCTCCATTTCCCGTTCCATTTGCGCCTGGGTTTTTTCCCGGTTTGAGGTTGAATAGCACATTATTTTAAGGTTGGTATACCAATTTACCAAAAAACTTTAACTTTTCATGAATGGATAAATTCCATATTTTTGGATTAAATCCATATTTTTAATCCAAATAACCCCGTGCAGCAAACTATTCTACATATGGACTTGGACACCTTTTTCGTGTCCTGTGAACGGCTACTCGACAGCAAACTTAAGAAAAGACCTATCCTAGTGGGCGGTACTGGCGACAGGGGCGTGGTGTCCTCATGCAGTTATGAGACAAGGCGATTTGGGGTGCATTCGGGCATGTCCATGAAGATAGCACAACGCCTCTGCCCGGAGGCCGTGGTGATAAGGGGCAATGCTGGTACTTATATGAAGTTCTCCGATATGGTAACGGAAATCATAAAGCTAGATGTACCCATATTTGAAAAGGCAAGTGTGGACGAGTTCTATGCCGACCTGAGCGGGATGGACAGGTTTTTCGGCTGCTACAAATATGCTTCCGAACTCCGGCTGAGGATTATTAAGGAAACAGGGCTGCCGATTTCCTTCGGACTTTCCAAGAACAAAGTAGTTTCAAAAGTGGCCACGGGAGAGGCAAAACCCAATAACCAACTGAGGATTGATTTTGGTCTGGAGAAACAATTTCTTGCACCTCTGTCCGTAAAAAAGATACCATCTGTTGGAAACAAGACTGCCCAAGCGCTCATCAACATGGGGGTTGAACGTATAAGTACCATACAGGAAATGCCCCTCGAACTTATGGTAAGCGCCTTTGGACTTAACGGAAAGACCATTTGGAAACGTGCTAATGGCCTTGACAATCCTCCACTTGTGCCGTTCCACCATCGTAAGTCCATCAATATGGAACGCACCTATGGGACCGATACCATTGATATGGTTAAATTGAGGACATCCCTTGTTGCAATGGTGGAGTGCAGGGCATCCCAACTCAGAAGGGCCAATAAGATGACCGGGTGTGTCAGTGTCAAGATTCGTTACTCTGACTTTTCAACCTATACCAAGCAAAAGCGTATTCCTTATACAAGTGCAGACCATATCCTTGTGCCCTTAGCACTGGAACTGTTCCATACGCTCTATAACCGAAGAATGCTCATACGGCTAATCGGGATTTCGTTCAGCCATATCGTCGGGGGCAATTATCAGATAGACCTCTTTGATGATTCTGAAAAGATGTTGAACCTATATAGCGCTATGGATAAGATAAAGGACCGCTTCGGTGACAACAAGGTGATGCACGCAGCATCCATCGGCGCCAAGACCATCGGTGGTGATGGAAACCCGTTTGATGGAAGCCCTCCCATTGTACTCGCTCACCGGACCCAATAATGTATATCAATTGTCACACATATTACTCCCTGAACTATGGGACGTTCTCAGAGACCCAATTATTGGAGCTTGCCAAACAGAACAATGTTGATGTATTGGCACTGACAGACATCAATAATACATCCGCTTGCCTAAACTTTATCCGCTTGGCACAAAAAGAAGGAATCAAGCCCATAGTTGGAATTGACTTCCGAAACGGCTCAGACCAACAATTTGTGGGCCTTGCCAATAACAATCTTGGCTTTCAGGAACTCAACTCCTTTCTATCAGTGCACCTGCACAATGACACTGAAATAGGGCCGATTGCCCCCGAATTCCAAAACGCCTATATCATCTATCCATTTGAAAAGGTACTGCAATTGGAAAGGACCAATTTTAGGGAAAACGAGTTCATAGGGTTGACCATCCGGGAGCTCAATAAATTACCTTTTTCCAAATACAAAAATTGTGATAACCTGGTGTTGAAACAACCCGTCACTTTTAGGAATAAAAAGGATTTTAACGTACATCGACTCATAAGGGCCATTGGCCTGAACACCATCTTGAGCAAGCTGGAGGAGTCTGAAGAGGGAAGCCCACTTGACAAGATGCTTCCTTTGACGGAAGTTTTGGAAATCCTTGAGAACCACCCTGGGATAGTTTCCAATACACAAAGGATTTTGGATATCTGTTCCATTGGATTCGGATTTGACGATAATAGGATATCCCAGAACCAACAATCGTTCCTTGGTGACAAGAAAAGGGATTTTGAACGGCTGAAGGAACTCTGTAACAAAGGACTTTATAAACGATATCCCAATCCATCTCAAACTGTAGAAAGGAGATTGGAAAGGGAGCTTGCGACCATCAAGGACATGGGTTTTGTTCCCTATTTCCTAATCAACCATGATATTGTGGAATATGCCAGGAACAAGGACTATCCCTTTGTTGGACGGGGGAGCGGAGCAAACAGCATCGTGGCTTATGTCATAGGCATTACCGAGGTGGACCCCATCGAGCTTGACCTTTATTTTGAGCGATTCATCAATCCCTATCGAACCTCTCCACCTGACTTTGATATTGATTTCTCCTGGAGGGAACGGGAAGATGTTACGGCCTATATTTTCAAAAGGTTCAAGAACGTTGCACTGTTGGCAACCTATAACACTTTCAAATATAAGGCGGCAGTACGGGAAGTTGGTAAGGTGTTTGGGCTTCCCAAAGAGGAAATTGACAAGCTCAGTGTGGGTAACTACCATTTGCCCAACCTAGACAGTATGCAAAAGCTAGTCCTTAAATATTCCACTTGGGTACAGGGGATGCCCAACTATATCAGCGTGCATTCTGCAGGAATATTGATATTGGACAAGTCTGTTCATTACTACTCAGCTACCAGCCTTCCGCCCAAGGGTTTCCCAACGGTTCAGTTCGATATGATCATTGCCGAGGACGTAGGGATATTCAAATATGATATCCTCGGACAAAGAGGGCTTGCCAAGATAAAGGACACCATAGAACTGGTGAGGGAAAACCAACCTGATGCTGAACTCATCGACATTGACAGGACTGATGTATTCAAAAAGGATGAGAAGATAAATGCCCTTTTGAGCAAGGGAGGGGCCATTGGCGCATATTATGTGGAATCCCCCGCCATGAGGGGGCTTATGAAAAAACTCCGTACCCATGATTATCTTGGGCTTGTAGCTGCCAGTTCGGTGATACGCCCTGGTGTTTCCAGCTCTGGGATGAAAGATGAGTACATCAAACGTGAACGTGACCCCATGCGGAGGAAACAGGCCAATCCCCACCTTTGGAAAATCATGCCTGAGACTCACGGTATAATGGTATACCAGGAGGATGTGCTAAAGGTGGCCCATCTTTTTGCGGGACTGGACCTGGGAGAGGCTGATGTATTAAGAAGGGGGATGAGCGGGAAGTTCAGGTCAAGGGAGGAATTCAAGGCCGTAGAGGAAAAGTACTTTTTGAATTGCAGGAAAAGAGGTTATGGTGAACAACTCATCAACGAAGTCTGGGAACAGATAAAAAGCTTTGCCGGATATGCTTTTGCAAAGGGGCATTCCGCATCCTATGCCGTCGAGAGTTACCAGAGCCTTTACCTCAAATGCTATTTCCCCATTGAATTTATGACTGCAGTCCTAAATAACGGTGGCGGGTTCTATGATACCGAACTTTATATCCATGAGGCCAGGAAATGGGGAGCTGTCATCCACCCTCCCTGTATCAATACCAGTGACCATCCCAATGTTGTCATTGGAAATGCGATATATCTTGGGTTCGGTTATTTAAGAAGTCTGGAAAAACTCGTCATACAAAGGATATTGACCGAACGACAACTGAACGGAAAGTTCCGCTCATTTGATAATTTTATTGATAGGATCGCCATATCCATGGAGCAATTGACCATCCTGATAAGAATAGATGGCTTTAGGTTCACAGGCATTCCCAAGAAGGAACTGCTTTGGCAGGGTATGTTCAAGACAAAGGCCAATAGCTTGAAAACTACACAGAGGTTTTTGTTCAGGCCTAAACACCGAAATTTTAAGATACCTATCCTTTACCACAACAATATCGAGGACCATTATGACCAACTCGAACTGTTGGGGTTTCCATTATGCTCCTATTTTGATCTAATGGCGGACAGTCCCAAGAGCAGATTGTTGGCAAAGGACATGCCCAAATACAAGGGAAAAATGATATTGATATACGGTTCAATGGTACATTACCGTTTGAACACCACTTCCAAAGGAGATAGGATGGCCTTCACTACCATGCTCGATATGGAAGGTGAGTTCTTTGATTGTGTCCATTTTCCTCAGACAATGCTGAAAACACCCATTAGGGGAAAGGGGGTTTATGCCTGTTATGGGAAACCCACAGAGGAGTTCGGGCATTATAGCTTTGAGGTGGTCTGGACCAAAAAGATGTCGTTGCGACCTGACCCCAGACATTCCGATGTTTTACCAAAATCTTTTTCTGGTTGATCTATATCTAGTTGAATGGTGAACCTAGGACTAAAACGCCAAATCAAAAATCGTGATACCATTCATCGACATTATATATCTCAAAATAGGAGATTATGTTAATAATATGCGCATTTCATCGATAAAAGGCCTAATTAATGTTAAAATTATTGTTGAAATAATCCAAATGGGCACTTTAAAACGAATAGATGACATGTATAACATGTAATCATTGATAAATTAATAATTTATTTTACTTTTTATTATTAATTATATGTGTATTTCATCGAATAAACTCGTTTTTCAACAAATTTCATTTCATTCAAAATTATATTTGTCACCGAATTGGAAACGATTCGTCCCAAAACCTCTTACGACATGAGCACTATGAAGCAACCCCTCTCTACCTCCGCCCCAGAATTGCCGACCCTTGATGTTCCTAATAGCCAGGAACAAGCGCCAAACATGAACTCTAAGTATGGCCAAAAGACCAAAGAATTGAGGTTTAAATTCAATAACTATATGTTATTAGGATTCAAGGTATTACAGTTCACCACTATAATTATCTGTATTCTAGGTGTCCTTTTGTTTGGATTCGGCGTAGCTGTATCTTATTTCGATAGCTCAAATCTTAGTATTACCGAAGCTATCTGTGGCCCCCTTATTTCCATAATTTCTGGATTGATGATAAAGCCGTTGAACGAGTTGAGACAAAATTTAAATAAAGAGCTCAATTCCCAGATTCGAAAAGCCGAAATCGAGAAAACCATAGATGAAATCAAAAACCCTGAAACAAAGGAGGAACAACAAGTTAAGTACCTAGATTATTTGTTGGATATCCAAGTTTTACAGGACTCCAAAAACAAATATGACGAGAGACCTGTGAAACAGGCGAGCTAGCGTTGTCAAAAGGTGTCTTTAATTATAGTTTCTACGCCAAATCCAAGGAGCTATTGGATTTTCCATTGTCCATATGCCAATATTCATTTGCCTTGCTAAAGATTCTAGTGTACTAAATTCTGAATTAGTTGAATACTTTTTAAAATGCCAAGCAAGTCCCTTTTTTAGCAATTCTTCAGATAGGTTTTTCCCTGAATCGTAATTGATAAAACCTATAATTCTTCCATACCTGTCCTTGCCCTTTTCTTCAACAAATACCAATTTCAAATATATCTCATCTGAAGTGAACCTCTTGGCAACCTTGCTAAATGGCTGTGCGTATTCTGGACAATCTATATCTGCAACCCGAATGACATGCTGTTGGTTATCCTCGTCAAGGATAACTACTGTATCTCCATCTTTTACTTGTACAACCTTTCCTTTGAGTTGTCCAAAGCTAATTAGGGGCAATAAAGCGCAAAGCCACAATATTTTCATTGTCTGTTCTAGTTAAAAAAAGGGCTATGCTGCTTATGACCGATAAACCAAATATAATAGGTTTTCAAAAAATGGTAGGGAGGATAAATGCTTTTACAAATGTTATGTTGAAACAAAAAATTTAAAACTAATTTCTCAATGGAAAATCCAAAGTATACAATGGACCGAAGCTTGAACTTAACTTTAATTGTATTCTTAGGTTTATTTTATTCAAGTACTCTGAAATTAAGGTTTCTTCATCTAAGTTTCCTTCAATAGAAGTTATATCCATAGAAGTAAAACTATTATCAGGAATAGCCTGACCCCTAGCTGCTCTCGAACTGTTTGAATCGGATTTTTTTGACTTTCCTGTTAGATTTGTAGGTCGTATAGTCTTTGGTTTTCTTAGCGCTAATACAAGACTAAAATGTTTTTCATCATCACCAGTAATGATGATGGGACCATTCTTTAGTTTTGACAGATTTTTTCTTTTGTTCAATGTATAATATCCCAATGGAACTATTTCAAGATATTCATTTATAAAATCCCTCATTTGCGATTTGGTATCAAAGTAGGACCCTCTATAGTAATCATGTCGGTTATATAAATCCAAATTATTTGGGTCATAGTAATTTGCCGTGAATTCATCTATAACAATTGGTTTGGTGTTGTCTATACCAAAAATTTCTTTTTCCAGTTCAGTAAACTTCGGAACCGTGGAATGATAAAACTTAAATTGTTCAAAGGCACGAGAAAGTTCAATCTTATACGACTCTTGTGAACCCCAATGTTTAGGTGCATTATACAACTTCCTGTTAACATTATAGTCCGACAGTTCACCTTCTCCTGTGATTAAACCCCTAAGCTCTTTAATTCTACTTATGACACGTGCGGGCTGACTGCTTTTTAGATGATAGTTTTCTAGGTAATTATTTATTGCTACAGTTGGTCCAACCCCTAGTTGATTGTATTTATGATGGTCGGATAGAAAGGTCACATCATATAAAGATAAACGAGTGCCAGACCGGTTCGGATTCTTTACAATAATATTTACATTATATAAATCAAATGCACTGTGATTTATTACTTGACTTGGGACATCATTTTTGTTTAAGCTATCTATGCTGGTTCTGACTAAATTAAATACTTCTACGACTGGAGCTTTTTTTTTATAATGTCGTCTTCAATAGTCCTGGTGTCAGGAATCCCGGCTATTCTATTATTCAATATTTCTAGAAAAACGTCCCAACCGCTATCCACTAGAAAGAATCGCTCACCTGCCATATCCCTAATTTTCTCGGTATAGCGTTTTGAACGCATCATTTTTTTTAAATCCTTCTTTCTAGCACAAAAACTAATCATGTTTGCATTCCAAGCAGTCGCAAGTTGCTCAGGAGTCCTTGTTTTATATATTGCTACCCTTTGCTTAAAATACTTATAATTATTTTCCCCATCGGCTGTTTCTATTGGGCTTAAAACTGATGATGGATTCAGGATTTTTTGCAAGGCAATATCAAAAACACCCAACCCTTTTGTTAATGCAGCCGATATGGAATCATTTCTAACAAAGTGTTCTGGTTCTAGAAAAAATGTACCCTTACAACCAGTATTTTTATTTCCTATAGCTGCAGTAGTGGTATCACTTAGAGGTCCACAAGAACTTAGGACTAATAGAAATAATGAAAGGGGAAGAAACTTGAATATGGCAGTTATCAATGATTTCATGAGGTTTTAAATGGTTGATAATGTAACAATATAGAAAAAGTTTTCATTTTATTCTGTATAATCCTACAAAACATGTCGTAATAAATTTATACAAATAATAACTTTACATTAAAAAATGAATATATCGAAGTCACAACGTCTTATCCTTTGCATAAGATGTTGTCCGTTATACGGAGCAATCCTTGCCCTTTTGGACAAGGACTTCAGGGACGTATGTTCCTAAAGTCTAGGTTGGCTTCATTTACCTATGATTCATTTTCCACCATCGACGACAAATCTAGCCCGTGCCTTCAAAATCTGCTGCAATACTTTTTTTAAAAATAGGGCCTCCCTCCTGCAGGGGATTCCGCCACTATTTTTAAAGTTGGGCGCAAGCTTCCAAAAGTCTTTTGCGGATTCAACACGGGCATTGTACAAGGTATCGACGGGGGGACTAAATTCACCACAGGTGAAGCTCAACTTCTTTAAGGGTCCTAATGAAATCTTCGATTTAATTCCTATTGATAAATAGATTAAATAGAATATTTATACTATTGCTTATTAGGCTATTTAGAATTATCGATTAAATATGCGCTCATCAAAGGGAAAGTCCCTTATGTCATTAATTTTTACTAGGTTGGTGTATTCAGGAAAGTTAGGATTCAGTAAGTAATTAAAATCACCTTCAACGATAACCGAAGGTACTTTTAACGCCAATTGCAGGGAACTTTCAATAAACGTATCTCCTATTTCTTGAGTGACATAAGAGGCGGGAAAGGAACGCCAATTCACATGTTCCAGTTGTTTCTGGTCAAAAACCTGGATCATTTCGTCTGGAAATTCTAACTCTAGAATGGAATACCCTGTTGGGACAAGATGTAAGGGGAGATGAACTGAAGCTTCTGCCATTGCCAATGCCCTTGATTGTCCTGTATAAAGCATTCTGATACCTTTATTATTCCATCTTCCACCATACAGATAGGCTCCAGTACCAGTAAGGTCATTGATAAATTGTGTTTTACCTAATCGATATGCAATCATGCGAACAAGCCATGTTCGATACGGCCAAGCTCGTCTTTGACCATGCTAATACCGAGGTTGGTATCTAATAAAGAAAGTGGGGTAACCTTGCCCAAGGGAATGTTTTCTGTATGCAACCATATGTGAAAGCTTTCCTTGTCGTTGAAAACTTCCATCCCTTTATGATATAGTTGTTTGATCTCTATGATACGCTCTGATTGCTGTGCCTTAAAAACCTTATCTTCTTTTTTGTACCGCTCCAAGGTTCGGGTGGTTGTGCCCAACACCCTGGCCCAAGCAACAGTATCAAACTGCATTGGTGCTGCAATCTTTTCAAAATCACCATAGCCAATCCCTTCCCTGATTGCATCTACTAATTGGATTCCCCTGGCATCATCGTTCCAATCAAAAGCTGCCATCTTCAAAACTTCTAGGCCCGTTGCTGTGGCCATAGAAAGCGTTGTTTTACCAACTCCCTTGTGACCAATAATACCAGTAAAACCGTGGCGAACGGCTTTTACCTTCCCTGAAGCTTCTTGCGAACTCAAGATGATATTACCATCGGCATCAACAGTTGCTGATATGGGTTCAATTTTATGGTGGAGTTTTCCACCCACAAAGCTTTTTTTGACCTTTTTAGAGGCACCGATTTTTTTTGCCATGCCATTTTTTACTTTTATACTGACAATAAATATACCAAATGTCATTATTATAACGACAAATTTCGGTATTTTATTTTTTACCACGCCCTGATAATACGAAATGGTTTATTTTAACCAAATTCATTTTTCATTACTAATTGTTTGATTTCTTCAGCTTTGGATTTATGAAATGGAATAAATTCTTTTGAATATTTAACCCTTATTAATGAGGTTAAATGATTCATTGTAACTAGAAATTTAGAATTTAAAATATAACTACGATGGATTCTTATAAAATGGGCTGGGAGGTATTTTTCAAAATGCGAAATACCTTCCTTTGCTTCTACGCTGGTATCATCTTTCATAAAAAATAAAGTATGCCGTCCCTCAGCTTTTAGATATAGAATGTCATTTGTGTCCAAATAATTATAAGTGTCATCATCTCTTATATCTTTTGTTAGCACTTTCTTTCGTTTTTCCTTGACGATTTTGGCATTTAATAAATGGAAATCTTCTAGTTCATTGATTACTTTGAGTAAATGAATTCTTATAATTGATTCTAACTTTTTTGGTCTTTTATACGTCCAATATAATGCACCTAAACTTTGTAAACTCTTCTTGAAGTTTTGAATCTTTCTAATCTGCTCTGGGTCAATTTCACTTGGAGGAATGGGTTTGTCCTTAAAGTAAAACATAATCTTTATTGAGTTTGGATTATTCAGCAATCTATTGTAGGCTCTTTCAAATTCTTCTAAGGTGCCAGAATCAGCTCTCTTTGTGGGGGTCCCAAACCTTGACCACATGATACCGAGAAATATGTCGTACTGATCATTGATCTGCTTGTTGATGACATCCTGGGCATCAGTGCCAATTGATGGGTAGGCATGTGATTCCCATTTAACCAGTTCTAGAAGGATTTTCCGACTGGCCAAGACCAAATTGAGTTCTTCAATAACTTTTCCAACTTTTACTCTTTCTCCAGGAATATCCCCTGGAGAGGCAAGAAAAACCCGATATCTCTTAATATTCATGAAATATGATATAATCCAATGAATCTATGAATTTTTCAAACAAATATTGGTAATGATTATGTTCAATTGAATATTAGAATTTCCTTCCTAAGTAAAAGAATCATAGAATTTTCTGGTCCTATGGGGATATACCCAGAATTTCATACTTGATTGCAAACTAAGTTGTTTGTAAAGAATTCCACAATTTATAATAAATAGTATATTAGATATAAATATAATATTTATTATATTTAAAGTATTAAGTAATCTTTAATGACTCGTCAAAATGAAAGTAATTCTCGCAGAAAAACCGAGCGTAGCTCGCACTATTGCCTCCGTTGTTGGGGCCTCTACCAGAAAAGATGGTTACTTTGAAGGTAACGACTATCAAGTAACATGGGCAATTGGCCACCTTGTCGGACTATCAATGCCTAAAGCCTACGGCTATGAAAAATGGTCTTTGAACCATCTTCCAATTATTCCTCAACCTTTTAAATTGGAAATAATTGAAGACCCCAGTATTAAAAAACAGTTCAAGGTTATTGAATCCTTATTTAAGAATTGTAAAGAAATCATCGTTGCCACAGATGCGGGTAGGGAAGGAGAATTGATTTATAGGTATATTCATCTACTTGCCATTCCGGCTGAAAACGTCACTATTAAGCGTTTATGGATTTCGGACCTGACGGATAACACCATCCGCAAAGGATTGGAGCAATTACGCCCTATAGCCGAGTTTGACCTACTCTATCATGCTGCTCGTGCTCGCAGTGAAGCGGATTGGTTGGTAGGTATTAATTTTACCCAAGGTTATACCCTTGCCAGTGGAAAAGGAAAGCCCCTCTCTATAGGCAGAGTTCAAACGGCTACTCTACGGCTGATAGTTGACAGGTATAGTGAACATACTAGTTTTCAATCTACCGCTTTCTTTATTCCAAAAATTACCTTAGAGGACCCAAATAAACCTTTTGTCTTGTCCTGTGAGGAGAAATATAAAGATAGGGCAAGTGCTGAGCTACTTTTAAACGACCTAAAGGACAGTATGTCAGCGCCCATTGAAAGTACTAATAAGGTTAGTAGAGAAAAAGCTCCTTTGCTCTATGACCTAACCACCCTACAACGAACGGCTAATAAGGTATATAAGTATACGGCAAAACAAACCTTGGATACAGCTCAGGCACTCTATGAGCGTCATAAGCTTGTAACCTATCCTCGAACGGACAGCCAATATCTCACCGTTATCCAAAAACCTGAAATCATAAAGACGTTCGAAAAAATGGACACTATTTCTATTAGAGAAATCACAACGGATTCACTTAAAGAAACCTGTATCAAAGGGGTTACAGATAATCCTGTTTTCAATAATGGTAAAGTAACTGACCATCACGCCATCATACCTACAGGAAAAACTGGTCGGTTGGATGATCTCTCTGAAGTCGAGAAAAACCTTTATTTAATGATTGTACAACGTTTTTACCAATCTTTCTTACCAGATTGCGAGAAAACTACCAGAAGACTGCAGACGATTATTGGGGAGCAGTTTTTTAACACAAGTAGCAAACAAACCCTTAAAATTGGGTGGAGAGTGCTTTCTCCTGAAGGGGAACCGGAAGCTATGCTGCCTACATTGCAGCCCAAAGAATGCAGGACAATTCTTGAAACCGTTATACATGAGGGAATGACCAAACCCAAGCCCATCTATACCGAGAGTTCACTCTTAGGGTCAATGGAAACGGCAGGGCAATTTGTCCAGGATAAATCGCTGCGAGAGGGACTTAAAGAAAGGGGCCTGGGAACTCCAGCCACAAGAGCGGCCATTATCGAGACACTTATAAAACGCGAGTATATAATCCGGGCCAAAGGAAAGTTATTGCCAACGGAAATTGGGGCGGGGCTTATCAATTCCATTAAGGAGCTGTCCGTATGCTCTCCTGAACTTACAGGGGATTGGGAGTTTAAGCTTAAGCAAGTAGAACGTGGAGATTTGGCCTATGAAGAATTTATGTCAGAGATCCGCAGCTATGTAAATATTACTTTTCCCAAGCTGCTTGAATCAGCACAAATGGTTAAAGAACTCCAAACTTCAGAAGAAAAGGAAAGGGACTTTAGTTTTGGTAGTTGCCCTAAGTGTTCTGGAGGTGAGATACGAAAAGGAAAGAAAAGCGCTTATTGTACGAATTGGAACGCGGACCCAAAATGCAATTTTACGATTTGGCTCTCCTCATTTGGTAAAAAATTGACCGATACTCAGGTTAGTAACCTAATTCATAAACGGGAAACCTCCAAACTAAAAGGATTTAAGAGTAAGGCGGGAAAGCCCTTTAGCGCGCAATTGGTCCTTGATTCAGAATTCAAGGTTAAGCTCTTGTTTCAAAAGAAGTAATCAGTCTATTTAGACTATTTATTTTATTTAAACTATTTTGTATATTTATAATTATTCATGTAGTCTAGGTATGAATTCTATTAAAAACAAAGTCAATTTGACTGGACATTGAGGCAAGGCCCTGAAATCAAACTACATAATTCTATTGAATGAAAATTATAGCAATAAGCAACCAAAAAGGAGGAGTTGCCAAGACAACTACCTGTCTTAACCTTGCTGCATATATATCCAAAAAGAAAAAGGTGCTACTTATTGATTGCGACAAACAGGCCAATCTGACAAAAAACCTTGGTATGGAAGGGGCTAAAACATCAATTAATGATCTATTCCTAAAAAGAAAATTTGATGTTGTCAATGTTAGAAAAAACCTTGATCTAATCCCAAGCTCCGTTGATTTTGTTGGTATCGACCTTTTGATTCAAGGCGAATTGGCCAGAGAATCCATTTTGAAGAAAGCATTGGATAGGTTGGAGAGCAATTATGACTTTGTTTTTATCGATTGCCCTCCAGATATGAACCTGGTAACGGTCAACGCCCTTACTGCTTCAAACTATGTCATTATTCCCGTACAGGCAACCCAGTTTAGCATGGATGGAGTAAACATTATGATTGATTTTATTGGTGGTATTCGTGAGAGCATAAATCCAAAACTAAATTTATTGGGCATACTCGTAACACATTTTGACAAACGACTGAAAATAAGCAAGAGTATTGAACAGGATTTTAAAGATAATAATTGGGAAATGGCTCTTTTTAAAACAAGGATTAGAAGAAATACTGCAATTGAAAATTCGCAGCATAAGGATTATAGGATGACCATTTTTGAATACGATAATCAAAGCAAAGGCGCTTTGGATTACTCTAACTTAGCAAAGGAAATATTAAAATTGATTAAGAACCTAAATTAAACCTCATGGGAATAGAAAATCTTCTTCCACCAAACAACTCAAGTTCACAGAACCCAAAAAAGCGGGGACCAAAAACAACCACTCCAAAAGAGAAGCAACACACCTTTACCGTTAGGCATGGTGTTTCTACAAAAGTACTATTAGATAGAATCCAAAAAATAAAGGAACTGACCACGCCAGGAGCGGACAATATTTCAAAAGGTGGAATAATAAGGGAAGCCCTTGAGCTTTTGGCAAAGGACATGGATTATGCCAAACTTGAAAAGAAATATGCTGAGTTTGTACAACATATCAGTGAAGAATCCATTAACTAAGGGTTATGAATTAATTTTGTTTCTTTTATATTAGAATGGACCCATCCAAACCGGAAGCTCAAATTCCGTTCCAGCCTTTGGTTTGCAACTTACTGTCCTGGTGTGTTTCGAAATGTCCACGTCAATTTTTATGGAATACCTCCAAAAATGGAGATGGCCCTCTACATATACTGGTACTCCCCAACGAACAGTCATCACAACAGAAGTTTTACTGGTTTCATCTTCAACAAATTGGACACCTTCAAAATCACACTCGCAATCGGGGTTTGTACATCCAGTCTTTTTCATTGTACTTAACGACCACGCATCAAATCGAGCTTCTATTATACCTTTAATCGCTGTTTCTGTTAAATCAGGTGCATCCTCATCTTGTTTTACAAGCAGATTTGAGAGAGAATCTTCACCTTCAAAATTTTCGGGCCAAACAGTGGTATAGCCCCCAGTAATCCATACAGACTCCGTACAATTACAATAACAAACAGGTGTTTGTGAAACTAATTCTCCTATTTTGGGCATTTTATAGGTCTTACCCCTATTGCTAAACACTTTTTCTTTCATGATATATGTTTTTGAATGTTTAAAACTAAATAGCTCCAGAATGCAATGATTAGGAGTTTATACAATTAAATCCAGGGGAGCTAAAGGGGAAACTTAAATATAGTAATTATTTGATATACAGATAATAGGTGATTATATAATAGATTGTTTTGGTAGCCGATATATCTACTATCCGATTTTGGATGAATAACAATTCTATATCTTAAAATAGAAGGTATTTCATCGATAAAATTGTTAAAAAGATGAAGTTGGAAATCCATTCATCTGCTTTATTGCGTAAGTGTTTTCGAATTCTATTGAAACCTTCATTTTTTATTAAATAGACAATAATTAACAAAAAAAATTAAGGCATATTCAAAAATTCAAACGAGAATATTATATAACCCTAATTTTTAACTTATGTCTTTTTCCCTGATTGCCCCAAAAGTTACTTTAGTATCGACCCTTGTTTTGATTCTTTTCCCTGTGTTGGTTTTTTCCAATAACAATGCAGCAAACCTAGATATGGTTTATTCTGGAAATTCTGAGTGCAAGGAATATATTTTTGAAACGATAAAGCGAATTTCTGAGTTTTACGACCATGACATTCATATGACGCAGACAACTCTTGAAGGAACCTTGGAAGTCAAAGCAGACCCGACCAACTATTACTGGCCAGGATTGGGCAAGGTTAACCTCATTGAACGGTTGAGCTGTCTTAAAGAACAAAAAACGAGGGACATTGCTGATTTTAAGAAAAACAACGTCTGTCCTTCTAATGAGGAGCTAATAATGGAGCAGGCTATTCAAATGGCGATAGCTTATTATACGGATGGCTGGTCTTTGATACTTCCTCCAGCATGGACACATGTTGATGTCGGAGAGCTATTCAAAGGGAATGTCCTAGGTGGTGAAAACAGCATGCCCAATGAGGCCAAGCGTGAAATCTATAATGTTTTGGGCATGGGTGAAAACCACACTATTAGACAGGTATTGGACAATCCTCTGCAGCCAAATAAATGGGGGGTAAAATTGGATGCTCCAAAGATTGAGATACCGAAACTTCCAAAAGTAAGAATCGAATTACCGCCAATCCCAAATCCATTGGATTGGTAATTGGGAATGCCTGGTACCAATTCAGGCATCAACAGTAGATACTACGCATGGCTTAAAGGCCCTTTGGAAATTTTTGTTTTCACAGGGCTTTTTTTACTTTCAATCTGTAAGAGCAATCTGGCCGATATCGTTAAAAACTGTAAGATTTTGACCCATTTTAAGCCCCTCTAAGGCACTCAAAAAATGTAAAAGCCTGTAGGGCAGGTGAATAGAAAGTCCTATAACAGGTTTTATGTTAAATAGAATGCCTGAGAGCTTCTTTAAGACAGATAAAAAATAATAGAAAGAAAATTCATAATACAATATGAATGCAAAGGTAAACACGTAAAATATTCCCATCAAAAGACTACGGCATAACCAGACTCATACTTCGCTCTTTTTATTCCGTTTCCTTATTGAGCTGAAATTTTACTAGCATTTGGGACTTGGCAAATATTGTATAATCTAAAATCTTAATTATGAAAAATCAAGAAATCAAAATCGTTGTCTTAGACCAGGTGTTTATCACAAACCTTGAAAACATCAAGGCTAACTATACACTTGAAGCTGAAATAGCATCAGAGTTTGGAAAAACCAAGGAATTTCGTAGCCATGAGCATTTCAAAACAATCGAAGCTTACACATCGGCCTTGGTTGCTGGGAAGATTGAGAATTACGATAATGAGTTAGAGCTAGACACAACACACGATTTGGGAGATTATCCCGACGGGTTCAATCCAGACCTATACGGCTTGTAAAAGTCGACACGCTTTTAGGTTGGGAAGTTAAGAACCTTTTTAAATTAAGTCCGGCACAAATCCTCCATTATGATAGAGAAGAAATCAACATCCGCAAGCGGGGTGCTTTCTAAAATAGTAACAAAGGATGGTCCTGAAATTGATGATGATTTTGGTAATAATAAAAATTGCCGTCAAAAGGACGATAATGGTTTCAATTGTTTTCATTTTTAATTGGTTGTAATGGTTAATATTTTTTTGGTTGGTATTTTGGTCTATAGACCGAAGGCAAGAAGTTTCAAAATTAACCGATAATCTTTAGACTAAAAAAAACATTAAATTTTTCGAGGATCCTCAATTATTAATTAAGGCATATTTGAAAATTAGTTTACATATTTGGATAATTCAAACATCATTTATAATGGCCTTATCTTTTGAAAATTCTGATTTAGACATAACCTATACCCATTGGAAATGTGAAGGGAAGGACAAGTATTTTCTATTTCCGCCATTAAGCCTAAACAACAAATTGTTAGGGGTTCAGTCAAGAAATCGAGTTGAGCTGTCGCGTATAGATTTTACTCTGAAAGAAAAAGCTGATAGTTTAATCTTTGAAGACCTTCATAGCGGGTTTCGTTTTATGCTAGACCTTTCCGATGTTTCGATTGGGAAAATTCACTTTTCTGGCCATAGTGGACTAAAGGAAACCTGGATAAGAATACCCCTTGAACAAACATCAGTTTGGATGTAAAGCGTTAACTCATCAATTTGAACCCAACCTTGTCAATCACTCAGTCTGTATGAGGCTCGGATTTAGCTTTATGTATTAAACCTGTATGTCCTTACAACATTGTTCTGGACTCATATTGTTTTCTGTTTCAACAACAATTATTTCAACACAAATCTTAGATGCTGCCCCAATTGCCCTTTCGGGATCACAAAATAAATAGCCGGCGCTGCGCTTGTTATTTTTTTTGCGCGTTCGCAAGCTCATGATCCCGGTCCAATTGTGGCTACACATCCTTCTAAACGTGTATAAATAATGTTTAACATAAAACAAAAATCATGAGTAAAGTAAAATTTAATGTAGTACAGACAACAGGAACATTTAAAAATGAAAAAGGCGAAGCTAAAAACCGATACCAACAAGTTGGAGTGGTTTTTGAAAACGAGGAGGGTCATCTATCGATGAAATTAAACTCATATCCATTGCCAAACGAAAAAGGCCAAGTATGGATAAATCTCTTTCCCCATGAGTCAAACACCGAAACTACCGAAAAATCCAAGAGAGATGCTTAATCCACGATTCTAAACAAAATGAATCCTTCCAATGGAGGGATTTTTTTATGTCCTAGCCTACGCCCTAATTTTGTCATGGTTTTTAATTCAAGAGCACACACCATAAAGTTTAACGGTCTTGTGTATGGTTAGTTGCGGACTTTTCCAACGGAAAACGTCCGCCCGCAATTAATTATACACCGTGTTGGCATTCGTTATTTTTTTGACAGTTCCGTACATTTTTCATCAATAGAAACTGCTTCGGGACTGTCCGCAAATTTATCTCCCATTACTTCTTTAAAGGGGTACTTTTGATATTCATCGATTAGGCAATCGCAATATTTCTCAATATCGTTTGTTTCTTCAAATTCAGTCCCAACAAGTTCCTTTTTCCAGTTTTTGCGCATTGAATCTGCTAAACGCTCAGTCCATTCCATATTTTGACCATAACATTCGTCTAGACCAATACTTAGGAAGATAGAATCCTGTTGAACCTCTTTGAAAACCTCAATTATTTTGTCTCTTTCAAGTCGACTTTTGTATTTTTCTTTTAATTCAGGGTTGTCCGTTAACTTTTCAACGAAACATTTACAAAATTCCTCACGTTGTTTATCATCGGGGATAAGCCTTTTATTCCCGTCTATGCACTTGCCAAGAGGTATTTTTATTCCATTTACGGTAACAAAATTTGAAGGAACAATTTTGCGACCAACATTGAGGAAAGCGAAACAAAAGAAAATTCCGAACGCAATGCCAAAATATTTTAGAAATTGAATCTTGGTCAACTTGTTTTTAGTTGCGGAAAATCCAGTTCCGATTAGCCAAGTACATATCAAAAGTATAATTATAACTCCTCCAATAACTCCAGCCGAGTACCAAGAGCCTGCTTCGCGACTTGCCGCAACATATTCAACTCCCGCTCCCCAAAGCAATAGAAATCCAACAATAATTTTTAAAGTCCTCAAATCTTGATTGATTTTTTATAATGAATGCCAACGGTCTCGGCTATGCTTAGTGCGGCGCAGAAATCCGACGGATTTCCAGCTACGCGCTAAGCAAAAGCTTTTGGTTTTGTTTTTTCTTTTTTTGTCTAAAGCAAAATCCCAAAGATTTTGCGACTTTATAAATATACACAGACCTCGACTTAAAGACCGAAGTCCGTATTAATTATAGGCATTGTTACCTGCAGTTATTTTTCTCGAATATCAATTTCCATTTCACTTTTTGCCTCTTGAATTTTACTTTTAATTATTAATTCAATTCCATCAAGTGATTTTTCACGTTCTTCAACTATAGCCTTATAGACAGATGAATAGGGGAATCCATTAATCTTATATTCTTTATGTATAACAGTTAAATCGGTACCATACTCGTCACTTAACACTTTCCATTCACAGTCCAAATTGTCCACAATATTTTGTCCAAAAGCACTACCAATAAGAGCAACAACTAACTCTTCGGATTCTTTTTCCGGTGATAAGTCCATTTTCCATGCATTTAGAATTAAATCCAGATTTTTTGATTCTAAAATACCTTGATTGACCTTCGAATACTTTTCGGCAAATATTTTCGCTTTTTCAATGTCCTTCTCGATTAGTTGAAGTTGTTCTTCCGTTAATTCTTTTAAAGAAGTATTACTAGAAGGTCTGCCTTCTGATTCCGTAGTCTCAATTTCTTGGCCGTCAATAACTACAGTTTTTTCTTCAACTTTTTGTTTGCAGCTTTTACCAATAATTGCTAGAGCTAGAATGATGTAAATTATAAAAGGTTTTTTCATAATTGCAGGTAACGGTCTCGGCTATGATTTCGTTGTGGAATCATCCGCAGGATTATTCCGCCGAAATCCAGCCGTTTGATTTATACTTTTATTTTGGTATGGCACAAAACCACAATGAATTATAGCCATTGTTAGCGCCAGTATTTTCTATTTTTATTTAAGAATCCGAGTACCTTGTTAGAAATGACGCTTGTCAAATTATTCGTCACACAATTAATAGTTCCAGATTCACAAGCGAATGTAAATCCTGGGTTTTGGTCGTCAGCTGTCAGTTCTTCATCAAGGACAATTTCATCAAATTTTAGATTATACAGTTGATATCTAATTTCTCCACTCATTCCATTCTCATTCTGTACAAATTCAACTCTTGGAATATTCACGACCCAATTCATATTGTGTTTTTCCGCAATCTTTTTCAATTCCGATTTTGTTGAGTTATTTGTCTCGTGTGCTGGATAAACCATATGGTTTTCGTAGTATTCAAAAAGTTTAAAACTGAAATAGAAATTTAGTCCAAATGTAATTTGAGAGCCTAAATCCATTTTCTCCATAAATAGGATTTCCTTTTCTGATTTCAGTTCGAAATTTTCTCCATTACTTTCTCTTACTCTTTGCTTATGTTCCTCTGTCAATTTCTGTTCACGCTGATACATTTTCGTGATTGAATCAAGTGCTTTGTCTGTAACCGTTTCTTGAGGACTTAATACAACTATAGAAGGAACTCTATTTTCTTGGGAAAAAGAGGTCAAATAGTAAAAAAGTGATATTATCAGTAGTAGTTTTTTCATATTGGCGCTAACGGCCACACGGCTATGGCGAGTAGTGTTGCGAGCGGAGCTTGCATTAGCTACTGTGAGCCATTAGACGCTGATTCGCCATGGCCTATGTTAGGAAATGTAGCGAACAGCGGTTGTGAGAGCCTGTTATTGGGTATTAAATATAAGGTTAATCTGGGCGAAATGGCAGTCGTACTGTGTGGCCGTTAGGAGAAATAGTTCAAGAGGGGGTATCGCTGCGCGATACGGCTTGAACGACCGCAGGTATTTTTCCTAACGGTAAAGTGTATGATTTCGTTGCGTATTTCAGCACCTAATTTAGCAAATACAAACCGAATAGAAAATCCTCGCGGATTTTCGTAAGTAGGCGAGTATTAGCAATGAATTATACACGGTGTTGTGCTTAGTTATTTTATTTTCACATTAAAACTCTCAAGTATTTCATTTCGAGTTTCTGCAATTAGTTCTTCGTCAACTTTATAATATTCTTCAGGGTTTTTCACACCAGTTGATAAACTCATATTCATTATTTCTTTTTTAGAGTAAACAAACGAAGGTGTCTTAGGAATACACATCCTCAAAGCCATTATCTCCGCAAGTGCATAAAGATGAAGTGGAAATTTATCATTTCTCTGTTCCTCCAATAATAGACCTTTTCTAAAATCCGATAATAATTCTTCATTTAGATAGTTCTTTGTCAAAAAACCATCTTCTATTGCCAAAATGAAAACCATTTTTTTGATTTTAATCATTATCATTTTGGGATACACAAAAGTCCTTAAATCAAAAAAATCTTTGTCAGATTCGAACACATATAAACTTGATGGAAGGCAAAATCCGACACCATCTTTATATGCGTTTTGTATCATTCTAAAATTGTCGGTGTTAATTATCTTTTCAGCAGTTTCTTTGTGTTCTAAATCGTCTATTTTTAAATAATCATTATAAAATAGTCCGTAATAAATCTTGGAAAGCCAAGTGGAAATTAAAGATGTTGAAGAATTGTCTGGACTATAAATTATTGATATTCCAGATTCTTCCTTTTTGATTTCCTCAAATAGTTTCTCTGGTTCATCAAGTAATTTGAGAATTTCATTTTCATATTCACTCCCAAAATTACTATTACAATCCTTATGTGCAGGAACCTTTACACGACTATATTGAAACACTCCTTTACCAGTAACTGTCTCCTCTTTAATGCCTAATTTTCCTAATAGGCTATCAGGAATTATATGCTCTTGAGTTTTTTTGTCCTCAATAATTTCAGAACAAAAGAAACAAGTTCTTCGCATATTATTATTTATGGTCTTTTTCTTAGGTTCTGTCATAATTAAGCACAACGGCCACACGGCTATGGCGAGTAGTGTTGCGAGCGGAGCTTGCATTAGCTACTGTGAGCCATTAGACGCTGATTCGCCATGGCCTATGTTAGGAAATGTAGCGAACAGCGGTTGTGAGAGCCTGTTATTGGGTATTAAATATAAGGTTAATCTGGGCGAAATGGCAGTCGTACTGTGTGGCCGTTAGGAGAAATAGTTCAAGAGGGGGTATCGCTGCGCGATACGGCTTGAACGACCGCAGGTATTTTTCCTAACGGTCCCGGCTATGATTTCGTTGTGGAATCATCCGAAGGATTATTCCGCTGAAATCCTGCCGTTAGATTTATAGATTAAACATCGATTTAGCTTTTTGCCACAATGAATTATAGCCATTGTTGCCATTAGTTTTTATTCCGTCAATGAAAGAATCCAATTCGGTCTGTTTCAGGTCATTCGCATTGTCGTAAACTAAATAAAAAGTCAATACAAAATTCCCAACTTCGTAAGTCAATATTCTTAAACTTGAAGGAATTGGTTCAGTTCCATTTTTAATTTTATATTCAAATCCGTATTCGGTCGAAAGTGCTCCAGTCAAGTCGTTTTTCAGAATTCTTTTGGCATTCATTGGAACTTCGTTTGTCTTTTTTGCTAAATATGGTGTCCACATTAACTCAAACTTGTTTATGCTCCGAATGTTCAGGTTGCTTCCACCTTTCAATGCTCTAATGTCAAATAAGTAGCACGCAATGATTGGTCTTCCATTATTTTTTTTGAGTGTAAAAACAGGTGGGAAAATCCGGTTTTTAAAGTCTTCTCTGTCTTTTTTTGAAAATTCCGAGTTTTCTGGAAAAACATATTCTGTTTTAAAACTTTCAAAAATTCCGCCGTCATCAACTGTAAATCCGTTGGGTATTGGAATCGAAATTCCGATGTCGTTCAATTCAACAGTATTTTCTAAAATTTCAACCTTTGGTTTGAATTTCAGCTCTCGGATTTTTATTTGGTCAGTTAGTTTCATTCAAATTAATGGCAACGGTCTCGGCTATGATTTGTGGCGGCGTTGGAAATCGTTAGATTTCCCGCCGTGGCAAATCCAGCCGTGGATAGTTTCTAAGTTTCAAGTTAACGAATTGCAGCTATAAATTATAGCCCTTGTTACCATACGTTTTTTAGTCCGTTCGTACAGAGTTTGAATTTAAGTCAAACCAGTTCTTTGATATTAATAAACCTTTCTTGTTAAACTTGGCAGTCATTAGGGGTGCTCCCATGTTATAGTATATCACGGATTTCACATGTCCATTTTCATACCACTCCGTCCACACCCCATTTTCAAATCCACCTTCCTTTTGCCCAGAGATTTTTGGTTTTCCGTTTTTATAGAATTCCAATACTTGTTCATTGAATTGAATCGGTTCAATCGTATCCTCAGTTCGCTTAAATTCCAGTTTCTTTTTGAAAAGAACTAAATCCCCTAATTCTTCCAAAGAAAATTGGTTTAGTGAATACTCAAGTACTCGGTATTTCCGTGTTCCTATAGTTAATATTGAATCAGAAATCGAATATTTTGCCTTGAATTGTCCAAAATCTTCTTTAATATCCAATATTCCGTCCTTTTGAAATAAGTAAATGCTTTTGGAAACATGATTTGATTCCTTTTCACTTTTAGGCCTTAATAAAAGTTCTGGGTCTTGTTTGGGTTTTTCATGCTCCCAAGTCCCAAGAATTTGGTTTTCAAGCGAATCTTGTCCGTTCATAATGATTGGAACAATGAACAGAATCGAAAAAAGGGTATGACTAATTAAATTGTTCAAAATGTATGGTAACGGTTTTGTGTATGAAACGTAGCGTGTAAAAAGACGCTAGCTTTTCGGATAAATACAGAGCCGAATTTTTATATTTTGTTTTTAACTTATCAATCTTAAAAGCCGAATTTAAAAATTTGGCGGTCTTTGCAAATAAACACAAACCCTTCGATTTAGGACTTACTAGCTATGTTTTATACACCTTGTTAGGCACAGTTATTTTTATTCCTTTTTGTCAAATGGTATCACTCCATTTTCTGTCAATTCTTTTTTTAGTTTATCTGCATAATTATGTGCATATTTCTCTTTCTCAGAACTGGGAAGCTGAAAATATCTATCATTTCGTTTTTCCCATTCTGAAAACTCTTCCTCCTCAAAACCTGGTCTTTCTACAAATTCCAAATAATGAACATAATGTCCAAATTCGTGTATTAAAGTTCGATATAGTTGCGTGTTTCTAATCGCATTTAAGTCAAATTCTGCTATATAATTTCTTTTGTCTTCTTGAAAAATATGTCCGTCCTCTTTAAGTCTTTTCAGTTCTTTTTGTCCATCTAATCCAAGTTTTCTGCTCCATTTAAGTTTTTTATCTCGACTTTGTGCCTCAAGAATTATTGCAGGGAAATAATCGTTTTCGAATTCGTAAGAATAAATCAACCTGCCCCAAACAGAAGATTTAATTTCCTCTTTTCGTTTTGGTTGTCTTAAGACAATAAATCTTAAATCTCCATAATCTGCTTTAGGTATATTTTTAATTATTTCACTAATGTCTCTGATAGTACAAGCGTGAGCAGAATCTTTTCGAGTTTCTTCTGTTATAAATACAAATTCGTGACTATTTATTGTTCTATAATCAATTGAGTAGTTTTCAAGACGCTCGTAAAATTCTCGAAACGGTTCTAAAGGTCTTGGTATTTCTAAAGAATTATCCTGTCCAAATCCTTGTTTAGCTGTTCCAATATTTCTATTTCTTCTTGTTGGATTGAACATTTTGCTTTAATTGTGCCTAACGGTCTTGGCTATGATTTCGTAGCGAAGCTATGAGTTATAGCTGTTGTTGTACCCAGTTTTTATTCAGTTAGTCTTTGTTTCCTTTCCGCAATTCGTTTCTCAAATTTTGGATTCCGCTCAATTCCACTTATAAAGTCAAGCTCAAAACTCCCAATCGTTATAAACTCAAAGTCTACAAAAAAGAAATGTTTTAACCCATTTTGCTTTAAAACCTGATTTCTATTCTTTTCAGGTAATCTGTCAATTTCTAGAGTGTCCGAAATAGGTTTTTCGAATTGGTAAATCCGCAATTGATTTGTGTTCAATTTGAGTATTTTTTTCAATCCACTTAAGTCGGTCTGAACGTCCATTTCCATTTGTCGGACAGATAGATTTTTGAATTCAGTTCCGCTTTGAGTTTTCAAATCCGTTTTCCACCATTGAATTACTTCATTCGGCACAAACTTGTGGATGAAAATTGAATTCAAGTCCTTGTCAAAAAGTTCCCAAATTTCCTCGTTAGAATTTATTTCAAATACTAGTTCATTCATTTTTCAAATTGGGTACAACGTTAGGATATATAAACCTACCCTAAAAGGTAATGATATCCAAAGTAAAGTAGTAGTTATCCAATACTTTTTCCTTGAGGTAATGATAACGTATTAAAATATGGTTATTTTATACCTCCTACAATAGTATCCGACTATAATAATGATATACTAAAAGAAATGAAAAGTAAAGTGTTTAATTTCCTTTAATCTTAACCTGGGCTGCCTTCTTAAACAATAAGGCAAAGATTATAGTTTATCATTACTAAAAACTACTCCATAAATATAACCTGGAACATTTTCTATTTTCCTATGGTCTGCTCTTTGATATTCTCCATAATATCGCTTACCGTCAAATCCTGTCTTGGCCACCAATCGGTTATGAATTCTGGCCTTAATGTCCTTAAAAGCAAATCTATCAATGATTTTCAAGATTTGCTTATGGGAGAGCTCGTACTTGGTCAGAAATTCATAGGCTATTCGCTGATCATTGTTCAAAGTTGACAAATTATCATATTCAACCTGGACCATAATACTACGGATTGGTTTTCCTCTAGTTGAAAAATAATTATTGCCATTTGGCACAACTATTATACCGGTGTCTTTTTTATCCGAGATTTCTTTCAACCATTTATTTAGTTGTCGTCTTAAGCTCTTCCATCCATCCACACCTTTGTACGAAGTCTGTACAAATTCTTGATCAGATATTTTAAATATGTTCTGTTGTAACTTTTCTTGGGACTTGTCCCGTAAATGGCCATAGCCTAAAATCAAATAAAGTTCATCCTTTGAAAATTCAAAGGTGTATTTTTGGAGTTTGCTGAAGGCCAAGAGCTTTTCAAACAATTTTTTAGTCTGGCTTTCCTTAAATTCAATAAAAGTTTGCGGGTAATATGAAATATATTGGTCGTATTTCGGAAAACTTTGTTCGAACAATTCCCTTACCAATCTGTTTTCTTGGAAGTGGCCTTCATCGAGTTTGTTGATGTAGAACAATGGAAGAACATCATCCAAAATTGAAACCTCCAGTATAAAATTTTGATTGACAATACATCTACTGAATAGGTTGTAAATCGAATAAAGCGTATCGCCTTTTAGATATTTAAAAGTCACTTTTGATTCCAACAGATCCTCTGTCAGTTCCTTATAATGGTTCTGCCGAATATCTTCCAGGGTCAGGCCCTTTGCCAAGAAATACGGTTTTAAATCTATCTTGAAATTACTTACAATTTCCTTTTGTTTGCTGGTCATATGTTGTACCAACATGATGAAGTCTTTTTGTGTGGCCGTAAAATCATAATATGCGTTTACAAAGCGCAAGGGCTGGAGTACTTTTGCTGTGGTTTTCATGACGAGGGTTTTTTCGTTTACATTCTAGTTGGGCTAACTAGTTTCGGGTTGTTCCGGGCAATGTTCAACAGTTCTTTTTTGGAAAAGAATATGGATCGCCCAACTTGGTAATAAGGAATCAATTCTTTCTTTTTCCATTTAATCAAAGTTTGGACCGTCACTCCCAAAAGGTCACATGCCTCTTGTTGGGTCAATCTATCTTCTTCTGGTGCAACACTCACATCGCTTATCAATTCGGTCTTACGTACTTTGTTAATTACGTATTCTACAATTTTTTCCAAATCTTGTTTGGAATAGGCATACAAAACTGTCTTACTCATAATTTAATTAATTAGGATTCTACAATGATTATTTGATAATTATTATTTGTTTTAGATTTTGTCCCATGTCCTGCTCATTTCATTTTTTTTAAAATGTTCTGCTATATCCAAATATTTCATAAATGAGGCCTCATCCTTATGTCCTGTGATATTCTTTACAACCTTCTCGTTCATACCAAGGATAAGGCTATTGGTAACAAAGGTTTTCCGTGCAGTATGGCTTGTAATCAGTTTATATTTTGGCAAGACTCTATCCACTCTTCTTTGTCCAATAAAACGGGTAATATTAACTGGCTTGTCAATCCCGACAATTTCGCAGCATTCCTTGATATATTGATTGAACTTTTGACCAGAAATGCGCGGTAAGGGCTCATAAATACTACCCTTGTACTTTTCCAGAATATCAATTGCCATTTTGTTCAAAGGCACTTTGTGATCAATACTTTTGGTCTTAATTATGGACAGCCTGAGGTAGTCGTCATAGACATTTGAAGGACGTAATCGGGAAAGGTCGGAGAACCGCAACCCTGTAAAACAACCAAAACAGTAAAAGTCCCTAACATATTCTAGACGTCTTGTTTTGAATTTATGATTGTAGAGTAACAAAAGTTCCTCCATCGTCAAATAGATGACCTCAATATCATTGCTGACCCTTTTGAACTTTCTGAATTCCTGGTTTGAATGATACCCTCTGAGCAAAGCCCAATTCATAAAGGTTTTGACAAAAGCAACTAGCTTTCCAAAGTAATTGTTCATTGTTTCACGCTCCAGAAATGCATAATCCCTGAAGGACTCATAAAACCTTTGGTCCAAGTTCTGGAAACTTAACCCATAGTTTTTAGCCTGGTCAAAATCCCGGATAAAGTTTATACATGAACCGTATTTTTTTATGGTCCCAATGGCGCGTGTTGTTCTATGTGTATCCACAAACTCCTCGAAAGCCCAATAAATATCCATTATGCTTTCTTTCTTAGCACCCCATTTCAATCTTTCGAGAACATAAGGTTTTGTCAATTCATCACCGTTAAGTATAGCATGGCGGTAAATCTTCTTTATTTTGACTTCAAGTTCATCAAGGACGATATTGTGTTCAATATGGAAATTGTAGGGCTCCACTTTTAGATTTGGTCTTATTCTTTGATTTTTCCAATCTTCGGGTTTTACTTTCACACCACGGACATCCCTTCTAATCCGGTTGGAGTTAAAAGTGATGATCATACGAACCGGGGCCAACCCTTTTTTAGTGATTTTCTCTAATCTGAGATTAAAATGAATGTATAACATGCAACCCTTCTTTTACTGAAGTTTAATTTAATTATTGTTAAAGAGGTTGAATGTCTGTAGAACAGGGGTCAAATTGGGGGTCAGGAATTGAACTAAAAATTCCTAAACCCTATTTAACTCCTCTAGGGTTAGATTCTTTACCCATAAATATACTGGTTTAAAATGTAGCCATATTCCTTAACTTTATTTACAAGCCCAGGTGGGACCACGTCAATGAACATATGGCCTCCGAGAGATTCGGAGGCTTTTTTCTTTTGATTGTTTTCCCATTTTACCCTAAGTTTTGGTTTTTCATCAATAGTAAATCTTTGAAATTTATATCCTTTTAGATAAGATTGGGCCTGCAAATAATCTAAAACCAACATATTATTTAATCATAATCAGGAGGTCACCCAACCCTAAAAACGATTCAAAAGAATTAGTGTGTGCTGTAGTTGGCTTCAGTTAAATAATGATTGAAGAAAATTTATTGTGCTCCTCAAAAAAGGTAGATTAAAAGAATGGACGGAGAAAATGGAGAAAGTCCCAAAAAATGTTCTTTTTCTGGGACTCTAGCGAACCCATCATTACAAAGAGTTACTTAATTCAAGTCGTTGGGATAAGAGATATTTTGTAATATTCCCAAGGGGCGCATTCAATGCCTAAATTTTGGCTTTATCGGTTTTAATCGAGTTGCAGATAACATCATAACTACTCTCGTAAGGTTAAATATCATGAACTTGTCTTGATATAGTGATGCTACTTTGTCCAAGTGCCAAAAGTTTCCTTGTATCTGTCCATACTTGATGCCACATTTTAACGCTCTCCATTTTGTAAGAACTGAGTGCTCTTCGTTAGAAAAACATACCGATTTGAACCCGTTATGGCAATATGTCCCGTATTGGGAACAATCCACAATTCGGAATTGGGCAAAAATTTGTGTAGGGTAATGGCTGGATCAATTCCCATTATTTCATCGCGGTCTCCATTAACGATTAGCACCTTTGTTTTTATTGATTTTAAGGTTTCATCACCTATGCTTATTCTATAGTTGAGATTTTGGTCGAACAATCTCTTTATTTGGCTTTCTCCTCCGTAATGTGTCTCTTTCAGTTCTTTGATGAACGAATCGGGCAGGTTTTCATAAGAGAATGTCTTATCTAGATTTGTGTTTTCTTTACCATCATATATGGGAGCAACACCAATCAAGACCATCGATTCGATTCTTTCAGGATGTAAGCTGGCCAGTTTTAAGAGGGTAAGCCCTCCGTAGCTTAACCCTACGGCCTTTGCTTTTTCTATTTTTAAAAAATCCAACAACTTCAAAATATCCGAAGCGGTTTTTTCTATACTGAAATCATCAGTGAGTTCAGAAGATTTACCATGTCCCCTAAGGTCAATCGCATAAACTTTAAAATGTTGTGCGTAGGTCGGTATGTATTCTGACCAAAATTGGGAGGACTGTGTCCAACCATGTAGTAAAAATAGAGGTTCACCCTCACCATGAACCTCGAAGTACATGTTGATTCCATTGATATTTATGATCTCAGTTTTTTTATGGGATTGCCCAAAGTTTTGCCCTGAAATGAGTGTCATTGTTATAAGTACTAAAAATTTCATGTTATTGAAATTGAACTTTTTTTGTTCACTAAACATATCGCTATGGTTATTATGCATTTACAATTCCTATTTAAAGGAAATCAATTCAATGTTCTTAGCTTCGGAGTGGGTTATCATGAGTATAAACCACTTTGGAAGATGGTTTTCTCATAATTAAATAGCAAGTGCAGAATCAATTGAAATACCGTTCCTTGATAATATTGAAATGTCTAAGCTCGTGACCTGCGATATGGTAGGCAAGTCCCCTTACCGTTCTTTCATTGATGACACTGCCGTCATAATCAACACCACTGCCTTTTCGCATAAAACTGTCATCGGGCAAATTTAGAAATAAAGAAATGGTTGACTTCCTAACCGTTTCGTATTCCTCAAAAATGCTCTTCAACGTCCTCTGGTTTGCATGGGAGTATTTGGCATAGTCATCCTGATCAAATCCGTGGAGCGGGGTATTATCATTTCTTGCATAACGCAAAGCCCTATAGGCAAAGATTCGCTCGTCATCTATAAGATGTACAAGTATTTCCTTTATAGTCCATTTGTCCTTGGCATATCTATAAACAAGCTTTTCCTCTGGAATCGAAAAAACGAATTCCTTTATTTCCAAGAAATTGCTCCAAAGATGTTCTAGCACCCTGCCATCATCATCCATTAATCCCATATAGATTTCCGAATACTCGGGATATTCTCCCACCGAAGGTTTTTGAATAGTTCTCATCGCTAAATCAGTTTAATGATTAATTATAATATGCTTTATAAAATGTAGCATTCTAAATAAAAAAAGCCTGGTTATTTCAGTTCTTCAATAAAATCTTCATGATCTTCAAGATGGTCCACAATTTCCCAGGCACGACCATATATACCATCCAACGCTACATATCTTTCGGTCATTCCCTCCAATTCTTTCTTCATGCCTGCCTGCAGGTAAGCTTTTTTGAAAAGGGCCATAAGGTGCAAATGGTTTCGTACGCTATTGGGCTCATCCCCGTATTTTTCCAATAGCGGTACATTTTCTTTGTCCTTTAAAAGGTCAAAGACGTAGATATGAAGTATTTCATGAAAAACGGTACCAACGAAATGATAGTTAGGTCTAGGGTCATCCCCTGTGGCGGTGGACAGATATTTTCTCATACTCAGCAAAAAAGGATGGCTCATAGAGCCAAATTTGCAAAGTGTCATTGTAGCGTGCACCTCCTTTTTCAGAAAAGACTTGCCAACAATATTTACCGTATTCTGGAGTAATGTGGGTCCTTGATGATTCCACAAACCCTGTAAAGTATCCATCTTTACATAAAGCTCCTCAATCCATTCTTCCTTGATTTCAAACTCAGTAAACTTAGCGCATGACCTATCAAATGGAATATAGCTGTAATGAAAGGTGACCGTGGGATATTCTTGGGCAAACAATGTGCTGGCAAAAAGCACGGTCACTAAGGAGTAAGCCCCTATTGAGGTTTTCATAATATTTCGCATATAGTCTTAAATTGAGGTGGAACACTTTTTGAATTCTCTCGCAAAAAATATTTTAGTCCTTCTTTTCTACAAAATTTTTAGCCCAAGTATGTCTTGCCCAACCGCCCAAAGGCTCGATCAACTCATACAATTCTTTGCCATGTTGGGTCAAAGCATATCCATCCAATGTTCTTTCAATCAAATGGGATTCTTTTAATTCCTTCAGCCGTTTGTTCAAGGTCGTCGGGGAGATTGATTCACAATAATCCTGGAGTTTTCTGAACGTACTTGGACCTTGATACAAATGCCAGATGATGCCCATGGCCCAATTGCGACCAAGGAGATCCAATAAAGCCATTATGGGCTGTCCTGTCTTTGAACCTCTTACAGGTTGTCCGGGAGTTGGTATTTTCATATTACTACATATTTAGTAGCAAAGCTACATAAAAAGTAATATCTTGCAAACCAAAACATCTATTTTTTAAATTTTGTGGAGTATCAAAAGGCAACCTATACGGTAAAAACAAATGATTTGGAAGTTTCCGGGTATCAATCACTTCGGAGAACAACACTATGGAAACAATTACCCGACCATCTTGTGAAGCAAGCGCTAAGTAACGATTTGTTTTCGGTTTCGGTATACAAAGGAGATATCCTAATTGGAATGGGCAGGGTCATAGGGGATGATAGCATCTATTATTATGTTCAAGACGTTGTTGTACATACCAAATACAGGGGGAAAGGTGTGGGAAATCTTATTATGCACAATATTGAGCAATACCTGAAGGGGGAAGTTGAAACTTATGCTTTCATCGGACTTATGGCTGCCAAAGATTCCAAAGGGTTCTACCAAAAGTTCGGATATAGGGAAAGGGACAACGAAAGTCCAGGAATGTATAAAGTCTTTAGCGAGTAATGTCAAATCCATGGTTAAGCATCCCATTTAATGAGTATGAAGACCACATGCGCACCAACGGACAACTACAAATCCTGAACATCATTTTTAAAGGGACACTTGAAAATTACACTCCGAAAAGTTTGGCTCTTTTGGGATGCGCTACCGGGAATGGTTTAGAACATGTTGATTCGAAGGTTACCGATCAAGTACATGCCGTCGATATCAATGAGGATTATCTCGCTATGGTAAAGAAAAGATATGGAACCTGTATTCCCAACCTTTATATTCTTAAGAAAGACCTAGGTGAAGATGTCCTAGCCATCGACCCGGTAAACTTGGTCTTTGCGGCGCTCGTCTTGGAATATGTAAGACCGGAAATCCTTGTTCCAAAAATAGCCGATGTACTACAAACCGGGGGAAAAGCGGTGATTGTTCTTCAGAAAAGCAGCATGGACTCACAAACTATCACAAAGACAAGGTATAGCTCCATTAGAAGGCTTGGCCAAAACTTGAGTGAGGTCAGCCCACAGTGTATTGATAGGCTATTTTCCCAACAAGGTTTTGTAAAGCTAGCTCAAGAGAGAAGAGTAGTTAATATTGATAAACTATTCATAATTATCTGTTATGAAAAAACAAACATTTTGTGAGATGCTATCTTTTATGTAGTTTTGCTACTAAATATGTAGTAACCTTAATTAATACAATCACCATGAAAACAAGAATACTCGTTTGCGCATTTGCACTGCTATTTTATTTTGTGCCAACCCATGCACAATACACTTCTCAGTCGGCCATGGAACTGGAGCAACTGTACGAATCAAATACGTTTTTTCAAAAAACTGTAAAGGACATGTTTGCCAACCTTGAGGATTTGCCCAATGGCGCAACCAATCCGTGGAAAGGAAAGAATATCAGAGACCTATGTAGATTCATGGATGAATGGTTCTACTTTCTTCCAAATACCACCAATGGATTGGACAGAATCATTGAATTTTCAATGTTGTACTACCACAATCCCTATGGAATGAAGTTTATCATGGAAGAACCAGGCTACAGCTGGGGGCTGAAATTCATAGAACATAGGGGAGACTATATGGATAGCCCTGAATCTGCAAAAGGTATTTCCACATGGCTCAATGACAAATCCATAGATCACAATGATTTCGTTATGCCATTGGGTGGTTTCAAGTCCTTTAATGAATTCTTCACCAGAGACCTGAAACCGGGAGCCCGTAAAATCGAGGCCTTTGATGATAATTCCATTTTGGTGTCTCCGGCGGATGGGGTCATCAATATGATAAACAACGATTTGAAATTGGAGACCCAAATTCCCACCAAGGCCAATATGACCCTTAACCTTGATGCCTTACTGGCTAATTCAAAATATACAAAAGAATTCATTGGGGGAACTGCTTTGGCCGTATTCCTAAAGCCCGATAACTATCATCACTATCATGCCCCTGTGTCCGGCACTGTAGTGGAAGCCAGGGAAGAAGTTGGGGATAGGCTGTTCGGAATGCCCGATATTCCGGACATCATAAACAATGGAAATATCGCCTACAACAAAGATTATAGTGTTTTTGAACATTTTCGGCATGGATATTTGGTCATAAAGACCGAAGAATACGGTTATGTAGGCATGGTTCCGATTGGCCTTCAGACCATTGGCTCGGTGGTTTTCAAAGAGTATTTAAAACATGTCGATGATACCAGTCCCGAGAAGATTTACAAAGGTGACGAAGTGGGTTATTTTGCCTATGGCGGTTCAACGGTTCTCCTGATTTTCCAAAAAGGGGTGTTCAATGCCATGAGTGTAAAACAGGGACAACGGATAGGCTCTTTACAATCAAAAAAATAGCCGTATCAACTTTGGTAATTATCGGAGTAAATCTATACCTAACGAATAGACTCCGCCATTGCTTCTATTTCCCCTATGGATTTTCGTTCGTTGGGCTTGGAGTGCGGAATGTTTCCCGCAGCGGTAAGTTTATACAAGTAATTTCTGGAAATCCCAGCATAGTCGCAGGTTTCCTCAAAGGTCTGCGCCTCTTTATTCGCTATTAAAAAGTTTTCCCTAACGGTCAAGCCCATGTGGGATTTCAATAATTAAAAGCCCTATAATCTATAGGGCTTTTAATTATTGAAATGGATAAAATTATCTTATTTAAACAAAATAGCTATAGCCCCGATGGCGGTGACAATTAAAATAAACCTTTTGTAATTACGATCATTGATTTTTTTTACAAGCACAACACCTAAAAAGAGTCCAGCAAGAATTGCAGGAAGTAGCTTTAAATTAATCAACAATGTTTCTTGGGATATCGTTTTCCAAACAAATAAATGAAAAGGAAGCTTAAATAGATTGGTAATAAAAAAAAGCCATGCAGCCGTGCCAACAAATTCGTTTTTGGGCAGGCGCATTGCTAAAAAGAAAATATTGGTAAAAGCACCTGCCAAATTCCCGATCATGGTGCAAATACCAGCCATAATTCCTATGGAGCCAGCAAAGAGATTATGTGTGGGTACAGATTGGGATTTTCTCTTGTCCCACCAAATCAACATGCCTAAACTAAAAAGAATGACGACTACCATTCCTACTTTGAATTCTTTAGCTGGGAGGTCCTTTCCGAGGAAAACACCAATAAGAATGCCACCAAGCATCCAAGGCAAAAATTTAAAAATATGATGCCATTGAGTATGTCTATTGTAATATGCTACGGCAAATACATCTCCAACCAAAAGCAATGGAATGATTAAACCCGTGGATTCCTTTGCTCCAAATGCCAAAGCCATAAGGGTTACATTAAAAATGGAAAGCCCCTTTAGTCCTGCTTTGGATATTCCCATTAAAAAAGCTGCGGTTGCAGCCATGGCCCAAACCATTAAAGAGGGCTCAACTGTTGTAGATAGCGTCAAAACTGGTGTTTAGCGAACAAAGGATAAAGGTATTTTAAAAAATCATACTTTAGTGGAAAACCAAACCAATTAAAAATATGGAACTCAGTACGCTGGACTACACTTTAATTTTTGTTTTTTTTGCCATTGTTTTGGGAATAGGCATTTATGTTTCCAAGAAATCTGGCAAGAGTTCTTCCGAGTATTTTTTATCTGGTAGAACAATGCCTTGGTGGTTGCTGGGCCTATCAATGGTGGCAACGACTTTTTCTACAGACACGCCTAACTTGGTGACCGATTTGGTAAGAACAAATGGAGTTTCGGCCAACTGGGGTTGGTGGTGCTTTCTTTTGACTGGGATGCTTACCGTTTTTGTCTACGCCAAATTGTGGAGAAAATCAAATGTAAAAACAGATTTAGAGTTTTATGAACTTCGATATGGAGGTAAAGCCGCAAGCTTTTTAAGGAAATTCCGTGCCATTTACCTAGGAGTATTTTTCAATGTCATCACCATGGCCTCCGTAACTCTGGCGGCGATTAAAATTGGTGGCGTTATGTTGGGTCTTGAACCTTGGGAAACTGTTGTTGCTGGAGGTTTGATAACCGTTATTTTTAGTGCACTAGGTGGATTTAAGGGAGTGGTTTATAGTGACTTTTTACTCTTTTTTGTTGCCATGGCAGGGGCAATAGGAGCGGCATATTACTTGGTCAACATACCAGAAGTAGGCGGAATACAAGCCATTATGGAAAATGAGAATGTCAAAGATAAATTAAGTATTCTTCCAGACTTCAGTGATAAAAAAGCTGTAATTACAATGCTGATTATTCCTTTGGCAGTGCAGTGGTGGAGTTCCTGGTATCCTGGTGGAGAACCAGGCGGTGGCGGATATATAGCCCAAAGGATGCTTGCAGCTAAAAATGAGAATCATGCCATTGGGGCAACATTCTTTTTTAATATAATGCATTATGCATTGCGGCCTTGGCCATGGATTTTGGTGGCTTTGGCGTCTTTAGTAGTGTATCCGGATATTGCCAGTATTCAAGAAGCATTCCCAAATGTAGCGGACAGCAAATTAGGGCAGGATTTAGCATATTCGGCAATGCTAACAAAACTGCCCAGCGGGTTATTAGGGCTTGTATTGGCTTCCTTGGTTGCGGCTTATATGAGTACTATCTCCACACAATTAAACTGGGGCTCTTCCTACGTGGTATATGACTTTTATAAACAGCAAATCAATCCAGATGCTACAGAAAAACAAATGGTAAATGTAGGAAGACTTTCAACAGTTGTCTTAATGGTTTTAAGCGCATTCTTGGCTTTGGCATTACAAAACGCAATGGGAGTTTTCAACTTGCTACTTTCTTTTGGTGCAGGTACGGGACTTATTTTTATTCTTCGCTGGTTTTGGTGGCGTATTAATGCTTGGAGTGAAATAACCGCGATGTTTTCTTCCGGAATTTTAGCCATCCTTTTAGAAACAACAGTATTAAAAGAGATACTCTTCAATCCTGAAACCGGCGTATTTCCAGAATGGGGAGAATTACCATTTATAATGATTGTAACTTCCATAATATGGCTTACAGCTACCTTTGTTACCCAAGCCGAAACCAAAGATGTGTTAAGAAGCTTTTATAAAAAAATACAACCTGGAGGTCCTGGTTGGACGAAAATTATCGAAGATGCAAAAGAAGATAATGTTGAAATCGTTGATAGTAATCAGAAATGGAGTGTTCCTTCTGGAATAACCGCAATGTTGCTTGGAGTTGTACTTATTTACACTCTAATGTTTGCAACAGGATATTGGATTTATGGTGAAACAAATTTAGCATTGATATTGACTGCTGTCTCGGCTATTTCAGCATTTTTGCTTATTAGAGCTTGGGGGAAAATGAAGGACGACCTTTTATAATCAGCTTATGAAAAACAGGATTCTTTCCGTCGATATTTTTAGAGGCGCGACTATTATTCTGATGATTTTGGTGAATACCCCGGGCACATGGTCTAATGTATATGCGCCTTTACTACATGCAAAATGGCATGGATATACCCCAACCGATTTGGTATTTCCATTTTTTCTGTTCATCGTGGGCACCTCTATTGTTTTTGCTTATCAAAACAAGAAAGCAGATGCTGCGGTATACAAAAAAATTACCATCAGAAGTTTAAAACTAATTGGACTTGGCCTCTGTTTAGGGGCATTTACCCTTACTTTTCCCTTTATAAAGGATTTTGCTTCGATTCGATTTCCCGGTGTATTGCAGCGTATTGGAGTAGCGTTCTTCTTTGCCGCAATACTTTTTTTAAATCTAGATTGGAAGAAGCTAATTTGGGTGGCGGCAGTTCTGTTAATTGGTTATTGGCTGTTAATGGTTTTTGTTCCTGTCGAAGGAGTAGCGTCAACACTAGAGAGAGCGCCAAATAACTTGGCGAATTATTTAGATGTGCAACTTTTTGGAACGCACAACTACAAACCGGATTATGACCCTGAAGGTTTACTGAGCACAATCCCGGCAATAGTAAGTTCGCTATTGGGAATTTTCACTGGCTTGATACTTGCATCAAAGCACGAGAAAAAAACGACACTGTTATTTGGTATAGGTGGGTCAATGTTGTTAGTTGGACACCTTTGGGATTTCATATTCCCCATCAACAAGGCACTTTGGACAAGTAGCTTTGTTTTGGTCACAGCGGGTTGGGCCAATATTGTTTTAGCAGCAATCTATTTCTTAACCGATGTAAAGAAAATAAAGTTCGGAAGCATATTTAGATATGCTGGGGCAAATGCTATTGTGGTATATTTTTTATCCAGCTTTATCACAAAACTGTTTTATTCCATAAAAGTGGATGGTGATACGTCGCTCCACGGATGGCTTTTCAATAAGATTTATGTTTACGACTTTATATCCCTGGAGCTTTCTTCATTGCTCTATGGTTTGAGCGTTGTGTCTTTTTACTGCCTATTGGCCTATGTGCTTTATAAAAGGAAAATCTTTATCAAGGTGTAGAGAGAGAAATAATCATTTAGGAGTGAAGTTGAATCAATCGCGCTACATATTTCCCAATAACATCAAACTCTAAATTTACTTTAGTGCCAGGGGCATAGGTGTTAAACCTGGTATGCTCATAGGTGTATGGTATAATAGCAACACTAAACGCATCTTTTTTAGAATCAACCACAGTTAGGCTGACTCCGTCAACGGTAATGGACCCTTTTTCAATGGTCACATTATTGAGAGAAGAATCATATTGAAAACTAAAAACCCAACTACCATCCTTTTGGTCAACACTACTACAACTAGCAGTTTGATCAACATGTCCTTGAACAATATGACCATCCAATCGTGCTCCCAATACCATGGCTCTTTCAAGGTTTACAACATCGCCAAGGGCTAGGTCACCCAAGCTGGTTTTATTTAAGGTTTCTTCAATTGCGGTTACTGTGTACAAATCCCCGTCCAATGCAACAACGGTTAAACAGACACCATTATGGGCTACGCTCTGGTCTATTTTTAATTCAGAAGTTATTTTGGAGGAAATGGTAATATGCAAATTATCCCCCTCTTTTTCTAACTTTTCAACCCTCCCTAAAGTCTCAATAATACCTGTAAACATGAATCTTTTTAATTGAGTAGTTTTGTAGTGTAAATGTAGCCATATCGGCATTGATTTTATGAAAGAAAAGGGAAAAATAAAGCTAGGGATTTCCATTGGGGATTTTAATGGAATTGGAATTGAGGTAGCATTAAAGACTTTTGAAGATCCAAGAATGATGGATTTTTGTACCCCAATTATTTTCGCTTCCAACAAGATGATAACACAACAAAAATCTGATTTAGAGCTTGGACTACATTTTAATGGTATTAGAGATGCCTCCCAAGTTGTGGATGGAAAAATCAATATTGTAAATGTCTGGAAGGAAACCCCAAGAGTGGAATTTGGACAGGCTACTGAAGAAGCAGGAAAATATGCCATAAAGTCCCTTAGAGCGGCAGTTGAAGCATTAAAAAACGATAAAATTGATGTTTTGGTAACTGCGCCAATCAATAAAAACAATATACAAGCGGAGGACTTCAAATTTCCAGGACATACAGATTTTCTTGCCCAGGAGTTAAAAGGAGAGAGTCTTATGTTTATGGTTGCGGATAGCCTTCGCATTGGTTTGCTAACCGATCATATCGCCGTTAAAAATGTAGCAGAGGCGATTACCCCCCAATTGATTAGGGATAAAGTACAAACCATGGAAAAATCCCTTAAAATGGATTTCGGGATACGTAGACCCAAAATAGCCTTATTGGGTATTAATCCACATAGTGGTGATAACGGGACCATTGGTGAGGAGGATGATAAAATCTTAAAACCCGTAATTCAAGAATTGTTTGAAGCTGGAACTTTGGTATACGGACCATATTCAGCAGATAGCTTTTTTGGCTCCAACACACATTCAAATTTTGATGCTATACTTGCGGCGTATCACGACCAAGGACTCATTCCATTTAAAACTTTATCGTTTGGCAAGGGTGTAAACTACACCGCTGGATTGGAAAAAGTAAGAACGTCACCAGATCATGGAACGGCGTATGAGATTGCAGGAAAAGGACAGGCAGATGAAAGCTCCTTTAAAGAAGCAGTTTTTTCGGCCATTAAGATTTTTAAAAATAGGGCCGAGCATCTAGCATTGAACAAAAACCCTTTGCAAAAGCAGAAGGTGAAACGGGCAAGTTAAAACTTGACATAGGCACATTATATTTATTGGAATTGAATTGTGATTTTCCAAATAAATAGTATCTTTGCACCCGCCTTTAAGGGCTGGTACACAAACCTTAAGTGTAGAAATGATGAAGCTGAAGGAGTTTTTTATTCCTTTTTCGGGATTGAAGTTAGGGAAACATGAGTTTGGGTATGAGATTGACAATACGTTCTTTGAATCTTTTGAATACCATGAATTTAACAGTGCCTCAATAGCGGTTACTGCCATATTGGACAAAATGAACAATATGATGGAACTCACTATTGAAGCTGAAGGATCAGTAAATGTAGATGGAGATTTAACAGGGGAACCTTTTGATCAACCCATTACATCAGATTTGCACCTTGTGGTCAAGTTTGGGGAGGAATATAATGATGAGAATGACGAAATTTTAGTCATTCCCCACGGAGAACACCAAATTAATATTTCGCAATACATATATGAGATGTTAGTTTTGGCAGTTCCGCAAAAACGAGTACACCCTGGAGTATTGGATGGTACATTGCAGTCGGAAATGCTGGATAAGTTGGAAGAATTGCAACCAAAAGAAATCAAAGAAGAATCAGAAAGCACAGATCCCAGATGGGATGATTTAAAAAAGTTACTAACGGATAAATAGGTTTATAATGGCACATCCTAAAAGAAAAATATCAAAAACCAGAAGGGACAAAAGAAGAACCCACTATAAGGCAACGATGCCTACAATTGCTAAGGATTCCGTAACCGGAGAAATGCATCTTTATCACAGAGCACATTGGCATGAAGGCAAGTTGTACTATCGAGGTCAAATTTTGATAGACAAAACAGAAGAAGAAGCTGCGGCATAATCGCAAGCCCTTTAGAATAAACCGACTCCCGTTTTTAAACAACGGGAGTTTTTTTATGGGGTCTAGTTAATTTTAAAAACAAAACGGTTTTGGATAAAAAGTCGTAGAAAATGACTATTTTTCACCGTTTTTGGGTCAAATTTTAACTTTTTTGACAAAAAAGGACACTAATATGAAAAAACAAACAGCAGCAATTACAGCTGTGGGAGGATATGTTCCAGAATTCGTTTTATCCAATAAAGTGTTGGAAACCATGGTGGAAACCAATGACGAATGGATTACTTCAAGAACAGGAATAAAAGAACGTAGAATCTTAAAAAAAGAGAACCAAGGGACCTCTTATTTGGCAATAAAAGCCGCTGAAGATTTGATTGCAAAGAGTGGTGTAGACCCTAAGGAAATAGATTTTGTATTGGTGGCCACAGCTACTCCGGATCTTCCAGTAGCCGCAACAGCCGCTTATGTTGCATCAGAAATTGGAGCAGTGAATGCATTTTCATATGATTTGCAGGCAGCCTGTTCCAGCTTTTTGTTTGGCATGTCTACGGCTGCAAGCTACATTGAGTCTGGACGATATAAAAAAGTGTTGTTGATTGGAGCGGATAAAATGTCTTCAATTATTGATTATACAGATCGTACAACGTGTATCATCTTTGGAGATGGTGCGGGTGCAGCTCTTTTTGAGCCGAACGATGAAGGCTTGGGTCTTCAAGATGAATATTTACGTACAGATGGTGTTGGGCGTCAGTTCCTAAAGATAGATGCTGGTGGTTCTATTTTGCCAGCCTCTGAGGAAACCATTAAGAACAAACAACATTACGTTTATCAAGATGGTAAATCCGTATTTAAGTTTGCCGTTTCCAATATGGCGGATGTTTCTGCCTTGATTATGGATCGGAACAACCTTACTCACGATGACGTGCAATGGTTGGTTCCCCACCAAGCCAACAAACGCATTATAAATGCAACTGCAAATAGAATGGGTCTGGATGCAGACAAAGTGATGATTAACATCCACAGGTATGGAAACACCACATCTGCTACCTTACCTTTGTTGTTGTTTGACTATGAAAAACAGCTAAAAAAAGGAGATAATCTTATTTTCGCTGCCTTTGGCGGCGGGTTTACTTGGGGATCCATTTATTTAAAATGGGCCTATAATTCTTAAAAAGCACAACTAACTAAATCATATTCCATGGACATTAAGGAAATTCAAAGTTTAATCAAGTTTGTAGCCAAATCAGGCGCTAGCGAGGTAAAATTAGAGATGGAAGACATAAAGATTACCATTCGTACCGGAAGCGATTCAGCTACACCTGAAACTACAATAGTGCAGCAAATACCAATGGCAGCAGCACCAGTTACGCCAGCGGCTCCAGCAGCCCCTGCGACAACTCCAGCAGCTCCTGCTGCGGAAGAAGCTGCCCCAGAGGATGACTCAAAATATATTACCATCAAATCTCCAATTATTGGAACTTTTTATAGAAAACCGTCTCCAGACAAACCTACCTTTGTTGAGGTTGGGAGCACCATTAACAAAGGAGATGTGCTATGTGTTATTGAAGCAATGAAACTCTTTAATGATATTGAATCAGAGGTTTCTGGTAAGATTGTGAAGGTTTTGGTTGAAGATTCTTCCCCTGTAGAGTTTGACCAGCCTTTGTTTTTGGTCGATCCTTCTTAATCCAATTCTAAAAGTTCAGAACCTTAAAACCAAGAACTTGGAAAATGTTGTTTTGAAACTTTAGGCAAAACATAAAAAACTATGTTTAAAAAAGTATTGATTGCAAATAGAGGAGAAATTGCACTTCGAATTATACGAACCTGCAAGGAAATGGGTATCAAAACGGTAGCTGTTTACTCCAAAGCAGATGAAGAAAGTCTTCATGTCCGGTTTGCAGATGAGGCAGTTTGCATTGGTCCAGCACCAAGTCACGAGTCCTATTTAAAAATACCAAACATTATTGCAGCGGCAGAAATCACTAATGCCGATGCAATTCACCCTGGATACGGTTTCCTTTCTGAGAATTCCAAGTTCTCAAAGATTTGTGCAGAACACGAAATTAAATTTATTGGAGCTTCTGGAGAACAGATTGATAAAATGGGAGACAAGGCAACTGCCAAGGAAACCATGAAAAAAGCTGGAGTACCCACAATACCTGGTTCAGAAGGTTTGCTAAAGGATGTTGCCGAAGCTAAGAAGATAGCCAAGAAAATGGGCTATCCGGTTATGATAAAGGCTACTGCGGGTGGTGGTGGAAAAGGAATGCGTGCCGTTTGGTCCCAAGATGAAATGGAAAGTAATTTTGAAAGCGCGGTACAAGAGGCTACGGCTGCATTTGGCAATGGCGGAATGTACATGGAAAAGTTGATTGAAGAACCACGTCACATCGAGATTCAGGTTGTGGGAGATCAATATGGAAAGGCCTGTCACTTATCCGAAAGGGATTGTTCCGTGCAGAGAAGGCATCAAAAGCTGACTGAGGAAACCCCTTCACCATTTATGACCGATTCTCTTAGAGAAGATATGGGTAAGGCTGCTGTAAAAGCTGCTGAGTATATAAAATACGAAGGAGCGGGAACAGTAGAATTTTTGGTGGACAAACACAGGAACTTCTACTTCATGGAAATGAATACTCGTATTCAAGTAGAGCATCCCATTACAGAACAGGTTGTCGACTATGACCTCATTAGAGAGCAAATATTAGTTGCCGGGGGTGTGCCAATTTCTGGGAAGAACTATTTTCCAAAGCTACATTCTATTGAATGTAGAATCAATGCCGAAGATCCTTATAATGATTTTAGGCCATCACCTGGTAAGATTACCACATTACATACTCCAGGAGGTCATGGAATTCGATTGGACACACATGTGTATAGCGGTTATATGATTCCACCTAACTACGATTCCATGATTGCCAAATTGATAACAACGGCCCAAACAAGGGAAGAAGCCATTAACAAAATGCGAAGGGCATTAGATGAGTTTGTTATTGAAGGCGTAAAAACTACTATTCCATTCCACAGACAATTAATGGATCATCCAGATTATTTGGCTGGAAATTATACTACAAAGTTTATGGAAGACTTTGAAATGGACACAAAATATCTTGATTAAATTAAACCCGATGAAAATCGGGTTTTTTCTTTTATGGAGCTAAGCTATTGGGAATATAAAACGTGGTTGTCCAATGTAGACTTTACAGTCATTGGAAGCGGTATTGTTGGGCTTAACTGTGCACTGTATTTAAAAGAAAAATATCCTCAAAGTAAAGTTTTGGTTTTGGAAAAAGGGATGCTGCCCCAAGGCGCAAGCACAAAAAATGCTGGCTTTGCCTGTTTTGGAAGCATATCTGAACTATTATTCGATTTAAAAACACATACAGAAGATGAAGTGCTGGATTTGGTGCAAAGACGTTGGAAAGGCATTCAAACACTGCGAAAGCTTTTAGGAGACCAAACGATTGGTTATGAACAGCATGGAGGCCATGAGCTTTTTCTAAGAAAAGATGGGCCTCTGTATCAGCATTGCTTGGAGAATATGAACTTCTTAAATAAGCTGTTAGAACCAGTTTTTGGAGAAGCACCTTTTCTAGAAAACGACAATGTCTTTGGGTTTGATAATATCAAAGACGGATACATTACACATCGTTTTGAAGGGCAATTGGACACGGGCCAACTTATGAATGCGCTGCTTCAAAAATGTCTAAAGCAGGATATTCGTATTTTGAATAATGTTACTGTTGTGGATGTCCAAGATTTGGGAGATGAGGTAGTAATTCAAACAAAAGAATTTTCTTTTAAGACCAACAAGGTGTTTATTGCCACGAATGGCTTTGCAGCTACCTTACTTAAGACCGAAAATGTAAAACCAGCGCGGGCACAGGTATTGATTACCAAACCCATAAAGAATTTGGCCATAAACGGGACTTTTCATTTTGATGAAGGATACTACTATTTCAGAAATATTGATAATAGAATTCTTTTAGGAGGGGGAAGAAATCTAGATTTTGAGAAGGAAACCACATCAGAATTTGGCCAAACTGAAATAATTCAAAAGGAACTGGAAAGGCTATTGAGTAATGTTATTTTACCCAATAATGCGTTTGAAATAGACTATCGTTGGAGCGGAATAATGGGAATAGGCACACAAAAAACACCCATTATTAAACAGGTCTCAAATAATATGTATTGCGGCGTTCGCCTTGGTGGAATGGGTGTTGCTTTAGGCAGCTTAATTGGAAAAGAATTGGCCCAACTGTTAGATTAGACCATTCTGCCATCCAAAAGATTAATAATACGGGAACCGTATTCTGCATTTTTTTCAGAATGGGTAACCTGAATAATCGTAACCCCTTCGTCATTAAGCTGTTTGAACAGTTCCATAATCTCTTCTCCTTGTTTGGAATTTAAATTTCCGGTAGGTTCATCGGCCAAAATCAACTTAGGACTGGAAATCAATGCCCGGGCAATACCAACCAATTGTTGTTGCCCTCCACTTAATTGTGCAGGAAAAAGGTCTTTTTTTCCTACAATATTGAATCTGTCCAACATATCTGCAACCATAGCCTTCCGTTCAGAACCTTTGAATTTTTTATAGAGCAAAGGCATTTCCAAATTCTCTTTAACGGTTAACTCATCTAAAAGATGGTAGGACTGAAATACAAAACCGATATACTCTTTGTATAGATTTGCCCTATGTTTTTCTTTAAGGGAATGCACAGATTCATGTAAAAAATGATACTCCCCTTCATCAAATCCATCTAACATTCCAATCACATTCAAAAGCGTGGATTTACCAGAACCTGAAGGACCCATGATAGAAATAAATTCCCCTTCTTCCACATTTAAATTGATGTCTTTAAGTAGAAAAATGCGTTGCCCACCCGAGTTGACCCATTTAAAAATATTGTTTAGTTGTAGTAACATAGTTTTGTTTTATATGTAATAATGCTAATTTTTTTACTCCTCCCGCAATCCATCCACTGGATTTCTGTTTGCTGCTTGTATAGCTTGGCTCCCCACGGTTAACATTGCCACCAATAATGCTGCAAGCCCAGCACCAAGAAAATACCAAGCCTGTAAGGGAATATGATATGCAAAACCTGAAAGCCAATTATTTGCCAATAGATAGGCAATAGGTAAAGCGATCAGAATGGCGACCAAAACCAATTTGGCAAATTCATTTGAAAGCATGACCGTCACCTGTGTAACAGTTTGCCCCAGAACTTTTCGGACACTGATTTCTTTTTTTCTTCGTTCGGATGTAAACATAGCCAAACCAAAGAGTCCCAAACAAGAAATTAAGATAGCCATCCCCGCAAAATATTTTGATAGGGTGGCGACGCGTTGTTCTGATGCATAAAGAGCCTTATAGTTATCGTCTAAGAATTCGTACTCGAAAGGAAATCCTGGATTAAAGGCCTGATAAATCCCATGAATTTCTTTGATAGCATCTCTTTCTTTTCCAGCCTCAATTCGAACCATTACCTTGTTCACCTCTGGCATAATAGCCATGAACAATGGTTCTACCTTGTCATGCAACGATTTAAAATGGAAATCCTTTACGACTCCAACTATAGGTATCCTACCTGCTACAATTGTACCAATAGGATCTTCTAGCCCCATTGCCTTTATTGCCGTCTCATTAAATATCATACCTATACTGTCTCCGAACGCTCTATTAAAACCACGACCTGCCACAATTTCCATATCCATTGTTTCAATAAAGTCATAATCTACTCCTACAATCTGAAAATTTGTCTCATTGTCCGGATCCATACCCTCCCACTCCAAAGAAGTACTCCAGTTGTGACCGATCATGCTATGGGTAGTACTTGATGCGTTTTTAATTCCCGGTAATTTTTTCAGTTCAGCTAAAAATGTAGGTAACTGTTCCTTTACTTTGCCTTCTGCCTTAAAATAGACAATGTTATCTTTGTTATATCCTAAATTTTGGTTCTGGGCAAATTTGATTTGATTGTAAACTACTATAACAGATATAATTAAAATAATAGAGAGAGCAAACTGCACAACAACCAATCCCTTTCTTGTCCATAACTCACCTATAGATCTGTTTAGTTTACCCTTAAGGACGGTAACCGCATTGAATCCAGAAAGATAAATGGCAGGATAACTTCCTGCCAAAAGACTTGTAACGAAAGTAATCCCCAGTGTTAATAAAACAAGATTAAGATCAAATTGTAGTGCCAATTGTTTTCCTATAATTGTATTAAAGTGGGGAAGAAGTAAAGCTACCGTGACCAGGGCGACAAACAATGCCATAATCGACATTAAAACAGATTCACTAAGAAACTGAAACAGGAACGTTTTTCTTTTTGCCCCAACCGCTTTCTTTACTCCTATCTCTTTTAGTCTTTTTGATGCCCTTGCTGTAGACAAGTTCATAAAATTGATACATGCGATAATCAATATTAGAATCGCTATCATTGAGAATAGCTCAACATATTCTATCCGACCCCCAATCTGTTTTCCGTTTTTATAAGTTCCATGAAGATAATGTTCTGAAAATGGTATCAATATTGATTTTCTAAGGTCATTTTCATTTATTTCGTTTCTGATTTTTGCCACTTTGACCTTAAGTGCATCAATGTTGGTTCCTTCTTTCACCGTCAAATAAACTTGAGGGCCAGTACTACCCCAATGGTCCGTATTGATGGAGTTCCAAGGAGCTTCATCCTTATAGGCTTTATCTGATAACACAAAATCGAATTGCACTGTGGAATTGGCTGGTACGTCTTCAAAAATTCCCGAAACTTGGAATTGTCTACTTTTTTCATATTCTATGGACCTACCCACAACGTTCTCCGTGGTACCGAACAGTTTTAACGCCAAACCTTTAGAAATAACAATAGAATTCGGATCAGCAATTACCTGATTTTCATCCCCTTCAATTAAATTATAGGAAAATATGTTGAAATAGTCCTTACCTACTAACTGCCCTTGGGCTTTTAGATTATGGTCTCCTACCGATAAGGCATGTTTACCGAACCAACTTGGATCAATCGTCGCTGCGGCATATTCCACTTCGGGCATTTGTGCTACCAAATACTCGGCCATTGGAGCCGAAGATTCAACCATTGTTTGAATTCCATCGCTAAACTGAAGATTTTCGGCCACTTGATAAATGCGATCATGATTTTCATGAAACTTATCTACTCCTAATTCATCACTTACCCAAAGAGCAATAAACAAGGCACAGGCCAATCCTGTTGACAACCCAATAATGTTAATCAAAAAAGAACTTAGATTTCTATTGATGTTCCTAAAAAAAAGTTTGATGTTGTGTTTTAACATGATTTCCAATTTTTTTTGATTGATGGTCAAAATCTATAGAGATTATTCGTCTCTGAGTGATTCGACAGGATTTGCAATTGCAGCTTTAAAACTTTGCCAACTCACAGTGAGTAAAGCAATGCACAGCACAGTGAAGCCTGCCAAAGCAAAAATCCACCAACTCATGGTTGTTTTATAGGCAAAACCTTCCAACCATTTATGCATTCCAAACCATGAAATAGGGATGGCTACGATAAAGGCAAGCCCAACCCATTTAACAAAGTCTTGATTAAGCAATTTTAGGATTTGGGTGATTGTTGCCCCGTTGACCTTTCTAACGCCTATTTCCTTTTTCCGTTGAATGCAGGTGTATGATGTTAAACCAAAAAGGCCTAAAGAAGCAATTAGAATAGCCAGTATGGTGAATATCTGAAAAGCCTTGGCGAACTTTCGGTCTTCGTTGAACAATGCCTCAAATTTCTGATCTAGAAAAGTGTAATTATAGGTACTTACTGGAAAAACCTGATGCCAGATACGTTCTAGTTGATCTAGTGCCTTATCTGCCCCAGCCATTGTAATGGCCTTTTTATCCAATTTAACAAGAACATTCTGGGTGTTTCTATCGTGTCTAATAATAGTGGGAACTACAGCAGACTTCATACCAAGATGATTGTAATCTTCAACCACTCCGCTTACGGTCCAATCTTGACCCCAAAATTTGATGGTTTTGCCAATAAGATCTTTCACATCTTCAGCATCCATAAAACGAGCCATTTCTTCATTGATTACTACGTTGTGACTCCATTTTTCTGCGGTTTGAAGAAAAGCATCTCCAGCTACGAAATTCATTCCCATCAAATTAAAATATTCAGGTCTGGCTCCATAGTTGTACCAAATGTGTGTTTCATCGGTATGCCCATCAGGAAAAGTAAGTCCTAGGTTGGAATTCATATTGGAGAAATTATCGCCAGGATAAGTGCGAGCACTACTAACATCAGCTACATAAGGATTTCTTTTAAGTTCCTCCAACAGTACATCAAAATCTTTATAAAATATAGAGTCGTATGCACGGTCCAATACCTGACCGTTCAGGGCTATTACCTGATTGAGATTCGCACCAATGGGTTGGTTTTTTAGATATCGAATCTGCTTGTTGGCTACAAAGGTGCCCACCAAAAGAACAATAGTTGCCGCAAATTGGCATACGATGAGGCCTTTCCTAAAATTGAGACTGTTTTTTGAGGTCTGCACTTTACCTTTCAATACTTTGGTGGGATTGTATTTACTCAATACGAACGCAGGGTAAAAAGCTGCCAAGGTAACTCCCGCAACCAAAACGACAAAATAGGGTAGAAGAGACTTTAGCTCTACAGAGCTAAAACCTAAATTTTGCTCAATAAATCTATTAAAACTTGGCAGCAAAATGTAAACGGCGATAATTGCCAATATAACGGCTATGGCATTAATTAAAGTGGACTCCAATAAAAACTGCCATATCAATTGAGGTCTTTTAGCTCCGACTACTTTTCGAATGCCAATTTCTTTAGCCCGTTCCAACGATTTACTGGTGGATAGGTTCATATAATTTATCCAACTCAATACTAGTGTGATGAAGGCAATAATCGCTAAAAGTTTTACACTACTGGCACTACCGTTAGCCTCAGCTTCGTAAGGTTTATTAGAATGTAAGTGAATATCTTCAACTGGTTCCATATGGTGCCTTTCCTTAAACTCAAACCCTTCAGGCACAAACGCCATTATTTTTTGATTAAGCAACTCTGCATCTGTATTTGGTGCAACCTTTATATAAGTGTAGTATTCATTTTGGTTCCAAGTGTATTTCCAATCGTTCTCAAATATCTTCCAAGTGTAAAAAGTTTTAAAGGAAACAAGTAAATCGTTTTTAATATGGGTATTTCGATTGGTATTGTCCATGACCCCGGTTACCGTAAAGGTCACCGTATCATCTCCCGCAATTTTAAGAGACTGCCCTATAGGGTTTCCATTGCCAAATAATTTTTGAGCTATCACTGTGCTTAACACCACCGAATAGGGTTCGTTAAGCGCGGTACGTTCATCACCTTTAACCAAAGCATGATCAAAAACATTAAAGTATTCGGAATCGGCCAAAGATCCAACGATACCATCATAAGGGGTATTATTATGCATTACCACTAAATCACGAATGCGTCTGAACCGTACAAAACGCTCAATTTCGGGAAATTCCTCTTTTAAAGTAGGCCCACTTACTATATATGCATTAGCATCTCCAGGCACATATTCACCCCCTTCAAAATAATCCATGAATACCCGATATACATTCTCTGAGCCCTCAAACTTGTCATAACTCTGCTCATAGTTTACATAGAGCATAATCAACACAAAAGAGGCAATGCCAATGGCTAACCCAAAAATGTTGATAAAGGAATGAAGCTTGTTTTTGAGCAAGTATCTTGTGGCGATTTTTAAAAACAGTTTGAACATGGTTCTTTCTTTTACATTATTCCGCCCTAAGACTTTTTACAGGGCTAGCCAATGATGCCCTTATGGATTGAAAGCTCACGGTTGACAAAGCAATGAACAAGACCGTAAATCCTGCAGCAAGGTATACCCACCATTGAATTTCTACGTGAAATGCAAATTCCTGTAACCATTTGTTCATTCCGAACCACGCAATAGGGATTGCTATGATAAAAGCAATGAATACTAATTTTAAAAAATCCTTGGAAAGCATATTGACCAAGCGCACTGCACTAGCTCCCAAGACTTTTCTTATGCCAATTTCTTTAAAACGCTGTTCAGTCATAAATGCTGACAAACCATAAAGACCCATACATGAAATGAAAATAGCAAGGAGGGCGAATACATTGAAAATTGTTCCCATGCGTTGTTCACCTAGATACTGCGCATCCAAATCGCCATCTACAAAATTATAAGACAGCGGATAAGCAGGATTTAAGCGACCATAAATATTTTCTAGCGCGGCAATGGTGCTCTCGGTCGTTTTAGGAGCGGCTTTAATTACGGCAATGGAACCAAACTCCCTGTTTTGCATCAACAGGGGCTCTATTGCATATTGAAGTGGTTTGTAGTTAAAATCCTTTACAACACCTATTATCGTGCCTTTATCTCCTCTAAAAGTTAGGCTTTTGCCCAATGCGGTTTCTGCATTGTACCCCATAATACCTGCAGCAGTTTCATTGATTAAATAGTCATTGTTTTTTGAGGATGTTTTCGAAAAACCTCGTCCGTTGGCCAGTTTCATTTGAAAAACATCCAGAAAATTCTGGTCTGTGACCAAGTTTGGAAACAGTACTTGCGAATCAGGATCTTTGCCATCCCAATGAATATCAAAATCACCAGTAATTAGATTAGTAGGCAAGTCGGTTACAATAGAGAAATCGCTGGTTAATGGGTTTTGGCTGAGAGCGGACCGTAGTGCCTCCTGCTTTCCCCACATTTCACCTTCCATTGGTACGTAAATGAGATTAGATTTGTCATACCCTAGATTTTTGTTCTTAATAAAATTCAATTGGTTGTAAATAACCATAGTACCAATCAGTAGTAAAACTGATACCACAAATTGAGTGATCACCAATCCATTTCGAAAAACAAGATTGTACTTGGAGAGCTTCAGTCTACCTTTTAAAACTTTAATCGGTTTGAACCCCGATAAAAATAATGCAGGATAGCTGCCAGAGATCAAACCAGTGATGAGGGCTATGGCTAAGAGGGAAATCCAAAGATTATTGTTACCTAAGCTAAACAACAGTTCCTTTTGGGCAAGATTATTAAAGGCGGGTAAGAATAAATACACAATGCCAACCGCTAGGATTAGGGAAATAAAAGAAATCATAAGCGACTCACCTAAGAACTGAAATATTAACTGACGGCGCCCAGCGCCAATTACTTTTCGCAAACCAACTTCCTTAGCTCTTCTTGCAGATCGCGCAGTTGCCAGGTTCATATAATTAATACAGGCTACGATTAAGATAATGAAGGCAGCAATAAAAAAGATGTTCACATATAAAACATTTCCGTGTCCTGGAAGATCTATCTGCAAATTGGACTTTAAATGAATATCCTTTAAAGCTTGTAAATTGAATGTGATTACAAACTCGGGTTGTCTTTTGGCATAGATTTGATTAATCTTTTCGGTTACTATGGTTACATCATCTTGGGAAGAAATAGCACCTTTTTCGAATTGGAAATATCCATAAAAATTAAAGCTGTCCCATACCTTATTGATAAGGTCGTTATCAGTTTTTGCAAGATATGCCATGGGGATGATCATATTAAATTGCAAATGTGAATTGGGAGGGACATCGGCCATTACCCCAGTAACGGTAAAGATGTCTCGATTGTCTATTTTAATGGTCTTCCCTAATGCTTTTTCCGATCCGAAGAATTTTTTCGCAGTTTTTTCTGTAATTAAGATGCCATCTGGTTTGGCAAGCGCAGTTGTTGCATTTCCTTCGATGAGTGGAAAGGTGAACATATCCAAAAAATTGGAATCAGCGTAAAAAATGGGCTCCTCCTTGAATTTCTGATTGTCTATCTCCACCAAAGCCTCAAAGGGAGCGCTTAAGCGAAGACTAGATGTTATCTCTGATACTTGATGAGGAATCTGCTCAATCATACCCGCAGGACTTACCGCAGCTTTGAAATCTTCATTTGCTATGGCCGTTAACCTATATATGTCGTCTGAATTGGTGTGGAAGGTATCGTAACTAGATTCGTTTTGAACCCACAATAGAATTAGGATACTACAAGCCATTCCTATGGCTAATCCGCCAAGATTTAATAAGGAATACCATTTGTGTTGAATAAAATTCCGCCAAGCAATCTTAATATGGTTTTTTAGCATGATGTTCGTTTTTTATTGATTCATTCTGTTCGTAAACTTTTTACGGGATCGGCTAGAGCAGCCTTAATGGCTTGAAAACCGATGGTCGATAGCGCTATTGCAATTGTTAGCATGCCGGCAAATGCAAAAATCCACCACGTAATGGTAATCTTGTATGCAAAATCGTCTAACCAGCTATTCATAAAATAATAGGCTAATGGAGAGGCAATAAGTATGGCAAGTGACACTAGTTTTAAAAAGTCCTTGGATATAAGGGCAGTAATGCTATTTACGCTTGCGCCCAATACTTTCCTAATTCCTATTTCTTTGGTTCGTTGTTTGGCCATGAACGTAGCCAGGCCAAAAAGGCCTAGGCAGGATATAAGAATAGAAATAAAGGCAAAATAGTAAGTTAAGTCCCCTGTTAAAACCTCACTTTTGTATTTTGCAGCGTACGATCGGTCTAAAAAATCGTAGTGTAAGGGAACATCTGGCAAGACTTTGTTAAAGGCCTGTTGTAAAGAGACTAAAGCTTCTTTGGTTTTTCCAGCTTCCAGCTTTACAAACATCATTCCTGCATCATTTGGATCTAAAAAGAAAACAGCGGGCTGTATCGCTTCATAAAGTGATCTGTTATGAAAATCTTTGAGTACGCCAATAATGTTTCTTTGCTTTCCCCAGATTTGTATGGTCTTGCCAATGGGGTCTTCAATCCCCATAATTTCAACAGCTTTTTGGTTAACAACGATGTTCATGGTATCCTTACTTCCCTCGCGGTAATAAGAACCCTCAACATTGGGAACATTGAATACTTTAGGAAAATTGTGTGCTGTCCATAATAATGAAAATTCTATATTCTCTTGCTCTACTGCCTTTCCTGGCCAAACAATACCGCTTGAAGATGAACGAACGTCTAAAGGGGAAGGGCCTACTAAGGTGACATCTTCAATAGCATTGGAAGAAATGAGCTCATTGCGCAAGGCATCATATTTTTCAGTAAGTTTTTGGTCTTGGTGAATTGAAACGATATGATCCTTGGCGATTCCCAAATCTTTTTCATTTATATAATTTACCTGCAACTTCACAATAATAGCGGCGACTATTAAAAGTATAGTCAACCCAAATTGAAGAATCACCAAACCTTTTCTGAAAGATGTGGCACTTCTTTTTTCGCGACTTTTTCCTTTAAGGGCTTCAACGGGTTTAAAAGATGAAATTACCATTGCAGGATATGCTCCTGATAAAAGGGTGGTAAAAATAAATACACTCAAAATGCTTATCCAGAAGATGGGCTTGGTAAAATCTATCTGTAAATTTTTATCTACAAAACTGCTAACACTTGGCAATAAAAGCATGGTAATGATAAATGCAGCAACAAATGCAATTGAGGTTATTATGGAGGTCTCTGAAAGGAATTGAATAATGAGTGCCTTTTTTCTTGCACCAACCACTTTTCTTACTCCTATTTCTCCAGAACGCTTGGTGGCATAAACCGTAGATAGGTTCACAAAATTAATGCAGGAAACAATCAAAAGGAAAAATGCTGCTATTGTAAAAATGCGGACATATTCAATACGCCCTCCGCTTACTTCGGCTTTTTCATTGAATTTGCCATAGAGGTAACTGTCTGAAAATTTTTGTAAAAAACAACCTTCTTTATTTTCTCCTTTTATGTTGTTTTGAAAGAGTGTGTTGAGCTTGGTAGAAACCAATGCCGGGTCAGCACCTTCTTTTAATAAGAATACACCCTGCATACCATTATTTCCCCATTCAAGTGCCCACTCATTGTCATTTAGGAATTTTTGAAAGCTGTAATAAAAATCGTTTTGGATAGATGAACTACTGGGAAAATCTTTATAAACAGCTTCCACGGTAAAATCACCATTGTCCATAATTTCAATACTTTTCCCCATGGCAATGGTTTGCCAATTTTGCCCCCAAATACGTTTTGCAAAACTTTCTGAGATTGCAATCGCTTCAGGTTTTTTGTCCAATTGGGTAATATCACCTTGAATTACAGGGAAGGAAAAGCCTTGAAACAAGTCCGCATTGGTAAAAGTACCAGAGGCCCTAAAATCAACATTGTCAACTTTCAAGTTGTCCTCGAAAGTGCGCCCCAAGGTGAGGTATTTTTCTATCTCCGGTAATTGTTCGGTTGCAGTTCTGAGCAATGGATAAGAAGAGTTTTCATACACATCTAAAACTCCTTGCTCCAACGGCACGGTTCGTTTAACCAAGTATAGCCTATCATCATTTTCATGAAACGTATCAACGCTTCTTTCATCATGTACCCAAAGCAACATTAGAAAAGATACCGTCAGCGCTAACGAGAGACCGAAAATATTTATAAAAAAGTACGCCTTATTTTTTATGAGATTTCTCCAAGCTATTTTAATATGATTTCTGATCATGGCTGTTTTTTATTCTGTTCGTAGACTTTTTATTGGATTGGATCTGGCGGCTTTAATCGCTTGAAAGCTAACAGTTGTCAATGTAATAGCAACTAAACAACCAATTGCCAATAAAAATATCCACCAGGAGAGGTCAGTTCTATAGTTGAAGTTTTCCAACCAATTTCCCATGAAATACCAAGCCAATGGAGATGCTATTAAACCTGCAATTAGGATCAGTTTTAAAAAATCTTTTACAATAAGCCAAAGGATACCTTGCAAACTGCTTCCTAAGACCTTGCGGATTCCAATTTCTTTGGTTTTTTGTACGACAAAGAATAGGATTAACCCATAAATACCCATGGAGCCAATAAAAATGGCAATACCTGAAAAGAGCTTCGTCAACTCTAGAAAACGCTGTTCTGTAGCGTAGAGCTGTGCAACTCTGTCGTCTAAAAATTCATGTTCAAAAATATAGCCTGAAAAAAGGCCATTCCAATGCTTTTCAAGATGGGCAAGAGCGGCTTGAGAATCATTCAAGTTAATTTTGACGGCCAATTTGGTATAACTATCTATGGCTGGGGCAATAAAAACAGGACTTATGTTCTTATGAAAATCCTGATCATGGAAATCTTTAATGACTCCAACAACATTCCCTTTTACATAATCGTCGGCAACTGTTAGCTGTTTTCCCAAAACTTCATCTAAAGATTGTACACCAAGTTTTTTGGCAAAAGTTTCGTTGATCAAGATTTCATCCACGGAATCTTTTTCATAAAAATTACGCCCAGCCAATAGTTGCAATCCAAAGGTGTTCAAATATTCTTTATCTGCTATTTTAACCTGTACACTAAATACCTCGTCTTCCGAATTGCTATTGTACCTTACATTAGTACTCCACTCGTTTTTTCCAGCCCCAGGTGCTGCATAACATGCAGATACTTTTTCAATACCCTGGTGTTGTTCGATGCGTTCTTTAAGACCATTTAATTGCACAGCATCCACTTCTTCAGGAATTTCTACCATCACTATGGCTGATTTGTTAAATCCTAAATCTGAATCTATTGCAAATTTTATTTGCTTGTTTACTACAATTGTTCCTACGATAAGAACAATAGATACAATGAATTGAGTGGTGACCAGGACTTGACGGGTAATGGAACCACCTGAGTCGTTTTGGGATAGCTTTCTTTTGAAGGCCAATACTGGGGAAATCCTGGCCAACAGAATACCAGGGTAACTACCTACAAACAAGGTTATGCCCAACAATAGGATTGATACAAAAACAAAGAAGGAACCCGTGAAAAGATTTGAAATAGAAAGTTGAAGATCAAAAATGGAATTAAAATAAGGCAATGAGGCTATGCCTACCAAAAGACCTAAGATAAGTGCAAGAAAAACAATTAGGAAAGTTTCGGTCATGAACTGCCAAAACAATTGACTTATAAAGGACCCCAATACTTTACGCACTCCAACTTCCTTGGAACGGGAGACGGATTGTGCAGTTGAAATATTTACAAAATTGATGCCCGCCACTACCATGATAAAAAACCCAACCAAAGAAAAAATCCACAGTAGCTTTACATCAAGACCCCCATCGTATCTAGAATCAAAATGAACATCTCCTATAGATTGGAGTTTATAGTGATGGATGTTTTTGGAATTGGGCCTAAACTTGGTTTGATATTCCGTTAAAGCGCTTTCTATTTGGGTAATATTTTGGCCGGGGTATAACAGGGCAAAACACTGCAGATTTGGACTTATCCAACTCCAAGTTTCCCCACCCATGCCTTCGTTGATTTTTTTTAAGGTTTGGAAGGAAACAAAAATATCTCCTTGGACGAGGGTGTTTCTGGGTAAGTCTTTTAAAATACCAGTAACGGTTACTATTTCTTGATTTGCCAGCAGGAAAGTCTTATTTATAGGGTTTTCTTCTCCAAAAAGCCTGTTGGCCATTGTTTCGGTAACGATAGCAGTATTGGGTTCTTTGATCTGAATATTTTTAGAACCATCAATAAGTGGAAAATCAAAGATTTCAAAAAATTCAGGTTCAGCAAATACAACCCCTTTTTTTGCTTTGATTTTTAAATTGCTTTCCTCTATATAGATTACCTCATCTTCCCAATTTACAATTTTGGCGACCTTCTCTGCATACTCATAATCATTTCTAAAAGCATTTGTAAAACCTGGCGGTACACTTTGCACATAGTTAATATAGTCCTTGTGCTGTTCGGTGACAAAACGGTATATCCTATCAGCATTTGAGTGAAATTTATCAAACTGTAAATGATGACTTACAAAAAGGAAAATTAGAATACTACTGGCAAAACCAAGGGAGAGACCCAAAATGTTGATTAGTGCAAAGCCTTTCTTCTTTTTAATGTTTCTCCATGCTATTTTAAAATGATTTTTGATCATCGCTACTTTTTATTCTGTTCTTAAGCTTTTTATTGGATTGGATCTAGCGGCTTTAATCGCTTGAAAACTCACGGTCAAAATCGTAACACCCATAGCTCCCAACATGGCCAAGGCAAAAATCCACCACTTGAGGATTACGCGATATGGGTATTCTTGTAACCAACCATTCATAATATAATAGGCTATGGGAACGGCAATGAAACAAGAAACGGTCACCAACTTTAAAAAGTCCTTTGAAAGCATGTTCCATACATTGAAAACGGATGCTCCCAATACTTTTCGAACCCCAATTTCTTTGGTTCTTTGTTCGGCCACAAAAGAGGTTAGGCCAAACAGTCCAAGACAACTGATTAAAATGGCCAAGGCGGTAAAAATCCCAGAGAGTCTTCCAATACGTTCTTCCGAGGCAAATTTTTTCCCGTATTGTTCGTCTACAAAATCATATTGAAAGGGAATATTTGGGAAATGTTCTTTGAATACCCGCTCTATGATGGCGATATTCTGTTTAGCGCTTTGTTGTGGATTCAACCGAAGGTTGTAATAGCTAGATTCACCGCCTTTGTCATACACATACATGCCTTGCTTAACTGGCTCGTAGGGTGACTGTGCAATCATATCCTCAACGACCCCAACAATTTTTAGTGGAGGGTCAGGATCTTCTTCGGAACTGTCTTTGATAAGCATTCCTATTGGGTTTTTTAGTCCCAAGTATTTCACTGCCGTTTGATTCAATAAAACTGCATTTGAATCCGTTGCAAACTCTCTTGAAAAATCCCTTCCGGCAACAATTTTCAAATTCAAGGACTTGGCATACTCAGGCGATACTTCTGTCCAGGCTAAATCTTCTTGGAAACCTTCAGGCTTGCCTTCCCAAGTGAACCCATTTCGGTTAGACCATATTCTGGTTGTTGGACTGCTTGAAGAAGACATTTCAACTATTGCGTTTGAGGCTAAAAATTCGCTGCGCATCAGGTCATATTTGCCTGTAAAATCTTCACTGAAGGTGGGCACTTGAATCAATCCCTCCTTATCATAACCAATAGGTCTGTTTTTAGCATAGTTTATTTGTTGCATAACAATCACCGTTCCTATGATAAAGGCCACGGATACAGTAAATTGAAGTACCACTAGAATTTTTCTGGGAGTGCCTGCATGTCTACCAGCTTTAAAAGTGCCTTTTAGCACATCCACAGGTCTAAAGGAAGAAAGATATAAAGCAGGATAACTTCCGGCCAACAGCGCTGTCAGTAAAATAAAAACAAGCGCTGTAAGCCAAAAAGAAGGATTTCCCCATGGGAATACAATCTCTTTTCGAGCTAATTCATTAAAGCCCGTCAACGATAACAAAACAATGAAAACGGCAATCATAAAAGCAAATAAAACCACAAGGAAAGACTCGCTTAAGAATTGGTTGATCAACTGCCCTCTTTGCGAACCAATGGATTTTCTAATCCCTACTTCTTTGGCCCTTTTTTCCGATCGCGCGGTACTAAGGTTCATAAAGTTGATACAGGCCAACAGCAGTACAAAAGCCCCAATAATTCCAAAGAGCCAAACGTATTTTATTCTGCCCCCAACTTGTTTGCCATCCTCAAATTTTGAACGCAAATACCAATCTTTCATTGGTAGAAGGAACAACTGTGGATTAAATTCCACTCCGTCTTCATATAGGTCCTTTTTTACATCCTTAATGGTAGAAGAGATTCTTTCCATTGAGGTGTTATCTGCAATTTGAACAAACATTTGAAAAGAATTATTGCCCCAATTATCCTCAGACTCCTTAACCCATTCTCTGGTGGTAGCATATTTTTCCCATGGCATAATAAAATGGGTGTCATAAAAAGAAGAATTAAAAGGCAAATCTTCATAAACAGCGGTCACCATCATATCATATTGGCTATTGACCTCAATAATTTTACCTATTGGATCTTCCTGCCCAAAAAGTGCTTCGGCGGTCAAGGAAGAAAGCATGATTGAGTTTATTTCTCTAAGCCCATCTTTTTCCCCTTTCAATATTTTTAATGCTAACATTTCCGGTGCTGCTTCCTGCATGAAGTTGCCATCTCTAGAAATGCTGTTATCCTTGTACTTTAAATATTGGGAATTGGTCCAAGAAGACATGACCAAATGTTTAAAATTATCCATATAACCTTCTCGGAAAGCCATTTCCAAAGGGCGTGGAATTGCTTGCCCGGTCCCAGTTAGATTGTTAAAGGTTTGGGATTGCATTACTTGGGCAATCTTATCTTTGTTTTCGAAATAGTCGTCGTGCGAAAGCTCATCTTGAATCCAGAGCCCTATAATAAGGGTTACGGCCATGCCCAATGCTAGACCACCAATATTTATGATGGTATAGGCCTTGTTCTTTGCAAGATTTCTCCAAGCTATTTTTAAATAATTCTTTATCATGATAGTCCGTTTATGGATTATTTTATTCTGTTCGTAAGCTTTTTACTGGGTTAACTATTGCCGCCTTAATGCTTTGATAGCTCACCGTAATAATGGCTATTGCGATGGCCAAAAAGGCAGAAAGGACAAAGACCCATCCACTGATTTCTATTCGGTATGAGAAGTCTTCGAGCCATTTGTTCATGGCAAACCAACCAACCGGAAGGGAAACGAGTATTGCAACGCCGACTAATTTTAGAAAATCCATGGTTAGCTTATAGGTAATCTGTCTAACGCTGGCGCCCAATACTTTTCTAACACCAATTTCCTTGGTTCTTTTTTCAGCATTAAAAGAGGCTAAGCCAAATAATCCAAGGCATGCGATTAGAATGGAAAGGGTGGTGAAAATGAAAAAAATATGACTCAGACGTTGTTCAGATTTATACGTGTTATTGAAGGAATCTTCCATAAAGTAGTAATCGAAAGGTTGGCCGGGGGCGGCCTTGTTCCAAATATTTTCAACACTGCTAATGGCATTTGAAAAATTACCAGCCTCCAATTTTATGGCAAGTGAGTATGCCCAAGTGCCCAAGTGAAGACTCAAAGATTCTATTTCCTCCCTAAATGGGGAAAAATGAAAATCCTTTACTACGCCGATGATGGTATAATATTTTGGGTTTTCAGCACCCATATCTGGAGTATATCGTTTACCAATAGCTTCGTTGGCAGGGACCCCAATAACGGCTAACGCGGACTCATTGATAATGATACTGGTAGAATCATTTTTAAATTGTCTGTCAAAGTTTCTTCCCGCAATTATCTTGAAGCCCATAGTTTGTATATAATCATGGTCAACACCCCAGCGTTGCATACTAAGAGCATTTTCTTGGTCGGTAGCCCCTTCTTCAGGAGCAAAAGTACTGTCGGACCTGCTGGAAGGAGTAGGAAAAAAACTGCTTAAGGTTGCGTTTTTGACAAAGCCCAAATTTTTCACCTCTTCTTTAAATGTGGCCACTTGATTGCCCATTGCAAACACGTCATTGATGATGAGCACTTGATCTTTTGAAAAGCCTAAATCTTTATTCTGAATATATTTTAATTGCTGATAAACAACTAGGGTGCCCACAATTAGAAAAACGGAAATTGCAAATTGAAATATCACAAGTCCATTCCTGATTTTTCCACCGCCAAGATTAGTGCCACTAGACCCTTTGAGCACTTTTACTGGCATAAATTTCGACATAAAGAATGCGGGATAACTACCCGAGAAAAGCCCTAAAATAATACCAGATGCTAAAAGGATTAACCAAAAAAATGGATTTGAATAGGGCATGGAAATAGCCTTATCTGCCAAATTGTTAAAAAACGGCAGCGCTATTATGGCCAATAGTACAGCCAGCAAAAGGGCACCAAAGGATACTAACCCTGATTCTATCAAAAACTGACGGATAAGCTCTCCCTTCTTGGACCCCAAAGTTTTGCGAACACCTACTTCTTTTGCTCTTTTTAGTGAATGTGCCGTGGATAGATTCATGAAATTGACACAAGCCAAAACAATTAGAAATATGGCGATAAAGGAAAGAATGTATATGCTTTTAATATCGTTGTTTGCACTGATTTCCGCTACCCGGTCAGATTTTAGATGGACATCCGTTAATGGTATTGTGCTATAGATCAAATGATTTCCTGCCGCCTTGAACTGTTCTTCGGTAATACCGGGCATAAACTGCTGTACTCCGGGAACCACATATTTACCCAAAAAACCGCGTAAGGGCTCCTGAATGTTATCAATATTGGCCAAAGGAATAAGTTTTATATAGGTTTGATAATTGTTACTGCCCCAATTCACTACACGGGAATCATCATACCCAGCCATGGCCATAAAAACGGTATGATCCCTTAGGAATGAATTGTTTGGCAAATCATCAATAACTCCAGTTACAGTATATGTTTCCTGATTGTTCAATAAAAGTACCTGGCCTAAAGCTTCATTAATTCCAAAATGTTTTTCTGCAGCTGTCTTGGTCAAGACTAAAGTGTTAGGTGATTTGAGTGCTGTTTTTATGTCACCGCTTAAAAGCGATATCCCAAACATTTTAAAGAATGTGGAGTCTACATAGGTAGTCTGCAACTCTTTTACATTTACTTCGGTGTCTGCTTTTCTAACCAAAGCACTCCCTCTGGTTCTAAATCTTGTGGTCAATTCAACTTCCGAAAAGTCGTTGCCGACAGCTTCTGCAAGTGGGGCAGGTGTTACAGCAAATTCTCGTGCTTCACCACCAAACTTTATATCCACATTTATTCTGTGTATGCGGTCTGCATCTGTAAACATTTTATCAAAACTTAACTCATCGTAGATATATAATGAAATTAAGAGTCCACCAGCCATGCCTATGGCCAAACCAAAGGTGTTTAGAAATGTAAAGAAGGGTTGTTTTTTAAGACTCCTCCAAGCTATTTTAATATGATTTTTTAACATTGCAATAGTTTTTGTTGATGTACTTATTCTGTTCTTAGGCTTTTTGTTGGGTTTACTATGGCAGCTTTTACACTTTGAAGACCAACGGTCAACAACGCAATAACAATTGCTAACAGAGAGGCAATGGCAAAAACCCACCATTCAATTTCAATTCTATATGAAAAATCTTCTAGCCATTTGTTCATGGCGAACCAACCGATAGGAAGCGAGACAAGTATGGCGACACCCACAAGCTTTAGAAAGTCTATTATTAGCTTATAAGTTATTTGTCCAACGTTGGCTCCCAATACTTTTCTTATTCCAATTTCTTTAGTGCGCTTTTCTGCATTGAAAACGGCTAGACCAAATAGGCCAAGGCATGCAATGAGAATGGACAAGAAGGTAAAGACAACAAAAATGCTTCCAAGTTGTTGTTCTGCTTTATACGTGTCATTAAAAGAATCATCCATGAAATAATATTGGAAAGGTTGGTGCGGAGCCATCGTATTCCAAATCTGCTTTATTTGCGCTATAGTGTTTTTAAAATCTCCGTGATTAAGCTTAATCAACATTTTATTGGAGTTACGACCTAATGACAGGCTCATGGCGTTGATATTATTTCGCAGCGATTCAAAATGAAAATTTTCAACTACACCGATGACGGTTAAATACTCCATATTCTCCTTATCAGGACGCTTAAAGTCATGGCTTAACCTAGCCCCAAGTGCATCTTCATTTTGTAACCCCAACATTGCTACGGCAGATTCATTTAAAATTATGGAGGAGGAATCTGTGGGGAGTTGACGGTCAAAATTTCGGCCAACTATAATTTTCATGCCCAAAGTATTCATGTAATCATGGTCGACTCTCCATTTTTCAAAAATGTAGCCATCGTGTTTTATTCCGCTTCCGGCTTCAGGAAAAAATGTGATGCCATTACGTGCAGAGGGTGTTGGTAGAAAACTGCTCAGAGACACACTTTTTACATGACCAACTTTCTCAACTTCCTGTTTCAAAGATTGAATCTTATCACCTGATGCGTCAACATCATCTATGATTAAAACTTGGTCTTTTTTGAACCCCAGATCTTTGCTTTGAATAAATTGTAATTGCTGAAAAACCACTAAAGTTCCTATAATAAGAGACACAGAAATGGCAAACTGGAAAATAACCAGATAATTTCTGACCCTGCTATTGCCAGTTCCACTTTTACTACCCCCTTTTAATGTTATTATAGGAGCGAATTTTGAAAGGAAAAATGCTGGGTAAGAGCCTGAAAACAGACCTAATAAAATGGCTGAAACAAGAAGTAACCCCCAGAAAAGAGGACTATTTAATGGCAAGGAAATGCCTTTCCCAGAAAGCTCATTGAAAAAAGGAAGTGCTATTGCGGTAATAGCCAATGCCATAACAAGTGACAGGAATGAAATGGTGACCGCTTCAGTCAAAAACTGTTTGATAAGGCCAATTTTTTTGGACCCTAGTGTTTTTCTAATACCAATTTCCTTTACTCTTTTTAAGGCTTGTGCTGTTGATAAGTTTACGAAGTTGACACTTGCCAATATAATTAGGAATAAACCAATTGCAGAGAGAATATAGATATTTTCAATGTCATTGTTTGGACTTAGCTCCCCTTTCCTATTTGAGGAATACAAATGAATATCGGTTAATGGTGTAGTGCTCCAAACCATATTGTTGCCTGATGCTTTGCGGCTTTCCCGAAATTTTTTTAGGGTCATGCTTGGATCAAATGTTTGTATCCAAGGAATCATGTAGGTTTCATAAATATTTTTTAGAGGCGCGTTCAAGGATTGAATGCTTGCTTCAGAATGAAGTTTGATAAATGTGGAATAGTTCCAATTTGCCCATGAAGGACTTTCCGCATCAGGAAAACTGGTCATTGAAATAAAAATAGTATGGTTTCTTAAAAAGGAGTTTTCGGGCAAGTCATCAATAACACCTGTAACGGTATAAACATCTTTATTGTCCAATAACAGTGTTTGCCCTAAAACCCTATCAGATCCAAAATGTTTTTGAGCTGCTGTTTGGGTCAAGATTAAGGTTTTGGGTGCTTTAAGTGCTGTTTCGGGATTTCCTTTTAAAAGAGTTAATCCAAACATGTCAAAAAAGGTAGAATCAACACCTATAATATGATTTTCCTTTATGTTTTGTTTAGCTTCAGTTTTTCGTAGAAGTATACTACTCATATCCCTAAACCTAGTTACCATTTCAATTTGGGGGTAGTCCTGCATCAATGTATGCCCTAAAGGAGCTGCTACAGAAGCATATTTATTGGTTTCTCCTCCATTGGTATTATCAATATTAATTCTATGAATGCGATTCCCATCTGGAAACATACCATCGAAACTTAGCTCATCATATATATACATTGAGATAAGTAGGCAACCAGCCATGCCTATGGCCAAACCAAAGATGTTCAGAAAGGTAAAAAAAGGATGTTTTTTAAGACTCCTCCAAGCAATTTTGATATGGTTTTTAAGCATGACGATTCGTTTTTGATATGTTTTATTCTGTTCTTAGGCTTTTTAGTGGTTGAATCAACGCAGCATTAATGGACTGATAGCTGATCGTGAGTATGGCAATGCTTAATGCAATTAGTCCTGCCATGAAAAAAGTAGTCCAATCTAGCCCTGTTTTATATGCAAAATCTTCTAGCCAACGACTCATTACATACCAACCAACGGGTACTGCGAGTACAATGGAAACTCCAACAAGTTTCAAGAAATTTATACTCAATAGGCTATATATATTTTTAAAAGTGGCTCCTAGTACCATTCGAATACTGATTTCCTTTTTTCGTTGCTCCACCATAAAAGCGGATAGCGCAAATAAACCAAGGCAAGCCACAAGAATTGCTAAAACGGAAAAGGACAGAAAAATGGTTCTTATTCGAGTTACATTAGCATACATTTTGGTAAAAGAATCATTCATAAAAGCATACCGAAATGCCATGTTGGGTGAAAATTCATTCCACTTTTTTTCTACTTCCTTTAATAGGGAAACCATGTCTCCAGTATCTGCTTTTAAAGAAATTATGGAAGGGCTTACACCTCTAAAGAAACAGAGGGGCTGTACTTCTTGTTTTAAAGAATTAAAATTGAAATCTTCCACGATGCCAACGACTTCGTAAAGTCTACCATACCTCGATATTTTTTTACCAACAGGATTATCAAGGTTCAGTTTTTTTACCATGGTTTGGTTTATTATAGTTGCATCATCATCACCAATTCTATCTATAGAAAAGTTTCTTCCTTCCACCAGTTTCATGCCCAAGGTTTCCAAATAATCTTCATCTATAACCCAGGCTTGTCCAGGTACGGTTTCGTCAATATTGTCCCTGCCTTCATTTACAAAGCTGTTGCCATTTCTTTTGGCTCCTTCTAGAGGTAAATAGTCACTTATACTTGCATTGGTTACTCCGTTTAGTTTTTTCAATTCATCTTTAAAGGTATCTACTTTATCACCCAACATATTTGTTCCATAAAGTTGAATTACTTCTTCTTTTTCAAACCCTATTTTAGAGTTTAGTATAAAGTCCATCTGCTGATTTACGATAAGGGTCCCAATGATTAAAATAATTGAAATGGTAAATTGAAATACAACAAGACCACTTCGTAATGCATTGGATTTACCGCCAGTACTAAGCTTGCCCTTAAGGACAGCAACTGGACGAAATCTTGATAGATAAAAAGAAGGATATAAACCGGCAAGTAAACCTACGGCCAAGGCAGATGTTAATAGAAGAGGAACAAATAGGGGGCTGGCGAACGGCAAACTCAATGCTTTTCCAGAGATACTACTAAAAAGCGGCATCATTAACCAAGCGATTACCAAGCCAATTATAAAGGAGATGCCGGAAAGTAAAACAGATTCGGTCAAAAATTGACCAACGAGATATCGTTTAGGCGCTCCTACTACTTTTCTTACCCCTACTTCTTTGGCTCTATTAGCGGATTTGGCCGTTGCAAGATTTACAAAATTGATGCTGGCAATGACCAAAATGAACAAGGCCACGATACCAAAAATCCATACAATCTTAATGTCGTTTCTTGAGCTGGCCTCAAAATCAATGTCATTTGAATATAGATTTATATCGGTCAAAGGCTGTAACCCAATGGAAAGACGGTCCTCAAAGCTTTCTGCCATTGCAAACCCACCTGCTTCAAACGCAGGCATTAGGTAATCTTTGATGATATGATTTGAGATTTTCTTTTGAACCTGCGGGATATTCGTTCCAGTCTTCAGGGTGATGTAGGTAAAATAGTTGTTTTGTGTCCACCTTGTTTGTTCTCCTTCCCCAAATTCAACGCCGGATAGGGTTAGCATAAAATCGTAATCTAAGTGGGAGTTGCTGGCGAAGTCTTCCATAACCCCATTGATTCGAAATGGTTGGTCGTTGTTTCCGTTTAGATATATTGATCTTCCCACCGGATTACTTTCTCCAAAGTACTTTTCAGAAATGCTATTGGAAATCACAATAGTACCTGGTTCGCTAAGGGAAGTTGGCGCATTTCCATAGACCATTTTGATATCCATAATATCCATAATGGACTGATCCGCATAAGCAAAACCCTCCTCATGATATTGCGTGGGGCTCCCTTCCAATCGAATTTCATTACTGCCCGCTCCATAAAACAATCCGTTATCCATTATTCTTCCTGCATTTTCAACTTCAGCAAAATCATTTAGAACAGTACTTGCCATAATGGCTGAAAAATGGATGCCACCCCTTACATTACCATCCTGGATAATGGCATTGGTCATTCTATAAATGTTGTTGGAATTTGCTACATGTTTATCATAACTGCTTTCATGAATAATATAAATTGAAATTAGAATGCATGCGGCTACACCAAAACTAAGACCGACGATGTTGATTAAAGTAAACCCCTTGTTTTTTAAGAGATTTCTCCAAGCAACTTTTATATAGTTTTTAAGCATGATGGTTCGTTTTTTGATTGTTATTCAGTCCTTAAACTTTTTACAGGACTTGTTACCGCAACCTTTAGGGTTTGATAACTTATTGTAATGAGCGTAATGATCATTATTGATACAATAGCAAGGGCAAATACCCACCAATGTATCTGAGTTCTATAGGTATACCCTTGCAGCCATTGCTCCATTAAATACCATGCAATTGGAGTGGCAAAAACACCCGCTATCAGAATCAACTTGAAGAAATCCATGGAGAATAGTGTCAAAATATTACCCACGCTGCTGCCGAGCACTTTTCGTATTCCAATTTCTTTTGTGCGCTGCCCAACATAGAATAGAATGAGCCCATATAAACCAAGACACCCTATTAATATGGCTAAGGCAGAAAAGACTTTGGATAAGGAAAGATAACGCTGTTCGGTTTCGTATTGTTCTGCCACGCGTTCATCCAAAAAACGGTATTCGTAAATATATTCTGAAAACGCATTTGTCCACTGTTCTCCAATTTGTTCTAAGGTCAAAGCTGTGTTCGAGTGATTAATTTTGATGGCCAATTCAGAAAACCATGAATTCCTTGCACCAATAAAAACAGGATTGATTTCATGAGTGAAATCCGTATCATGGAAATCCTGTACCACACCTACAATAGTAACATCGATATCACCACTTACTTGAAGTTTTTTACCCAACATTTCCTCTGCGGATTCCAAACCTAACTTTTCACCCAACCGTTCATTCACTAACACTTCGGTAAGCGAATCATTTTCAAAAAAGTTTCGGCCTGCTACCAATGGAATATCAAAGGTTTTCAGATAATTCTGATCACCCGCTTTAATTTCTATACTAAATTCTTCCTGTTCTGCTTTATTATTGTACCTCACACTTGTACCCCAATTACTAGTGGCCCCACCTGGACTGCTTAAGCAGGCAGAAACATTTTCAACACCTGGAATTTGCGCTAGTCTTTCTTTTAGTCCTTTTAGTGGAATTGATTCCATATCCGTTGGGATGTCCACCATAACTACAAAATCTTTATCGAAGCCCAAATCTGTATTTATTGCATAATCAATTTGTCTTGAGATAATCAAAGTTGCTGCAATAAGGGTAATGGATATTGCAAATTGGGCTACAACCAATACTTTTCGTGTAGTAGCACCGCCGGTGTCGTTATGGTCTAGCTTGCCTTTTAGTGCAAGCACGGGAACGATGCGGGATAGCAACAAACCCGGATAACTACCAGAAAGGAAGGAAACCATGACCAGGACCAAGGACAAAAAGGCTATAAAGCGAATGTCCCAAAGGTCAATTGAAGCTAATTGTATTTGAAAGAGATCATTAAATGCTGGGATAAAAAGAATGGCGAGACCAATCCCAAGAAGCAAGGCGAACAATCCAATCACAAAAGTTTCTGAAAGAAATTGCCAGAACAAATGTTTTTTAACGCTCCCAAGTACTTTGCGGACTCCAATTTCTTTAGACCTATAGAACGCCTGAGCGGTTGAAATATTTATAAAATTGATGGATGCTATAATGATTAGAAACAAACCAATAATGCCAAAAACCCAAAGCAAGGTAGGCTCCAAACCTCCATAAACAGGATCAAGATGCATTATGGACAAAGGTTGAAGTTTATAAACATGTTTGTTTTTACTTTTTGCCCTATGTTTTTTAGGTAATTCTAGCAGTGCTGTTTCAATAGTACTGATGTCCTGATTTGGCTTTAGAAGGGCAAAACACTTTAGATTGGTAGTAATACCATTCCAACTTTCAGAGCCGGCAAACCCAAAGAAATCTTTGATGTTATCAAAAGAGATGAATACTTCTGTCTGTAAAAAAGAAGTTTTGGGAAGATCCTTTAAAACACCGGTTATTTCAATGGTTTTATCATTTTCTAGTACAAAAGTTTTGCCGACAACGTCAATTTTACCAAACATGTTGAGTGCCATGGACTTTGTTAGTACCGCTGTGTTGGGTGCTGATAGCGAAATTTTGTTACTACCATTGATTAGGGGGTAGTTAAAAATTTTGAAAAAATCCTCTTCAGCAAAAACAATGTCTTTCTTAAACTTGTTGGTAACACCTTTTTTTTCCACGTCTATCACGAGGCCATCATATTCTACAATTTTGGCAACCTTTTCCGCGTAATCGTAATCGGCCTTAAAGGTTTTCGCGAAGGCAGGAGGAACACTGGGGTCGTATTCAATATCATCTCGATGTTCCTCGGTCACCATTCTATAAATGCGGTCCGAATTATGATGAAAATTGTCAAACGAAAGATGATAGCTTAAGAACAGATAAATTAAAATGCTGCTTCCAAAACCCACAGCAAGCCCTAGGACATTAATTGCCGTAAACACTTTTCTTTTAATTAAGTTTCGCCAGGCGATTTTAATATAGTTCTTAAACATGATGGTTGTTTTTTGATTGATGAATAAACTCCTCGTTTAATTATACCATTGCTCCCATAGGTTTGTTTTGACTTTCAGTAACGATTTGCCCATCGAACAAGTTGATGACTCTATGTGCATAATGGGAATCTCTGTCGGAATGCGTAACCATAACAATGGTGGTGCCTTCTTGATTCAGTTCTGTAAGCAGGTTCATAACCTCAATCCCGTTTTTGGAATCCAAGTTACCTGTAGGCTCATCCGCCAGAATTAATTTTGGATTGGTTACAACAGCTCTTGATATAGCAACTCGTTGCTGTTGCCCACCAGAAAGTTGTTGTGGAAAATGTTTTTCGCGATGTGCAATTTTCATGCGTTCCAACACTCGTTTTACGTTCTCTTTGCGTTCAGCCTTGTTCATTTTCAAATAAATCAAAGGGAGTTCTACGTTTTCATAAACAGTGAGCTCGTCAATTAGGTTGAAGCTCTGGAAAACAAAGCCCAAATTCCCTTTGCGCAATTGAGTGCGTTGGCTTTCTTTTAACCCTCCAACTTCATGCCCGCCAAATTGGTAGCTTCCATCTGTGGGATTATCCAGCATTCCTATAATGTTTAGCAGGGTTGATTTTCCACAACCCGATGGGCCCATAATGGCCACAAATTCACCTTCTGCTACATTTAGATTTACACCATTTAATGCTAGCGTTTCTACTTCTTCTGTTCTAAAGCTTTTTTTAAGATTCTGTATCTGTATCATTTTTTTGATTGTTATTCTTACGTTGTTTTAAAAAGACATCAGGATGACCCCCGATGTGACACTTAATATTTATTTTAATACAATTCTTTCGGCTGTGCCAAAACTATCGTAGTTACTTGTGATTACATTTTCCCCTGGTTCCAAGCCTTCTAAAACTTCATAGTATCTGGAGTTTTGCTTGCCAATTCGGATGTTTCTTTTCACAGCTTCATTTTCATTTGTGCCAACCACAAATACCCATTGTCCGCCAGTACTTTGGAAAAACCCTCCTTTTGGGAGCAGCAATGCTTCGTTAGATGCACCAAGTTGTAGTCTTATATTATAGCTCTGACCTGCACGGATGGTTTCTGGTTTGTCATCCGTAAAAACCAAGTCTACCTTAAACCTTCCATTTCTTACTTCGGGATATACTTTTCTCAAGCGAAGCCCGTACTCCTTTTCATTTCGCTCTAATGTGGCAGATAAATCTCGCTTTACACGATCTATATAATGCTCATCTATCTCTGCTTCAATTTTAAAATCGGTAAGTACATTTATTTGTCCAATACGTTCCCCCTGTGCTATGCTCTGCCCTATTTCGGCATCCAGAAAACCTAACTGGCCATCTGCAGGAGCTCTAACGTTTAAATGATCTAGACGTTCATAAACCATGGACAGGGTTTTGCGCATTCTTTGTAGATCTGCATCGAGCCCGGTGAGGGATGTTTTTCGCAGTTCATCATCCTGTTCAGTTTGCAATTTTACAATGTCGCGCTGTTTCTTGGCCAACTCATAGTTCTCTTTAGAGAGAAGGTATGTCTCTTTTGAAATCAGCTCATCTGCAAACAAAGCCTCATTTTGCTCATAATTTCGCTTTAGTCTTTGCAAGTCATATTCGGTGGTAGCGAGAGACCTTCTACCTTCCACTTGTCTTGAATCAAAAGTCAGTTTGGTGGATCTTAAATCGTTTTGTTTTAGGGCGAGGTTACTTTCACTAGCTAAAATCTGCTCATAAAGTCCCATGTTTTCTAGCTTAAGAATGATGTCACCCTTTTTAACCATGGTTCCCTCTTCAATCAACTTTTCGGAAACACGACCACCCTCATATGCATCCATATAAATAGTTGCAATGGGAGCTACGGACCCGTTTATGGTGATATAATCATCGAACTTTCCTTGTGTTACTTGTGCAATAGAGAGGCGTTCCTTTTCTGTCCGGTATGTAGAAACAGAGTTGGCAAAAAGCAACTTCCAGCCAGTAAATAAGACCAATGCACCCAAAGCGATGTAGCCGTAGTGTTTTGGCTTAAGCCCTTTCTTTTTTTCTAATTGTATATCCATGGTATATTTTAGTTGATATTAAAAATAGGCAGGCCGTTGTAAAAATCGATGGTGCTTTTATTCACTTTTAAGCGGAGCCCTACTTGTAAATTTTCATTTTGAGTTACACCATATAAGTTTTTTGCTTGAAAAAGGTCTATGGCGTTAATAAGACCTTTTTCATATCTTTTTTGAGCAATATTGAATGCCAATTCTTGCGCTTGAACTCGCTTGTTGCTTTGTTCATATTCAACTATCAAAGCTTGGTTGGTCTGAAGCAACTGTTGTAAAAGCTGGAATAATTCCTGTTCTTGGATGTCCAGATTTGTTTTGGCCTGCTTATAAGCTATTTTTTGCTGCTTTACCCTTGAATGATTGGACCAACCCAGACTGATGGGGATGTTGATTTGCGCGCCAGCAAAGCGAGCAAAATTATCGCTAACCTGATCTGAAAATGGGATGATATCATCATTGTCATCAAGATTTGTTTCCGAAAACCGGGTTGATAATCCAGCAATCAGTGAAATAGAGGGGTATAAACCTCCCCGTGTGGCTTGCAATTGCTTTTTTGCCGCATAGACTCTAAATTCTTGTGATTTTACAAGTGGAACAAACCCACGTGCTACTTGATATATAGAATCTATAGAAATGTTATTGTTTAAACTTTCAGACGCTGGATTCAATGTGGTCTGCAATTGAATATCGTTTTCTTCCGTTAGATTCATTTCTTGAAGAAGCGTAAGCTTAGCAAGTGACAACAAGTTCTTGTTCTGCGTTACCAAAAGTTTATCACCTAACAAGTTAGATTCAGCCTCATACAAATCCGCCTTGGCCATAATCCCTAATTCAACTTGTTTTTTGACCAAGTCATAATTGGACTGTGAAATGTTTTGTTGCTCTAGAGAATTGGCCACCAAACCTTCATTGAATTTAATGTCATAAAAAGCGCTCATCACTCTAAAGGCCAAAAGAAATTTTTCCTGTACCACATCTTCTTGGGTGGCTTTATAAATAAATTTAGAAGCCTTTATTGTATTCAATTTTTGAAATCCCTGAAAAAGATCAATGTTGGCATTTAAACTATAGCGGTTACTATAAAACTCATTGTTTACAAGAACCCCTGTTTGTGGATCTTCTATAAGACCGGAGTTATATATGTAGTTGGAAAAACCTGTAACATTGGGCAACAAGTCTCTTACAGATTGTCTGTATGTTTCTTTACCTGCATCTTTGTTATGGGTTGTGTTTTTTACTTGGAGGTTATGTTCTATGGCATAAGCAACACACTCATCCAATGTCCATACCTTTTGAGAAAATCCGGCTACGGAAATGAAAAATATAAGTGCTGTGAAGTATTGTTTGATCGTCATAGTTATTTACTGTGCCAAACTATTTACCATTCTTATGCCAAAGAATTAAATGACACATTATCAATTAGTTGAGATGATTTTCAAAGACAACACAATCTCAATGTGTAAAATTTTTATACAAAAAATGTCAAATTATTTTACACCGAATAAAAAGATAACAGTTCAATTCGTAGTTTTAAATCAGATATGAATTGAAGATTACATGATTGACGCCAATATTTTAGTGATTGATGACAACAAAAGCGTGCTAAGCGCTTTGGAGATTTTATTGCAATTTGAATATGAAAGTGTTCAAACGCTCTTTAATCCAAATCAAATTTCTTCATTTCCAAATATGGAAAAGATTGATATTGTGCTTTTGGACATGAATTTTTCTGCAGGAGTAAATACCGGTAATGAAGGTTTGTTCTGGTTAAATGAAATTAAGAAGAAATCGCCCAACACCTCTGTAATTATGATGACCGCCTATGGCGCAGTTGATTTGGCGGTCACCGCGTTAAAACAAGGGGCATCAGATTTTGTATTAAAACCATGGAACAACGAACGCTTGTTAACAACAGTGAAATCTGCATATGAACTTAGAAAGTCCAAAATAGAGATTCATAAACTTAAAAGGAAAGAGAGCAACCTTAAACAGGTGATTAATGATGACAAGAATTTCATCATTGGAAATTCAAAAGCGTTAATGTCGGTTTTAAATTTAGTTAGAAAAGTGGCCAAGACCGACGTAAATGTTTTGATTACTGGAGAAAATGGAACTGGGAAAGAGCTGATTGCAAGAGAACTTCACCGATTGTCATCCAGAAAAGATGAGGTATTTATTGGGGTAGACATGGGCTCTATTGCAGAGAATTTGTTTGAAAGCGAACTCTTTGGGCACCTAAAAGGCTCCTTTACAGATGCAAAAGAAGATCGGGCAGGTAAATTTGAAGCCGCACACCAAGGCACATTGTTTTTGGATGAGATGGGCAATCTTTCCTTACAAATGCAAGCCAAGTTGTTATCCGCAATTCAAAATAAATCGGTGGTGCGTGTTGGATCAAACAAATTAATTAATGTAGATATTAGATTGGTTTGTGCTACCAATTGTAATTTGGAACAAATGGTAGCGGATGGCCTTTTTAGAGAGGACCTTTTATATAGAATAAATACCATACACATTGAAGTGCCCCCGCTTCGTCAGCGAGATGGAGATATATTAATTCTTGCCGATTTTTACTTGAAGAGATTTGCAAACAAATATGATAGACCAGGCCTTCGCATTAATCAGTTGGCTCAAGAGAAACTAATAGAATATTCCTGGCCGGGAAATATAAGGGAGCTGCAACACACCATGGAAAGAGCTGTTATACTTTCGGAAGGAAATGTGCTTAAACCAACCGACTTTTTACTGCATTCCAAGCCGCTGCAATCATTTGAAAATGGACCAGCAACACTAGACGAGATGGAACTCCAGATGATTTCCAAGGCCTTGGACCAGCATGATGGAAATTATAGTGCTGCCTCAGAGCAACTAGGAATTTCACGACAAACGCTATATAATAAGTTGAAGAAAAAGAAGAAATAATGGCAAGTCGCAACTTTTATATTCAGCTAATTTTTAGGGTTTTAGTAATTTCCCTAACAGCGCTGGCTTTTGCGTTTGGTGTAGTTAAACTGTGGTATTTTACCATGGTTTTTTCTTTTTTCTTCCTGATTACCCAAGTATACTTTTTAATCGCTTTCATTAATAGCACTAATCGTAAGATTGCCTATTTCTTTGATGCTATTAGAAATGAGGATTTCACCCTTCGGTTTCCGGAAAAGGTTGCTATAAAATCATTTAAAGAGCTTAATCAAAGCTTGAATAGGGTTAATGGTCTTATTCAAGAAGTGCATCTACAATTACAAATTAGGGAGCAATACTATCAAGAAATACTGAAGCAAGCGAGTATTGGAATTATGACATTCAATGAGAAAGGGCATATTCTTTTTTCCAACCCCACTTTGGAAAAACTACTCAATTACACACCTTTAAACCACATTAAGCAATTAGCCCAAGTAGATGAAAAGTTATATCAGGTATTTAAGTCATTTCGGCCGTTTGAAAGGAAGTTGTTTCAATTGACCAATGAACGGGAACAAATTCAATTGGCACTAAAATCCACGCCCCTTACACTGGACGGAAAATCACTTATTTTGGTAGTGGTGCAGGATATTCATGAAGAGTTGGATGAGAAAGAAACCGAATCTTGGGTGCGACTTATAAGGGTGCTTACCCATGAAATTATGAATACCATCACCCCAATTGCATCAATTTCAGATTCCATTATTAAATATTATAGGAAAAACAATAAAATAGTGCCTTTACAGGATCTAGACGAAAGCCAAATAAAGAATACATTAAAAGGGCTGGAGGTAATAAAGGAGCAAGGTGGTAATCTTATGGATTTTGTTCAATCATACAGAAGTTTACTCAATGTTCCAGAACCAAACAAGACCATTGTGAGTGGTAAAGGATTGCTAGAAAAAATAGATGTTCTGATGTCGGCGAGACTAGAAGAAGGACAAACAGATTTTAAGTTGATTTGCGATCCAGAGGATTTGGAATTTTTTATTGATGAAAAACAGATTACCCAAGTGCTGATAAATTTGGTTAAAAATGCGCTTCAATCCGTTAATGAGAGTGATGAAGGTAGCGTGAAAATGATAGCGGGCATGGATAACAACGGGATAAAATTTATTGAAATAAAAGACAATGGCCCAGGCATTCCATTAGATTTGATTGATGAGATTTTTGTGCCCTTTTTTACTACTAAAAATGAAGGTACGGGTATTGGACTTAGCCTCTCCAAGCAAGTAATGCAATTACACGGGGGCAGTTTAAAGGTTCGCTCTATACCCAATCAAGAAACTGTTTTTAGATTGGCCTTTTCTTAGCAATGATTTTCAATATGAAAACGAAAGAAGCACTTTTAAACTTTTGTTGGGACCATTTTAATGACAGAATGGAAAACCTCAAAAAAAGCAGAGCATCATTACAAGAATCGCTGAATTCCGAAACTAAAAGTAGCGCTGGAGATAAGCATGAGACGGGGCGTGCGATGGTACAACTGGAACTAGAAAAACTGGGAAAGCAATTTTCTGAACTGGAGAAATTAAAAGAAGTACTTCAAAAAGTCGATATAGAAAAAAGGTCCAGGAAGGTTGGCCTAGGAAGCTTAGTTGAAACAACTAATGCACATTATTTTATCGCAATTTCCGCAGGGGCATTTAATATCGATGATATTGCGGCTTTCTGTATTTCAGCAAATGCGCCCATTGCTAAATTACTACTTGGTAAAGAGAATGGAGACACTTTTGTTTTTAATGGAAAAGAACATGCGGTTGCAAAAGTATTGTAGCCAAACGCGCCAAGCTAATCCCAATCGGGTTTTTTACGACTCGCCTTTTTGTCCGAATCCTTTTTCTTGGACTTCAATCGCTTCTCAATGGAAGATTTAGAGGGTTTGGTGGGCCTCCTTTTTTTGGGAACTTCTAGCCCTTTTTGCAATAGAGAAAAGAAACGCTTTATTACAATTTCTTTGTTTTTGTGTTGACTTCGTGCTTCATCACACTGTAAAATCAATAACCCCTCCTTAGTCAATTTGGAATCCAGTTTGAGCAATAACCGTTCTTTTTCCAAAAGGGATAAACCTTCTGATGCCTGTAATGGGAACGTTAATTCCACTTTAGAAGACACCTTGTTTACATGTTGCCCACCAGCCCCGCTGCTTCGGATGGCTTTAAATTGAAGTTCTCTATGAATCTGTTCCTTGTTCAAATTGAAGACGCAAATTAATGGTCTCCAAAGATACATTAAGGAAGACAGTGTCGCCTTGCTTTAGCTTTTTATTGGAATTGAAATACAAAACTGTTTCCTCATTTACTTCCCCTTCAATAAGATAATGGGTTCCCTTAAAAAAGGATTTTTTTACCCAAACCTTTAAGCCCGAAGTTTCCGAAACTTTAAACTCGTGTGGATAAATCAGAACAGTTTTATCAATTTCTGAATACGATTTTAAAAGTTTAATGGGAAGCTGATTTACCTCTCCAAAAAGGGAAGCTGTGTAATAATTGGGGGGGTTCTTATAGAGCTTTTTTGTTTTTTGATTGGCTATTATTTTCCCTTTTTCCAAAATCAAGGTTCGTTCTGCATAGGGTAAAACATCGTTGGGATCATGACTGGCCGTAAGCACAGTTATTCCTTTTTCCTTCAAATAGGGGAACAGATTCCTTCGAAGTGAATTTCTTTTAAAATTATCAATATGCCCAAAGGGCTCATCTAACAATAAAAGCTCAGGTTCTTGAGCCAAAACACGGGCCAGCGCAACGCGTTGTTGTTGCCCACCACTTAAGTTTTTCACTTTAGTTTTGGCATAGGCTTCCAACTCAATCAGCTCCAAAAGCTCTTGAATTCTTTGTTGATGGTTTTCCTGCTCAAAGACAGATAGATGTTGTCCAATGTTTTCAGCTACTGTAATAAAGGGCATCAAATCAAAATCCTGAGACAAGTATTTCATATAGGGCTCACCTGGCACCAGATTAAAATTTGGACCAAGCACTTTTTTTTCTTCCCAAGAGATAATTCCGTTTTCAACATGCAAAAGACCATAGATAATCTTAAGCAATGTACTCTTGCCCGAACCGCTTTCACCCATAAGGGCCAGATGCTCTCCTTTATCCACTTTAAAGGAAATATCCTCTAAAATGGACTGGTCCTGATAATGGAAAGAATCAATGTGAACGTCTAACATATAAGGGAAATCAACAAAAAATCCGCTTCAATAGAAACGGATTAAATGGGGATTAAAGTATTTCTAATCCTTAAACTCTTTTAATATTGCTTGATTCGGCAGATAATCATACCCCATATTATAAAGGGTAAAGCCAAAAATATCAGCATACTGTTCAATGGTTTTACTTACAGGCGTTCCAGCTCCATGACCAGCATTAGTCTCAATACGAATTAGGGTGGGATTATTTCCAGTTTGTTTTGCCTGTAACTCCGCTGCAAATTTAAAACTATGGGCAGGCACTACACGATCATCATGATCTCCAGTCGTAACTAACGTGGCTGGATACGCAGTTCCCTCCTTAACATTGTGCACGGGCGAATAGCCTTTAATATAATTGAACATCTCTTCACTTTCCTCCGACGTACCATAATCATATGCCCATCCTGCGCCAGCTGTAAAGGTATGGTAGCGAAGCATATCCAAAACCCCCACGGCAGGTAGTGCGACCTGCATCAAATCTGGGCGTTGGGTCATTGTTGCACCAACCAGTAAGCCGCCATTGGATCCACCTCTAATAGCTAAATATTCTTTAGAAGTATAATCGTTTTCAATTAAATATTCTGCCGCAGCAATAAAATCATCAAACACATTTTGCTTTTGCATTTTGGTGCCGGCAATATGCCATTTCTTACCATATTCACCACCCCCTCTTAGGTTTGGAACGGCATAAATTCCTCCCTGCTCCATCCAAACAGCATTGACAATACTGAATGAAGGGGTAAGACTTATGTTGAATCCACCATATCCATATAATATGGTTGGATTTTTACCATTACGTTCCACGCCCTTTTTGCATGTAATAATCATAGGAATTTTTGTTCCATCTTTTGAAGTATAGAAAACTTGTTTTGACTCATAATCCTCTGGATTAAAGTCAATTTCTGGCCTCCAATATTGCTCATATTCCCCAGTTTCCACATTATACTTATAAGAAGAGCTTGGGGTATTATAATTGGTGAATGAAAAGTAAAATTCTTTCTCTTCTTTTTTGCCGCCAAAACCACTTGCGCTCCCTACGCCAGGCAGCCTCACTTCCCTTACCAGTTTGCCATCATAATCATATTGCAGCACTTGGGAAATGGCGTCAACCATATACTCTGTAAAAAAATAGCCCCCACCGGTTCCCGTGGTTAGTACGTGCTCCGTTTCCGGAATTAAATCTTTCCAGTGTTCTGGTGTAGGGTTCGATGCATCGGTGACCACAATTTTTTTATTGGGTGCGTCCATATTAGTGACCAGATATAACTTGGACCCAACAGTTTCTATCACGAAAGTATCAGAATCGGTATTGTCTAAAATGGTGATTAAACCGCTATTGGGCTGTGTTAAATCCTTTAGAAATAATTTATTGCCAGAGGTTGATGTCGAGGCGGAGATGAACAGATACTTTTCATCTTCTGATACGGAAGCACCTACATAACGATGTTTTTCTTTAGCAGTGCCCCCAAATATTATGGCATCGTCCGATTGAGGCGTTCCCAGCTTGTGGTAGTACAATTTATGTTGATCGGTTTTTGCGGAAAGTTCACTTCCTTCAGGTTTGTCGTAACTGGAGTAAAAGAAGCCTTCGTTTCCTTTCCATGATATTCCACTAAACTTGATATCGACCAAAGTATCTTCTACAATTTCACGGTTTGTTGTGTTTATGACAATACCTTTGCGCCAATCGCTACCTCCTTCAGAAATTAAATAAGCAGCTTTAGAACCATCTTTGGTAAACTGTAGCCCCATTAAAGAGGTAGTGCCATCTTCAGAGAAGGTGTTAGGGTCCAAGAAAACCTCTTCCTCGTCGCCTTCTTTTTTTCTATAGACGACATATTGATTTTGCAACCCATTGTTTTTGTAGAAATAAGTGTAGTCTCCTTCTTTAAAAGGAGATCCTACCTTTTCATAATTCCAAAGCTTTTCTAATCTGTTTTTTAAGTCATCCCTAAATGGGATTTTATCCAGAAAGTTAAAAGTGGAAGCATTTTGTTCTTTGACCCAGGCTTCGGTTTCGGCACTGCGATCGTCTTCTAACCAGCGGTAGGGGTCTTTTACTTCATTTCCAAAATAGGTATCAACGGTATCAACTTTTTTCGTATCGGGATAATTCACTACAATGGGTTCTCTTTTGGTTGCGGTTTCACATGAGGCCACAACAATTATAGCTACAACAAGACTAAATGTTCTCATTCCTTTTGAGATTGATTTTGCTAAAAATAGCACAAAAACCCTGACTCTCAAGGATAAGAATAAAGCTTTAACGTATTTTAAGAAACAGCTTCGGAAGTGCTGATTACCAGATTATTTTCCACAAGATATTCGGCTATTTGAACCGCATTGGTTGCAGCCCCTTTTCTAAGATTATCCGAAACAACCCACATGTTCAGGGTATTGCGTTGCGTTTCATCCCTGCGGATTCTCCCCACAAAAACATCATCTTTCCCATGGGCATAAATGGGCATTGGATAAGTGTTGGTCTCTGGATTGTCTTGTACCGTTACGCCAGGAGTTTCACTCAATAATTTTCGAACCTCTGAAAGATCAAAGTCATTATGAAACTCAACATTAACGGATTCGGAATGACCACCGGCGGTTGGAATTCGCACGGCTGTTGCAGAAACGGAGAACGTTCTATCGTCTAATATTTTTTGAGGCTCTCTGGCCAGCTTCATTTCTTCTTTGGTATAGCCGTTTTCCATAAAAACATCGCAATGTGGCAGTGCGTTGCGTCCAATAGGGTAAGGATAGGCCATTTCTCCCTGTACCCCTGCAATCTCATTTTCTAATTGGCGCACAGCTTTTACTCCAGTTCCGGAAACAGATTGGTATGTAGAGACCACTACACGCTTCATTTGGTATTTTTTATGGAGTGGGTTAAGCGCCATCACCATTTGAATTGTTGAGCAATTGGGATTGGCTATGATTTTATCTTCAACGGTCAACTCGTTAGCATTAATTTCTGGGACCACTAATTTTTTGGAAGGGTCCATTCGCCAAGCAGAAGAGTTATCAATGACAGTGGTCCCTATTTCAGCAAATTTTGGGGCCCACTCCAAAGAAGTATCACCACCAGCTGAGAAAATGGCAATATCAGGCCTAGATACAATGGCATCTTGAAGCCCAATTATAGTATGTTCTTGGTCTTTGTATGTCAATTTTTTTCCAACAGAGCGCTCAGAGGCAACCAACAATAATTCCGTGATTGGAAAATCTCTTTCGGCTAGTACTTTCAACATAACTTCGCCCACCATACCTGTGGCTCCTACAACTGCTACTTTCATTTCAGATTTTATTATAAAAGAACAAAGGTACTCCAGATAAAGATCTATGCAAGCATTTTATAAGGGGCTGATAAAAAAATAACAAAATGTTATAAATAAAACAACCGCCAACTTGTTAGCGAAACAAACTGACGGTTTTAAAGTTATTATTGTGATGTAGCGGTTGCCCTTTAAAGGCAAATGGGCTTATTTTTTAAGGAGATCCCTAATTTCAGCAAGCAACTCTTCTTGAGATGGACCTGCTGGCGCTTCTGGAGCTGGCTCCTCTTTTTTCTTCATCTTATTAACGCCTTTTACAATCATAAACATTACAAAAGCGACGATGATAAAATCAATTACATTGGTTAAAAAGTCACCGTATAGTACAGCTACTTCTCCTACTTTTTCACCTGCATCATTCATAGTTCCTTCGGTTATGGTGTATTTAAGATCTTTGAAATCTGCATTGAAAATGAGACCGATTAAAGGGGAAACGATTCCACCTGTAAAAGAGGCAACCACCTTGTTAAAGGCTGCACCCATTACGAAACCTACGGCAATGTCCACTAGGTTTCCTTTCATTGCAAAATCCTTGAATTCTTTCAACATAGTTTTATAGTTTAACTGGTTAATAGGATTACAATGTAATTAAAAATAGGGTTTTGCACCAATTGATGATGGAAAAATCATGAGTTAATAATAACCCTCTTTACTCTATGGGAAATAGCGGTTAAGATTTCATAAGAAATGGTATCAGCAGTATTTGCAAATTCTTCTGCGGACTGATGCAATCCAAAAACAAGGACTTCATCCCCTTCTTTGCAGGCAATATCGGTAACATCAACCATGATCATATCCATGCAGACATTCCCAATAATAGGAGCTTTTTTTCCATGTATGAATACATGCCCTTTTTTATTCCCGTATTGGCGGCCAATACCATCGGCATGACCCAAAGGTAATGTTGCGGTGATTCTATAACCTTCTGATTTGTATGCGCGATTGTACCCTACGCTTTCATTGGGCTCTATTTTATGTAGTTGCGAGATAATAGTTTTTAGCTGAGCTACTGGCTTTAGTTTAGCATCAATAGCTTTAGCATTTCCATATCCATATAACCCTATTCCGCTTCGGACCATTTCAAATTGTGCTTCAGGATAGTTAATGATTCCTGAAGTATTTAGCATATGCCTAAAAGGCTTGTACCCCAATTTCTGGTTTAATGCCTCACTTGTTTTTTTAAAAGTGGCTATTTGTTGAAGGCTAAATGACCTTTCAGCTACATCTTCAGATGCAGCCAAGTGGGAGAAGACAGAAATTACTTTTAAGGCATTTTGTTCTCTAAGATGATTAATAATATAATCAACATCGTTTTCCCAAAACCCTAAACGATTAAGCCCTGTGTTGAATTTAATATGTACAGGGTAATCCTTTTGCTGTCTTTCCTCAGCTTTTTCCAAAAAAAGCTTTAAAATTTTAGGGGAATATAAGCTGGGCTCTAGATTAAAATCAATTAAAGCTTCAAAGTTTATAGGCAGTGGATGAAGTATCAGGATTGGTAATGTAATTCCGGCATTCCTAAGCAAAACACCTTCGTTCGCATAGGCAACCGCAAAATAGTCGGTTCCCAAACTTTCCATTTTTTTGGCAATGGTTACCATATCGCTTCCGTACGCAAAGGCCTTTACTACAGAAAGAAACTTGGTTTCAGGGTCTAATCTGGATTTTAAAAACTTGAAATTGTGTTCTAGTGCCGCCAAATCAATTTGTAATGTAGTCTCACCAACTTTATCCATCAGCAGTTTTCTTTTTTGCTGCGACTTCCTCAGCATCTACATTCATTTGACTTACTTTTTCCTTAAGCATGGCTTTATAAAATGCCGCTCTACTTAACGGTTCGTATTCTCCGGTTTCACCTAGCAGGACAAGATTATCGTCGTTAGATTTTCTAAAACTGTAATTGGCCAAGTTCCCGGTACGCGTGCAAACGGCATGTACTTTGGTTACATACTCTGCAGTAGCCATTAGGGCTGGCATAGGGCCAAATGGATTTCCTTTAAAATCCATATCCAATCCAGCAACTACAACGCGAACACCTCTATTGGCCAGATCATTGCAGACCGTAACGATTTCATCATCAAAGAACTGTGCTTCGTCAATCCCAACAACGTCACAATCATCTGCCAACAACCGGATATTAGCTGCGGCAGGGACCGGTGTGGAACGAATTTCATTGGCATCGTGGGAAACGACCATATCCTCGCGATAGCGTGTATCCACAATAGGTTTAAAAATTTCTACTTTCTGCTTGGCAAACTGGGCACGCTTTAATCTGCGGATCAATTCTTCAGTCTTTCCAGAGAACATGGAACCACAGATAACTTCTATCCATCCAAATTGTTCTTTAGGGTTGACTGTGTTTTCGAGAAACATACCGTACTTTTAAACGAAATTGGGTAGTTTTTTCGTTTTATTATAGGAAAGCACAAAACTACTAAAAAAATATGCCTTGGCTTAAGATTAAAATTTAACCTTTTGTTCTAAGTGACATAATTAAAATGGTTTTATTTTTATAATATAGATTAAGAGCGATGATAAAGAAATTAAGGGAAGATTTGATAAAATTATCTACGGATATTATCACATCAAGGGAAGATAAAGAGCTGACAGAACTTTACGGTAAAGCTAAGGAGATTTATGAGAAGCTAGCAGTTCTTAAGTTTATAGATGAGAAGCTAAACGATGTGGAAGTTGATGTTTCTAAAAATATGATTGCCTCTCGGTTCGAAAAATTGGCAAATGCGGTGTTGAGTGAAAATATTAAAGTTCCAGAAAGCAACCCACATGAGGAAGATATCATAATACCGGGAATGGATACCATTAAAGATATGGTTTCAGAAATGCCAACAGAAGCAGCTGTCGAGCATGTGTTTACAGAGTTTGTGGCAAAACCTGATTACATGAAAAATGAAAAAGAAATTCTTTCCCCCGCAGAGAGCAATGGAAATGTTGTAGAAGGCAGATCTAAGTCTTTGAATGATACCTTTATTAAAGACCTGCAAGTAGGTCTCAATGACAAATTGGCCTTTGTAAAGCATTTGTTCAATAATAACACGAGTGACTACGACCGTGTACTTTCGCAATTAAACACCATCGATACCGAAGAGCGCTCCATTGCATTTATAAACAACATGGTAAAGCCAGAGTACAATGGTTGGGAGGGCAAAGAAGACTACGAAGCCCGATTTATAGCCTTGGTGGAACGAAGATTTGCTTAAAAACTTCTTTTCCAATTACTTTTTATACATTTAGGTAAGCAACCTAAACGTTCAATTATGAATTTCAAAAAAATAAGCTTTTGGCTGTCAACAGCTTTGCTGACGGCTATAATGTTGTTTTCTATCTACAATTATTTTTTTAACCATGAGATGATTCATGGTTTTTTTGAGAGTATGGGCTACCCAACATACCTCATTTATCCTCTGGCTAGTGCAAAAATTTTAGGATTGATTGCCGTTTGGGGTAATTTTTCCAAATGGTTAAAAGAATGGGCATACGCTGGATTTTTCTTTAATGCCATTTTAGCTTTTTTTGCTCATTATATGATAAGTGATGGACAACATATCGGTGCTGTTTTGGCTTTTGCATTTGTATTGATTTCCTATTTCACAGGAAAGCAAGTAAGGCCGTAACTTTGGCCTATGGGAAAGCTGTACCTGGTACCTACACCAATAGGAAATCTTGAAGATATAACCCTAAGGGCTATTAAAGTGTTGAAAGAGGTAGATTTAGTGCTGGCGGAAGATACCCGAACCAGCGGGAAGCTCCTAAAGCATTTTGAAATAGGGACCCCGTTGCAAAGCCACCACATGCACAACGAACACAAACAAGTGAATGCGTTGGTGCAAAAACTAAAAGCAGGCACTACGCTGGCGTTAATTTCAGATGCTGGGACACCAGCAATTTCGGATCCTGGATTTTTATTGACAAGAGCTTGTGTAGAAAATGATATTGAAGTAGAATGTCTTCCGGGCGCAACCGCGTTTGTACCTGCACTTGTAAATAGTGGGCTTCCCAATGATCGCTTTATTTTTGAAGGGTTTCTTCCCATAAAAAAAGGTAGACAAACCAGATTGCAGCAATTGGCTGAAGAATCCAGAACCATGGTTTTTTATGAATCTCCACATAAGTTGATAAAAACCTTGACCCAGTTTATTGAATACTTTGGAGCCGACAGACCTATTTCAGTATCACGTGAGTTGACCAAGTTATATGAGGAAACTGTCAGGGGAACCATAGTTGAGGTTTTAAAGCACTTCACTGAAAAGCCCCCAAAAGGAGAATTTGTTATCGTTGTCGGTGGAAAAAAATAGACCTGTATGAATCTGACTCCATGGATTATAACTGGAATAACAGTTACCGTAGTTTATTTTTTGGATGTCTGGGAGAACAAATACATCAAATCTATTTTCGACTGGGTTCCTGCCATCTTATTAGTGTATCTAATTCCCGCGGCGGTTTCATATGTTTTGGGCCTAGACTTTTCTCAGGAAAAAATCCATGACTATAGTAAAGACTTCTTTATTCCATTGGCAATTGTTACTGTCATGGGAAGTCTTTCATTAGGGCAACTTAAGGCGATTGGTTATAAACCAATTGTACTTTTTGTTGCTGGGTCGTTTTTTATTGCGCTCTTTCCGATAATTTTTGTCATGGGATTTTCCGAAACCACCTTGGTTGCTGAAACATTATCTATGAATGGTTTTTGGAAAGGAATACCTCCAATTGTAGGCAGTTGGATAGGAGGAAGTACAAGTCAATTGGTACTAAAAGAATTGGTAGAATGCCCTGAGGCAATTTTTCTTTCCGTCTTGGTTATGGACAATATCTTGGTTAACGTTTGGACCATTTTAATGTTTCAAGGAATTAAGAACAGCAATAGACTAAACCTTTGGTTTAAAATAACAGACAAAGGAATACCCGAGGAAATTCGCGAGGAAAAGCAGAAACCAATGGCTGTATGGATAACCGTCGTTATTCTTTTGGCCGTTGTTTTTGTCACTAACTATTTTGTCGAAAGCTTTGTGGGAAAAGTGGTTTTACTTTCAATTGTTGGATTAGCACTTGGAAATTTTGTTCCCAGATGGAACTTCAAGTTCTCTTTGAAGGCAGGGGCTATTTTAATTTTGGTGGTCATGGCTATTTTAGGATTAAAGTTGCGGTTTGATACCCTTGGTTTTGATGTATCCTTTTTTGGCTTTTTAGTAGTTTGGCTCTTTGGTCATTTTATTTTTATGGTCCTAATAGCCAAATTGATGAACATAAATATGGCCTGGGTTCCCATTGCAAGTATGGCAAATGTTGGGGGTATCGCAACCGCACCTGCCGTTACAGCAGCTTATGAGAAAAAATGGATGCCACATGCCATTGTATTGGCAATACTAAGCATGGCAACAGGTACTTTTTGGGGAATGCTTACGATATACTTTTTAAAAGTAACAGTAGGGTCTTAACTATGTTAAACCTTTGAGTGACTATTAACGCGTAAGATTTGATAGTTTTTGAGTGTATTTTCGACAATACCTCTAGCGTTTAGTATTTGACTCCAATGGTCCAAAAGTTTAATCCTGAGATTGATAAGGTGTATTTCATCAACAGATATACGCTTTTTCATATTATGTCAGGTTCGGGAACCATTCAAGTGGATTTCAAAAATTATACAGATTGGCAGGACAAAGCCATCTACTTAGAAAAAGGACAGTATATCAAATTCTTTTCGGATGATTTTGTGGTCAGAAAAATAGAATTTCCAAGTAAATCCATTTTTGAAAAGAAGGAAGTTCGAGTTCTTTTTAAGCATTTGATTTCGTTGGGCTACATCAACTTCAATGAATGTGAGGAATGCAAAAGATATCTTTCAAATACAGTTTTCTCTGAAAACACCGCCGAAATTATCGACATCTCCTCAAAACAATGGTATTGGCAAAATCCTTTTCAGGCCAGTAAAGAAGAATATCAGATCATTTTTGATGTGAAGGATATTATTGACCAAGAATATTATGGCAACTTTACCAACAATGACCTTTCCGCATTAATGTTGGAAAATGGGTATGACGCTCAAGCATTGGTCAAAGACAAGGTTGGTTTTTCCGTTAGAACATTGCTTTCCAACAAACGATTAATGGAGAGCAAGAAAAAAATAGCCTTTACAGATAAGAGCATTCAAGAAGTTTCTTATGAAACGGGATATAAAGACCCTGCCTATTTTAATCGGGTATTTAAAAATACTACGGGCCAGACGCCTTCTCAGTTTCGAGATGGCTTCGATTATGAAAACCGTGATTCCTTCACCCAAAACCTTATTGAGTTATTGAAAGAACATCATTTGGAACATCGTGCTTTGGATTTCTATGCGGATAAGATGAACCTTTCTGTAAAAGCACTTTCCAAAAAAACGAGGGCGAAAATGAACGCCTCTTTGGGTCAGTTGATTCGAAACGAGGTGATTTCCACCTCAAAAAGGTTGTTGAGCCAAGATGCTTCCATAAAAGATGTGGCTTATGCATTGGGATTCGAGGAAGCCAACCACTTTTCACATTTCTTCAAAAATTATACGGGCAATACCCCCACCGATTACAAAATCAAAAAGTACAATTCTTAGCGTCTTTTTTGTACGGATTCTAGTCCATTCCATGCTGAAATTTGCAATGTAATTACAAACAAAAATTTGTTCAATCATTAAAAATATCAGAAATGGAAATTAAATCATTAGCCGCCGAAATGGATGGCATAGTAACACAAGGAGCTATAGTTGATGCAGTAAAGCAATTCTTCGCGGAAGACGCGACCACATCAGACTATAGTGGAGTAGCAACCACTAACAAACAACAAATGGTGGAAAAAATGGAAGGTTTCGCAGGGGCGATTGCCCAAGTGAACGGCATTACCCATCACCACACTATTGTGGATGGAAATGTATCTGCTTCAGAATTCACTTTTGATTTCAATATGAAAGATGACAGTAAAATTTACTGGCATGAAATTATTCGTCGTATCTGGAATGCAGAAGGGAAAGTTGTACAGGAAGAATACTTCAACGCACAATAGATGCTTCCTTATTTCTCTAATATCAAACAAGAAAATCGATTGTATCGTAATGACGCAGCGAGTTTTGGTGATGTTTTTATCAGGTCCAGATGGTATTATCAATTAGTACTTACAGACAAAGATATTGGTAGGAGTAAAGATGTAGTAATTAAAAAAACAAACAAATAATTTAAGAAAAGTAAAATGAAAAGTTTAAAATTATCCATAGCATTAGTAGCATTAACATTTGCTACAGGTTTATCGGCCCAAGACAAAATGGCCAATAATATTGACAACAGTAATATTGCACTTGCAGGGTATAGTCCTGTATCATATTTGGATTTGGGATTGGCCCAAAGAGGTAATAAAGCGTATAAGTCTGAGTATAAAAAAGTAGTTTATTATTTCACTTCTGGAGAGCAAAAGGCAACTTTTGATAAAAACCCTTCAAAGTACTTACCTCAATATGGGGGTTTCTGTGCTTTTGGCACCTATGCAGGAGCAAAGTTCAGAGTGGATCCAACTAAATTCATTGTAAAAGACGGAAAATACTACTTGTATTTGAACAATGTGGAGCTCGATGCAAAACAACTTTGGCTTGCAGAAAACAATCATGGTAAATTAAAAAGTGTTGCGGACACCAATTGGAAGAAGTTGGGTAAGACGCATAACTAAGCCATTTTAATAATCGCTAAAATTTTAAATTATGAAATTCATAACCAAAAGAATTCACGCATTTTTAGATTATCCAGTAGCTATAGCATTAATAGCACTCCCATTCTTATTAGGTTTGGGTAGTTCTAACCCATTAGCATTACAGCTTTCGGTGGCTACAGGAATTGCAGCATTTGTGCTGACCTTGTTAACAGATCATCACTTGGGAGCATTTAAAGTTATTCCCTATAAGTTTCATTTGATAGTTGACTTTATGGTTGCCATAGTATTTATTCTGGCACCTTTTATACTGTCTTTTGAAGGAATCGATGCTTACTACTATTGGATAAATGGAATTGCGGTACTGACTGTGGTTAGCTTGCATAAAGCAGAAATAAGTACTTAGAACTGTGAAAGTGGAGAATAATCAGAATACAATGTTCTTTTTCACATAAAACAACTGAAGATTTTGGTTGGTTATGGCTCCAAGCATGTCGATTGTAAGATTGATGTGCTTTGGTGTTTATTATGAATCGCAAAACTATTTCAACAAAAGCTAAGCTAGGTAACTAAAACTACTCTCTTAGCTTTTTTATACATTTAACAAGCATGAAAGAACTACTCTCCGATATTCGAAAGTGTGAAGTATGCAAAGCACACCTTCCTTTGGGCCCAAGACCCATCGTTGCAGGACACCCAGATGCGCGAATCTTAATCATTGGCCATGCACCGGGCACCAAAGTGCATAAAACAGGAATACCTTGGGATGACCCTAGCGGCAAACAGCTTCGCAAATGGATGGGGGTAACGGACGAAGAATTTTACGATGAGACCAAAATAGCTCAAATGCCCATGGGATTCTGTTATCCAGGAAAAGGAAAAACGGGTGATTTACCCCCAAGAACAGAATGCGCTCCCCTGTGGCATAAACCACTGCTGAGTAAAATGCCTAACCTTAAATTGACAATTTTGATTGGCCAATACTCCCAACGTCATTATTTGGGCAACAAAATGGAAAAGAATTTGACCGAAACGGTTAGGAATTACATGAACTACGCTCCTGAATATTTTGTAATACCACACCCTTCACCCAGAAATCGATTTTGGTTAAGTAAAAACCCTTGGTTTGAAGAGGAAGTTGTGCCCAAGCTTAAAGAATATATTTCGCAACAATTAAACAATTAATACGAAATACTAGATCGTAACCTACTGAACGTTTCGGGTTTCATGTTAAGGTAAGAAGCCAAATATTTTTGTGGAATTATTTTTAGCTCCTCAGGACAGCGTTGCATAAAGGTGGTATAGCGTTGCTCGGCAGAGAGGGTCAATATTTCAACCTCCCTTTGTAATCTACCAAACAAGATTTGTTGAAAAAACTGATGTCCCCACACATAGAAATCTGGATATTTTTCAAACAAACCTTGATAGTCCTTGAAAGAAATGGCCAACATTTTTGAAGGCTTCAATGCTTCTAGGAAAGTATCTGAAGGTGTTTTTTTAATAAATGAATCAAATGCTCCAGAAGGACTGCCCGAATACGAAAACCCAAGAACCACTTTCTCGCCCTTTTCATTCAAAATATAAATGGCCTGTACGCCCTCCAGTACAAAATAGAAATAGCGCTCAACATTCCCAGCTTCGGTAATCAGGTCATACTGGTTAAAAGTCTTTACAGACCACAGTGACTTAAAATGACCTTCTTCTTGTTCATTTAGGGTAATCTGAGGAAAAAAGGCCTTTAGGCGAAGGAAAGTTTCATCATTCATACAAGCAGCGAATTTTCCTTAAAAATAAGAATATGGTTTAGGATTAAAATAGAGGTCTTTAAACAAAGTGATTATGCTTTTTCAGACATCAGATTTCTGACCACTGACCTAAAACTCGACCCTTCAATCCACAATTTGCATTCGTCAATTAACTCTTGAATCTTAAGCTAAATTTCCCGAACTTCATTTATCTACGGATAAAAATCATTAAAACGGATTCATATCCTTTTTAGATAAGTGCAATCTAAAAGGCATAACCTGATATATTTGGCAGTGTTGTCTCCCTAAAACCCCATCCTTCAATCCAAAAGGGCCATCCATCAATTCCATCTTGATTTTAAACGTTAATTCAGCCAACTTCCATTCGGATGATATAGCTCATTAAAATGAAGCCATATCATAATCATTTGCAACAATTAAATATAAATTGATGGAGAAAATAATTGCAGAAGAATTAATGACTGAAAATTTATTTTGGACAATTATTTCAAACTCGAGAAAAGAGGGTAAGGACATAGATTCTCAAGCACGATCATTGAAACTTGAATTAAAGAAATTATCTGAACAGGAACTTTTTGGTTTCCTGTACCATTACTACAAACTTTCATCAAAATCATATAATGGAGACTTGTGGCTGGTGCCTTACATTCTTTTGGGGGGCTGCAGTGATGACTGGTTTGATTATTTTCGGGATTGGCTTATTTCTAGGGGGAAAGCAGTGTATTATAGCGCTTTAGAGAACCCTGACAGTATTTGTGATGAATTTGATTTAATTTCTGAAGGAGATGAACCAACATTTGGGGGATTGGGCTATGTATATAGAGAAGTTTTTGAAGAAAAGTTCAAAAAGGATTTTTATAAGGAAGAAGACAAATACGATTATGGTGATGCATTGAATAGGGATGAAATTGAATTCAAATGGTCTCGGGAGGATGAAGAGTCTATGCGAAAAATTTGCCCAAAAACCTTCGATAAATGGTGGAATAATGATAGATTCTAATCAAAATAGAATAAAAAGTTGCCGACAATCTACATGAAATTATAGTTTTATTCCACAGATGCAACACAAAAAACCGCACATAATATACTCAGCGATAAGTGCAATCTAAAAGACATAACCTGATATATATTTGGCACTGTTGTCTCCCTAAAAACCTCTGCCGAGCAAGGTTAAAGGGTGATACTAAAGACCGTTCCGCAAAAATTAATTCTTATTTACTGACTACTGACTACTGACTACTGACTACTGACTACTGACCACTGATCCAAAACCCCATCCTCCAATTCAAAAGAACCATTCATCAATTTAGCCCAGATTTAAAGAATAGAATCTTCGAACTTCACGTATCGCCGGATATAAACCATTGAAACGAATACATATCCTTAGTAGTTACCTATAAGTTGAAAATAATGGATGAAAATTGGGAAATTGAAAAACATAAATTTGATGAAGAAACCCGTCTTTCCGTAAGTGTCAATAATAAATTGAACGCTTCAGATTTAAATAAAATTGAAGATTTAGTAGCCAAGAATAATATTATTTATATTTCCTTTAAAACCGAGCAAACAACAAAGCTTTGGAAAGAAATAAATAGAATAATAGTTACACACAGTCCAACAATACGATTCGCTATAAGTAATCTTAAAATCGGAGAATTTGAAAATCTATCTTTTTTAGAGAATTTACCGGATATTCAAGACCTGTACATATCCAATTATTATAAATTAAAAGATTTGAGTCCGATCTCTAATTTAAAAAAACTTAGAGTTTTAAGACTTTTATACCCTTTTCGGTCTGCAAGAGTCCGTTTAAAGCCTTTGACCGAATTAAAACAGCTGGAAGAATTTGAAATATTTCACGTAAAGGATATAGAGGAAATTGCGAATTTCACATCTTTAAAAAAAATAACCCTTCTTCGTTTAAAATGCGATAACCTTGACTTTTTGAGGCCTTTAATAAATCTAGAGGGAATCAGATTAGGTGCAAGTGATAAAATAGCAGATTTTTCTGGCTTATATGATCTACCTCGATTAAAGGACGGGTTCTTTATTAAGGATTATAAAAACACCACCGCTGAATTTATTTCTCATCTAAAAAAAATGGAAAAATTGAAAGTACATTGCTTTAACTCTTTAGTAAAGTTTCCTTCTTTAGAAAGCCTTGACAATTTAACAGAATTAGAGATCGTCCATTTAAAAAAATTAAGAAATATCGATGGTGTTGCCAAGGCAAAAAACTTAAAGGAACTAATTGCTTTTGTTGGAAAAGAATTTAAACCATCAGCATTGAAAATATTAAAGGGACACCCATCTTTACAAACGTTAAGAGCAGGATTTAACACAAACAAGCAAGAAGCAGAATTTGAATTGATAAAAAAAGAAATTTTGGGATAAAAACTGTAGGGAACACCGTATAAAAATGATAAGGATCAAATACCAACCCATAACTGCAATCCAGCACAACCTGATATATTTGGCACTGTTATCTCCCTAAAAAACCTCTGCCGAGCAAGGTTAAAGGGTGATACTAAAGACCGTTCCGCAAAAATTAATTCTTATTTACTGACCACTGACCACTGACTTAAAACCCCACCCTCTAATCTAAAAAGACCCTGCCATCAATTTAGTCTGGATTTTTCTTTAAAATTTCCGAACTTCACTTATTGGATGACATAGTCCATTAAAGCGAAGCCATACCATAATTGTTAGTTTTGATATTAAAGGAATGATAATTAGAATATTTAAAGCAGTAATCCCAGAAGAGCTTCATGAGGAATTTGAATTGAAATTCAAGGAAATTTCCGTTCCAGTCGTTGAAAATTATAGTGGTCTGATATCGTTGGAAATCGGCAAACCAACAAAGTGGAATCCGAAGGAGTTCATTATGATTTCTTGTTGGAACAAGGAAGACGATTTAATAAGATTTGCAGGGCAAAATTGGAATGAAGCCCATATCCCAAAAGGAATGGAAAAGTATATTGATAGCTGTTCTGTAGACCATTACCAGCAAATCAAATTATCAAATAACTAAATCTAACAACGTATATAATTTTGCCTTCCCTTTTAATTGTAAATTAAATCCATCGGAAAAATCCAATCAAGCTGCTCCCGCACACGCGGAATCACAAGTATTTTGGTAGTGTTGTCTCCCTAAAAAGCTATGCCGAGCAAGATTGAAGGGCGAGACTTCAGGCTTATACTAAAGACCTCTTGCCCAAAACCCCACCCTTCAATCCAAAAGAACCATCCATCAATTTAGCCCAGATTTAAAGAATAGAATCTTCGAACTTCACTTATCGGTTGCTAAATAATCATTAAAAAGATTTTTAGCTTAACATTAGACAACATTTGAGAAACTCAATCTGAATGGAATTAAAGTCAATATCTGGACAACAAAAGAGAACTTTACTTGACTTTTACAACCCAAAAGAATGGCCATCGCAATGGAAAAAAATGCCTGAAATGATGTGTGAATTAATTAAAACACTCGAATTGATTGACCACGAACCTGTTTGGGTATTTACATCTCATGCTGAGCTGTTATTTACGAATAAAGATGACTATCAGGATTGGCAAGTTTTAGTGAAAGTAATTGAAATAGATAAAAAGCAATATTATAAAATAACTGCTGCGCAAGAGAATCCGTGGCATCATTTAACTGGATTTTCGGATAATCATAATAGTGCAGCTGAATTAGTTATATCTGGATTATCGGTTTCGGCTATTGGGAAAAATCGAAATATTTTTCTGGACTCGAACTGATAAAAAACGTTGTCTAACAATGGCTATAATCCATTAAGGTCTCAACTGCTCCTTCAACAAAATTAGGACTACATTACCCGAAGTGAGGTTTAAAGTAATCCCATTACCCCAAAACCTCATCTATCTGAACCATATGCCGTTCTATATGGCAGAGCAAAAATTCAAAAGCCTCTGGCAAATAGAAATTGACAATCGGGCCAATGGCCGAGGTAATCTTTATTTTGGCGACATCCTTACTTCTGCTTTTTAGGATAGATTGTTTTAAATGATCGTGGAGTGTAAAAAACTCAGCGAAAACAATATTAATTTTCTCCCTATTTAGGTCTTTATTGCTCAATAATGGCTCAAAACGCTTAAGGGTCTTCATTTTCCATTTCCGCACGCCATTTTTTGGTCGTTGGCCAGCAATAACCAGTTTTTGCCATGCCCTAGCTTTGAATTCTACAGGGACAGAGTCAACGGTGGGTAATTTGGTAAAGGCTTCGTCCAGTTTTGGCATGTACATTCCATAAGCGATGTTCAAATGGGCTATTACTTCCACCACATTCCAAGACTTTGAATTTGGTGTAGCGATTAATTGGGAAATATCCAGCCCTTGAATTGTTTTTACATGGTTCAAGATTCCATTTAGACGTTGAATTTGATTTTCAGAAGAGATGAGCAAGCTTGCCATAACTGTTCGTTTTTTGATTGGAACAAAGTTCAGTTATACCCCATCAATAAATGTTGATGTAAATCAAGAAATCTCACTGTCAGACATCTGATTTCTGATATCAGTATCTACTCCCATCATGTTTTCCTTCTTCCCAACCATGCTTGCCAAGATATTGTTCCCCGCTTTCTACAGCCCCTTCCTCAATAGAAGTGCCCATAGAATCGTTCCAACGGTTCAGGTATCCAAACAAAGAAATTACCCCTAGCATTTCCACAATTTCGCCTTCATTCCAATGCTCATGTAGGCGAGCCTTGATTTCGGCATCCACCCCATTTGGAACTTGGGAGGCAACCAGAGAGAAATCTAGGGCAGCACGCTCAGCATCCGAAAAGGCAGGATGTGTTCGGTACTCCCAAATATTGTCCAACTGCTCTTGTTCCGCACCGTAACGTTCCGCAGCTCTTATGGCATGTGCTTGGCAATACCGGCATCCGGTGGCATTACTGCTCACCCAGGCAATCATCCGTTTTAGTGCCGAAGTCACCCTGCCCTCATTGGCCATTACCGCTTTGTTAAGGTTAATAAAGGCTTTTGAAATTGCTGGCCTATGCTGCATGGTCAATACCGAGTTTGGGCAAAACCCAAGCGTCTCGTTAAAGAATGCTGCAAGCTCTTTTGTCTCTGGATCATGATTTGGGTCAAGCGGATTTACTAATGCCATAAGTGCGGTTTTAAATTGTATTTTTGAAGGCTACAAGAAACAAAAATTTGACATCATGACAAATCATATCACCACCAAATGGCTAGGCGAAATGGCCTTTGAAAGCAACAACCCTTCAGGACTACATTTTAAAATTGATGCAGGGCCAGATGATGGTGGTAAAGGAGAAGGATTTCGCCCCAAAGCACTTATGCTTTCTTCTCTTGCTGGTTGCTCTGGACTGGATGTTGCTTCGCTCATTAAAAAAATGAAATTGGAAGTAGATGATTTTAGCATTGAAACCATAGCCAATCTAACGGATGAGCATCCAAAATACTATGATACGGTGACCATTGAATATCATTTTCACGGATCAAACTTACACGAGGCCAAGCTTAAAAAAGCAGTTGACCTTTCTATTGAAAAATATTGTGGGGTAATGGAAATGTTTAGAAGATTTGCAAAATTGGAAATCAAAACGATTTTTCATCATAAGTAAAACAAGTTCAAAAAAATAAGCTCAAGTTCAAAATACGGGTATAAGTATAAGAAATTGACTTACATTTAATATCAGTTTCAGCCTCAGAATCAATTCATAGAAAATATGAGCAATAAAAAATTTGATTTAGAGGATAGATTTGTTGAATTGGCGGCAAGCATCGCTTTATTTTGCAAAGGGTTGCCTTCGGATTTCACTGGACAATATTATGGCAATCAATTGCTTCGCTCTGGAGGAAGTGCAGCGTTGAACTTTGGAGAAGTCCAAGGAACCAATACAAATAGAGACTATCGTTTTAAAGCATCATTGGTTTTAAAAGAGTTGAAAGAATCAAGAGTGAACTTAAGAATCTTGAATAAAATCAACTACGGTCCGGAACAAACTCAGCACCAACTTTTGGATGAAATTGAACAACTGGTCAAGATTATCTCTACCGTTATCAAAAACAAAACCCCTTGAATTTGAACTTAATTTTTGAACTTGAACTTAGCCCATGAGATGGACCATAAAACCAAAACCTACCCCAAAAGACATTGACCGACTTTCAAAAGAACTTAAGATAGATAGTTTGGTGGCACAATTGCTTTTGCAACGTGGAATAACTACGTACCAAGAGGCAAAAGATTTTTTCCGACCACAGCTTTCCCATTTGCATGATCCTTTTTTAATGAAAGATATGGATAAAGCCGTGGAACGAATAGAATTGGCTATAGCCAACCATGAAAATATTTTGGTTTACGGGGATTATGATGTGGATGGCACCACAGCGGTAGCGTTATTATCCTCTTATCTTTTGGAAGAGTACCCCAATGTTGCTACCTATATTCCGGATCGTTATGCGGAAGGATATGGTGTCTCTCTACAAGGAATTGATTTTGCTTCTGACAATGATTTTACCTTGATTATAGCATTGGATTGCGGTGTAAAAGCAATTCAACAAGTAAAATACGCGAAGCAAAAAGGTATTGATTTTATTGTTTGTGATCATCACAGACCAGGTGAAGAAATGCCTGAAGCAGTAGCTATATTGGACCCAAAACGGCCAGATTGTGAATATCCCTATAAAGAACTTTGTGGTTGTGGGGTGGGTTTTAAGCTTATTCAAGCATTAGCATTAAAAAAAGGCGAAGGCATAGATGATCTTATTCCTTATTTGGATTTGGTAGCCACTGCCATTGGAGCGGATATTGTTCCAATCGATGGGGAAAATAGAGTACTTGCCTATTTTGGACTGCAAGTCATTAATACAAACCCAAGAATTGGATTTAAAGCCATTATTGATCAAATAAAAAAGAAGGAACTTACCATTACAGATGTTGTTTTTATAATTGCTCCTCGAATAAATGCAGCCGGAAGAATGAAACATGGTCAACATGCAGTGGACCTTTTGGTAGAAACAGATTTGACAATTGCCTCTGAATTCGCAGCAGAAATTGAGCAGTTTAATTCAGACAGAAGAAACCTTGATAAAGAGATTACAGAAGAGGCGCTTCAACAGATACAAAAAAACAAAGAGGAAGATAGATTCACATCCGTTGTGTATGATGAAAATTGGCATAAAGGAGTTATCGGAATCGTTGCATCCAGGCTTACAGAAACCTACTATCGCCCAACATTGGTTTTTACTAAAAGCGGAGATAAGTTGGCAGCTTCAGCTAGATCTGTAAAAGGATTTGATGTATACAACGCTTTGGAAGGATGTTCTGATTGTTTGGAACAGTTTGGCGGACATAAATATGCTGCGGGATTGACGTTATTGGAAGAGCAGTATGAAGCCTTTAAGAACCAGTTTGAAAAGGTTGTTTCTGAAACCATTGACCCAAACTTATTGGAACCTGAACTTAAGGTAGATGCCATAATAGAATTACATCAAATAAATGACAAGCTCATGCGAATTTTAAAACAGTTTGCACCCTTTGGCCCAAGTAATATGACTCCAGTTTTTATGTCTGAAAAAATCCAGGATACCGGATATGCCAAGGGTGTTGGGGGTGGAGAAAAACATCTAAAACTAACCGCTTTTCAAAAGGATTCTACGCCTATTGGGGCCATTGGTTTTAATTTGGGAGGCAAATTGGAAAGTGTCAAAAACAAAAATTCATTTGATGCGGTTTTTTCTTTGGATGAAAATGAGTGGAACGGAAATGTAAGTCTTCAGCTAAAACTTAGAGATATTCGCTAGTACCATATGGATCCCTACGCAGCCTTACGTTATAAAGAATTCAATATCTTTCTGATAGTCCGTTTTGCCATGGTCTTTGCTTGGTCCATGCAATTTATCGTTATTGAATGGCAGGTATACTCCTTGACCAAAGATCCTTTGTCTCTTGGAATTATTGGTTTAATGGAGGTTATTCCCGCAGTATTAATGGCACTTTTTGCGGGGCATATTGTTGACCAGAAAGAAAAAAGAAATTTACTGATCAAATGCATTCTTGGGTTTTCTGTTATTAGTCTGGGCCTATTTTTTGTCAGTGATCCATCAATGGAAGCAGTCCTATCTCCAAAGGGAATTTTATATATCATTTACTTTTTGGTCTTTCTGGGAGGTTTGGTTCGTGCCTTTTTGGGCCCTACCATATTTTCATTGATTGCATTGATTGTTCCCAAGAAAATATACCCAAATGCTGCCACATGGAGTAGTTCCACTTGGCAAATGGCATCTGTTTTAGGTCCTGCACTTGCTGGTTTTTCAATCAGTTGGATTGGAGTCCATTGGTCCATGTGTGTGATTTTTGGTTTTTCACTTTTTGCTTTGCTTTTTCTGCTCAAGATTCCGAAAAAACCCATTTTAAACCCCAAAATTGGAGAACCGGTTTTACAAAGTTTAAAAGACGGGTTGAAATTTGTTTTTAATAGTCACGCCATTTCCGGAGCATTAACCTTGGATATGATTGCGGTACTCTTTGGGGGTGCTGTAGCACTTTTGCCTATTTATGCTCAAGATATTTTACATGTAGGTTCAGAAGGCTTTGGTATTTTGAGGGCTGCACCTGCTGTGGGAGCGTCCATCACGATGTTGGGATCAACTAGATTTCCTTTGCATAAATATGCAGGTAAAAAATTGCTATGGGCGGTATTTGCTTTTGGCATTTGTATTATCGTTTTTGGTATTTCCACCTCTTTTTGGCTTTCTGTTGCAGCCTTGTTTTTAAGTGGTGCGGTAGATGGTGTTTCCATGATCATTCGCCAGACGATATTGCAGTTAAAAACACCGGATAATATGAGAGGACGGGTTGCTTCGGTAAATTCTATTTTTGTGGGGTCTTCCAACGAGCTTGGAGCTTTTGAAAGTGGATTGGCAGCAAAACTTTTGGGTACGGTTTCCGCAGTAGTCTTCGGGGGTTGTATGACTCTTTTGACCGTTGGAATAACGGCAATAGTTTCCCCAAAGTTCAGAAAATTGGACCTTCAAAAGGACATTGAGGAACATGAAAAAGACTAGTCTTCCAGTTTCTCAAGAGATAGCTTTTCACCATCAAATACGGCGTAGGTAAAATATGAAATCCAGTCCCCTAAATTGGTATAAGTGGATGTGTCATTTAGTTTTATTTCCATGGGAAGGTGGCGATGTCCAAAAACAAAATGATCGTAGTGCTGTTCCTCCAGTTTTCTTTTGGCATATAGAATCAACCATTCCTTATCTTCTCCTAAAAAAGAAGCATCAGCCTCACCAGAAATAATCCGGTTATTTATAGAAAGATGTTGTGCCAACCGTACTCCCAAATCTGGGTGCAACCATCTAAAAAACCATTGGGCAACAGGGTTGGTAAATACTTTTTTCATGCGCTTAAACCCTTTATCAGAAGGTCCCAGACCATCACCATGGCCTAAAAAAAACGAAGTATCATTAATAAGATATTGCTGAGGTTTATGGTAAACGGGAATATTCAGTTCTTCTTCAAAATACCCGTTCATCCATAGATCATGGTTGCCTACAAAATAGGTAATTGGAATACCCATGTCGGATAGCTCAGCAAGTTTGCCCAAGGTTCGCGTAAATCCCTTTGGAACAACGGTTTTGTATTCAAACCAGAAATCAAAGAGATCTCCCATTAAAAAAATAGCGGAGGCATCTTCTTTTATGGAATCTAACCAAGCCACAAATTTTTTCTCCCTGGGCAAACTTTCTTTTAAAGAAGGTGCGCCCAAATGATTATCGCTAGCGAAATAAATTTTTTTGCCTTTAGGAAGTTGTAGCTTCTTCATGGAATAAATATACAGCTATATGTGATTTGAAATATTAAAAGTACGTATACCACAGATAACTTCCTCCTAGAATGAGAAAAGGAGAGGCAATCATTCCCAAAATAATACTCCAACGGTATAGTCCCCAAAAAGAGATGGTTTTTACATGGGTCTTATTTCTTCCGTCATAAACGATTTTAATATTTTGACCAATATCGTATGCAGCGGGACGGGATTTAATAGTACTTTCAAAAGAATGGACATTTTTCTGACGGTCCTTGAATTCAAAAACGGGGGCATAAGTAGTGCCATCATCGCTTTGGTAAGGAATCAATTGTGTGACTTTGGCCGTGGTGCGGATGCCTTTTTCCAACAGCAATTCTGTTTTATTGTATTGATTATATGCGGAATACATTAAAAACCCGCCCAACAAAAAGAAAAACCAATATAGTAGTACCCACATATGCCACTTGGTTTTGGACATGGTTACCTTTTAAACCGTCTTTGGTTACGAATCCTGGTAATGATATAAACCACTATGACCAACAATGCCAATAAAGGAAGAACAATATCACTATTTAAAAAAGAAAGAATATCCATAATATTACTTCTTAAACTTCTCCAAAGCTGTTTTAGTATTTGGCGACAAGGAAAGTTTACCTGAAGCTTCTGCCCTTTCTAGCAACAATTTGCCCCAATGCTCTGTGCCTTCCCACAGCACGCGTTTCATTTCTGAGAGCGCCTCGGAGTTATAAGAAGCGAGTTTTTGAACATGAAATTCCAATTCTTTATCCATTTCCGCAATAGAATCATACACTTTGGAAAACAGACCTTTTTCTTTGGCCCAATAGGCATTTTTCCATTCTGTTGGAACTAACGAAAGTTCGGAAAGTCCAGCTGTCCCAATTTTACGTTCAACTGCTGGCGCAATAACCAAAGGAGCAATACCAATGGAGATTTCTGAAAGCTTTATGGAAGCTGCCTCAGTAGCGTAAACATAATCACAGGCTGAAGCCAAACCAACTCCCCCGCCAACGGCTTTCCCTTGTACTCGCCCAACAATTGGCTTTTTGCAAGTTCTCATGGCATTGATTACATTGGCAAAACCACTGAAAAAGGCTTTCCCTTCTTTAAGATTTGAGATGGCCACCAATTCATCAAATGATGCTCCTGCACAAAAAGCCCGTTCTCCTTCAGATTTTAAAACGATTAGGGAAACCCCATCATTTCCAGAAAGTTTGTTGAATTCGTTAGTAAGGCGTTCCAGCAATTCCGAAACAAAAGAATTACTGGCGGGATGGCCAAATTCAACAATTGCGATTCTGTTTTCAATTTTTGTATAGAGACTTCCGTTAGATCTATCTGTAGACATTATTGTAGCTTCTTTATGGCACTAAATTAACTGTTTTGAACCAAGGGCTTAAATTTTCTTCGAAACTTCCAAACCAGCGCAAGGCCCCTTATTAGCATCCAAACCACAAAAGCGATCCAAATGGCATAAAATCCCCAACCTAGATATTTCCCTAGATATAATGAAGGAATAAACCCTAAAAAGGTGGCGGACAGCAATACATTTCTCAAATATTTCATCTCTCCCAATCCTTTAAAAAGTCCATCAAAAACAAAGGCAAGGGTGTTCATGGGCAATCCTAGAATAACGATGAAAAAGATTCCGTAAAAAGTATTTAAAACAACAGCCTCATTTGAAAAAATGTGCCCTATGGGCCTATAAAAGATGAACCCGAATGCCATCAAAATAAGACTGATGACCATTCCATATGTGATGATTTTTTTGGAAAGTTTCCAAAGCCCTTTATAGTCTTTTGCCCCTAAAAGTTTTCCGCCCATACTGTTACCTGCCGCACCATATCCATCAATAAAAAAGGCAGCGAACAACCAAAGGTTGATGGCGATGGTATGGGCTCCAATATACTTGTCACCTAGAGCGGTTGCTTCACGAACGGCAATAATCAAGGCAGCATTAAGTGCCAGTGCTCTCACAAATAAGTTTAAACTCATGATCACAAGTCTCTTGATTTCTTTGTTTAAAGGGAAGACCAATTTTAAACTGATTTCGGTTTTTTTAAGCAATAGGATAAAAACCAGTATTGCCATTACTGCTTGGGAAATTAGACTGGCCCATGCGGCACCTTCTAAATACATGGCAGGAATGTACCCATCTATACCATAAACAAAAACAAAATCTAAAATGATATTAAGTACAGCACCGATTATAGCGATGATCATGGGGTAAAACGTATTCTGCAAGCCCCTAAAAATTCCGAAAATGGCAAAAGTAAAGAGCGTAAGAGGGAAGCCCCATACTCGAATAGAATAGTAGGAGATGCAGTATTCCAATATTTTTCCTGTGGCTTCAAACAAACTGAAAATTTCTTCTACAATGAAAATTGTGGATAGTAGTAGCACTATGCTTAAAAGGATATTAAAAAAGATAGCTTGGGCTGGTAGATTTTTAACTTCTTCCAATTTTCCTGCGCCTAGATATTGAGAAATTATTGCTGAAATAGAACTTCGGGTTTGACCGAGCACCCAAATGAGCATGGACAAAAAGGAACCTACAATTCCTGCTGCGGCCAAGGATTCCAATCCATCAACAGGAATGTTTCCCACAATAGCGGTATCCGTAATAGATAGAATGGGTTCTGCAATACCGGAAATGGTTGCTGGAACGGCAAGTTGGTTTATGGTTTTAAAATTGACTTGTGTTCTCAAAGTCGTAGCAAGTTACAGCACTAATTCATAACAATGAAAGGGATGGCTACTTTGTTTTGGAAAGAAGATATTCCCTAATTTTTGATACCCCCGTTGCTCATAAAACTTTTGGTTTCTTTTGTTTTGTGAAAAGGTATCTAAACGGACTGATATAAAGCCATTTGATTTAGAATACGCTTCAGCAAAATTCATTAATTCTTGGGCAAATCCTTTACTTTGGAAGCTTGGGTGTACACAAATTCGATGTATATAAATATTATTTCCATTTGGCACAAGCCATTTTATGGGCACATATTCTTTATCCATATGTGTTGTAATTACAATGGCCCCAATAATCTCCCCATGGAGCTCTTTTACATAAAGTTCGTTGCGTTTTAAGTCATTCAAAAAAACAGTTTCAGAAGGGTAGTGTTCATTCCATTGAAAAATATCATTATTGATCATTTTAGTGGCACAGGCCCTGGTAATGTTCAGTATATCTTTAATTTCAGATATCTTTGCATGTCTTATCATGGATTCATTTCAATTAAATCGTAAATTTAAGGTATAATCATAACCACCAAACAATGAATAATATACTGGTACCTATAGGAACATCCCCTAACTCATCAGATACACTTCAATATGCAATAGACTTCGCAGCGAACTTTGGTGCCAAGGTATTTGTAATGGACGTTTTTTCGGTGACTTCGGGAACAGGTAGCTTGGCCAATGTTAAAGAGAAAGTGGCCAAAAGCAGCAAAGAACATTTAAAAGAAATTATTGACACTGTAAACACCAATGATGTTGAAATTAAAATAGCAACATACAATGGGGATATTGTTGATGGCCTCAATGAAATAAATAAAGAACTGGGGATAGATTTGATTATTATAGCTCCTCGAAGCAATGATATTCAGGAAGAGCTTTATTTAGGAAATACATCTGGTAGAATCGTAAAACAGACCAACATACCAACCTTGTTGGTTCCTAAGAGTACCTCGTTTAAACCTATAAAGAGTATTATGACGGCTTTTGGTTCTGGAATCCTTAAACGTAATAGGGTATTAAACCCCTTGATAGCAATTAAGGATAAATTTAGATCAGAGATAAGTTTGCTGTTGGTTAAAAGACCTGGATATTCTGAAGAAGATCTACAAGTAAATACGGCGTTATTGGATTTGAGTCAACAATTGAATATTACGGAGCATGCCACCACGTATTTGGGTGTTTTGGAGCATTTTAAAGAACACCACCCTGATTTATTATGTGTATTTAGGAAAAAGCGTGGGTTCTTTAAAAAATTATGGGAGAAAAACACTGTCCTTAAGGCTGAGTTTTTTGTTTCGATACCAGTATTGGTATTAAGCGTTAAAAAAGAGTAAGCCAAGGTTGAATTTTGAAACCTTGTTAAAATGTCTTTCCTTTGCCGTCGCTTTGGGGGATTAGCTCAGCTGGCTAGAGCGCTTGCCTGGCAGGCAAGAGGTCACCGGTTCGACTCCGGTATTCTCCACTAATATTTATAGGGCTTCAAGAGTTTTTAACTTTTGAAGCTTTTTTCATTTGCACGCAATTTGCACGCAAAACTGGTTTTAAATCAACCATGGTATTATTTGATACAAATTGGTCTATTTTAGTACTTCTTCACCCTTTACAGAATATTTTTTGAAAAAGCATCACATTTATTGGGTGCTTTAACTTCAATATTAGATTAAGGAATCTAAGTCCCATAAAACGTCAAATTAAGGGACTACTAAAAGAGACCATAATTGAGACGTTTGAATATGAAGTTATAAACTATTGGCAAAGTGTCCTAAAAAACGGCCATCTATTGAGACTACTACTGACTCATCCCCATATTAGAAGATCGATGATATTAATCGGTTAGGTAAATGACCAAAAAGAACAAATGTTGCCTTCCAAATACCTGCAAATACCCGAAAATATCCTTAGATTGACCAGTCTATTTTTGATTGACATACATTATTTAATGCCATATACACAGTTTTTGACTGGGTAAAGTGTAACTTGCCTAGATTGCAATTTTTATTCAGTAGTTCCCCAAAATAGGAATTTGTCACGCTTTAACACCTTGGAATTATGAATTTAAAAAAAATAGTAATTCTTTACTTCTCCGTTTTATTTCTGTATTTATCTGCCTGCAAGAATGCCAATCTGGCACCTGATTTAGCGTCTTTGGGTTTAATAAGGGGTACCCTCCAGTTATGTGGGGATGGTCAATTCGGAGAGGTCAACTTTTCGGAATCCTGTAATTACGAAACAAGGGAAACATTCAACCTTGGGATATCATTACTCCATTCATTTGAGTATATCGAAGCGGAAAAAGCCTTTGTACAGGTCATCGATAAAGACCCGGAATGCGCGATGGCCTATTGGGGTGTGGCGATGAGTATTTATCATGGGCTTTGGGCACCACCTGAAAAATCAGTATTAGAAAAAGGGGTTAAATTATTGGAAATCGCCGAAAAATTACCCAAATCTGAAAAAGCTGAACAGTATTTAAATGCAATAGGTGCTTTTTACAAAGAATGGGAAATTGTAGATAATCAAACCAGAAAATCAAGGTATGCCAAAAAAATGGAAGAAATGTACCTTGAAAATAACGAGGACACGGAAGTTGCCGTTTTTTATGCCTTGGCCCTTCGCGCATCCGCCGTACCCAGCGATATGACATATTCCAAACAACGGGAAGCCGGTAAAATACTGGAAAATCTTTTCAAAAAAGAACCCAACCACCCGGGTATAGCCCACTATATTATCCATTCCTACGATTATCCCGAATTGGCGGAGTTGGGCCTGGGCACGGCCAGGCGCTATGCTGATATTGCACCAAATTCGGCACATGCGCAACATATGCCATCACATATATTTACACGTTTAGGGCTTTGGGATGAATCGATTAGCACAAACCTAAAGTCGGCCGAATCTGCCATTTGTTATGCAGAAAGTATTGCTCCTGGCGCACATTGGGATGAGGAAGTACACGCTATGGGCTACTTGGTTTACGCCTATCTGCAAACAGGAAACAATAAGCTTGCTTACGAGCAATACAACTATCTTAAAACATTTAAAGAATTATTTCCGCCAAATTTTAAAATTGCCTACACAGCCGCTGCGATTCCCGCACGTTTGGCAGTTGAAAACAAAAATTGGGAAGAAGCTGCCAATATTGAGTTGCCTCAAAAGTTAGAGATAGAATGGGTAGAATTTCCATGGCAGTCATCGCTATTGCATTTCGCAAAAGCATTGGGAAATATTCATATGAATAAATTAGACTCTGCCCAAAATGAATTGGACATTTTATATGCTTCTAAACAAAAGTTGACAGCCCTAAATGATGCTTATAAAGCAAATCAGGTTAACATCCAAATTAAAACCATTGAAGCATGGATACAATTAAAAAGGGGTAATGAAGAAGAAGCCTTGACCCTTATGTCCACTGCGGCAGAAATGGAAAGTAAGACATCAAAACATCCTGTAACGCCTGGGGAAATCTTACCTGCCGATGAACTTTTGGCAGATATGCTTTTGGTCTTGAATAAACCGCAAGAAGCTTTGACCGCTTATGAATTAAATTTAAAAAGACGCCCAAATAGGTTCAATGGTATTTATGGCGCAGCTGTAGCGGCCAATCTTATTGGTGATATTGAAAAAGCGACCATGTACTTTGAAATATTACTTGAACAAACTGAAAATGTAGTTAGTGATAGACCGGAAATACAAGAAGCAAGAGTATTTCTAGAAAAGAACATAAACAGTTAATATGTGTTTCAATAAACCATTCTCAATTTTCACTGGCTTAATTCTTTGTTTCACATTATCATGTAATAATACCAAATCAGGCAAACTGCCTATCTATAATCCTTCAGATTTTAATGCTGAATTGGTAGATGTAAGTTTACGAAATACCAGTAAAAATCATACAGTATCAGATTTTGAGTTAATAAATCAAAACGGAGAAATTGTAACTCAAGACCATTATAAAGGTAAAGTTTATGTCGCTGATTTCTTTTTTACAAGTTGCCCGACCATTTGTCCTATAATGACAGATAATATGGCCATACTTCAAGATGAATTTTTAGAAAATCATGAGATCATGTTTTTATCACTATCAGTAACACCAGATATTGACAGTGTCTTCGTACTACGCAAATATGCCACAGAAAAAGGCGTGATAGATTCAAAATGGAACGTTACGACTGGAAATAAAAAACACATTTATGAATTGGCCCGAAAAAGCTACTTTGCCGTTGTAGAGCAAGGTGATGGTAGTTTTCAGGATTTTATACATACACCAAATTTTGTGCTAATTGATAAGAAAAAAAGAATAAGAGGGATTTATGATGGCACGGATAAGGACGAGATTTTTCGAATTATAAATGATATCAAGACTTTAACGACCGATATTGAGAAAAAATGAGTGTTTGCCACGGCTACTGTAGCCCACTCAAGAATCCCGATAGCTATCAGGAGCACTCGCGGATCTTCTATTTGATTTGTACTTGTTAAATAAGGTGTTTAAAACGTACAACTAACCATATACAATACCGCTGCATAATTTTAAAAAACTGAAATCAACGTAGTGATCAATGCATACGAATACTTTAAAAATCATCCGAAATTCAACAAACTTGTTGGAAATGATTTCTTGTTCGTAGAATATAAATGTCCTCTTAATATTGAAGAGTATCAATTGTGGATTGAAAATCATTTGATTACGTATGTCATTAGCGGAAAAAAGGATTGGATTACTTCAAAAAAAATACACAAACTTACAGCCGGAGACACCCTATTTGTTAGAAAAGGTGTTTATACTACAAAGCAATATCTGGAAAGTGAGTATTGCGTAATGTTGTTTTTCATTAATGATAATTTCATAAATAGGTTTATTTCGGAGAACCCAACTTTTAAAAGAGAATTGAATCACCGGAACGAGTATCGTCAAATATTTGAGATTACGACCAATGAAGCGTTCAGAACTTTAATAAAAAGTGTATTTCACTATTTAAACCAAGGAGATAACATTCCTAAAGAACTGGTTGAAATTAAGTTTAAAGAATTGCTCTACAATATTGTACTCAACTCAAAAAATAAGGAATTACTGTTTTTCTTCAATTCAATAATGCAAAACAGTCAAACAACTATTGAAAATATAATGACAGAAAATTTTCAATACGATTTAAAAATAGCAGATTTTGCAAAACTTTGTGGAAAAAGTCTATCCTCTTTTAAGCGTGAATTTAAAAAATTCTTTAACACAACCCCAAGTAGGTGGTTGATTAACAAACGATTGGACCACTCCAAAATACTACTGTTAGGTACAAATTTGACCGTAAATGAGGTAGGTTATGAATGTGGTTTTAAAAATAATTCCCATTTTATTCAAGCTTTTAAAAAGGTGGCCAAAGTAACGCCGAATAGATATAGAATACTCAAAAAAGAAGTGTAACTATAATATTGCTTGGACTTTTAAGAATATTAATTGGGCTTTTAAGAAATCCTGATTGGCACTATAAATACAACCTTTACATCATTAGTAAATTAGAAAAATGATGTTATGCCAAATCAGGAGTATTCAGCCAAAAATATAAAATCCAAAAAGGACACTTCCGTTGTTCACGAAAGACATTTAGTTCTTAAGGAAAAATATTTAGAAGATTCCACATCTGGTTGGATTACTGATTCTGCGGAAGTTATTGGAATTAATCTACACGACCCATTTAGAACATCGGTTTCCATAAATAATAAAATGAAGGTTCCATTTAAAATCGGGGTCCATAACGCAGTTGGGGGCGACCACGATTTTCCAAATCCTGGAGATTTACTTTGCGCTTCGCTGGCATCTTGTTTTGAAAGCACCATTAGACTGATTTCCAATAAATTGGGAATAGAACTTATTGAAACAAAAATAAACGCAACGGCCCAAGTTGATGTCAGAGGAACTTTAATGTTTGATAAATCCGTTCCAGTTGAGTTTCAATCTATGCATATTGATGCATTAATTATTGCTAAAAACACCACTGAAAAGCTCTTGCACCAACTAATAGAAGGAGCAAAACGTAGCTGTATTGTCTATCAAACTATAAAAAAAGGCACCCCAATTACTTTAAAGTCGGATGTTAAAACCAAAAACAATAAATTATGAAAAAATCAATCATCTTATTATATGGAATTGTGGCCTATTTTGTCTTTCTAATTGCTTTTTTATATGCCATTGGATTTGTAGGTAATATTATTGTTCCAAAATCGATAGACTCAGGTGCAGAAACTACAATGTACTCTTCCATATTCATCAACCTGGTTTTATTGAGCGTTTTTGCTTTACAACACAGTATAATGGCGAGACCAAAATTTAAAGAATGGTTTAATTCTATTTTTAGTCAAGCTATGGAACGTAGCACTTATATTCTACTATCCAGTTTAGCTCTAATTTTAATCTATTGGCAATGGCAACCAATAACAACCATAGTTTGGAAAACCGAAAACACAATTCTTTCAAGTATTATAACTGGAATATTTTTTCTAGGTTGGATTATTGTTTTACTTTCTACGTTTATGATTAATCATTTTGAGCTTTTTGGATTAGCCCAAATTTTCGATAATCTAAAAAACAAACAAACTGCTAATCCAAAATTTCAAACCAACTATTTATATAAAATTGTTAGACATCCCATAATGCTAGGTTTTCTAATCGCCTTTTGGGCAACACCTACTATGACAGTTGGACATTTACTATTTGCTCTAGTAACTACTATTTACATTTTTGTAGCGGTAAAGTATTTGGAGGAAAAAGACCTGAAAAAAGTTATTGGAGAAAAATATGAAACGTACCAAAAAAAAGTGCCAATGATTATTCCTTTTACAAAAGTCAAAAAATAAGACCCCAGAAATTTGGTTTTTAAAATTAATTCTTTGCGGAATCAAACTTAAGCCGTCATTAAATAATTGCTTGGGCCTGTGTTACGCGGAAAACCCAACTAATTTTCTCTGGTTCATTTTCTTTTACCAGTTAAAACTTATCCAATGCGAGCAACCATACACGAACAGTTTAATTCTCAATTTTTGTGCTTTCTCATGATGGGAACAATTATTTGGAATTCTCACTTCTTTCCTATTCGGTTCCTTAATTAGGCCTTTTCATGAGGTCTCGCTTACTTTTTGATAATCTTATACCCCTAGCTACAATTGAGCATGTAAATATCTTACCGAATAGAATATTAATCTCTTAGGCTTGAAACTATTAAGTAGCTCGCCGTAAATTATTATATATGAGTTTATTATCATACTGAGCAACTGTGTCCAAAGTCTTAAATGTTGTGTTATTTTCTTATATATAAGCAACGGGTCTTTCCCTCATCAAACCTTAGTACAACAACCTATTTAATCAATAACAATGTTTTCAGGAAAGGGGACGTTCCATTTTATAAAGTTTTTTAGCACTCCTCCAAAAGTCTTGATTTTTGCCTTGCTGAAAATACCATGCGGGCGGGCGACAACCTGCCATTGACAACTTCGGGAAACAATAGAACCAAGACCGTCAAAACACTATCTCATATGGGCTACTTTACTACCAGAGAAGGACTATATTCAAAGGCATCCTCCTCCGTAATGGAAGTAAAGTGATCGGCCTCATCAATCAGAACGGCAGCTGCGTTTTTCTTTACGGCAGCTATTTCTACCCTAACGCCTCGTGACTTGAGGTAACGGACCAGTTCCACATAGTCGGAATCACCGCTAAGAATAATAATTGTATCCACCTTTTGTGCTATCTGGGTGGCGAAGATAGTAAGGGGAATATCAGCTGATTTGTGGCAAGGAATCACACTTCCATGAAAGTTTTCATGTAGTCTTTCAGCCAGTTTGGCACTGATCTCCTTCCCTTCACGAAAATAAACCAATCGATTCAGAGCTCGGTCGCTCAACAATCTGGGCACAAGAGTATCAAAGTTAGCAAGTACGTTCTTGTTCATCAGGCTCTGTAAACTTCGCTCAATATTGTTGCCATCAATCAAAATCGCCACACATTGGTCTATCTTAATCATTTTTGTTGGATAGATAACCGTTCAAAATTAGTATTGTTCTTTTCTCTGCCCAATTCCCTGAGTCTGCGGTAATGAGAAGCCAATGCACTAAAAACATTGGGCTTAAGGTTATACGTAAAACCAAACTCTTTGGCCGTACCCTCTATAATAGGGGCAATAGCGGAATAGTGAATATGGCAGATGTTCGTGAACATGTGGTGCTCTACCTGATAATCCAAACCGCCGATATACCAGCTCAACAGCCCATTTTTTCTGCCAAAATCGGAAGTTGCACGCAATTGATGTACCAACCACTCGGTATGGAAGATGTTATTTTCATCCGGTAAGGGTTGATACGTGCCCTCGACCACATGGGCCATCTGGAAAACTGTGGTCATGATTATCCCGGCGGTCATTTGCATAATGGCGAAACCCAGAAATATTTGCCAAAAGCTAAATTCGGTCAACCACATTGGCAACCCGAATATGACCCCAAGGTATATGAGCTTAGTGGCTGCCAGCTTAACGAATTCAAGGACGGGGCTTGATTTTTGATCTTTGGTGATTCCCTTCCGGTTGTGTTTTAGCAATACGCCAATATCGCCGAACAGTCGCATCAAAGTTGCAAATCCATAGAGAAAAAAGCTGTACAGGTGTTGAAACCGATGATACTTCTTCAAGGTCGAATGATCGCTTAAGCGGACTACCGCTTTTGTAGAGATGTCTGGATCAAAGTCAAACATATTTGTGAAAGTATGATGCTGTATGTTGTGCTGTATCTTCCAATTAAACGTATTGCTGCCCAACAAAAACATGGTGGAAGCTGCCATTTTATTGACCCACGGTTTGGAAGAATAAGCTCCATGTGCCCCATCGTGCATGATAGACATACCTATTCCCGCTTCGCCTATTCCCATTAGAACCACCATTGCCAAAGCTGCCCAAGGTGTAATGGGAATCGTAAGCAAAAGGATAAAAGGTGCCAGGTACAGCCCTAACATGACGAAGGTTTTCAAGTACATGTTGTAATTACCGTGAATGGAGATGTTATTATCCTTGAAATATACACGTACCCGTTTCCTGACCTCTCGCGAAAATTCCTTTTCCGTTTTATTATCGCTTCTAAACTTTACTCTTTCCATATCAAATACTAGTTTTCTTTTTCAAAGAAATTCAAAAACCCGGAATTCAAAAATGACCAAAATCAGTGATTGGAATACCAAATGTCCTCATATATGGATGACATCATTCAGCTTCGATTATTTCGTTTAAAATAGTTTGCGGATAAAATACAATTCAGTACTCGTAAGTTTGTTTCCGAACGTTAGCCTCCGAATTACTTTTGCATCTTTTTTGGCCTTTGTTTTCGGCTCTCCGTGCAGTTTTGTTACTCCTCACCTTGTCGCATCAAACCCACCGCACTATTGTCTTAGTGTTATCATCTCAATAGTTAAGGAAGCGTTTATATCTAGAACGTCTCAAGGTTATGTAGAGGTACCTTGGAGGCAGTAAATTCGACTTATCCAAGTTCTCCAATTAGATAAGGATTTGTTCGAACAGATGAGTCGCAAGAAATATTGATTTAGGGGAAATAATCCAATCCAACATGGCTATATGAAAAGGCAGATAAATCAAAATGGTTATTGTCGCATAATTCCAACAATTTTTAAGACTCCATAGATTTTCTAAACCGGATTCAATAAACGGCTGTATTATAGGACTGATAATATCTTGGATAAATCTTATGTCGATTGCTACATTAAAGACAAAGGTTATTTGTTCAAAACTAAACCAAAAAGAACTTACTTTCTGCCAAGAAAATCTGTCTTAATATAATCCGTATATTGGTCGGTGTCAAGTTATTATTACAGAACATAAAAAAATCAAAACACCTTAAGTATGCCATTATTCATGGACTTCCACAAAATCGATTCAGATGCTGTTACTGAAGACGATATGTACAAAGCTCACTTGAGAGATGTGGCCGTGCAAAATAAACACGGATTGATTTACAAGAAATATTATCTGAACCTTCCCAACAAAACAGCTTTTTGCTTGATTGAAAGTCCTGATAGAGAATCATGTGTCGAGAGCCATAAAGAGGCTCATGGACTTGGTGCGTGCAATGTTATTGAAGTATCACGAGAGCATGAATTTCTTCCCTATATGGGAGAGGGAGGCCAAAATGAGCAGGATTTGGCTTTGACGCTAACAGGAGAAATCGACAGTGGTTTTCGTACGATTTTATTGGTCGACTTTTTGGACCTAATGGAAAATCAAAAATTGATAGACTCCAAAATAATTGATTTTATTAAAAACTGTAATGGTAGTGTAATTAAGGTTCCGAGCGAAAAGTATATGGCTTCTTTTATTGATGCTATTGATGCCTTAGATTGTGCGCAGCAAATATCGAGGTACTTTGAATCTTCTGACCAAAACTCTTTATACAGTATAGCTTTAGCGACAGGAAGACCAGTTGATGAACACGGTAAAAATTTATTCGAAGAAACTAAAACTAGAGTAAATGTGATGTCAAGACTAGGTTTTCAAAAAGGAATATTTATGGATTTGGAAACAAAACTTTCTGCTTCCCGAAGCAAAGAATTTTCCAAAATTGATACTGAACGTGTAACTATTCTGGACGAGGCATCTTACAAAGAAATTGAAAAATTGGATGAAGTTCTTCTGAAAAATCTAATCAATTCAGCTTTTAAGAGTGATGACCTTAGCAATGACCTAGGGTTGAGTAAGACCCAAGCCTATCGAAAAATATCCTCTCTAGTCGGAATTCCTCCCAATAAGTTGTTGTCCGAATTACGTTTGATACTTGCTGCAAAAGCTTTAAAAAAAGGAGGTAAGACGGTTTCAGAAATAGCCTATGAATCAGGTTTTAACAGTCCAACCTATTTTACCAGGGTGTTTCGAAAAAGGTTTAATATACTCCCGACCGTGATTGGCAAGTCTATATCCAAGTAACCAAAAAAACATACGTTTTACATCCTGCTTGTCTAAATTGTTTCAGCTTTTGGAACAAAACTTACATCTTGGGTTTCAATATCCCTTTAGTTTTACGCCATGGAATAATTGGAAAATCCCCTTTCAATTTCACTATTGCTACTTCAAGGTTTCCATTTAACGTCTATCACTAAAACATAAAAAAATGAAATCAAGGAAAAACAAAAAAAGATTATGGATAATCGTTACGACTTTCGCCCTTACTTTTCTGACCAATCAAAAGATGACTTCCCAAGAAGTAGTTCTACGTACGAATGAGGTAAAAGGTGAAACGCATATTTCAAAAGACGATTTTCCGAAAGGAAACATTATCAACATGGTCAATGGTTGGGGAGGAATGACAGTTGCCATAAACGAGCCTAAGGCAGGCACCGATTATACCCCTATCTTAAAAGGACTTAAAAATGATTTATGCCAAGTGCCTCATTGGGGTTATTTGGAAAAAGGTAAAATACGAATCATTAATTCAGATAAAAAGACCATAACCGTTTTGGCGGGAGAAGTTTTTTATATGCCACCAGGGCATACTCTTATTGTGGATGGGGATGCAAGGATTATCGACTTCAGCCCAGAGAAAGAAATGAACGAACTCAACACCTTTATAGTTAATAAAGTAACCGAAATGCAGAACAAAAAATAAAAACATCATGGAAAAATTGATTGAAGAGTTGAGGAACAACACCCGGGGGCAGGTAATCCTTCCTCAAGACAATAGTTATGACGAAGCCAGAGCTATTTATAATGCAATGATAGACAAGCGACCGAGAATTATTCTGAAATGCAAGGATAAAGAAGATATAGTGCAGGCGGTCAATATTGCACGGGAGAACAATTTGGAGGTTTCTATTCGCAGCGGAGGTCACAATGGGGCAGGATTGTCCTTGGTAAACGATGGTTTGGTCATCGACCTCTCCGAAATGAAATCAATAAAAATAAATCCAAACGAAAAAACAGCAATCGTAGAGCCAGGAAATACGCTGAGTGATTTGGATAAGGCCACTCACGAGCACGGTCTGGCCTTGCCAGTTGGTATAAATGGCACAACAGGTATAGCTGGCCTAACCCTTGGGGGAGGGTTGGGCTATTTAAGCCGTAAAGGAGGTCTGGCCATCGATAATCTTTTAGAGGCGGAGGTTGTTTTGGCATCGGGGGAGCTGATTACAACCAACGCTTCAAAAAACTCCGACCTTTTTTGGGCGCTGCGTGGTGGTGGTGGTAATTTTGGGGTCGTAGTTTCTTTTACCTTTAATTTAATTCCTATAAAGAATGTATATGCAGGGCCTATGCTCTGGCCTTTGGAACAGGCGGAAGAAGTTATGAAGTTCTATGATAAAACTACCAAGAACGCCTCTAACGACCTCTACGGATTTTTTGCATTTTTAACCGTACCGCCCTCGGAGCCTTTTCCAGAACATTTGCACATGAAAAAAGTCTGCGGTATAGTTTGGTGTTACACAGGGGATATGGAAAAAGCAACAGAGGTTTTCAATCCCATCCGTGCGTTCGGCCCACCTATTTTGGACTTTGTAGCCGAACTTACTATGCCTGTCCTTAATGGTATGTTCGATGGATTATATCCACCAGGATACCAATGGTATTGGAAAGGTAACTACTTTGATGAATTGACAGACGAGTGCATTCAAGAGCATATAAAACATGGGTCCCAATTGCCGACGATGTTTTCTACCATGCACCTGTACCCCATTGATGGAAAAGTTCATGAAACAGCGCAGCAGGATACCGCTTGGGCAAATCGTGGCGCACGGTGGGCACAAGTAATCGTGGGGGTTTCTCCTGACCCCGCGGAAGCTGATAGAATTACCAAATGGAGCCGAGATTATAATGAAGCAATGAAGCCCCATGCCTTAGGCGGCGGATATGTCAATTTTATGATGCAAGATGATCAAGCCCGGGTTAAAGAAAGTTACGGGGTAAATTTTGATAGACTTCGTAAAATAAAGAAAAAATACGACCCCGATAATTTCTTTCATATGAATCAGAATATCAAACCGGAGTAATGGGTTTTTACCCTGTTCCATAGCCCCATTTTTTCTCCCTCAATTTTAGCAATTTCATTATAGATATTAGACTTTGAAAGTTTCAATCTCTTCTGCTACAGGACCTGCTATGCCTAAAAATTCCCCATCAAAATAGAATATAAATCTTTTAAAACCATTGAAATTATGAAAACAGACAAAACAGTATTATGGATATTATTATTTGGAGTTTTAATTGCAGGATGCAAACAAGAGGAAAAAAAAGTGGAAACTGAAGAAGTGAAAATTGATTTAATTAATGATGAATTTCCTGAAGCAAAACAGGAAGTAGCGGAAACCTATGAGGCAATTGTTCAAAGTATTAAAGAAGGAGATATTGATAGGCTTATTTCTTTACACGCCTACAGCCCAAAGTTTACAGAATTCAAAAATGGAGAACTACGTAATGGTGGTGAAGCAAATGAAACATACGAACGAAATATTTTTAGCTCTATAACCGAAGTGGTAAAATTCGATTCAAACGACTTAAAGATTGCAGTTTATGGCGATGTTGCAAATGTAACCTTTCACTCTGATTTTCATTTTAAATTCGGAGAAGACCTTGTGGTCGTTAATGACCAACTTACTCTACTATTTGTAAAAACAGAGAATGGTTGGAAATTGGTTCATGAGCATCATTCACCTTTGAACGCATCAGAAGAAAATAGCTGATTCATTTTGGCACTTAAGGTCTTCGGATAGGCCACTATGACCCAACTGGCCAATAACAAAAAAATCTGGGATAATGTTCGGCTCGGTTTTGGCGCCCATATTCCGAAAAAAAAATATGGAAGAATCCATAAACTGGCAAGCTAATAGTAACAGGAAAAAAAAATTCGCCATAGATTGCGATGGTGAACTCTGCGGTCTTGCCGGTTTGATCTTCCAAAAAGACGTCTATCGCAAATCGGCGGAGATAGGCTACTAGATAAGTGAACACTTTTGGGGCAACGGCATCGCTACCCAAGCCGTTGGTCTCTTGGTACGCCATGCATATGAAGAATTGATAATGGTGCACGCTTATATGCAGGAGTATCCGAATTCAATTTAGGTTCTATGCGAGCTTTTGGAAAAGAACGGTCTTCAAAAAGAGGGCATCATTAAAGACTATCTATTCAATATTTCCCGGAAGAAAGTAGCATACAATTCTTATTTAAGATATTCTTTTTTATGGAGTTCCGTAAAACGAAGGTTTTTTGAGACGGTACTTTCAAATGAAATGCCAATCTTTCTTCACGTAATAATAAAATATCAAAGCGTTTTTAATATGACTTAAATATCAAAATCCGTCTTTTCATAGTCCTTATTTTCTAATTCCTTCAGTTTTAATTGTTGATAACCCACAATTTTCTGCTAAATCACAGATAAGACTCTTATTTAGAATGGTGTCGTTTGGTATCAAACGGAACCAAATAAAATTACTGGACTTGTAGCATCATCTAGTTTGGTATAGTTTGGTTTAATTTGTTGTATATCAGTTATTTGTGAATAACTATTTGTTACGGTCTACTTCTTTATTCGCCTATTTTCATACATTTATTCAATAACAATATTGAAAGAAAACAAAAGCGCTTTTGTTCATTTCGTAACCCTAAAAAGAAACAAAATGGACAACTTTTTAATACTCGAACGGCTAGACCGTTTGGAAAGACTGTTGATTGCCAATAAAGAGGTACTAACCTTTGAGGAAACCTGTGACTATACCGGCATATCCAGAAGTTACCTTTACAAACTTACCGCTGCGGGAAACATTCCGCACTCCAAACCCAATGGGAAATTGATTTTTTTCGAACGGAAGAAAATCGTTCGTTGGCTGCTGCAGAACGAACGAAAATCCATAGGGGAAATCGAAGTGATAGCGGATCCTGTTCGTTAGGTAGTAGCAGGCGATACCGTTTCTGAATTTTTTATCAACCCACTGTTACATCTTGGGAATCCCCTTGATGTTCAAAACGTCATTATATGAAAACAGTACCGTACTTACGGGTGGGCACTTCCTATTATAAACTGGTGCAGGCACCGACCATAGCAGGCCATTTCAACGAAATACTGGTGCATTGGAACATCGAGACCATACGCCAGGACCATGGCAAGGATTACCTGAGTAAAGTTCCCAAGTACGATGGCTTTACCTGCATCCCGAGCAACGTCGAATTCAAACAGGAGTATAAGGGGTTCTACAACACCTATTCCCCTTTGCCGGCAACCCCCAAAGAAGGGGAATGTCAACATTCGTTGAATTTTGTAAAACACATTTTCGGGAAACACTATGAACTTGGATTGGACTACTTGCAATTACTGTACACAAAACCGGTACAGGTATTGCCCATCCTATGCTTGGTTTCTAAGGAACGTTCCACGGGCAAGAGTACCTTCTTGAAATGGCTGAAGGCCATCTTCGATAATAACATGACTTATTTGACCAATGACAGTTTTAGTAGCCAGTTCAATGCGGACTGGGCGAACAAACTCCTTATATGTATAGACGAAGTACTGTTCAATAAGGAGGAGCTTACCGAACGTATCAAATACCTGAGCACAACCAATATTAATAAGTTAGAAGCCAAGGGAAAGGACAAACGTGAAGTAGAGTTCTTTGGCAAGTTCGTACTCTGTAGCAACAATGAAGACAACTTCATCAAGATAGACGGGAACGAGACCCGTTTTTGGGTCTTGAAAATTCCTGTACTCAAAAAAGAGGAAACCAATTTTCTGAATCAATTGATATTGGAAATACCGGCTTTTCTGCATTACATGCAAAAGCGACAGTTATCGAGTAAGCATACCACAAGGATGTGGTTCACCCCAAAACAGATAAGGACAACCGCCTTGAAAAAACTGGTCCAGAATAATCGTAATAGGGTCGAAAAGGAACTTGCTACGATTCTGCTTGGGGCCATGGAACAATTCGATTCCGAAGAAATACACCTTTGCCCTTTGGACGCACTACAGTTGTTGAACAGGACACGGATAAAGACCGATTTGACACAACTCAGAAGACTGCTGAAAAGGGACTGGAAACTGGATAACAAGGACAACTCCCTGAGCTATCAAAAATTGGTCATTTGGCAGGATGCTTCCATGCAACTATTGGATGCAAAGGGACGCTATTTTGTAGTGGAAAAATCCTTTTTGCTTGACAATTTCGATGAATCGATGACGGATTGAGCTTTTCTTAATATCTATCAATGCCGGGGCTGTCATCATTATTTCATCATTTGTTCATCAAAAAATAAAACGATGACAAGAAAACATAGAAAAAATATAAAAACGATGAATCGATGAGGAAAACGATGCTACGGAAACCTAAGTAAAGAAGGGCTTTCCCATGTTCTGTCATCAAAACATCAATTTTTTGCCCAAAACTATTTGGCTTATGAAAAAAGAAAGAACAACCGGATTATCGTGTGAAATAGCCCGAGCTTTTCCCATCGAAAAGGCGCTGGCAAAACTCGGGCACTTTCCGACCAAGACGAGCGAAAAAGAAGCTTGGTTCCTGAGTCCGTTCCGGCTCGAGACCCAAGCCTCTTTCAAGGTGGCCAAGAAACTCAATAGATGGTACGACCATGGTGCTGGAAAAGGTGGAAATGTTATCGACTTGATATGCCTGATAAACAAATCGTCAGTAAAGGAAGCTTTGAAGTTTGTTGGACAAGACCAGACCTCTTTCTCTTTTCAACAGCGGCCAGTTTTAATAAATGATAACAGCAATGGCAGACAGATTCTCCACGCACTACCGATTCGGCATTACGGTCTGTTAAAATATCTTTTTGAACGAAAAATTTCCATTGCTACGGCATCGACCATTTGTAAGGAAGTCCACTATCTACATAAAGGAAGACGATACTTCGCCATCGGTTTGAAAAATGATTCGGGAGGATGGGAACTACGGAACAAATACTATAAGAATTCCAGCTCTCCGAAGGACACCACCCATATCAAAAACGGTAATAAAAAACTTATCGTTACAGAAGGGATGTTCGACCTTTTATCGATTTTGGAGAATAGTAAAACTTTGAAATCGGAATACGATTTTTTGGTCTTGAACTCTACGGCGTTTCTACGGAAAGCGATAAAAGTCATTGATGGCTATAACCAAATCGACCTCTATTTGGACAATGATACAACCGGTAAAAAAACGACCCAAAAATTGATTGCCCATTTCAACAACTGCCTGGACAAATCCATTATTTACAAGGGATTCAAGGACATGAACGAATGGCTGATGTTCAATGCTAGAAATGGACTTGGTCAGGGAGCGCGAGATGTGTCTTTGTTGCCACAAAAACAAACTCGCTTTACTCCCGGCGGTCGCAAAGTAAAAAAGAAATGAAACGGACCTACATCAAATTCCGGTGCTCTATCTACGAGAAGAAGCTGCTCAGCAAAAGGGCGGAACGGGCAGGTATATCCCTTTCCGAATATTGCCGTAGCTCCGCTTTCGGCAATTCGGTCATCGAACGTTTGACCGATGAACAGTTGGAACATTATAAAATGCTGGTGAAGTACAAGAGCAACTTTACCCGCATCGGGAATATGTTCAAGAAACACAACCCGAAACTGGCAAGCGAGATCGAGCAATTGGCGGAAGAAATACGCACACACCTTTATAATTTCAAAAGAATACAGAAATGATAGGAAAGGGAACCTCCATAGCGCACACCGGGACAAGTATCGATTACGGATGGAACCAGGAGAAAGATGCCGAGATAGTCTTTAGTCAACATCTGGCGGGAACCGATCCCAAAGAAATCACCGAGGAGTTCAAGTTGATACAGGAAGAGAATACCCGTTGCCAAAAGAACACCTTGAGCTTTATCCTCAGCCCGACACAAGAGGACGGTAAAAACCTTTCCACGGAACAATTGGGGGAACTGACCCAAAAGTTCATCAAGGAAATGCAGCTAAAAGAGCGGCAGGCCATCGCATTCGTTCATCGGGACAAGGCACATACGCATGTGCATTTGTACGTCAACCGCATCGGTTTCGACGGCAGGGCATACAATGATAGCTTTATCGGGAAGCGGAGCCAACTGGCAGCCGAAAACGTGGCCAAGGAAATGGGACTGACCACGGTCAAGGAAGTACAACTGGAAAAGGAGCTGGATTCCATAAAAGTCCGCCTTGAAATAAGAAACGTTCATCAGAGGGTAATGGAGAGCCAAAGACCAAAAACCTTGGATAGTTATATCAAGGCCATGCAGGAAAGGAACGTGGAAGTAATTCCAACTATCAACAAGGCGAACAAATTGCAGGGATTTCGATTTGAATACCAAGGCCATAATTTCAAGGCCAGCGAGGTACACCGCTCCCTGTCCGGGGGAAGGATTATGGCACAGCTTTCCCGGAACAAAGGGATCGCCAAACCAAAAGAAATCGGCAAATCGGTACAGTTACTAGGGAAAACGGTGGAACTGGGTACCAACCTCGCAACGAGCATCGCCAAGAACATCATCAAGAAAACAATTAAAAGGGCTATCGACACGGGAATCGGAATTTAAAACTGAAAACTATGGGATACAAGAAACTGGATGAAATAATGGAACTGCTCACAGACGAGCTGGACGGGTTTGACAAGTCCCTTGTCAGACTGGAACGGTTGACCCAAAACACAGACAACATCAAGATTAAAGCGGATACCACCGAAATTGAAAGTTTGCTCAAAGAGCATTTGAACTCCGAAAAGATCAAGAATACAGAGCTTCATGAATCCTTTCAGAACGTTACGGAACAGATTTCAAAGGTAAGATTGGTTCCAAAAGTACAGTTGTGGTTTCAATATTCGATTTGGTTGATTTCCTTGGTCATCATAGGATATATGGTTTTACAGGTCGCGCGAATTGGGGATTTTCAAGAAAAGGCCTTTGCAAAGGGAGAGCAAGAAGTAATATCTAATTTAAAAGGATATTTTGACCAATACCCGGAGCATTACGAATCATACCGAAAATGGATAAAAGAAAAAGATAGTGTTCCAAATCAAAAGTAGAATGCGCCCTATGGAATTTTTGCTTGACGCTTATCTGCCGGAACACTACAAAAATTCCACAGGATCCAGGCGCAAAGTTTAAGGGTAAGACTGGGGACAAGCTAAAAATCAATCCTTATAGCTCAACTAATTTTTTGTTGTAATCATCCAATATCTCGCTTGGCAAAGACTTAAGGTAAATTTGAGTAGTTGATAAACGATTATGACCCAGCATAGCTGAGATTGCTTGTAAAGGAACATCTTGTAACATGGCTTGAGTGGCGAAGCTGTGACGAGACACATAGGAGGTCAACCGTTGTTCTATGTTACATTTTTTCGCAATCTCCTTCAACCCTTTATTATATCTCTTCCGAGCCCATAATACATCCTTATATTGAAGTTCAAAGGTGTCCCTTTTAACTATCGGAAATATAAAATCTGATTTCCTCTTGTTCTCAAGGTAAAATGAAAGTATCTCCTTTAACTGTGGCGTTATATTTATATCATAGGGTTTGGATGTTTTTTTCCTCTGGAACTTAATGCGGTTATCAATGATATTTTCAACTTTTAAAAAAGCCAAGTCCATAAAGGAAACGCCATAGAGCATATAAGATGCTAAAAAGTAGTTTCTATAATGAAACAAGTTATCAGTTTCTTCCAGTTTTAAAAGCATTATGGATTTGATGCTTTTGATGTCAAGAGCTCTTTTTTTAGTGGGAGTTGTTTTAATTCTATAGTGGGTAAAAGGATAAGCATCTCTTGAAATAACATCAGATTTAATGGCCTTATTTAAAATAGCCTTTATAGTTCTCATGTATGCCGAAAGACCGTTTACAGAATTACCCCTTGAAAAATGCCAACTTTCAAACTTTTTAAGAAAGTCGTAATTAACTTCGTTGAATTTGATATCATTCCCACCGGTAAATTTTTCCATTACTTTTATTACAGCATAGTACGTGTTAGCATTTCCAAAGCGTTCCGCATGCCTTAGCTCATTTACGATACCCTGACTATATTCAAAAAATGATTCGAATGAGGCGGTTTTTACGATTTTGTTTTTGAGTTGTAGAATGGATAAAAAGTTAAGCTCATCTTTCTCGTGCAGATCATTAATTATGTCCACAGCTCTGGTCTTTTCCTTCAAAAGCTGATTATTCAATTTACTAACTGATGAAGTGCCTTTGAACGCTCTTTTTATCTTCTCGTTTTTATTGTCCCAAAACTCCTTTTGTACAGATTGGCCTAAACTTATTGACGTTGTTTTGCGAAAATGAGTCAATCGTAAAATAACTGGGTAAGAAGCATCCTTTTTCTGCCTGCGCGTATCTAAAGAAAGTTTTACATTAGTGTTCATCCTAATCAAAGGTAAAAAAAATTTGCACGCAATTTGCACGCAAATAGATGGTTTTGTTTGATATCAAATGAATATGAATTCAATTAAATAATTGATTTATAATTAGTTATGTATAATTTTGGTTCGGTTTGATATGACAATCCTCTTGCTGGCAGGCAAGAGGTCACCGGTTCGACTCCGGTATTCTCCACCAAGTAAACATGGGGCTTCCAAGAAATTGGAAGCTTTTTTTATTTCCAAAAAAACTTGTTTTACGCTCACTTTTATCTTTAACTAAGTATAGAATCATGAAATCTGAACCCAAATATTTACTATTCTTTAGAGGGCTAAATTAGTTCCTTAAAAGGTGAATTAACGAAACTACTTAAAGGAACGGAATGAGTACGAGCAGCGGATTCCCAAGAATTGTTCGTTTTATGAACCTTTAAGAATTAAGGAGCAACGATTAGTAAATGAAAAAGTAGGTGATTGCAGGATGATTTCAGGTCTAAATACAAAAGTTGGAGAGGATAACTTTAAGTTAGTTGCTTTCACACATGCTTCTTACTATGTCTTGTAAGCAAGCTCATTTTGTTTAATATTTATTTTGGGGTTTCAACTTTTCAAAAATCTTGGTACTTATCCAATAAATACCTCGATAAGGCTTTTTTGCTTTTTTGAAAAAGAGATATTTAGCATCTGGAGATAATGTTGGTGAACCAGCCCTAGCTTCGGTGTTCACTTCAGCTCCTAAAGGAGAGGCTTTAGTCCAGATGTTTTCACCTATTTGAAAAGAAATGTAAATCTGCTGTATGCTATTACTTTCAGGTCGCGAAGTGCAGAAAAGTATATAGCTTTCATCTGGTGCAATTACTGAATTGCTTTCTCCAAAGGAAGAATTTACATTTGCCCCCAGTTTTTAACATTTATAAAATTTCCATTCACCTATTCACCTCGATATAGATCATCACCGCCAAAGCCCCCTAGACGCGATGAACGAAAAAAAATATTCTTTTTCTTTGAAACAGAAAGATAGACTTCTCCTTCGGCTGTGTTAATGTCCATACCGGCATAAATTGGCTCTGACCAACCGCTTTCTGTTTTTATGGCATAATATATATCAAGACCGACTGAATTTGGCTGTGGTCTATCCGAAGCAAAGAATATATGATTGCCATCGGGCGAGAAATTAATGTCCACATCAGAATATTTACCAGAAAATGAAGCAGTTTTAGGACCTACCCATTCATCATTAATTCGTTTGAAAGTTCTTATTTCATATGTAGGCTCCGGTTTTTCCTTAGTTGCCTTGTAATAGGAAAAAAACATTTCTTTGCCATTAGGTGAAAAAGAAACATTAAAGCTCCTTCTTTTCCCTTTTGGATGTATGACCAATTCACCACCACTAAATAGCTCTGCCTTAAGGCCTGGAGGTTTTTGTCCCAAATAGTTGTTTGTTTTTTCTTGTGAATGCAAAGAGCATAGTGCTGTAATAAAAGCCAAAAAAGATAATAATCCTTTCCTCATATTATTTTTTATTTAGCGATTTCAGCTCCTCAATAATCTTTGTAGAAACCCAATAAATATCTGCCTTACCCCTGCGTCTGCTCATAAAGAACAAATACTTTCCATCTAAAGTTATACTCGGACAAATCTCATCAAAAGCTGAATTTACCGCACCCCTTAAGTTTTCGGCCTTCGTCCAATTATTATTTTCTCCTTTAAATGAAATATACAAATCTTGTGCGCCAATCGTATCTGACCAATCTTTTGAACTAAAAATAATGTAGCTCTCATCTGGAGAGACATAAGCATCCCAATCATGCATGTTGCTGTTGATATTTTCATCCAAAAGAATGGGTTGTTGGTATTTCATATTTCTAAATGGAGCCATGTAAAGATCACATCCTCCCCAACCTTCATTTGTGCATGAGAAATAATATAGGTTTCCATTAGCCGCCACGGATGGATAATTCTCACCGTGATCACTGTTCACGGGAGGTCCAATATTAACCGGATTTGACCACCCTCCTGATTCATCCCTTTGAATAAAGTAAATATCCATCGATTCCAAGATTCTTTCTTCTGAGGTACGAGGTCTGTTCGAACCAAAAAAGATTTTGCTTCCATCGGGTGAAATGGTAAAATCACCATCGGTAAAATGCAGTGGTTGGGGTTTTGTCCACCTCCCATCAATTTCTTTGGTAAAGAAAATGGAAAATGTTCCATCATTCGTGAAAGCAGCACACATTTCACTTCCTTCAATAGTTGAAATAATTTCAGGACTAAACACTTCGGTAGTTAAACCAGGTGGCTTTTGACCCAAATAGGGGCCATTCAATTTTGAGAAATCAGAATTCTTTCCTTGGGAATATCCAGAAATAAAAACAAGGAAAATTATAGCAATTGACAACAATGGTGTTCTCATATTTTCACCAATGATATGTTTGGTGACAGGAGACAAAGATCGTATAATCTTTGGGCGACATATATGTACAATAAAAGTAAGCAATTAAGTACGTTGATTTGGTCAAAAGATGAGGTCCCATAAAACGCCCTATTTAAGGGACAATATTCAACTAATGGAGGAGACCCAAAATGGATTTGCAATACCAAATGGTTATAAAACATTTTATAAACGAACAATTATATTTGAGAAATTAAGTTGAGAAATTTATTTTTCTCGTTTATTATTTCTTTGCATTGCAATCAGTTTTTCAGTCAAAGTAATCTAAAAATGGATTGATAATTAACATTAATGAAATCAAACTAATTACAAATGGATAGCTTTAGCCTTTAATAACCTCAAGGCTTAAAGCAGAAACTGAATTTAGTTTATACAATATTTACTACCTTGAACTATTGCAAATCAAATTTTAACAACAATTTCATTGGTCCTTATTAGGTAGTTTGGATTATTTTTTAGGCTGAATTTATTATATGAAACATATATTGCTAATCGGTAATTTGGATGGCCACTCTGTTCCAATTCTACGATATACAGGTAAGTTATGTAAAGATTTAGATTTACGTTTACATGTACTCAAGATTGAACCTAATAACGACCCTGTTTTTCTCTCTTCACCCCATTATGTAAATAAATTGGGCTTATTGGCAAATCGGGGCACTTCGGTCAAAAAAAAGGAATTGGAAACCTTTGTTTTAAAAAATACGGAAGATCTTATTGATTCCACATGGGTATCACTTAGATTAATGAGAGGAAATATTGAACATTGTCTCAATTCATTTATAAACGAAGAAAAAATCGATATGATCATTGCTCGATACGAGCTGTTCAAAAAATATGGTTTTGAAGAAAATGAAATTTTTAGAAAACTTTTTCTCAATGTTTCAGAACTCCCTACTTTGCTTATTCCGGAAAATTTCTCTTATGAACCTTTACAAAATGTAGCTTATTTTTCAACGTTTAAGCAAGATGATTATAACAATATTCAGTGGTTGTTGACCAATTTTCCCAAATCGAAAATAGATGTTATACACTTTTCAAAAGAAGAAAATACCATTGAACATCAGAAATGGATCAAATATTTGATGTCCGAAATTAGTAATGCAAATCTTTCATATCATCGAAAAGATGCAACTATAGAGGAATTCATCCAAAAAGAGGCTGATACAATTACTCCCGACTATAATTGTCTTGGATTAACAACCCATAAAAGAAATTTCTGGGTTAGGCTAATTGACCCCAGTACTGTACTTAACCTGTTGTCTAAAATAGAGACGCCAACTCTAGTATTCAAATATACCATTGCCAAGAAGTAATATTGGGACCTTTCATTTTTCCCTGGGGCCCAAATTAGATCCGTACTACCTATTCGACGAGTTTTAGATCGGTGATAGTGTTCGTAGTGATTTCATCGCCTTCATCATCTTCCTCGGTGTCAGTAGTGTAACTGATTACAAATAGTTTCCCCTTGAATTCATCGGTAGTAAGATCGAACTGCTCCAATACGCCTTTTTCAACATGCACGAATTCATTTGAAAAATCATCTTTGTCAGTAAAAAAGTAGATTCCATCAACGTACCCGTCAAAAGTAGCTTTCATGGTTTCGGTTTCTTGGTTCAAAAGTCCCATCGATGTAATTGTAATTAAGAATACAAATAGTGTTTTCATTTGTGTTGTTTTTTTAATTTGTTAAGTGATTTATTAATAAGTTATTCTTTAAAATTGTAACGGAATTATCCAGTTGAATTCCAAAAAAATCTAAGAATTTTACTGAATCGTAACTGCTACCTAAGTAGCTGTCATTCTAAGATTAGGTTCTTCATTCTATTTTTTTACAGAACAGTTTTATGCATCAACAACCTCAATGACCAAAGTCGTTCGAAGTTTTGAGGTCGCATCGCCTCGCACCGAACCCGAAACCGGCATGGTATTTTCATAATGGCTGCTTGAGGCTACTGCGATATGGGTATGACTGGTTGTGATTCCATTACTAGGGTCGAAACCAATCCATCCTGCCCCTGGTATAAATACTTCCGTCCAGGCGTGTAGTTCGTACTGCGGGTCTTCAACATTGACATAATAGTAACCACTTACAAATCTTGAGGCGATACCTAAATTGCGAAGTAGCTGAATCTGCATCCATACCAAATCGCGACAAGAACCTTTTTTTAGGCGAAATGTTTTGTCCGCTTCAAAGGGGGAGCCTTCCTCCCTCGATTCCACAATAAAATCAGTATGGATGGCAATTGTAAGTTCCGTTAGAAAAGAAAGGGTATCATTATTCTTTGAAGCTAGGATGGTTTTGCCGTACCGAACCAAGTCCTCTTGTATGGTTTCTGCCCGTAGATACCTGTGAAGCAAAACCTGTGAGGCATCCGAATAAGAAAACGGAATGGTATTGAAATAAATCGGATAAACCAAAAAATTAAATGGGTTATGTGGACTACTATTCAAAACCGCTTCTGATGTAATGCTGATTTTTTTGTGCATTCCTTCAAACCAACAGAAATGAAGGAAATTATCTTCTGCATCCAATTGTTCTGATATGCCTGCCGGGGTAATTGAAAGTTTTAAGAGGTGAGATTCCAAATCAAGGTGCGGTTGGTTCTTGGGCCTAAATATCATACTATGGGGTTCAAGAAAAACCGCCTCACTAAACTCGTATTCCGTTTCATGAATGATTTTGAACTTCATGGGTGCCGTCTTAACAGTCATTTTTATTAGATGTATCCTCTTTGGATCTAAGCTTTATTCCCAAACGATATCTCATTGATTTCTTTATAAAGGGGATGGTCATTGTTGAATCTGTGTTTGCGCCTGTGCGGCAAAAAAGGAATTATAAAGCCCTAAAGAAACGGCGTTCAACCGTTTTTGAAATTCGTCTAGATATTCATGAAGACCACTTTCAAAGACATCACCGATTTCAATAAATTCGAGTTCTGATTTAAGTTTTCCCAATTGCTTTTCCGCTTCATTGCTAAAGCCACCAGTGTTTCCCGTTATTTCTTGCAACGACTTCTCAGCATGAATCAAACAACAAAGCATGGACCGAGGAAACCTTTTGTCCAGAATCAAAAATTCCGATATGTTGACAGCGGTCAGTTTGCCATATTTTTTTCGGTACATGTCATAGGCACTTACCGATTTTAGCAAAGCGGCCCATTGCATCAAATCCAAAGGGCCTCCAACTTCTTGATGCGTTGTCAATAAAATATGATATTTGACATCCATTACCCGCGATGTTTTATCGGCCCGTTCGATAAGTTGTCCGATCTTACCGAAATGCCACCCATCGTTTCTGGAAATAGTTGCGTCCAAAATGCCGTATAGCAATTGACAGTTTTCTTTTATTTTTTTGAAGAACATTCTGGGATCGTTATTTTTCCAGCGTTTCTTTTCCAATCCGTCTTTTACAAAAAAGTAGATTGCATTAATCTGTTCCCAAACTTCTTTGGTAATCTCTGGTCTTATGGATCTTGCATTTTCCCTAGCCTGTGTTATGCAACTGTATATGGAGTTCTGGTTTTGGGGATCAAATCCCAAGAAATAAATGACATTGTTCTTGTTCACGGTTTCATAAAGAGATTGGTATAAAGGCCAATCTCCTGTAATTACCACTAATGGCTTCCATTGTTCTTCAGCATTAGGTTGGGATTCTAAAGAAAGATTGAAATTCACATCCATAAATCGAGCATAATTTTCGGCTCGTTCTATATATCGGTTCATCCAATACATGGTATTTGCTACTCTACTAAGCATACGTTATTTTTTAGTTTTGGAATCTAGTACCCAAGTGTCTTTACTTCCACCACCTTGAGAAGAATTGACTACTAATGATCCCTTGGTGAGAGCGACTCTTGTTAGTGCGCCCGGTACTATTTTAATATCTTTCCCGTATAGGCAATAGGGCCTTAAATCCACATGCCTTCCTTCGATGGTATCATCCGTCAGGGTCGGTACTCTAGAAAGATTGATCATGGGTTGGGCAATATAGTTTCTTGGATTGTTTTTTATTTTGACGAGGAATTCATCACATTCTTTTTTAGTTGATTTTGGACCTATCAACATGCCGTATCCTCCAGAACCGTCAGTTTGTTTTACTACGAGGGTATGAATATTTTCCAGAACATATTTACAGTCGTCTTTCTCCCCACAGATGTAGGTCTTGATATTAGGCAAGAGCACCTCTTCTCCTAAATAATATTTGATCAATCGGGGGATGTAGGCATAAATAGCCTTGTCATCGGCGACCCCTGCACCTGGCGCGTTGACCAATACCACATTGCCCTTGCGGTAGGCTTCAAAAAGACCAGCTGTGCCCAACATTGAATCTTTATTAAAGACCAATGGATCTATAAAATCGTCATCGACCCTGCGGTAGATAACATGTACACGTTGAAGCCCTTTGGTGGTGTTCATATAAACAAAATCGTTTTTCACGACCAAGTCCCTTCCCTCGACCAATTCGGCACCCATTTGTTGGGCTAGGTAAGCATGTTCAAAATAGGCTGAATTATAAATACCGGGCGTCAACACAGCTATGGATGCAGGAGATTCCTTAGTTAGGGACTCCAACATATCCCTTAGATGGTGGGTATAATCATGAACTGGTCTTACGTTTAGTTTTTCAAACACTTCAGGAAATGTGCGTTTCAAAATCTCCCTGTTTTCAAGCATGTACGATACGCCAGAAGGGCATCTTAGATTATCTTCCAGCACATAAAAATTACCATCATCGCCACGAATTAAATCCGTTCCAGAAATATGGCTCCAAACATTCTCGGGAGGACGTAAACCAACACATTCCTTGAGGTATCCGGCACTAGAAAGCACAAGTTCTTTTGGGATGATATTATCCTTTAAGGATCTTTGTTCGTTATAAATATCATTAATGAACATATTCAATGCCACGATGCGCTGTTCCAACCCTTTTGCAAGCATGTCCCAATCGTTACCGCTTATGATTCTTGGTATAATATCTAAGTGTAGGATACGTTCCACCCCTTGGTTGTCATTGTACACGTTAAAGGTCATGCCAAGAGATAGTTGGGCCCGATCTGTTGCGTGCTGTAAAAATTGGAGTTTGTTTTTACTCAATTTTTCCAAACGTCCTTTGAACTTTTCATAACTAGGTCTCACGTCATTGGTGTCCTTGAACATTTCGTCATAAAACCCAGTGGTTTCATATTTGGTAAAATCTACTTTGGACATATTTATGGTTTTTGGTTCTTATGTTATATTTTTTTCGGCAAAAGGATGTTTCGGTATTAAATCAGTATGTAAATCCCGCTAAAAAGGAAGCCCTTATAATATACTATTAAATATTTATCTATTGGGTTTGTATGGGTACAGATTAGAAAGAAATTAATCGAATTCTGAATTTCCGTGGATGAATTTGTTTAAAAGTACGAATTGCAAGTAAGGCTTAACAATCTATATTAATTGGTTATCAGCACTTTAGATTTTATGGCTTTAACTTTGTTTGTTATGGCATCAATCATTCGACGTATAAGAATCAAAAAATAGGCATCTAAGATTTATATGTGTCATTTGCGCATAGAAATAACAAATCACACTTTGCATCAACAGTAAATATTGCATTAAGTGATGGGAAATCGGTTAAAAAGAAATTGTCTTTTTGTGATTTGCCGCTATATTGGATATTTCGAGTGAAGAATATAAAGATGTCCCTAAAGACCTTCAGTGTATACCCATTTAATCCATGTGAACAAAAGAGACACAATTACAACATATTTGCAATTTTTTCAAGACAATCTACACCACCATTATGCTCAACCGCAAATATGCCAAAGGTCACACCTCTGAAAATATCAAAATCATCGCCTTGTCAACAATAATTCATGAATAAAAATCATTTTTTTTATGACTTTCTTGGTAATCACAAATGGGTAAACATCTGATATTCCCATTGCTCTGTTGATACTATTAACGGCAAAGGATAAGGGTACACAGGTTCGTATAATTGTTTTAAAATCTTTTACTGTATAAGGGTCAAATGTTGACGATATCTTCATACTTTCAGAAATATCCCTATGATTTACTTCCAATCCAAAAAAGTGTGCTGTCTCCACCATGTCCATAATGTGTAGGTAATGTGCCCAAGTTTCCGCCCAATCTTCCCAAGGATGCGATGTCGCATATTTACTTATATAGGAGTCGTGCCAATCATCGGGTGCTCCGTTCTTGTAATAAGCCTTCAAGGCATCAGCATAATTCTCTTTCTCATTTCCAAAAATGCTCCTAAAGGTTTGCAATACCTCTTGATCTTTGAAAATTAATTGTTCCCAAAAGTAATGGCCTACCTCATGCCTTAAATGTCCTATAAGTGTCCGATATGGCTCCTGCATCTCCTTTCTCGTTTGCTCCCTCAATACCGAATCCGCTTCCCTTAATAATATGGTAATGACTCCATTTGCGTGTCCAGTCATGATTTTTGGGTTATTCCGTTTTGCTATAAAATCAAAACACAATCCCTCATCGTTGTCCATTTTACTTGGCAAATCCATGCCTATTTTTTGAAGCTGATAAATGAGACGGTGTTTAGCAACTTCTAAATTTTGCCATTTGGGAAAATTCTTTTTGTCGGAAAGATCAGGTATGGTTCGATTGAGCTGGCAAGCACGGCAATATTCTTGCTGGGAGTCCCTTACTAAAAGCCAATTACAAACTTCATACTCTTTGTTTTTACAGTACTTATATTCAAATTTTTCGCGATCGGAGGTCAGGGAAGAGGCATCTGGGTCAAATGTGAGCATCTGCCGGTCAAGGTCGCGATAACCGGACAAATGTCCGCAATTCTCACATTGGGTATTTTCAAAATACAGCGGATGGTTGCAATGTCCGCATTGAAAAACTTTCATTGATTATATTCAATTTTTGAGTAGCGAATGTAGTAATTAAACCACAAGATATTTGGTTATGTATTAATGTTTTGATCAAGGTATTTGTAACTTAAATGAGGGGTTTATAAAACGAAGGTTTCTAGGGAATTTAATCTTTCTGCGTAATCAGTCCCAACAACTTGCCCTTTTACAACACCGATTGATTTTTTAACAAATGATATTCACACAAAAATCTGAACTGCAAAAGTATTGCAAGCATAGAATTTGATGCTTCTATTTTAAGAATTGAAAGCCACTGGTTATGATTTATGCCGGGATTGAAATTGGTATGGATAATTAAAAAAAATTGGCAGGCATAAATTATGAAAAGTTTGAATTAATTTCAATACATAAATGAATCCCTAAAGTTAGGTTATGACTGGTTTAAATCCGATAATGGTAAAAGTAAAGCCCTCTGCCACTTTGGCGATTAATGAACTGTCCGCAAAATTGATTTTAGAAGGCAAAGAAGTATTTCGGTTGGGTTTTGGACAATCACCGTTTCCCGTTCCGAACAAAGTGGTTGAAGCCTTAAAAAAAAATGCGCATCAAAAGGATTATTTACCTGTTCAGGGTCTAAAGTCCTTGCGAGAAGAGATTGGTTCTTTTTTCAGAAGGCGTTATGGTTTGCTAGTCGGAGCTGAAGAAGTATTCATTGGTCCTGGATCAAAAGAACTGATATATAACTTTCAAGTATCTTGTGCGTTTAATGAATTGTTGTTGCCCACTCCAAGTTGGGTCTCATATGAACCTCAAGCGATACTTACCGGCCATAAGATCGTATGGCTACCTACCAAAAAAGAAAACGGATGGAAACTGGATGCAAAGGCTCTAGAAGAGCATTGTAAGAAGGATCCCGATCAAAAAAGGGCTATAATACTGAACTATCCATCCAACCCGCTCGGCAACACTTATTCTGATGAGGAACTGCAAGCTTTGGCAGAAGTGCTAAGAAAAAAACAAATCATTGTAATAGCGGATGAAATATATGGTGAGGTGCATCATGAAGGTCAGCATCAGACCATGGCCAAGTACTATCCAGAGGGGACAATAATAAGTACTGGACTTAGCAAATGGGCCGGAGCCGGTGGGTGGCGTTTTGGTGTTTTTGTTTTCCCTCCGCAACTGAAATACTTACAGAATGCAATGGCCATTGTGGCAAGTGAGACTTTTACCTCCGTTAGTGCTCCCATACAATATGCAGCGGTCGAGGCTTATAAAGAAGATGAATCTTTGAGGTTATATCTGGAACACACACGAAAAATTTTAAAAGCGGTTGCGTTATATGTTTATGGTGAACTAACAACAATAGGAATCTCAATGCCCAAGCCAGAAGGCGGGTTTTACCTTTATCCAAATTTTGAAAAATGGAGGCCCTATCTAATTTCTATGGGTCTTACCAACAGTGAGGATTTTTGTTCGCACTTATTAAGTGAAACTGGTGTGGCACTTTTACCAGGGATGGCATTTGGACATCTTCATGATCATTTTGCTGCACGTCTTTCCTATGTTGATTTTGATGGAGAAAAAATACTGCAGTACGTCATGGAGAATCCTGGGATTAATATTGACAAAGGCTTTGTTGAAAACCATTGTGCAAGAATAGTCTTGGCAATAAAACGACTTATCACATGGACTTTATCACTGGAAAAAATACAATAGCGTATTTTCTTCTTATTATGTCATTTCTAGTATGTAATGATCAGAAAGAAACTTTTTTAGGAGTAGTTACATCAGCTACACCCGAAGCATCACAAGCTGGCGAAAAGATTATGAAGATGGGAGGAAATGCTGTTGATGCTGCTGTGGCCGTTTCTTTTGCCCTAGGTGTGACCGAGCCAGCAATGTCCGGTTTGGGCGGGGGAACCCAGGTATTGCTCTCCCTAAAAAACCAGCCTCCCATAGCCATCAATGGAACTACTTTTTCACCTCAAAATACCTTGGTGACCAGTGAGGACACCTTAACGTATCATCGAAGAAGTACTATCCCATCAACGGTAAAAGTTCTTGGTTACCTACATAAAAAGTATGGCAGTGGTAATATTACTTGGGAAGAGTTGATATACCCTGCTATTGAATTGGCAAAAAATGGATTCGAAGTGGGTGAATTTAGGGCGAAAGTCTATGAAAAATATGAGGCCAAGCTACAAGGGAATAAACACCATACCTCTTTGTTTTTGATAAATGGAAATACAGCTCCAAAAAAAGGGCAAATTTTAAAGCAACCTGTTTTGGCAAGAACATTGGAAAGACTGGCAGAGTATGGCGCAGAAGACTTCTATTCAGGTCAAATAGCCCAAAGTATATCGGAAGACATGCAAAACAACAACGGATGGATCAGTCTGAAAGATCTAAAAGAATTTCAGGATCCAAAAGAGTTGACCCCTTTAGCCATTGAGTATGGAGATTATACCGTTTACTCCCAACCTCCTCCTTGCGGAGGTTGGACAACCCTACTAATATTGAGATTATTGGAGGAAGAATCCAAGAATGATAAAATCAAAACTGATGACCTTGTAAAAGCATTGTATTTGGCTCAGAACGATAGAAGAACGGATCCAGTTACAGATTTGCTCGATTATGATAGCATTGTACATGTGAAATTGTCAAAACAATACGCTGCACAACTTTTATCAGCTTCGCCAGGTTTTCAAAAAAGTGATGGAAATTCTAGCAATAATTCTGGTGAAACCACACATTTTTCCGTGATTGATTCGCAGGAAAATGTCATATCGGTCACGGCAAGTATAAACGCTTATTTTGGGTCTTTGGCCGCATCAGAGCAGTTAGGGTTCCTATATAACTCCTATATGGACGATTTTGTATTTGGGGAGCCAGGACACCCCTTTGCCTTAAGTCCAAATGCAATGGCCTATTCATCCATGTCTCCAACAATAGTTCAAAAAAATGGCGAAAACAGGATGGTCATAGGTAGCCCTGGAAGCAGTAGAATTGTATCAACTGTTGGTCAATTGACAGCTAAGTGGATTGAAAAACAGGATATTGCAGACTTAATTCACACTCCACGTATTCATGTTAACCGAAATAAAGTCTATTTTGAGAAAAAAAAGGACACCTCACTCGTCACCGATAACTTGGCGCAGGAATATGGCCTAAGATTTCACTTTCCAAGCGAAGACTTGCTTTCCCAAGAAGGGTTGAACCCCTATTATGGCGGAGTACATGCTATAGCAAAAGAGAATGGTAGCTGGATTGGAGCATCGGACCCAAGAAGGGACGGACAGTCAATTCGTGTTCTGAAATAATTCTATTGGGTTTGTCGGTATTTTTGCTACATAAAGGAGGTATTTGATTGTAGTTAACAATTTTGCATTCACAATTTGCGCCGTTTGCATTGGAGATAGAATTATATAAAGTTTATACACTAAGATTTGGGGTCTAATTATCTCAAAAAAAGTAAACATTCCTCAGTCTGTTCCGGTCACTATTCTCAAGATAGCTGGAACAATTGAATGGGGTATTAACTTTTTTTATTGGCAGAGGTTACTGCATCAGCAAAAGAAGAAATCTATTATTCCTAGATATCATAAAAAGATGGTTTTATGAAACTTCAACCATTTTTTAATAAGGCCGATACCAATGGAACGGCTATGTACACCATAATAGGGACTATGATAACAGTTAGTACCAAAATCTGAATCGGCAAAGAAAAAAGCTTCAATGTAGGCTCCAGCATGAGTAGTGCCAAAGTTACGATGGGATAAATCGCAAGCCAATCAAACAGAACCGTTTTTAATTTGTCCTTATTTACTTTTAATCACATAACGATTTGTACTCAACATGGGGAAAATTTTCAATGACTTTCCATTCACCTGAGTCATATATCAGTGATATATAGGATTGGAACTTTAATTTTTCACTTTCCAATCGGACCTTGGCAACCGCTATATTAAGGTGAATGTCCAGCCTTTCAATCTCCATACTGCGGGGGATGCCTCCGAAAGTCCTATCTTGGATAAGTTGTAAATAATGGGCCTTATTGAATACGAAAACCCCAGTTTTGTTAAAAAAACCAAATTGGACATTTCTGTAATCGGCATGCAAAACTTCCTTTAGTCCCTTAAGGTTACTTTCATCCCCTGCTTTGATAAATTTTGTAACCGCTTCGGTCACTGCTATTCTATGTTCTTCCATAATATTTAAATTGATTGAGTTGAAGTATGGGCATATACCGTTTATGATTTTGTACCAGTACTTCGAGAAAGTTGTTCATTTGCTGTGTTTGTTTTAAATACGATATAATTTTATTTACAGGCAAGAGTGAATAGGTGTATACAAGACAAATAGCCAAACAAAAACGTGACATGTTTTTTCATTTTAACGACCATGTAACCATTATATAGCTATTCAGTGGACTCCACATTTAAATGAAGGAAACCATTTATAGCAAGATTCGGGTTTTACATTCAACTTGTAACAGGGAAATTGGACCCTCAAACATTTTGATATGAAAAATATTCTAATTGCCTTAATGGCCTTCTATTGTGGTACCACGTGGGCCCAGGTTCAGGACGTTGAAAAATTCGCACTGATCGAAACTTCCGAATTCATCGAAGAACCCAAAGATGTTTTAGCGCATATTGTCAATCTAAAGTCCAAGGACTCTCTTGAGTTGATTACCTTTTTGAAGACAAATGGTGAACTGGCGGAACATGGAACGATAACCAAAAAGGCTTTAACGGAGATTTTGGAACGCACCAATTTTAGAAATCGATATTTTGTAGTATTGATTGATAAGACAGCCATTTTTTATTTGGATTAGCATTAAGTTGTGGAAGAGGTATTTTTGAAAAAGATTGAAAAAAAACCTACTTTTTGTCACATTGAACACTTTTCTTTTGTCCATATATATGTGGAAGGCAACAATAATCAATAATAAGGTATTTGTATGATGGATACTGTTTACCGTAGTTTGCTCACCTATGCCTATAATATCATTGGATCTTATGCCGATGCGCATGATGTGGTTCAGGATGTAATCGAAAAATACATAGGACTGGATAAATCGAAAGTGGAAAATGAGGTCAACTATCTTATTAAATCCGTTATCAATCATTCCATCAACTTTAAGAATAGGAGCAAAAAATTCTCAAAATATGGGGTTTGGCTGCCCGAACCAGTGACCACAGAAAGCGCAGATACCCCTTTGATCAAGGAGCAAGTGGCCAATTACTCTCTTTTGGTTCTATTTGAAGGGCTTAACCCCAAAGAAAGGGCAGTCTTTATTTTAAAAGAGGGGTTTGACTATAAACACAGTGAAATTGCCCAGGTCCTTGAGATTTCGGTAGAGAACAGTAGGCAATTGTTCGTTAGGGCCAAAAAGAAGCTTAAAAATCAAAACTTTAAAAAAGAGTTGCCTTCAAAGGGCAATCTTTCACCTTACATAGACGCCCTTATGAATGCGGACACAAATAAATTGGAGTCCCTCTTTACCGATGATATTCGCCTAATGGCTGACGGAGGTGATACCATAAAGGTGGTTACCCGTATTACGGATGGCAAGCAACATACCGCAGAATTGCTTCAATATGTGTACGCTATGTTTTTGGACGGAAAGGAATATACCGTCACCACTGTCAACCATCAGCCCGCTATATGGTTCAAAACCAATAATCGGATTATGAGCTGTATGATCTTCAATTTTGATGAGAACCAAAAGGTTAATACAATTTATTCCATGGTAGCCCCAGAGAAGCTGAAAAATATGGAATACGGAAAAATGATGGGCCAAGGTAAAGACCTCACAAATTTGTTAAAGCAGTTTGGTCAAAACCTAAATTGAAATAAAAAAGTGTGAAACGCGTCACATAATACCGTATTGATTTGTCTTGTATAGAGAAATATAGCAAATCATGAAAACACTTTTACGAATCGACTCCAGCTTTAACCAGGCCAATTCTTTCAGTAGACAAGCAGCAGACCATTATGAAGTATTATGGAGGCAACAGCACCCGAACAACCATATTATTTATAGGGATTTGGAGCAAAAGGTACTGCCCCACCTATCCAAAGCGGCTTATGAGGCGTTCAACAAGCCTGAAGAAGGTAAGGACCATTTGAAAATTTCTGACCAACTTATTGAAGAGATGGAACAAGCGGATACCATTCTCATCAGCTCTCCAGTGCATAATTTTTCGGTGCCCAGTTCACTAAAGTCTTACATAGATCATGTCCTCCGGATCAATAAAACCTTTGGGTATGACCCAGTAAGTAGGGAGCGAAAAGGATTGCTCGTCGGTAAGTCAGCTGCAGTTATAGTGGCTAGGGGGGGACTCCCATTAAATGGGGAATCACCTGATGGCGTTGAAAATTATCTTTCTGCAATTTTAAATTATATAGGAATAAATGAGGTGAAAACATTTTCAGTCAATGGAACTGCTTATCCAGGCTCCGAAGAACAAATTTCGACCACCATGACCGAAATATCCCAATGTTTTGAATAAGCTAAATGAATTTAACTAACTAGATTATGGAAGAAAATATATTTGAAGATACTTTGGCCGATAAGTCACATGTGGTATTGCCAAGTGAAGGGGAAACACTGAAAATGAAAGGCGTGGCAATCACTTTTAAAGTGACCAGCGGGCAAACGGGAAATCAATTGGGCATCTATGAAATAGTCCTGCAACCCAAGACTATTGGCGCCAATTTGCATTACCACAGGTTTATGGACGAAACGTTTATCGTTACCCATGGAATGTTAACCATGATGGTTGATAAACAGATAAAACAGGCTCCAAAAGGCACAGTGGTCTTTGTACCGAGGTTTACACCACACGGTTTTAGAAACGATTCGAACAGCGTAGTAAAACTGATGCTCATTTTTAACCCTTCCATGAAGCGAGAAGGTTTTTTTAGGGGATTACATATGACGCTGACCGAGAATCCAATAGACCCCTCAAAATATCTCAAATTATATAACAAGTACGACAGCTTTCCGGTTGACTTGGATAATATGCTTCCCATAAGCAAACAATAAAAACCATGAAAAAACAGCTAATAAGTTCAAACTCTCCTTTTGAAAGGGAAATAGGTTATTCAAGGGCCGTGGTCCACGGAAATTGGATCTTTGTATCGGGTACTACGGGTTTTGATTATACTACTATGGAGATTTCCGATGATGTGGTGGTCCAAGCGGAGCAATGCATTAAAAATATTGAAAGTGCCCTGCAACAGGCCAATGCTGATTTGAATAGTGTAGTAAGAGTGAATTATATACTACCCAAAGCAAGCAATTTTAAACTATGTTGGCCAGTATTAAAAAAATATTTTGGCAACATAAGACCGGCCGCGACCATGATATCGGCGGGACTATCGGATGCAAGAATGAAAATAGAAATACAGGTGACCGCAATAAAACACTAGAATAAAGGATAAGAGGACATCGGTTCGACTCCGGTATTCTCTACCAACAAAAGCCTTCACTAAAATCAGTGAGGACTTTTTTAATTTTTGTTTTGGAGACATCTTTTTGAAAAAGCTCTAGGGTATAATTTTGATTGAATAGAGTTTAAAGCTTTATTAGTAAACAATTGCGTGACAAAAACAATCAAAAGAAAATGTTAACGATGATAATGCCGATTAGGATGAACAGATAAGCCGATGTAAATTAACATTTACAGCTTGTATGTTTCTGTAAATCAAAATTTTAAATAAACCAATTATGTATTTTCATGACCTGCATACTGACAATTAATGAGATTGCTAAAGAGTTTTTTTCAAACAAGCATATGATGGGTAAGGGTAAAATATTATCGTACATAATGCTTTTTCTTTTTTGAGCATTAATTTTTACGACTTTTGTTCCCAAACTAATTGGACAATGAATTTAAAAGGTAAAGTTGCCTACATAACAGGTGGGACCAAAGGAATAGGATATGGAGTTGCGGAATGTTTATTGGCCCAAGGGATGAAAGTTGCCATAAGCGGGAGAAGTGAAGCTGGGGTTCAAGAAGCTTTAAAAAGCCTCGGAGACAAGGAAAATGTTTTGGGATTACGTTCAGATGTTTCAAGCCTTTCTGATGAAACTGTAGCTGTAAAAAAGATTTTGGACAAATGGGGCCAATTGGATTTGGTTTTGGCCAATGCCGGGGTAGGTCATTTTGCACCAATTGATGAAATGAAAGAAAGTGAATGGCACAAGATGATCAATATAAATCTAAATGGGGTTTTTCATACCCTTAAGGCTTCCGTTGAGGCATTGAAAAAATCAGAAGGGTATTATATGACTCTTGCAAGCTTGGCCGGCACTAATTTTTTTGCCAATGGAGCGGGTTATAATGCCACCAAATTTGGAGTAGTTGGTTTTACTCAGGCGGCCATGTTGGATTTACGGAAGTATAATATAAAAGTGACTACTATAATGCCTGGATCCGTTGCCTCCAACTTTAATGGAAATAAACCTTCTGAAAAAGATTCATGGAAAATACAAGCCGAGGATATTGGCAAGCTTGTGGTTGATTTATTAATGATGCACCCTAGAACCTTGCCTAGCAAAATTGAAGTAAGGCCCACGCGCCCAGATTTGAAGTAATTAAACCTTTTTTTCTATAAATGGAATAGAAGGACTGCAGATTTCAAGAATCAACTTTTGCAAAGCATCTTCAAAAAGAGTGAGTGTTTCTTTGGTTATTGTATTTCCTTCTGCTGAAAACAGCAATAACCCCTGACTTAGATTTTTAAACGAATAGATTCCTGCCTGCATATCGGAAGCATTTTTTTGCTTAGTATACAAATAGGCATAGCAAAGTAGTTGAAAAGCCTTGCTTTTATCATAATCAGCAATAAGTTGGTCCCAATCCGTAATTTTTACATTTTTAGGCTCTACCTTGCCTGTTTTATAATCCACTATTCTAATAACCCCATTAACTTCATCAATCCGGTCTAGGGTTCCTTTGAGTTTTATGGGATAGTCCAATGGAGGAACATCAAGTTGTACTTCATACTTTTCTTCTAACCCCAAAAGTTTAATTTGATGTCGTTGTATTTGATTTCTCTCCAAAGCAATGAAATTCTCTAAGTACTTTACAATAACATTATAAACCAATAAAAATTTACCTTTTGTAATATCAACACCATGTAAGACTACATGAAATTTCTGTCGTACTATTTCTGGGATGCTTTTTGCCAGTTTAGCTGTATTTTCCAGGTCTAGAACTTTGCCTACTAACGGTTGATACAGCTGTTCTAGGCTATCATGGACTATGGTGCCAAAAGTATTGGCTGCCATGGTTTCTTCTACTTCAATTACATCATTGATTTTAAGAATGTTTTGTTTGTAAAAATCAAGAGGATTCCTAATATAGTTGGTAAGTGATGTTGGTGAAAACCCATTGGCTGCAAAAGCCTTTATCTCATTTAAAAGCAATGGTGTTTTGCCAACCTCATGCAGAGGAGAAGCAGTGATTTTCACTTCTGGTGATGCGATATTGTGGGTTACGTATTTGGCAATATTATCGTCCGTGAGCAATTGGCTTATCAATCTACTTTTTTCACCTCCCTCGAGAACATCAGGTTCTGTATTATATATGATGTAAATGTTCTTTGCCCTGGCAATAAGTCTGTAAAAGTGATAAGTATATATAGCATCTTTTTCTTTGTAAGTGGGAAGTCCATATTCTCTCTTTACATCAAACGGAATAAATGAGTTGTTAGACTTTCCGGCAGGTAATATTCCCTCATTCACAGAGGTAAGGATAACGGTTTCAAAGTCAAGGTTTCTGCTTTCCAACATTCCCATGATTTGCAATCCAGATAAGGGTTCGCCAATAAAATCTAAAGCTTCGGTGGTGGCCAATTGCTTAAAAAGGGTTTTTAGAGACTTTAAATTCGTTATAAAGGAAATGGAACTTAAGTGTTGTTCAAGCTGATTGAATAAATTATAGAATCTATACAAATGTTCTAATTCCCTTGTATTCTTTTCCGCTTGAAAAAGACGCTTTAATTCATGTATTAATAAAATACAATGTTCTATCCACTCTAAAGGAGAGATAGCTTCCGCAGGAAATATAATTTCCAATATGTTTTTTGATGAAGTATACTTAGACAATTGATTTGTATTGAGATACAGCCAATTGTTCTTTTTTATATCATGGGTAATGGATTTTGCAAAATCTACCTTTTCAGTTGTAGAAATTGCAATGGAGTAGGGGCTGGCCAAAAATGCCAAAACATCTTTATAAAACCAACCTTTTTGGGTTTTGGCAATCGTGAGGTCTAGGAATGATATGAAAAAGGAATACAAAATGGTTTTATTCAATGGCATGCCCATGGTAATGTTTGCTTCCTTTACCTCTTGAGGGATAGCCTGAAGAACGGGATTCAACAAAGATTCATCTGCAAGAACCAAAGCCGTATTTTTAAGTCCATCATCAGATTTGCCATTGATTTTTTGTAATAGTTCACCGACATATTTTGCCTGTGAGATACTCTTTGGAACACCAGTAATAGAAATTTTTTTTTGGGAAAGGAAGCTACTATGAACACCCAATAGATTTTCAGTGGCATAATAGGGCCATTGCTGCTTGTAGTTTCTTATGAATAGTCCAGCATCGTGAATGGAGTCTTCCATAAAGTACGAATCAATATCCCAATAAATACTACAATTGGGTTGTTTCAGAAAATATTGGACAATGGTAGATTCTGCTGTATTTAATGCATTAAAGCCGATAAAAACAAGAGGGCTGTCTTCCATAGCTTTGCTATAATCTGCAAGCTTATTAACGGCTTCTCTATACACTAGCCCTTGATATCCCCTTTTTTGTTTTAGAAGGGTCATGGTGAAAGAATTGTAGAGTGATTCTAATCCTTTCCATAGCTGCAGATAGTTTTGGACAAGTTCTGTTTTATTGCTTTGTAGTGACCAGTGATCAAGTTCTTTTATTGCGGACAGATAGTTAAGAATATTGTCAGCAGGGATAAGATACCGGTCTATTTCGTTAAAATCTTGAAGGAGGGTTTGCCCCCATTTCAAGAACGTATTAAAATCATCATGACTTTCTAATGGTTGTTTTTTATAAACGTTATATAGGGTTAGTAAGAGTTCTATAGAAGTAGCGGATGAGATATCTGCTATTTGGGAAACATAGTCTTCTATGGATAAAACCTCTGGACTGAAGCAGCTCTTGTCAAGGGTAGTTGCAATATGCTTTTTAAGAAATGTCCCAGAACGTTTACTGGGTAGAATAAAGGTGCAGGCCTCAATGGACACATCCTTGTTCTGTAAATCGTCTAAAACATACTTAAGAAAACTTTGGTGCATAAGTCTAAAAATAAAAAAGGCTCCGCATTTGCGGAGCCTTTTTTGAAAAGAAAACTGAATTTCTATTTCATTATTTTACCAAGTTGATTTCAACTCTTCTGTTTTGAGCTCTACCAGCTCTTGTTTTGTTTGTAGCAATTGGCTTGTCTTCACCATAACCAACAGCGGATAATCTGAACTCTCCAATTCCTTTATCTACCAAGAAGTCTTTTACAGAAAGCGCTCTTGACTCAGAAAGTTTTTGGTTTGTAGTTGCTCCACCAACACTATCAGTGTGTCCTTCAACTGAAAACTTAGCATTAGGATACTCATTCAAAATTTGGATGATATCAACCATTACAGAAGTAGATTCTGCTTTGATAGAAGATCTACCAGTGTCGAACAAGATAGTTCTTGCATAGTCGTTCAATTGCTTTTGAACTTCTTCAGTTACTTCTGGACAACCATTGTTAGCAACAGTACCAGCTACTTGAGGACATTGATCATCTTTATCAAGAACACTGTCACCATCAGCATCAGGCCAAGGGCATCCGTTGTTCTCAGCAGGACCAGCTTCGTTAGGACATTGATCGTCTTTATCAGCTACACCGTCACCGTCAGCATCTGGACATCCAGCTAAAGTAGCAAGACCAGCTTCGTTAGGACAAGCATCATCTTTGTCAGCTACACCGTCACCGTCAGCATCTGGACAACCGTTCATTTCTTTAGAACCAGCTTCGTTAGGACAGCTATCTTTGCTATCTTCAATTCCGTCACCGTCAGCATCTGGACAACCATTGAAAGCTTCTAAACCAGCAACTTCTGGACAAGCATCATCTTTGTCGTAGATTCCGTCACCATCAGTATCAGTTCCACCAAATTTGATGCTAATACCTGCCATGTGTTGGAAATGCTTAACTAAGTAATCTTCGAAAGCATGCTTATACTGAGTCTGTAATGTTAAACCTACGTTCTCTGAGAACCAGATATTAACACCAATACCAGCGTTTGCTGTTCCAGCACCAATTTCATCTACCCAAGTATAACCACCACCAATTTCCGCAAAAGGATCAATAGTTGTGTTTTTTAGGAAGTTGTACTTAATGGTACCATCTATAGCGTAATGAGAAAGATCATCAACGGATTGATCACCGTTGTTTTCAATTCTATTTAAAGAACCTCTTGCACCTACAGAAAAACCACTTCCAACGTACTTAGATACGGCCACGTAAGAAACGGAAGGCAAGATGTTCCAGTGGTCAGAAACGTTAAAGTACTCATCGAACAATGTAGTACTAGAGAACGGGTTGTTCTCGTCGTTAGTAGGATAAAGGTCAATTGCGTTTACCCCGAAACTAACCTGCCAAGGATTATTCTCGTCTTGCGCTTGTATGTTGTTAGCTCCTAAAACTAATAGGACAACAACTAATAATTTGCTAAGATGTTTCATGCTCAAAATTTTAAGTTTAAGTGTTTATCAGCAGCAAATGTAAGTTGTTAAGACTTATTAACAAAATCAATTTTTCTTTTTTTTTGATGCATTACATGGAACATTTACTGCATTTCAACGATTTTCAATGCTTTTCCCACCTCAATGAAAGCGTTAATGGCATGATCCAAATGGTGCTTCTCATGTGCTGCGGACAGCTGTACTCTAATGCGAGCCTTGCCTTTTGGGACTACGGGAAAGAAAAAACCTATTACATAGATTCCTTTCTCTAAAAGCATATTTGCCATTTGTTGCGAGAGTTTGGCATCATATAACATTACGGGAACGATTGCAGAATCTCCATCAATAATGTCAAAACCTGCCTTTTTCATGCCTTTTTTAAAGTATTCCGTATTGTCTTGGAGTTTATCTCTTAGCGAAGTGTCTTTATCCAGCATTTCAAAAACCTTAATGGAAGCACCCACTATTGCCGGTGCAAGTGAATTGGAAAACAGATAAGGCCTTGATCTTTGGCGCAACATTTCTATGATTTCCTTTTTGCCGGTTGTATAGCCACCCATAGCACCTCCCAATGCTTTGCCCAAGGTACCTGTGATGATATCAATACGATCCATTACCCCTTTTTCCTCCAAAGTTCCTCGTCCTGTCTCTCCAATGAAACCGGCAGAATGACATTCGTCGATCATGACCAAGGCATCATACTTGTCCGCTAGGTCACAAATTTTATCCAATGGGGCTAACAAGCCATCCATGGAAAAAACACCATCAGTAACTATTATTTTAAATCGGGCGCCATCTTTTTGGCTTTGTAACAGTTGATTTTCCAAATCTGCCATATCATTGTTGGCATATCGATATCTTTTTGCCTTGCACAACCGTACTCCGTCAATAATGGAAGCATGGTTTAAGGAATCTGAGATTATGGCATCCTCTGCGGTCAACAATGGCTCAAAGACGCCTCCGTTGGCATCAAAAGCGGCGGCATACAAAATAGTGTCCTCTGTGCCATAAAAATCAGCGATTTTTTGCTCTAGTTCTTTATGGATATCCTGAGTGCCACAAATAAACCGAACCGATGACATTCCAAAACCGTGGGTGTCCAAGGTGTCTTTTGCCGCTTGTATTACCTCTGGATGGGAGGAAAGCCCTAGATAGTTGTTGGCACAAAAATTTACCACCTCTTGTCCAGAAGCTATTTTTATAACAGCATCTTGTGGGGACGTTATAACGCGCTCCTGTTTAAAAAGTCCTGCTTCCTTAATAGTTTCCAATTCGTTGGAAAGGTGCTCTTTTATTTTTCCGTACATAATGTTTTGTTTAGAGAAAATGGGGATTTATTTCTTGGTCAATATAAACAATAATGAGATGTTTAATTTTAAAATTCATTTCTTTTAGTACATCTGCATATTCGGTTATCTGCTCTTTATGGGATGGTGATGTCTTTCCAGTTTTATAATCAATTATAGTAGCTTCATTATCAGCAATTGCAATTCTATCTGGACGCAAAGATTCGCCATTAGCTTTAAGAATTTCTTGTTCATTCAATATTTGATATTGGTGCGTAAAAAATTCTTTTAGTTTGGGATGATGAATAATGGCAAGGATTTTCTGCTCAATATATGTTATTGAATCTTGGGGAGCATGACCTGTCAACTTTAATTTTTCAAGAACCTGCGGAACATCATCCAACGTTTTTATTTGGCTTAAGGCAAAGTGAATTAGATTTCCCATTTCAATGGCCTCTCTTTTTTCCTCATCCCACAACTGACTGGATTTTGTAGAAATAGTAAAATCAATTTCTTGTTTGTTCCTTATCATATATGGAATATAATGAGGCTCTTTCGAGTGTTGTTCAGCAGTGCTTTTATTTTCCGAGAAATCGCCGAAAGTATAAACGTCAAGCTCATTTTTTGGAATTCCTTTTTCACTAAGATAATATTGGAACAAGTCGGCATAGGAGAGGGCTTCCATTAAAGAATTGACATTCTTACCTGTCTCAGAAATAATGTATAATGCTTTTTCGGCTCTTGTTAACGCAACATACAATACATTAAATGCATCCAAGGCCGTCTTTTTAGATTCATCCGTATACACCTCCGCGGCTAGCTCATTGTAATGCAACATGTCTTGGGTAGTGTTGACCAAGAATTCAGACAACCCAAATTTTTCTCCTGCCTCAAGAGCAGGTGTCCAAGATTTCTTTTTCTTTCTTTTATCATCAATAATTGCATTCGCAAAAGGAAAAATTACAACAGGGAACTCTAACCCTTTTGCCTTATGAACGGTCATAATTTTTACTGCATTCACGTGATCTGGAGCTGTAATGGACAGGCTTCCTTTTTTTTGTTCCCAATAATTGAGAAAGGAATAGACCCCAGGGCCGTCTCTTTTTTCCACCAATAATACTTCATCCATTAAAAAAGTGAGGTAAGCTTCTGAATCCTTAACAAGGTCAAACTTAATGATTGCCTGTTCCAAAATTGTCAGTACCGGTTGCCCTTTTACATCTTGAAGATGAAATCCATAAATTTCAGAAAATAGCGCCCCAAGATCATCAAGATAAGATGCTGTAAAATCGTGGGTTTTACTTTCTACTGAAGCTAGATAACGTAAAACCTGATAGGCAGCTTCTTTATCGTTTATGTTGTCAATCACTTTTAGAAGTGAAATCAGAAAGACCACTTTTTCATTGTTTGCAAGCAACAGAGAATCTGATGAAACAATAGGAATATGGTTCTGCGATAAAAAATTGGCAAGGATTACGCCTTTATTATTATCCCTAACCAAAATACAGATATCAGCATAGGAGTGCTTTTTGGAGATGGCTTGATCAATCGCCTTTAAAACCTCGTTGCAATAGACTTCTTCCTTATTGTCTGCCATTTTATCCAAAAAAGACAATTGCACAAAACCCCCATTTACAGTGTTCGGTTTTTGTTCGCAACCTTCTAAAAAGAGATTTTTATGATCTTCATCTTTTAAAAAGAGAGCAATCAACTTGAAAAAACTATTATTGAATTGGACAATTTCTTTGTGACTTCTCCAATTGGTGTCCAGAACATTGATGTTGGGTGCTACTACAAAAGGATGTGTTTTTTTGTTGATGAGATTTAAGAATTGTTCTGCCCTACCACCACGCCACCGGTAAATGGCCTGCTTTACATCTCCAACCAGGAATAAGGAACCGCGTTCCTTTATCTCGTTTTCACTTTCAAGCGCACTTCCAATTAAGGGAATTAAATTATCCCATTGCATTTGGGAAGTATCCTGGAATTCATCAATAAAGTAATGCCGATACTTTTCTCCCATTCTCTCATAAATAAAAGGCACTGGCTGATTTTTAATTTCTTTGGACAGTAGGGAATTTAATGAAGAGATGGGGATGATGTCTTTTTCATTTTCAATATTCTTGATTTCCTTCGCAATTTCATTAAGCACCGTTAAAGGAACAATATTGCCATAAATATTTTTAAGGTAAGCCCGTTGGTAGATTTTCTTTTTTATAGACAAGTACGATTCTAAAATGTAACTGGATAAATGATTGGAATCTCTTTTGTCTCCAGATTTTAAAATGGTATTATCAAGGAGGTTTTGTTCAAGTTTGTTGTTGTATAGCGCTTTTGGATTGAACTCTTTCGAGCTTATTTTTTTGAAATGATTGGGCAAGGTTTTTCTTGGGAAATCTGACTCTACGAAACCCATATTATCAATTTCCGTCAGTATTTTTTGCGCCTCTAGAATGGCTTTCCCCTCAATTGAAGCGATTTGAGATAAGATGTTTTTTTGGATTTCCTGAAAATCGCGAATGGTTTTTGAACTTAATTTTTCAAGATGTGTGGAATGATTCTCTTGAAAAAGCAACTTTCCAATCTCAACCAAATCATAAGCGATGTTCCAACTTTTATCATCATCAATTTTTTCTAGGGAAAAAGAAAGTAGGACATCTGTAAGTTCTTTATCGGTTCCTGTCCTTTCCAACAAATTGCCCACGGCCTCCTCCAAAAGCAGTTCAACGTCCAATTCCACCTCAAAATTTTGTGCAAGCTGAAGATCACGTGCAAATGTTTTTATGATTTTATGGTTGAATTTGTCAATAGTAGAAATTTCAAAAAATGAATAATTATGCAAAATTCTCTTTAGCACAATTTGGGACCTCCGTTGCAGTTGTTCTGGTTTTAATGAAAGCTCTTTACAAATGTCGTGGAACAAGGAACTTTGTTCCTTGGCATCAGTTTTAGTACCAAAAGCGTAAAGATTTTCTAAAATTCTATTTTTCATTTCTCCAACGGCCTTGTTGGTAAAGGTGATGGCCAGAATTTGCCTAAATGTAGCGGAGGAGCTATCAGATAATATGAGTTTAAGGTATTCTTTGGCCAACATATATGTTTTGCCAGAACCTGCGGATGCGTTGTATATTTTAAAGCTGGAAACCTCCAAAAATGTTTTTCTTGCAAATTACGGATTACGTACCTGAACTTAATATCCAATTGCATGAAAAATATATCTTAAAACCGTATTTTTACAGGAATCATTAATAACTTAAAAACAAAAGAAATATGGCTTTTGAATTACCAAAATTACCCTATGCATATGATGCGTTGGAGCCACATATAGATGCAAGAACGATGGAAATCCATCATACAAAGCACCACAATGGTTATACAACCAAATTAAATGGAGCTATAGCCGGAACTGATTTAGAAGGAAAGGAAATCTTAGATGTTTTATCCAATCTGGACATGTCTAATGGAGCTGTAAGAAACAACGGAGGAGGCTTTTATAATCACGCCTTGTTCTGGGAAGTAATGTCTCCTAATGGCGGTGGAGCACCTAGTGGAGATTTAGCGACTGCTATTGATGCTGCTTTTGGCTCTTTTGATGGATTTAAAGAAAAGTTTAGTGCTGCTGCTGGAACTCGTTTTGGTTCGGGTTGGGCATGGCTTTGTGTTCATAAAGGCGGAAAAGTTGAAGTTTGCTCAACACCAAACCAAGACAATCCCATTATGCCTGGAGTAGCTTGTGGAGGTCACCCCATTCTTGGGCTGGATGTTTGGGAGCATGCATATTATTTAAACTATCAGAATAGAAGACCAGATTATGTTTCAGCATTCTTTAATGTAATCAATTGGGATAAGGTTTCTGAAAATTATGAAGCGAACAAATAGGTAACTTTATTACTTGGATAAAAAGGGCGGGGCACTATTTAGTGCCCCGCCCTTTTACCTTTACAAATGTTTGTAATAGAAAAGGGTGAGGAAGCCCTCACCCTTTTCGTCCCAAATCTTACCATAAACTTAACCTACTTATGCTATGGCAAAACTAAATTACTGGTATTGTGAGAAATAACAAAAGTTTTTGAGGAATTTTTTGAGTTGTAAAGAAAAATTTAAGCTGACTTTGGGAGAAGAATTTGTTAAATCCTTGGGGTTCAAACATAAAGAAGGCGGAGTTGCCTCCGCCTTCTTTCCCCAAATCTTACCATGAACTTAACCTACTTATGCTATGGTCCTCCAAATGTAAGGCAAGGAGGTACTTGTGGAAAAAGCTTTTAGACGAAACCCCCTTTATTTGGTTGAACGACCAACCTTGTTGTTAGGGAGTACTATTGCTAAGGAAAAGGATTACGAAGAATTGTATTTGGATTACCTAAAATAAAAAAGGTGGAATAGCTTCCACCTTTTTTGCCCCAAATCTTACCATGAACTTAACCTACTTATGCTATGGCAATACTAAAGTAGGTTTGACATTTACCTACCGTACAAAAACACGGCAATCTGCACGTTTCATCGATGAAATGCACACATTAACTTTAATTTAAATACAGCTCAATTAATAAGCTCTCTGGTTTTTGCCTTCGTAGAAGTTGATGAATGCCCTGTTCACCACTCTATTTCCACCTGGTGTTGGATAGTTTCCTGTGAAATACCAATCCCCTAAATTTTTAGGACAAGCTTGGTGCAAACCTTCTATGCTTTGATAGATGATAGCGACTTCGGCATTAATGTCTTCGGGACTAAGAATTTCTGCAGTTTTCTTTGAAATTTGGTCTGCTGTAAATGGAGCATAAAACTCTTTTACATAGTTCACAACCTCTTTATCATTAGAATCGGTTTGGGCTAGGCATTTTTCGTAGATGTCTTTTATGATGTGCGTAGTTCCATGTTCTTCATGTAGTGCCTGCGCCGCTTTAAAAGCCACAAAATCCTCAAGCTTGGCCATATCAATCCCATAGCAATCTGGATATCGTATCTGCGGAGCCGACGATACGACCACTATTTTTTTAGGAGATAGTCTATCAAGAATTTTGAGAATACTTCTTTTTAAAGTTGTCCCCCGTACAATGCTATCGTCGATAATAACAAGATTGTCATTTTCTTTTACTGATCCGTATGAGATGTCATAGACGTGGGCTACAAGGTCATCCCTACTACTGTCCTGGGTAATAAAGGTGCGCAGCTTGGCATCCTTGATGGCCACTTTTTCAATTCGAGGACGCACCTCCAATATTTTGTGTAACTCTTCTCCAGTAATTTTTGGTCCTAAGGCCAATATCTGCTCTTCCTTTCTTTTGTTGAGGTAATTTTGGGCTTCTTTTACCATACCAAAAAAGGATGTCTCAGCGGTATTGGGAATGAATGAGAAAACGGTATTGCCCAAATCATCATCAATGGCTTTCAAAATTTGTGGGAACACCAATTTCCCAAGCATTTTTCGTTCCTGATAAATTTCTTTGTCGCTTCCTCTTGAAAAATAAATCCGCTCAAAAGAGCACGCTTTTCTTTCTGTAGGCTCCTGAATCTGCTCCAAATGAACCGTTCCTTTTTTCTTTACGATGATGGCATGCCCAGGATCAAGCTCTTTTATATCATCGTATTTGACATTAAAAACAGTTTGAATAGCTGGCCTTTCTGAAGCAACCACAACCACTTCCTCATCTTGGTAGAAGTAAGCCGGACGTATTCCAGCGGGGTCTCTCATGACAAAGGCATCGCCATGGCCCAATAAACCTCCAATAGTATAGCCGCCATCCCAATTCTTGGAAGACTTAGTAAGTAATTTTGCAACGTTTAATCGCTCTGCAATTAAAGCGGAAGCTTGTCTTTTATTGAACCCTTCCTTTTTTATTTGCTTGTAGAGTTTGGCAACCGCATCATCTAGGAAGTGACCAATTTTTTCCATTACGGTGACGGTATCCGCCATTTCCTTCGGATGTTGTCCTAGGGCTACAAGGTTATTAAAGAGCTCATCAACATTGGTCATGTTAAAGTTACCCGCAACAATGAGATTTCTATGCATCCAATTGTTCTGTCTTAAAAAAGGGTGGACGCTTTCAATACTATTTTTCCCGAAGGTGCCGTACCTCACATGCCCCATCAACAATTCTCCTATGTATGGAATGTTCTTTTTCTGAAGGGCGACATCATTTTCATATTCTGGGTGTTGCCCGAGAGTAGTATTGATTCGCTCATTGATTTGGGCAAAAATATCCTGTATGGGCTGTTGCTGTGCAGAACGAACCCTGCTCATGTAACGCTCTCCAGGATCCATATCCAATTTTATGCTAGCAAAACCAGCACCGTCCTGTCCTCGGTTATGCTGTTTTTCCATCATAAGGTACATCTTGTTTACACCGTAGAAGGCAGTACCGTATTTTTCTTTGTAGTACTCTAGAGGTTTAAGCAAACGGATCAATGATATTCCGCATTCGTGCTTAATCGCATCACTCATAACAAACCAAAAATAAAAAAGCCCCGAAAATTTTCAGGGCAGTATTTATGTTAATTCAATATTGAACTGTGTCAATTCTCTAAACTGTATCAATCGTTTATCCACTTCGTGCTTCTGCAATTCTACCATTCTTTCTGTTCCAAAGCGTTCCACACAAAATGAAGCTAGGTTAGATCCGTGTATGATGGCATTCTTCATGCTTTCAAAAGAAATATTTTTTGTTTCTGCTAAATGGCCCGCAAAACCACCTGCAAAAGTATCTCCTGCTCCCGTGGGATCAAAAACATCTTCCAAAGGTAAGGCAGGCGCAAAGAAAATATGCTCTTTATGAAATAAAAGTGCACCGTGTTCTCCTTTTTTAATGACCACATATTTTGGCCCCATCTCTTGTATCTTGGCTGCGGCTTTTACCAGTGAATATTCGTTGGTCATTTGGCGGGCCTCTTCGTCATTAATGGTAATAACGTCTATATATTTTATGACAGCTACTAACTCATCCCAGGTATGATTCATCCAAAAGTTCATGGTATCCAAAATGATGAGCTTTGGTCGTTCTTCCATCTGGTTGATTACACCCATTTGAATATTTGGATGCAAGTTGCCCAGCATAACAACTTCGGCAGTTTTAAAATTATCAGGAACAATAGGATTGAAATCGGCTAAGGTATTTAGCTCTGTAATTATGGTGTCCCTAGAATTTAAATCATTATGGTACTTCCCTTTCCAATAAAAGGTTTTTCCTCCTTTAACAATATCAATTCCGGAAATGTCAATGTTTCGTTCAGTCAAAAGGTCTAGATAGCTTTGTGGAAAATCATCTCCTACAACCGAGACCACAGCAGATTCAACTTTAAACTGGGAAGCTGCCAAACTTATAAAGGTTCCTGCGCCTCCTAAGATTTTATCACTCTTGCCAAAAGGAGTCTCAATATCATCAAAAGCGACACTTCCAACAATCAATAATTTACCCATTCACTAAAATTTGGTGCAAATATACACTTTAGCATTGCCATTTGTAACTACGAAGAGGGTATTTAAAGAAAAGTGAATCAATTGTATAAAAGTTGCTTTATTTTCTGCCAAAATCAGCGGGTATTTCTCCCCATGCTTTGGTTTCCCATTTAACAATTGGGGTATTGTACCTATTTTTTTTCAACCAGTCTTCGGCACGTTGGATAAGTTCAAAAACAGTAGCGTTTTTGGCGTTTTTTTTCAATTTGGTGCCGCACTTTTTCTTTCTTACCCAACCTATGGCAATTCTAGAATCTGAATAAATAATACGCTCACTTTTTCGTTCCTTTAAAAATGCGAGACCATGTACCAAGGCCAAGAACTCTCCAATATTATTGGTGCCTTGCTCAAACGGGCCCTGTTTAAAAAGCAGCTTTTTGGTTTTGGTGTCGACACCTTGGTATTCCATTTTACCCGGGTTACCGCTGGAGGCTGCGTCAACGGAAATAGAATTATAATTGGGATCTCCAATTTTTAGCAATTCTTCAGGTGACAGCTCTTTTTTACCTTTGGATTTGCCCTTGTATTCAAGATAATTACTGTTGTATGCCTTTTTGGCTTCTGCAAACTCGGAGAAGGATTTGTACTGTGCTCCTTTAAAGCCTTCTATCTGTGCCTTGCAATCTGCCCAGCTTTCGTAGATGCCAGGTCGCTTGCCTTTCCAAACCACATAAAACTTTTTTTTAGCTGCCATTACATCAGTAATTTTTCTATCACTTTTGGGAAATGTTCATATTCCAATTGGTGTACTTTTTCAGCTATAGACTCTGCACTATCCTCAGAAGATATTGGTGTACTTGCTTGAAATATTATGGCCCCTTCATCATAATTTTCATTTACATAGTGAATGGTAATACCGGTTTCTGAATCCCCATTTTCTTTTACTGCCTGATGTACTTTTGCCCCATACATGCCTTTTCCACCATATTTTGGTAATAAAGCGGGGTGAATGTTTATGATGCAGTTTGGAAAAGCATTAATAAATGGGGATGGGATCTTCCATAAAAATCCCGCCAAAACAATTAGGTCAGGGCTTAAGCCCTGTAAAACCTTTATAAAGCTATCCGAGTCAGAAAAAGCTCCTCTGTTAAAATAAAAAGCTGGTACTTTAAGTCTTTCACAGCGGTCTAAAACTGCTGCGGTTTTCTTATTGGTAAACACTGCAGATACCTCTACAAGGTCATTTTCCCTAAAAAAGGAAATGATGTTTTCTGCATTTGAACCACTTCCAGAGGCCAAGATGACGATTCGTTTCATTATGGGACTACTACTATAACTATTGGTCAATATTTAGGAGCTAAAGTAGTATATGAGGGGGTAAGATGTTTAATTTATGGCACATTTTATCGACAAATGGTGTATTTAATCCAAAGTTTTATATTTTTGCCAACGATTAAATTTTTAAAACCGATATAATTATGTCAGACATTGCATCAAGAGTAAAAGCTATCATCGTTGATAAGCTAGGTGTAGATGAGAATGAAGTAGTAGCTGAAGCTAGCTTCACCAATGATTTAGGAGCGGATTCCTTGGACACTGTTGAACTTATCATGGAGTTTGAAAAAGAATTTGATATTCAAATTCCAGATGATCAAGCAGAGAACATTGCAACTGTTGGTCAAGCCATTAGCTATATAGAAGAAGCGAAGTAATTTTATGATATTTTACTAAAGATTGTAAATTATCCATGTGATGATCATCACATGGATAATTTTTTTTTAATTTAGGTCTAAAGCATAAAGAATAGTTCAATGCAGTTAAAGCGAGTAGTAGTTACTGGAATGGGGGCACTTACTCCCATAGGTAACAATTTGGAGGCTTATTGGGAAGGACTAAAAAACGGTAAAAGCGGTTGTGCACCCATTACGTATTTCGATACGGAAAAGTTCAAAACCAAATTTGCCTGTGAGCTTAAGGGATATAAACCTGAAGACTTTTTTGATAGAAAAGAAGCCAGAAAACTAGATAGATTTGCCCAATATGCACTAGTTTCTTCAGATGAAGCTATTGCAGACTCAGGTATAAACTTGGATACCGTGGACAAGTTTAGGGTAGGAGTTATCTGGGGGGCAGGAATTGGAGGATTGGAAACGTTCCAAAATGAAATGATGGGATACGCTGGAGGCGATGGAACCCCTCGTTTTAACCCGTTTTTCATCCCAAAAATGATTGCAGATATTGCACCAGGGAATATTTCCATTAAGCATGGATTTATGGGCCCGAATTACACTACGGTTTCCGCTTGCGCATCATCCGCAAATGCAATGATTGATGCTCTTAATTATATTAGATTAGGACATTGTGATGTTATTGTTTCAGGAGGAAGCGAAGCTGCAGTTACCATAGCGGGTATGGGCGGATTTAACGCCATGCATGCATTATCAACAAGAAATGAAAGTCCAGAATCTGCATCGAGACCTTTTGATGCTACAAGAGATGGTTTTGTTCTAGGTGAAGGAGCTGGAGCACTTATTCTAGAAGAATATGAGCATGCAAAAGCTAGGGGAGCCAAAATATATGCTGAGGTATTGGGCGGCGGATTATCCAGCGATGCACACCATATGACCGCACCACACCCTGAAGGAATAGGTGTTGTAAGGGTGATGGAAAATTGTTTACAGAACGCTGGGTTAAAACCAGAAGATATAGATGCTATTAACACTCATGGAACATCCACACCTTTAGGTGATGTTGCCGAGTTGATAGCAATCTCCAAAGTGTTTGGAGCGCATGCGCCCAACATCAACATCAATTCTACTAAGTCCATGACGGGGCATTTACTTGGCGCAGCAGGAGCTATTGAAGCCATTGCCTCTATCTTGGCTATGGAACATAGCCTTGTCCCTCCTACAATTAACCATAGTGTGGTGGATGAGAATATAGATTCATCATTAAACTTAACGCTTAACAAAGCTCAAAAAAGAGAGGTTAATGTGGCAATGAGTAATACCTTTGGTTTTGGTGGACATAATGCCTGCGTTTTGTTTAAAAAATTAGGGTAGTTTTGTAAACGATGAGATTTACTTCTAAAATATTCAATTCCCCTCCGAAAACGGACGGGGAATTTTTTTTGGGAGTCAAAAAAATACTTGGATTTAAGCCCAAGGATATTGATGTTTATAAAAAAGCATTTCTACATCGCTCTGTAAATAAGAGAGATGAAGATGGGAATCCAATGAACTATGAGCGGCTGGAATTTTTGGGCGATGCCATGTTGGGGACCATTATATCAAAACATTTGTATAGCGAAGTACCAGAAGGAGATGAAGGATATCTTACCAAAATGCGGTCCAAAATTGTAAGCAGAAAACATTTGAACGAACTTGGAAAAGAGTTGGAGCTTTTACGTTTTGTGGAGAGTAGGATTCCCAAATCACATTTTGGAGAAAACATTCATGGAAATGTATTTGAAGCTTTGGTAGGGGCCATTTATTTAGACCGAGGCTACCCGTATTGCGAAAAATTCATTAATGCAAGGGTGATACAACCTTATGTGGATATTGAACAATTGGAAGGTAAAGTAATAAGCTATAAAAGTTTGGTGATAGAGTGGTGTCAAAAACAAAAGAAATCATTTCACTACGATGTGTATGAAGACACCGGTAATGATGAGCTAAAGCACTTTGCCGTTAAACTCACCATCGGTGAAAAAATACTGGCCAAAGCAAGGGCGACTTCCAAAAAGAAGGCCGAGGAAAAAGCTTCCAGAAGAGCATATTTTGCGTTGCAAAGCAGAATTGAAAATCAACAGTTTTAAATTATAGTAAACTCAAACGTTTTCGTAACCTTCTATAAGGGTAATGTTCCGTTTCAGCTAGGCTGGGAAATGTATTAAGAGTATATTTACCGTTCGTGTTTAGGCCATGTTGACAACGCACAAGATATCAGCTGACTTCTATGATGACAATTTTCAGCTCATCGCAATACATAGCGGTTTGGAAGACTATGCTATGGGTTATGCAATAAATTCTAATTGCGGATTGCATCTAACAAGAATGAAAAGTGATTTGCAATTTGATAAAAACCTCTCTTTTTCAGTTTTTGAGTGGGATGATGAGATGAACGATACCTACTGGACTCTTATTTCAAATAAGTGTACCCTTGAGGTTGAAGTTCCATCCTATGGATTTTTTGAAAATAATACTGCTTTACAAACAGCTTATTTGATAGAAGAAAAAAAGGAAGTTGATTATTTTTTGAAAGTTGACGCTGACAATGATTTGAAGTTGACAGCGTATATGAAGCCTATCCAGATGATATCCAAAGTTATTACTGCATATCCAGTAGAAACACAAAGCTTAAAATCAAAAAGAAACCTAATCTTTTAGCAATGCCGACTAGAAAGAAAACCAAAATAGTAGCGACCCTTGGTCCTGCAACCAGCAAGAAAGCTGTTCTTAAGAAAATGATGCAAGCAGGCGTAGATGTTTTTAGAATAAATTTCTCGCATGCTTCACATGATGATGTTGCCGAACGCATTCAGATGATTCGGGATTTAAACGAGGAACTGGGAATCAATACATCCATCCTCGGAGACTTACAAGGCCCTAAACTTAGAGTAGGTGTTATGGGCGGAGAAGCTGTGGTTGCTCCAGGAGATGAGATAACCTTTGCTACCGGAGAGCCTTTTGAAGGGAGTGCCCAAAAGGTATACATGAACTACCAAAGTTTTCCACAGGATGTAAAACAGGGAGAACGCATTTTGCTGGATGATGGAAAGCTAATATTTGAAGTAAAGGAAACCAATGGCAAGGATGAAGTAAAGGCGAAAGTGATACAGGGAGGACCCTTAAAATCAAAAAAAGGGGTAAACCTACCCAATACAGATATTTCTTTACCTGCTCTTACAGAAAAAGATATAAAGGATGCCATTTTTGCCATAGGACAAGAAGTGGATTGGATTGCACTTTCCTTTGTACGACATAGTCAGGACCTAATCGATCTGCAAAATATTATCAATAAACACTCAGAGCATAAGATTCCAATTATAGCTAAAATTGAAAAACCGGAAGCTGTAGAAAATATTGATAAAATTGTTGCCTATTGTGATGGATTGATGGTAGCCCGCGGGGATTTAGGCGTCGAAGTTCCAGCACACGAAGTTCCCTTAATTCAGAAGCAATTGGTACTTAGGGCCAAAACAGCAAGAATTCCAGTAATTATTGCTACCCAGATGATGGAAACTATGATTACTAGTCTAACCCCAACGCGTGCTGAGGTAAATGATGTTGCCAATTCTGTAATGGATGGTGCAGATGCTGTAATGCTTTCAGGAGAAACTTCCGTTGGAAACTATCCTGTTCAGGTAATTGAAAAGATGAGTAGTATTTTGGGTAGTGTGGAAGGCTCAAGTTTAATTAGTGTCCCTCAAACACCGCCGCATATTCGTACCAAGAGATACATTACCAAATCGGTATGTTATCATGCAGCAATAATGGCTAATGAGATTCAGGCTAAAGCAATTTCCACCTTAACAAATAGTGGTTATACGGCATTTCAAATATCAGCTTGGAGACCAAGTGCCCACATCCTTGTTTTTACATCCAACAAAAGAATTTTAACCCAATTAAACCTGTTGTGGGGAGTTAAAGCTTTTTACTATGACAGGTATGTTTCTACAGATGAAACCATAGAGGATGTAAACCAGATTGCATGCAAGAAAGGATTTTTGGATGTTGGGGACATGTTGATTAGCCTTGCGGCAATGCCAATAAAAGATAAGGGAATGGTAAATACCCTACGGGTTACAGAAATAGAAAGCTGTAGCTTTTAGGTTTAAGCCACCTCTTTTTCAAATGCGATAAAATTAACAACCTTACCCGCCTTGTCAAAAATTGGAGAGCCTTTTATCCAGCAGTTATATACAGAGCCGTTTTTTCTGTAATTAGTTAAGACAACTTCAAAAGCTTCATTATTTTTAATGGCCTCTGATACTTTGTTGGTAGTCTCTTTACAGGTCTCAGCACCTTGAAACATTTTTGGCTTTTTCCCATAAACCTCCTCCGGCATATAGCCATTCATATGGTACATGTTCTGCGAGGCATACACAATATTGAGATTAGCATCAGTCACAACAACAACATGTTCTTTGTCCATAATCTCATTTCTGAACGGTACCTGATCGTGCCACTTCTCCCTTTTTGCCAAACCACTTAGTTGTTGCACATCTTGCAAACTTTTGCAAACTGTACTAAAGTGCTTTGTATAGATATCTAAAGAACTTATGGGGTAGCTATGTATTTCTTTGTCACGATAAAAATTGTTTACCGCTTCATCATAGAATTTTGTCTTTTCCATACCCAATACTATAAAAAGTTATAAGGACAGTAAAATGTATGCGTTGAATTAACATTCTTGTTTAAGAAATCCTTTAAAACAGCATTTAAAATGGGTGTAAGTATCAACAAGATAGCAAGACTAATTGCTCGAAATATGTGTTTTTTTGACCATCAACTAAGAGCAATCGTTTAATGAGACAGGAGTATAGAGACCCAAAACTGGGTGCAATTTTGGGGCTAACGGACAATGTTAAAGAAGACCGGGAACGTTTCACAATGACCTCCAATACCATTAAGTTTTTATGGAACAGAAATGAGGAACCTCTGGAAATTGTTGTGGATGATATGGTCCTGGAACTTAACCCCAATCAAATGGTTACGGTTACTTATTTACAAAACGTCTCTTTCACCAAAACACAGTTACCCCTAGCCGCTATTCTTTTCAATAGGGAGTTTTATTGTATTTCAGATCATGACAGCGAGGTCTCTTGTAACGGTATCCTATTTTTTGGAACCCAAGATCTACCAATAATCACTATACCGGAAAAGCAGCTGCGTAAATTCAATTTACTGTATGAGGTTTTTGTTGAGGAATTTTCCACGCCGGATAACATTCAAGGGGGAATGCTTCAGATGTTATTGAAACGGTTGATTATTATGAGCACCCGTTTGGCAAAAGAACAGTTGATTGTAAAGGAATTGAATAATGACCAAATAGACACCATAAGAAAATTCAACTACTTGGTAGACATTCATTACAAAACCAAAAGAAAGGTTAGTGATTATGCAGAAATGCTTTTTAAATCACCCAAAACACTTTCCAATCTATTTTCAATCTACAACCAAAGGTCTCCACAACAAATTATTTTGGAACGCCTGACCTTGGAAGCTAAAAGACTTATTCACTTTACAGATAAGCAAAATCAAGAAATAGCCTTTGATTTAGGGTTTAATGACCCAGCGCATTTTAGTCGTTTCTTCAAAAAAATGACCAAAAAAACACCTTCAGAATACCGCGAGGAGCTCCAAATATCCGCCTAAGGGAAACTTGGGCAAGCCATCGGGAAATTGTTGCTAACACCTCCCCTCATTTTCGAGACATCTTTGTACTGTAATTAAAAGCTAGGTAAAGATGAACGAAATAGAAAAATCAATTTTCAATCTCATAGAGATTTTTAGAACTTCCAAAAAACAAGAAGCTCAGCCTATTATTCCACAAACACATTGTGAGCAAAAACATCACCATGATTTTTATTGTGATGCGGAAAAACCATTTGTAAAGAATTTTTAACCCATATAATAATTAAATAAAAATAGAATTATGAGCACATTTAATGTACCCAAAAGAGAAGAAGTAAGTACCGCAAATCAAGTAATTTTTGACAATTTGGAAAAGGCGGTTGGTTTTGTACCAAACCTTTTTGCTACCTACGCGCATTCAGAAAATGCATTGGGCAACTATCTGAACCTTTCAAATGCTAAAACTTCACTAAAAACAAAAGAGAAAGAAGTAGTGAACTTGGCTGTTAGTGAAGTGAACAGCTGTATTTACTGTTTGTCTGCACACACGGCTATCAGCAAAATGAACGGATTTACAGAAGACCAAATACTGGAACTAAGAGCTGGTAGAGCGTCATTTGATAATAAGTTGGATGCATTAGCGCGTTTGGCGAAGAACATTACTGAAAATAGAGGAGCTACCGATGCTGCAATTGTAGACAATTTCTTTGCCGCAGGATGGACCAAGGAAAATTTGATTGATACCATTGTATTGGTTGGCGACAAAACCATTTCAAATTATATCAATAATACTACCGAAGTGCCTGTTGATTTTCCTGTAGCGCAACCTTTGGAAGCAGTAGAAGCATAATTAATAAACCCTTATATATTTAAAATTCATAAAAATGAAAAAAACAATTGCAATTTTAATGCTAGCCGTTGGAACAGTATTTTCTGCTAACGCACAGGACAAGATGATGAAGGATGCACCAGTGAGAACACTGTCTTTAGAGCAAACTTCTGGTGAGTTTACCCAAAAACAAATTACTGTTTCGGAAGGAACATATGTTTTTGATATTACCAACAACGGAGTTGGACATGATGTAGGTTTTGTATTGGTGAAAAAAGGGAAAGATGTAAGCAAGCCTGAAAATCACATTCAGACTGCTTATGTTACTCAAGCGGTAAAAACAGGAACTTCGCAAACTTCAAAGCCAACTAAATTGGAAAAAGGAGAATACGTGTATTTCTGTCCTTTAAACCCTACATCAACAGATAATACCTTGATTGTAAAATAATAACAAGTGTTATATAAATAAAAAGAGCCCCTTCAATTTTGAAGGGGCTCTTTTTATTGTACTACTTCAGAATTAGCAAAAAGTAATGGTGCTATGCTTCTAGCCGTATAAATGGGCCAATCATTTTTGAACAAATGACTCTCGGTAATGGCGCTATCGTATAAAAGATAGATTCCTCCTGATATTTTTTCGGTCTCGGCCTTGGAGATATTGGTAATATTGTCACCAACAACCTCACCTAAGTACAACAACAGTTCTTTTTTTTGCTTTTGTATTACCCCTAAAATTTTTTTCTGTTTAGGTGAAAGTTCCCCCAAGGTTTTAAGTCCCCAACAGCCATGAAAATCTTCCTCTCTATACATATCCCTTAAAAGGTCAAAGATGGCCAACAACTGATTTCTCCCTTTTTTCCTCTTGGAAACATAACTTTTTAAGGATTCCAAGAAACTATCGTGACGCTGTTTTAGATAAGCCATACAAATGTCTTCCTTAGATTTAAAATGGCTGTACAGCGTAGCTTTTGCTATACCAGACTTAGAAATAATTTCATTGATTCCCGTTGAATTATATCCGTTGGCATAAAAGAGATTACTTGCTGAAGTGATTATTTTGTTGTGTATTGTGATTTCCCCCATGGTATAAATATAAGAAAAGACTGGTCTGTCTAGTTATCCTTATAAAAATTTAAATTTAAACACCTGTATTAGAGGGTATTAAGATTTATGCTCCGCTTATTTTAGTTCTATATATTGAGCTGGGAGTTTTAATTATAATTTAGCGTTTTATAGTATGGATTAAAGCATTTTCATGACTAGTTTAGCGGTCTAAATAATGCTGTGATATTAGACCTATTAACTGCCATGCTTTGGAGTTTATCCCCTTTTGGTGAATCTAAATTGGGAATACCTTACGGAATTATGAGAGGCTTAAATAGTTATGTAGTTCTTATTGCCTGTTTTCTCGCCAATCTTTTGGTTTTTCCTTTAATGATGTTCTTTCTTGAGAACATAAACCGTTATTTGATAAAATGGCGTTTCTATAAAAAATCGGCAATCTATGTTGCCAAAAGGGCAAAGATTGGATCAGCAGCAAAAATTAAAAAATTTGGTTTTTTTGGCCTAGTGCTATTCGTTATGATTCCTTTGCCTGGTACAGGGGTGTATGCTGGAAGCATTGCATCGTATCTTCTTAAAATTGAAAAAAAGAAGGCATTTTTCGCCAACGCCATTGGAATCTTCTTCTCTTCTATTATTATTTGGGCATTGACCATATTTTCTGTAGAAGCAGTATAATTTTTGGTTTTTGGATAGAGATAACCGGTTTTGATTGTAATCAAAAATCAAATTTTAATTGTACGGATACCGATTCTTTTTTAGGCGCTTCTTTTTTGATGTCTGTGTTGAGGTTTGCTAACGAAATCCCCAGTAAGCGAACGGAATTTTGAAGCGTAGACTGATATAATAACTCCTTTGCTGTTTCCAATATGAGCTCTTTTTTCGCAATATAATATGGAAGTGTTTTGCTCCTAGTTTGAAGTGTAAAGTCGCTATATTTTATTTTTAGGGTAATGGTCTTTCCAGCAATTTTCGATTTTTGAAGCCTTTTTTCTAGCTCAGTGGCAATGTTTTCCAACTTCTCCAACATAAAAACTTCACTGCTTAAGTTTTCAAAAAAAGTACGCTCAGCACCAACAGATTTTGGAATCCGTTGCGGTTTTACTTCACTGTTGTGAATACCACGGACCACATAATAATAGTACTTCCCACTTTTTCCAAAAGTACTATCCAAAAACTCCAATGACTTTTGTTTTAAATCCTTGCCGGTGAAGATACCAAGGCTGTACATTTTTTCAGCGGTTACTTTTCCAACCCCATAAAATTTTCTAATATCAAGAGCTTCTAAAAATTCGATTACTTCTTCTGGATTTACTGTTTTTTGCCCATTAGGCTTGTTATAATCACTGGCTACTTTGGCAATAAACTTATTAATTGAAATTCCAGCAGAAGCGGTCAAGCCTGTTTTTTCAAAAATCTTTTGTCTAATTTCTTTGGCAATAAGTGTTGCTGATGGATTTCCTTTTTTATTTTCGGTAACATCCAAGTAAGCTTCATCCAAAGAAAGGGGCTCAACCAAATCTGTATATTCAAAAAAGATGCTCTTAACCTGCTTGGAAACTTCGGAATAGCGATCAAAACGTGGTTTTACAAAAATAAGATCAGGACAATTTTTCCTAGCAATAAATCCTGCCATGGCACTACGGACACCAAATTTTCGCGCTTCATAACTTGCCGCTGAAACTACGCCACGTTTTGAACCTCCACCAACGGCAACAGGTTTTCCTTTAAGCTCGGGATTGTCATGCTGTTCCACCGAAGCATAAAACGCATCCATGTCTACATGAATGATTTTTCGTAAAGGAAAATCAAAGTCCATACCCAAATTTAGGGTATATTTAGTTTGATGGAACACTTGGAAATTGAACGTAAGTTTTTGGTAAAATCAGAGGCATATAAAAAGGCAGCAAGCACCAGCACAAGAATTGTTCAAGGGTTTTTGAATACAGACCCAAAACGTACCGTTCGTGTTCGAATAAAGGGAGATAAGGGTTTTTTGACCGTAAAAGGAGAAAGTAATGAGTCCGGTACTACAAGATTTGAATGGGAAACGCAAATCAACCTAGTTGAGGCAACAAATCTTATAGATTTATGTGAAGCGGTTATTTTGGAGAAAATGCGATTTGAAGTTCCTTATAAAAAACATCTTTTTGAAGTGGATGAGTTTTTAGGGGAAAATAAAGGTCTTGTCGTAGCCGAAGTAGAGTTACAACATGAAGATGAGATATTTGAAAAGCCAGATTGGTTGGGTGCCGAGGTGACGGGAGAAGTGAAATACTATAATTCGCAACTAAGCAAAGTTCCTTTTTGCAAATGGTAATTAGTCCAGTTTTTTATCCAATGCCAAAATGGTATGGAGTAAAACATTGGCGCCATTGGCCATATCTTTAGCAGATGTAAATTCTTTGGGAGAATGACTTATGCCTCCTTTGCTCGGCACAAAAATCATCCCCGTTGGTGCAATAGTAGCTATGTCCTGGGCATCATGCCCCGCGCCGCTTGGCATATATTTAAAAGAATATCCCAGTGTTGAAGTAGCTATTTCAATTTCTTTTTGAATTTCTTTGGCTGTCAAAGCTGGGTTTGCTGTAGTATCCAGAGGAAGAAATTCTATCGATACATTTGAAGTTGCAGCAATTTCTTCTCCCTTTGCCTTTATTGCACTGTATACCTTTTCGATGACATCTGAGGACAAATCACGAATTTCCAAGCTGGTAATCACCTTTCCAGGAATAACATTAGGTGCTCCTGGGAATGCTTTAATGCGCCCAACAGTACCTACTTGGCTTCCTTCAAAGCTATTGGTGATTTCATTCACGGCCACTACAAATTTAGCTGCTGCAAGCAGTGCATCCTGTCGTGCATTCATTGGAGTAGTTCCTGCATGATTGGCAAATCCAGTAAAGACAACATCCCACCATTTAAGTCCAACAATACCTTCAACAATACCAATATCCAATTTTTCTTTTTCCAAAATACCGCCCTGTTCAATATGAAGTTCCAAGAAAGCTGCCATGGATTTTTTTTGACGTTTGACTTCAGCAAGTTTTGTGGTATCGCCACCCAATCTCATAATGCCTTCACCCATGGAAAACCCTGTGGAATTGACCACTTGCAAAGCGCTTTTCCCCAAATGACCAGACATGGCCCTACTGCCCATGACACCACCTTCTTCATTAGAAAATATGATTACTTCCAGGGGATGTTCTGTTGTAATATTGTTTGCATTTAAGGTTTCGATAACCTCCAATGCCGCCATGGACCCGACACAGCCATCATAATTTCCTCCATTGGGGACCCGATCAGTATGCGAACCAAAAGAAATGACTTTTTTGTTGGAATCTCGACCTTTTCGAAGCCCGATAATATTTCCAGCAAAATCTATGGAAACGGTTAAACCTTGATTTTCCAATGTGTGTATTACCCATTTTCTGGCCTCAATATCCGCATCGCTGAAAGCGACCCGTTCCGTTTCTCCATTTTCTTGCAAACCAAATTTTGCAAGTTCGAAGATTCGGGTTTCAAGACGATTTTGATTAACCTTGAGATTTTTCTTCTGTGAAAAAGTAGTAACGGAAACGAAAAAAACTAGTAATGGGATATGGCGAAAAGTCATACACTAAATATAGCCATAAAAGAGAAATTTTGGCATATGGATGAAGAAGTAACAACGGAAATTAAATACTATAAATGCCCAAAAAAATAAAACTATTTTCGGTTTGGTAAATTATATTATAGACTTATCTCTACTAAAAAGTCAAGTGAATTGTTCGACTGGTCTATATTTAAATCGTTTCCGTTAGAATTTGCATTCACAGGAATATAATAGGAAATATTGCATTGGATATTTACCTTTTCAGCGCCAAAATCTATACTAATTGGTTGTTGATCCTTAAGACTTATGGTATATTGAAACGATTCCATTGATGCTATGGAAAGACTTATGGTGTTGTCAAAAGGCAGAGGTTGGATGGCCATGGAAGGAGGAATAAATCTAAAACCAGCACCTGTAAAATTTCCTGTCGCTGATATATCATCTGGAAGTATAGTTCCATTTTCGATTAAATTATCACCATTTTCATCGACAAATTTTAGAATCAGTAAAGGAAAGGCAGGGTCAAAGAGTGCACAATCAATACGGTCATCATCATTACTGCATGAAAGTACACAAGAAACTAAAACGAAAAATGTAAATACTCTTTTCATTTTTTTTCTCAGAAGATGTATAAAATTGCAATGGGTTGCTACAAAGCGGACTTAAACTGCTCTAAGAAACGGATATCGTTTTCACTTAACAAACGGATATCAGAAATTTGATGTAATAAAAGTGCAATTCGATCAATACCCATTCCAAAGGCAAAACCAGAATACACTTCGGGGTCAATACCGCAGTTTTGCAAAACGTTTGGATCTACCATACCACAGCCCATAATCTCCAGCCAACCGGTTCCCTTGGTCATACGATAATCTGTTTCAGTTTCTAATCCCCAATACACATCTACTTCTGCGCTGGGTTCTGTAAAGGGGAAGTACGATGGACGTAACCTAATCTTAGATTTTCCGAACATCTCTGAGGTAAAATATTGAAGCGTCTGCTTTAAATCTGCAAAAGACACATCTTTATCCACGTATAAGCCTTCCACTTGGTGAAAGAAACAATGGGAACGTGCTGAGATAGCCTCATTTCGATATACTCTTCCCGGTGATATGGTACGGATGGGAGGTTGGTTGTTTTCCATGTAGCGAACTTGTACCGAAGAGGTATGTGTACGAAGTAAAATATCTGGATCTGTCTGAATAAAGAAAGTATCCTGCATATCCCGCGCTGGATGATATTCCGGAAGATTTAATGCGGTAAAATTATGCCAATCATCCTCTATTTCCGGACCTTCGGAAACATTAAAACCAATGCGCGAAAAAATATCGATTATTTGATTTTTTACTATGGAAATAGGATGTCTTGCTCCAATCTCTATAGGCTCTCCGGGTCTAGTTAAGTCGCCATATTTCCCTTTCGTATCAGCTTGGTTTTCCAAGGCCGTTTTAAGGGAATTCACTTTTTCTGTTGCTGAATTTTTTAATTGATTGATGACCTGTCCAAATTCTTTTTTCTGCTCAGCAGGCACATTTTTAAACTCCGCAAAATAGGTGTTCAAAAGCCCTTTTTTCCCCAAATACTTAATTCGGAAAGCTTCTATTTCTTCTTTGGAGGTGGAGATGAATTTTTCAACTTCCGCTAAGTGTTCTTTAATGGTCTCAATCATAGTCAATGGCGCTATTGGCCGACAAATTTAACAAATTGTCTTTGAATATGTAGGCAATTAGAAAATGTACCGCAACTCCACCAAAAAAATGCCATAACCAATGCGTGCCCATTGGAAAAAAAGTTTGATTCAAATCAATGCTTCTAAAATAAATCGCCACTCCAAAAACTGCAAAGGCAGATACAACTAAAATAAGATTTCTCCTTTTGGTTTTTATCACATACCATATAATAGGTAAAAGTATCGTGAAGGCTGTAATGATATATCCTAAAGAGATTCTCCAAGTGTCTGCAATTGGTAAAATCCTTAGAAAGAAGGAAGTGCCAAAAATCAGAATAAGCAATAATAGTCTTTGCCACCATGAGTGCACCACTTTGAAAATAAAATAAACGATAAGGGCAAAACATAAAAGCATAATAGGCATCCAATCCAGTCTAAGCCAAAATTCATGACTTCTGGATGCATGATAAATGGTTCCCCCAACATAACTGATAGCAATAATGGGAAGAACAAATGCCAAGAAAAGATGCTGTCTTGGGTTTTTGTAGACTTTTGACCCCCAATATAAAAGTATGGCAACAAAGATTAAATTACTGTATGTGTTAAAGGGCTCTACCGGAAACCTTCCTTCTATGGTTTCCAGATAAATAGGCCCAGAATCATTGGGGAATTTAAAAAAAACATTTAAAAGAGTATTCACATCCTACTGGATTTCCTCCGCTTCCTTAAGGTTTTCCTTTATCCACTCCAGACAAGGCTTAAAGTCTTCAAAAATATGTTCTTCGGGAATTAGATCTGGAATAATATCAATACGTTGCATCATATATTTTGGCTGTTCCAAGATTCCTACAAGCAAGACGGTTATCCCCTTCCTTTTTAAATCTTGTAAAACATCTTCCATGGCATACAGACCAGATTGGTCCATATACTGCATCCTGCCCATTCTTATAACAACAGAGGATGCCGAATCTGGTATTTGTTCAGCCAGTTGTTGAAAATCACTCGTAGATCCAAAGAAAAGAGGTCCTTTAATATGTTTGATGAAAACCTCTTCCCTCAGTTTTTTGGGAAAATCTTTCTCATCTGCCCAAGCTTGTTCCTTTAAGGGCCTAACATCCGACCTTTTTGCGGTAAGATCACCAATCTTTTTCATAAACATAAGGGAAGCAAAGACCAACCCGATTCCTACAGCATATACCAAGTTCCAGATGGAGGATAACACCATAACCACCAACATGATAATAACCTCAGAGCTTAAATTTAATGGCCCTAGTTTTATATCCTTTGGTAAATATGGAATGGCTTTTAACCCTCTGTAGTCCATTACCCCAATTCCAACGGTTACCAAAATACCCGCTAAAACAGCAGCTGGGATTTGAGAGGCGACTGGACCAAGTGCCAATAATATAACAAGTAAGAGTACACCAGCTATCATACCAGATAATCTAGTTTTACCACCAGAATTAATGTTCACTACTGTTCTTATTGTGGCCCCCGCGCCAGGAATACCTCCGAAGATGGCAGCAATACTGTTTCCAATTCCCTGACCTACCAATTCTTTATTGGGCTTGTGTTTGGTCTGCGTCATGTTGTCCGCCACAACTGATGTTAAAAGAGAATCAATAGCTCCTAAAAGTGACAAGGTTAAGGCTGTGAATATATAGGGGGCGATAGCGCCGAATTTAAATCCTGTGAAAATTTCAAGATTTGGAATGGGAAGACCGCTTGGGATTTCCTCAATGGGGCGATAAGGCAATCCAAAGCCATATGCAGCACCGGAAACAACAATTAAAGCTACTAATGTACTTGGAACCGCGGTAGTAACCCGCTTAAAACCGTATATGATGAAAATAGTGGCCAAGGCAAGGCCCAGTTCCAACCAAATAATACTTTTTAAAGCTCTTGGCAATACTCTAAATGTTCCTATCACTCCTGAAGCCTCTTTTGCTGCCAAGGTCTTTGCTTCTTTTTGCATATCTGCCGGAGTGATTTCACCAGCCCTTCTAATGGTCTCTTCAAAATCCTCTAAAACCAAAATTCCCTCACCAGCTTCTTCTTTCAGAATATTTTCAAGAATTTCTTCTTCTGCATCAGCCTTAAAACGACTCACATATTCTGCATCTTCTTTTGGGTAATAACCAACCGCAGGAAGAATCTGTGTCACCAAGATAATTACACCTATGGCAGTCATAAACCCTGAGACCACTGGATATGGAATATATTTTATATACTTTCCAAGGCCCATTAGGCCAAGTCCAATTTGCATGATACCTGCTAAAAGGAAAACAGCTAAAATTATAGGTAATGCTTTAGCAACATCACCATCATGAACAGCCAAAATACCAGCAATAATGACCATGCTCACAGCGGTCATAGGCGCAGTAGGCCCAGATATTTGGGTATTTGTACCACCAAAAAGAGCTGCAAAAAAACTAATAAAAATAGCTCCGTATAAACCGGCACTTGGACCAAGACCAGAGCTAACACCAAATGCCAACGCCAAGGGAAGAGCAACAATTCCTGCTGTAATTCCACCAAATAAATCTCCTCTAAAATGTTTGAACATGGGTATAGATTGGTTATAATAGTATTGCTGTCAAGATAATGATTTTGTGCTACTAAAAAAGGCCAATGAAATGTTAAACACTGGCCTTTTAGAGTTTTTATGGAAAAGGATTTACATATAGGATATTTTTCCGTTTTTAATATCATACATCCCCCCAACAATTAAAATTTCTCCATTGTCTTCCATTTCCTTTAAAACAGGACTTTGGGTTCTTATATTTTCAATGGTCAACCGAACATTTTTGTCTGCAACTGCATTTACAAAATCAATATTCTTAGAGGTACGTTCACCTGTATCTGTAGGTTCTTGAACGGCATTTACTGCTGGCCTTATTTTGCTTAACAGGGCTGTTAAATTTCCCATTTTAGCATCGTCGCAAGCCCCTTTAACTGCACCACAACTGGTATGGCCAAGCACTACAATGATTTTGGTTCCCGCAAGTTTGCATGCAAATTCCATGCTTCCAAGGATATCTTCGTTCACAATATTTCCTGCAACGCGGGCACTAAAAATATCGCCTACTCCTTGATCAAAAATCAACTCCGCAGAGACCCTAGAATCTATACAACTTAAAATGGTTGCGAACGGGTATTGCCCAGAGGCCGTTTCTGCTACTTGTTCCAAGAGATCTCTATCTGTTTGGTTTTTTTCAACAAAGCGCTTATTGCCTTCTTTTAACAACTCCCAAGCGGTATTGGGGTTTAAGGCGGATTGTGTTTCTTTTGTATGTGTTATCATCCTTTTTATTTTATGCCGATTTTGGCCTTAGGTTAAAAAATTCTATATAACTAGCAGGGTTCTCAACGATACCTCGTTCTGATACCAATTTGATATCGATGTTTCGATTTTGGGCTTTTTCGGAGAAATCTTCGAGGATTTCAACAATATCATTATCTAAATAGCGGGTTTTTCTAACATCCAATTCAAGATATGAATTTTCAGGAAGACTATCCAATTCTTTTAAGATGGCTCCTTTGTTAAAGAAAGTTACTTCTTCTGCTAGGGTCATTTTAATTTTATGAACGCCATTACTCTTGTCTTCAATATGAAGGAAATGTGAGTTTTGATAGCTTTTTATCAGTATCACTACAATACCTACGGCAAGTCCAAGACCTATTCCAATAAGTAAATCGGTAAATACTATTCCAACAACGGTAACCGTAAAGGGAATAAATTGTTTCCATCCTAAATTGTACATTTTTTTGAATAGTCCTGGTTTTGCCAATTTGTACCCAACAATAAACAGGATTGCTGCTAAAACGGACAATGGAATCATATTCAACAGTTTTGGAATTAGCATTACTGAGATTAAAAGGAAAAAACCATGGATTATGGCAGATGCCTTTGTTCTACCTCCAGATTGGATATTGGCGGAGCTGCGCACAATTACTTGGGTCACGGGTAATCCACCAAGCATACCGGAAATACTGTTTCCTACTCCCTGAGCAAACAGTTCTTTATTGGTAGGGGTAGTTCTTTTATATGGATCTAGTTTATCGGTTGCTTCAACACAAAGCAGGGTCTCTAAACTAGCGACTAGTGCTATAGTAAAGGCGGTAATCCATATTTCGGGCCTTCCTATAACGGCAAAATTTGGAAAGCTTAAAAGGTTTCCAAAAGATTCAATACTGTCCGGAATTGGAACACTTACCAAGTGATCACTTGATATAGAAAGCGACTGGTGGTCTTTGGTAAAGACATAGTATAAGATTCCAATTACAACAGCGACCAAAGGACCCTGAACCAGCTGAAAAACTTTAGATTTCTTACTCAGTACTTTGTCCCAAAGTACAAGAATCAATAACGCCATAACAGCAACAAAAGTTGCTCCAGGGCTTATGAAGTTGATAGCATTAATAATTTCGCTAAAGGTGTTTTCTCCATCTACTTGGAAAAAAGCAAAATCTCCTTCAGGATTGGAGTCATAGCCAAAGAAGTGTGGAATCTGCTTTAGAATAATTATTATTCCAATCCCTGTTAGCATTCCCTTAATAACGGAAGAAGGAAAATAATAGGCAATTACTCCAGCTTTTAGAATGCTGAAAATAATTTGAATCAAACCTCCTAGCACAACGGCGACTAGAAAGTTCTCGAAACCACCCAAGGTTCCAATTGCGGTCAATACTATCGCGGCCAGACCGGCGGCTGGTCCACTTACTCCAATTTGGGAGCCACTTAAAGCACCAACAACAATTCCACCAATTATTCCTGCGATTAAGCCTGAAAATAAGGGTGCGCCACTGGCAAGGGCAATACCAAGACAAAGAGGTAGTGCCACAAAGAATACGACAATACTTGCCGGCAAGTCATTTTTTATATACTTGAACATGATAAAGAAGTTAGGCCTTCAAACGTAACTACTTGATTGAAGACGGTTAGAAATTGATTAAAATAAAATTGAGATATTAAACCAATTCCCGGGGAGGAGGGAGGAGTATTTCAGCTTTAAAATCTGAGTTGGAAAAAACATATCTGCTAAAGCCTTGATCCTGGTTCAGCAAGTATAAACTGTTGGATGGGGAAGAGTCATCTAAGAACAAGTTTTTTTCATCGAACTTTTTTTCAGACTCTTTTTCTTTGTTTTTTTCTTCTTCACCAGAATCGACAAGTACGGCGATGTCGAATTCCTCGTCTATTAAAGGCGCAAGAGATGGTGCCAATATGGAAAATATTAGCATCATGGCGATTAATGGAAATGCTATGGTCTTTAGCACTAGTTTGTTGTTTTGCATCAAAAATAATAGTAAAGCTATTGTTTTCTGTTAAATAAATTTTAAAAATCCTTCAACAATCTCAAATTTTGGTCCGTTAACCATCCCGTTTGCCCATCGGAGAGCTTTATTTTTTTCCAATCATTGAGTTCTTCCAGTACATTGACTTTGGTTCCTTCGTGTAAGGTAAAAACAACTTCACTATTGTTATTGGGTTCTGAGGTAATTTTGACTTCTTTGCTAAAGATAATGGCGGGGTTATCCATCTTAAACTCTCTATACTGTAGATAGGCAATCAAAATGCACAGCACTCCTAAAATCAGTGACGATATGCTGGCAATAAAGGCTATTCTTTTTTGTGTAGCAAATCGAAGGAAAAAATAAGATAGATAGGCCAAAACAAACAACATTACAAGGGTCACTGCTAAGTAAGCCCATTGGTCAAAAGAGAGTAGATTAACGAAATTATTATACAATTGTGCAAGCTCGGTTCTAGGCATTTTCTCTACGGCATCTAACCGCATATTTTGGGCATACCCCAAATTATTTAGAATTTCGCTATCGTTTGGCTTTAGCAATAGGGCTTTTTCATAATAAAAAATACTTGGCCCTATGGCGTTAAGTTTGTAATGACAGTTCCCCAGATTGAAATAGAGCTCTGCAGAATGTTCTCCATTTTTAATAATTTGCTCGTAATTCTCAATAGCTTTAGTATACTCTCCTTTATTATATTTTTCCGTTGCTTCTGTAAAAAGTGAATTATTCTGGGAAGCTCCAAGATTAAAGCAAAGGATGCAAACAATAAAGGCAGCTACATATCTCATTTTCATAACTGTTTGTCCAATTTAGAGATTACTTCACTTGCTTTTTGATAATCATTCTGCATTTGTACATCGGAAAAAGGACTATACCTGGCCATTTCACAACTTGTAAGAAGACCTATAAATCCATTCATACTATCCACATCTACCTTTCTATCAGTCAAAATAGTGGTGATTTTCTCCTTGCTAAATTCTGAAGTTTCGATTTTCAGCTTTGCTTTTAGATAATTATGCAATCCTTTTTCCAAGGCAACATAAAAGGCTTCTTTATTACCTAGTTCTTTTTTTGCAGTGGAAAGGTATTTTTTCGCCAATTTGTTGGCCCGCTTGATTTTGTTTCCTGCGACATCACTGGCAATAGCCTCTCTCTTTTTAAAAGAAACTACAGCAATGGGAATTAATAATAATGGTAGAATGAGCATAAAATAAAATCGGTTTGAACCAAAGAAGTAATTTGCCCCTATTTTGTTAAGGTTTGGACTCAGTTTTATGAAGTGAAATTGCTTTCCTGTTGGCACAACAAGTTGCTTGTTACTAGTTGAGGAGACGGCATTGTTTGAAGTTGCTCCAACGGGTCCTTCCATAACTTCAATATTAATTTCTTCTGAAGTCAAAGTGACATATTTGGAGGTCTTTGGGTTAAAATAGCTGAAGGAAATACTGGGGATTGGATATTTTCCTCTAAAAGAGGGGACAATGGTGTAATGGTTTGCGACCTTACCTTCCATACCAGAACTTACGGTACGCACATTTTCGTCATACTCAGGCTCATACACTTCAAGTGCACTGGGCAGTTCTGGTTCAGGCAATTGAAATAACTTTAGGTTTCCCTTACCAGTAACTTCTACTTTGGCCTGAAGCGATTCTGAGGCATTCAGTTGCTTTTTGCTCGTCGTTACAGCAAATTCAAAATCACCAACAGCACCACCAAAATTCAAAGGCTTTCCAGCCTCCGGCAAGGCCTTTACGTTTAAGGTACGCCTTCCTGCTGAAACTGTTTTGGTGGTCTGGGAATAAATCCGACCTCCAAAAAAGTCACGCCTATTCGTAGGGACATCAACGTAAATTTCCAAGGAAAGAGGTTCAATATCCAACTTGCCAGATTTCTGCGGATAGAGCACAACCCTTTTCAAGACCACAGAAAGATAGGGTTTCCCCTTATAGGTAGTATTTTGGGGTTTGGGTTTGGAAACGGGGATATCCTGACTCCAAAAATTATTGTATTTAGGATTATCTAACGGCCTATAATTGGTAACGCGAATATCTTGACCCACATATAATTTATACACCACGGTCACCGCTTCATTTAGATAAGGATTTCCCTTGGAAACTTCAGCAACCAAATGCAGGCTTTCATCGGCAACATCGTCCACGGTTTTTTCATCGCTAGGTTTATCCACTGCAGCTGTTACCTCTACGGTCTTGGGTAATGTTTTATAGGTTTGGCCACTAATTTCAATGGTGGCCTGCTTTATGGTAAATTTTCCTCTGGAGGTAGGGACCAAAATATAGGAATAGGATTTTGAAAAACTACGCTTTCCATTAATCCATGAAGAACTGATTGATTGTGAAGGCCCCATGACCACTTTAAAACCATCGAAGGCCGGTGGGCTAAAGTTGTCCCCATCTTTATTCATGGTAAACTCAACTCTAAGCCGCTCATTAATACCCAATTTTTCTTTGCTGAGCTTTATTTCAAAGGAAACTTCATTTTCTTGCGCATAAGAAATACTGCCCAACAACAGGCATGCACTCAAAAAAATAAAAAATTTAACCTTCAACAGCTGCATCACCAATCCTTTTCGTTTTTAATTTTTTTGCCTTTTATCTTTCTTGCTTCCATTTTTTCTTGCACTTTCTTTTCCTCGTTTTGCATCGCTTCTAACAGATTTTGAATCTGCTGCTTAGAAAGTTGATTTGGTCTTGGTTGCTTTTTTTGTTCTTCAGGTTGATCTCCTTCGTTAGGCTTCTTTTCCTGTTCTTTCTTTTTATCTCCTTCACCTTCTTTATTTTCTTCAGGCTTGTTCTCTCCATCATCTCCTTCATCGCCTTTGTCTTTGTTTTCATCTTCATTTTGTTCTCCTTCATTGTCCTTTTTATTCTCACCTTCGTCGTTCTGATCTTTGTTCTTGTCTTTTTGATCTTCCTGATCCTGCTTGTCCTTATTGTCTTGGTTTTGGTCGTTCTTTTGTTCGTCTTGTTGCTTTTTTAGCATTTCTTTAGCCAAGGCAAGGTTGTATCGAGTCTCTTCGTCATTTGGATTATTGCGTAAGGATTCTTTGTAAGCTTCAACCGCTTTTTGATATTCTTTGTTCTTCATGAACACATTGCCCATGTTATGAAAGGCTTTATGTTTTTTTGGTTTTTCAGTGGTTTTTTCACCTGCTTGTTTAAACCGTCCAAAAGCCTCTCCATAATGCTCTCTGTTGTAATACGCGGTGCCTAGGTTAAAAGGGGCAACGACGTTTTTTTCACTTTTGGAGATGGCTCTTCTATAATCCGACTCTGCATTTATAAAGTCATTTGAAATAAGTTGATTGTTTGCATCCCATGTTAGATTTGTAGAAGCGTTAAGCGCTTTTTCCGCTTCCTTTTGGGCATCGTCTTCATCTTGGGCGTATGAGGTTAACCCAATGAGAAGGAACAGGCAAAATAGTAATCCACTCTTATACATCTTCGTGTTCATTAAAAAGATTTAGCTTTTTCAACCACTTTGTTTTTTTGTCTAAAAGGAAGATATCCAAAAATAAAAAGAAAAGACCTATGCCCAAGAACCATTGAAATTGGTCCTTATATTCGGCAAATTGCTTGGCTTCAAATTCTTTTTTATCCATCTGATTTAGTTGTTCTTTTATATACTCCACAGCATTTTCTGTATTGGAACCATCAATATATTCTCCATTTCCTTCGCTGGATATTTCTGATAGAACAGCCTCATTCAGTTTGGTGATGACCACCTCACCTTTATTGTCTTTTTTCAAACTTTCCACAACACCATTTCTTTTGATAGGAATGGGAGCTCCCTTTGGTTTTCCAACACCAATTGTAAAAATGCGGATACCATTTTTTACAGCGTTGTCCACTGCATCAATAGTAGATCGTTCTGAATGATCTTCACCATCAGAAACTATAAACAGTACCCTGTTGGTTTGTTCAGAATCGTCATAATAAGTACTTGCTAAATCTATCGCTGCATTTATTGCGGTTCCTTGAGATGAAAGCATATCTGTATTCATGCTTTGCAAGAACATTTTAGCAGCCCCATAATCCGTAGTAATGGGTAATTGAGGGTATGCTTGACCGGCATAGGCAATTATTCCAATACGGTCACTGGCTAATTGATTAATGATTTCAGAAACCAATCTTTTTGCTTTTTCAATTCGGTTTGGTGCAATATCCTCGGCCAACATACTTTTAGAGACGTCAACAGCAAAAACAATATCGACCCCTTCCCGTTTTACGGTTTCCAGCTTGGTTCCAATTTTTGGATTTACAAGACCAATAATTAAAAAGGCGAGCCCCAAGGAAAGAAAAATCAGTTTTAACGCTGATTTAAAACTTGATTTATTTGGTGCCAGTCGTTTTAAGAGCTTGGTGTCCGCAAAATGACGCTGGGTTCTTTTTTTCCATACCTGAAGAAAGAAAAAAGCAACAACCATCACTGGGATGATGGCCAATAGGTAGAAATATATTTTTTCGTCCAGCTGAATCATTCTTCTTTATATAAAGCTTTTAAAAATTGAGTTGCGCAATACCCATTCTATCAATAGCAAAGCTCCTGCCAATAATATCAAAGGCCTAAACTTTTCTTCGTATTTGTAATATTTGAACTCTTCAATTTCTGTTTTTTCCAGTTTGTTTATCTCGTCGTAAATCTCTTCAAGCTTTTCATTATCCGTAGCTCTAAAGTATTTTCCGCCTGTTGCTTGGGCAATTTCTTTTAATAATGCTTCATCAATTTCTACTTGTCGCATCCCAAACCTAAAGGAGCCATCTCTATTATAAGCTATTGGTGAAAGGGCATTGCCATTGGTGCCCAAACCTATGGTATATGTTTTTATACCAAATTCTACTGCTAAGTCCGCGGCGGTATTTGGCTCAATAAAACCTGAATTATTGACTCCATCGGTTAGTAGAATAATAACCTTGCTAATAGCCTTGCTTTCTTTTAGGCGGTTTACGGATGTAGCCAGCCCCATCCCTATTGCTGTACCATCTTCTAGTTCACCATAGGTGATTTCTTTAAGGGCTCTTAGAACAATGGATTTATCGCTGGTAATGGGAGTTTTGGTATAGCTTTCCCCGGCATACCCAACGAGTCCGATTCGATCATTAGGCCGTTGTTTGATAAAATCCCCTGCTACAGATTTAAGTGCAGAAAGCCTATCTGGTTTTAGATCTCTTGCTAACATACTCGAAGAAACATCTATGGCCATTACAATATCAATACCTTTTGTGGTCTTTGTTCTGGTAGAGATGTCTTCCGTTTGAGGTCTTGCGAGTGCAGTAATGATAGCTGCCAGTGCTAAAATCCGTAGAATAAAAAGTGCAGGTTTTAATTTGGATGCTAAGCTTCCCACCGTAAATCCTTTTATGCTGGAAATCTTTAGCGAGGCTATTTCATTTTTTCGTTTGAAAAAATACCACAGCAAAGCCAAAGGTAGCAGCAGTAGCAACCAAAAAAACTGAGGGTTTGCAAATTCTATATTCTCAAACATTTACGTCTGTGTTTTTACATCTAAGGTGTTCAATATTCTGCTCACTATTTGATCTGCGTAAGTGTCTCCTTTTTCATGGTAAATAATGACCTGTTGCACAAAACCTTTACCGCCAAAACATAAAATAATGTATTCTATTTTTCTTGTCTCTTTTGTATCGGGAATATCGAAGGTTCCGGTACCAAAAGTTTTGAGGCCCACTACGCCAGATTTTGTGGTGAATTTATCTTCTTTGGTAAGGATGTTTCTAACACCCATGTTTTCAAAGTTTGCTAAATTGGCATCTACCAATGCTTTAAAATCAGGTTCAACTTCTTCTTTATAGGTAGTTGAATTAGCAGAAACGGAAAACAGCCCATCTACTTTTCCATTGAGAAAAGTCTGATGTGATTTCACTACTTCTTCAGCACCTTCAGGTAATGTTACTTCTTGTCTAATAAGCACATCGGGTGTCTCTAAATCAATGGGAGGAAAACCATACGAGCTTGTTACCCATTCTCCTTCTAAAAGCTCTTTTGTTGGATGTCCTAAAACGGTGTCTTTTACTTCTTTTAAACCATAGTATGCGATGGAAAGTCCGCCTCCAAATATTAAAAGTCCAGCAAAAATAGCTGCCGCCCAATAGATTTTCTTACGCTGTTTTTTTCTGGCAAGTTCCTCAAGATATTCTTCTGTTAGCAATAATTCCTCTTCGGTAGGTTCTGGGAGTGCTTCATGCGTTTTTACCACAATTTGCTCTACTAGTGCTCTATCTTGCTCCGCTACCGAGGTGGAAGGCTTGGACTTGGCGAATTTTACCAAATCCGCGGTTTGTAGAATTTTCTGAAATTGGGTTATGGTCTCGTCATCTAATTTTAAATCACCAGCATCTTTAAGCATTTCAAGCTTGGCAATTAATTGACCCGTTGTGCTTTCTAAAGCAGAAACGTTAACGTCTTCCTCCAAATAGGAACGAACAATGTCTGTAAGCTCAGAATAATATTTTTTGTATTCGTCCTGGATAAGGTATTTTGAATTCTCCAGTTTCTTAAGCTCCAGAAGGGCTCGATCATATGGAGGAAGCAAAGCTTCTTTTTCTTCTTCGGTAAGTGGTTTTTTTCTAAGGAAAAACCAATAGACCAATCCACCAACGATTAGTAGCACTACTAGTATCCATAGGAGAATTCTCCAAAGTCTGGCATTGCTTTTTTCCACTTCGATGAGCGGCTTAATGTCAAACATTTTTTGTTTGGTGGTGTCCACTACCACATCCGCCACTTTTATTTGAAAAGAATCTGTGAAAAAAGGCTGCTCATTAATGGCTATTCGCTGTGGAGGAATGGTATAGGCTCCGCTATCAAATTGAGTGAGGGCATAGATGCGTTGAAGGGTAACTCTTTTATTGTTTTTGACGGTATCCAACATGATGGCTTCCACAGTTTCTAAGGGTGAAAAGGTCTGCCCTTCCGGGAAAAAAACAACATCTGTGGAATCTGCTTCAACGGTAATTTTATATTGAATTTGCTCTCCAATCTTGATGGAAGTGGTATCAATTTCTGAGGTAACTTTGGGTTTTTCTTGTGCAAAACCGATGATGGGAATCATAAAAAGAAATAGAAAGGTCATTTTGCTAAATGACAATCTATTGCTTCTAATATCTAGTTTTATGTTCTCCATTTCAATCATCCCCTACGTTTAAAATAGCCCAACAATTTTTTTACGTAGCTCTCATCCACACGACAATTGATAACACCACAGCCCGATTTTGTAAACGAATCCAAAAAGTAACTCACCTTGTCTTTGTGGAATTGACCGTATGCAGTTCTAACTTTTTTAGATTGGGTATTTACCAATTGCAGTGTCCCAGTCTCTGCATCTTGCATTTGTACCATTCCCAAATTTGGAATAGACTCCTCGCGTTCATCAAAAACCCTAATGCCTGTAACATCATGTTTGTTGCCGATTATCCGTAATGTATTGTCATATTCATCAGCAATAAAGTCCGAGAGCGCAAATACAATGGCTTTTTTCTTCATTACGTTCATCAAAAACTTTAGGGCTTCTGCAATATTGGTCTGTGTGCTTTTTGGAGTAAACTCCAAAAGTTCCCGAATAATACGCAGCACATGACTTTTTCCTTTTTTCGGCGGAATATATAGTTCCACTTCGTCTGAAAACAAAATCAGACCAACCTTATCATTATTCTGTAGTGCTGAGAAGGCAAGAGTGGCAGATATTTCGGTAATCACATCTTTTTTAAACTGATTGGTGGTCCCAAAAAGCTCGGAGCCACTTACATCCACCATCAGCATCATGGTAAGTTCACGTTCTTCCTCAAAAACTTTTACAAAAGGCTCATTGTAACGTGCGGTAACATTCCAGTCAATGTTCCTAACATCGTCACCAAACTGATACTGACGGACTTCGCTAAAGGTCATACCCCTACCTTTAAAGGTAGAGTGGTATTCTCCACCAAAAACATGGTCGGAAAGACGCCTCGTCTTTATTTCAATTTTACGTACTTTTTTAAGTAGCTCTTTTGTATCCATCTGTAAAGTGAACAGTGTTTAGCTGTCAATATTCGGTGATGGTAGGTTATTTTAAGGACACCACCAACTTCAACGGCCAACTTCTCTAAGGTACTTCTACCTCGTTGACAATCTTGTTTATGATTTCCTCGGAAGTGATATTTTCTGCTTCTGCTTCATACGTGATTCCAATACGATGCCTTAGCACATCATGTACGACGGCCCGCACATCTTCTGGAACTACATATCCTCTTCTTTTTATAAAAGCATAGCATTTGGAGGCATTTGCCAAGTTGATACTTCCCCTTGGAGAAGCACCAAAGCTGATTAGGGGTTTGAGGTTTTCTAGATTATATTTTTCTGGATATCGGGTAGCAAATACCAAATCCAATATATACTTTTCAATTTTTTCGTCCATATAAACCTCTCGCACCGCTTCTTGTGCACTTAAAATTTGCTTTACGGTGACAACAGGTTTTATGGCTTCGTTTTTACCGCTCAAGTTTTGGCGTATAATAAGCTGTTCCTCGTTTAACTTTGGATAGTCAATTACGGTTTTTAGCATAAAACGGTCAACCTGGGCTTCCGGTAACGGGTAAGTTCCTTCTTGTTCCACTGGGTTTTGTGTTGCCATTACCAAGAAAGGAGGATTCAATTTAAAAGTCTCATCTCCAATAGTTACCTGTTTTTCCTGCATGGCTTCCAAAAGCGCGGATTGCACCTTGGCAGGTGCTCTGTTGATTTCATCAGCCAACACAAAATTTGCGAAAATGGGTCCCTTTTTAATGGAAAAATCATTTTCCTTCATGTTGTAGATCAGCGTACCTACCACATCCGCAGGCAAAAGATCTGGAGTAAACTGAATTCTGCTAAAACTCCCTTTAACAGCTTTTGCCAATGTATTAATGGCAAGGGTTTTTGCAAGTCCGGGAACTCCCTCCAACAAAATATGCCCCTGGCCCAAAAGGCCAATAAGAAGCCTTTCTACCATATGCCGTTGGCCAACGATGGCCTTGTTCATCTCATTTGTGAGTAAGTCTATAAAAGCACTTTCCTTGGCAATTTTTTCATTCACAGCACTAATATCAATAGTAGTGTTTTCTTCCATACAAACTTTTATCGTTTAAGTGTTAATGTTGGTTTTTTTATAGAAGTGCAAAATGAAAATTAATTTAAAAATGGTCTGTTAATTAATGGTTAAAAAAATCGCTGAAGCCCTAGTTTTGTGAAGGATTTAAGGGTTTAATTTTATACTTTCACTTTATATGCAAAATACAGATAATTATTCTAAGATTATAGCAGGGACTATGACATGGGGAAGTTGGGGTAAAAAACTTCCTAAAGTTGAGATGATCGATTTAATGCACTATTGTATTGAAAATGGGTTGACGACCTTTGATCATGCTGATATTTATGGGGATTATTCCACGGAATCGGATTTTGGAAGGGCCTATGCCGAAAGCGGTATTGAAAGATCCAAAATACAGATGATTTCAAAATGTGGTATCCAAATGACGTCTGGCAGGGACAATAGGGTAGCACATTATCAATATGATAAAGAATACATTATTTGGTCGGCAGAGCAATCACTCAAAAAACTAAATACGGACTATTTGGACTTGCTATTGGTGCATAGACCAAGCCCTTTGATGGATCCTGTTGAAATTGGCAAAGCCGCTAAAGAACTTTTGGAGAGCGGAAAAATAAAAAAGTTTGGAGTTTCCAACTTTACTCCTTCTCAAATCAATATGTTAGAAAAAGAAGTTCAAGTTGAGGGGAACCAGGTTGAGTTTTCTTTAACGCATAACACACCAATGTATGATGGCACTTGGGATGATTGTATAGCGAACAATAGAATGACAATGGCATGGAGCCCATTAGGGAGCCTGTTTAGAGAGGATAATGAACAGACTGGCAGGATAAAAGAAGCATTGATTCCCCTTACTGAAAGATATGGAGTAGATGAAAGTCAATTGTTGTTGGCCTGGATTCTTAAACATCCGGCTAAAGTTCATCCGGTTATTGGAACAACAAATAAAGATAGAATTGCAGCATCAGCGGAGGCTGCCAAAATAGCATTGGACTTACAAGATTGGTTTACGCTTTTAAAAGCCAGTCACGGACATGATGTACCATAGAAAAAATGAAGATGAGAGATAAAAAAACGGTTCTTGTTACTGGAGCAACCAGTGGAATAGGAAAAGCGACCGCGGAATTATTGGCAACGAAAGGGTTTAATCTTATTGTGTGTGGTAGAAGGGAAGAGCGACTGCAGCAACTAAAAGCCGAGTTGGGAAAACATACCCAAGTACATTCCTTACAATTCGATGTTAGGGATAGAGATGCCGTTCAAAAAGCTGTGGAAAGTTTGCCAAGTTCTTTTGCAACTATAGACGTGTTAATTAATAATGCAGGAAATGCGCATGGACTGGATACCATTGATCAGGGAAGTCTAGATGATTGGGATGCCATGTTGGACATTAACGTAAAAGGACTTTTGTACATATCCAAAGCAATACTTCCTCAAATGGTGGAACGCCAATCTGGGCATATCATAAACATAGGTTCCACAGCGGGTAAGGAGGTATACCCAAAAGGAAATGTCTACTGTGCCAGCAAGCATGCTGTAGATGCCATTAACCAAGGCATGCGTATGGATTTGAATGCCCATGGGATTAGAGTGGGTGCAGTAAATCCAGGTTTGGTCGAGACCGAATTTAGCGATGTTCGGTTTAAAGGAGATTCAAACAAAGCGGAAAAAGTATATCAAGGATTTCAGCCACTCAAGGCTGAAGATATTGCAGATATCATTCATTTTGTCATTACAAGACCTTATCATGTAAACATTGCGGACTTGGTTGTTATGCCCACTGCACAAGCGAGCAGTACCATTGTGAAGAAAGAGTTATGATCAATAAACGCCTTTTGGTCAAAAACCTTTTAGCGCATAATGATGAGAACAGTTTTTATGACAAGAAGAGGTTCATAGCCATAGGTGAAAAGGAAGGAAAGGCCAAGTTTTTAAAGCATGTTTGCGCCTTGGCAAACAGCAATCCAAAAAACAATTCTTTTATTGTTGTTGGTGTAGAGGATGAAGACAATGCCATTGTTGGAGTCGATTTCTTTGATGACAGCAAGATTCAAAATTTGGTCAATGCGTATTTGGATAACCCTCCTATTATTTCATATGAAAACATCCCATTTCCACACTTACCTGAAGGAAAAGTAGTAGGGTTGGTTACCATAAAATCCAATGGCAAAGTATGTGCGTTGCGAAAAAACATTTGGAAGTATTATGGTGGCGCTGTTTTCTTTAGGGAAGGAAGTATAAGTTTACCCAAAGCATTTGATATTGAACTCAAAGACATCAACTCAAAAGCGGTAGCAACTATAGAACAACATGCACGTAACAATATTGAGCTAACCTTAGATGCTGTTATCAATTTTATGAACAACAGACATGCTGATTTAACTAGTAATTATAAGGTTTTTAAAGAACAATTTGTAGTCTGTTGGGCAGGGAACAAAAAAAAGGTAAACAATAAAACCTACTATTCTAGAGTAGATATCGAATTGATTAATGAACAGGTGAAATTGTTCTACTCCGCACTAGATGAAATTACTATTACCTATGACAACCATTCATTTACTACTTTGGAATTTGTGCAATTGGGTCTGGGCTCCCAACAAAAATACTATCCGCTCGAGCAGATGGTTATTACGTTTTCAGATAATGGAAAATATACCATTAATAGCGAACTGCTCTTTGAGCCACCGCAATATGACAAAAAAACACTCCACCATGTCCTCAACACCAATAATACCTTATTGCAGAAGTTGGAAAAAGGGATAAGCTTGAACAAGACAGAAGAGATTGATTTAACACACTTGCCGGCCACCTATCTTATTTGTTATCTAAATGGTTTTGAAGAAGCAAAAGAGCAAATGGAACAGGCACGCCCAATATTAAAAGCTGCAAATGAAAGAGTCTACGGTTCACTGAAAGAATCCTTAAGGATTCTTAGAAAAGTGCGTTATAATTAAGATTTCTTCAACCAAAGCAATTGATAAGGTTTTATTTCAAGTAGACCACTTTTAAGATTCACCTTTTCATCCGAAACAAGGTCTTTAGGCTCTCCTTTTGCAAAATACCCTAGTTTTTTTATCCAACTAGGCTCAATAACCTGATGTTTTTCATCAAAATTGCAAATGGCCAACAGCCCATTTTTTGCATTGCCTGTTCGCTCAAAAACGAGCATATGATGATTACCCGTATGATGCAATGTTAGATTATTATGATCTGCAAAAACTGGATTTTTCTTTCTAATACCGATTAACTTTTTTAGGGTATGGAATATTATAGATTGTGGGCCTTTTCCCGAATTTAGGCTAGCGATAACTTCCCAATTCTGTTTGGGCCGGTTCACCCAGCGACTGTCTTCTTTTTTTGACTCATCTTCAGTGAAAGAATAATCATTGGGCATTGCTATTTCATCACCTGCATATATCATAGGAATTCCTCCATAGGCTAGAATAATTCCATAAAGCAAAATAATTTTTGAAACAGCATCTGCAATTAGGGTTTCATCTTTGTTGGCCAAGGCCTTTTCCAACCCCAAAAGAGAAGCGGTACTCCCAGTTATTCTTCCATCTCCTGTTTTGGGATTATACATAAACAATAAGCCCGTTGCCGGAGACCAACCTAGCCGTTGGCAGTAATAATCCAATAAAAACTTACGGTGTTGTTGAGGGTCCCACCCAATTTCCTGGATGAATTGGTTTTCATACCCTAAACCGATATCATCGTGACATCGAACATAATTAATCCATGTGCAATCATCGGGCTTTGAAGGCACCTGTGTTAAGCTTTTATAAAGTAAAACGGTTTTTTTCGTAGCAATGGAATTCCATAGCAACGCCATCAAAGAAGCGTTGTAGGCAACTTCACATTCATTTCCTTTTTTTTGCCCTTCCCCAAAATATTTTACAATTTCTGTGGGTGCAACAATGGCCTCAGCCAAGAATATGGTTCCAGGAGCCACGACCTGCAAACACATTCTGAACAACGTTATAAGATCATGAGCTTCTGGAAGATTTTGGGAAATGGTTCCGATTTTTTTCCAAAGAAATGCTAATGCATCAAAACGTACTATATCTGCACCCAAATTGACTAGCTTAACTAAATTGGTCAACATTTCCATGAACACCTTTGGGTTGGTATAGTTTAAATCCCATTGATAATGATTGAAGACCGTCATTACCCATTTATCCATTTCGTCGTTATAGGTGAAATTTCCAGGAGACGTTTCCGGAAAAACTTCTGGCATCGATTTTTCGTATTCTTTGGGAATGGTGTCGTTTTCAAAAGTGTAGTAAAACCCTTGGTATTTCTTGTCACCAGCTATGGCCTTTTTTGCCCAGGAAAATTCGTTGGAAGTATGGTTGACCACAAAATCAAGCATTAAGAACATGTCTTGATCGCGTAATTCCTTGGTTAGTTTTAATAGGTCTTTATTGGTTCCGTATTTTTTAGCTACTTGATGGTAGTTATTTACGGCATAACCACCATCATTTTCTTTTTTCGGACGGGTGGTAATTGGCATTAAATGTAAAAAGTTGACACCTAATTCTTTAAAGTATGGGATTTTTTCCTGTAAGCCTTTCAGGTCTTTATTAAAGTGTTCCACATACAACTGCATGCCGAGCATTTGCTCAGATTGATACCAATTGCCCATGCTTAGCCGATGTAAATCTTGCTGTTTTAACTCGTCGGGGCGAAGGGAAAATAATTTAGGAAGCAAATCCAACAATTGTTTAAAATCGCTTTGATGGTCTTTTTGGGAATAAAGAGAAAAGAACTGTTGCTGAATGAGGCTGAGATTGGTGGCTAACCTTAAATCAAATAATGTTTTAGGATTTTTTTCCTTGAACTTGGTAGCAACGAGTCTATGTAGTGCAGCTTGGTTCATCTAGTTTTCAAGCTGGGATTTTGTGGGTAAAGCTATAATAGCCCCATAATTGGTAGTGGTAATGGCTCCTGCCTTGTTTGCTTTCTCAACCATTTTTAATAATAGGGCGTAATTTTCGAAAACGGGTTTAAAATTACCCAAATCTGAAATTTGATGAAGTAAACAACCGATAAACGCATCACCGGCACCAGTAGTGTCAACAGGTTTAACTTTAATACTGGGGACAAGGGTTTTTGTATTATTTGCGCTTAGCAAGGTGCCTTCTTTGCCCAATGTTATGGTTATGATTTGCGTCCCCACTTCATGTAAAAAATCGCAAGCATCATAAACATCTGTTTTACCAGAAAGCAGTTGAGCTTCTTCCAGACTGAACTTACATAAATGCGATTTTTCTATAAAAGGCTTACACTTTTTAATGAACTGAGATTCATTGTCTTTCCATAGGTCGCCTCTAAAATTTGGATCGAAACTTATAAACATTTCTTTGGTAAGTGCATCAAATAAATATTTACCGTACGTTTTTTCAAGTGGTCCTCCCAATAGGGCGGTTGCGGCTCCCAAATGAAGAATATTGCCGTCAAAATCTTTCCTAAGCGTTAGGTCATATGTCAGTTCTTTGTCGGCACCTCTACTAAATACAAAATCCCGTTCTCCGTCCTCCGCCAATGATACAAAGGCAAGTGTTGTAAAAGTGTCTGACTTTTGCGCTAAAGAGACATCCACCCCTTCTTTTTTAACAACATCCAATAAAAAGCTTCCAAAAGGGTCGTCACCTACACAACCGATGAAAACGCCATTTCCACCGAGTTTGGCAATAGCACAGGCGACATTGGCTGGAGCTCCTCCAGCTTTTTTGGTAAAAACTGAAGCTTTAGATAGATCGTTGCCTTGTTTTTCGGCAACAAAGTCTATCAATAATTCACCAACACAGAACACTTTTTTCATACCTAGTAGGAATAATTAGGTAATCCAATGTAAGGAGAAAAAAGCTGCTATTCCAAAATTTTGTGGCTAATAACTGTAAAATAAGTACTAGAAGCATCTGGGCATAAGGATTCTTTGGCTTTTGCCTCGAGAATCATATCGTTTTGCAATTGACTTGGTTCAAAAAGAAAAGCTACGTCCATTTGCTGTGCCTTGGAAAGTTTCTGATTCAAACTAGTTCCTAGTTCAATAATTTCTGTTAGCTCTACTTGATATACGTGGTCTTTTGTAATTCCACAGATTTCTTTGTTCTGTTCTAATGAGCCCACAATTTTAATTTGGAATATAACTTCATTTGGGCCTAACAATTGCTGATCTAAAATAACTTCTTCGTTTTGTGTCGTTTCTAAAATATCCACGCTATCTGATTCATTGCAAGAGTTGCCCAAAAAGAAAAGTAAACATAGGATTAGGGGTTTCATAATGCTTTTGCTTTTAATTATATACGAACCGCAACCGCAACTGGATGTTATAAAAAAGGCGTGATTAATTCACGCCTTTTTTGGTTCAGGGATTAAAAATCATTTTTTAATAATTTTAAAATTCTCATTGGTATTTGGTCCGGTAATTTTCACAAAGTAAATGCCTGAAGGACTATTGGACGCATTCCAAATAACAGGTTTGGAACTACTCGTGCCCTCCTTTTCAAAAACTTTTTGACCTACCATATTGAATATTTGAGTGCTTACTTTGGTGTCAGTGCTATTTTTTAAAGCAAAGTAAAATTCATTGGTGGATGGATTTGGCCATACTGCGGTGATAACTTCAGTTTCTAATGTAGCTAAGTTCTCAGCAGTCTGATCTGAGTTCCCTGAAGGAGCAATTTCAACAGCGGTATCTCCTGTGGAACCACTATCCACGTTTCCAAATATTTGAAAAATGTGGTCTTCGGGTGCTCCTCCAAAAACAAGATTCGTCGGAACCCAATCTACAGCTCCAGTGCCGAACAAATCAGCAGTGTCTCGGAACAAATTACCGTTTCCGATTAGACCAGCTTGTGTAAACCAAAACCACTGTGTTTCATTTGGCAAGAAGTTTAAATTGGCGTAAACAGAAAGCCAATAGGTTCCAGATTCCAAGACAACGGGTTCTGGAAGATCTAAACCAAGATTCGTATTGGTAGGTGCAGTAACGGGTGCTATTGCACCACTATCATAAACTACTGCGCCAGGCAAACCACCATTGTCCTCATAAATTACAATTGTTGCACTATCAAGCGAAGGGCTATTGTTTGCTCCGCCAAATGCGACAATACTGTTAATAGTCCATTGACTTCCTTCTGGAATTATAAAATCATCCGCAGATTGCAGCAATGCACCACCAAAATCAGGAATTAATTGGGATGGCGTACTACTGGTAGAGACCTCATTTTGCTCATAAATTGGAAATTCTGTAAGTGTCACCGTGAATCCTTCCGAAACTTGTTCTCTTCCTGAGGTGGCAATGAGTCCTATGGCTGCTGAGCCTTCAGAATCTGGTGCAAACGAAAGGGAAATCACATCGTCTTCTAAAACAGCAGTTACCAAATCGGGATTTGAATTAGTGAGCTCAATAGAAATTGGTCTGCCTCTGGAATTGACAAATAAATCCTTCACATTAACCTCTTTGTCCGCACTGTTAATAGGCAAAACCAAATCGGATAGCAGATAGGCGGTGCTTAATTTTGCTTCTGGTGATGGGGATGCATAGAATTGTGCATTGTAAACACCATTTCCGTGGGCTGCCACAGCAACGAAACCGTCTTCCCTTGTCCGTACTTGAGGGACGACAACGTTGCCTACTATAGCAGGTTCACGATACCAACGGGTGCGGTCTCCGTTTAAATAGAAGGATGCATATAATCCAGTGCTTGTTCCTGCAAAATAAATGTTGTTATTTCCACTAATTGCAAACCATCTAACGGAAGGTCCATTTCCTGTTCCATCTTTATTCTGCTCTAAATTCCCGCTAATACTCTCCCATGTTTCACCTCCATTTTTGCTCATAAAAATGCTTTTGATATTGTAGTTGGAGAACACTGCAAAAACACGGTCGGCATTGGTAGGGTCGACATAGATTTGATTTATGTTTCCTTCTGGAAGCCCTTTTCCTGAAGAAATATCTACAGGAGGTTGATCATCAATATTAGCATTTTCTACCTTAAAGATCATTCCACTGGAAGTTCCATAATACAATCTATTGGCAACTGGGAATTTAGAGATATCCAATCCGGTAATGATCGACCCATCTGGAGTGGCCGTCTGTGTTTGTTCTGCCCAGTTGACGGAGGTTGGGGCATTGGAAAATAATGGAATTTCATCCAAATTATTGTTACGCCACATGCGATCCCCCGCAGGCATATACATAACATTGTCATTTAAGGGGTCTAACACAAAAGGAGCGACAAAATCGAAGCCACTTGCTCCAGCGGGTTGTACTCTCGTAAAGGATACAAACGCTCCAGCTTCATCAAAATTGAAACGGAATACTACCCCAAATTGAGCTGAAACATATCGGGTAAGCCCACCATCGGCAATGGCGTTGTACGAGCCATCTCCACCAAAATCTTCTTCCCAAGGATCATTTTTGTTGGTTGAATTCGTAAACCAAGTTCCATTATCTTGAAAACCAGCAACCACATCTTGGCTATTTCCCTCTGGATCTATTGCAATGGCATATGGTTGAGTGGTGATGTAACTATTGTTCAAAGAGGTCCAAGTAACCGGTTCCGTGGTTATTGAGATATCTTCAGTTACTTGTACGCCACCGTCGTTAGCTGAAATTGCCTTATTTGGATTTGAAGGTAAAAAGACGAGATTGTGCTGATCTGGATGATGATTAGGATAAAGCCCAAAACTATCACTAAAAATGGTATAGCCTCCAACCCAACCTTCAAACCCTGTTGGGGTTGTAAATCCAGTTGTAGAGCGATATAGGTTTGTGCCGCCCAAGAATACTAAATCTGGATTTGTTGGATGCACTTTGATAACCATATTATAGGCTCCCTGAAGGTCTAAATCCCCTGCCAATCCTCCAATGTTTGTAGGAAGATTTGCGGTCAGGTCTACCCATTGCTCTTCTGGAGTGGTAGCATCAGCTTGGTATCTCCAAAGGAATGCTTCACCTGCATTGCTTAAATCATGCGAGAAGAAAAAGACTCTATTTTCATCAGAGGGATCATAGGCCATAACGGTTCTTCCAAAAGATGGAAATAAGCCTTCTGGGGTAATATTGGTCCAGGTATCTCCATCTTGAGAAGTATAAAAACCAGCATTTTCTCCGCCAAAAATATCTACGGTTCCATAGATAGTACCATTTGGAGTAATGATTACCTCAGTTTGACTATCAAAGCCACTGGGGAGTACCTCTTCAAAAGAGCGGGCTCCATTTTCTGAACGGAACAAGCCGTCAAAAGTGGCAGCATAAACATCTCCATTTGCAGGGTGTACCGCAATACTGTTGATCAAATCAAAGGACGAAATGGAAGTGACATCATTATCAGATGTGTTTCGCATTCTAAACCAACTTCTTCCATTATTATAGGATTTATAAATACCTGATCCTTGATAGAACGCCCCTGGTGCGCCGGCAGAGTTTCCGTAGCGTTCTCCAGAAGCATAGTACCAAATATTCTGACGGTTTCTTCGTGGGTCTTGCACTATGGAAGTGATACTAGGGTTTTGCCATTTTCTGGTAACCCTTCTCCAAGTTTCTCCAGCATTTGTAGAGCGCCAGAGCCCTCCTGAGACGCCTCCTGCTAGAATGGTGTTTTCGTTTTTTCTGTCAATGGCCAGAGCTCTTGTTCTTCCACCAACATTGGCTGGGCCTCTACCTCTAAAATAGAAAAACCGTTTTTTTGAAGCTTCGCCTCCGTAGGTTTTTGACATTTGTTGCTGAATGTTTGTAGAATCAATCTTACCTGAGAATTCTGCAGCTCTTTCCAAAATGTGTTCTGGAATCTTTTTTGTAAATGGATCTTGAACCTGTCTAAACTCATAGGCCAGTCTGTCCATAGCTCGGTCACCCTGTGCTTTTGGTTTTGCACCAGCAGGGCCTTTTTTGCTATCATAAAGCTTAGATTGCTTGTAGAGATCATGTCCTTTTTTGGGAGCATCATTATGGGTCTTTTTCAAATTTTGCCCTTGCGCTACAGAAAAAATGAGCGAAAAAATGGTCAAAAAAGAAAATAAGTGTTTAGTGAGTAGTCGTTTTTTCATATAGTTGAGATTAAATGAATTAGCCTTTCAATATAACAAAAAATAGAAGTATTGTTGTACTATTCTTACAAGGATCGATGAAATACGCTGTTAACTATATGCCAATTAAATAGGATTAAATGTTTTCTTCGATTCATAAACAAATCTTTATCTAGTTTGTAAACAAAAGTCCTTTTTTGTTATGTATAATTGCGCAAAATTTGTGGGATGAGAACTTTGGTAATAGGAGATATCCATTCTGGGGTGAGGGCACTTGAACAACTTATGATTCGTGCTGAGGTAAGCCAGAATGACCACCTTATTTTTTTAGGGGATTATGTAGATGGATGGAGTACGGCGGTGGAGACCGTCAATTTTTTAATTGACCTGAAGGAAAATTATCACTGTACATTTATAAGGGGTAATCATGATGAACTTTGCAGAGAATGGATGCTTACCAAAAAGGAAAACCCACAATGGTTGGCTCATGGGGGTACTGCTACTCGAGATTCATACTTGGGCTCAAAAAGAGAGAATTGGGAAACACATCTTGCGTTTTATGCCGAATTGGAAAACTATTATTTGGATAAAGACAATAGACTTTACCTTCATGCAGGGTACACCAATCTTAAGGGGGTGGAATATGAATATTTTGACCAGCTGTTCTATTGGGACAGAACGCTCTGGGAATTGGCCCAAGCAATTGACCCCACCCTAAAGAAAAGTGATGCAGATTTCCCCAAAAGGTTGACACACTACGAAGAGATTTTTATTGGACACACGCCTATTTCAAAAAAAGAACTTGTAAACCCACAAAATCGAGCCAATGTTTGGAATATAGATACCGGAGCTGCTTTTATGGGTGCCTTAACAATGATGGATGTGGAAACCAAAGAATTTTGGCAGAGTGATCCTGTCCATACATTTTATCCAGGGGAAAAAGGGAGAAACTAAAACAATACTGTTCTTTATTGGAATTTAATAAAGACCTTTACAAAAAATGAATTATGTCGTTAAAAAATATTCGGTTAGAAGTAATGCAAGCTATTGAACCCAAAGTGCAGGGTTTTATGGATTCATTTCTTATACCTATTGAGGAAATATGGCAGCCGAGTGATTTTTTACCCGACTCTCAGAATGACAACTTCTTCACTGAAACTGAACAAATTCGAGAAGAAGCAAAGGAGCTTGGCTATGATTTTTGGGTTACCCTTGTAGCAGATACCATAACAGAAGAAGCATTGCCTACCTACGAATCTTGGTTGATGGATGTTGAAGGAATTGACCAACATAATGGCAAGGAAAATGGTTGGAGCAAGTGGGTGCGTGCATGGACTGCCGAAGAAAATAGGCATGGCGATGTCTTGAACAAATACCTTTATCTGTCAGGAAGAGTGAATATGCGAGAAGTTGAAATCACTACCCAACACTTAATATCAGATGGGTTTGATATTGGCACCGATAGAGATCCTTATAAAAACTTTGTGTATACCACTTTTCAAGAATTGGCAACCAATATTTCCCATAAGCGTGTTGGCAAAATGGCCAAACAACAGGGGAATGCTTTGTTGGGAAAAATGTGTAATATTATTGCCGGTGACGAAATGAGACATCATTTGGCTTATAGAGAATTTGTGAAAACCATACTTGGGCAAGATCCAAATGGAATGATTGAGGCTTTTGCTGATATGATGAAAAGAAAAATTGTAATGCCCGCACATTTTTTGCGTGAATCTGGGGAAAGTATTGGTACTGCTTTTGAAGTTTTTTCAAATTGTGCACAACGCTTAGGCGTCTATACCGCACAAGATTATATTGAAATTTTGAAAAAATTAAATGATTACTGGGAAATAGGAAATCTGGGAGGGCTTTCCGATCAGGCAGAGAAAGCTCGTGATTATTTAATGAAGCTTCCGGACAGACTTCAGCGCATATCGGAACGGATGCAGTTTGGACAAGACCAGTACAAGTTTAAATGGGTCGAGGCCAACGGAATTTTATAGATCCAGTTAAATAACTAGAGTTTTTACCCAGGCAGGGATTAAAATTTACCAGACTTATGTTTGTCTTGCCATTTCCTTAATTTTTTCCATTGCCCCTCATAAGCCATTTTAGCCTGCATGGGCCAAGAAGCAGGATCATGTATTCTATACCGATCTCCTCCTGAATTCAAAACTTCTTGACATTTATCTGCTGAAGTTTCAGAGAGTGCTTTCCATGTTTTTATATTGAAGTTATGGAATAGGCCTTCAATTTTAGGGCCAATGCCTTCTACTATCTTTAAATCATCTTGTTTTACTTTCTTGCCCAGTGCTGCTTTGGCAGTTGCCGCATCAAATCCTGAAACAATTGGAGCTGAAGGAATTTTGGTTTTTGAAGAAGTTGATGAAGCTTCTTTTCTGCATGCTTCCAGTTCTGTTTTTAGCTTGGCGTTTTCTGCTTCAAGCGCATTTATTTTTGAATGGTCTGGAGGCGAAGCTTCTTTCCCTTTCCCTATAAGGTATCCTAAGATTCCAGAAATAATACCAACTAGTGCGGGAATAACCCAACACCAGATATTTAGATTTTCAAAATTCATTATAATGAGGTTTAATAGTTAGTTTAATTCGATTCAGGTGCTGTCTTCTCTTCAGTAATAGCGTAAGTAATCGGCCCTAAAAGGGTTGTGCCTTCAAGAGTTAGTCCGTCCATGAGTTTTCCAGCTGTTGCTATTTGTTTTGATGGGATACCGCTTAACATTAATTGGTTTTTTACGGAATGTGCTCTAGCTAAACCTAAGGTATTGTAAGGCGTATTGTTTTCCTCACCCTCAGCATACAATCCGGTAAGCGCTAATACCTTTATTGGGTTTGCTTCCAAGTATTCTTTTATCGTAACAATACCTGCTTTTAGTTCATCAGAAATAGGCATTAAAAAAGAGGGACTGGACAGTTTAAAGTTGAAGTTATCTTCAATGGTATGTTTGAAATCTCCATCTACCATAGAAAACGAATTTGATTTTGTTTGAGGATTTTTTATCTGTTTAATAACAGCATCGGTCGATGGAGCTATACAAGAACTGCACAGATTTATGTAGAGCAAAGTTCCAATACCAATAACAGCAAGTATCCCCAGCAAGTATGTGGTCTTTGTTGTCATTAGCAATGATAATTAGTGTTGAGTACACCAAATTATTAAAAAAATGCTAAAAACTTCAGTTTAACACTAAGAATCTGAGGTGTTTAGAATATGGTACGGTTCATGATACTTAATGGGAAAGAACAAAAGATGAGCTAAAAAACACCAATCATACACTTTTCTGAACCAACGATAATATTGCGGTTTAGAAGTAGTAAAAATATTTAGAACTTAGACCTATATATTAGGCAAAGAACCCTATTTCTCCCGACAAAGATCCGGCACTGAAATAGGGTTTAACTTAAGTTTGAGTTAGTTAAGTTGGTTTAAAGACCGCCAATCTTGTGTTCATCCAGGATGGCGGGCTTTTTTTATAAATCGAATTTTATTCCTTGTGCCAAAGGCAGTTCTGTAGTATAATTTATGGTATTGGTCTGTCTACGCATATACACTTTCCACGCATCAGATCCACTTTCTCTACCGCCACCTGTCTCTTTTTCTCCTCCAAAAGCACCACCTATTTCAGCACCAGATGTTCCAATATTTACATTGGCAATACCACAATCGCTACCCCAGGCAGATAGAAAACGCTCAGCCTCACGGAGGTTGTTGGTCATAATTGCTGAGGAGAGCCCTTGGACCACACCATTTTGAATGGCAATGGCATTTTCAACATCTCCAGAATACTTTAACAAGTACAGTACAGGGGCAAAAGTCTCATGTTGTACAATTTCGAAATCGTTCTGGGCTTCGGCAATGGCGGGCTTAACATAGCAACCACTTTCATAACCTTCACCAGCTAGAACACCTCCTTCTACAATGATTTTCCCTCCTTCGGCAACTACTTTTTCCAATGCTTTTTTATACATGGAGACAGCATCTGTATCAATTAAGGGACCAACATGATTGTTTTCATCTAATGGGTTTCCGATTCGTAACTGTTTGTAAGCAGCAACTACAGCATCTTTAACTTTATCATAGATGGAATCATGAATAATTAGTCTACGTGTTGAGGTGCAACGTTGTCCAGCTGTTCCTACCGCACCAAAGACAGCACCAATGACGGTCATTTTAATATCAGCATCTGGAGTAACGATAATGGCATTGTTACCACCCAACTCCAATAGTGATTTTCCTAATCGTGCTGCTACTGCTTGCGCCACAATTTTTCCCATGCGAATAGAACCTGTTGCTGACACCAAAGGAACTCGGCTATCATTGGTCATAAGTTCTCCCACCTTATAGTCACCATTTATTAAACAGGAAATACCTTCAGGAAGGTTATTTTCCTTGATAACTTGGGCAATTATATTTTGACATGCTACTCCACATAAGGGTGTTTTTTCTGAAGGTTTCCAAACACAAACATCACCACATACCCAGGCTAAAGCTGTATTCCAAGCCCATACAGCTACCGGAAAATTAAAGGCTGAGATAATGCCCACAATACCAAGGGGATGATATTGCTCATACATTCTATGTCCAGGACGTTCTGAATGCATGGTTAAGCCATGTAACTGTCTTGAAAGACCCACTGCAAAATCACAGATATCGATCATTTCCTGTACTTCTCCCAATCCTTCTTGGTAAGATTTACCCATTTCATAGGAAACCAATTTGCCCAATGGCTCTTTAAGCTCACGCAGCTTTTCTCCAAATTGCCTTACAATTTCCCCTCTTTGAGGAGCTGGCATCAATCGCCATTCTTTAAAGGAGGAAGTAGCAGTTTCCATTACTTTTTCATAATCCGCTGGAGAAGTAGTTTTTACCTTCCCAATCAACGCACCATCTACGGGTGAATAAGAAGATATAATCTCCCCAGAACCAAAATGGTTTAAACCAGTTGATGTACCTTCATTTATTTCAGAAAGCCCCAGTTGATCAAGGGCTTTGTTTATTCCAAAAGCAGTTGCAATTTTTGACATTTATAACTTTTTAATCTTGAATTGTTATATTTTTTCAAAACTACGAATAATCCTGATTCTGACAGCTAAGATTTCTTAAAGGAAATGATCGAGTAAAAGGAGTGTTATTCCAATGAGTGCAGGAAGCGCTTGAATGGTAAATATTTTTTTGGAAGCGGTAAGCGCTCCAAAGATTCCGGCTACGGCCACGCAGCCTAGAAAAAATAAAGCCACATATAGCTGCCACACCGAATCTTGAATAAGCAAGGACCAGACAAGTCCAGCGGCTAGAAAGCCATTGTACAGCCCTTGGTTGGCGGCTAATGTTTTGGTGGGTTCAAATAAATCTTCAGGAAAAGAGCGAAATACTTTTTTGGCTTTTGTGGTCCAAGCGAACATTTCTAACCATAAAAAATAGAAATGTAGAACAGCAACAATTAGGATAATAAGTTTGGCGGCTATGAGCATAATTAGTCTTTAGCAATAAATCGTTCATCAACAGGCATTACAGTGCTACAGTTTTTACAGGTGCGTAATTCTTCTGACCCGTAAAAATGTTTAAAGTGTCCAAGAAAATCCTTTTCAATGTCATGTAAAGTGAAATAGGCTTCGTATAATATGTTATTGCAGTTGTCGCAAAACCATAACAAGCCATCATCCACATTCATATGGTCTCTTTTTCGTTCCACCACCAACCCGATGGATCCTTCATGACGGACTGGTGAGTGCGGTACTTTGGCAGGGTGAAGGTACATATCTCCTGGACCAAGTTTAAAAGTTTTTTTTTCTCCTTCGTCCTGTATATGCACTTCTATATTTCCTTCCAATTGGTAAAAAAGCTCTTCGGTTTCATTGTAATGGTAATCATTTCTGGCGTTAGGTCCCGCGACAATCATTACAATATAATCTCCGGCGTCTTTATATAAGTTTTTATTACCAACAGGGGGTTTAAGGGTATCTCTGTTTTCCGCAATCCATTTGGTCAAATTAAAAGGTGGAAGTATGGCCATTGCTAAAGATTTTACGAAAGGTATAAAAAACCTTTGTTGGTACATAGGCTTTAACAAAAAAGACCTACTGTAATGCAGGTCTCTTCAAACACTTATGTATAAAACTAAAATTCTGTCTAATCCACTTTCATAAATATTTGGGTACAATAGGCCCTACCGTTCTTGTCTAATTCAACATTTAAAGTGGCATGAGTGAATTCGCCCTCCAGTGTGCTTTTATGGGAAGCGCTATTTAGCCAACCATTTAGCATCGCTGAAGCGGTGGAATAATATCGAGCCACATTTTCAGAAACGTTAACGGCGTTGATTTCGAGTGCAATTTTTGAAGCCCTTGCATCGAAATTATCGTGGCTTAATTCGTTTTGGGAAATCATATAATTGCTGTGTTCCTGAGCATGGACATACGATGATGAACTGTTTTGCAATTGAGAAGCGCCTATGGATAATCTGTGTTCGTTTACCAAATTGAATAGCTCTTCCTCCATTTTTGATGGATCAATTACAATTTTTTCGTTTTCGAGAAACGCCTCGGTCAGTTGTTTTTCTTCTTCAGCCGTGGATGTTTTACTGCACATACTGAATATTATTGTCAGCCCAACTACCAGAGAGAGGTAATATACTTTTTTCATTTCCGGGGGTGATTATTGAGACTTGTTCTAAGAGTCTCATGTGTTCTAATGGCTAAACTAGATGCGAGGGTTGGCTATGCCATAAAATTTCCATAGGTGTACAGATTAATCCGTTAAGCTGCAAAAATTAGGGTTTTAAGCCATATTTACTGAAAATACCTAATTCCTTTCATCGAGAAAAAGAGACCGTTCATACGACTCAGTTACAAACCAATAGCTTAAGAATATGATGGGTTAGGAAAGAACAAAAGCAAACCCGGTTAAACTACTAAAACTATAGGAGTTGATTTTCATTTTCGGTTGAATCTTTCTTGTCATCTTGTAGCACGAAGGCAAAAACAAAAGCACCAATTTCTTTTACCGGTTCATAAAAAATAGATTCTTTTTTAGTCTCTTCATTAATAAAGTTTAGGGAAGAAGTAAGTCTGTCAAAAAAAACCAGAAACGCTCCAAGGATGATAGCTACTTTTAAAGCTCCAAAAACACCACCAGCTACTTTGTTCAATAGACCAAGCATTGCAAAATCGGCAATCTTTGTTAAGAATTTACCAGCAAAGTGAACTAGCAAAACAATACCAAAAAAGGTAATTAAAAACGATGTGATTTTAATATATCTATCACTCCAGTTCATACTCTCAGAAAGGTAGTCCGCTGTTATGTAGGAGAAGTGTATTGCACCATAAATACCCGCTATTAAAGCAACTAAAGATGCTATTTCTACAAAAAGTCCATTTTTTAGCCCTTTATACAGCCCCCAAACAAGGAGTACTCCAATAACAATATCCAAAAAGCTCATATACGGGTTTTTAACAAATATAGGATATTGATTTGTACCTTTGAAGCTCTTAAAAAAATGCATGGCAAGGGACGAAAAGCTTAAGGAACGATGGGAGATTCTTGTAGAAAAATTATCCAATCAATTTTCTGATGGGGACCCTTTGGAGATTGATGGAATCATCTACTTAGTCGGAGTGCAAGAACTGGGTAATTTTCACAGAAGCTTTAAAAAAGATGAGAAGGTGAACTTGATGCACATTGCCATTTGCAGATTGTTGGAGCCCTATGGATACTATGATTTTGATTTTTTTGATGAGGAGGGTTGGCCCCATTACAAAGTAAAGGAACAACTACCGCCGTTAAAAGCAGGTGAACAATCTGTATTAATGAAGGAAGCTGTTGTTAATTATTTTTTGGAAAAACAATATATCACCTAAATGGAATTGCAAGAACCGTATTACGCAGTAATTTTTACCAGCACAAGAACCGAAGGGGATAATGGCTATGGACAGATGGCTGTTGAAATGGAAGAATTAGCGCGTAAACAACCCGGATTTTTAGATTTTGAGAGCGCTAGAGAAGAAGTTGGGATTACCATAAGTTATTGGGAAAATTTAGAAGCAATAGCCAATTGGAAGGCCAACGTAGACCATCGTGTTGCGCAGCGTAAAGGAATTAAGGAATGGTATTCTTGGTACAAAGTACGAATATGTTTGGTAGAACGAGAGTATGATTTTCATCAAAATAAACAAAAGTAGCACAGTGTAGCATACTTTTTTCACATCTTTGTATATCCATACAATCATAAGGAGTAAGTTTTTGATATGAGATTTGGGTTTGTTTTGACAGAAAGTGATTATTTGGTTTACGCAATGGATTTAATATAAACTTAATCCCATCATCGATGTAAACGTTTACATTTTTGTGTAATTTTGAAGCTTGCCCTCAACAAATTAAAAAGGATATGAAAGAGCCAGTTAGATTTTCCAACCTTGATAGGGAAAAAACCATTCAAAAAGTTTCAGAAGAAGCTTTTGACCTCGTCGTAATTGGAGGTGGAATTACTGGTGGAGGAATTGCATTGGATGCTGCTTCAAGAGGAATGAAGGTGGTGCTGCTTGAAAAAGGAGATTTTGCCTCTGGCACAAGCAGTAAATCGACAAAATTAATCCATGGGGGACTTCGCTATCTAAAACAGTTCGATTTCTGGCTGGTAAAGGAAGTGGGCTCAGAACGCGCTATTGTGCACAAGCTTGCTCCGCACCTAGTGCTGCCAGAGAAAATGTTGCTACCGCTTATTGAAGGAGGCTCATATGGTAAATGGCTTACATCTATCGGACTTAAAGTATATGATATTCTTGCCCAAGTTACTGGAGATGATAAGCGACAAATGTTGGAAAAAAAGGAAGCATTGAAATTAGAACCTCTTTTGCCTAAAAAGATTTTAAACGGGGCCGGATATTATGCGGAATACAGAACGGATGATTCCAGATTAACCGTTGAGAATATAAAAACCAGCTTACAGTATGGTGCCCAAGCATTGAACTATACCAAGGTGGTTGATTTTATTTATGAGAATGAAACCGTTGCTGGAGTTAAGGTAAAAGACGAAGCTTCTGGAGAAGAATTTAGCATCAAATCTAAATATGTAATAAGCGCGGCTGGACCATGGGTGGATGAGTTGAGGAGCGTTAACAATTCCAAAAAAGGAAAACGCCTGCATTTGACCAAAGGAGTTCACTTGGTTTTTCCACGAGAGAAACTTCCAGTGAAACAATCTGTATATTTTGATATTCCGGATGGCCGAATGATGTTTGCTATTCCAAGAGGTAAAATTACTTATGTTGGTACAACAGACACCAATTTTAATCTGGACAAGGACAATGTTAAAACAGATTTGGCAGATGCCATCTATTTAATTTCTGCTGTGAATAATATGTTTCCAAACATTAATTTGGAAATGGAGGATATCATCTCCTCTTGGGCAGGACTTCGACCATTGATTCACGAGGAAGGAAAATCTGCTTCGGAGCTTTCAAGAAAAGATGAAATCTTTACATCAGATACAGGACTAGTGAGTATCGCTGGCGGAAAATTGACAGGCTATCGTAAAATGGCCGAAAGGGTAGTTAATCGCATAGTGAAGAAAATGGAAGAGGACTATGGGATTAACATTCCAGAAGGCACCACGGATAAAATACCGCTTTGCGGCAGTGATTTCAAAAAATTCAAGCATGTAAAAAAGTATATTGATGAGGTCTTTAATCGAATCAAAGAAGATGGATTTACAGAATACGACGCTTGGTATTTGGTCACCAACTACGGAAAACAAGCTGACATCATTTTAGAAAATTATGCCGCATTAAGAAATCAAGATGTTTATTTAAGGATGATAAGAGCCGAGGTACAATTTTCAATTGCACACGAAATGGCACTTAACCCTATGGATTTCTTTATCCGCAGAACAGGTAGGTTATATTTTGATATTGATAGTATCCGAAATTATATGGAACCTGTTTTGGAAGAATTTAAAAAGGCATACGGTTACAGCAATGATCAAATACTAGCTTTCAAGGAAAGTTTGCTAAAAGAATTGGATTCGCATTCCAATTTCTCGTTGGAACGGGATTAAGACTCTAGCTTAACTATTTCCTGTGCCCATTTAATAATGAGGTTGATCGTACCTGGATCCCATACCCCTTCTTTTCCTTCAAAGGAATTTTTAGGACTTTCATGAATGGTATTCCAGTGATCTAATCCAGGATACTCGTATAAAAGATGGTCTTTATGCCCAACCCGATCTAAGACTTCAACAATCATTTTATTGTCAAAAGAGGACATAATCCAATCATGGGTACCCCTTAGAATCCGCACAGGAACTTTCACCTTTTCCCATTGCCCGGCCAAATCAAACTCTTGTAGTTGTTGGTAATAGGCTACTGGCCTTCCATACATATGTGCTGCGGAGTGGTAATTATATTCTGAAAGTGCGGGATACTCATTGACCACTTGTTGGTAGGTTTTCTTTTGGATTAGCATACCATAATATAATGGGATATAATATTTGTTGAGTTTTTCAACAATTTGTGATTCTGAGTTTCCTTGAAACTGAAGAATGCGTCGTTCTATTTCGAGCATATGTTCGTACCATGTTTTAAAGAAAGTACCATCAGAGATTACACCTGCCAAATTAAATTTGTTGGCAAGGAAAGGAGCCAAAGCGCTTCCCATACTGGAACCATAAACCACTATTCTGGATGAGTCTACATAAGGTTTTGTCTTTAAATTTTTTATGGCAGCCTTGTACCCTTCTATATCTGTTATGAAATCGGATTGTCCGCAATCTCCTTCGCTATCTCCAACACCAGGCTTTTCTATTCGCATTACAACCATGCCTGATTTTTCTACCAAGTCTTTAATGGTCTGTACCCAATTACCCTTTCTGCCAGGGTATGTTTCAATACTGGAACAACTCAGCCCGCCAATCAATACTATCGCGGGTTGTCTTCCTGGTTTTTTGGGTTTGGTGATAATGGTTCTTTGGGTAATGCCATAAGAACTTGTAATTTCTTCATAATAGGTGTCAATTCCAGTATGTTTTTCTTGTTCCAAAGGATTAAACTCTACTGTGGCTTCAAAAACTTGACCATCGCGAAGGGCTTTAATGTTCGTTGCCTTGTTTGCTCTAAGGCCATAAGAAATTTCACTCCAAACCTCATCATCCTTTAATAGCACCCCATCCACTTCAAGAATAATATCGTCCATTAAGAAACCAGCCTTTTGCAATGGACTGTTAGTATTGAGTGCAATAATTTTTGCGCCGGGCACACTTCCATTGGGGCCTTCAATTTTAGCTTCCCAAGAGGTTCTACGACCCAATAATTGGGCGTTGATATGAACAGTAGAAAAAACAATCAGAATAGTAAGCAGAGAGAGTTTGGTATTTAATTTCATCAATGAAGATTTAAGTTTTCTTTAAAATTAGATTGCCTACTTTTAGTCTTGAGACAATTTATACGTAGCTGCTTTCTTTTTATGCGAATGTGACCCTTATCATGACTTGGAATTTTAGCGACATGAAATTTGCCAATAATTTTTACATATTAAATTCAAGGATAGCCACCCATGTGCTTTTTTGGGTTGTGTATTACCTCTTATTTGGATTTATATGGGCAGGCAAAGAAGGCTATTTGGCTTCTTATTATTTAGAATTTATTCTGCTGCCTGTTCGGATTCTTGCGGTTTACGTCACTATTTATTTTCTGTTGCCCCGTTTTTTGTTGAAACGAAAATTCAGAAACTTTTTTCTGGGGTATGGTATTACACTCTTGCTAGGTGGAATTTTACAGCGTGTATTTATACATCTCTTTTATGAAGAGTTGCTATTAAACGATTCTAGTGCGGGCTTGTTTAGTATCATGATGTTGGTAAGAGCGATTATATTAATCAATACTACAGTGCTGTTGATTCTAGGAATGAAATTATTTCAGCTTTGGTCTATTGAACATGATAAAAACAAAACGCTGGAAAGCGATATTTTGGAAATACGATCCAATCGCAAAACACATCGCGTTGTCATTGACAACATTTTATTTGTGGAAGGATTGGGAAATTATGTCACCTTTCATCTGGCCGACAAAACAAAAATTACCAGCTATGGAAGTATAAAAAATACGCTAGAGCAGTTGCCAGAAAATTTTAGAAGGGTGCACAAATCCTATATTGTAAATAAAGGACATATAAAATCTTATGATACCATATCTATTGATATTCAGGATACCTCTATCCCAAGGGGAAAAAGTATTCCAGATGAGGTGCTCTTACAATAAAATCAATCTAATTTTTCGGTAAGCTTTTTAAAAACCTTTTTCGGGTTTTTGTCGCAATAGAGAACTTGAAACACTGCATTTATTATAGGTGTCTTAGATTTTTTTTCCCGCTTTTCACTTAGCAGATGGGCGCTTTTGGTAGCATAATATCCTTCCGCAACCATATTCATCTCCATCATGGCACTTTTTACGGTATACCCTTTGCCAATCATATTGCCAAACATGCGATTTCGGCTAAAGGTGGAATACCCAGTAACCAGCAAATCTCCTAAATAAGCAGAGTTGTTAATATTACGTTTCATTTTATACACACTGTCTATAAAGCGTTTCATTTCCCTTATGGCATTGCTCATCAATACACTTTGGAAATTATCACCATACCCCAGTCCATGTGCAATACCAGCAGCAATGGCATAAATGTTCTTGAGCATTGCCGCATATTCCGTTCCAATAATATCATCTGAAATTTTTGTTCGGATGTAATGGCTTTTAAAATGTTTAGCCACCAATTCCGCTTTAGCGGCATCTGCGCAAGCAATGGTAAGATAAGACAAGCGCTCCAATGCAACTTCCTCGGCATGACATGGCCCAGTAACCACCCCAATATTTTTGAATGGAATATTATAATGCTCATGAAAATGTTCTCCAACAATTAATCCGCTTTCAGGAACAATTCCCTTAATGGCCGAAAAAACTATTTTATGGCTAATGGGAGCATCAAGTTTTTTGAGTTCACTTTCTAAAAAAGCTGAAGGAATGGCAAAAATGAGAATGTCCGATGCTTCAATAATTTGATTAATATCCGCAGTCAATTCAAGTTTAGAAGTATCAAACTCAACCGAACTAATATAATTGGGGTTGTGCCTTTCTTTTTTTAAATGCGCAATTGCAGATTCACTTCGCATATACCAAGCAACAGTATCCAGGTTTTCAGAAAGCATTTTCACAATAGCAGTTCCCCAACTACCGCCTCCCAATACTCCAATCCGCAAGTTGTCTTCCATAAACAAGATTTAGATGGCAAAACTAAACAATCCAGCAATTACAATATTAATAGCTGATTATCAAATAGTTACACTTTTTGGCATGGTGCTTGGTTTATTCTTGATGAATCAAAAAGCCAGGAATATGAAAATTGGAAAACTACTACTCGGAATTATAAGCATAGGTCTTTTGGCCAGTTCTTGCTATACAGAAGTTGTATTTGAGGATGACTTTATAGAACAATCACCAATAAATACAGCCTTGGTATTGGAATCATACGATTTATGGTATGTCGATATCAATGCAACAAAAGGAAATGGTGAAGTCCCTTTTTTACAAAGAGCATTTACAATTTCTTTTGATAGGGGAATTATTTATGCCAATAACAATATTGTTGGTATAGGCAAAACAGGAAATGGATTGGGAATAGATGTAGGTTCTTATGGAACGTTGAATGGAGTTGTTGATATAAACCATGATATTGATGGAGATTGGTTATTGGATGTTTTTGCGGTAAACAACAGTACTTTGGAATTATATGATTCACGTTCAAATACCTCCTACATCATAAAAGGATATCAGCGAAACAATTTTGATTATGACATGGTCTTCTATGACAATATTGACTATTTCTTACAGGAATATGAGGCGTGGGAGAAAATCTATACAAGTGAGCTTGGGGCCATAAACGAATTTGATGATGAGAACTATCTTCAGTTTTTGTCAAGCGCTAATGGTGCCTTTTTTAGATCATCTGTGGATGGTAGTGGGACACCGATTGTGAATCTACAATGGGACTATGAAGGAGATTACGAAGTTTTTGATGTGGCGAATGATACTACACTTAAAACTTTAACACTGGATTATGACTTCTTGGGCAATGATTATTTTGAGCTGTACGTTATTGATGATAGTACTATTGAATTGTATCATGTGGCAAGTGAGACGGTATATGAGTTTACAGGAAGAGGGTACAAACAATATTTAAAGTCAGGTAAGAGTACTGATAAAAAGCGTTCAAAAGTTAAAAATTCCATAATGTCTGTTACTCGGCAAAGAAAAATGTAAGGAAAAAATATAGTGTTCGACTACTTAGACAAGTTTTTTGGTTGGTTATTTAGTTAAAAATCGCCTCAAGCATTTCACGCTTGGGGCGTTTTTTTTGAAGAAGTAAAAAGTAACAGACCAATACTTACTTTTTCATCTTCAAATTAACTTGATACTGCCTTTTAAATTCCGAAGGGTTTTCTCCGCTTATTTTTTTAAACGTACGGTTAAAATAAGAAAGACTTTCAAATCCACATTCGTAGCAAGTCTCCCCCACATTTTTACCCATCAACAATAATCGCTTGGCCTGACTTATTCTATACTGATTAAGAAAACTGGTAAAGGTATTTCCGGTGGTCTTTTTAAAATATCTACAAAAAGCTTCTTTACTAAGATTACATAGTTGGGCAACTTCAAAAACTTCTATTCTCCGCTGATAACTCCTATCCACAAACTCATGGATATTTCTCAACCGATCTTGTTCTTTTTTCCGATACCTGTTTACAAAAGGATAATCATGGAGTAGAAAAAACTCATTGCTGTTGGCAAGCTCCTTCAATATTTGAATAGATTCCATGAAAAGATCAAATGCAGAAAGTAGATGTAATTCTTTCAGCCTTTTCCCAATATGCTTTTTTGTCTCACCTGTAAATACAATACCATGTTTCGATTTTTCAAATAAAGTATCTATTAATGAAAACTCAGGAATGTCAGCTAACATTTGTTCTTTAAATGATGGTTTAATATGAAGCACATCCTTGATGTAATCAGTTTTGACACCATAATCGAAATTCAGGTGGGGAATGTTGGAGCCAATAAAGACAAGATCGCTATCTTCAAAGTTGGATATACTGTTGCCAACATGCCTGGTTGCACTTGCACCTTCTATATAAACCAATTCATATTCTGGATGAAAATGCCAGTAGAAAAGATGGTTCAGTCTAGGCAGATGCAAAAGCCTAAACGGGCTTTTGGTATTTGGCGCTATGGTCTCTAATTGAATCTTCAATTTTCACTAAAATATCATATAATATATATAATTGTAAATTAAAAGTCAATATAGTTCAAATTTTCATCAATATTAAGGTGGAGAACTGTTTGTAATGCCTCTAGTTTTATTCCATAGAATTTTAGTAAGTAGATAATAGTATTAATATGGAGAAAGATGTAAAATTGGAAATGGCCAATAAGGGACATGAAGAAATTCCCGGCAATCCATCCACGGCAACAAGCAGTAGTCAAAAATTAAACGATAGGTCCAATGGAAAACCACTAAGGGTACTTTCAGAAAAGGATTGGGAATTTTGGATACATAATGGGTACATTGTTATAAAGAATGCCATTCCCATTGAACAGGCCAAAGCTACGGCAGATTTTTTATGGGAGTTTGATGAGAAAGATCCAAAGGATTCCAAAACATGGTATGCACCACCACGTGCAGAAATGAAAATGAAAGAACTGACAGGAACCGGAATGGTTGAGGTGTATAACCATCAACATTTATGGAACAATAGGCAAATGCCAAGAGTATATAATGCCTTTGTGGATGTTTGGGGGACAGAGAAATTATGGGTCACCATTGATCGGGCCAATCTAAATTTCCCATTACAACCAGGCGTGGAAAAAAAAGGATTTATCCATTGGGATTATGACCCCGAGACTCGGCCACAAAACGTGCAAGGGGTATTGGCTTTGGCAGATCAAACAGATGAAAATATGGGAGGCTTTCAATGCATACCATGGCTTTATCGCAATTACGATACCTGGAAGCTGACCCAGCCAGAGGATAGAGACCATTTTCAACCAAGTCTAGAGGGGTTAGAAGATAAAATTGTAAAGGTGAAAATGGAAGCCGGTGATTTATTAATTTTTAATAGCACCGAGCCCCATGGTATTAGACCCAACAAATCTGGCAACAAAGTGCGAATTGCCCAATACATTTCCATGATGCCTGCCGAAGAAAATAATGAAGCATTACGGCAATGGCGAATCAATTCCTGGAAGAATCGAATTGCCCCAGAAGGATATGCATTTCCTGGTGATCCTAGAAATTGGGAACGTGATAAATATGATACGGCAAACCTCACTGATCTAGGTGAAAAATTATTAGGTTTGAAGAATTGGTAACGTACGTATCATTAAAATAACCAAACGTTAAATTTATGACCACCACAATGAGTTTTTGGGATGTGGGTATCATCCTATTTTATTTTGCCGTTATACTTTGGATTGCGAAGTGGGCATCAAAAGGTAATAAAGAAGGAAGTGCGGCAGATTATTTTCTTGCAGGTAAAAATCAAGGATGGTTAGTGGTCGGAGCTTCTTTGTTTGCTTCAAATATTGGCTCCGAAATCATTTTAGGGGTTTCTGGAGCTGGTGCTAGGGCAAACATGCCAATGGCTAATTTCGAAATAATTGCCTCCTTGGTTCTAATATTATTGGGGTGGGTATTTGTCCCATTTTATTTGAGAACAGGGGTTTACACCATGCCTGAGTTTTTAGAGAAAAGGTATTCAAAAGCATGTCGAAACTATCTTTCAGTAGTCTCCATATTAGCGTATGTAATTACAAAGATTTCCCTTATTATTTTTGCCGGAGCCTTGGTTTTTGAAACCATTGGTGTTCCATTTTGGACAGGCGCCATTATTACCGTTATTGCCACGGGCTTTTATACGGTATTGGGGGGATTGAAAGCAGTTATTTATACCGACATGGTGCAGGCTGTTATTTTATTGGTGGGAACCATTGCGGTGACAGTATTTGGAATATATCAATTAGGGGGTTGGGATGGATTGATTAATACGTTGGAAGTTGCTGCTCAAACTCCCGGCAATCCACCAGCAGAACGTTTCTTTAATCTATGGAGACCAATGTCCGATACGGAATATCCTTGGACAGGAATGCTTTTTGGAGCACCAATTTTAGGGGTTTGGTATTGGTGTACAGATCAATATATCGTTCAAAGAACCCTGTCTGCAAAAGATGTATCTAATGCCCGAAAAGGAGCACTTTTTGCTGGTTACTTAAAACTATTGCCAGTGTTTATCTTCTTTATTCCAGGTGTAATTGCTTACGCGTTATTGCAAAAAGGTGAAATAAATTTTGTCTTACAAAATGCGGATCAAGCGTTGCCCACTATGATTAACAACTTTCTACCCATAGGGTTGAAAGGCCTGGCCATTGCCGGACTCTTGGCAGCGCTGATGAGTTCATTGTCTTCTGCCTTTAATTCAAGTTCAACATTGTTGACCATTGATTTCTACAAACAATACAGACCTAAAGCTTCGGATAAAAACTTAGTCCGATTTGGGCAGCTAGCTACCATTGTTCTGGTCATTGTAAGCTTGGGCTGGATTCCCTTTATGCGAAGTCTTATGGGGGGAGGAATTTTTCATTATTTGCAGAGTGTTCAAGCTTATATATCGCCACCTATTGCAGCAGTATTTTTATTCGGACTATTTTATAAATGGATAAATGCCAAAGGAGCAATAGTGGCGCTTTGGTCTGGTTTCATCTTGGGAATCCTTCGTTTGGTTACAGAATTCATGGCTAATGAAGGTGTTTTAATGGTAGAGAAAGGAACGCTATTGTCCTATTTTTTAGAAGTTAACTTTCTGCATTTTGCTTTGGTTCTTTTTCTTTTTTGTGCTGTAGTTCTTGCAGGAGTGAGCCGATTTGGGAATCCGAAGTCAGATGAGGAATTAGCCTTGGTAACCTTCCAGAAGTCCAATAATAGTGGCAAGTTCAAATGGTCGAAAGATGCTACATTGACGGTATTGCTTGTGGTTTTTGTTTTTGTTTTATGGGCATTGTTCAGCCCCTTAGGATTAGCAGGTTAATATGGATTTAAAATTAAAAGACAAAACAGTATTCATTACCGGTTCTACTGCTGGAATAGGTTTTGCAACGGCCAAAGCCCTTTTAAATGAAGGGGCGAAAGTAATTGTGAACGGGCGTACAAATCAATCCATTGATAGCGCGCTATCCAAATTGAAACAAGACTTTCCTTCGGGGGATGTTTCTGGTTTTGCTGCCGATTTTGGAGACCTGGAAAGTGCTAAACTGTTATGCGCGACATTGCCAGAGTTAGATATTTTAATCAATAATGTTGGTATCTATAAGGCAGCCCCTTTTTTTGAAATGGAGGATAGTTCATGGTACCAACAGTTTGAGAACAATGTAATGAGTGGTGTACGTTTGTCAAGACACTTTTTACCAAAGATGTTGAAAAAGAACTGGGGACGAATTTTATTCATTTCAAGTGAATGTGCGGAATTGGTTCCGCCCGATTTATTAGCGTACAGCATGACAAAAACTGCAATGGTGGCTATTGCCAAAGGGCTTGCACAGCTGACCAAGGCAAGTGGGGTAACAGTGAACTCCATTTTACCTGGTTCAACCCTTTCTGAAGGCGCAGAACAGTTTTTAAAAGATGAAGCCGCCAAATCAGGTAAAACCAAAGAAACTGTTGAAGCGGATTTTTTTAAAGAAGTAAGAACCTCGTCACTTTTACAGCGCTTCGCGACCGTAGATGAAGTGGCCTCAACTATAGCCTATTACTGTAGTCCTCTGGCTTCGGCCACAAATGGATCGGCCCTTAAGGTTGAAGGAGGAAGTACAGGAGGATTAATTTAAAATAATTAGTAACAAATATATAGTACAGATGAAGAACTTAAAGGTGATTATGATTATGGTGCTTTGCAATATGTTGTTAAACGCATGTGCAGAGAAAACTGAAAAAGAATTAAAAGAAGAACCTATGAAAGAAGAGAAATTATTAAGGCATGTCGTAATTTTTAAGTTCAACGATGACACTAGCGATGCACAAGTTGAAAAACTGAATAAAAGCTTTAGTGAACTGCCCAATCATATTTCAATTATTCAAGATTTTGAATGGGGTCTAAATGATAGTCCAGAAGATTTTCACCAAGGATTTACCCATTGCTATATGTTAACATTTAAGTCTGAGCAGGATAGGGATAGTATTTATACACCCCACCCAAAACATCAAGAGTTTGTCGCTAGCCTTGGACCATATGTAGAAAAAGTCTTTGTTGTTGATTATTGGGCAAATTAATTAGGATTGAATTCTGAATTCCGCAATTATTTGGGAATAATTGCAAAATGCAGGTAATAAAGGTTTTTCTAGATTAGAATGACTTAATTTTGCCCGCTTAAATTACAGGATGAAAAAGTATCTTAATCTCTTTGACTTTTCCCAGAAAGTAAACTATAGAACAGAAGTATTATCTGGGTTAACGGTGGCCTTGGCGTTGGTGCCTGAGGCCATTGCCTTTGCATTAATTCCTGGTTTTTCACCATTAACTGGATTGTACGCGGCCTTTGTCTTGGCTTTGGTAACCTCAATTCTTGGTGGTCGCCCTGGAATGATATCTGGAGCTACCGGCGCTGTGGCGGTAATTTTTGTTGGATTGATTTTGGAACTCAAACGGACATTTCCAGGTATAGAGCCGACCACCATATTAAACTACGTTTTTGCAACGGTCATCATAGCGGGTGTCATTCAGATTTTAGCCGGATTACTTCGTTTAGGAAAATTTATTCGTTTAGTACCGCATCCGGTAATGTTCGGATTTGTAAACGGTTTGGCAATAATCATTTTCATGGCGCAGTTCCCAAATTTTTATCAAAAAGGAACAGAAGAGTTGCTTACAGGCGCTTCATTATATACCATGTTGGGGCTAACGCTGTTGACTATGCTCATTATTTGGGGCTTTCCAAAATTGACAAAAGCAGTTCCTTCCTCCCTTTTGGCCATTGTAGTAGTTTCTGCGCTAGTTATTGGCTTTGGCATTGATACCCTTACCGTTGCTGATACGATGCAAGAAGGAGAAAGTATTAAAGGAGGCTTCCCACCCATATCCATTCCAAACATTCCCTTGACCTGGAATACGTTTTTAATCATCATTCCATATGCAGGTATCGTAGCAGGTGTTGGGCTTATTGAAAGTTTATTGACGCTAAACATTATTGATGAGATTACGGAAACCCGTGGTAGTGGAAACAAGGAATGTGTGGCGCAGGGTACCGCTAATATTCTATCTGGATTCTTATCAGGAATGGGTGGTTGTGCAATGATTGGGCAGAGTTTAATCAATACATCGTCAGGAGCAAGGGCAAGACTCTCTGGTATTACCGCGGCGGTGATGCTTTTGGTATTTATTATGTTTGGTAGCAGCTTAATTGAGCAATTGCCAATGGCCGCATTGGTTGGATTGATGTTTATGGTTGCCATAGGTACTTTTGAATGGGCTAGTTTTAAAACATTCCGGAAAATGCCGAATTCTGATGTTATAGTGATGGTTTTGGTGACTTTGATTACGGCCATTACACATAACCTTGCCGTTGCCGTTTTATTGGGCGTGATCATTTCGGCATTGGCCTATTCCTGGGAAAATGCAAAACGAATACGTGCTCGAAAATATATTGATGAGGATGGAGTAAAGCACTATGAGATTTATGGCCCCTTATTCTTTGGATCTACAACCTTGTTTGCAGAAAAATTCGATGTTCATAATGACCCAAGCGAGGTGATTATCGATTTTCAAGAAAGTAGGGTAGCAGACATGTCGGGGATTGAAGCATTGAATAAAATTACAGAGCGTTATGCCAAAGCAGGTAAAAAAGTTCACCTAAGACATCTAAGCAAAGACTGCATACGTCTATTGAAAAATGCGCAAGACATTATTGAAGTTAATGTTCTTGAAGACCCAACATATAAAGTAGTAGTAGATAAGATTAATTAGTAAAGGTTAGCTTGAAAAAGCAAATACCCTCCAAAAATTAAAAGACACAGAATTAAAAAAGCACCAAGATAATTTCTTATTTCCTGTAATCTATCTTTTTTAGCTTGGGCAATGATTTTATCTCTAATTTTTTTCTGCTCAAAAGGGGTAAGTTCCTTAAAGTGAAGTTTTCTCTCAGTAATATAACCGTCATAGGCCTCCCGGATATCACTATAACTACGCCTTTTATGCAACAAAGCGCGATTTGCTTTTATAACTAATAATGAGTGACTGGCGAACCCCATCTTTTAGGTTTTAATTATGGGTAGCAGAAAATAGCGTTTTGTTACAAAACCCTTAGCCCTTTAATTATTTCTAAGCCTACCGTTGAAAACGCTAATATTAGGATTTATAGGGTTCCCAGAAGTCCGTCGCATCATCGTGATTTGCCCTGCATGATAGATACAATCCGATAGCATTCCATTAATCATATTCCAATATGGATAAGGAGTTTGTTTTTCTCCACGTTGAAAAATGACTTTAAAATTTTCAAAATCAGCGGCACTTTTACCCGCCATCAACTGGCTTGCTGTCTGAAGATTGTTTAATGTCCCTTTACGTAAATCTTCATAGGTAAGTGCAGAAAGGTCCATAGGTCTAACATTGGGTTTGGACCCTGGCGCATTCATGATCATTTCAGACATTCCATAAATATGCTGAAGGGTTTCAAAAACTGTTCTACCCTCTTCCGAAGCTTTATAATCCAAATCTTTTTGTGCCAATCCCTCAGTTGCCCAATAATAACGGAAACCTAGACCATCAATCATTCTGGCAACCACATTTCCTGGACTATAATCTTCAGGGTAGTCGGGAATTTCATAATAGGGTAATTGTTTTTCTTGTGCTTGCATTTGTAAAGTCAAAATAAGAATGGGAAGTACTATATATTTTTTCATAAACTAAAATTATTCAATACACCCTTTATAAAAAGCATTGAAAGGGTGAACTTCAACATTAAAAAGTTTTTTTTGGAGCGCAATATCTTGATGTAGCATTGCTTTAGCAGCTTCCAAATCATCTGCTTTCAAAATGATCATTCCAGTATCGCTATAACGAGCACCTAAGATAATTTGCTTTTCCTTTCTTAGGTTAGATAAAAATCCGGAATGCTCTTTAAAATATGCCTGTTCTCCAGGTTGCTTCTCCATATCCCAACTTTCACCCAAAGTATAAAGCGCAATAAAATGTGGTTGAACATCTTGATGTTCTTGCGAGAACATCATAAAAGGAACACCTATAGTAAAACATAAAATGAGTACGGCTTTCATTCTTCCCATCTAGATTTGAGTAAAAGTAAAGATAATTATTATTGTTTCCGTAAACTCCATACTTCGTAAAGTGGATCTCCTTTACTACTAAACCCGGAATGGTGCCAATCCCCATCTTTTGTTTCAAAATCGAATTGAAGACTTGCTCCTACCCGTGAATTATCCCGAGAAAAAAACTCGATATTCTCCTGGTATTTACCATTAATGGTGGTGTAATTTCCACCACCCGTTGCCATAAATTGTTTGGTATCCGTGTTGTAAGCAATCCATTGGAACCTTGTTCCAGAAAGTATTTTCATGGTTTTTCGTGGTTGATCCACATTACGGGTTTGAAATTCTCCATTACGTTTACGGCCAGACATTAGCCAAGCGCCATTCAATGTGCCTGGATCATTATCATCTATTCGAGTCCAAACTCGGTCGTCACCTTTTATTTTCAAAAGGTGTTCAGAAAGTTCAATCTCGAAAGAAACTTGGGAACCAACACGGCTCGGAGTTTCAGAATCGAATTCCACAGTTTCGGTAACGGTATTGCCATTTATAGACCAAGCACCTCCGTTGGCACTTATAAAAGCTCCGGAATCCATATTAAACCATGTGGATACTTGGTGTCCTTCAGAAAAGATAACTACGTTCTTAAGCTGTTGGCCATCCGCGGTAGACTTTGTATTTTCCCAGGCACCCAGTAAGGTTTGTGCTTTTACGGATAAACAAAGAATACAAGTCAATATTGTCAAAATATACTTTTTCATCTGTTCTGTTTATAATTGAAGTCTTCTGAGTAAACTTTTTCTCCTTCCAAATTGTTTAAGTGCACAAAATCAACAGCGCCTTTTCCTGTAAATGTAAATATCAACCCCATAATTTTGCCTCTTTCTCCTTTAAAATCTGTATCCAAAGCAAGTTCATCATTTAAATAGTACTTGAGGCGTTGGTTAGAACTGACCAACCGTATAGTTTGCCATTCGGACATATTTGTACCTAAGGCAGAAAAATCGTTTTCCATTCCTGATAATATTGTATCACCCACCTTTACATTTAAGTTACTAACACAACCCTTATCCGTTATGCCCAACCAAGAAGCATCCTTTTCATCTATGATTTTCACTTCCATATATGGGCAAACAATCCCCTGTATATCATCAAACCTGACTTTTGTCTCTAAAACAAAGCTATCTGACCTTAAATCAGAGAACTCTCTGATATTAAAATATGATACAATGAGATTTTTATTGGGGTCTATATGGGATTGCTTAAAGGCTTCGTTTTTTACCCTCATACTTCCTTCATCAACTAATTTTGATTGATTGGGATAAAAGGGAATGTTGTCCAATCTATTGGATTTAGCAGTGGCAAACCAACCATCTGTTTGAATATTGACCCGAATTTTTCTTATAATCGTATCATTAGCAATAAGATGAGCCCAATGAAAACCGGGATAATAATAGATCTCGGAAAAATTCTTTTTGGCAGGGTCAATTGCTTTTTTATGGGTTGGATTCCAAGAACGTTGGATGAAGAAACTATCAGCTTCTACTCCCTGTAGGTCGTAGGAAAAAATGACAGAATTGGGAACATTATGGGTCACTGTTTTATTGGCGGAAAACTTTACACTATCTGGGATTTGTATCGGCTTATTATCGGTGGAAATAATTAGAAACACTATAATTGTTACAACCAACCCAAAAGCCAAAAAAAGCAAAAGTTTTATAGCCAGGGATGAGGTTTTTTTAGAGGTTTTATTCCCTGGTCCAAAAACTTTGTTTTGTTCTTGTAGAAAAGAGTTCCAATCATCATAGTCAATTAGCGAAGCCAATGCATTTAGGGTACTTGGGTGTGGCATTTGATTAAACTCATTCTTCCATAGCCGTTTCATTGTAGAAAGGCTGATTCTTGTGCCAGAACGTTCCTCCATCAACTCCATTAAATATTCCAAATCCCGCTGTCGGAGTCTTTTTCCAGAGGAGAATTGCTCTGGAAAAAACCGCTGCTCAATTTTTTTGATGCAATCTGAAATTGAATTTCTCTCTATAGCTTGCATAAAGAGCTTTTTGAAATGGACGAAAAATAAGCCATAAATAAACGGTTTTTGATTGCGTAACTAATGTAAAGAAGGCTCAATATTGTATAAAAATAAACCTTTTCAATTTTTAGCTATGACATGTCTGAATTCCATTCAAATTAAAATTTACTTGACTATAGCCTTACTAATCTCTGGTAAATTCCTGTTTGCCCAAAGTATTCCGTTGACTCCTCAAAATTGGCAAGTTGTGGATAATGAAAATAACCAAGAATTAGATTTACAAGTAAGCGAATACAAAGGCAAGTCGGCAATTCATTTGGGAAGGCATGAAATTGTGAAGCTAAAGACCAATACATATGAAAACTTTGTACTTGAAATGGATATTGCCGGAAAAGCAATGCCAGGTATTGGTTTTAGAGCTAAAGATTTATGGGATTACGAATTTTTGTACTTCCGTGTTTTTTCAGGAGGTAAAGATGATGCGATTCAGTATATCCCAGTCTTTCATGGATCACATCCTTGGCAATTGTACAATGAGCCTACCTATGAAACATCTGCAGAATTTAAATCACAAGAGTGGTTTCATGTTAAAATGGAAGTGTTTGATAAAAATATGCGGGTATTCATTGGAGATAAAGAAACCCCCAATATGCAAGTTGAACTACTACAGAAGGAATGTGATAAGGGCAGTGTTTTTTTGAAGACCAGTTTTGCGGAAGCTTATTTCAGCAATGTAAAAATACAGCCGCTTGAAAAACCTTTTACAATCGAGCAGCCGAGAACTGAATTTAAATATATTGCTGAATGGGAAATTTCAGAACAACTTCAAGGCAACATCCGTTCTCAAAGACAATATTTTGAATGGATAGGAAATGCCGAAAAAAACCATAAATGGAGGGCTATTGAAGCTGACATAACGGGGATTATAAACATGGCTCAATATTATGATCATCCGCAAGAATCAGCTTTTGCAAAAACGACCATTCATTCTGATGTTGCCAAAAAAATGACCCTTGCATATGATTATACCCAGGTATTGCTTATTTCCCTAAATAATAAGATTATTTTCTACGGTCGCGAGTTGGACATGAACAATTTTATGCGGGTAACCGATGGAGAACAAACGATAGAATTGTCATTGAATAAAGGAGAAAACAAGCTGGTTTTTTGGATTCGCTCTGATGACGAATGGCAAAATGAGGTAGGTAACCCTCCATATTTGGGGCGAAAACAAGCAATGAATTGGGGATTTATGGCAAGACTATTACAGGAATAGTAATATATTAAATTGGATTAAAAGTAAGCTCTAACATTCCTTCTTCCTCCAGGGCATTCCATTTTGATATCAGTTCCTCAAAACTGTTATTGATTTTCTCCAAACGCTCTTGGGTTAGGATTTCGGGAAATGCCAGACCATCTTCCTTTAACATCCCTTTTAATTGATCAATAAAATCGGAACCTATGTTTTTTTGAAAATGATCAATCAACAATAAATTTGCAATATGCTCGGTTTGCAATGACTCCACAGGTAGGTTTTTGGAAATCAATGCCTGCGGGCGTTGTTCCACGGGTAGTGAAAAATCTTGGATATTATATCCCTTGGCAAGTAATCCATAAAACGCATTGGTAAAGCCCAACTCAGTTTCTATCGCAAAATGCGCAAGGTCATGTAACTCAAAATCCACTTGTAATTTGTCCCAAGTTCTGGTTTCATCTGACCTTATACAGGTAAGTGTGCTTTGCTTATCCCTATATTTTTTAAATTGAATAATCATGATTTGATGAAATTATAGGCATAAAAAAGTGCTGTCATTACCAATTAAAAGGAATAACAGCACTTTTTTATGTTATCTGTATTTAAAGTGTGCGCAGATACTCAGCAAGATCCCTTGCCTCAGCCTCGGTAAGGTTTTGATTGAGCATAATTGCATTGTTGTATTCCTTTAACAGCGCTTTTGCAATAGGGTCTTCTCGTAACATCTCATCAGGATTCAATATCATATTCATGACCCATTCTGGACTTCTACGTTCATAAACTCCCTCCATTGCCGGACCTATCATACGCTGGTCTACCATATGGCATGCCACGCATATGGCGTTGAATTTAGCCTCGCCACGAGCAGCCATTTCTGTATCTATATCATCTGGAAACTCAAGATTTTTAATCGGTCCCACTCCTTTGTTGTCCAAATCTACCGGCACCCCTTCATTAGCTTGTGCTTTTTTGTCCTCAGATTTGGTACGGCTTACTTCAAAACCATCCTTTTTTTCTTCTTTTTTTCCGCCGCAGCTTGCTATAAAGGCACCTAATGCCAAGAACAGGAGTATTTTTTTCATCTTATTAATTTCAGTTGTAATTTGTTGTATTTGCAGCTACTAAGATAGTTAATTAGGCTTGAACTTTATAGTCCACTTTGTGTTACATCTAACACTATGCTCAGCGTTATGGATTACTAGTATGGGAGACAAAAAAATCCAGAGCTCTTTTTTCTGTATACGTTGTGTTTTTATCTTCCCAAAAGCCTACATGACCTCCATACTTAGGAACTTCTAAAAACAGATTTGGACTGCTCTCTGCCTCTCTATATGGATAACATTCCTCTCCTAAAAAAGAGTCATCTTTCGCATTTATTAGTAGGCTTGGAATTACAATGTTTGGCAAAAATTGTAGTGAACTGCATTGGGTATAGTAGTCCAGTGCGTTTTTAAAACCATGAGCATTACTAGTATAAAAATCATCAAAATCCTTTAAAGTGATAATGGACTTAATGTCCTTATCTGAAACCAAATTGGGAAATAGACGCTGTTTTCCCCTTAGTTTGCTTATTAAATGTTTTTTAAATCGTTGGGCATACAAGATGTTCTTACGAGTGAGCAATTGGTCACAAGAACTATGTAAATTACAAGGAGCCGAAACAGCCACTGCTGCTTTTATCTCTTCAGGAATTGCATTTCCCTCCCCCAAATATTTAAGAACTAAATTGCCTCCTAGACTGAATCCTTTTAAAAAGATTTCTGAATACTTCTTGGTTTTTAAAACATGTTCAATAACAGCAATTAAATCCTCTGTGGCTCCTGAATGGTATGAACGAAATAAGATGTTGGATTCCCCACTGCAACCACGATAATTAACCGCACATGCATCAAAATCATTTTGAGTAAAGAGCTTGGCGCTTCCAGTGATATAAGGCCGTTGCGCATCTCCCTCTAGACCATGAAGTAAAATAACTAGTTTTTGGGCAGGCACCTGTGAAAAACTCCAGTCCAGATCTAAAAAATCCCCATCTGAGAGTTTTATTCTTTCTCTCTTTTGAACAAGCCCAGACACTTTTCTAATTAACCCAGCATAAATGGTGGCAAAATGCCCATTTCTAAAAAAGAAAGGAGGTTTGTAAGAGGAAGAAATTAGGGGCATTAATATAAGATATTGTGCTGTGGTTTTATTTTTTCAGGTAAGTTTTGCTCATCAAGCATATCCCTTAAATCAATTTCTATGGTCCTGCACAAAGCTGTCATGGGGACATCGTTAATACGACCCTCAAATGGGTCTTCACTATTGCTTCCAACCTTATCCATGGTAATAAACATCCATGAGATTAAAACTGAAAAGAAAATCATTAAGACGATATACCACCAGTTATGGCCAACTTGCAATTCTAACAATTGGGTTTCAAAAACATTAAGAAGTCCAAAAGGAAGTAGTAAGATAAAAATCCAAGTGAATAAAGTGCTGAAATGCGCATATTGTCTTGGGAAAGGTGTGTTTTTTATACGTTCACATTTTCCTTGAAGATTGTACATCTCCTCTAAATTACTATGAAAGACTTGCTTATCAAATTCTGTTATTTTTCTTTCTTGCAATAATTTTTTCAAGTGTAAACCTTGTTTTTTTATCAGGTGAGTTGCAACATTCTTTCTGTTTTCCAAACCGTCTACCTCTTCGGGTGACAAAAACATGTCCATCCCACTGCAAACAGGATTTCGCTCTCCATGTCTATCAAATAAACGTTCAACCGCTCTGTTTTCCTTAATAGAAAAACTTGTAGGTTGCCGTAACTGAATCCGTAGGGCATTAATCCATGCAATATGCCTGTAAATCAATGTAATTTGTGCATTTCTATCATCTTCAACAAAGCTCAATACATTATTTGCCCAAGTACGAGAATAGTTGACAATGCCGCCCCAAATTTTTCGTCCTTCCCAAAAACGGTCATAACTCTGGCTATTTTTAAAACCAATATAAAAGGCCACTGCTATACCGATAACGGACAGCGGTTGAAAAGGAATGTCTATATGTTTCCAATCTAGGGAATGGTATAGAAAAAAAATAATCCCAGCATAGAGGGTGAAAAAGATGAGGTTTTTCCAGGCATATCTTAGAATGATACCCCAACTAATATTTCTTTTAATGTACATGGTAGTTGATTAAGTACTAAAAATACTTAAATCTTTCATATTTGACCTTAGCTTAAAATTTGAAAGTAAAGTTTGTCGTATTTTTAAGATATGGGGCTACGTGTAAAAAAATGCGAACATCTTCAAGCTATTTCTAAAGTAAAAAAGGCAAGGGGATACAAATGTGAAGAATGTGTAAAAACAGGTGATACATGGGTGCATTTGCGCACCTGTCAAGAATGCGGAACAACTTTGTGTTGTGACAGCTCACCCAATAAGCATGCCAGTAAACATGCAAGTTCATATAACCATCCCGTAATTAGTTCCGCAGAACCCAACGAAAATTGGATGTGGTGTTACGTTCATGAATCAAGCGCTAAATATTAAAAAATGAAAGATCCCCGTTTTCCAGAACTTACCCAAAGGCAAATAACAATCTTAAAAGCGTACGGAGAAGTAGAAAGTCACCCATCAGAGGCAAAAATATTTACCCTTGGAGATTTACAGTATGATTTTTTTGTGGTTTTAGATGGTGAGGTTTCTATTGAGGATCCTTATAACGATAACGCGGTTATAGTAGTACATCAAAAGAATGAATTTACGGGGGATAGCGGTATGCTTTCTAACCGCGGGGCTCAATTTCATGCCATTACCAAAGGAGACACTAGTGTGCTCCGAATTACTCCAAAAAAATTAAAGGAAGCTATAGCAAGACATAGTGATATTAGTGATGTGTTGTTGAACGCTTTCCTACTAAGGCAAGAAACTGTGCTTACCGAGTTTACCGGTGGAATAAAGCTTGTAGGTTCCGGAAACTCAAAAGAAACGTATGTTATCCGAGATTTTATGGATAAAAATCATATCTGGTATAACTTTTTAGATGTTGATGTATCAGAATCTGCCCTTGAACTTTTAGAGAACTTTAATCTTTCTAAAGAAGATTTACCTTTTCTGATTAACAGTGATGCCAAGGTGTGTCCAAATCCCTCACTGGAGCAATTGGCACGTTACTCAGGTGTCTTGATGGATTTTGAAGATAAGGTCTTTGACCTTTTGGTCATAGGCGCTGGACCGGCAGGATTGGCAGGAAGTGTTTATGCCGCTTCAGAAGGGTTAAGTGTGGTTACTATTGATAGTAAAGCACCGGGTGGACAAGCAGGGAAGAGCTCAAAAATTGAAAATTATTTGGGGTTTCCTACGGGAATATCAGGAAGTGATTTGGCCAATAGGGCCTATGTACAGGCTCAGAAATTTGGATGTAATATTTCTATTCCACATAAAGCAGAAAAGATTGAGCATACCGGCAGTCATTTTATTCTTCATGCCACCAATGATAAAACCATAAAGACAAAAGCCATTATGGCTGCTACAGGAGCAAATTACCGCAGTTTGCCCATTGATAATATTGAAAAATATGAAGGTAGCGGAGTATATTATTCAGCAACTGGAATGAATGCATCAGCCTGTAAAAATGAGTTGGTAGGCGTAGTTGGTGGAGGAAATTCTGCAGGGCAGGCTGCACTATTTTTAGCAAACCATGCAAGGGAAGTACATGTAGTTTTACGAGGAGATAATCTAGGTGCAAAAATGAGTGATTATTTGGTGCAACGAATAGAGGCTGCAGAAAATATATTTGTACATCTAGATACACAGGTGACCGAGTTAACGGGTCAATACCATCTAGTGTCTTTGGTATTGGAAAATAAAGCAGGTGAAAAAACATCAAAGAACATTACTAACCTTTTCACTTTTATTGGCGCTAGACCTTGTACAGAATGGTTGCAAGGATTGGTTGCTACAGATGAGAAAGGATTTATATGCACGGGTCCCGGAATAAAACAAGAAGAATTACACAAGTGTTCTATTTATACTGGCAGAGAGCCACAATCTTTGGAAACCAGTATTCCTGGGTTTTTCGCCGTAGGCGATGTAAGAAAAGGCTCAGTAAAACGCGTTGCTTCAGCAGTAGGAGAAGGATCCATGTGCGTAAGCCAAGTTCATCAATTTTTGGCAGATTTAAAGAATACAACAGCTATAGAAGCTTAGCTTTTACTAGTCCTTGGGATAGGTTTCCAATAGTTTTGCTTGCTCCTCAATAGCTTCTTTAAATTCTGATTTTAAAGTTTCTACAAGTTCAGAAACAGGCATTACATTTTCAATGGTGGTTACCCCTTGGCCGGCAGACCAAATAGTTTTCCAAGCTTTAGCTTCGGTATCCAATTCTTTTCCGAAGTCAATTTTATGATCTTTTTTAAGATCTTCTTGGGTAATTCCAGCGGCTTGAAGACTTGGCGCCAAAAAGTTGGCATGTACTCCAGAAATAGCTGCTGTATAAACCACATCGCTTGCTCCTGCATCAATAATCATTTTTCGATATTCTTCTGGGGCTTTGCTTTCTTCCGAGTTTATAAAACGCGTTCCCATATAAGTTAAATCAGCACCCATTTGCATTGCGGAAGCTATATCCCTACCAGTGCTTATACAACCCGATAATAGTATGGTTTTCTTGAAGATTTTTTTTACTTCGGCAATTAAACTCATTGGATTTATGTTGCCAGCATGTCCTCCAGCTCCTGCAGCAACCAGAATAAGTCCATCAACGCCAGCTTCTGAAGCCTTTTCAGCATGTCTTTTTTTAATGATATCATGAAAAACCAAACCACCATAACTATGAATCGCATCTACAACTTGGCTTACAGCTCCCAATGAAGTAATGACCAACGGAACTTGATGTTTTACACAAAGCATGACATCAGCTTGTAATCTGGGGTTTGTAGGATGCACAATAAGATTGACTCCAAAAGGTGCAGGCTTTTTGCCAGTTTCTTCCTCAAATTGTTTTAACTCAGATTTTATTTGGACGAGCCATTCTTCAAATCCCTCACTAGTCCGTTGATTTAGGGCAGGGAATGTGCCCACGATACCATTTTTACAACATTCAATGACCAATTTTGGTCCAGAAATAAGAAACATGGGTGCCGCAACTGCGGGCAACGAAAGGTCTTTGATGAATTCAGCTTTTTGACTCATGGGAGTTGTGTTAAAGTATCTTTAAAAATAAGGTTATTTATGGTGTCTGATTGGAATCAGTTTTCAAAACTATGGTAATTTTACAATTATTATGCATGCATAACAAAATAACTGACTATGTTTTTTAAAGAATTTGAGATTCGCTGGAGCGATTTGGATGCCAATCGTCATTTGGCCAACTCGGCTTATATCAATTTTATGAGCCATACCCGAATGGCCTACCTCGGGCAATTAGGGTTTAACCAAAAATCTATGGCGCAGTACAATATTGGGCCTGTGGTCTTTTATGAACATATGTATTATTTTAAAGAAGTTTTCCCAGGAAAACCGGTAAAAGTATCACTTGGTTTTGAAGGGATGAGCGAAGATGGAATGTTCTTTGAATTTCAGCATGACTTTTACGATGCCAATGGAAAAAACTTTGCCCGTTGTGAAATGATGGGGGCATGGATGGATTTAAAAGAACGTAGTTTGACCGCTTTGCCACAAGTTTTCTTGGATGCATTTGGTAAAATGGAAAAGGCCGAAGATTTTAAAACTTTGACCAAGGCAGACACACGGAAGTTTTTTAAGGTTCCGGAAGATTTGTAAAACTCTTATTCTGCATTTTATTTATAACCAAACCAACTAGGCGAATTTGAAATGAGTTTCCCCGAGATGACCTCGTCCAACCATCGTTCGTACCAATCCAGGAAGGTTTTTTCATAGGTAAATTTTGGCGCCTCATCAGCCGACATCTCAAGATTTACCACTTTACCTTTGTAGGGTCCGTTTAGAATCAAGCCGTGCAGATAGGTGCACCCCTGGAATCCAATGGGAAGAACCCCGCTATAGATTCTTCCAATGGTTGCATAATAATCCTCATTAGATGTATTGTCACAATGGAGGACAGCAGTGATATTGTCCCAATAATCGTCTGCGATATTTGGTTTTAGAACACAGGATTCTTTGAGGTATTTCTCTGGATTACCATAAATTAAATCACCCACATTTTTTCCAAAAGGATAGATACCATAAAAGGGGCCTGCTCCTGAATTTTGATAGGAAGGTCCGCCATTACCAATATTCAGAATAAATGACCTATAGCATTCAGGTAGTTGAATGCCATATCTTTTTTCAAAAGCTTCAACTTCATTAATGTTGGCAGGTGGATTAATTTCATACTTATGGCTGCTTGCGCCAAACACTTTAAAGTCCACATCAGCTTGTTTAGCCTGAATCAGTTTTTGTTTGATACTGTGAATTTGTTCGGTGTAATCATTCATTCTTTATTGTATGAGAAGGTTTAATGGATCACATTTAATCCTGGTTTTTTCTGTGATCGACGCGCTTGATTTTCCCCCAGGATACTCTTTTAATGGTAAAAGCGTAGATAAAGTAACCTATCAAACACAACCTAAAAGTGGTGGAGGCTAGTTCATAGGCCGATAGTTTGGGTTGGTTCAAATGCAATAAAAGGCCTAATGACCCATCGAGTTCATATAGGTTATCGATTTGTTTTACTTTCCAAGATTGTGGAAGCACAGAGGATAATTTATCACTTAAAAAATGAAAACAAAAATAGATACCTCCCAAACCCAATAATGGGTTGAATATGTGTGCTTTGAACAATACTTTTATTAGCCAAAGAAACCCTGCAAATACAACTATACCAGAAGTAATACCAAAGAAAACCATACCTAAACTTAATAAGTGAATTTTAAAGGTATTTGATTGATCTCCAGCTTTGATAGATCAATTGATGGATGGCACAAATAAGTTTATTAATGTGAGCAGGACAAATTGATAAAACTTACTATGGGCTTGGTTTTGGCTTCTTACTTGCCAAATAAACTCCAAAAAGAACCAAAGCGGTAGCCAAGATCTTTATCATAGTAAGATGATCTTTACCTGAAAAAAGCGCAACTAAAATTCCCAACAATGGCTGTAGATAAATAAAAGCGCCCACAGTAGAGGCTTTCAGCTCGGTTAGGGCAAACACATTAAAGAGATAGGTCAAAAAAGTGGTCCCAATGACCACAAATGCAATAGAGCCATATACCCAGAGAGGCATGGTAGACCATTTAATTTCCAAAGCCTCTGGCAAAGTAATGGGAAGATTAATTAGTATGGCTATAGTAAACATCCATTTCATTAAGGTAAAAGGATGGTATTTTTCAATCAATTTTTTCACTACAATAAGATAGCCTCCGTATGCGATTCCGTTTACAATGAATAAAAAGTTCCCGAGAGGTATATTGGGGGCATCTTGACGTATTTCGGCCCCAAACGATATCAAAGCAGTTGCTCCAACAAAACCTAAAAGAATTCCAAGCCCTTTGTTCAGGGTGATTTTTTCACTTAGAAAGAAAGCGGAAAGCACCACCACAAAGATTGGGGTAATGGTGATTAATACCGAGCTATTAATTGGGGTTGACAACTGCAAACCCTTAAAAAAGGCAAGCATATTGATTACCATTCCCAGAATGGTGCATACCAAAACCCGTCCCCAATCTTTTTTTTCTATTTTCTCTTTGGGTCCAAAAAAGGAAATAACCCAAAATAGAATGGCCGCACCTACCACGCGCAACATTATAAACCCAAAGGGTTTAACATGGGTGGGCATAACGCCTTTGGCAACCGTATGATTTATAGCATAAATAGTTGTAGCACCAAGGGCGGCAAGAATGGCAAGTGTTCTTTTACTCATGGATGTAATGCCTCCTTGGCCGCTTGTACAACTTTTTTAGCATTCCCAACAAAAATCTGATCATTTAATAAAAGAACAGGTCTTTTCAGAAATGTATAATGTTCTAAAATTAGATTTTTGTAATCGGTTTCAGAAAGTTGTTGTTCATGTAGGCCCTTTTGCCGAAACAGCATAGCTCTTTTGCTGAACAATGCTTCAAAGCTTCCGGACTTCTCCTTCATTTCCTCTAACTGCTGCACTGTAATGGGTTCCGTTTTTATTTCTTGTAAGGTAACTCCATCCAATGGTTCCAATTCTTTTAAAATTCGTTGGCAGGTGGAACAACTGCCCAAATGATACATTTTTTTCATGCTGAAAATTATAAGGTCATAAGGAATGTCAAAATTCGTTCATTTGAAATTAAGAAGTAGCAAAGTCCACGGCTTTTTGTGCATGAATTTTGGTGGTGTCAAAAGAAGGAAGACCAACTTCATCGGACGGGATTAGCATTGGCAGTTCTGTGCATCCTAAAATTACTCCTTGGGCACCTTGGGTTTTAAGCTTTTTAATGATTTCCAAACAACGATTCTTGGATTCAATTGTGAAAATACCTTTTACCAATTCATTGTAAATTATAGATTGAAGTACATCCATATCATCAGTATTGGGGACCAAAATTTCTAAGCCGAATTCGTCCTGAAGTATTTTGGTATAAAAGTCTTTTTCCATTGTGAATCTGGTCCCCAATAGAGCCACTTTTTGCAATCCACTTTTTGCAATAGCTTCACCGGTAGCATGGGCAATGTGTAAAAAAGGGATATCAACAGCATTGGTAATGTCTTTACTAACCAGGTGTATGGTATTGGTGCAAAGTATTGCAAAATCAGCACCGGCTTTTTCCAGTTTTTCCGCATGAAGGGCCATGATCTCTCCCACTTTGTCCCAATCACCAGAAAATGAGAAACGTTCAATTTCCTCAAAATCTACTGATGTTAAAATACTCTTTGCGGAGTGGGAGCCTCCTAGCTTTTCTTTAATCATCTCATTAATATGCTGATAATATATTTTGGAAGATTCCCAGCTCATTCCCCCTATTAGACCTATTGTTTTCATTCTTAGTGATGATTTTATTTAGTTTTTGATAAATATTCCGCTCCCTCAATTTTAAAAGAACTTAGAAATTTTACAATTCTTTTTAAAAGGGTGTCATTCAAATTTTCATGCGTTAAGTGCTTATTAACGGTGCTGCAATCTAGAGAGTTTTCCATGGTTGTCAAATTTATATTTCGCTAAATCTCGATTTGATATATTAAAAAATTATAGATCTGTTTTTAATGCTGCAATGTATGCTGCTATTACTTCCTCATTCCGTCTGTAATAAGTCCATTTTCCATGACGGGTGGGTATAACCAAACTTGCATTTTGCATAGAGTTTAAATAAGTGGAAATAGTGGACTGTGATAATCCCGTTTTATCTTGAATAAAACCTACGCAAACCCCATCATCAAAATGATCTATATCTTGGTGAGGAGGAAAATTTCGCTCAGGGTCCTTTAACCATTTTAAAATATTAACCCTAGTTTGATTTGCTAATACTTTGCTTATTTCAACAATATCCATAGGCCAAAGATAAATCAAATATTTACATATCTATAATTATAGATATGTTTTAACGTAATTTTAAAACATGTATTAAAAATGGAAAGCTATTCAATATTTTAATATGGGAAAGCGCTAAGATTTTACTTTCCGTTTTAAGTATTTATTTATTTCATTATAAGGAATGGTTAATATGATGGGGCCGTCAGCATAGGATGCCACTTCATACTGGTTGTACACCAATTGAACCCCATCTTTAGTATAGCCTATGTTCTCTGCTAAATGAAAAGTATCACGTTCAAACATAAATCCGGTAGCATTAATGTTTTTATCTTGGGGGATGTCTTCTTGAATTCGGAATTTGGCTTCCGTAAAACTTTGAAAGCTTTCTAAATCATCAAAAAGCTCCCAATTTTCCAACTCAATTCCCTTTAGTTTATCAAAATTGAGAAAAGTAGTTGAGCCATACCCATGTGCGCCTCCGGTAAAAGTGTATGCATTTAAGACCAAGGTAAGGATGGTATCATCTTCATATATTATATCTGCATCAACTTTTGCCTCCCAGCCGATGGTCTCTTCCGGGAATTTGGCTTTTAAAGCTTTATAGCTGTTATGAAAAGATGCAATGGCATCCTCAATTTTAGCAATGTCCTCTGTTTCATCAAAGGACAATAAGGATATAATTTCCTCTTCCAAAGCACCATTAATGGCTCGGGACACAGCAATGTCCTCTAAAGCTTTTGGAATATTTATTTTGATCTCTGGACATGTTTTGCAAGATTCCCCTGTCAACTGTAATGGCTCAAAAGTAAGTTTACCATCATTTTCGCAACCAAGGGAGAGCAATAAAAATAAGAGTAGGTAAAAAGACTTTTTCATAAAGTGGGGTTTTAGGGAGTTCAAAAATAAGACAACATTGATTACTCCAAAAGATAACAATACATTTGTACGCAGATTTATACAAAATGAGCAAAAAAGACTTAAAATTCAACAGCAAAACCATTCACGGAGGCCAGCATCCAGATAAAGCGTATGGCGCAGTAATGCCTCCTATTTATCAAACTTCAACCTATGCCCAAACTACCCCGGGGGGGCACCAAGGGTTTGAATATTCACGGAGTGCCAACCCAACGAGAACGGCATTGGAGAATGCTTTGGCTAGCATTGAAAATGGGGTTTATGGACTTGCCTTTGCCAGTGGTTTGTCCGCAATGGATGCGGTAATAAAATTGTTGAATCCAGGTGATGAGGTAGTTTCTACCAACGATTTATACGGAGGCAGCTACCGTTTGTTCAAACAGATTTTTGAAAAATATGGAATTACCTTCCATTTTGTTGGGATGCAAAGCATTGATGCGATTGCGGAAAAAATCAATAACAACACAAAGCTGATTTGGGTTGAAACACCAACCAATCCAATGATGAATGTTATCGATGTAAAAGCGGTGTCAAGTTTGGCCAAAAAGCACAATTTACTTTTGGCGGTGGATAATACGTTTGCCACACCATATTTGCAACGGCCTTTGGATCTTGGGGCAGATATTGTAATGCATTCAGCTACCAAATACTTGGGAGGACACAGTGATGTTGTCGTAGGGGCTCTGGTTGTAAAGGATAAAGAATTGGCGGACAAGTTGTATTTTATTCAAAATGCTAGTGGTGCTGTTTGTGGACCTATGGACAGTTTTTTAACATTGAGGGGAATAAAAACACTTCATGTGCGCATGCAAAGGCACTGTGAAAATGGAAAAGCTATTGCTGAATATTTGGTGAATCACCCAAAAATTGAAAAAGTATATTGGCCAGGATTCGAAACACATCCTAATCATGATGTTGCCAAAAACCAAATGGATGACTTTGGCGGTATGATTTCTTTTATTACCAAGGGCAGCAATTATGATGAGGCCATTAAGATTGTAGAAAGATTGCAAGTTTTCACCCTAGCTGAATCCTTGGGAGGGGTAGAAAGTTTGGCGGGGCATCCTGCAAGTATGACACATGCCAGTATTCCGAAGGAAGAACGTGAAAAAAGTGGTGTAGTAGATGCATTAATTCGCCTTAGTGTGGGTATAGAAGATGCGGATGATTTAATAGCAGATTTAGAACAAGCCATAGGATAATCATCTTTGCAAAATTTTTAAAAAAAGCCTATTTAAATTATGTAAATAGTATAATTTTGCCGCTAAATTCCTAATTCATTAAAAACAACGAATACTAATCCGTTTTATGGAAGCAAAAATCAAAGCATTTATGGATGAGGTGAAGACCAGAAATGGTCACGAACCAGAATTCATCCAAGCGGTACAGGAGGTAGCAGAGACTGTTATCCCGTATATTGTGAAGCATGATATCTATCATGGAAAAAATATCCTTTTAAGAATGGTTGAGCCAGAGCGATTGATTTCTTTTCGTGTGGCTTGGGTAGATGATGATGGAGATATTCATGTAAACCGAGGATATCGGGTTCAAATGAATTCTGCTATAGGACCATATAAAGGAGGCCTTAGGTTTCATCCAACGGTAAATGCCAGTGTTCTAAAATTCTTGGCCTTTGAACAAGTTTTTAAGAATAGTTTGACGACCCTGCCCATGGGCGGTGGTAAAGGAGGTTCAGATTTTGACCCTAAAGGAAAGTCGGATGATGAGGTCATGCGTTTTTGCCATGCCTTTATGTTGGAATTGAACAGACATATTGGTCCAAATACAGATGTTCCAGCCGGCGACATTGGTGTAGGAGCACGTGAAATCGGATTCCTTTTCGGAATGTACAAAAAGATACGAAACGAGTTTACAGGAGTATTGACCGGAAAAGGTCGTTCTTGGGGTGGGTCATTGATCCGTCCAGAAGCTACTGGATATGGAACTGTTTATTTTGCTGACAGTATGCTAAAAGGAAAAGGAGATTCTTTTAAAGGTAAAAATGTTGTGATTTCTGGTTCTGGAAATGTAGCACAGTATGCAGCAGAGAAGGTTTTACAGCTTGGAGGCAAAGTCCTCACATTATCAGATTCAGGAGGTTATATCTATGATAAAGATGGTATAGATGCTGATAAACTTGCTTTTGTAATGGATTTGAAAAATAACAGAAGGGGAAGAATATCAGAATATACAGATAAATACGCATCTGCAGAGTTCCATAAAAGAAAGACACCATGGGAAGTTACATGTGATGTGGCCTTACCCTGTGCAACGCAGAACGAATTGAATGGAGACGACGCTGTTGTTTTGATAAAAAATGGATGTGTTGCCGTTGCAGAAGGCGCTAATATGCCTTCTACGCCAGAAGCAATACATGCTTTCCATGAAGCAAAAATCTTGTTTGCTCCGGGGAAAGCGTCAAATGCTGGAGGAGTTGCTACTTCCGGATTGGAGATGTCTCAAAACTCACTTCGCATCAGCTGGACACGTGAAGAAGTTGATGACAGACTAAAAGGAATTATGGAGGATATTCATGATTCTTGTATCGAATATGGAAAAGAAGCAGATGGATATTGCAACTACGTAAAAGGAGCCAATATCGCAGGATTTGTAAAAGTAGCCGATGCTATGTTAGCTCAGGGAGTTATTTAGGTAACTAACTTAGAATTACAATATAAGTGGGCGGTTGAATTACAATCGCCCACTTTTTTTATCTTCAAGGCTTAGGTAAATTATATCAAAACCATTAGTAACAATCAAAATGCAAGTAAACACCAAGGCAATAGTACTTTCTTCCTTAAAATATGGAGATACTAGTCTTATTGTAAAAGCATTTACTGCATCGGATGGGTTAAAATCGTACCTGCTAAAGGGGGTGCTAACTTCTAAAAAGGGGAAATTAAAAGCAGCTTATTTTCTTCCGTTAATGCAGTTGGAACTAGTGGCCACCCATAAAAATAAAGGCACTTTAGAAAGTATTAGGGAAGCAAAAGTGAGTGTCCCATATAAGAGTTTGCATACAGATATTGTAAAAAATAGTATGGTTCTTTTTTTGGCTGAAATGTTGAGCAATAGCATTCAGGAACAAGAGCAGAATAAAGGGCTGTTCAACTATTTGGAATATGCTCTATATTGGTTGGATGCACATGACTCCATTTCCAATTTCCATCTTTTGTTTTTACTTAATCTCACAAAATATTTAGGGTTTTATCCTGATACCTCATTTCACAATGGAAATTATTTCGACTTGGTAGAAGGAAGTTTTTGCACAACCCCTAGTCTCAATCCACTCATTCAAGGTGAAAATTTAACTAGCTTCAAACGTATGTTGGGCATAAATTTTGATGCACTTCAGACGATACAAATAAACAAGCCCCGGAGACAAGAACTTTTAAAAATGGTTATTCTGTATTTTGAATTACATTTGCAGGGATTCAGAAAGCCCAAGTCCTTAGCGGTTTTAAATGCAGTATTTGAGTAGTATGCGCAGCACAGGTTTCACCTTCCTTTTTTTTCTGATTTCCTTTTCTGTTTTTAGCCAAGAGATTACGGTTCTGGACGAGGATACAGGAAATGCTATAGCCAATATTGCCATTTACAATAGGGATAAATCCAAAACCACAGTGTCTGATTTTAATGGAGCATGTGATTTAAGTCTTTTCTCCAGAAATGAGCGAATTACGTTCAGGCATATTAGTTATGAAGTATTCAATACCACCAAAGCCCAAATAAGCAAAAAAGGAAATCGGGTGTATCTGAGCTTAAAGTTGGAAGAATTACAAGAAGTGGTGATGTCCGTTTCTAAATGGGAACAGCAAAAAAAAGATATTCCACAAAAGATTGAATCCATAGATGCGCGAACAATCTCGTTTACCAATCCCCAAACTTCGGCTGACTTACTACAAAATAGCGGAAAAGTTTTTGTGCAGAAAAGTCAACTAGGAGGAGGAAGTCCCATGATACGGGGTTTTGCCACCAATAGGCTATTGCTATCAGTAGATGGGGTACGCATGAACAATGCTATTTTTAGAGGGGGAAATATTCAAAATGTAATTTCTGTAGACCCTTTCACCATAAAAAACACAGAGGTCATATTTGGACCAGGATCCGTTATTTATGGTAGTGATGCCATTGGTGGGGTAATGAATTTTTTTACACAGAAACCTAGGTTCTCTTTTACGGACAGCCTTACTTTTTCTGGTAATGCAAATTATAGGTTTGCATCGGCAAATAATGAAAACACCACTCATGTAGATTTTAATCTAGGGCAGCAAAAATGGGCATCTTATACCAGTTTTACCTATAATAAATTTGATGATTTGGTGATGGGAGAACATGGACCCGAGGAGTACTTACGAAACAATTTTGTGGTCAGGGAAAATGGAAACGATCTCTTAGTAACGAACAACGACCCTAGAAAACAAGTTACTTCAGGATATGATCAAATCAATTTTCTTCAGAAGTTTACATATAAACCCAACAGTACCTGGAACTATGATCTAGGGTTGTATTATTCAGAAACTTCAGATTTTTCAAGATACGATAGATTGATTCGGCCCAATAGTGCGGGAGACGGATTACGTTCTGCAGAATGGTTGTACGGTCCTCAAAAATGGTTTATGGGAAATTTTCAATTGACCAAAAAAGGAAAGAACAAGTTTTATGATGGCGTTAAGTTAACCACCGCCTATCAGCATTTTGAAGAAAGTAGAATCAACAGGGATTTTCAAGAAGTTGACCGGTTCACCACAAAAGATAAAGTAGATGCCCTGTCAATCAACCTAGATTTTGAGAATAAAAAGATAGGGGATTTACGATTGTACTATGGTGCGGAGTATATTTTCAATAAGGTAAATTCAGAAGGGAGTCAAGAAAATATTGAAACCAATGTAGTTTCTGGAGCAGCATCTCGGTATCCAGATGGAGCCACTTGGCAAACGTTTGCAGGGTATATCAGTGGCGAATACAAACTAAAACCCAATTTCACCTTGCTATCCGGAGCACGTTATAGCCAAGTCTGGGTAGATGCACAATTTGATACAACATTTTTTCCTTTCCCCTTCGATGAAGCTGATTTAATTACTGGAGCCTTTACAGGAAGTGTAGGCTTTAGTTGGTTTCCAAAAGCAGATTTACAAGTCACATTAAATGGCTCAACAGGATTTAGAGCACCAAATATTGATGATATTGGAAAAGTATTTGACTCAGAGCCTGGCTCTGTGGTTGTGCCAAACCCAGATTTAGAACCAGAGTATGCATACAATGCGGAAATGGGAGTTCGAAAGAATTTTAAAGATAAAGTGGTTTTAAAAGGAGCCGCTTTTTATAGCTATTTGGTGGATGCTTTGGTAAGAAGGGATTTTGAGTTTAATGGGGAGACAGAAATTTTGTATAATGGTGAATTAAGTAATGTACAGGCCATTCAAAATGCAGCAAAGGCTTATGTGTACGGTTTTGAATTTGGTCTTGAAGCCTTTTTGAATGAGAACTGGTCAATTACCTCAAATTTAACCCTTACAGAGGGGACTGAGGAAGATGATAACGGAACAGACTCCCCAGCAAGACATGTTGCCCCAACTTTTGGGGATGTTCATTTAATCTGGCAAAATCAAAAATTGAAAACAGATTTATTTTTGAATTACAATGGTGAAATTAGCTTTGATGATTTGGCACTGTCCGAAAGAAATAAGGAATTTATTTATGCAGTCGATGGTGATGGCAACCCATTTTCACCTTCCTGGTATACTTTGAACTTTAGATCACGATATCAAATTTCAAATGCACTCAAAACCACCGTAAGCCTAGAAAACATTACTAATCAACGCTATAGAACCTATTCTTCAGGTATTGCTGCCCCTGGGATTAACCTTATTTTAGGATTGGGGTATACATTTTAAAAACAAAAAAGCCTGGAATTTTCCAGGCTTTTCTTAATCCATAGAAATTAGATTAATGATCTAATTTATCTTTTGCGTCCTCTGCAACCTTTTTAAGATCATCAGCGGTTTCTTTAGCAGCATCTTTTGCATCTTCACCCATTTCTTTGGCTTTGTCCATGGTCTCTTCACCGGCTTTTTTAATACTGTCCAATGCCTGGCTTCCTGCCTCTTTCATTTCCTCACCGGCTTCTTCCATAGCCTCTTTGGCCTCTTCTGCTGCCTCTTTTAGTTCATCACCAGCTTCTTCAAGGGAATCTGCCGCTTCTTCAGTTGCCTCTTTGGCCTTGTCTGCGGCTTCTTTGCATGACATCATTGTAGATATCGACAAAGACAATGCAATTACTGTAATTACTACTTTTTTCATATAAAATGGTTTAGTGTTAATTCGGTTAAGGTATGGATTTTAGAAGGAATGAGGATTCAAGAGGTATCATATTTAGGTTAAGCAGGTTAAGGAAATTCAAATACATGATTTGTAAGGCAATAATTCCAGCTAAATTTTTAATTTTGCAAACTTGGAATTCTAGAAGAAGTAGGAGAAAATATGAAGTTTGCGGAATATAAAGGATTGAATTTACCCAAAGTATCAGAAGAAGTTTTGAACTTTTGGAAGGACAATCAAATTTTTGAAAAAAGTGTTTCCACCAGAGCGGGGAAAGAAAGCTACGTGTTTTACGAAGGGCCACCTTCTGCAAACGGAATGCCTGGAATTCACCATGTAATGGCACGTACCATCAAGGATATCTTTCCCAGGTATAAAACCATGAAAGGGTATCAAGTAAAGCGGAAAGCAGGATGGGATACCCACGGTTTGCCCATTGAGATCGGTGTGGAGAAAGAGCTTGGCATTACCAAAGAGGATATAGGCAAAAAGATTTCGGTTGAAGAATATAATGCAGCCTGTAAAAAAGCGGTCATGCGTTATACAGATGTCTGGAATGAGATGACCGAAAAAATTGGTTATTGGGTAGATATGGATGATCCATATGTCACCTACAAATCAAAATATATGGAGTCTGTTTGGTGGTTGTTAAAGCAGATTTATGATAAAGGTCTTATCTATAAAGGATATACCATTCAACCGTATTCGCCAAAGGCGGGAACGGGATTAAGTTCCCATGAGTTGAATCAACCTGGAACGTATCAGGATGTAACGGATACCACGGTAACGGCACAATTTAAGGCTGTTGAAAACACATTGCCTGAGTTCTTAAAAAAGTTTGACCATTTGCATTTATTGGCTTGGACGACTACTCCATGGACCTTACCGTCCAATACTGCATTAACTGTTGGTGCTAAAATTGATTATGTAGTAGTTGCCACTTACAATCAATATACTTTTCAACCAACCCATGTTATCCTTGCTAAAAATTTAGTAGGGAAACAATTTGGAGGAAAGTTTGAACAAACGGATGATGTTTCAGTGCTTTCCAGTTTTTCTAAAGAAAATAAGAAGATACCGTTCTTAATTGCCACGGAATGTAAAGGAGAGGAATTACTGGGAATTCAATACGAGCAATTGCTTCCATATGCCCAGCCCTATCAAAATCCAGAAAACGCTTTTCGAGTTATTTCAGGGGATTTTGTAACTACCGAAGATGGTACAGGAATTGTACATACCGCGCCCACCTTTGGTGCGGATGATGCCTTGGTGGCAAAACAAGCAAAACCTGAAGTGCCACCGATGTTGGTGTTGGATGAAAACAACAATCCAGTCCCTTTGGTCGATTTGCAAGGAAGGTTTAGACCAGAACTTGGGGAGTTTGCCGGCAAGTATGTGAAGAACGAATACTATGCAGATGATGCGGTTCCAGAGAAGTCTGTTGATGTTGAAATTGCCATCAAACTAAAAGAAGAGAATAAAGCCTTTAAGGTAGAGAAGTACGTACACAGTTACCCAAATTGCTGGCGTACGGACAAGCCGATTTTATACTATCCGTTGGATTCTTGGTTCATTAAGGTTACGGATGTTAAAGACCGTATGTTCGAGTTAAACCAAAGTATCAACTGGAAGCCAAAAGCTACCGGTGAGGGTCGATTTGGAAACTGGTTGGCCAATGCCAACGACTGGAACCTTTCCCGTTCCCGTTACTGGGGAATTCCACTCCCCATTTGGCGCACCGAAGATGGGAAAGAAGAGCTGATGATTGGATCCGTAGCGGAATTGAAATCCGAAATGGGTAAAGCTGTTGAAGCAGGAGTTCTTGAAAAAGACCTTTTTGAGGATTTTGTGGTAGGCGACAATGACGAGGGGAACTATGACAAAATCGATTTGCATAAAAATATTGTGGATCAGATTACTTTGGTATCCCCATCAGGAAAACCCATGAAAAGGGAATCTGATTTAATTGATGTTTGGTTTGATAGTGGGTCCATGCCCTATGCACAATGGCATTACCCGTTTGAAAATAAAGAGCTAATCGATGGCGGTGTTGCATTCCCAGCAAACTTTATTGCGGAAGGAGTGGACCAAACAAGAGGATGGTTCTATACTTTGCATGCCATTGCCACTATGGTTTTCGATACCGTTTCCTATAAAAATGTAGTTTCAAATGGGTTGGTATTGGACAAGGACGGAAAGAAAATGTCCAAGCGTTTAGGGAATGCTGTTGATCCATTTAAAGTGCTTCCAGAACATGGGGCAGATGCCACACGTTGGTATATGATTTCCAATGCAAACCCATGGGACAATTTAAAATTTGATTTGGATGGGATTGTTGAAGTAAAACGGAAATTTTTCGGCACACTTTATAACACCTATTCTTTTATGGCATTATATGCCAATATTGATGGGTTTGATTATTCAGAGGCAGATATTCCATTAAGTGAGCGACCAGAAATTGACCAATGGATTTTATCTGAACTACATTCACTTATTCAAAAAGTGGATGAGGCATACAATGATTATGAGGCGACCAAAGCAGCTCGAATGATTTCTGATTATGTGCAGGAAAATTTAAGCAACTGGTATGTGAGATTATGCCGAAGACGTTTCTGGAAAGGAGATTATCAACAAGATAAGATCTCTGCATATCAAACCTTGTATACCTGTTTGTTAACCGTAGCCAAGCTATCAGCCCCAATAGCACCCTTCTTCATGGATCGGTTGTATAAGGATTTGGATGCAACTACCAAAAAGGACGGTTTTGAAAGTGTTCATTTATCAGGTTTTCCAGTTTCTGACCAAGGGATGATCAACAAAAAACTGGAACGTAAAATGCAATTGGCACAAAAAGTTTCTTCCTTGGTATTGTCCATTCGTCAAAAGGAAAAGATCAAGGTACGTCAGCCACTGCAAAAAATAATGATTCCTATTTTGGATGATGAACAGAAAGCAGATATTGAAGCGGTTTCAGATTTAATAAAATCCGAGGTAAACGTAAAAGAAATTGAATTGCTTGATGATGCTTCCGGAATTTTGGTGAAACAAATCAAACCTAATTTCAAGGTTTTAGGGCCTAGATTTGGGAAGGATATGAAGGCTATTGCTGGCGCGGTGAACTTGTTGAATCAAGATGATATCCAAAAAATTGAACGAGAAGGCGAATTAATGCTTGCTTTGGAAAATAAAAGTATTATTTTACAGTTAACTGATGTGGACATCAGCTCCCAAGATATTGAAGGGTGGTTGGTAGCAAGTTCTGGCTCATTAACGGTCGCTTTAGATGTAACCATTGATGAAAACCTTAGAAAAGAGGGCATTGCAAGAGAACTGGTGAATAGAATCCAAAACCTTAGAAAGGAATCTGGATTTGAAGTCACCGATAGAATTGACATTAAAATATTGAAAGACGGTTTTGTGGAAAGTGCGGTTTCCAGTAATGAAGATTACATTAAAACAGAAACTTTGACTGCAGAACTGAATTTTGAAGAAAAATTAGATGAAGGTATAGCGATTGCCTTTGATGAAGTAAATACAAAATTGTTTATCCAAAAACATTAGAACATGGCACAAGATTTAAAAGTAAGATACTCGGATAAAGATCTAAAAGAATTTAGAACGTTAATTGAAGAAAAGATAGATAAGGCCAATAAGCATTTAGAGCTGCTTAAGAGCTCTTATATGAACGATGGCAATAATGGCACGGATGACACCTCTCCGACCTTTAAAGCCTTTGAGGAAGGTTCTGAGACCATGAGCAAAGAAGCCAACACACAGTTGGCAATTCGCCAAGAAAAATTCATTAGGGACTTAAAGAATGCGTTGCTCAGAATAGAGAACAAGACGTATGGTATTTGCCGTGTAACCGGGAAGCTGATCAACAAAGAGCGATTAAAGCTTGTACCGCATGCTACACTGAGCATTGAGGCCAAGAATATGCAGAAATAACAAAAACGCCGTAAGGCGTTTTTTTGTTTATGAAAAGGATATTCTTTTTTCTCTGTCTTTTTTCATTGATTCAGTTGCAAGGTCAGAAACTAATCAAGAAGGCCTTTGTTGGTCCAGAGACCAAATACATTCAAATTGACTCTAAGTATTGCTATCAGGTCGATCTTGACACCAACAATATCAATGAGGTTAAGGTGGAGGCGAGTATCGAGGGGGAATATTCCAAGGATTTAGTGATTACTATAGAAGAACAAGGCGCTACTGTTTTGCTCAGTGCAGGTTTTCAGCCGAACTTTATCAATCCAAATGATAAACTTAGTGCCCATAAAGTTATTTCCATAAAATTACGCATAACACTTCCGGAGCATAAAGAGGTATCCGTTTATGGTACAAATAGTAATGTACAGGCAACAGGGGATTTTAAAAGTCTTATGGTAAAATTATCAGATGGGAGATGTGTATTGGAAAATGTAATAGCAAATGTTGAGGTAGCCACCCAAAAAGGAGATATTTTACTCAAGGTTCCAAGCGGAAATATTGTTGCCAAAAGCACATATGGAGAAGTTCAGAAAGAAACTATTCCACAAGGTGAAAAGCTATATAACTTGAACACGGTAGAAGGACGGATCTTCCTTAAGAAAACAAAATAATATCCATACTTTTGCGCAATCTGTTTTTAAGGTAATGAATTTAAAGAAGTCCCTGTTAATCATCGTATTGGTCCTTTTGGTGGATCAGATAAGTAAAGTCTATGTAAAGACCAATTTTGTGTTGGGAGAATCCATCGATGTTTTTACTTGGTTTAAAATACTTTTTATAGAAAATGAAGGTGCTGCATGGGGAACAAAGTTAAGTGACCTACTACCCATTTCTGAGTCTGCAGGGAAACTGGTTCTGACCATTTTTAGACTTTTTGCCATTTTTGGTATTGGGTATTGGCTTTGGGATAACATAAAGAAACAATCCCCACGAACATTGGTTTTGGCAGTTTCACTCATTTTTGCAGGAGCTTTGGGGAACATTATTGATTCTGTTTTTTATGGGATGATTTTTGACGAGAGCAGCAATCAAGTTGCCACTTTATTTTCCAGTGAGCCTTATGGAAAGCTATTTTATGGAAAAGTAGTGGATATGCTTTATTTTCCGTTGGTTGATACTTCTTGGCCCGATTGGGTCCCTTCATTAGGCGGAAAAAGCTTTCGTTTTTTTGAGCCTGTTTTTAATATAGCGGACACTGCTATTAGCACTGGGGTTGGAATATTGATTGTATTCAATAAAAAAGCCTTTCCTAAACCAGAGAAACAAACCGAAGGTTAAAATTTATATACTCTTTTGGGTGTAATACAATAATTGAGTCTTACATCATTTTTGGTCATATTCATAATTTGTTCCTCTGCCTCAAAAAAGGAAAGCCCTACTGTAATGGTTTCCGTTCCACATTTCCTCAGAAAAGTATCATAGTACCCTTTGCCATAACCCACTCGATTTCCTTTTAGGTCAAAGGCAAGTAAGGGCACAAAAACTACATCTATTTGGTTTTCTGGAATTTTAATACCATCCACAGGTTCTGGAATGTTCCATTTATTTTTTTTGAAAGCGGTGTTATCGGTTAGCAAATAGTTCTCCATTGCATTTTCTCCACTAACCTTTGGAATGACCACATGCTTGTCCTTTCCCTGGAGAAGGGTCATTATCGGAAGGGTATCAACCTCCCTGTTTTCTTCAATACTTAAAAAAATATGGAAATAAAAAAAATCCCAAATAGGGATTTGAAGTGCATGATTTGCTAAAAGTATACTATAATCAGAGATTTCTGAAAGGCTTAGCCCTTCTCTCAAATTCTTATATTTTTTTCTCAGTTCATGTTTCAACATCTAGTGTTGAAATTTTTCGGGGTGGTGTTTTGGGGAACTTTTTTTATTACTCTCTGGTTGAAACAGAGAAAAAGATTTTGAAAAAAAGCATCAAAATCAAATACATTCCCAAAACGATAACATAGTTCTCCATAGAATCGTATTTATAAGGTTAAATGTAGGTAAAAGAATTGAAAAGTTCACCATGAAATGCATTTTTAATCGATGAAACGCACCTTTTTTAGCAACAGTTTAACAAGTCGAGTGTTTTTTTAGGGTTTTGTTTAGAGCAGTTATTAAGGTAACTAATTGAAAATAAGAACTATTGAGTTCACATGGCTTTCGGAGTTCTAATTGACCTAAAAAAATAAAAAAATAAAAATCTTGCATTTTGAGTATCCAAAACAGTACTACATCTTTTTTGTAGGAAAAAGCAAACAGAGAAAAACAACTATGTATAAAACTCAAACAAAGGTTAAACCACAGTGGGAATAGATCAATTTTAATAAAAAAATAGTATTATTAAAAGTTACTTTTGTTTTGGAGTCCATATCCCAAGATTATATGTCCGCCTCGTCATCTATCAATGTCCAAATAAGTGCTCTTCCAAACAATCCGGGGGTATATCAATTTTATGATTCTGAGGATAAGATTCTTTATGTGGGCAAAGCAAAGAACCTTAGAAAAAGGGTCGCTTCCTATTTTAATAAAAAACAGGAGTATGGAAAGACACGTGTTCTGGTAAAAAAGATACATTCTGTTAAACATATTGTTGTCCGCACAGAATCTGATGCCCTTCTCTTGGAAAATAACCTGATCAAAAAGTTATTGCCAAGATATAATGTCTTGCTTAAAGATGATAAATCATATCCATGGATATGTATAAAAAAGGAACGTTTCCCAAGAGTTTTCTCAACCCGTAAACTAATTAAGGATGGATCGGAGTATTATGGTCCATATACAAGCATGAAGACTGTAAGGACTTTGTTGGATCTGGTTAAGAGCCTGTATCCATTGAGAACCTGCAACTATGATCTTTCTGAAGAAAAGATTTCTTCAGGAAAGTATAAGGTCTGTTTGGAATATCATTTGGGAAATTGTCTAGGGCCGTGTGAGGGATTACAGAAAGAGAATGAATACCAGAAGCAGATAGAAGATATTAGGGATATTATAAGAGGTAATTTTAAAAGTTCACTTCAATTCTTTAAATCTCAAATGAAGGAATTGGCCAAAAATATGGAGTTTGAAAAGGCCCAAAGAATTAAAGACAAACTTGAGATACTCGAAAATTACCAGGCCAAGTCTACTGTTGTAAATCCAAAAATCAACAATGTTGATGTGTTTACCATTATTTCTGATGAAACCCACGGATATGTGAATTTTCTACAGCTATCGCACGGGGCCATCATAAGATCTCATACCTTAGAAATAAAAAAGAAATTGGATGAGACCGATGAGGAATTACTGCAACTAGCCATTACCGAGATTAGGCAGCGATTTAATTCAGAATCTAAAGAGATTTATCTGCCATTTCCTGTTGCGGTAGAAGAGAGCCTTAAAATCACCCTGCCGAAACTTGGGGACAAACGTCGCATCTTAGAACTTTCTGAACGCAATGCCCGTTTCTTTCGACAAGACCGATTTAAACAGATTAAAATCACAGACCCAGATAGACACACCAAAAGAATCATGGCCCAAATGAAAGCAGATTTGAGGCTTTCGGAGGAGCCGGTACACATAGAGTGTTTTGATAATTCCAACATTCAAGGCAGTAATCCTGTTGCGGCCTGCGTTGTTTTTAGAAATGGAAAACCATTCAAAAAAGATTACCGCCATTTTAATATTAAAACAGTAGAGGGCCCGGATGATTTTGCCAGTATGGAAGAAGTAGTTCTTAGAAGATATAAAAGACTGCTCACCGAAGGTGAATCACTGCCCCAACTCATTGTTATTGATGGTGGAAAAGGACAGTTGTCCTCAGCATTAAAAAGTCTGGATATTTTGGGATTAAGAGGTAAAATTGCCATTGTAGGAATTGCAAAACGATTAGAGGAAATTTACTTTCCCGAAGACCCCATTCCGCTTTATTTGGATAAAAAGTCGGAAACTTTGAAGATTATACAGCAGCTACGGAATGAAGCACATAGATTTGGAATAACACACCACAGAAATAAAAGAAGCAAGGGTGCTATTGATTCTGAACTGGAAAATATTGAAGGGATTGGTGAAAAAACAGCAGAACTGTTATTGAAGAACTTTAAGTCGGTAAAACGAATAAAAGAAGCAACCATTGAGAGCCTTGCGGAATCTATAGGTATGTCCAAAGCAAAAAAAATTTATAAAACCTTCCATTAGCAAAATGAAAAACACATTGACCATAATTATGTTTGTTTTTTTTGGTGCTTTTGTAATGTTCCAAAGTATTGGACAGGACAGGCCTCCAAAAGTGGGTCTTGTGCTTAGTGGTGGTGGGGCAAAAGGAATGGCCCATATAGGCGCACTTAAGGTAATCGATGAAGCTGGAATTAAAATCGACTATATTGGAGGCACTAGTATGGGCGCCATTGTGGGGGCTCTTTACGCCTCTGGGTATACGGCCATAGAACTCGATTCCATTTTTAAAGCGACTAACTTTTCCGAATTAATTCAGGATAACGTACCCAGAGGAGCTAAGACCTTTTATGAGAAGGAAGATTCCGAACGCTATGCGTTGGGCCTCCCCTTTACCAATTTCAACGTATCCTTCCCCCAAGCAATTTCAGGAGGGCAGAATATTTATACTGAATTGGTACGCCTTCTCTTCCATGTAAAGGATATTCAGGACTTTAAAAGATTACCCATTCCGTTTTTGTGCATTGCAACTAATGTAGAGACTGGCGAGGAGGTATTATTGAATGGAGGATATCTCCCAGAAGCGATTATGGCCAGCGGCACCTTTCCCTCATTATTTGAACCCTCAGAAATCGACGGAGAGATTTTGATTGATGGAGGGGTGGTGAATAATTATCCAATAGATGAAATACGGGCCCTGGGAGCAGATTTGATTATTGGAGTGGATGTACAACATGGTTTGGCAACCAGAGAATCACTTTCTTCCGCTACCGAGATATTGCTTCAAATCAACAATTATAGAACGGTTGATGATATGAAGGAGAAAATTGAAAAAACAGAAATTTATATTCGGCCAGATATCGATGACTTTTCAGTAATTGATTTTGATCGCTCCCTTGAGATTGTGGAAATAGGTGAAGCAGCAGCTTATAAAAGACTCGCTGAATTACAAGAAATAGCACAAAGCCAAACAAATGCCTCAGTTAAAAAAGATAGAGTAAAGACAAGCGACAGCTTAACCATAAATAGATTGATTATTAGGGGGAATGATCGCTATACAAGAGGATATATTAAAGGAAAGCTTAGGTTTGATCTAGCTGAGAAAACATCATTTGAAAGACTAAAACAAGGCATTAACAATTTATCAGCAACAGGAAACTTTAAGGCCATTAGATATGAATTGGCCTCCAATGGATTGGGAACAGATCTAATATTAAAGTTAACGGAAAATCCAACGAAGATGTTCTTAAAAATGTCTGCACATTATGATGATTTGTATAAAAGTGCGGCACTCATCAACCTGACCAAGAAGAATTTTTTGCTAAAAGATGATGTGGCATCTTTCGATTTTATACTGGGAGATCATATTCGTTACAATATGCAGTATTACTTGGATAAAGGTTTTTATTGGAGCTTCGGAATCAATTCCAAATTTACAGATTTTGATGAGGAAATTGATTTTGGATTGATACAATCAAATTTTAATGTACCAGATGACCCAAACATTCGAGAAATTAATTTGGATGTCACAGATTTGACCAATCAAGTTTATCTGCAAACGGTGTTCAAAGAAGAGTTTGCTTTTACAATAGGCGCCGAACATAAACTTTTACGGTACAGCACTAGAACATTAAATGAAGCTGTGGATGAAAGTGCGACAAGCTTTTTACCAAGAGATTCAGACCGTACATTTTTTGACAACTCCAACTACTTTAGCGCGTATGGTAAAATAACCTTGGACACCTACGATGACAAATATTTTCCCACAAAAGGATTGTTTTTTGACAGTGATTTTCACCTGTATTTATTCTCTTCAGATTTTAATGAAAACTTTAAAGAGTTTGGGGTGGGAAAAGCAAGGTTGGGTACAGTAATTCCTTTAGCTCACAATCTTAGTTTTAATATAGAGACACAAGGTGGGGTTAAATTGGGAACCTCTGGGGTAACTTCATTTGACTTTGTTCTAGGGGGCTATGGAAATGACTTTGTAAATAATTTTGTTCCCTTTTTTGGATATGATTTTTTAAGCCTTCCAGGGAATAGTTTTGTAAAAGCATATGGAAGATTGGATTATAATTTTGCACCCAAGAACCACATATTGCTCTCTGCAAATTTCGCCAATATTGAAGATGATCTTTTCCGAACAGGAGAGTGGTTTTCAGAACCCAATTTTTCAGGATACGGAATAGGCTACGGGTTTGAATCTTTTTTGGGACCCATTCAGATATATTATTCATGGACGCCAGAAATTTCCAATAGCAATATATTTTTTAGTGTAGGATATTGGTTTTGAACAAACTTTGAAACGATGGGTAAATAGTCCCTGTTCAAAAAATATAAACCTATGGATAAAAAGAAGTTTCCTACTTTAAGAATTGGAGGAAAACCATAGCAAAACTATGGCATTTTCTTAACGATTTGCTAATTATTTAGCAGCTTAACGATAATTTGGGCAAAGATCGTTAAAGTCCGTTAAAAACTTATTTTCCTACAAAACCTTGGCGTATCTTTACATCACATAAGGGGTGGTTCCCTTATAACTTTAAGTATTGGTTTTTCATAATTTAAAGTTTGGTTGGTTATTTAGGAAAAGCCCAGTTACAAGACTGGGCTTTTTTTATATATAATATTTTGGAACAAGTTTTGTTTATGTAAATGTAAAGTCATCAACTTAAACGGTGATTTCACTAATTTTATATCGATTCAAAGGATTATGAAAAAGATTTTAATCATTTTTTCCATATTGCTTACAACCTCCAGTATGGCCCAAAAAAAGCATCCTGCCTTTAAAGCGGGAGAGTGGCTAAAGTTTCGTATTCACTATGGTTTTTTGAATGCCAGTTATGCTACATTGAAGTTGACCACTGACTCTATTGATAGTATACCGGTATACCATGTGGTGGGTAGAGGAAAAACTACAGGTTTTGCCAGTATATTTTTTAAAGTAGACGATACTTATGAAAGCTACTTCGGAAGAAATGATGGTAAACCATATCGATTTATTAGAAAAATAAATGAAGGTGGATATACAAAGGATATAGAAATAGATTTTTATCATCAAGAAGACAAGGCAATTCTAAAGGACAACAAAAATGGTAAGGAATTTGATATTCCGGTCCAAGATGATATCCAAGATTTACTGTCAGCGTCCTACCATTTAAGGAACAGATACAAGCTTGAAGAATTTGAAGTAGGCCAATCCATTGATATGGATATGCTCTTTGATGATGATGGGGTCTATAAATTCAAATTAAAATTTTTGGGAAAAGAAGTCATACGGACCAAGTTTGGGAAAGTAGAATGTCTTAAATTTAGACCCGTTGTTCAATCAGGTCGTGTTTTCAAGGAAAAAGAAAGTTTAACGCTTTGGGTTTCCAACGATTTGAACAAGATTCCGATAAGAATAAAGGCGGACTTAGCCGTAGGGTCGCTTAAAGCAGATTTGGATGCCTATAACGGGCTTAGAAACCAGTTTAAAATAATAATGAGATAGTAAGTAGTTGTTGAATGAAGAAAGACGAGCTAATTGAGTCCCAAATCAACAAGCTTGAAGAAAAGTACAAAAACTCTGGCCAAGACTTAAGTTCTTATCTTGATGGACTCCTCTACCAAAAGTACCTCACGTATTGGGATTACATACACTTAGATACACTGTTAAGTATTCAAGTTCCACGCACCCATTTTCCAGATGAGGAGATTTTCATCATGTACCATCAAATTACCGAGCTGTATTTTAAGCTGATTTTGCATGAACAAAAACAAATCGTAGAAGATAAGTCTCAAGATTTGGATTTTTTTATAGAAAAAACCAGAAGAATCAATAGCTATTTTAAAGCGTTGATTTCGTCCTTTAGTATTATGATCAAGGGGATGGAACGCGAGCAGTTTTTGCGATACCGTATGGCCTTGTTACCTGCAAGTGGGTTTCAGTCGGCGCAGTATAGAATGATTGAAATTTATGCTACGCCATTAGAAAACCTGGTGCATCAATCGCAGCGTGATTCTTTTTCTAGCAAAAATCAGATTGAAGAGCTTTTTGAGCATATTTACTGGAAAAAAGGTGCTACGGATTTAGTCTCTGGCGAGAAAACCCTGACTTTAAAGCAATTTGAGTTTCGTTATACACCAAGACTGCTTAGAATTGCAAACCAAGTGAAGAGCAGTAACATATATCATAAATACCTTCAATTACCAGAAAAGTCTAGGAAAAATGAAGAATTGATAAAGTCCTTAAAGGACATGGATATAAACGCCAATGTAAATTGGCCATTAATGCATATGGGCTCTGCCTACAGATATTTAGCAAAAGAAAATAAGGAAGTAGAAGCAACAGGAGGCACCAATTGGAAGGAGTTTTTACCCCCAAGTTTTCAGAAAATAATATTTTTCCCAACTTTGTACTCAGAAAATGAGTTGGATACATGGGGAAAACAATGGGTAGACCACATTTTTAATCCATCAAATAAGTAATACTAGGAATGCAAAAGTTTTTTGGGGCAATTTTGATGCTATTGGTTATAGTGTCATGCAAAGAGAAAAAAGAGTTAGTGCAGGAATTGGCGCAAGAAGCGCCAGTTGCAAAGCCAATAATAAAGCAATATGGGTTTAACCTGGAGGAGTTTAAAGTAGTCCAGGATACTATCCGAAATGGAGATAGTTTTGGAGAGCTTATGTTAAAAAACAAGGTGGACTACCCAAAAATTGCAACCATCTCACAAAACTTCAAAGATACTTTTGATGTACGCAGAATAATGGTTGGCAAACCATATTTAATTCTAAAATCCAAAGACACTTCTGAAGTAGCGGAAGTTTTTATCTATCAAAATGACCGAATCAATTATACCGTTGTTGATTTGTGTGACAGTGTAATGGCCTATAAGAGTAGAAAGAAGGTGAAATATGTGATGAGGGAAGCCTCTGGAGTGATAGAAACTTCATTGTCCGAGGCGATTCTGGACCAAGGGATAGACTACAACATAACATTAAACCTTTCTGAAATTTACGCATGGACCATAGATTTCTTTAGACTGGAAAAAGGGGATAAATTTAAGGTGCTTTATAAGGAGCGTTATATTAATGATTCCATTTATGCAGGAGCCGAGCCTATTGAAGCAGCTTACTTTGAACATAAGGGCACACCAATTTATGCATTTTCATACGTAGCGGATTCTTCAAAACAAATTGTCGATTATTTTGATGATGAGGCCAATAATTTAAGAAGCACCTTTTTAAGAGCCCCAATAAAATTTGGATACCGATTGTCCTCAAGATATAACCTTAAGCGTAGGATTGCGTATTACGGGTATAAAGTTAGGCCACATAAGGGTACAGACTACGCTTCACCTGTGGGAACTCCAATTATTGCTACTGCAGATGGAACGGTAACCGAGTCCACAAGAAGAGGAGGAAATGGAAGATACGTGAAGATTAGACACAACGGGACGTATAGTACCCAGTACCTTCACATGAAAAAACAAAAAGTAAAAAGAGGTGATTTTGTTCGCCAAGGTGATGTTATTGGATGGGTTGGAATGACTGGAAATACAGGTGGCCCACATGTTTGTTATAGGTTTTGGAAAAATGGGCGACAAGTAGATCCCTTGCGCGAAAAATTACCAGCCGCAGAACCCATTGCAGATTCATTGCGCACAGATTATATGGCATTCATAGCCCCCTTAAAAGCTCAATTGGATTGTATTGAATTTATGGAACCTACCCCAGTACCAATACCAGAAGAAAATCAAATAACACTTAACCCCTAACATGGCATTACCCAAAACCAACCCTACAACCACCCAAGCTTGGAACAAACTTTTAGCACACTATAAAAACACAAAAGACAATCATTTAAGGGAACTGTTTGCCGAGGATTCAGATCGAGGCAAAAAGTTTACGTTGCTCTGGAATGATTTTTTGGTGGATTATTCAAAGAACAGAATTACGCAAGAAACACTTTCGTTGCTACTTCAATTAGCCGATGAAGTAGGGCTTAAAGAGGCCATTTCCGGCTATTATGAGGGAGCCTTGATTAATCAAACCGAAGGGCGAGCGGTATTGCACACAGCCTTAAGAGCCAAAAAAGACGATAAAGTATATGTTGATGGCCAAAACGTTATTCCGGAGGTTTATGAAGTCAAGGAAAAGATAAAAGCTTTTTCAGGATCAATTATTTCTGGAGAAAAAAAAGGATACACCAACAAAGCTTTTACAGATGTTGTAAACATAGGTATTGGAGGGTCTGATCTTGGGCCGGCCATGGTTACGGAAGCTTTAAAATTTTATAAGAACCACCTAAAAACGCATTTTGTAAGTAATGTAGATGGTGACCATGTTCGTGAGATTGTGAAGGAGTTGAATCCTGAGACGACTCTGTTTGTTATTGTTTCAAAGACCTTCACCACCCAAGAAACGCTTAGCAATGCCCTTACCATAAAAAAGTGGTTTTTAAATGCTGCTTCAGAGAAAGACATCGCTAAACATTTTGCAGCTGTTTCCACCAATACCAAAAAAATCAAAGAGTTTGGCATAGACAATGAAAATGTTTTTCCCATGTGGGATTGGGTAGGAGGTCGTTTTTCACTATGGAGTGCTGTGGGACTTTCAATTGCCCTTGCCGTAGGGGCTGATAATTTTGACGAATTGCTATCCGGTGCAAATGAAATGGACGTACACTTTAAGGAAACCCCATTTTCTGAAAATATTCCAGTTATTCTAGCACTGTTGAGTGTTTGGTATAACAATTTTTATGGGGCAGAGACGGAGGCAATAATTCCATATACACAATATCTAAGTCGCTTTTCTGCATACTTACAGCAGGGGATTATGGAGAGTAACGGTAAAAGTGTGGATAGGAGTGGTAACAGAACTGGTTATGAAACCGGGACTATTATTTGGGGAGAGCCAGGGACCAATTCTCAGCATGCGTTCTTTCAATTGATTCATCAAGGGACAAAACTTATACCAACAGATTTTATCGGTTTTAAGGAATCCTTGCATGGGGAAACGGATCATCATAACAAACTAATGGCCAATTTTTTTGCTCAGACAGAGGCATTAATGAACGGAAAAACAGCTGATGAGGTAAAAGAAGAGCTGGAAAAACAAAACCTGAGTGAAGAAGAATTACAAGCCTTATTACCTTTCAAGATATTTGAAGGAAACAAACCTACCAACACCATACTTATTAAAAAACTTACTGCTAGAACACTAGGATCCTTAATCTCACTTTATGAGCATAAAATTTTTATTCAGGGGATTATTTGGAACATTTTCAGCTATGATCAATGGGGGGTTGAATTAGGGAAGCAACTTGCTAAAAATATACTTAGCGATATTGAAAATTCGGATATTGGCAAGCATGATAGCTCAACTTTGAATCTTTTGCATTTTTTTAAGAATTGAATTAAGTTTTCATAAAGTTGATTTAATAGATAACTTATTATTAATCAACTATTTGTGTTTGATTAATAGTAATTCGCATTATTTTTTTTAACATTAAATTAACATAACAAACGTTAAAAAAAAAGACTTTTGCAGTGCTATTCAAATAATAAACACTGTAAAAATGAAAAAATTCTACTTATTAATTGTGGCTCTCATGGTATCCACAATTATGTTTTCTCAAGGAACCATTACTGGTAAGGTCGTTGACGGCGAACTTGGAGGCCCACTTCCAGGAGCTAGTGTAGTACTACAGGGCACTGAAAATGGTGCATCAACAGATTTTGATGGGAACTTTTCACTTGAAGTTCCTGAAGCTTCGGGTACTTTGGTTATTTCCTATATTGGGTTTATTTCCAAAAACATCACTTTCAATGCTTTGGGTAGCATTGGTACAATTTCATTGGCTCCAGATGCTGAAGAACTTGAAGGTGTTATCGTGACTGGAATTCTGGATATTGCTAAGGACAGGGAAACCCCTGTAGCGGTTTCAACTATTAGAGCAGCTGAGATACAAGAAAAGTTGGGATCTCAGGAATTACCGGAAGTATTAAGATCAACCCCATCCATCTATGCCACTAAAACGGGTGGTGGATTTGGAGATGGAAGGATAAACGTAAGAGGCTTCGATTCTCAGAATACGGCTATTATGATTAACGGTATTCCCGTTAATGATATGGAAAATGGTAGAGTATTCTGGAGTAACTGGGCAGGTCTTGGTGATGTTACTACGGCAATGCAAGTACAAAGAGGCCTTGGTTCCTCCAAGCTGGCCATTAGTTCGGTTGGTGGAACAATCAATATTATCACTAAATCTACAGAGCAAGAAGAAGGTGGTTCCGTTCGCTTTGGTGGTGGTAACGACGGTTATATGAAAATGACCGCTTCATACAATACTGGAAAAAGCGAGAATGGATTTGCAGCTTCAGTATTGTTGGGAAGAACTTCTGGTGATGGATATGTTCAAGGAACTAAGTTTGAAGGCTATAACTACTTCATAGGATTGGGATATGAGCCTAATGATAAAAACAGCTTTCAATTCGTATTAACAGGGGCACCTCAAGTACATAATCAAAGAACATCTAGTTTCTTTAATGTAGCCACTATAGAAGATCATGTAGAATATGGAGCGCTATATAACTTCAACCATGGATTTTTGAATGGTGAGGAATTCGGATGGAGAAGAAATTTCTACCATAAACCAATTGCCTCTCTTAACTGGGAGCATAAATTCAATGATAAAACCACGCTTTCTACATCTGCCTATGCATCTTTTGGTAGAGGTGGCGGAACAGGAGATATAGGTGTTGGCCCAGATTTTGGTTTTGCTAGCTCTAGTAGGTATAGAATACCTGAAACTGGATTGGTTGATTATGATTTGATTTCAAGATTTAACAGTGGAGAAGCCGTTACATTTTACAACGGCGATAATGACGGGAATCCTCGGCAATTGGCTCCTACAAATGGAGAGCAAATTGTCACCAGTTTTGGAGATGGAATCATTAGAAGAGCTTCAATGAATTCACATAACTGGTTTGGTGTTATTGCAAACCTCCATACAGACATCGATGATCAATGGAGTTGGGATGCTGGGATAGATGCCAGAGCATACAAAGGAATCCACTACAGAAGAGTGGATAACCTTTTGGGAGCCGATGGTTATTTTGATGACGATGATATCAACAATCCTGACCGTACATTAAGACAAAATGATGTTATAACATCTGATTTTGGATCTATTGTAAACATTTTTAAAGATATTGATGCAGAAGAAAAAATAGATTACTATAACGATGGTATCGTAAGATGGTTGGGTGCTTTTGGACAATTGGAATATACAGATGGTGTGGTTTCTGCATTCCTACAAGGGGGAGTTTCGCAACAAGGCTTCAAGAGAATTGATTATTTTACTTATTTGGATTCTGACCCACAACAGGAAACTGATTTTGAAAACCTATTGGGTGGAAATATTAAAGGAGGAGCGAACTTCAACCTGAACGAAGCACATAACGTTTTCTTCAATGCTGGATATTATTCCAAGCAGCCATTGTTTGATGCAGTTTTTCTAAATTTTGTGAATGATGTAAACCCAGATTTGACCAATGAAAAAATATTGGGTCTTGAAGCGGGTTATGGTATTAATCTTGGGGATTTTAGAGCTAAGGTCAATATTTACAGAACTTCCTGGAAAGATAGATTTGAATCGTTGGATATTGAAACACCTCTTGGAGATGAGGGTAGAGCAAACATCAATGGTGTTGAGCAAATACACTCCGGGTTTGAATTGGAAGCTGATTATAGAGCCTCTGATGTAGTTCAATTTAGAGGAATGATGTCCATCGGTAATTGGGAGTATGGCGGCAACGCTACAGGTGCTGCATTGGACGATGATAGAAACGTGATTGATCCAGAAGTTACTTTGTTCTTAGATGAGGTAAAAGTTGGAGATGCAGCTCAGTTCACTACCAATTTGGAAATGATTGTCAGACCAGTTCAGAACCTTAAACTGAGTACTACATTGTATTCAGCTTCAAGATTATTTGCGCAAATTAACGCAGAGGATTTTGATTCAGCAGATAATCAAGGTTCCTTGAGATTGCCAAGCTATAGCTTGTTGGATTTTGGGGTATACTATAAGTTTAGCTTTGGCCAGAAAAAAGATTTCATCAATATTGCGGCCAATGTAAACAACGTTTTTGATACAGAATACATCGCAGAATCTTTGACCAACAATTTTGCAGGCCCAGGCTCTGATACCTTTAGAGGATTGGATACTAGCAACAAAGTATTCTTTGGTTTTGGAAGAACTTGGAACATTAGCATGAGTTATAGTTTCTAAGTCTTAAGCAATACAATAGTAAAAAAACCCTGCCAGTCGGCAGGGTTTTTTATTTGCAAAATCCTTACTTTTAAGCTTCAAACCAATCTTATGGAAATTCTACAAAACGTACACTCCTATCTTGCCTATGTGGTGCTTGCAATTTTAATTCTAGCTGTTTTTAATGCCTTATCAGGATGGTTGGGAAAGAAAGAGTTTAGCATGGAAAAAGATTTACGAGTAAGTCTTTTTGCGTTAATACTGAGCCATATTCAATTGTTACTGGGACTAATTGTCTACTTTGTTTCAGATAATGGTTTAAAAGCGATACAGACTTTGGGTATGGGAGGCTTAAATGCTGCTGCGCGCCTTTTGGCTTTAGAGCATCCGCTTATGAATGTTATAGCTATTATCTTAATCACAATGGGATGGTCTCGCCATAAGAAAAAGGCAGATGACACTGCTAAGTTTAAGAGCATTGCAATTTTCTATGGTTTGGGACTGGTATTTATTTTAAGCCGTATCCCATGGGGACAATGGTTTAACTAAAGGCATAGAGCCTTATTCTTCCTTCAGCAAAAATAAATATACAGGAAAGTGATCACTATATCCACCTGTATAACTTCCACCTGCATACGTTCTAAAGGGATAGCTCGTGAATTTTCCTTTAGCGGTTTTTAAGTAGGGTGGGGCAAAGACGCCTGCCTTCCAATATGAATGCAACTGCTTATTTGGATTGATTAAGTTGCCAGATATAAAAAATTGATCAAACAGATTCCATTTATCCCTATAAGCAAGTGAGCCCACTCCCTTCTTATATAATTTTTCCATCGGATTGAAAAAACTTAAGCTATCTACCTGTTGTATTTTACCCTTTGTTTTTAATACTTTTTTTAAGCTATCATCCCTTGGATCATCATTAAGGTCGCCCATACTTACAATTTTGGCGTTCCAATCTAAGGCTTGAATAGAATCGATAATCCGTTTGTTTAACAGGGCAGCTCTAATTCTATTTGGCTTGCTTTTAGAAGCCCCACCTCTTCTAGAAGGCCAGTGGTTTACTATAAAATAAAACTCTTCTTTGTCTAATACCCCACCTACTACAAGTTGATCTCTAGTATATTTTCTTTCGCTCATATCGTCAAATAGTAGAAGCCGATGACTTTTAAAAGAAGTGGGTAAAAAAGAAGCTTTTTTAAAAAGAAGGGCAACATCTATCCCCCTAGCATCGGGAGAATCAAAATGAATAACACCATAATTTTTATTTTGAAGATTGGGGTGTTGAATTAAATCCTCAAGAACAGCTCTGTTTTCAATTTCGCATAGCCCAATAATATCTGGAGAAGATTTTGATGTCTCTTTCCCTATTTCAGAAAGTACTTTTGAGATATGACTTATTTTCTTGTTGTAACGCTCAAGGGTCCAGTGGTAACTTCCATTGGGAGTCCGTTCGTCATCAAAAGTAAGGGTGTCATTTATAGTATCAAATAAGTTCTCAACATTATAAAAGGCGATGGTTCTTACTTTATACATTTTTTGAGATTGCCCAAATATGGGCATGGATAAGAACACAATTAGGAATCGTAAAAAAGACATTTAATTTGGGATTTTAATCTAAAATACTTAAAATTGTTTGTTTTTCGTACAGTTCCAGAAAGACAATAACCTCAATACCTATTAATTTAACCTACGCAATTATGCATCTAAGGACTATGCTGTTCTTTGCAATGCTTTGCTGTGTAACAGCGCATTACGGACAACAGAGCACTCTTATTTTTGGTAATATAAAAGATGGGGTTTCCAAAAGACCGGTTCGGAATGCTAAACTCACCATTGTTGGAGATGTAACGTCTTTTCTTTCGGATACAAAAGGAGATTTTAAAATGGAATGCTCGCTGTCTGGGGAGCAAATCATAGAAATAAACGCACCTGAATTTATCTCCAAACGCTTTTCAATCTTTTTAAATGAACAGCCCATTGAGTTAGCAGATATCTTTTTGGAAAAGGATATAGCACTGGAAAGGACGGACAATTTGATAGCATTAACAGATAGTGAGATTTCTGAGAATGACGAATCCATTTCTGGTTCTTCGGGCCTTTTACAATCCACGAAGGATATTTTTTTAAATAGGGCAGCATTTGATTTTGGCCAGGCATTTTTTCGTGTAAGAGGGTATGATTCCCAGAATGGGGAGGTGCTTATAAATGGCATCCCAATGAATAAATTTTTTGACGGAAGACCTCAATGGAGCAACTGGGGAGGACTTAATGATGTCATAAGAAATCAGATATTTACAAATGGTCTTACTGCCAATAAAAATACTTTTGGGGGAATACTTGGAACTACAAATATTGATGCCAAACCCTCTGGATTAAGACCAGGAACTCGATTATCCAGTTCAGCATCCAACAGAACATACAGAGGAAGATTGATGGCAACCCATAGCTCAGGACTGAATGAAAAAGGACTTGCATATACGGTTTCCTTATCTAGGAGATGGGCGGGAGAAGGATACATTGAAGGGACATTGTACGATGCTTATTCCGCTTTTGGGGGATTGGAGTATCAATTGAATAATCAGAATAGCGTAGCGCTTACCGCTATTTTGGCAAAAAATAGAAGAGGTCGTTCCGCTGCTTTGACCAAAGAAGTTTTTGATTTGAAAGGGAATCAATATAATCCCTATTGGGGGAGTCAAGATGGGAAGACAAGAAACGCTAGGGAAAGAAAGATTTTTGAGCCTATATTTCTTCTGAATTATTTTCTTCAGTCAGACAAATTGAATTTAACCGCAGGTGTTGCATATCAATTTGGAACCAATGCTAGAAGTAGGTTGGGATATTTTAATGCGCCAAATCCAGACCCTACCTACTATAGATATGTACCAAGCTTCCATATCAACAGCTCTATTGGAGCAGATTTTAGAAATGCAGATTTTGCAAAAAAAGGGTTTCTAGATAATTCTCAATTGAAATGGCAGGAATTATACAATGCCAATTCTAATATGATCAATAATGGAAAAGCGGCTTATATCGTATATGATGATGTGGCAAATGATACACAAATAACCGCTTCAACTATTATAGAAGTCCCAGTAAACGAATACATCAATATTGATGTAGGAGGAAATTTTAAGACCCTGAACTCAGATAATTTTGCTGAGATTAGCGATTTACTGGGAGCTAGTTTTCACGCTGATGTAGATTCTTTTTCGAACACGCGAAACAATCTTAATGGTACCGAAGCAAAGATAGTCGGAGAGAAAATTAACTACCATTACCAATTGGGGGTTGCTGAGTTAAAGGGCTTTGGCCAAGCAAAATGGAATTTTAAACGTTGGAAAGGATTTGTTTCTGGCTCTTTTTCAAGCTTTGGGGTTCAACGCGATGGACTTTTTTTGAACGAACGGTTTTTAGAAAACTCATTGGGGACTAGTGAGAAAATTTCTTTTTCTAGTCTAGGCCTAAAAACTGGTCTTACGCACTTTGTTTCTGGAAGACATTGGCTTACAGCAAATGGGGCCATGATCAATAGACCTCCAACTCTTCAGAACATATTTATCAATCCAAGGGAGAATAACAATAGTGTACCTAACATTTTAAACGAAACCATTACAACTTTAGATTTAAATTATTTTATCCGATTGCCAGATTTAACGGGACGGATAAGCACATTTTACACGCGATTTCAAAATACAACAGATATTAATTTCTTTTTTGTGGATTCTGGTATAGGATCAGACTTTGTACAGGAGGTAATTACTGGCCTGGATAAACTTCATAAAGGAATAGAAATCGGATTGGAATATCAGGTTTCTTCAAATGTAAAGCTATCGGTAGTGGGAAATTTGGGGCATTATGTTTATGCAAGCGACCCCTCAATAAACATAAATTTTGATGCTGCTGATTCAGAAATTAGTAGATCTGAGGGGAACATTGATTTAGGAATTGCAAAACTAAAAGGACTGCGATTGGCCCAAGGGCCACAGACCGCATTTGCTCTTGGCGGGGAATACCGAAGTCCCAAATATTGGTGGATTGGAGCTACAACGAACTATTTAGCAAATAATTATTTAAACATTTCCGCAATTACTCGAACGCAAAGTTTTCTTTTAGATCCAGATACAGGAGAGCGATTTCCAGATGCCACAGATGAAAATATTGCACAAATTTTAAAAGAGCATCCCTTGGATAATTTTTACCTATTGAATCTTGTTGGCGGAAAATCCTGGATAGTCAATAAAAAATATATCAGCGCTTTTGCAAGCGTGAATAATCTTTTTGATCAAGTTTTTAGAACAGGAGGTTATGAACAAAGTAGAAATGGCAATTATGGACAGTTCTATCAAGATAATTTAAGTGGGACCCCTTCATTTGGACCAAAGTATTGGTATGGTTATGGGCGAACATATTTCTTGAATTTGGCGATAAGTTTTTAGGGTGTGCTGGTGCTGTTCAGATGAAAAACTATAAAAAATGATAAAAAGATTTTTAAGCGCAATTGGATTTATTTTTATTGCACTTTCGGCTTGTGTTAAAAGCACAGAATTTGATGCCTTAAAATCAAATTGTGCCTCAAATATAGAAGCAAATAGTAGTTTTTTAGAGATTGAGGCCTTGTTTAATGGTGAAACCATACAAATACACGAAGATTTGGTTCTTGAGGGGTATGTGATTTCCTCAGACAAAAGCGGAAATTTTTTTAACACACTATTTTTACAAGATCACCCGTCATTTCCTACCCAAGCACTACAAATAGAAATTGACTTTAGGAAATCCCACTTGTTTTTTGAAGCGGGAAGCAAAGTGTTGGTAAAATTAAAAGGACTGTATTTGGGAAAAAGTAGTTCTGTAACCAAACTGGGAGGAACATTTTCATCTTTTGGAAATGTCTCAGTGGGTAGATTGCCTACATTAAAAGTACAGGAGCATATTTTTTTAGCATGTGATCAAACGGAAAGTCTAGAACCAATTTTGGTCACCATTTCAGAGCTAGATAGTATAACTACAAATACCTTGGTGAAGTTTGAAGGCCTTGAAATAATTGATGAGGAATTAGGAGTCACCTTTGCTGAAGAAGGAGAAGAAACTGAACGATTCCTTCAGGATTGTGAAGAAAATAGAATTGGCTTGTTGACCAGCGGCTTTTCGGATTTTCAAGCTGAGATTTTACCCGAAGGGAATGGCACAATTTCTGGAATCTTGCAAAAGGATAAAAATGAGTATCAACTGATTGTTCGAGATTTGAATGATATTGAGTTCAAAAATGATCGCTGCCCAGAGGTTATAACCGAATTTACATCAACGGAAGTCTTTATTTCAGAATTGGCCGACCCAAATAATAATTCAGGTGCCCGTTTTGTGGAATTGTACAACGCTTCATCAGAACCGCTGGATTTGAACAAATGGATGTTGCATCGCTATACCAATGACAAAACCGAAATTAGTTCCACCATAGATTTATCCGGGTTTATTATTGATGCCGAAAGTACATTGGTACTATCGCCCAATGCTGCAGAATTTGAAACTGTATACGGTTTTGCACCGGATTTAGGAGTATCTACAAACAGTCCAGCCGATTCCAATGGGGACGATAACTTGGTTCTGGTGGATCCTTTTGGAACAGTAATCGATGTTTTTGGTGTTGTCGGGGAGGATGGGTCTGGAACCAATCATGAATTTGAAGATGGGAGAGCCGTGCGCAACACAAATGTGGCTCAGGGAAATCCTAACTACACCTTTACCGAATGGACAATATGTAACGATTCAGGTGATAGCGGTACCACCAAACAACCCAAAAATGCCCCTGAAGATTTTACTCCTGGAGCTAGGGAATAAGCACTTGTTTTTGATATTAAATAGAGATTTAAGCAAATCGGAAAAAAATAAAATAGAGGGTTACCAAGCTACCAACCTCTATAAAAAACCAAATCAGCTTTGATATTGTTATTTTTCTATTGGCTTTTTTATATTGCTCTGCACCTAATTTATATTGCGTTGAAATGACACTCCCTTTTTTTGCCAGCTCTAGGCATTCTTTTGAAAATGCATTTAATTCTTTTGAATTCTGAATGATTTTTGCCAACTTATAAATCCAAAGACAAACAACAATGCCAATTAAAATTTTAACCATTGTATGAGTTTTAACCATTGGAAAGATAGAAAATGATCCCATGCATACCATAAAAAGCATAAAGATTAAACCCTTATATCATCTCCTTTTTCTTGGAATAGGACAGTTGTACGGTGCTTTTGTGATATTTCGATTGGGAGTACTGATTATAAAAGAAGAATGGATAAATATATTATGCTTTATTTCCGCTTTAGGTTTGGTAGTATGGGCAGGGTATATTTTTTATGCTTTTTCTAGGTATTTTAATCTAAAGGACAACAAGATAATCTTCAAAAAAGGAATGTTTTCTTTCTTGGGAGTTGAACTAAAATATTCTGATATAAATAATTTTGAAATAAAGACATATGACTCCGAGCTAACTTTGGACATTTACCTAAAACAGTTGGAAGAACCAATTTCTTTAACGGCTATATATATGAAGCCAAATGATTTTCATACAATATTCAAAGCCTTGGTCGAAGTTCAATCCCAAAGTAACCCTGAAGAATATCAACCTAGAGTTTTATAAAGTGATGGGGTTTCCTGACTTAAAACGGCTTATAGCTAAACTTTTGTCCCCCAACGGAGGCATCAGCCATTAGCCCCGCTTTGGGCAAAGCAAAAACGGCTACGCCGTCCTTATATTTGGCATTAAAAGCAATTCCAGACTTTAAAACTACAGCAGAAGTTTCTGCAGCAAAGGCAAACTTACCTTCCTTAAAACGTGACAAGTCCACTTGAGTTTCAAAAAAGATAACTTCAATAATGGCCTGTCCACCAGCCTGCAACCCAATATTCAATTTTTTAAGGCCAGCCATTCCTACACGTTCACCACCTTCATATACAACTCCATTGCCAGAGGCTCCACCTATAATAAAACCACCCTTACCCACATTGGGGAAAAGGACATACCCGGCAGAATTATCAAAAAAGCGTTGTAGTCTGGCGTCTGCTTTCAAAAGTGTCTTCTTTGCTTTTTTGGCATCACTCATTATTTTTCTGTCCTTTTTATTTTGGGCAGTTGCGCCAACAGCAATAAAAAATACGACAACTAGGGCAAGTGGTTTCAATAGTTTCATTCTCTTTTATTTCTTAGAATTCATGGCCAAAGGTAAAAAATAACCCCTTCCAAAAAGAAAGAGGTTTGCCAATAAATGTTAATTGGGATTACTATTTTTTAGGAAAAAGCTTGTGGGCCATTACCTCTTCCATTTGTTTTACATGACGTTCTGTATGCCCAGACATAAAGAGGACAATCTGGAACCCGTCTATGGTGCCAAATGGTAAATCATTACTGAAGCGGTTTCTTAAATCATCTTCGGTAGAACCGATGTACGCAATGTGCTCGCTTCTTTTGTCCATAAAAGCTTTGGCGGTAGCTTCATGGGAACCGAACTTGCCGGTAGGCTCAAATGGCTCTCTGGTTTTCACTTTGTGATCCCTATTGGTGATAATGCCCAAGAGTTCTTCATCCTTCATTTTCACAGAATCTTTTAGTGCAGGATTTGGACCGGCTGCAACGGTTTTTTGAATGAGCCCTCCAAAAGCATTTTCAGAAATGGCAAGATGCTCCACACATTCAGCAATGGACCAAGCACCTTCTTCCGATTTAAAGTTAAGCTGTTCCTCATTTAGTCCTTTTAATACTTTAAACATATGTTCGCTGGTTTCTGTCAAGTGTTTAACAGCCATTTTACGCTCGTCATCGGAAAGTTTAAAAGTGTCGGCACTAAAACTAAAAAGTAAAAGCGCAACCATAGGTAGAATTAGTTTTTTCATTTGTGATAGATTTTAAATTAATTATGTGTTTAGTGAGTATTTGTTTATAGACGTTTAAGGATAAATGAATTGGACAATTTTGAAAAAAATCATACAACGAACAAATACCCGTGTAACAACAAATATAAGGCATATTTATGCCAATAAGAGGGGTGTTTGTGCCAAATTGAAGCGTAAATTCGGCTAAAATCGATGAAAAAGTAATTTTTATGTAGATAGATTATACTTATGTTTTAATAGTATTTTAATATGAATTGCTTATACTGTGTGGCAGTGTTTTTTTAACTTTATGAAGGCTTAAAAATCATATTTAAACAACAATACTATCATGAGTAAAAATGAAACAAAATCGTCAAATGGCGCCAACGGATGCCCATTTATGGGTGGAGCTTTAAACCAAAGTGCTGGAGGCGGGACTACGAACCGTGATTGGTGGCCAAACCAATTGAAATTGAACATTCTTCGTCAAAATTCTTCCCTATCCAATCCAATGGATGAAGATTTCAATTATGCTGAGGAGTTTAAGACGCTTGACTTAAAAGCTGTAAAGCAAGATTTATATGATTTAATGACCACATCTCAAGATTGGTGGCCTGCAGATTACGGACATTATGGACCATTCTTCATTCGTATGGCATGGCATAGTGCAGGAACGTACCGTATCCAAGATGGACGTGGAGGTGCAGGTTCAGGTTCGCAACGTTTTGCCCCTTTGAACAGTTGGCCAGATAATGGAAATTTAGACAAGGCACGTTTGCTATTATGGCCCATCAAACAGAAATATGGCAGAAAATTATCATGGGCAGATTTGTTGATTTTAGCAGGGAACTGTGCATTAGAATCCATGGGCTTTGAAACCTTCGGTTTTGGAGGTGGTAGAGAAGACATATGGGAGCCGGAACAAGACATTTATTGGGGTTCTGAAACAGAATGGATGGGAGATGACAAACGTTATTCCGGTTCTGAAGAAAGAGAGCTTGAAAACCCATTGGGAGCTTCACATATGGGATTGATTTATGTAAACCCAGAAGGTCCAGGTGGACAACCTGACCCACTTGGTTCTGCTTATGATATTAGAGAGACTTTTGGACGAATGGCCATGAATGATGAAGAAACAGTTGCATTGACAGCTGGAGGGCATACCTTCGGAAAGGCCCATGGTGCAGCCGATCCAAACAAATATGTTGGAGCTGAACCAGCAGGAGCGCCTATTGAAGAAATGAGTATGGGATGGAAAAATTCATACGGCACGGGTGTTCTGGACGATACCATTACTAGTGGTTTAGAAGGTGCATGGACGCCAAACCCAACCAAGTGGGATCATGACTATTTTGATGTATTGTTGAACTATGATTGGGAATTGACCAAAAGCCCTGCAGGAGCGCATCAATGGACTCCAACGGCGGCATCAAAAGCAAGAATGGCACCAAGAGCAGGTGATGCATCCAAGGAGCAACCGCTTATGATGACCACAGCAGATATGGCAATGAAAATGGACCCAAAGTATCTTGCTATCTCAAAACGGTTTCATGAAAACCCAAAAGAATTTGAAGATGCATTTGCACGTGCTTGGTTTAAACTTACACACCGAGATATGGGCCCTATCGCCCGTTACGTTGGATCAGAAGTGCCTTCGGAAGAGCTAATCTGGCAAGATCCAGTTCCATCGGTTACGTACGAACTGATCAATGAAGCCGATATCGATGCATTAAAGGCAAATATTCTTGCCTCAGGACTTTCTGTTTCAGAATTGGTTTCTACAGCTTGGGCTTCGGCATCTACTTTTCGTGGATCAGATAAAAGAGGTGGAGCTAACGGAGGACGTATTCGTCTTGCACCACAGAAAGATTGGGAAGTAAACAATCCGCAGCAGTTGGCTAAAGTGTTAGATACCTTAGAAAGAATTCAAAAAGAATTTAATAGCACTTCAGGTAAAGAGGTTTCTATTGCTGATTTAATCGTTCTTGGAGGATCTGCGGGTATTGAACAGGCAGCTAAAAATGCTGGGGAGAACATTACAGTGCCATTTACCCCTGGAAGAGGAGATTCTTCTCAAGAACAAACAGATGTAGAATCGTTTGAAGCCCTTAGACCATTGGCAGATGGATTTAGAAATTATAGTACACCGGGCCATAGCACATCTGCAGAGCAATTGTTGGTCGATAGAGCCCAATTGCTTACTCTTACGGTACCAGAAATGACTGTTCTTGTTGGAGGACTTAGGGTATTGGATGTAAACCATGACCAATCGCAACATGGAGTTTTTACCAAACGTGCCGGATTATTGACCAACGACTTTTTTGTTAATGTATTGGATTTAAGTACCAAATGGGAAGCAACTTCCGATGCGGATAATGTGTTTGCAGGACGTGATCGTGCCACTGGTGAAGTAAAATGGGCGGGCACACGTGCCGACCTTATATTTGGATCAAATACTGAATTGCGGGCTTTGGCAGAAGTATATGCATGCAAAGATTCCAAGGAGCGATTCTTAAAAGATTTTGTAGCGGCATGGACCAAAGTGATGAATTTAGATCGTTTTGATTTGGACTAGATTTTGGTCAGTATTGATATTAGATTAGAAAAAGAAAATTAATGAATTAAGACTGCCATAGCCACCAAGGTTGTGGCAGTTTTTTTATACCTTTCCTACAAGATATGAGCAAAAAAGAAGACTTTTTTAGCGAAATACGAAATGGCAATATAGAAGCCGTTGAACAACTGTTGCAAGAAGACGTGGGCTTATTGGAATCTTTGGATGAAAGAGGTTCTACACCTTTAATTTTAGCGACGTATTACAATCACGAAAAAATCGCAGAACTTTTTTTAAAAAAAGGAGCTCAAATTGATGCAAAAGATGGCTCTGGAAATACCGCGTTGATGGGTGTGTGCTTCAAGGGTTATACCAACTTGACGAAGTTATTGATAGAAGCTGGAGCCAATGTAAATCATGTCAATGCTATGGGAGCCACCTGCCTTATTTACGCAGCAACCTTTAACCGTATTGAAATTGCGGAACTATTATTGGTAAATGGAGCGGATACAAAAGCAAAAGATGCCCGTGGAAATACAGCATTGGACCACGCAAAAATGCAGGGGATAAAAGCATTGATAGAATTATTGGAAACTAAGGCCTAAGTATAATGAACCCAAAAGAACAACTTAACCTATTAAAACGTTTAAAGGCCATTTCGGAGGTGGGATTGGTATATGCCAAGGATCCTTATGACCAAGAACGTTACGAAGAACTGAAACAGATAAGCCTAAAGCTTATGGCTTATATGGCTGATGCCCCCATTAAGGTGATACAAGATTTCTTTATGCCCGAACAAGACTACCCTACTCCTAAAGTGGATGTAAGGGGGTTTGTCTTAAATGAAAAAGATGAAATCTTAATGGCCAGGGAAAGCGTTGATGGTAAATGGACCATTCCAGGAGGTTGGGCCGACATTGGAAGCACACCTTCAGAAATTGCTGTAAAAGAAATTGAAGAGGAAACTGGATTACAATCAGAAGTGATACGGTTTTTAGGAGTTTATGATAAACAGGTACACCCACACCCTCCAGAGCCCTATTATATTTATAAACTCATTTTCTTGTGTAAAATAAAGGGAGGAGTGCTTAAAGCAGGATTTGATATGCTTGATGCAGGTTTTTTCCCTTTACATAATCTTCCTGAACTTTCAGAAGAACGAATTTTGGAAAGTCAATTAAAACACTTATTTCAGCTGACCAAGTCTTCGGAATCTGAAGTATATTTTGATTAGAACAATGTCGCAAGAACTTAAAATAGCCCTTATACAATCCCAATTAATTTGGGAGGATCCCCAAGCAAACAGAGCTAATTTTTCAAAAAAAATTGCCTCCATCCCAGAAGATGTGGATTTAATTATCCTTCCGGAAATGTTTACAACAGGCTTTACCATGAGTCCACATACTATTGATGCTTCGGAAGGAAGCAAAACAGTTGAATGGATGCAAAAGGTGGCAAACAAGAAAAATGCCGCACTGTGTGGAAGTATTGTTTATAATGAAAAGGGTAGTTATTTCAATAGGCTTTACTTTGTAAAACCAAACAGAGACATCAGCATTTATGATAAAAAACACACATTTACCCTGGCAGGAGAGCACAAAGTATATCAAGCGGGAGCAGCCAAACTTGTATTAGAGTATAAGGAATTTAAGGTTTGTCCACTGATTTGCTATGACCTTCGTTTTCCAGTTTGGGCTAGAAATGCTGAGAATTATGATGTACTTCTCTATGTTGCCAATTGGCCAAAACCAAGAATTACGGCTTGGGATACTTTGCTTAAAGCACGAGCCATAGAAAATATGGCCTATTGCATTGGAGTAAATAGAATTGGTTTGGATGAGCTGGGGCATGAATATTCTGGCCATTCCGCAGTTTATGACGCTTTGGGAAATCAGATAGCCTATTCAGAAAAAGAAGAAATCGTTTATGCCAGTTTGGAAAAGAAACATATCCAGGGAACCAGGGAGAAGCTAAAGTTTTTAGATGACCGTGACGAATTTAGTTTGATATAACAAAGGTCTGTTTCAATTCCCAGTTGGCCCTCACATCAATTACATCTGGATAATAACTAACCCTTTCAGGTTGTATCTTGTTAAGATAGCTTCCTGTATCCCAAACTTGGTTTCCATTGTCATCAAAAATCACCCTAACCACATATTTGCCAGGCTCAAGGTTATTGAATTCAAAATTTTTAGGCCTGTCCGCAAACAGTTCGCGTTGGGTTTCTCCTCGCTCATTAGTCAACTGTACAATTAAAGGAAAACGGACATCCCCGCTAACATTAAAGCGCAAGTTTCCATAATCAGCATAGCTTCCTGTTGAAAAGCTATAATCCAATGAGTCGTTTTGGATTCCAAAGAAGTCTGTAATGGCACCAGGTAAAAAAGCAAAGCGATATCGCTGATTTGGCGCAACTTCAAAATTAAAATCAATCTTATTCTCTATAGAATCCAATGTATAGGTGTATGGAGCCAATAAAGAATCATTGAGTACTAAGCCCACTTTTGTGGAGTCCATGGTCACAATGGGTGTAGTCCCCATGATGCTAAAAGAGTCCTCAAAATTAAGCTTTCCTCTTACGTTGGAACTCAGTTTCAAAGAATCCAAGGGCAATTTTCTGGTTTTCACCGTAAAAGTGTCAATGGCTTCCAATTTTTCATTACTTACCGTAAAAATGATGGAATCTATGTCGGTAGGAGTCAACCAATAGTCCAAAGTATCTTTTTCTCTATCCTTTAGCAATAGTGTTTTTACAGAATCAGGGAGTTGGGTCAATGGTTCAATTTTAATGTCCCGATAATCCCCTTGAAACCCAAAAATAATATGGTTCTTGGCTACGTAACTGGGAAAGGAAGCACTATAATCAGAACGCTCTTTAAAAAGATTAAGGAGATAAATAGAATCTGTGGGAATGGAAATGGTATCCGTTAAAAAACCTATTTTATCTTGTCTTTGATCAAAGAGATTATTTTTATTAATATCCTTTATAGCAACGATGGCATATTCCCCAGCTTTAAGGTTTTTAAGCTCAAAGAGCGGAAGGCTGTCCGAAGTATTAGTAATATAATTGGGCGGACTTTTATATATGGTAGAATCGGTAAAAGCGGTATCCAACTCGTAGAGCATTACACTTATAAATTCTTCTGCTTTGCGCTCAAAGGCATCTTTTACAGCTCCAGATACGGTCAACGAATCTATATAATCGCCTGTGGAAAAAACATAGCTTAAAAAGCTATTGGGATTTCCTTCATTATTATCCACAATGCTTTGTCCAAAATTAAGCGTGTAGGTAGTGTTTTCCTTTAAGGTATCTTTTATGATAACTTCAATATACTTACTGGCACCACCCAAGGGTCTTACTTCTGGGGCATTTTTTAGTGGTGGGGAGACAATTAACTGGTTTTGTACATCTTGCAATTTGATGAATTCATCAAAGTATAGCCGTATTTTTTCTGCCTTAAAATTGGTGGAGAAATTTTCTGGTTCTGTTTTGGTTAATTGCGGAGGGGTTACATCCTCAGGACCACCAGTAGGTGTTCCACGTTTTGCACATTGCCATAGCGCCAAACCCATTAGGATTATAAAAGAAAAACTCAACAGTTTTTTTAAGTACCGCATTGGAAAAACTAGTGTGGAACAAAGAAACAACTAATTTAAAAATTGAAAAGCAAGGTTTTCTAAAATTTAACCTCCAGGAACTACGGCAATGCTTAGAACTGAAATATCAATACCCTTGACTTGATGGAGCGTTTTTGCACAGGCCTCAATTGTCGCTCCCGTGGTAATAACATCGTCAATCAATAGAAGGTGTTTAAAGTTCTTCTTGACGGTAGGATTTAATTGAAAGACATTTTTCGCATTTTCCCAACGTAACTGTCTATCCTTTTTTGTTTGTGTTTTTGTATTGATGACCTTAAGTAGTATGTCATCCCTGTATTCAGCCCCAATAGAGGTTGCAATTTTTTGAGAAAATAAGGCAACCTGATTATAGCCGCGTTTCTTTTGTTTTTTTGGGTGCAAGGGCACTGGAACAACAACATCAACGGTTTGAAGCAAAGGCTCGTGCCCTAATAAGGCACCCAGCCAATCCCCAAAAAAAGCACCTATATGTTCCTGTTTTTTGTACTTTAATTGATGCAAAAGGTTTTTAACGATTCCATTTTTAGCAAAAAACACGAAAGCCCCTGCCTTTTTTATAGGAATCCTCCCATAAAATATACGGTCAACAGGGTTTTCATCGGCAAAAGTATAATCGGTGAGTGGTAATTCATGTCGACAAACGGCACATAGTACGCTTTCTCCTCTGGATAATTGCGCATTACATCCAAAACAGACTAATGGCAATAGGATGTTGTTAATATCGTTTAGTATCTTAGCCAACCTTTTTATATTCAAATCTTATACGTTTTAGAGTAGCCTATTAACCCATGGATGCCCAGGATAACAATTTTAACTACAAGATTATTTTTGTCGCACTTGTTGCGGTAATAGTGGGTATTCTAATAGCCTTCTATTACAGTTATGCGCAGTCCAAAAATCAAATGTCTTTTTTAGAGCAGGAAAAATCCCTTTTGGTGAAAGATTTAACACTCATGAAGGCAGAGGTAGATCGATTGTCTGGACTTAATGAGGTTAATGATATTGAGTTACAAACATCAAGATTCAAGGTACAACAATTATTGGATTCTGTTGGTCGATTAAATTTCAGTATTGTTAAGCTAAAAGAGACCAGAAAAGAACTTCGCATGTTGGAGGTCAAGTTTGATAGCTTAAAACTCAAAAACAACTTTCTTAGATACAACAATAGCCTTTTGGCCAGTAGGTATGAAGAAACCCGAAAACGACTCGAAGAAGTACGCGGAAGGGCAAGTAATATGGAAAAGGCAGAATCCTTGTTACGGGAAACTAACAAAGAACTTGCAAGAGAGTTAAAAATAAAAAGCTACCTAAAACTGCAAGATGCCGAGGGTAGTGGTTTTAGATTAAGGGCTGGGCGTCCTCTAAAAACGAATAAGGCGTCTACCATAGAAAAATTACGGGGCTGTGTTACCATTCTTAGCGATACCAACGAGGATGGTGATGTAAAAGTCTTATATCTACAGTTTTTAGATTCCAATATGGCTGTTATTGAGGATAATGCAAATACGATTTCCGTAAGCGGGAATACGTACAGCAAAAAAGTAGAAATTGTCTATACAGGGAAAGAAATTAGCGTTTGTGATGCGATTACCGTCCCTGAAGGCTCCTTAGCAGAAGGAATTTATACCCTTAATGTTTTTGAGGACGAAAGACTATTGGCCTCTACCGAATTTCAGTTGAAATAAAGCATTTCTTTTAGGGTAAAATTCTATTTTTGCGCAATGGCAAATCAGGAAGACATTTTTAAGAAGGTTATCTCCCATGCAAAGGAATATGGTTACGTATTCCAATCCAGTGAGATTTATGATGGACTCAGTGCGGTGTATGATTATGCACAGAACGGTGTTGAGTTAAAAAAGAACATTCGTGAATATTGGTGGCAGGCCATGGTGCAGCTTAATGACAACATTGTTGGCATTGACGCGGCCATTTTTATGCACCCGACCACATGGAAAGCATCGGGTCACGTAGATGCCTTTAATGACCCTCTGATAGATAACAAAGATTCCAAAAAAAGATATCGTGCCGATGTTTTGGTTGAGGATTATGTAGCCAAAATTGAAGCCAAAATAGACAAGGAAGTTACCAAAGCGGCCAAGCGTTTTGGAGATAGTTTTGATAAAAAACAGTTTTTAGAGACCAACCAGCGGGTATTGGATTACCAAACCAAGGGGGATGGAATTTTAAAGCGTTTGGGCAAGTCCTTGGAAAATGAAGATTTGGCCGACGTAAAAGCACTGATTGAGGAATTGGAGATTGCTTGCCCACTTTCAGGTTCTAAAAATTGGACAGATGTGAAGCAGTTCAATTTGATGTTTGGCACTAAGTTAGGAGCTTCTGCAGATTCTGCTATGGATTTGTACCTAAGACCCGAAACTGCCCAAGGTATTTTTGTCAACTTCTTGAATGTTCAAAAGACAGGAAGGATGAAAATCCCGTTTGGAATTGCACAAACCGGAAAAGCATTTCGGAATGAGATTGTGGCGCGGCAGTTTATCTTCCGCATGCGGGAATTTGAACAGATGGAAATGCAATACTTCATCAAACCGGGCACACAGCAAGAGTGGTACGAAAAGTGGAAGGAAAAGCGAATGAAGTGGCACCTTTCATTGGGAATGGGAGAAGAAAATTACCGTTTTCATGATCATGAAAAATTAGCACACTATGCTGATGCCGCTGCTGATATTGAATTTAAGTTTCCTTTTGGATTCAAAGAATTGGAAGGAATCCATTCCCGTACCGATTTTGATTTAAGTCAGCATGAGGAATTTTCCGGTAAAAAACTGCAATATTTCGACCCTGAAGAAAATAAGAGCTACGTGCCTTACGTCTTGGAAACTTCTATAGGTCTAGATCGTATGTTTTTGGCGGTGTTTTCGAACTCCTTAAAAGAAGAAGAATTGGAAAATGGAACCACAAGAACGGTTCTTAAGCTTCCGGCTGTATTGGCACCCGCAAAAGCTGCTGTACTTCCTTTGTTAAAAAGAGATGGGCTTCCAGAAGTTGCTCAAAAACTTGTCGATGAGCTAAAATGGGATTTCAATGTAGTTTACGATGAAAAAGATGCGGTCGGGAGACGGTACCGTCGCCAAGATGCTGCAGGTACGCCATTTTGTGTTACCGTGGACCATCAAACATTAGAGGATAATACAGTCACTATTCGTCATAGGGATACCATGGAACAGCAACGTGTAGCACTAGATCAGGTAAAGGCTATTATCTCCAAAGAAGTGGATATGCGGTATTGGTTGCAGCGAATCTAGTAGAGATAAACGATTTCCTGTTACTAGAACAAACCTGTAATCTCACCTTCATCATTTACATCGATACCTTCGGAGGAAGGATGAGCAGGTAGGCCGGGCATACGCATGATGTCTCCTGTAATAGGAACCAAAAATCCGGCACCTACGGCAATTTCAATCTCTCTTACGGTAATTATAAAGTCTTTTGGACGCCCCAATAGTTTGGGATTGTCCGATAATGATTTTTGGGTTTTTGCGATACAGACGGGCAAATGATCAAGACCCAAATTGGAAATTTTACGTAAATGTGCTTTCGCTTTTGAGGTATAATCTACATGCTCTGCGCCATAAATTTCAGTGGCAATAATGGCAATTTTGTCCATGACACTGGATTCCCATTTGTATAAAGGGGTAAAATCTGAAACATTGGATTCCACAACATCGATAACATGCTGTGCCAACTCTTCGGCACCTTCTCCACCTTTGGCCCAAACCTCGGCCACTGCAATGCGAACACCTTTAGCTGCTGCCAAGTCTTTAATTACCTCAATTTCAGCATCCGTATCAGTGATAAATTTGTTGATGGAAATAACAGGGACAATATTGAATTTGGCAATATTCTCTAGATGCTTTTCCAAATTTGGGAGGCCTTTTTTAAGCGCTTCCACATTGGGTTTGGTAAGTGATTTTAAATCTGCCCCTCCATGATATTTTAGTGCACGCACAGTAGCAGTAAGAACTACTGCCTTCGGTTTTAAATCAGCACTCTGACATTTGATGTCAAAGAACTTTTCTGCCCCCAAATCAAATCCAAAACCAGCTTCGGTAACGGTATATTCAGAGTAAGACATGCCCATTCGGGTAGCAATTACGGAGTTGGTACCTTGCGCAATATTGGCAAAGGGTCCTCCATGGATAATGGCAGGATTCCCTTCTATAGTTTGTACTAAATTGGGTTTGATGGCATCTTTGAGCAAAGCGGTCATGGCTCCTTCTGCCTTTAGGTCTTTGGCATAAATAGGCTCTTTATCAAAAGTGTAACCTATGAAGATATTTCCTAAGCGCTTTTTTAGGTCACCTAAGTTTTCCGCCAGACAAAGAATGGCCATAATTTCTGAGGCTGCAGTAATATCAAAACCGGTTTCTCTGGGCACACCTGAGGTAGTGCCTCCCAGCCCCACAATAACATGCCGTAGCGAACGATCGTTCATATCCATGACACGTTTCCAACCAATGGTTCTTGGATCCAAACGCAAAGACCTGGTCTTACTTTGAATATTGTTGTCAATTACAGCCGATAAAAGATTATGGGCTTTTTCAATAGCGGCAAAATCACCTGTAAAATGAAGATTGATGTCCTCCATAGGTAGTACCTGCGAATATCCACCTCCCGTAGCACCACCTTTAATCCCAAAAACAGGGCCTAATGAGGGTTCTCTTAAAACCACAGTGGTTTTTTTGTTCAACCTGTTTAATCCTTCTGTAAGGCCTATGGACATGGTAGTTTTTCCCTCCCCAGCTGGGGTTGGAGAAATTGCCGATACCAAAATGAGATGACTCTTTTCAGCTTGTTCTTTGTTGATTGCTTGTAAGGGTAACTTGGCTTTGTGTCTGCCATACATTTCAATGGTGTCTGGATTCACCCCAAACTTTTCCGCAATGTTTGAAATGGGTTGTAGCGTAACCCCTTTTGCAATTTCCAAATCGGACATAGATAGTTGTTTTGAGTTAGGTTTGAAACGGATGCAAAAGCTCCATTTTAACTGTTACAATATACCATAATCAAGTGAGTTATTTTGCTCTTTTTTCTTCCCTTTTCTTTTTGAAATAACTTTTATCCGCTATGTAAATCGTCTTCTTTACTTGACAAAATACTTGGGTTTTATCCCGATTGGTAAGATTCGTTATTTTAACAATTTCCATTTCATTTTCTAGACTCACTTTAGTTCTGATTGTATCAAGTTCCTGAGGGGTGTAACTAAATTCAGCATAAAGATGCTCTTTGGCAGGGCGTTTAAATAAAATTTCGGCAGATTTGTCCCATACCACATAGTTTTTGTCCAGTAGATTAATCAACTGCACCATAGGAATTGGGTCCACAGCGGAAAACATACTGCCACCAAAAATAGAATTCACATAGTTTCTGTTTTTATAAGTAATGGGAAGTTTTACAGTTACCTGAAGCAGATCTTCCGATACATGAGTTACTCTGGCGGTACTCCTTCTATACATGGGGGATAGATTAAACCCATATTTAAAGAGCGTATGCTTTTTAATAAACTTGGAACCTACATCTGCAAGTTTTTGATATACTGACATTGACTTTTTAGTTTGAGGGTGAAATAGGATGATAACGATAATGTCCAATAATTTTAAAGTCAAAAAGCATGTCTTCCAAAACCTGCCCGCGACCTATGTTGTGTACAATTAAATTGCGTTTTCCATCATTGGATTTTTTATTGACCACGATGCCGATGTGGGTAATGGCACCTCCTAAATTCCAGCAAACAACATCGCCAGGGAGGTAATCTTTGGCCTGACTGGAAATGGACTTTTCTGCACCTTGGCGTTTAAAATAGGTCATTAGATTGGGGACACGACGATGATCTATGTTTTTATCTGTACGGGATAGTCCCCAAATCTTGGGATAGGCACTAAAATTAGTTTTCATGTCTTCGTGTACTTTTTGTTGCAAATCAACACTCATTTTTCGGTAGGCACGGATGATGACATCAGTACAGACCCCTTTGTTGCTGGGGACATCTCCATTAGGATAATCAATGGAAAAGTAGCTTGGGTCATAAGTCACTTGTTGCCGAGTAAGTTCCATGGCAGCATCTACTAAAGTAGCAGGTGCAGCAACTGTTTGACTCCAACAAAGATTGAAAGCCAGTAAAACCAGTATCAATAATACGCTTCTCATGTGTTTTTTGTAATGATCATAATCCCAAGAGCGGTAAATGCTTTACGTTATGGTACGTTAATGTAGCTTTGATGCATTGCTTTAATTCCGTTTTCGGAAGTTCATCATCCAATTGAAAAACGATGGCACGGTTCTTCTCAAAAGAAAATACATCTTTAAACACGGTCCTGAACGATGGCACCAATTGGCTTGTACATTTGAAATACATTGCATATTGATCTGGACTTTTTTGCTTCCAGTCCATACGAAGCGTACTTCCTTTTTTGGTGAGATAACTAGGCTCTCCCCATTTTAGAGTTTCTTCCAAAGTGGTTATTTCCTCTACTTCCTCCGCAGTTTCCAAAACCAATTGCCTCAACTTTTCCATTTTGCCTTTTACCTTTTTAGGGTACGCTTCAAAAACGGCTTTAACTTCTGGGTTGGATTGCAGTTTTATAGTTTTCATTTAATTCGTATCGATTATACCAGATTATGGTTAGGTCTAGTTTGAACTTCTAACAAATCTTGTTCCATAGGCATTATTCCGCATCCCGCCATGCCACCCACCATATGTTCTATAGGCAATTGGACTAAACGGATTAAACTCATGATATTCTCGATCATAACCATAGAAACCTCCGCCACGGAAACCTATACCTCCGGATGCTCTCACACCCGTTGGCCAATTTTGGTCAGTAGCGGTACCACTAGGAGACAAGGTCCCATCACCATGTGACCCAATATAAGCTCTTCCAATTGGATGTCCTATGGTAATTACTCTTTCCCACAAACTACCGGCCATATCCATTACCCAATAGTATGATGCTCCGAAGTGCGCTTTTGTGGCATCTGTTAATTGTGACTCGTCCCATCCGTTGGCCATAATTAGCATACGATCATCACTCGGAATTCGCTGCATTTTTTCTTTGCTATTTGAGCCCCATGGAAATTCCTTTGCAATAGGTTGGGAAGGACCTCTTACTGCCTTTGTGTATTCAAACTCGGTCATAGGTCTTAAACCGGCCCAATCTGCAAAAGCCATGGCGTCATCCCAACCCACAAAGAGACAAGGTTTGCTTGGATTTTCTGTGGAATACGAGTCATTTTCAAAAGTGATAGTTCCACCCTGTATGGTGTATTTTTCTTCATTGATTATTACCCTATCACTGATTTGACTTTGTGCAAGACTATTCAGAAAAGTTGCATATTGGCCTTCGTTGAGCTCATATTTCATGACATAAAATGAAACGACCCCTTTGGGATAGCTGGAAGGGATAGGTCCTTTTTGATCCCCTTCGTAGTGCTCTGGCCCTGCTTCATAAAATAGATCCCCCGTTTCGGATACCGTTAATTTTTGACGCTCTGAATTGATTGCAACTAATCCAGTAGCATCGCCTTTTTTTTTGGGCGCGAAGAAACTGCCATATTCCTGCGCTTTTGTATCTGGGTCTCCCAAGGTAAAAGATCCTTCGGGGATATTCACCATTTCAATGCCGTAGGCAGTAAAATACCAATTTATGGGATCAACGTCCACAAAACTTATTTTATCCAACAACACTTTAATAGTGGCTTCTACCTTGCCTCTAAATGTATTTTTTGGTTTAAGAAATAAGCCAATGCCATCGCTTGGCACTTCAAAATCTAAAGTCATATTGTTCGAAAAAACCGAAACTATGGAATGCCCCTCTTTCAATATATTAATATGTTGATACCCTTTTTCAGATGATAATGATTTAAAAAACAGCCAAACAGCATCATTGTTTTTTTCGTTGTTCCATGCATTGTCCCAACTCACATTAAATATAGTGTAGGGAGTATCTCCTTCGGCGTAGAGCAAAGGTGTTGAAATCTTTAGGTCGGAAGCTTTTACAAAAAAGGAGAGGATAAAAATCAATAGTGTTAAGGAATGTTTCATGGTTATGACATATGATTGATGAATGAAGACCAGCTTTTTCTTAAGAAACTGGCTGCATATGCCTAAAGTTAGCCAATTCACAGGATTATTAAAACAGGCAGGGTTAAGACGATTTTATCCGGGCCCCATTTAACTTCTCCAAGGTGGATTTAAGCTGTTTTCCATCGAGGTCTTTTAGTCTTCCCTCCCGCCAAAGCCAAGGTCTGTTGCTGGGTTTTTCCTTAAAAACAATTCCTCTTTGGTAATAATCTTAGCACCAAGATATTGGAAAAAATATAGGCTAGAGTCAATCTTTTTGTCATTTGAAGCTCATAAAATGTGAAGTTATTCTGAAAGGTTCAGTTGCCATGAAATACCATATCTGTCTTCACACCATCCAAATTTTTTGCCAAAGCCATAATTTTCTGAGCCGTAATCGTCAAGAGGAACCATAACCTGACCACCATTTGAAGAAAGCTCATCAAATAGAGTTTGTATCTGATTTTCTGAGCCACATTCAGCAAACAGTGACACTCCCGGAGTAAATGACCAGGCATGGTTATAATTACTTTCAGAGACTCCGTATTCAACACCATTTAATGTAAATATTCCATATTTGATAAGCTCTGGTGTTCCTCCAGCCTCTCCTTCTGAGTATTTTGTTATGCTTTTGATTTCCGAATTCGGAAAGATTGAAGTATAAAAATTAATTGCTTCTTCGGCCCTTCCGCATTGATTACCTACAAACGTTAGAAATGTTGTTATTTGCATTTTCTTAATTTTAGTTCAAACCATTTTTTTTATCAGAACAATTTGACCAAGATGATAGTAACTATGTTCAATCATTCCATCAATGTTTCTATAATAAGTTCCATATTTTTCATTTACAAAGTCTCGATTCAATTCTTCATCTGTCATTTTTTCTATTAATGCAGCAAGATTTTCTGTATCACTCCAAAATGTGTTTTGAAATGTCTCCCATTCAATTTGCGATTTAATAGGTGGGAAATCAAAACTGTACTTATCTCTAATTTCAAGTTTTCCAGTAGTAAACACGTTTTTTATTCCAGCGATATAATAATGGATATGCTGGGACAAAATTGAAATCGTATTTAATGATTCAAATTCTGTTGTTGCAATTTTCCAATCCAAGCCCTCCAATTGGTCTTTAAAATTTGTATTCGCAATCCAAGTACCATTTAGAATCACTTCTCGAAGTCGCTTAGCTAATTGATTACTTTTTGCCATTTTAGAGGTTATTTTGTCATATTATACATAACGGTCTGAGCTATGAACAGTACGGGAGCAAATTGGCGTTAGCTTTCCGCCACGCACATAGCGAAATCTTTATATTCATCATTCTGCTTTTTTACTCAGATTTTCAGTTAGCAAAATCCATTTCCCATTTTCATTAATTAGAACTGTGGTCCCAATTCCGTTTCCTTTTGTAAGATTTTCATTGATTATTCCTTCCCAGTAGAATTCAAACACAAAAGCGGCCATAGATTCTTTTTTAAGAATCCATCGTACATTTTGTATTGAATATTCTTCGTTCTTAATCATTGAAAAATTTTTTTCAAAGGCAATTCTAACTTTTGATTTCCCCATATGAATTGTTCCATTAGAAAAAGTTACACAGGCATTATCATGAAATAACGGGTCAACATTTTTCCAATCCTGCGTTTTTAAGGCAGCTTCATATTCTTTTATAAAATCTTCTGGTTTCATTTACTACTATGTTCGATTATAATTGCCGCCAACGTTTTGGCTAAACTGCGTTTGGTTCCATCGAAGTCTCGACGTAGGTGAGTTAATGCAATTTAGGTTTTGTTAGCACCAGTTTCTACTTTTTTTCTTCACGTAAAATTTTCTCCATTTTACGACCTCTTGCCAATTCATCAATCAGCTTTTCCATGCGTCTACATTGTTTATACAATTCAAATTCATCCTCTATTTCTTCAATTCGATAACCACAAACGACTCCTTTAATCAAGTGTGCGTTAGGATGTATTTTAGCTTTTTGAAAAAATGTTCTAAAGGTTGCTTTATCATCAATAAGTGCTTGTAAAGCCTCTTGATCAAAACCAGTAAGCCATTTAATTACTTGATTGAGTTCTTCTTTTGTTCTCCCATTTTTCTTCAATCTATTAAGGTAAAGTGGATAAATGGATGCAAATATCATATTGGCAACCTTTTCATTTTTTTCGGCTGTAACTTTCATTTTTATTTGATTTTGAATTGATTGGTGCCAACTTGTTTATATGGATGTATAATACATCGTTATACTCCTAAATATAGCATATAAACGATACATAACTTAAAGTATAATGTAGAACGCATTCTTTGATCACGGCTCACAATCCCTCTGGCACCTTCCCTGCTTCATCCAAAATCCCTTCCATTTTTAAATGGGTAATCACAGGCTTTTTAGCCATCCGTACCAAGGTAATATGATCAAAGGAGAGAGAGTCTGCTGGATCTTGGCCTCCGCCCGTAGTGCCTAAAATAGTATAACTTCTACCATGGCGCGTTTGGTTAGAAAAGGAATGAAAATGCCCATTAATCACTGTATAGGGACGATTTGCCAGCAATGCCTCCAACTTGCCCAAACCTTTTTCATCCTCACGCATCCATAAAGGTTTGTGCATAAGCACAAAAGTCCATTTTACGGTTGGGTATTTTTCCAACACCCCTTTAAAATAGTTGAACTGCCCATCACCCATACCACCTACCCGGCGCTCTTGCATATGAAAGTATTCGGAGTCTTCAAAAGTGCCCTCCAACGCTCCTTTAATAATTTTTATGGCCTTGGCTCGGGCCTTGTAAATCTCCATCATCCGCTCTTCTTCGTAATCTTCAGAATCCAACATTAAAAACAATACATCTTCATATACAAAATGATAGTAGCGTGGCCCCAATCTGTTTTTCCAAAATGTACGCATGGCAGGGTTGGTAAGATCATGGTTGCCGCCCAGATAAAAGAAAGGCATATTTAATTTAGCGGTACGTTCATCAAACGAGTCCCATTCCTTGGTCAATTGTTCGGTATCTTCGGTGCCGCCATCGATAAGATCGCCAACGCTGAGGACAAAAGTGGGGTCCAGCATATTCAATTGTGTCACCGCGGTACTGTAGACGCCTTCCCGCTCCCCACCATTTAGATCCGAAATGATCCCAAAGGTGAAATCTTCCTCCTCCAGTTCAAATTCGTCGCTGGTCCAGGGGGTAGGGCCTTCGGTAATATCATGTTCAAACTTGGGCTGGGGAGCAGGTTCTGGATTGGTCTTACAGCTAATTAAGCAAAGTAGTACAAGGCCTAGGAGTATATGGGTTTTCATGCTAGTTTTGGTTTAGGATTGACGTATATAAACCTAACCAATAAAGCCATGATATGCAAAGTAAACTGCTCCTAAGGTTGAGGTGCTTACAAAAGGTAACTCAACTTAAATCCTCCATAAACATTTCGTCCATTCCCCGGATAAAAATAGCGAGGAAGCGCACCACCAAAACTTGAGGCGTTGATTAATACGCTTTGCGCATAATTGGTGTCGAAAAGATTGTTTATTCCTGCGTTTAATCCCAAAGAAAAATGTGAAGACAGGCTAGTTTGATATCCTAGTTTTGCATTGAAAACATTGAAAGAATCACTATTTAAGCTGTTGGCATCCGTTAGTGGAATGTCATCCACAAATTGATGGGTCAAGTTTAGTTGTAACCCATTTGTATGGCGGAAATCCACCCCAGAACTGATGCGATGTTTGGGCACTCCAGTCAAAGGGTTTCCGGAAAAATTATCATCACCATCTACAAAATCGACAAAGCTATGATCGCTTAGGGTATAGCTTAGGTAGGGAGATAGCACCAGTTGTTTGCAAAGCCGAAGGGCATATTTGGCATCCAACTCCAATCCTTGGTGCCGCGTTTCTCCAGCATTTCGGCCAATGAATTGATCTTCGCCTACGCGTTGCGCTACCAATAGGTTATTAATGTTCATACGGTAGAGCGCAAAATTTAACGACAAATGTTTTCTTAGCAACGCAAACTGCCCGCCCAGTTCAAAATTGGTGCCTGTTTCTTGTGCAATATCTGGGTTGATGACCCCATCTGGAGTTAAAGTTTCTTCTAGACTAGGATTACTAAATCCACGGCTGATGTTGGTATATAATTGTCCCTGCTTAAATTGATATTGCAATCCAAAACTAGGAAGCAAAATGGCATCAAAATTCCGTTCGGCAGAAGTATTGGCAATACCTTGGTTGAACAAATCTCTAAAATCGTAGTCAGTATTGTTGAGGCTGAGACCCATTTGGGCTGAAAAAGCAGCACTCAGAGGATAGGTAATCGTGCCGAAAAGATTCAATTGACTTCTAAATTCTTGATTGCGACTAAGTCTATCTCCCTCTAGACTGCCATTGCCATTATTGTCCCTGAATAGATTTTGAAATGTGCCCCAGTGGTACTCATCCTTATACAATTCTCCACCAAAAGTGTATTGGGCCTTAGCCCATTGTCCTTCAAATTGGCTTCGTAGACCAAAACCGTTGGTAAATTCATCCAAAATATTGAACGGACGAGGTTCGTAATGATCTAAATAGGTATAAAAAATACTGGTGGTATTTTTAAGGTTTTGCGAAAATTGATGTGTATATGATAATCCTAGAAGCGTATATTGGTTAGCCTCAAACCCTTGTGCAGCCAACCAATTGGCAGCGGCGCGGGTAGGATCTTCATCAAAGTCGGTTTGGTTTAGGGAACTGGGAATCTGTGCAGTATAATCTATGTAATTGATTAATATTCCCAAACTGCCTTTGGAACCGATTTTTATATTGGAATTTAGCAAAAAACCATCGCGGTCAAAGTTATTGTTTTGCCGATAGCCGTCGGTTTCAAAATGGTTGTAGCTAAAACTAAGGTCCAATTTATTGTTGGAGTGTTGAAAGGCCAGATTATCCTTTAACATACCGTATGACCCTATGGTAAAATTGTTGACCAATTTAGTCTCATCTTCAAAAACAGGTTTGGTGTCCAATAAAATAGCTCCGCCTAAATTGGCACCAAATGAGGTGGCTTTTGGGCCTTTAATGATTTCAATAGCTCTTAAGTTTTCAAAATCGAAAGCCTCAATAGTTGAAGAGCCAGTGCCATTGGTCACGGGAATGCCATTAAAGTACAAGCGAAGTTTGTCGGTCCCAAAAGGTGTTCTGGCCCCAACCCCTCTAATGGTTATGCGATTGGTGTTTAATGCCCCCGAGAGGATGTAGACTCCGGACACTTGATTTATGGCCGAGGCGATATCGATGGGGTTGAATTTTTCAAAAGTGGTCGGGCCAATAGTTGAAGAGGGGGTTATTCCTACTGCTTTTTTGGTTATTACATCCTCCAAAAGGATAATCTCATCCAATTGGGTTACTGAATCTTTTTTGATTTCTTGCGAGAACAACTGCATTGTAAAAAGTAAAAATAGAACAGAGAGGAAATCTTTCATGAGGGTATAGCGGAACTTAAAATATTATTTTTTTAATGTGATAGTTTTTCCTTTTTTGGCACTTTCTCTTGCGGCATCTAAAATTTCCATCACAACCATATTATTTTCTAGTGATGAAAGGTTGTGAGGGGGAAGCGAAATCTTGTTTTTAATCACTGCAGCAAGGAAGGAAAAAGGATCATTAAAAGGAGCTTCCCTTTCCTTAAGCGTAAATTGTTCCTCACTGTATCCATCATACCCTTCTGCAATACGGATACGTAAATCGTTTCTGTTGTCAGCATAAATAGCACCTGTTAATCCATATACCTCCATATCTTTTCTACCCATAGGCCAGTTCCAAGATGGTTCTAAAATTGCCTGGGCATCATCATAGGTAAGAATAATAGTAGCATCATCATCCACTTTTGGATTGTTTTCAGGCTGTAATTGTTGGGTAATTGCTGTTACGGTATTGGGTCGTTCTCCATTTTTGAGCCAGGTCATTAAATTGGCACCATAGCATCCAAAATCCATGATTGCTCCTCCTCCATTATCTTTTGGATCTAATAACCAGTCCAAAAACTCACTGTTGATTCCTAATTTGGCAGGTCCACGATGTCCATCACGGACGATTACTTTTCTTAAATCACCCACTTTCCCTTGATCTAGTAATTCTTTAGCGCTGTGATTGGTGGGGTACCAAGTAGTTTCATAATTGGTCAATAAATGAATGTTGTGCTTTTCCGCTAATGCTTTCATTTGTTTTGCGTGTTTTAAACTCACTGCCAAAGGTTTTTCCACCATGACATGAATGCCTTTTGGTGCACAAACTTCAACGACTTCTAAATGGTCATAAATGGTTCCAAATGCTGTAACGGCTTCTGGTTTTGTGGCTGCAATCATTTCTTCCAAAGTATCAAAGACCAAATCCATGGAATATCCGTATTGTTCGGAATAGCGTTTAGCCAAATCGCGGTTGGGTTCCACCATTCCTACAATTTCTATATTGGGATTGTCTTCAATGCCCAGAATCCAATGCACATGAGTGTGTGTAAGGCCAGCTACTCCTATTTTTAATGGTTTTTCTTGAGAAAAACACGAGGAGAAATGCACAATAACACAAAAAATAAAGGGAATTGCATAACGCAACATAAGGGAGAATTTAAAATGAATATCCTATAAAAATAGCAACTAATTACGTAGCTCCTTTAATAATGTTGCCGTATCCTTTATGATGGCAAATTCATCTTTAAGATTGGCCAACGCAGTATTATGGATAAGTTCCGCGCTATACTTTTCTCCCGTAACCCCAATTTTATTGAAAGATGCTGTGGCATCGGAAATTAAGGTAGTATTAAATCCAAGATTGGAGGCCATTCTAGTTGAGGTAGAGATACAATGCTCAGTAGTAAGCCCAACAATAACCACATCAGTTATGTTTTTAGACTTTAGCTGTGCTTCCAAATCCGTTCCAATGAAAGCGCTGTTCACATTTTTTTGAATAATAGGTTCTCCATTTTTAGGTTGAGTGGAAGGATGAAATGCGTTTCCTTCTTTGGTAGGATGTAAGGGAGATTCCGGATTTGTGGAGCAATGCTGAATATGGAACCTGGGTAAAGCTTTTTCGCGAAAAGCCTCTAAAATTTTTTGGCAATTGGCTTCTGCTTCTGGATTGCTACGTTCTTCACCGTAATAATTGGTTTCTTGGAGACCAAGTTGTATGTCTATCAATAATAAGGCTGTCATCAAAAAAAAAATTAAGCCTAAAATTAAGGATTAAAACCTGAAGCCCACAGATAATCCTCCACGGTACATAAAGGTATCTTGAAAATCCTCAGGGTTGATATTTCTGCCAAATCCGCCATGAATTTCCAAGGTAAATTTTTCACTTCGGGTAGCCCATTTATTTCCTAACCCCAAGCCTAATGCTACGGTATTATACTCATTGTCCCTAAACGCTAAAGGGTCACCAGCTTCGTTGTCTTCGCCGGTGTAATACACCCCAAAGGCCTCAGCAAAAAAACCGCTACGGGGTTGGTAACCAAAGTATGCCCTAAAGTTTGCCCCAATTCCAAAATCCCCGTTGTAGTCTGTGGCATCATTATCAAAATAAACCGTACCGCCAAAACTGGTGTCTTCGCTCAGGTAGTATTCATAAGAACCCTCTACAATACTAGTAGCTATGAAAAGCCCTGCATTGAACTTTATTTCATGATTGTTGCTGAATGCTGGATACGCCTGGGCGGTCATTACATATCCAGAAAGTAAAAGACCAAAAAAGACTAGGTTTTTCATAATAGTGATTTTAATTCCACCAAGAATAAGCAATTAGCGTTCCAAAAATTAAAGTTAGTCATCTCTGTCAAAAACTTCAATTTTAAATAGCCAAGTACATTGGTTATTTTTAGTGAAAATTTAGAAATGAAGATAGTATCGTATAACGTAAATGGAATAAGGGCGGCTTTAAACAAAGGGTTTATAGATTGGTTGCAAACTGTGGGTCCAGATGTGGTTTGTCTGCAAGAGACCAAAGCAATGAAAGAACAGGTAGATGTGTCCTTGTTTGTGGCAGCGGGCTATAAACATCATTATTGGTTTAGTGCACAAAAAAAAGGATATAGTGGGGTTGCTTTGCTATGCAAGGAAGAACCGGACCATGTTGAATTTGGCACTGGAGTTGACTATATGGATTTTGAAGGGCGAAATATACGAGCGGATTTTGGAGATATTTCCGTTATGAGTATGTACTTGCCATCTGGAACCAATATGGACCGTTTGGAATTTAAGCTCACCTATATGGCAGACTTTCAAAAATATGCTGATGCACTTAGAAAGGAGCGGCCCAATTTAATTGTTTGCGGGGATTACAATATATGTCATGAAGCTATTGATATTCATGATCCGGTACGAAACAAAAATGTATCTGGATTCTTGCCAGTGGAGCGGGAATGGATCGGTAGTTTTATGAAAAGTGGTTTTATAGACAGTTTTAGACATTTTAATAAAGAGCCGCATAACTATACATGGTGGAGTTACCGGGCCAATTCCAGGGCAAACAATAAAGGTTGGAGATTAGATTATGGGATGGTGAATGAATCTTTAAAAGATAGATTAAAACGTTCGGTGATCTTATCTGATGCCAAGCATAGCGATCACTGCCCTATTCTTTTAGAAGTAGAAAAATAACCATTGCTTTAAATTCCAGAAGTAAGTATTGAGTACTTTTGCACGTCTAAAAATTGCTAAATGAAATACACCAGACTTCCACATACCGATATTAAGGTGAGTAAAATCTGTTTAGGAACCATGACCTGGGGTAGGCAGAATACCGAAGCAGAAGGCCACGAGCAGATGGATTATGCACTAGAGCAGGGCATCAATTTTTTTGATACTGCAGAACTTTACCCCGTACCGGCCAAAAAAGAGTTATATGCGGTAACAGAGGAATTTATTGGTAATTGGTTTAAAAAGAATGGGAATCGAGACAAAGTGGTCTTGGCATCAAAAATTGCAGGGAGAGGTGATTATACCAAATTTATACGTACCACAGGTTTTAGCCGGGAATCCATTATTAAGGCAGTAGAGGGTAGTCTTCAAAGACTGCAAACAGATTACATTGATTTATACCAGCTGCATTGGCCAGAACGAAACACCAATTATTTTGGACAGCGCGGATTTAATGCTCATGTTATTGACCCTTGGGAAGATAATGTGCATCAAGTTTTGGAAACGCTTCGGGATTTAATTGAAGAAGGGAAGATTAGACATGTGGGAATTTCTAATGAAACTCCATGGGGAACCATGCGTTTTTTGGAAGAAAGCAAAGTGCATCAAAGTTTGCCACGAATGTTGACCATACAAAATCCGTATAACCTATTAAACAGGCTATTTGAAGTTGGTCTATCTGAAATTTCTACACGTGAAAATATAGGCTTGTTGCCATATTCTCCGCTTGGTTTTGGAGTGTTGAGTGGAAAATATTTAACAGAGATACCTCCTAGAAAGGCGAGAGTGACCCTTTTTCCCAATTACAATAGATATAGTGGAGAAACAGCGACCCAAGCCACTCAAAAATACTATGATTTAGCGGTGGAAAACGGATTGAGTCTTGCTCAAATGGCTTTAGCTTTTGTTAATACAAGACCTTTTGTAACCAGCAATATTATTGGAGCCACATCTATGGAGCAGCTAAAGGAAAACATTGGGAGTATAGATATTGAGCTTTCTGATGAGGTACTGGATGGGATTGAGGAGATTCATAATACCATTCCCAATCCTGCACCTTAGGTGCATTAGTCTAGAGCATACGCTCGATATTCATCACCTGATGGAGTTCCCATTTTTCCTCCTCCGCAAGCAATGACAACATATTGTTTGCCTTCAATTGCGTAGGTGGCTGGTGTGGCATAACCACCCGCGGGAAGATTGTCTTCCCAAAGCAATTCTCCTGTTTTCATATGAAAGGCTCTAATTTTTTCATCCTTTGTGGCGGCAATAAATAAAACACCACCAGCTGTGATTACTGGGCCACCATAATTTTCAATTCCTGATACAGGAATCTTAGGGTCATTCAAACTTTCTTCATGACCCAAAGGAACCTTCCATAAAAACTCACCATTGTTTAGATTGATGGCATTCAGTGTACCCCATGGTGGTTTAACCACTGGAAAACCGCGGTCATCTTTAAAACGTCCAAAACCAGATAATGCATAAGGGACATCAAGGGTTATTTTTTCTGTCCTGTGATCCGTGTCTTCATCAAGATTCATTAAAAAATAAGCAATCTCATCTATTTCTTTCTTGGTAAGGTTTGGCATTGCTGGCATTGCGCCTTTTCCCTTTTTAATTATAGCCTTTATAGTGTCAGGGCTCAAGCGTAGATGTGCATTTTGAAGCTCTGGAATTCCTGTTAGGCCCTGGAGCTCTCCTCCATGGCAACGAGCGCAATGTATTTGTGTAAATGATTCGCCAATTGAAACGTTTGCGCCTTCTTGACCTATGGCTTTCATTTTTACAATCCATGCCATCTCATTTGAATTTACATACATTACTCCGGTTGTAGGGTCTAAAGCGGCCCCTCCCCATTCAGCTCCCCCATCCGCACCGGGATAAAGCACCACACCAGTAGTATCAATGGGCATAAACTGACCTTGCGATGTAATTGATTTTAATTTTTCAAGAACAGTGGGGGAATCCGTATCCTCGCTTTTCTCTACCAAATCATCCACAAAGGCTTTCCGATTTGGGTCGTATAAATCATTTTCAGTGAGGATTTGTCTTGCGAACGGTTTGGGTTTTGTAGGTAAGGGCTGCGTAGGAAACGCATGCTCTCCTATTAAGGTTGAACTGGGATAGGACTTCTCCACTATAGGAAACAATGGTTCTCCTGTTACCCGATTAAACACAAAAATATGACCGCTTTTTGTAACCTGAGCTACAGCGGGTATTTCTTTTCCGGCACGAGTAATGGTTAGAAGGTTGGGCGGTGCGGGTAGATCCCGATCCCACATATCATGATGCACCATTTGAAAATGCCAGATGCGTTCTCCCGTATCCGCTTTAAGCGCCAATAAGGAATTCGCAAATAAATTCTTCCCTTCGCGATCTCCCCCATACCAGTCAAAGGCGGCAGACCCTGTAGGGATGTAAACGATGCCTCTTTCCAAATCTACGGCTAGTCCTGCCCAGCTATTGGCTCCACCTACTTTGGAATATGCTTCTTTGGGCCAGGTATCGTATCCATATTCGTTGGGTTGTGGAATGGTATGGAATGTCCATGCTATTTCTCCTGTTAACACATTGTAGGCTCGTATATGGCCAGGTGAAGACCCTGGACCCTCACCCACACGCGTTCCTTGAATTAAAAGATTTTTGTAAATAGTTCCAGGAGTATTGGCAACAACTGATAATTTCTCTGCATCTCTTCCTAAACCATCCCTTAAATCGATACTTCCATTTTTTCCAAAAGATGGAATCAACTCCCCATTTTCAATATCTACAGCGAAGAGTTTTGAACCAGAGGAAAAAAACAATCTACTTTTTTCTGCAGAATTTGAATTCCAGAAGCTTAACCCCCTATTGACACCAAGTTCAGAATTGTCAGAGGAATTGGGGCTAAACTTCCATAGTTCCTGACCGGTTTGCGCATCTAATGCAAAAAGCTCAATAGCTGCATTTACACCAAAAAACGTATTGCCTAGAATTAAAGGATTGGTCTGAATTTGGGTAGTTCTTCCCTCTTGAACCCCACCACTTTTGTATGTCCAGGCAAGTTTTAGTTGGCCTACATTTAAAGTATCAATATCATAGAGGGTTGAGTAATGAGATCTTCCTGGATCTCCCAAATAATGTTGCCAAGTTGCATAGTATTCTTTGTTACTTGGACTTTTGACCGTTTCGGAACAGGAGAGAAATAGTATACCGATTAAGAAAATAGAATTCCTGAATGTTTTCAAAACAAAGGTTTTCTAAATATAAAAAGATAAGGCTTAGAAAACTAGTTGTGATTAGAATAGGGACGTGACCACATCTTCAATTTTGGAAACCAACTGTATTTGAATAGAAGTGTTTTTTAACCCTATTTTGTTGCTTTTGGAAACATAAATTTGGATAAAACCCAGTTTTTCTGCTTCAAGAATGCGTTGGTCTACACGTTGTACTGGACGTATTTCCCCAGCAAGGCCAACTTCTGCAGCAAAGCAAACCCCTTTCTCAATAGGGATATCAGCATTGCTCGATAAGATTGCTGCTAAAACTGCCAAATCAATAGCGGGGTCATCAACAGAAATCCCACCAGTAATATTTAGGAAAACATCTTTTGCAGCCAATTTAAAACCAGCCCTTTTCTCAAGCACAGCCAAAAGCATGTTTAAACGTTTGGCATTGAACCCGGTTGCAGAACGTTGTGGGGTTCCATAAACTGCTGTGCTAACCAAGGCTTGAATCTCAATTAATAAAGGGCGCATCCCTTCAACGGTAGCTGCTATGGCTGTTCCGCTGAGGTCTTGATCATTTTTTGAAATCAATACTTCTGAAGGGTTGTTCACTTCACGAAGCCCACTTCCTTGCATTTCATAAATTCCTAACTCGGCAGTGGAACCGAACCTATTCTTTAGTGAACGAAGAATGCGATATACATAATTACGGTCTCCCTCAAACTGGAGGACCGTATCTACCATATGCTCTAAAATTTTAGGGCCGGCAATAGTACCATCTTTGGTAATATGACCTACCAGAATTACTGGGGTACTACTTTCCTTTGCAAATTTGATGAGCTCGGCCGTACATTCCCGTATTTGAGAGATACTTCCTGCAGCGGATTCAATATAATCGGTGTGTAATGTTTGAATGGAATCGATTACTACCAAATCTGGTTCTAAGGCGCCTATCTGTTGGAAAATGTTTTGGGTTTTGGTTTCAGTAAGAATAAAACAATTTTCACTATTTGGGTGAATACGGTCCGCCCGCATTTTAATCTGCTTTTGACTTTCTTCTCCAGACACGTAAAGTGTTTTGTATGCTAATTTTAAAGCAATTTGAAGTAAAAGGGTACTTTTTCCAATTCCAGGCTCTCCACCTAATAGAATTAATGAGCCTGGAACTATTCCCCCGCCCAATACTCTATTAAATTCCTGATCTTGAGTGTCTAATCTAAGTTCCTTTTCATTACTTATTTCGGAAATCCGTAAAGGGGCAGAGGCTTTTTTGGTAGAAGTTGAACCGCTTTTCCATGCTTTTTTGTCTTCTTTTTGCACCACTTCTTCAACTATGGTGTTCCATTGTTTGCAAGATGAACACTGTCCAATCCATTTAGGATATTGGGTGCCACAATTTTGACAGAAGAAAGCAGTTTTGGTTTTGGCCATTACCCTTTTTTGGTTTGGCCTAAAGATAGCAAAGTCCTAAAAAGAAACTAGATTTTAGTAACCGAAGTCGGCTTTTAATGCATCGATTTTTTCCAACGCCATATCTTTGGTTAAGAAATCGATTTCTTCCATTTGAAATGCTTTTTCAAATGTTTTGAAAGCCTTCTTGGGTTCACCCATTTCTTCAAAGTATTCTCCTTCAAAATAAAAACCTAACATGGTGTCTGGAAATTGTTTTTTGCACAATTCCGCTAGTGGTTTTAGAGATTCAAAATCGTCTTTTTTCAAACAAGCTGCATAAATAGCCATAATATCATTGAGCTCTACTGGCTTTTGGAATCCAAGCAATTTTTCAATCATATCATATCGGTCTTCCAGATATTTGAAAACAGGGTCGTTTGAGGTGAGAATTTCAGTCTTGTATTCCTTTGGACTAATAGGTCTAAATATTTTGAAAACATTATCGAATGCCTTACTAATGCCATAGGCAGCAATAGAAACATGATCGGCATCATCGTATTCATCAAAGAAGTAGTGTAGACTCTCTTTGCTTATAGATTTAACGGCGTTGTTCATTTGCAGAATACGCTGCCTATCTTCTGTCTTTTCTTTTTCCAATACAACATTGTAGAAAATCTCTTGATTCAGGTCTGATAGTCTAGCGGGGACCCTACTTTCCATTTCAGTTGCCAATACAGGAGATATGGATAGATAGGAATTAAAAAGCGACTTGTCTTTAAATAGAAAGTAATTGCCAAAGTTTGCGGTAATGTCATAGCCAATGAACATCTTAAAAGGAGCAACACTGTATTGTGTTTCTAAGAACGGAATAAGCTCGGTGCCCAGAAATTCATAGAATTTTGCACCTTTTTCGGTGGGCAAACCAGTGGTTTGTTCAAAATCACAATCTTCCCAACGGAGCTCGTTTTCTGCTTGATCTATACCAACAATAATAGCTTCTGGCATTCTGTGGTGGCGACTATAAAACCTAGCATTTGCAACCACAATATCAAAAAGGTATTCAGCATCCAAAACAAGAATTAAAGGATACTTTTTATCGTCTGAATAGTCTTCTGGAAAGTAATAAGAGACCCCTCTTCTTTCTTGAAGCTTGAAGGATTCAAAAATTTCCTTTTTCACCTGTGCTCCTAAATTAAAACACAGAAGGCCTATCAATATAAATAGACATCTTTTCATTAGTAAAGTTTTACTGGTTGGGGTCTACCGATTTCTATTCAATAACGGTAAGACAATAAAGGATATTGTACCAAAAACAACGACCATTAAGGTTTGGGACGTCCACAGAATCCAACCATAGGCATCACCAGAGGTTTTACTTACACCATAAACAGATAGTGCTGCTGTAACTACTATTGGAAAAAGACCTAATCCGCCATTTGTGGCTACCATGGCGAAAGATCCAGCAACAAATGCCACAAGAAATGCTCCTAATGGAAGTGCTGTAGTTTCGGGCACTGTAAATTTAATCACCCAAAACATCCCAATATAGCAAGCCCAGATAAAGAAGGTGTGAAAAATAAAAGCGGCCTTGTTTTTCATTTTGAAAATACTCAGCACTCCATCCAAAAGACCATTTAGAAATGTCTTGATCTTGACAGCAAATTTTGAAGTAGATTTTTTAATTAGTCGTATAGCAACATACAGCCCTAGCACGCCGACGAGCAAAAGTATTAGAGATCCAGCCAGCCCTATTCCGTTTTCCTGAAGAATTCCTAGAATTACATCAGTTTGAAAAAGCAGCGCAGCGGTAATAACCAACAAAAGCATTATCACATCAATAATTCTTTCGGTGACAATAGTGCCAAATCCTTTTTCAAAAGGAACATTTTCATAGGTGTTTAGCGCCGTGGCTCGTAAAAACTCACCTGATCTAAGTACCAAGGTATTTGCAAAATAGCTGATTAGAATAATCAGTACATTATTAATAAGCTTTGGTTTGTGTCCTAGCGGTGCCAAAAGGTAGTTCCAGCGGATGGCTCTCGAGACATGGCTTAAAATACCGATACATATTGATAGGAAAACCCAGAATAAATTCGCATTCTGAATGGACTCAAGAATTTTTTCCCTGTCCTCTGGTGTGGTTGTAGAAAAGGAGTAAAAAACGAGCCCAACTCCTATAAGTATGGGAATTACAATTTTTAGAATTTTTTTGAGCGAGCTGTTCAAAATTAATTCAAAAGGTTAGTCTCTTCGTTTGGAAAAACCAATGAAGGATTAAAGGATTTTGCTTCCTCAATGTCCATCCATGCATAGGTTATCAATATTAATATGTCACCAACGGCCACTTTACGGGCGGCGGCTCCATTTAATGTAAGTTCTCCAGAACCTCGCGGGCCTGGGATGGCATAGGTCTCTAAACGCTCACCATTATTGTTGTTCACAATTTGAACCTTTTCACCTCTTATTATATTAGCGGCATCCATTACATCCTCATCAATGGTAATACTACCAATATAATTAAGGTCTGCCCCTGTGACTTTTACCCTGTGAACTTTAGATTTTACAACTTCTATTTGCATGGTGCAAAATTAATTAATTCAATCTTAGATTGTCTATTAAACGAACGTCATCTGCGTAAACGGCTATGAACGCTCTATATTTTCTATTTGCCTGTTTTTTAAGCATTGGAGTAAGCGTATCTTCATCTGCAATTTCGAAATACTCCAATTCTAATACTCCATTTTTGCTAAACTGGGATTTTACCCATTCCGAGATAACATGAGCACTTTCCGTGCCAAATTTTTCCTTGGCAGTTAGTAGGGTAGTATAGATAAAACTTGCTTTTTTTCTAGTGCTTTTTGACAGGCGTTCATTTCTGGAGCTCATGGCCAAACCATGTGGTTCCCTTTCAATAGGGCAGCCTACAATTGTATAAGGTAGATTTTTGTATTCAACCATTTTTCGAATGATTTGAAGTTGCTGAAAATCCTTTTCACCAAAATAGGCCTTATCTGGGGAAGCAGTTCTTAAGAACAGTTCCACAATGGTTCCAACCCCATTAAAATGTCCTTCTCTAAACTCGCCCTCCATAACTTTATCCAATCCGTCAAACTCATACATTTGGGATTTTACAGTTGCCCCATAGATTTCATCAACAGAAGGGGTAAATACCACAATCTTATTGGAAACACTTATTAGTAGATCTAAATCCTTGTTTAGGTTTTGAGGATATTTTTCTAAATCATCCTTTTTATCAAATTGCGTAGGATTTACAAAAACACTTACTACCACCAAGTCATTTTCCGAAAGTGCTTTTTTTACCAAAGAGAGGTGACCTTGATGCAAAGCTCCCATAGTCGGAACCAATCCTACGGTATGGTTTTTGACTCTTTCTTGGTGTAGGAAGGACTTAATTTCCTTTTTTTGATCAAATACTAGCATAAAAGCAGTTCAAAAGCGTGCAAAAATACTATAAATACTGCTAATCAGCATAATTTTTGTACTTTTGCAGCTACGTTTTTCAGATAAGCAAAAGAAAGTGTTTATGAATGGTAAAAAGATATTGTTTGTATCTTCTGAATTAGTGCCTTACCTCCCAGAGAATCAAGTTTCCTTAATGTCGTATGAAGCGCCTAGAATGGTCAACAGTAATGGGGGTCAGATACGCATTTTTATGCCCAGATATGGGAACATTAACGAAAGAAGGCATCAATTACACGAGGTAATTCGATTATCAGGGATGAATTTGGTTATCAATGATATGGATATGCCCCTTATCATAAAAGTTGCTTCAATTCCCAAGGAGCGAATTCAGGTGTATTTTATTGATAATGAAGAATACTTTAAAAGAAAGGCAACGTTTGCCGATGCAGATGGAAATTTATTTCCTGATAATGATGAGCGCGCCATTTTCTTTGCAAAGGGTGTTGTGGAAACAGTTAAGAAATTAAATTGGTCCCCAGATATTATTCATGTGCATGGTTGGATGGCATCATTGCTGCCGCTGTACCTTCGAAAATATTATGCAGATGAGCCCTTGTTTGCAGATAGTAAAATAGTGACTTCAATTTATGACAAAGGTTATGAAGGGGAGTTGGATAATAAAATGATAAATAAAATTACTTTTGATGGCATTGATACCGAAAGTGTTTCCTCACTTTCTAAGCCTGACTATAATAATTTGTTAAAAGTAGCAGCGGATTATTCCGATGCGATTATTTTAGCCTCGGAAGAGGTGTCAGATGACTTAAAAGATCACGTTGCCAACCTTTCCAAACCAGTATTGCCCTATGTTTCACTTCAAGAGGCAGAGGAAGCATACACTAATTTCTATAAAACAGAGGTTTTAAATTAAGTTGCATGAAATTTTATAGGATTCTAAAGGCTTCAGCCTGTATTGGAGCTTTATTTCTACTAATCACTTCTTGTGAAGAAGAAGAATTGGGTACCATTGGAGAAGGTGTAGTAGCTGGTGATCCATTTACCACAGCAAAAGAAGTGTTCGATGTTTTTGCGTTTAACAAAGGGATAGAAGTGGTGCAGACCAACCGATTGCCTTTATACCAATTAGGAACGTACAATGATCCAATATATGGGCAAAGGACTGCGAGTATAGTATCACAGGTAACCTTTCCAGGAGGAGCTGCGAACCCTACCTTTGGAGATTCTTCCCAGGCCACAGAAGATGGTGCAGATACAGATGATTTAGATTCAACAATTCCAGAAAATGAAACAGTAAAGGAGGTTTTTCTATTTCTACCATTTCAGCAAGCAGCAGCAGTTTTTAGAGATGCCGATGGAGATGGAGTTGATGATCAGTTTGATGCAGACCCCACAAATCCTAGCTCAGATACAGATGGAGATGGTGTTACCGATAATGATGAACGTATTATAGGGTCTAATCCTTTAGACGCCTCTGAGGACGGAACAGAAGATGATTTTTTAGCCAATACGTTTCCAAAAAGGTTCGATTTAGATAGTATATATGGTTTGCCTGCACCCAGCAACCCTATGGATCCCATAATTGAGGGTTCTGTTAATCTAAAGGTTTTTCGTTCAACCTTCTTTCTAAGGAATTTAGATCCCAATACAAATTTTGAAGAAGCGCAAGAATATTTTTCCAATCAAGATTTTTCAGGCTTTGTGTCCGACGTGTTTTTTGACTCGGATACAGATGGGTCAGTTGCATTTAGCAATGAAGAAATGTTGTCTTTTGCTGATGATGATCCCGAAACTGAAGATGTTGATGAGTCCCTTCAAGTGGAGTCTAGGCTTAACCCAGGACTTAAAATTCAGCTAAACACTGCATTTTTTCAGGAGATTTTAGATAAGGAAGGACAATCAGAACTGTTGAGCCAAGCAAATTTTAATGACTTTTTCAGAGGGATTCATATATCTGGTGTAGATATGGAAGAGTTGATGTTTTTGTTCGATTTAACACAGGCGAACATTACCATTACCTATGATTTTCAAGATTATAATGCAACGGAGGAACAAGTGGAAACTGTGGAACGGGATTTTGTTTTAAATCTTATTTTAAACAATAATGGAAACCTCATAGGCAATGCCGTAAATACCTTTACGGATGCGGCTTTTCCACCAGAAATAGTAAGTGCCCTGGACAATGGTGAAAATGCTTCCAGAATATACGTAAAAGGTGGTCCCGGAACTATAGCCGAGATAAGACTTTTTGGAGAGGATGAAGATAGTCAGGTTCGTGGGCAAAACTTTATTGATCAGATAAAGGCCAACAATTGGATTATTAATGAGGCCAATTTGGTGTTTTATGTAGATCAAGATGCCTTTTCGGGCATGAATGCAGATGAACCGCCAAGGTTATACCTATTTAATCAAGAGACAAGCCAGCCCATTTATAATGCGTTCACTGAAAACCGTACAACCGATGATTCTACCAACGAATCTTTACGTACCTTTTTAAATTATGATGGCATACTGGAAGAAGAGAATGGCAAAGGGTTAAAATATACGGTAAGGATAACGGATCATATCAACAATATTATTGTAAGAGATTCTACCAATGCTAAATTGGCTTTAACGGTTACTTCCAACATTAGTGTCATCAGCGTTTCCGAAGCTATGGGAGCAGCAGGAACGGTAGATATGCCTCTTATGTCTACAGTAAATCCACTAGGAACCGTGCTTTTTGGAAGTAATGTAGACACTGCAAACGAGGATAAAAGATTAAAACTTGAGATTTTTTATACGCAGGCTAATTAAAATGCGTTTTTTCATTACCATTCACAGACTTTTTTTGCTTTAAAACATGGGGAATTACGAATTCTCCTCAATTGCGTTTAAATTTGCAAGCATAAAATGCGTGAATTCTTAATTTAAAACCAGTTAAATGTGTGGAATTGTAGGTTATATAGGACATAGGGATGCTTATCCCATAATAATGAAAGGCTTGCAAAGATTGGAGTACAGAGGTTACGACAGTGCTGGTATCGTTTTGTTTGATGGTGAAGAAACTCACCTATCCAAGACAAAAGGCAAAGTTGAGGATTTAAAGAAAAGAGCCGAATCCACAATAGCAGTTAAAGGAAAATTAGGCCTTGGCCATACTAGATGGGCGACACATGGTGTGCCTAATGATATTAATTCCCACCCGCATTACTCAAATTCTGGAGATTTGGTGATTATCCACAATGGAATCATTGAGAACTATGAATCCATAAAAAAAGCACTGATTGGTCGTGGATATTCCTTTGAATCTGATACGGATACGGAGGTTTTAGTCAACCTTATTGAAGAAATTAAAAATACTGAAGATGTAAAACTTGGAAAGGCAGTACAAATTGCACTTAATCAAGTAGTAGGGGCTTACGCAATTGCTGTTTTTGATAAGAATAAGCCAGATGAAATTGTAGTAGCAAAATTAGGAAGTCCGTTAGCGATAGGAATTGGGGAAAATGAATATTTTATTGCATCTGATGCTTCGCCTTTTATAGAATTTACCAATAATGCGGTGTATTTGGAGGATGAGGAAATGGCCATCGTCCGCATTGGAAAAGAAATTAAGCTGCGTAAGATAAAAGATGATGCCATTGCATATCCCAATATTCTTGAACTTCAATTAAATCTTGAAGAAATTGAAAAAGGAGGGTATGATCATTTTATGCTCAAGGAAATTTACGAACAACCAAGAGCCATTTTAGATACGTATAGAGGTCGATTACTGGCAGATCAGGGAATTATAAAAATGGCAGGAATTGACCAAAATTTGGAGAAGTTCCTAAATACAAATAGAATCATCATAGTTGCCTGTGGTACTTCATGGCATGCTGGGTTAGTGGCCGAATATATTTTTGAAGATTTGGCAAGAATTCCGGTTGAGGTGGAATACGCATCCGAATTTAGATACAGGAATCCGGTAATCACAGAAAATGATGTGTTAATTGCCATATCACAATCTGGTGAAACGGCGGACACATTGGCTGCCATAAAACTGGCAAAAGAAAAAGGAGCTTTTGTTTTTGGAGTTTGTAATGTGGTTGGTTCTTCAATAGCGAGAGAAACACATGCCGGAGCATATACCCATGCAGGGCCAGAAATTGGTGTAGCCTCTACAAAAGCATTTACTACCCAGATTACGGTTCTTACCCTTATTGCCTTAAAATTGGCACATGAAAAAGGTGTCTTTTCCCAATCTAAGTACCATGAGTATTTAACAGAATTGGAAGGGATTCCAGCAAAGGTCGAAAGGACATTGCAATCCAACCAAATAGTAGAAGACATTTCTGAGATATATAAGGACTCAACAAACTGTCTTTATTTAGGTAGGGGATACAATTTCCCTGTTGCTTTGGAAGGAGCACTTAAACTAAAAGAAATAAGTTACATACATGCAGAGGGTTACCCAGCTGCAGAAATGAAGCATGGCCCCATTGCACTCATAGACGAGCAAATGCCGGTAATTGTTATTGCTACCAAGAAAGGACATTATGAAAAGGTGGTAAGTAACATCCAAGAAATCAAATCACGGAGTGGACGAATCATCGCCATTGTCACAGAAGGGGACAAAACGGTAAAAGAGTTGGCAGATCATGTTGTAGAAGTGCCAGAAACTTCGGAAAGCCTCACTCCGCTGCTGACGACAATACCATTACAATTACTATCTTATCATATAGCAGTTATGAGAGGTTGTAATGTGGATCAGCCTAGAAATTTAGCAAAATCGGTTACTGTGGAGTAACTTTGGAAAATCATAAAAATGTAATAAAGGCGCTGGTAACAGTGCTTTTTTTTGTTAAAAACGTAGTCAAAGCGTGTTTTTTTTAGCAAAAAAGTATTATGCATGCATAATTTTTTTCAATTTTGTGGAAATCAAATGAAAAAAAATGTATCTTCCCCCTCCAATACTTAACAGATACTTAATAACTAAATTAACTCTAATTTAAAGCTAATGAGAAGACTAATAATCATTTCCCTCATGCTGTTTGGTGTTATCTCTTATGCGCAGACAACAGTACAGGGAACGGTAGTTGATGAAAATAATGAACCTATTCCAGGAGCCAATGTAGTCTTGGTTGGAAAAGCTGAAGGAACCACTACGGACTTCGATGGAAACTTCACCTTTAATACCTCAGAACAACCGCCATTTGCACTTCGTTTTACAAGCATAGGATTTTCCGATTTAACAATGCAAGTCACTTCTAATAACCAGACACTTTCTGTAACATTGAGTGAGGCTTCAACACTTTTAGATGAAATTGTAATCTCCGCTTCTAGAACTCCGGAACGAATTTTTGAATCTCCGGTTTCTGTTGAAAGGTTTGGATTGAAGGAAATCAAGAATACAACCGCTGAATCTTTTTATGGCGGTCTACAGAATTTAAAAGGAGTAGATATCAACACAAACAGTTTAACGTTCCAATCCATAAACACTAGAGGTTTTGCGACCTTTGCAAACAATAGATTCTTACAGTTGGTTGATGGTATGGATAACTCGGCACCGGGTCTAAACTTTGTTTTGGGTAACCTTGTGGGGATGTCAGAATTGGAAGTGCAAAGTGTTGAGATTCTACCAGGAGCTTCTTCAGCTTTATATGGTGCGGGTGCATTCAATGGTATTTTGTTCATGCAAAGTAAGAGTCCTTTCGATTTTCAAGGAATCAGTGCTTATGGAAAAACAGGTTTAACATCTCAGGATGCCGCAGGAGATAACAATTACTATGATTTTGGGATCAGGGTGGCTCATGCCTTTAGCGATAAAGTAGCTGTAAAGGCAAATCTGTCCTTTTTAAAAGGAGAGGATTGGCATGCGGTAAATACCACAGATTTGGGTAATCTTGGAGCAGATAGAACAGACCCAAATTATAATGGTCTTAATATTTATGGTGATGAAGTTACTACACTTTTAAACTTTGATGCCGCAGCTAATTTGCCAACTGGAACTGTTGGTACGGCAAATGTTTCAAGAACAGGTTATGCAGAAAGTGATTTGGTAGATTACGATGCACAAAGTGTAAAAACAGACTTTTCTGTTTTTTACAGACCTTTTGCCGATGACTTTGAAATTATCTATAATGGTAGAGTGGGTCGTGGAAACACCATTTATCAAGGAGCAAATAGGTATTCTGTAAAAAACTTTATTCTTCAACAACATAAAATTGAGTTTAGAAATAAGAATTTCTTCCTAAGAGGGTATATTACTACGGAAAACTCAGGAGATTCCTATGACACGCGTTTTACAGCAATTAATGTCAACAACCGATGGAAAGACAATACACAATGGTTCACAGAATATGCCCAAACCTATATACCCACTTTCTTAGGAGGTATACAACAAGGAGGCCTTTCAAGGGAACAGGCTTCGGTTGCTGCACATGCGGCCGCTAGACAAGCAGCAGATACAGGTAGGTTGGTGCCAGGTACTCCAGGGTTTCAAAGTGCCTTTAATTCTGTTACTACAGATGGGGATTTAACTACTGGATCTAAATTTATAGATAATACTAAATTCCGTCATGTAAACGGGAACTATAATTTAGCACACCTTATAGATGATTGGGCAGATGTACAAGTAGGAGGTTCTTTTAGAGAATATGAACTAAATTCAGGAGGAACTATATTTACAGATTCCGATGGGCCAATTAAATACAATGAATTTGGAGCGTATGTTCAACTTCAAAGGAAATTTTTGGATGATAGATTTAAGTTTACCGGTTCTGCTCGTTACGATAAAAACGAGTTCTTTGATGGCTTTTTGTCACCAAGACTTTCTTTAGCCTATACAGCTGGTGAACGAAGAAACCACAATTTTAGAGTTTCAGCGCAACAAGGTTTTAGGAACCCTACAACCCAAGATTTGTTTATAGGATTAAATGCTGGGTCTGCAATTTTGGTAGGATCTGCACCATCCAATTTGGATAAAGATGTAAGAACATTTGATGTTACCCAAAGTGGTCAAGACTTGATTGGACAAGCAACGGTAGATGTGGTTGGACGAGCTGCTTACGAAAATGCGTACTCGCTAAGTTCAGTTTTAGCTGGAGCACCTGAAGCAGTTAATACATCTATAATTGAGCCTGAAGAGATTACTGCTTTTGAGGCGGGATATAGAGGACAAATTGGAAAATTCACTATAGATTTAAGCGGTTATTATAATAGGTACAAAAACTTTATTGCCAATGTAACGGTATTAGTTCCATTTTACGGTACAGCCGGTGATGGTGGATTATCATTACTTGCTTTGCAAAATGGAGATAGACAAGCTTATCAAACCTACACGAATTCTGAAAGCGATATCAATTCGTATGGAGGAACCGTTGGTGTAGATACCAAAGTGTTGGGTAATTTCGATTTAGGTGTAAACTATACGTATGCAGAATTGGATTTTGATGAAGCTAGATTTCCTGATTTCAGAACTAACTTTAACACTCCAAAGCATAAAGTGAAAGCTTCTTTTGGGAACACAGCACTTTTTGAAAACTTTGGATTCAATGTAAATTACAGATGGAGCGATAGTTTCTTCTGGGAAGCATCTTTTGCTGATGGTGATGTTCCTGCATATACGGTGTTGGATGCTCAAATCAATTATTCAGTTCCGAGTATTAAATCAGTTTTCAAGGCTGGTGGCTCCAACCTTTTGGGAGATGAATACTTCCAAGCAGTAGGTACAGGTTTAATAGGTTCTATCTACTATGTTTCTTGGACAATCAATCCATAAAAGATTACTTTAAAATACTTTCAAAGGCACTGACAAAATCAGTGCCTTTTTTGTTGCTAAAAAAAGGGATTATAAGTTTCACATTAAAAATGGAAAAGTATATCTTTGCAGCCGGAAAAAAAGCAGTTTTTCCCTTCGTATTCAATTAAAAATAAACACAGTAATGTCTAAAGTTACAGGTAAGGTTGCACAGATTATAGGCCCGGTCATTGACGTTGAGTTTGAGTCGGGAACAGAAATCCCAAAGATTTATGATTCTCTAGAAATCAACAAAGCAGATGGTTCCAAGTTGGTATTGGAGGTTCAATCCCACGTTGGTGAAAATACCGTTCGTACCATTTCTATGGATTCTACGGATGGTTTAAGCAGAGGAGTTGAGGCCCACGCTACAGGAAGTGCAATTCAAATGCCTATTGGTGAGGATGTTTATGGACGTCTTTTCAATGTTATTGGAGATGCAATTGATGGGATGGAAAACTTGCCAAAAGCTGGAGAAAATGGACTTCCAATTCACAGAGAAGCTCCAAAGTTTGAAGATCTTTCCACGTCTACTGAAGTACTTTTTACAGGAATCAAAGTAATCGATTTGATTGAGCCTTATGCAAAAGGAGGTAAAATTGGATTATTTGGTGGTGCTGGTGTTGGTAAAACAGTATTGATTCAGGAATTAATCAACAATATTGCAAAAGGACACGGTGGTCTTTCTGTATTTGCTGGTGTTGGTGAAAGAACAAGAGAAGGAAATGACTTGCTTCGTGAGATGTTGGAATCTGGCATTATCAAATACGGAGACGATTTCTTGCATTCCATGGAAGAAGGCGGATGGGATTTATCCAAAGTAGATAAAAAGGCAATGAAAGAGTCCAAAGCGACTTTCGTTTTTGGACAGATGAATGAGCCTCCGGGAGCACGTGCTCGTGTTGCTTTATCAGGATTGACAATTGCTGAATATTTCCGTGATGGTGCTGGAGATGGTCAAGGAAAAGATGTACTTTTCTTTGTGGATAACATCTTCCGTTTTACACAAGCGGGTTCAGAAGTATCTGCCCTTTTAGGGAGGATGCCTTCAGCGGTAGGGTACCAACCTACTTTGGCAACTGAGATGGGTGCCATGCAAGAACGGATTACATCAACAAAAAGAGGTTCCATTACATCGGTACAGGCGGTATACGTACCTGCGGATGATTTAACAGATCCAGCTCCTGCTACAACCTTTGCTCACTTGGATGCCACTACGGTACTTTCGCGTAAAATTGCTGAGCTTGGTATTTATCCTGCGGTTGACCCGTTGGATTCTACTTCTAGGATTTTGACAGCAGAAATTTTAGGAAAAGAACATTACGCATGTGCACAACGCGTAAAAGAGTTGTTACAACGCTATAAAGAGCTTCAAGATATCATTGCCATCCTTGGTATGGAAGAGCTTTCTGAAGAGGATAAGTTGGCAGTAGGAAGAGCAAGAAGGGTACAACGTTTCTTATCTCAACCTTTCCATGTTGCTGAGCAATTTACAGGCATCCCTGGGGTATTGGTAGATATCAAGGATACTATTAAAGGATTTAACATGATTATGGATGGTGAATTAGATCACTTGCCAGAATCTGCCTTTAACTTAAAAGGAAGTATTCAAGATGCTATAGAAGCAGGAGAAAAAATGTTGGCTGAAGCCTAATAGTTGATAGTTGACAGTTGATGGTTTCCTTAAATTAACAATCAACCGATAACAATCAACCAACAACTAAAAATATGTATTTAGAAATTGTATCACCAGAAGCTACGTTATTTGCAGGTGAAGTAACCTCTGTTACTGTGCCAGGAATAAATGGCGAATTTCAAATGTTGCAGAATCACGCACCTGTAGTTTCCTTGCTTCAAAAAGGAGATGTTAAGGTTCAGGGGGATATTACCATTGATGAGGATTTTCAAAATAAATTTTCCAAAGGCCCAAATGGCGAGACTCTGCTGTCCATTACCAGCGGGACCATTGAGATGAAAGACAACAAAGTAATCGTCTTAGCGGATTAAGTTTTATAGGACAATATAAAGAATAAAAAAGCCGCTCAAACGAGCGGCTTTTTTATGTCAAGATAATAAGGGACCACTTTTTTCCTTCAGAACGATATCTTTTTAGTTCTATAAATCCAACGGCTTCATGTGCTTGTAAAGAACGTTGATTTTTAGCATCGACTTCGGTTATTATGGTGTCAAAACCCTTTGGAAGTTTTTCTTTCATGGCTTTATATAACCCCCTAAACACACCTTTACCCCTGTATTCTTTTGAAACACAAATTTGACCCATAACCATATAGTTACAGTTGTTTTGCACCACCTTGTTGATTTCATGAAACATGGGTTTTAAAACTTCAATGGAGTTGGCAAACTTGGGATGCATGCTTAGCGCATAACCAATAACCTTTCCTTGATCTATGGCAATAGTATGAGGACATTCATGATGCATTTCTTTTAGAAATGCTAAAGAATGTTCTACAGTTAAAAAACCTTCTTGCTCTTTTTCTTCGGTAGTAAGGTTTTTTGGTAGATTCAGTTGTTGGAGTAAAAGAATTTCCTCAAGTTGCGCAAGCGTTGAAGTCTGTTCATAGACAAGCATCTATTCCGTTTTAAGCCATTCTTTTCGTTTTTGTATTATTTCTGTGGTAGGTGCCTGGTCGACATCCTCCATTAAAAGGATTGAATAGCTGGGACTTGGTGCTGGAATCAAAGTAGTGGTCTTTGCATTTCCAAAGCGAGAAAAGTTAACTACTAAAGAATCACCTATATTGAATTGTTTAAGATAATCAGCAAACTTTTGACCTTCTAAAAAAGGGATATTGTTGATGTTTAAAATGATGTCCCCCATACTTAGTTTTGAATTATAAGCAGGGCTTCCAATCTTGGGATTTCTTCTGATACGAGCTCCCTTGCCGTCCTCATTCATGGAAACCGAAAAACCAAAATATGGCCTGTCTTTACTTTGTTGCAGTATTACACCAACAGATTCGAAAAGTGTGGTATAATCCGGCATTCCACTTTGGTAGATGTACTTATTGAAAAAATTATCTCCAAAGGTTTTCCCTGCATACTCATTCAATAGTGTGTGTAAATTATCTATGGTATAAGGAATTTCCTTTTTTCCATGGCGTTGCCAAACCAATTTCATAAAATCATCTAGATTCAAATCTTTTTGCCGGAGGGATAAATCCAAAGCCAACCCCAAAACACTGCCGTATGAATAATAGGATATGAATGTGTTTTCCCGATTCACAGGATCGACTGAAGTAGCAGCATCCACAAAAGGAGCTTGATAGCTCATTTCAATAGGGTTGAAAAACTGTCGTGCCGGGGAAGTCCAAACATAGTTGAAGTTACCTGCAAGCCCTTCTACATATTCTTTTGGAGAGATAAGTCCGGCCCTACACAGAATCAAGTTGGTATAGTAGCTTGTAAAACCTTCAGCGAACCAAAGCGCTCCGCTCATATCGGCGGCTTCAAAATCAAAGGGTTCCAAAGTTTTAGGCCGTATGCGTTCAACATTCCAAGCGTGGAAAAACTCATGGGATACGGTTCCGATGTTACGTTCCATTCCGCCATTTGCCAAACTACGGGTGCTGGTTAAAATCGTAGAATTTCTGTGTTCCATTCCATCGCCTGAAGCATTGGGAACATAGCAAGCCAGAAAAGTATAAGTTCCATAATCAAAGTTTGGAAGTTCACCATACACTTCTTTTTCAGCCAAAACTACTTTCGTTACTTTATCAAAATAAGTATCAGCTTCAGTTTCTGTTCCATTATGGTGCAAAGCCAGTTGAATATTTTTTGAATCTACCTCAAAAGATTTAAGGGTAAAATTACTTAGCTCGGTGGGACTATCCATAAAATAATACAGATTTGGTGCCATATAAGTAGTACCGGATACAAAGGGCAACTGAGTGGCAATTTTCCAATTAAGGTCTTCCCTAACATTAAAAGTCACTTCAATCTTACGTTTGTTAAGTTCTGGAACATACATAAACGTTGCAGGAATGTTCAGATGCGCATGGGTCTCATCAATTTGAGAATAGGTACCGTCCCCACGGTTGGCGAATAAAATGTATTCTATATTTATGGTGCCATCATGTCCCGTAACCTTCCATTCGTAAGGGTCAGGCCTGTATACTTTTAATAAATTGCCCTTACTGTCCGTAGCCTTAAATCCGTATACATTTTTTGCAAATTCGTGCAGAGCGTATCTTCCAGGAGAAGTCCTGCTCATCCGTAAAGAAACGGTATCCATCTCCAAATCTGAAAATGTCGCATTGATAGATGCTTCATGGTGAACGACATTCTCAAATGAAATTTCGTAAGTATTGGTTTGAGCCACTACGACTAAAACTGAAAGTAGCGCAAAAAAAGAAAAAATGGTCTTCATTCTCTTATAAGTTTGTAAGTGACTAAAAGTAATATTTAAAAATAGTAAATGCTAAATTTGCGCTATGGAGAAACTGCCAAAAAAGCTACAGTCAAAACTATCTGAAAGATTGAAGGATGGCTCAATGCGTAGCTTAAAGACAAGTGGCGGGTTAATTGATTTTTCTTCAAATGATTATTTAGGCTTTTCAAGGAAAAAGGCTATTCTTGATGCTACTACCGCCAAGCTTAAAGAAAGCAATCTTCAAGAGAACGGCGCTACGGGGTCTCGATTGCTTACCGGGAATCATAGCTTGTACAAGCAGCTTGAAGACTTTTTGGCAGGGTATCATAACTCAGAATCAGCTTTGGTATTTAACTCTGGATATGATGCCAATATTGGATTCTTTTCCTCGGTTCCGCAACGCGGAGATACCATTCTATATGATGAATTGGTGCATGCCAGTATCAGGGATGGAATTAAAATGAGCAATGCGAAAAGTTATAAATTCAAACATAATAATATTGATGACCTTCGTGTTCATATTGAACGTAGTCGAAATAGGAACGATTCAGAAATTTACGTTGTCACCGAATCTGTTTTTTCCATGGACGGGAATTCCCCTGATTTAGAAGCACTGGTAGATTTTTGCGCCAAAAAAGATTGCTATTTGATAGTGGATGAAGCCCATGCAACAGGAATCTATGGAAATGGAAAAGATTTGGTCAGCCAATTGGGATTGGAAGAAAACGTTTTTGCCAGAATCATCACGTTTGGGAAGGCTCTGGGAAACCACGGAGCGGCTGTTTTGGGTAGCAATGATTTAAAGGCCTATTTGGTCAATTTTGCACGAAGCTTAATTTATACCACAGCACTTGCGCCACATACAGTGGCTTCTGTTTTGTCCGCATATCGGTATTTAGAGTCTCATGGTAAGGAAGAAGGTTCAAGATTAAAGGAAAATATCATGTACTTTAAAGAACAGGTTCAACTTTTAAATATGGAGGGGAGGTTTATTGAGAGTGACTCGGCAATCCATTGCTTGGTATTACCAGGAAACGAAAAAGTAAAGCAAGTATCAAAATATTTTCAAACTGAAGGCTTTGATGTAAAACCAATTCTCTCCCCTACAGTAAAAATGGGACAAGAACGATTGCGATTTTGTTTGCATTCATACAACACAAAAGAAGAAATATCGCGAGTTTTGTCAATAACAAGAAATCTTATAAAATAATGGCGCAAGAATTTCATACACTTGGCTCTTTTGAATTCCCTGCGGATGTTCAAATCATTAAGGGAAGACTTGAAGCGGAGGGCATTCCTGTTTTTTTAAAAGACGAGAATACTATTAACTCAGACCCTTTAATTAGTGGCGCTATAGGTGGAGTGAAATTACAGGTTTATTCAACCGATAAAGAACGAGCAAAGGCAATTTATGATGAGGTACGTAACTACGCTACAGATAATGAAGGGAATCCTGTTGTCTGTCCTAATTGTAAAGCAACTAAATCTGAGACGTATTATTCCAGAAACAGTATTTTTTACAAACTCTTTCCCTTTTTTGAGCCTAAAAAGTACAAGTGCGCTCAATGTAATTTTATTACCAAACCACAATAATGAAAGTTTTTATAACGGGGATATCTACGGATGTTGGAAAAACCATTGCATCCGCCATAGTTGTTGAAGCGCTTCAGGCAGATTACTGGAAACCAGTACAGGCAGGAGATTTAGAGTATTCGGATAGTCATAAGGTTGAAGAACTGATTTCAAACAACAAGACAAAAATCCACAAGAACAGCTATGCATTGAATACCCCAATGAGCCCACATGCTGCCGCTGAGATAGATGGAATTGCCATTGAGATTGATAAAATCAAAGAACCCAATACGGAAAACCATTTGGTTATTGAAGGAGCAGGTGGGTTGTTGGTGCCATTGAATGGTTCTGATACCGTTTTTGATTTGATTAAGCACGACCATAAGGTCATTGTAGTGTCCAGACATTATTTAGGGAGCATCAACCATTCACTTTTGACGATTGAAAAACTTCGAGAAAGAAGCTTGAAAATCGGAATTGTTTTCAGTGGTGATGAACACCCAACAACAGAAAGCATCATTTTAAAGAAAACTGGGGTAACTTTTCTTGGACGGATTAATGAAGAGGAAGTTTTTGACAAGGAAGTTGTTAAAAAGTATGCTTTACAATTTAAATCAGCCTTGGAGTTATTATAGCCTTTGGTAGATTAAACCCCTATCTATGGTTTTAATTAATTTGTAGTGTTTTTCCAGATAATTATCGATATAGGAATTAAAATCCTCTAATTTTTTATCAAAAATCTTTTTCCCCTTTCTGGCTATTATTGTTTTAGGGCGTATTTCCTCTAAAATGTAATGTAGCTCCTCAATTCCTGTCTTCCTGGGGTTTTTCATAAATGGGAAGAGCTCTTCTCTGGTTATACTACTGGGGTGTGTAGCCGCTTTTGTGGGGGGTGTTTCGTCTAAAACCCAATAACCGATATGATACTCCGTAAAAAAGATGTTCTTCGTTTCTATTTCATTTTCAATAATGTATTTTGGAACATCAATTCCTTCACCATTAAAAAAAGTGCCCTTTTCTATTTTGTTGGAAATAATGTTCACATACTCTACATAAGCTTCCGCGGGAAGAAGTACGAAAAGAAAAACAATAATAGCAGTATATTTTTTCTTGATTAATGGAAGCTTGCTTATGGCTATGCCAGCCGCAATAAGAATAAAAGGATACAACTGTATAAGATAATGTCCATTTACCTTTCCAGCTTGCATGAACGAGAGCAAAATGCCAATAGTAATTACCGTTAAAAGTTGCAGTGGTTTAGATTTAAAGTCAATTACTTTTGAGGCAAACCCAGCATACAAAAGGCCAAGAATAACAAAAACGAAAGGAAGCGTTTTAATCACAGAATGCTGTTTTGAACCAGAATAGGCTAGTGGAGCTTCAAAAATCGACTCCCACCAAGTAGTAATCTCTCCTTGCAGATAGTACGGAGTTGCGGTTAGAGCAAGTAGAACTGCGAACCCTATTCCCATAAAAACAAGTCGTTGGAAGTTATGCCAAAACTGTCTTTTTGCCAATGCTCCCCAAGTCAAATAAATGGCCAAAGAAAGCAATGGATAGGCCATGTTTAATTTGGACATCACAGACAATCCAAAAAGAATCCCAATAGCAAAATACCAACCTCTACTTTCTTTAGAAAGTAAAAGGTAGACTCCTATTACAAAAAACAAGGTACAGATATGCTCAGACATTACTCCTTGCAAACTTCCGAACAAGCTCAATAGGAAAACACAAAAAACCGAGCACCAAAAACTTACTTTTTGGGATGTAGCCCATCTTCCAATTCCATAAGTAAACAAGGCCGTAAGGGCAACCAAAATAACACCGAAGAAACGAATGGCAATAAAACTCTTGCCAAATACCTTGATGATGAGAGCAAAAAACAAAAAAGTCATCGGAGGCTTTAGGTCCCAAAGTTGGGTATAGGGCAAATGGCCATCGACCCAAGATTGTGCCATGATAATAAACGTGCTTTCATCCCGATCAACATAATCCCTAAAAAAGAATGGAAACCTAATAAAGAAGGCGATTAAAAAAAGTGCCAAAAAAACGGTTCTCCAATTTAGATTTTGATAGTTGGGATTAAGAAATGAAGTGATGTTTTTAAGCACTTTGGAGATTAAGTTTTTTGTGTTTTAATTACCATCTTTGCAAGATAGATAAATTGAAGCGTTTGACTAATCCAGTAGTATTGGAAAAATTATCAGATCGAGACAAAAAACACCTTTGGCACCCATTAACCCAGCATAAAACGGCAGAAGCGCCTATTGGGATTGTAAAAGCCAAGGACGCTTTAATTTGGGATGAAGAAGGCAAAGCATATATAGATGGCATAGCCTCTTGGTATACGGCGATGTATGGGCACTGTAATGAATTTATTACAGCTGCGATTACCGAGCAAATGAGTCAATTGGATTTTGTCATGTTCAGTGGTTTTACCCATGCCCCCGCTGTAGAATTATCCGAACAGCTGATGAAAATTTTACCAGACAATCAAGCTAAAATTTTCTTTAATGATAATGGCTCCACGGCTGTTGAAGCGGCAATAAAAATGGGGTTGCAATTTTATCACAATAAGGGCGAAAAAAGAGATACACTTATAGCTTTTGAAGGCGGGTTTCACGGAGATACCTTTGGTGCAATGAGTGCTTCCGGACTTTCTTCCTACAATGGTCCCTTTGAAGATTTTTTATTAAAAGTAGAGCGTATACCCGTACCCAATGAGGAAAATATTGAAGAGGTATTGCAATTATTGGAATCGATTTACAGGAACAATAAATGTGCTGCATTTGTTTTTGAACCTTTGGTTCAAGGTGCAGCCGGAATGAAATTCCACGCGGCAAAAGAACTGGACAAACTTATTAATAGCTGCCACGAAGCGGGTATTTTATGTATTGCCGATGAAATCATGACTGGATTTGGTAAAACAGGAAAAAACTTTGCTTCTGATTATTTAGCGCATAAACCAGATATCATTTGTTTGAGCAAAGCCCTTACCGCTGGCATGTTCCCTTTAAGTATTACCAGTTGTTCGCAGAACGTTTTCGAAGCATTTTTAAGCGATGAAGTAAGCAAAGGGTTTTTTCATGCCCATACATTTAGTGCCCATCCTCTAGGTTGTGCGGCTGCCCTTGCTGGGTTAAAATTATTGTCTTCAAAAGAGATTCTGGAAAGAAGAAAGTACATAGAAGATGAGCATAAAAACTTTGTGTCCACATTAGAAAATCATCCAAAAGTAAAAGAAGCGAGGAGCATTGGTGTCATTCTAGCAATTGATTTAAATCTGAAAACAGACCGGTATGGTAAATTACGCGATGAGCTATACCGTTTTTTTATGGACAATGGAGTAAATCTTCGCCCACTTGGAAATACAATATATGTATTACCTCCATACGTAATTACCAATGAGCAATTGGAAAAAATATACGATTCGATTCATTTAGCTTTAGCTACATTTTAGGAACAATATGCTCAAAGAACCAATTTCCATAACAGCGTTATCCTCTATTTCTTCACTTGGGAATTCTTCAGAAGAAATGTGGAGTTCCTATTTAAATGAGAATCATTATTTATCTAAAATACCTGTTGGTAAACAAAACGTCTGGGGATCAACTTTGCCAAAGAAAGTAAGATTGGAGATTGAAAATCTTCGGCAGTCAGATGCCAAATACAAAGAGTTGGATGACTCTGTTCTTTTTGCCATCTATGCAGCACGAAATGTTGTTGATAAGGCTGGTTGGAATATTGGCACCAATTTCGGAATCAATATAGGGTCATCAAGAGGAGCTACCTCACTTTTTGAAAAGTACCATGAAGAATTTTTGAAAGATGGGAAATCATCCACCCTATCTTCGCCTACAACCACATTGGGTAACATATCATCTTGGGTGGCCCATGACCTAAAATCGAAGGGCCCTACTATTTCACATTCCATTACGTGTTCCACAGCACTTCATGCCATGTTAAATGGGATAGCCTGGATTCAAAGTGGAATGACAGATAAATTTCTAGTCGGTGGAAGTGAAGCCCCATTAACACCTTTTACCATTGCCCAAATGCAAGCGTTAAAAATTTATTCAAATAACGGAGACCAGTATCCATGTAAAGCTTTGGATTTGAACAAGAAACAAAACACCATGGTTTTAGGGGAAAGTGCTGCCATGGCATGTTTGGAAAAAGGAAAAAAACAGCATGCGATTGGCTTGATCGAAGGAATTGGTTATGCAACAGAGCCTTTAGAGCATAATGTTTCCATTTCTACAAATGCACAATGTTTTCAAGAGTCTATGAAGATGGCCTTGGGAGATTTGAACTCGGATGAGGTAGATGCCATAGTAATGCATTCGCCCGGAACGATTAAGGGAGATTTATCAGAATATAGAGCTATTGAAAAAACATTTCCTAAAAGGACACCTTTTTTAACCACTAATAAATGGAAAGTGGGTCACACCTTTGGTGCTTCAGGATTATTGAGTGTGGAAATGGCACTACTTATGCTACAGCACCAAACGTATATAGAAACTCCTTTTCTAAAACAAGATTCAAGGAATAAGCCTATCCAAAAAGTCTTGGTCAATGCAGTCGGTTTTGGAGGGAATGCGGTTAGTGTTCTTTTAAAAAGCACAAATTTGTCATAATCCCGTCATTTGCTTTATTCAAGTTTCCTTGTTCTTTATTCCTAGAATATGCTGTATTTTTGAATCAGAAATTCATGCAGCATGACGACAGTAAGACACAACTGGACCAAAGAAGAAATTCTAGCTATTTATAACAAACCCTTGATGGAGTTGTTGTACGAAGCAGCTACCATTCACCGAGAGCATCATGATCCGAATACGGTTCAGGTCTCAACCTTACTTTCCATTAAAACTGGAGGATGCCCAGAGGATTGTGGGTATTGTCCACAAGCAGCTCGGTATCACACAGATATTGAAGGAAATGATTTAATGACTGTTTCTCATGTAAAGGCACAGGCACTTCGCGCAAAAGAGTCAGGTAGCTCAAGGGTTTGCATGGGCGCGGCATGGAGAAATGTAAAGGACGGTCCCGAGTTTGATCAGGTTTTAGAAATGGTTCGTACCATCAATAAATTGGATATGGAGGTTTGTTGCACATTGGGGATGCTTACTGAAAATCAAGCAAAAAGATTGGCAGAAGCTGGGTTGTATGCCTACAATCATAACTTAGATACTTCTGAGGATTATTATAAAGATGTAATTTCTACACGCGCTTTTGAGGATAGATTAGAGACTATAGATAACGTTAGAAAGAGCAATGTTACCGTTTGTAGTGGAGGTATTATAGGAATGGGGGAACAATTAGAAGATCGGGCTGGAATGTTGGTAGCCTTAGCTTCTTTAAACCCACAACCAGAATCCGTACCAATAAATGCACTTGTTGCCGTAGAAGGCACCCCTATGGAAGATATAGAACCCGTATCCATCTGGGAAATGATTCGTATGGTTGCGACCACAAGGATAGTAATGCCAGAAACGCAGGTGAGATTATCCGCAGGACGTACAGAAATGAGTAGGGAAGGACAAGCGATGTGCTTTTTCGCTGGAGCCAATTCTATTTTTGCAGGTGATAAATTGCTTACTACCCCCAACCCTGATGTGAATGAGGATATGGAAATGTTCAAACTTTTGGGTTTGAACCCACAAAAACCTTTTACTAAGATTTCACAACCGAAAACTGTAGAAGCTTCAGATTCTCAATTGGAACCTTTGGGCGAAAAACCAAAATGGTCACGTCCAGACCATACTATTGAACGTAATGAAGAGGCCAAACAAAAGTCAAAATTAGTCTCCAAAGAGTAGCTGCAAAATTCATTTAAAAACCTTTTATTAATTTAGTTGTTTCAAATTCATTGAAATTTTGGAGCTTAACCTTGAACAAATTCCTCGAGAACAAACCCTTTCCGAGAAAGAGTTTATCCAAAAGTATTTTAAACCTCAAAAGCCCGTTGTTATTGAGCGCTTTGTTGAGGATTGGCCAGCATATACCAAATGGAATCTTGATTATATAAAGGAAGTTGCCGGAGAGAAAATTGTTCCGCTCTATGATGATAGACCCGTAAAACATGATGAAGGATTTAATGAACCGCATGCAACAATGAAAATGCGGGACTACATTGATCTTCTAAAAAGTGAACCTACAAAATATCGTATTTTTCTTTGGAATCTTTTAAAGGAGGTGCCACAACTTCAGTATGATTTTTCATTCCCTAAATTTGGTCTTCGTTTGATGAAAGGCTTGCCCATGATGTTTTTTGGGGGAAGCAACTCCCATACTTTTATGCATTATGATATTGATCTGGCGAATATCTTTCATTTTCATTTTGAGGGTAAAAAAAAGTGTATTCTTTTTCCGCAATCAGAAACTAAATTTTTATATAAAATCCCCCATTCTCTTATTACAAGGGAAGATATAGACTTTGCAAATCCGGACTTGGAAAAGTGGCCTGCATTGGAGTTCGCTAAGGGTTTTACAACTCATTTAGAACACGGAAATGTGCTCTATATCCCCGAAGGATATTGGCATCATATGAAATACATTACTCCAGGATTCTCCATGAGTCTTAGGGCAATTGCCAGAAAGCCCAGAAATTTTGGCAAGGCAGTGTATAATATTCTTTTTATGCGGCATTTTGATAATGCAATGCGCAAAATAAAGGGGCAAGAGTGGATCGATTGGAAAAATGAGAAGGCAGTGACCAGAACCCATAGTTTGTTATACGGGAAATAGCCTTGTTTAGCTAAATCAACTCTTTTAATTTTTCGTACACAAGATTACTTTCCCATCCGCGGTAAAGTAGATAATCGGCCAGTTTCTTTTTCCTTTTTTGAACGTTGGGTTCTTGAATTTGGGATAACCTTTTTTCCGCCAAATCATGAAGCGTGCTATGATACGCTTCCTCATCAATTTCTTGTAATCCACTTTTAATATTGAATTGAGAAATATGACGTTGCTTCAATTCGTTTATGATGCGTTTTTTACCCCATTTTTTAATGGAAAACTTTCCTCTGGCAAAACTTTTGGCGAATCGCTCTTCGTTGAGGTAGTTTTCTTGGATCAAATGCCCCATAATTTCGTCAATAGCTTCTGGGATCATGCGCATTCCCTTTAGCTTTTCTACAACTTCTTTATGACAACGCTCTTGATAAGCACAATAGCTTTCCATTTTTCTGGTTGCTTCGGTCAAACTATATGCTTTATGTTGTATCAACTTAAAAAGAAAAATTGCAATTATTTTTTTTGTCTGAAATCCAATTCAGCCTTCATTCGCTTTGCCTGCCTTAAATTGATTGCAACAATAGCCATGGAACCAATCAGCACAAACAAAAGTGGAAGCATAGAACTGTCTTTTTTAACGAAGAAAAGATAAAGAACTGTTCCCAGAAGCAATACAGAAGTGCCAATTAACATTCCTACAATTGCTTTGATCGTCTTAATGCTTTGTTTTAATTCTTCGGATGATTGTGCCTTTATTTTTTGGTTCTTCACTTTAGGGTCAATTACATTTTGCAATTCCGATTCAATATACTAAAAACAAAAAAAGCGACTCCATAATTGAAGTCGCTTTGTATTATCTAATTGTTTTACCGTCTTTGTTTTTAAAACGATATTCAAGGTAGGTATAAGCATCTCTGGGTTGAATTTTGACCCATTTCTTATGTTCTAAGAACCACTTGTATCGTGGAGATGGAAATCCCTTAGTCAGGTATGCCGCAATAAAAGGATGTATGTTCAAAATTATCCCCTCATCTTTTTGCTTGCCTTTCATTATTCGTTCTAAATCAACATTAATTTTGTCGATTAAAACAATGGGCGCTTCAACTTCGGCACCTGTGCCATTTGGATTTTCCTCACTTGTTTTGATATTCATCTCTGGACGAACCCGTTGTCTGGTTATTTGTACCAAACCAAATTTACTAGGGGGCAGGATTTTGTGCTTTGCACGGTCATCCTTCATTTCGTCTCTTAGATGATCAAACAATTTTCTTCGGTGATCACCTTTGGTCATATCAATGAAATCAACTACAATGATTCCGCCCATATCGCGCAGCCTCAACTGTCTTGCAATTTCGGAAGCTGCCAACAGGTTTACTTCCAAGGCGGTATCTTCTTGATTCTTCGCCTTATTGGAACGGTTGCCACTGTTTACATCAATTACATGAAGTGCTTCTGTGTGCTCTATAACCAGGTACGCACCTCTACTCATGGAGGCGGTGCGGCCAAAAGAGGTCTTTATTTGACGCTCAATCCCAAATTTCTCATAAATGGGAGTGGTACCAGAGTAGTGTTTCACTATGGATTCCTTTTGGGGCGCGATTTCATGCAAATAATCTTTGATTTGATTGTAAAGTGTCTCATCATCAACATGGATTCCTGTAAAGGAATCGTTGAATACATCTCTAAGAATGGATGAAGCTCTGTTCAGCTCGATCAATACTTTGGAGGGGTGAGACGCTCTTTGCAATTTCTTGCACATTGTAATCCACTTGGAAAACAAGTTTTGAAGATCTTTGTCTAGTTCTGCAACTTTTTTGCCTTCTGCTACGGTACGTATAATTACACCAAATCCTTTGGGCTTAATACTTTTTACAAGTCGTATAAGCCTATCTTTTTCTTCTTTGCTTCCTATTTTTTGTGATACGGAAACACGATCGGAAAAAGGCACCATGACCAAATAGCGTCCGGCTATCGAAAGCTCTGAGCTAATTCTGGGTCCTTTGGTGGAAATGGGTTCTTTTACAATTTGTACCAATAATGACTGATTGGCCTTAATAACTTCGTTAATACTGCCATTCTTGTCTATATCTTTTTCAAATGGAAAATTCTTTAGGGAATAGTCTTTTAGCTTTCCCGTTCTAGCTTTTTTAATGAATTGCAACATGGAGGACAATTGTGGGCCTAGATCATGATAGTGCAGGAACGCATCTTTCTCATAACCTACATTAACGAATGCCGCATTTAGACCGGTAACGGGTTTTCTTATCTTGGCTAAGAAGATATCCCCTACGGAAAAGTTGTTGTCATCCTCGTCTTTGTGTAATTCTATTAGTTTTCCATCCTTTAGTAAAGCAAAATCGACTGCTTCAGGACTAGATCTAACGATTAATTCTCTATTCACCTGAATCGATTTTAATTTATCCCACTTTTATAGTATAGGGATAAATGATTAAACAATATATAGAATCGGTTTTAATAAACCGACTGAAATTCTTTTTTTGAATCTCTATGTCAAAGAACGTATGTGTTTAAAATGAAAAAGTAGTTGTAACAACTACTTTTTCTTGTGTCGGTTAGCTCTCCTGCGTTTTTTCCGCTTATGGGTAGCTACCTTATGTCTTTTTCTCTTTTTACCACTCGGCATATGGCTCTTTCTTTTGTGTTAGTTATATTATTTTACTTGTACGTTGCTCTTTACACCTTCAACAAACACTTTTGCTGGTTTAAAGGCTGGGATATTGTGCGCAGGAATTTTGATGGTAGTGTTCTTAGAAATGTTTCTACCCGTTTTTTCCGCCCTCGTCTTAATGATAAAGCTTCCAAAACCTCTTAAATATACATTATCACCATTCTCCAAGGACGATTTTACCTCCTCCATAAAAGATTCAACTGTCGCTTGTACGTCTCCTTTTTCAATACCTAGTTTTTCTGAGATTCTAGTTACAATATCTGCTTTCGTCATTTCGTATTATTATTATTTTCTTATTTTTTTAGGCTTGCAAATATAAAAATTAAAATTAATCTTTTGTTTAAACCCTTTAATTTTAAGTATATAAACTGCTACATTTAACCATTAGTATTTCCCGAATGTCTTTTTCTCAAAAAATTTTAACATGGTATGGCCAAAACAAGCGCGAATTACCATGGAGGGCTACCCAAGACCCTTACAAGATTTGGCTGTCTGAAATTATGTTACAACAGACGCGCGTAGCGCAAGGAATGCCATATTATCATAAATTTTTGGAGGCTTTTCCAACGGTTTATGAACTTGCTGCCGCCGAAGAGGAAAAAGTTTTAAAGCTATGGCAGGGGTTGGGATACTACTCAAGAGCAAGGAATTTGCATTCCACAGCAAAGATTGTGGTAGAACAATATGGAGGGAAATTTCCAAATACATATAAGGAGCTTAAAAAGCTAAAAGGGGTGGGCGATTATACGGCCAGTGCAATCGCATCAATCTGTTTTAATTTGCCAGAACCTGTAGTGGATGGAAATGTATACCGGGTCCTTTCTAGATATTTTGGCGTAGACCTTCCTATAAATAGCCCAAAGGGCATTCAATATTTTAAAGCATTGGCTAGGAATGTCATGCATGTAGAAAATATTAGGGACTACAACCAAGGAATTATGGAGTTTGGAGCCATACAATGCGCTCCAAAAAAGCCCTACTGTTTATTATGCCCGTTAAATGATAGTTGTGTGGCGCTTAAGGAAAATCTGGTGTCCAGTTTACCTGTAAAGCTTAAAAATACCAAAGTGAAAGAACGCTATTTTAACTATTTGGTGGTTTTAGATGAAAACAAGAACACTTTACTTGAACAACGAAAAGGAAAAGGAATATGGCAGAACCTATATCAATTTCCTTTATTGGAATCTCATAAAACATTGAATTTAAAGGAATTAAAAAGTGAAATCCTAACAATGTCAAATTTACCAAACGCAAATGAAATAGCGCTACATAACGAGCAACCTATAGTGCATAAACTATCCCATCAGCATTTGCATACAAGATTTTGGATTTTGCGGGTAAAGGATACAATCAAAGAAGGAATTTCATGGGACCAGATCACCACTTTTCCGGTTCCAGTTTTGATGGCTGATTTCATCAAGACATTTAAAATTTAGTACTTTTGACTAATTAAATAATTATGAGCGGAACATTAAACAAAGTGATGCTAATTGGGCATTTAGGAGACGAGGTTAAAATCCATTATTTTGAAGGGGGCAACTGTATAGCAAGATTTCCTTTGGCCACTAATGAAACCTATACCAATAGGCAAACTGGAGAAAAAGTGACCAACACAGATTGGCATAATATTGTTGTAAGAAACAAGGCTGCGGAGATATGTGAAAAATACCTTAGCAAGGGCGATAAAGTATATGTGGAAGGAAGATTGAAAAACCGACAATGGCAAGGTGAAGATGGTAACACCAGATATACCACAGAAGTTCATGTTCAGGATTTTACATTTTTGTCCACCAAAAAAGAAAGCATGGCAAATACGCAACAGGCATCTGCAGCATCGACACAAAATGAGCCTATAAAATCAACAGCACCTGCACCGGTTGATGAAACCGAACAGGATGATGACCTACCATTCTAAAGAAATAAGATAAAGCAATACAAATTTGGACCCTGAACCCCATTGTTTGGCGTTTTTCCTAACCACCTTTAATACCATCTTTACAATAAAGGTGATTGTGCTTTTACTTCTTTTGGCGTGTTCTGCCCTAATTTCTGGTGCCGAGGTAGCATTGTTTGGACTCTCCCAAACGGATTTGAATGAATTGGAAGAAGCGGACAGCTCCAAAGGCAAACTAATAGTCCAATTACTAAAAAGGCCAAAAAAGCTCTTGGCCACGATTTTAATTACCAACAATGCCATTAACATAGGAATTGTTCTGTTGTTCAGTTCTATTGGCGATGTTATATTTTCCCAGATAAACCAAACCTTGTTTGGTGTAATTTCTGTGCGTTTTCTTTTAGAAGTTGTGGTAGCAACGTTTTTAATCTTAATGTTTGGCGAGATATTGCCGAAAATCTATGCTAACCGGAACAAGATCCAGTTTTCGTATTTCATGTCAATTCCTTTAAAACTTTTAAATAGTCTATTTACGCCCTTAAGCTCGCCAATGAGCTCGGCCACAGTTTTTTTACAGGAAAAATTGGGAAAAGAAAAATCAAGCTTAAGCGTAGATCATTTATCCCAGGCGCTGGAACTAGCTTCGGAAGGGGATACCACAAAAGAAGAGCAAAAAATATTGGAAGGAATTGTATCCTTTGGGAATACGGATACCAAACAGGTGATGAGACCACGTATTGATATTTTTGCATTGAATGAGGAAATGAAATTTCCAGAGGTCATTGAAGAAATAAAAAAGAATGGTTATTCCCGTATCCCTGTCTTTTCAGAAAACATGGACAACGTTTTGGGCGTTCTATATGTGAAGGATCTTTTACCTTTTATTGATAGAAAAAGCTTCAATTGGATGTCATTGATTCGTGAACCTTATTTTGTTCCAGAAAACAAAAAATTGGACGATTTGCTGTTAGAATTCCAAGATAAAAAGAATCATTTGGCTGTAGTTGTGGATGAATATGGAGGAACTTCGGGAATAGTGACCTTGGAAGATATTATTGAGGAGATTGTTGGGGATATTAGTGATGAATTTGATGATGAAGACTTGGTTTTCTCTAAGTTGGATGATTATAACTATGTTTTTGATGGGAAAACCACATTGAAAGATTTTTATCGTGTGGTCAAAATTGAAGATGAAGAAGCATTTGAAGGACAAAAAGGAGAGTCAGAAACTATTGCAGGTTTTGTGTTGGAAATTTCAGGGAGTTTTCCAAAACGAGGAGAAAAAGTCCTTTTTAAAGCATATCAATTCATTGTAGAAAGCTTGGACAAGAAGCGATTAAAACGAATAAAAGTTACCTTACCACATGAATCATAAAGGAATAGTATATGTTGTAATACTGGTTTTTTTCATCAGCTGTAAGGATGAAGTTTTGCCAAAGCCTAGTGCTTTGTTACGGCTGGACTATCCTACAGCAAAGTACCAACAGTTAGAAGCTGATTGTGCATATACTTTTGAGTTAAATACGTTGTCAGCCATAAAAGAGAACAAGAACTGTGCTTTGGTATTGGATTATCCCATGATGAGAGGTTCCATATATATTACATATAAACCCGTAAAAAACAACCTAGAAACCTTGCTTACAGATGCTCAAAAACTATCCTACGAACATGCGGTAAAGGCAGATAATATTGTAGAGCAGCCTTTTGTAAATGAGCAAGATGATGTCTATGGAATGTTTTACGAAGTAAGTGGTAATGCAGCATCCCAGTCACAATTTTATGTAACAGATAGTACGAGTCACTTTGTAACGGGATCCCTTTATTTTTATGCAAAGCCTAATTATGATTCCATTCTTCCAGCGGCTGTATATTTACAAAACGACATTAGAAGGATTATGGAAACATTAAGATGGAGCAAATAGCACTACTCCTTGCCCAATAAAGCCTCCGCTTTTTCTATACTGCTATTGATTTGCTCTTTAAGCGCTTTTACTTTGGTCTCTTCCTCATCCAACCATTTTTGTTTTTCTTCTGTAAGTTCCTTTCCATCTAAAATCTCATCAGAATCAAAGCGGTTGCCGAACGCCATCATCCAATCCATCATGGCCTTGTTTGCCTCTTGTAGGTCTTTCATTGCAGCTTCATACTGAACGCCTGTTTCTGTAGTGTCCACCTTGCTTTTGAGTTTACCAACAAGTTTGCCCAATGTTCCCATTTTAGGCATTACTTCATCATGTATGGCCATCACTTGCTCCATTTGAGATGGTCCTTCAGGGGTTTTCTTTTCTTGCTTACATGCGCTCAAAAGAAATAAAACAAGAAATATTGATAGTGCGTATTTTTTCATTTTGATGTTTTTCTATTAAAAATTCGTGATGTAAAAATATACAAACTAAATCCAGATAGAATGGTAAAAAGTCCAAATATGGAAAAAGCTCTTAGCAGTATATTGTTAAAATTGTCTCTTCCTTCGTAGTCCATGGTATGCAACATCCAAAAGAAGTCAAAAACCCGCCATTCGTTACTTCTAAATGTTTGTACATTCCCATATTCCGTAGAAACATATGCCGTGGTGTTCGCTGGCGCTCCAAAAGTAATGGCGTAAGCGGGCAATGGCCTTCCTCGGTATTCATGATGCTTTCCACTTTCATTAAGATATTCAACAGCTTCCACAGGTGCAGAAACGATTAGTTTTTCTCTGGCAACTACAATGCTCTCTTCTTTATTTAAAGGTTCTTCCAGTACACCACTTTTGGCATCAAAAAGGAATACTGATTTACCCTGCCCTTTTTGAACGATTACCCTATACATTGGTTTTTGTAAAACAGAGACCATTTCTATAGCGCTGATACTATCTTGCTTATCCAAGTGTCTCATAAATACTGAAGGCGATACAAATGCATTGGAGGCAGAAAGTAATGGTTGTTTATTTTTTAGATGTGTTCCCCTTATTTCGTCAATATTTGTCCAACTAAAGTAGAGCCCTCCTAAAGTCCAGAATAAAAATTGAACGCCGAGGACAACACCCAAATAGCGATGCCATTTTCTATTAAGCTGTATGATTTTTCTTTTAGTCATAATTTTAAATAACCTGGGGCGCATAGCGCCCCAGGAGTTAATTGTTAGAAAGAGTATTGGGTTCCAAAAGTTAGCGTTTCTTTTGTTTTTAGCTGGATACCATTCAAATCTTGGTAAAGTGGATATCCAAATTCAAATCCAAACCTTAGGTTTTTAAGCGCTCCTTTTGAAATATAGGTGTTTATACCAATCCCTGAATTTACATATGTACCACCCGAGTTGTTGGTGTCGGCGGTAATTACCATCATAGGATTTAGATTGGGGTCAGCACCTTCAATTTCGCTAACAATAAGGCCTTCCAATCTAGCCGATAGGCTTATCCAATTAGCGGCTTTTACAGCGAACCAGTTGTTTAGGCTATACCGATTGCCATAACGGTAATCCCTGTCATTTTCTCCAAAACGAAAAACACCTTTCAACTGACTTCCCCATGAGATTGATTCCTTTTGACCTAAATAGGTCAGCGCCAAGTTCGGATCAAATGTGCCACTGCCCACCTGCATAGGATAGGGTAATTCCGTTTCATCTGGAGTTGAAGCTGGCGTCACATCGCTTTCGGTAACACTACCTGTTGGGATTGAGAATCCGACCTGCCCATGAAGCGTTTGTTGATTCTTATTAAAGAATTTAAACAAGGCTGCAAGCTGAATATCGCCGAATCCGCTAGATTCTGTTGTAAAGGTCCCCCCCATACGAGTTATGTGGTCCATTTCCATGGATAGATAGTTGAACATAAGCATTAGCGTAATTTTATCACTTGGCGCAAACATGCTGCCCAACATATGCATGTTCATGGGCATACTTGTTGGAGTAATCATATAGTCTTCCAAAGCATCATCAAAAGGGGCATCATTACTTCCTTGTTTTAGCTCATCCATGTTCATATACATGTATCTGTAAGAGAACATCCATTGACCTTTGCCATGCATATGATCTCCCGTTATTGAAATTGGAGCGTGTCCATCTGGTCTACCTGCCGACCATTTTGTTGTTGAATTGTCATTAATTTCTTGTGCATAAAATGCAATTGTAGCCATCATTAAAATGGCCGATATATATTTTTTCATCGGTTTATTATTGAAGTTTTAGGTGACTATTTCATAATGAATATTGTATCACCTTGGAATAAAATGTAAACGTATACTAGGAAAGAGCGCTTGGTGGATGAAAACTGGAAGTGATGTGTAAATAAGAGTAGGTGTTTTGATAACCAAAATCATTTTGATTTTGAAGAATAAATGATTCTTTGGAATCAAAAGACAGCAATTCAACAAAACCTATTGGGTACTCTTCCAGAGCTATTTTTGGAAGGTTTTGTTTCTTCTCATCATTCTGTTCAGAAAGCCTTTGCATTAAGTAACACTTACCATTACATTGCAGTTCCACTTTGTCTTTATTGATACAAAGAAATTCCGCTATATAGTCTTCATAGATGACGTACTCCATTACTGGCGCAATGGGACGAACCATTGCCAGTAGATACAGCAATATAAAACCATAAGCAGCGAGCTGTTTCACCAGGCTTTTCGTTTGAGTGGTAAAATTAATGAATATTAAAACGGGATATAAAAAAAGACGCTCGAAAAGAGCGTCTTTTTAGTTTTATGCTGTGTTATTTAGTTATTCAAAATCTGAAGCACTTACTCCCTCATTGACCTTAATTTCCTTAACCACAAATTCAAAACTTTGTGGCCCCATATTCTGGATAAGTTTAAAAGGAAATTTGATTCCAGAAACTTCTTGATAGTCATCATAAATCAGCGTATTGGTCATTTGCTGTTCCTGTACTTCTTCTAAATTTGTTTCTTGCAGTTTAAGCCCTGTTTCCACATCATAGAAAGCAGCTTTTTTATCGGTAATTTTAAGCTTATATGCTTTTTTATCGCCAACGGACTCAACTCCTTCCAAAGTAATATTCCCAGCAGCAAGGTAGTTCAGTTCTGGAAATGCTGCGGATTCTTCCTTTACCCTTTCAATTTCCTCGGGAGTGAGGTCTTTTCGTTGACCTTGGGCCACCATATATCCTTTGTTACCATCTAAAACTTGTTTCTGCATGGAATTCCCCATCACTTTCACATCTTGCATAAATTGTTCTCGTGTGGTTTTTTTCATTTCCAACTCGAGCTTCATCCCTTGCATTTCGGCTTCTGCCAGCATAGCGTAAGATTCTACACCTTCCAGCTTTGCCTTACCGCCAATAGCTTCCATATACTTTTCTAAAATAGCTTCAACGGTCGTGCCTTCTGGAATGGCAGCTTCATAATTGGGTTTTTCCGTTTTGTTTGCATGTTTATCATAAAACAATACGGGAACCTTCTTGTTATTGAAACTAACTTTTTCAAGATTTTCCAATACCTCACTTCCTTTACCTGTTACAACCACCCTTGCGTTGGTGGTGGAAAAGTACTTTTGGGCTGCCTTCTGTACATCAGCAATCGTTACAGCTTCAATACGCTCCAAATAGGTTTTGTAGAAGTCTTTGGATAAATCTTCAGTCTCTATGTTTAATGCATAATTTGCAATGGTTTCTGGTTTTTCCAAAGCCATAACAAAATTCCCTGCATATTTGGCTTTGGCATTGGTAAGTTCTTCTTCGGTAACAGGCTCATTGACGATCCTATCTATTTCACCAAGAATTTGAACCACGGAACTATCGGTAACCATATTTCTTACTTGTGCATAGGCATTAAAGCGCATTGGGCTGTATTTATTGTCCCTAATTCCTGAGTAGGATCCGTAGGTATACCCCTTATCTTCCCTTAGATTTTTAAATAATCTAGCTTGAGAACCGCCCCCTAATATTCTATTGGCTAAAAGTGCATTTAGATAATCCTCATCTTTCATTTTCAGCTCAGTAATGTTTTGCACGGCTACCTCGGATTGAACGGAGTTGGGAACATCCACAAAATTGATTTGTGTGTACTGTGCATCCGTTGGTTTTGTGTAACTAAATGATGGTGGAGCCGCTTTTGACCATGGTGTAAAATGCGTGGTAACAAGTTCCTTTGCATTTTCAAAATCTACATCTCCGATAATCACCAAATATGCATTGGCAGGAACAAAATAATCTCTGTAATGTTTCTCTACATCCGCAAGGGTAACATTGTTCACCGTTTCTTCTGAAGTAATTTCCCCGTAAGGGTGATTTTTACCATATGCCAATGCCAATTGAACTCTTGTTGCAATGGCGGAAACATCCTTTTCTTCGGATTTTATTCCGGTAATAATCTTGTCTTTTTCTTTATCGAATTCTTCTTGCGTAAAATTTGGATTTAAAGCTGCATCGGTCATAAGCTCCAAAATTCTAGGGAAGTATTTGGAAAGACAGCTTGCAGATGCACTTTGATCTCCTATACTTATGGAAGCGCCCAAAAAGTCGACTTCTTCATAAAAATCATCTTTTGGAATGGATTTGGACCCTTTACCCATAAGACTCGAAGTCAAATCTGAAACCCCAGCTTTACCTCCTTGTAAAATTGGAGGATTATCAATGGTGAGTTGCATGGAGACCCTTGGTAGTTTATGGTTTTCAACGACCATAACTTTGAGGCCATTGTTAAGCTCAAAACGCTGTGGTTCCTGCAAATTAATTTCTGGAGCAGGCCCTGGTTTTGGTTGTTTACTTCGATCTATTTGTGCTTGCGATACTGCCATGAAAAGGGACAGCAAAGAAAAAATTATATACTTCTTCATCTTAATTGGCTTCTTTTTGTTCTGGCAAATATTCTAATTCTACCCTTTGGTTAATCTTCAGATATTTTTTGGCAACTTCCATAATTTCCTCTCGGGTAATGGAGCGATAAATTTCAATCTCTGTGTTGATTAGGTTGGTATTGTCGCGTAGCATGTAATTGTCTGCCAGGGAATTGGCAATTCCAGCTATACTACTGTTAGCGTTCACAAACTTGTTTTCAAACTTGTTTTGTAGTTTCTGATAGTCTTTTTCCGAGATTAATTCAGATTGTACTTTTAAGATTTCTGCATCAATTTCATTCTTAATGTCCTGGATGGAATTTTCACCTACAGGCAAACCACCTACAACATAAGAACTATAATCTTCAGCATCAATTGGCACAGAAAATATTTGAAGTGCTATTTTTTTCTCATCAACCAACTTTTTATACAATTTGGAACTTTCACCATCACTTAAATAGGTAGAAATCATATTGATGACATAGGCGTCCCTTTCAGCTTGACCTGGAGTCCTGTAGGCCAATAAAATTGCCGGAATTTGAATATTGGGGTCATGATACTTTGCCTTTATCGTTGTTGTGATGGGCTCTTCAACAACAATATTTCTTTTTATCTCTGCTCCCCTGGGGATAGGCCCAAAATAGTCAGAAACCATCTTTTTGGTTTTTTCCGTATCAAAATCTCCTGCTATAACCAGAACAGCGTTATTTGGCACATAATAAATCTTATTAAAATTCTTGAAGTCATCCAAAGTTGCACTGGCAAGATGATCTAGAGAACCAATTACGCCCCATCTGTATGGGTGTTTGGTGTATAAGTTTTTCAGAAGTTCATCAAAGAAAGCACCGTATGGGGAGTTATCCACTCTAAGTCTTCTTTCTTCTTGAACCACTTCTTTTTGAGTGTCTACACCAACTTGACCAATTATGGGGTGCATTAATCTTTCCGATTCTAGCCAAAGCCCTGTTTCCAGACTATTGGATGGGAATGTCTCATAATAATATGTCCGGTCTAGAAAAGTGTTGGCGTTGCCACTTCCTCCATTTGAGGAGACTATTTTGTCCCATTCTCCTCGCTCAATGTTCTTTGTTCCCTCGAACAACAAGTGTTCAAAAAAATGGGCAAACCCTGTTTTACTTGGATCTTCATCTTTAGAGCCCACATGATACATAACGGCAGTGGTAACCACTGGGGCGGTGTTGTCTTGGTGTAAAATTACATGGAGTCCGTTGTCCAGATCATACTCTTCAAAGGTAACTTCCTGCGCCGCAATAAAGTTTCCTGCTACAAGTACGAAAAGTACAGATAGTAGCTGTCTTTTCATGATAGTGAATTTTGTATTTGTGTAATAAATAGGATTAGTATCGATTTTTTGATTGACGTTACACTAAATATAGAACAAAATTCGCAAGATAATTGAAATAGGAAGTAAGTCTTTAACAAGAATTTGTGGTATAATTCAACAACATTCAGTAAATTAAACATCCACCCAAAAATTTAATGAGATGAAAAATCTAACCCTCCCTATTCGTTTTGGACTTGTTACAAGTGCTTGTTTGATGGCGTATTTTTTAATCTTGTCCCTTTTAGGAAAACATACTAACGTTTTTTATAGTCTATTTAATGGAGTTATAACGGGTTTTGGAATATATGAAACCATTAAGTACACCAAGTTGAGACTGGGAAAGGATTTTTCATATGGCAAAGGCTTTATGGCAGGAATCACAACAGGGTTTGTAGCAACCTTGGTGTTCACGATTTTCTTTGCGCTGTACTCCACAGAATTGAATGCTAGTTTTTTGAATGAACTTTCTGAGGTATGGGCTAAGGACTATGCCAATTTTGAAGGAATAGTTTTCTTTACCGTGTCCATAATGGGGTTTGCAACTACTTTAGTTTTAACGTTATCTTTTATGCAGCTCTTTAAAACGTCCAATAATCTTAAAAAATAATGTTTCAAATGGTTGAATAATACTTGTGAATTAAGGATTTAGCAGTATATTTGCACCCGCTAATTTTGATAAAGCGCAAGTAAATTAATCTAATTAACGCATTATGTACGCAATTGTAGAGATGGCAGGGCAGCAATTTAAAGTTGCAAAAGACCAAAAAGTGTACGTTCACCGTTTACAAACAGAAGAAGGTAAAAAAGTAACTTTTGATAAAGTTCTTCTTTTGGATGATGGAGGTAACGTTACTGTTGGCGCCCCAGTCATAGAAGGTGCGGCTGTTGAAGCCAAAGTGGTAAAACACCTTAAAGGAGATAAAGTAATTGTCTTTAAAAAGAAAAGACGTAAAGGATACCGTGTAAAAAACGGACACAGACAGTCTTTAACAGAAATTATTGTTGAAGGTATTGTTGCTAAAGGCGCTAAGAAAGCAGCTCCTGCAAAAGCCAAAGCTGAAAAACCAGCTGCCGAACCTAAAAAAGCTGTAGCGGCTAAAACTGAGGCTCCTAAGAAGGAAGCTCCAAAGAAAGCTGCACCAAAAAAGGCGGCTGAAGATTTGAGCGCAAAAACAGTTGCCGAATTGAAAGAAATGGCAAAGGCAAAAGGTATTGCTGGTATTTCTTCCATGAAAAAAGCTGATTTAATAGAAGCTTTAAACAAATAGATAAGAACTAAAAATTATATATCATGGCACATAAGAAAGGTGTAGGTAGTTCAAAAAACGGTAGAGAATCAGAATCAAAACGATTAGGAGTTAAGATTTTTGGTGGACAAGCCGCTGTTGCTGGTAACATCATTGTTAGACAACGTGGTACAAAACACAATCCTGGTGATAATGTTTATGCTGGTAAAGATCATACATTGCATGCCAGAGTTGATGGTCTTGTAAAATTTGAAAAGAAAGCTGGTGGAAAATCATACGTTTCCATTGAGCCATTTGAAGCATAAATGCATTTCAAATAATAAAAGTTTTAAAACCCTCTCCGAAAAGTGAGGGTTTTTTCATTCGTAAAACTTAAGAAACATCAATTTAGAACCTTAACCTTCTTTTTCTTGCGGGAATTTCCCAAGTGTCCATTTTTACTCCATATTCAATTACAGATACCTCATCATGCAAATTTATTGTGGGACAAACATGGTAGGGAATACCATAAAACACATCGCCAACTTTTAAATCATTCCAATTATCTACCTTGAGAACACCATGTTCCTCGCTTTGAGAAAGTAGCTCGTAGTTATTAATATTTAGGAATTTAACTCGTTTGTCAATGGGATTTTCTGGCGCTACAGATTTATGGCCCAAGTCCAAGGTAACAATGCCCTCAGTAGGTTTTGAGATAATTCTCGTTACTAATAAGGCAGCATATCTAAAGTTTTGTTCTGTCAACTTTTCACCATATCCCCAATCCCATAAAACACAGGTTCCAGGACTAGTGATTCGGTTTTCTTGTAAGAGGTGAGTTGTAAATGATGGGGTTCCACCGCATATCATTTGCGCTGACGGATATACTTTTTTTAACTTATTGAAATAGGCGGTCACATCTTCCAGCCCAGTTTCTATTTTTTCATTTCGAACAGTAAAATTAGCGTCCCTTAAGTGTCCGTCATATACATGCAACCCTTTAAATCGTAGTCCTTTGCATTCGGGGATAAATGCCAAAAGTTCATCAAGACCAGGGTCTGTTTTAATTCCTGAACGATTCATGCCATTGTTAATATCAATGTAAATATTGGCACGAACTCCTAGATTTAGTGCTTTTTCATTCAATAGTTTGGCAATCCCTATGGTGTCTATAATGGTAGAGAAATTGGCAGACGGAAAATGCTCAGCCAATGCAAAAAACCGGTCTACCTTTGGCCCAACCAGCTGATGCGCAATTAAAACAGAATGGCCCCCAGCTTCGGCGGCAATTTCTGCTTCTGAAATAGTAGAAGCCTTAAAATTGGTAATCCCAGAATCTAACAGCAATTTTAACACTTTGGGCATTTTATTGGTTTTTACATGAGGCATCAATCTATTAGTTTCGCCATTGACCAAAGAAATCATCTCTTTAATATTATAATCCAAATGCTGTATGTACACTGCAATGGATGGTGAATCTACCGTTTCAATATTTTGTATGGCATACCAATTGTTTTTCATTTTTTGATGGCTTTTAAGAGGAATATCCTTTTACTTATTTTTTAAAATATCCTTTATAATTTTTAAATGGTGACGGGTATGTATTGTTAAGAACCGAATGCTTTGTTTTTTATCAATGATACTAAAATATGGGTGTTCAAAGTGAGCTTTGGGATGTAAATCTTGAATCTTTCTTATACTTTCCTTGGCTTCCTTAATTTGGGAATAAAGACTTTCGGTCAAGATTACATCCGGGGGAAGTACTATTCGGGGTGATTTGGCAAATCCCCGAGGAAAATCCCCGTACGCATATACAAAGGTTCTTGAAAGATTGAAGTTGGGTTTAAAGGCTTCTGGATTAGAAGTTTCCAATGTTTCATATATCTTATTGATGGTCTTTAAAATATGGTCCAAATGCCAGGCCACATCAACCTTGGATATTTTGACATTCAATTTATCTCGATACGATATGTAGCTTTCAATTTTGGAAAGCTCTTCTTTTAAAAAAAAATTATCCGATTCTGTATTCTCGGTCAAAAGAAAATATTTAGCGCTCTAAAGCTAAAAAAAGCTACTGACATAGAATGGAAGAAATAAAAAACCCCTTACACTAGTGCAAGGGGTTTGAATCTTAATTTTATTACCCGAAAATTTAGTATCTGTAATACTCAGGCTTATAGGGTCCTTCAACAGTAACGCCAATGTATTCGGCTTGATCAGGTTTAAGCTCGGTAAGTTCAGCACCTAAACGGGACAAGTGAAGTTTTGCCACTTTTTCATCCAAATGTTTTGGAAGCATGTATACATCATTTTCGTATTTGTCGCTATTCTTCCATAGCTCAATTTGCGCCAAGGTTTGATTGGTAAAAGAGTTGCTCATCACAAAACTTGGATGCCCAGTTGCACAACCTAAGTTCACTAATCGGCCTTCAGCCAAAATAATAATGTCTTTACCTTCAACGGTATATTTGTCTACCTGTGGTTTTATTTCATCTTTGGTATTACCGTATGTTCCATTCAACCAAGCCATGTCTATTTCATTGTCAAAATGTCCAATGTTACAAACAATTGCCTTGTCCTTTAATGCACGGAAATGTTCTTCACGGATAATATCTTTGTTTCCTGTTGTAGTGATAACCACATCGGCTTTTCCAATAACAGTTTCCAATCGCTTTACTTCATAACCATCCATGCATGCTTGAAGCGCACAAATGGGGTCAATTTCGGTAACAGTTACAATGGCACCAGCACCTCTAAAAGAAGCAGCAGTTCCTTTTCCGACATCACCATAACCAGCAACTACAACTTTTTTACCTGCTAACATGGTATCTGTAGCACGCCGAATGGCATCCACTGCACTTTCTTTACAACCATACTTGTTATCAAACTTAGATTTGGTAACAGAGTCGTTCACATTAATAGCTGGCATTGGAAGGGTGCCATTTTTAACTCTTTCATACAAGCGGTGAACACCTGTAGTAGTTTCCTCAGAAAGCCCTTTGATGCCTGCTGCTAGCTCTGGATATTGATCTAAGACCATATTGGTTAAATCTCCGCCATCATCTAAAATCATGTTCAATGGTTGTCTATCTTCACCAAAGAACAAAGTTTGTTCAATACACCAATCAAATTCTTCTTCATTCATTCCTTTCCATGCATAAACAGGGATTCCAGCAGCAGCAATTGCAGCGGCTGCGTGGTCTTGTGTAGAGAAAATATTACAAGAGCTCCACGTAACGTCCGCACCTAGCTCAACTAAAGTTTCAATCAAAACCGCAGTTTGGATAGTCATGTGCAAACAGCCGGCGATTCTAGTGCCTTTAAGTGGCTGTTCATCCTTGTATTCCTCTCGCAAAGCCATAAGGCCGGGCATTTCTGCCTCTGCAAGCTCAATTTCTTTTCTTCCCCAGTCTGCTAAGGAAATATCTTTCACCTTGAAGGGTACATAAGGAATTGTTTTAGTACTCATATCTTTTTCTTAATTTACTTTTGTAGCTTCGTTAGAATAGTCAGCAAAGGTACAAATTACTTAACTTTTAATCGTGCCCATTTACAAAACCATAACAGTTTCGCCAACGACCTCAGTTTATATGTGGAAGGTTACTGAACCTGAGCATGAACTGTCCAGAGGAATTGAACTTACTTCCCATTGCCAAAATCGTATGGATGGCATGAAGTCAGAAGCACATAGACGTGCTTTTTTAAGTATCCGACATCTTATGGCCAAAGCTGGATATGAGGACAGTGATTTGTATTATGATGATTGGGGAAAGCCACATTTAAAGGATGGGAATCATATTTCCATAACCCATTCCCATAATTTTACTGGAATTATTGTAAGCGAAACCGATGAGGTTGGTATCGATATTGAAATGCAACGAGACAAAATTCTTCGAATTGCTCATAAGTTTACACCAATACAGGAGTATAGAACTTTGGCCAATACAGATGCAATAATTAGAAAATTGACCATGGTTTGGGGGGCAAAGGAATCGCTTTATAAAATTTACGCACAACAAGGGCTCAGCTTTTTACGTCATATAAATGTGATGGATTTTGCCTTTGATGACCGAAGAACGGTTGCAGAGATTTTGTATAAAGGAAAGAAGTCTCAGTATGATGTGGAATTTTTGGAATTTGAAGGGTTTACATGTGCTTATGCCCTCAAGTTAATGGGGAGCTGAGAACTTGTTTTTCACTAGCTTTGCCTCTAAAATTTTGCATATCCCATGAATATATCTGTAGAACTTACATTGACTCCACTTCAAGATAATTTTGAACCTCCAATTATAGATTTCATCAAAAATTTGCGGGCATCAGAACTTACTGTATTAGAAAATCCGCTAAGTACCCAAGTGTATGGGGAATACGATAAGGTGATGGAGTTGCTTCAGAAGGAAATAAAAGAAACTTTTGAAAACCTAGATCATGTTGTTTTGAGTATGAAGATGGTGAAATCTGATAGAAGCGGGTATGAACCACATTTTTGATTTTTTTCTTGACACTTATCGAAATAAAGAAACCTATGTAATAGCCTTAGAGGCTATCGTTTTTATTACCGGAATTCTAAGTGTCTGGTATGCAAAGCAAGAAAATATTCTTGTGTATCCCTCTGGGCTCATTGCAACCATAATTGCAGTGTACCTATTGTTTAAGGACGACCTCTATGGAGACATGATGATGAATTTTTACTTTTCCATAATGAGTGTTTATGGTTGGTGGAACTGGGCAAGAAAAAAGGACAACGAAAAAGTTGTCAAAATTTCAAGAACCAATAGCAACGAAAAACTAATAGGTTTTGGTTTGTTTTTATTGACTATGATTATTACATATGCGGTATACAAAACATCAGGTATCCAAATAGAGACTTCTAACTATATAGACATCTTCACATCTGGATTGTTCTTTACCGGAATGTGGTATATGGCCAAAAAGAAAATTGAAAATTGGACACTTTGGATTATAGCTGATATCATTACAGTCCCTCTTTATGCCTATAGAGGTTGGGGAATGTTATCATTACAATATCTTATTTTTACTGTTTTGGCAATACAGGCCTATTTTTTATGGAAGAAAAGTTTGGGCAAGAGCCCTCAACCCTTGTTAAAGTAGTTCTTTTTGGTCCGGAATCCACCGGCAAAACTACCCTCTCCGAACAATTGGCAAGACAATACAATACGGTTTGGGTACCAGAATACGCACGTGAATATTTGCAGAACAAGTGGAACAATGAACGAAAAACCTGTGAGCCGCAGGATTTATTACCCATTGCTGAAGGTCAGATTAGGTTGGAAAACGAGCTGACCAAAAAGGCTACGGATGTGCTCATTTGTGATACCGATTTGTTGGAAACCAAAGTATATTCAGAAGCGTATTACATTGGTCATTGCGACCCAGTTTTGGAAAAATATGCCTTAAAGAACACTTATGACCTGTACTTTTTGACCTATATAGACACTCCTTGGGAGGCTGACGACCTTAGGGACAAGCCTAATGAAAGAGAAAAGATGTTTGCATATTTCCAAGCGACCTTGGAGAAATATAATCGGAATTTCGTTATCTTGAAAGGAGATAAAAAGACAAGGCTCCAAACAGCAATTCACCATATAGATAAACTTCTTTTAAAATATGATTGACTTAAGTCAGAGTGACCTAGAACAACTTCAGAAAAAAGGTATTTCCAAAAAAAAAGTAGCCACCCAAATAGAAACATTTAAAGTGGGAATTCCATTCGTTAAGTTGGTAAAAGCTGCGGTGGTTTCAGATGGAATTTTGAGATTTTCTGAGCAAGAACAAAATGAAATCATACAATATTTTGAAGATTCCAGAGGAGGGTTGGAGTTATTAAAATTTGTACCCGCCTCCGGAGCTGCATCAAGAATGTTCAAAGCCATGTTCAACTTTTTAGATGTTTATGACGCATCAGAAGAATCCCTTGCATCCTACATAGAAAAGACTGGAGATACTGCTGTTAAAAGGTTTGCTGAACAAATGGAGAAGTTCCCGTTTTACCAATTGATTATGGATAGGATTGCAGGAAAAGCTTCAAACAAAGATGAAGAAGTCTACCTTTTTGTGAAGGAAATGCTGATGGAAGATGGCTTAAACTATGGCTTTTACCCAAAGGGATTGCTGCCTTTTCATAAGAACAGTTCTGGAATTGCTACACCTTTTGAAGAGCATTTAAAAGAGGCAGCCTTGTATGCTAAAACAGATGGAAATGCCAACCTTCATTTTACCATATCCGAACAGCACGATGAAATGTTCAAAAACGAAGATGCAGCAGTAAGTCCAAAAATTTCTAAAAGCACGGATACAGAATTTAGCATCTCGTATTCCAACCAAAAACCATCCACAGATACTATCGCAGTGGATATGGAGAACAAGCCTTTTAAAAATAGTGATGGCACAATTCTTTTTAGACCTGGAGGACATGGGGCACTGATTGAAAATTTAAATGATCAGGACGCAGATGTGATTTTCATCAAAAATATTGATAATGTGGTCATTGATGAGAATTTAAAAACGGTCGCCGATAGCAAAAAAATGTTGGCAGGTGTGCTCAGAAAAGTTCAATTGAAAGCTTTTGAATATGCAAAAGCACTGGATGACGGAATTATTTCTTCTGAACAAGCCGAAGAGATAAAAACTTTCTTGGAAAAAGAACTCAATGTCCGTTTCCATAAAAACTTCAATAATCTAGAAATAGAAAATCGACATTCTCTACTAAAAGATAAAATAAGTCGCCCAATTCGAGTATGTGGCATGGTAAAAAATGAAGGAGAACCTGGTGGAGGCCCATTTTGGATCAGTGATAGTGATGGAAATGTCTCCCTACAAATCATAGAATCGGCTCAAGTAGATATGTCAGATAACCAACAGGCAGCTATTCTAAAAAATGCTACCCATTTTAACCCAGTCGATTTAATTTGCGGTATACGCAATTATAAAGGAGAAAAATATAACCTCTTGGACTTTGTAGATAAAAATCAAGGCTTTATTACAGGCAAAACAAAAGAAGGAAAAGAACTGAAAGCACTCGAACTTCCTGGATTATGGAACGGTGCCATGGCTTTTTGGAATACTATTTTTGTTGAAGTTCCTTTGGCGACATTCAATCCTGTAAAAACCGTTAATGACCTTTTAAAGCCAACGCACCAGGGATAAATACATAAAAATTTAATAGAAAGTCCGTTTACAACTATCTGTGAACGGACTTTTTTGTTTGTATGTGACCAAATGATAAATCAGGTGTCTTATTAATAGAAGGAAGTGATAAAACGATATATGAAATATCTAAGCACGGCCGCTTAGATTATTTTTGGTTGGTTGATTTGGTTGAAAGGTCGCACGTAGTGCGACCTTTTTTTGTGACCAAAATAGTAAAGCAGTGTCTTAATAAGTAGAAACTAAAAATATGCTCTATATAGTTCTATTAATTCTTAGTGTACTATCATTTATCATATCAGTTTTTTTGGTGGTACCCTATTTGAATCGTCAGTATAGGGAGAGAAAACAAAAATAATTTGGATGATGCTATGCGAACACTAACCGTGCGTTGTCCATTTCCGCCAATATCGTTTTAAATCTTATCTCATAGAATGGGTTTTAGGATATTGGCAATATTGAAAAGGCTGCTTAGGCAGCCTTTTTTTGTATAAAAAATATACATAAAACCCTACTTCTTACACATAATTACACATCAACACATATTTACATTGATTTTTAACAAATTGATTATCAATAAACTAAATTGATTTCTACACTATTTTGAATACTGGCACTAGATTTTCATATAGATAGTCAAGTTTAATTTTTAAAATAAAATATATCATGAGAAAATTGATTTTTGCAACTGTTTTATCTTTTGTTGGTTTAACAGCTATCGCCCAAGAAGAAACTGCTGAACTACAAGCGGATGAAACTACAGTAGTAAGTACAACACAGGATTTTCAAGAAATTAGCGTTTCTGACCTTCCAGAAGCTGTTGCTGCTGCTGTTGCCAAAGATTACCCAACTGCTACCGTGAATAAAGCATATAAAAATGAAGCTGGCCAATTTAAATTGGAGCTATCCTTAGAAGATGGTACTTCTGGCACTTTATATGCAGATTCCGAAGGGAATTGGATAGAGATTTAATACAAATTTGATTAATCGTGTTAGGTTAGTTTGGTTAAGGAGAGGTCTGCATTGGCGGGCCTCTCCTTTTTATGATAATTTTACAATGCACATGAAGTCCCATCCTAGTTCAGTATCGTATATTAGATACTGAGATATGCCCAAAATCTTAATCATTGAGGATGATACCGCTTTCTGTCAAATGCTTCAAAAGTTTTTGACCAAGCATCATTTTGACATTTCCACAAGTTTTACCATTCAAGAGGCCAAAGAGGAATTAAGGACCTCTTTTTTTGATGTAATACTATCAGATGTAAGATTGCCTGAAGGGGACGGCGTTACGCTACTTTCATCAATAAAGACTGATTCTCCTAAAACCCAAGTTATACTAATGACTGGCTATGCCGAGGTAAAGACTGCGGTAAGTGCAATAAAAAAAGGAGCATTCGACTATATTTCAAAACCCTTTACTCCTGAAAATATCCTAGCGGTGATTAAGAATGCACTAAATACCGAGACGCAGAAAAAAGTAGAGCGTTCGGATTCTAAAAATGAAAAAGTAGCGTCCACCAACAAAAAGAAATCAAGCATTATAGCTGGAACCAGTGAGGTTTCCAGAAAGCTATTGCAATATATAGATTTGGTTGCGCCTACCAATATGTCGGTTTTAATAACTGGGGAGAGTGGAACAGGAAAAGAGGTAACGGCTAAAGCTATTCATGATAAGAGTAAGCGAAACAATCAAAATTTTGTGGCGGTGGATTGCGGTGCAATACCAAAGGAGATAGCAACAAGCGAATTCTTTGGGCACTTAAAAGGAAGTTTTACCGGAGCCGTTGAAGATAAAATGGGTCATTTTGAGGCCGCAAATGGAGGCACACTTTTTTTGGATGAGATTGGAAATCTTTCTTATGAAAATCAAGTGCAACTGCTTAGGGCACTTCAAGAACGAAAAATTAAGCGCATTGGCAGTACAAAAGAAATTACTGTTGATATACGAATAATCACTGCCACAAATGAAGATTTATTGGAAGCTGTGGGCAAAGGAACTTTTAGGGAAGACTTATACCATAGATTAAATGAGTTTTCCATTGAGATACCTTCTTTACAAGAACGGGGCGAAGATTTATTAATTTTTGCCAATTATTTTTTAGACAGAGCAAACGAAGAACTCGGTAAGAATGTATTGAGCTTTTCAGATGAGGTGAAGCAAACGTTTCAAAAGTATTCATGGCCAGGGAATCTTAGGGAATTAAAAAATGTAATAAAGCGAGCTGTACTATTTTCAGAGGGAGATGTAATAATGTCAAGCTCAGTCCCCAAAACATTGGGTAAGTCTTCCGAGGTGTCATCAGAGGCCAAGTTTTCCAAATCCAATTATGAGAAAGAAAAAATTCTCAGCGCTTTGAAGCAGACCAACTTTAACAAGAGTAAGGCCGCCAAGCTTTTACAGATAACAAGGAAAACCCTTTATAACAAGATCAATCAATATCAATTGGAAGTGTAGTTAAAAAAGTACTTATCGCTTCTTCTAAATTTGAAATAGAGAGTTTTAGTTTTTCAAAATCCTGAAGGTTTTTCTTATGCTTGGAATCATCAGAAATATGCTCAAATTTCTCAAGTGTCGGTATTGCGATATCCACTTTTAATTGTCGGAACATCGGAAGCATTTTATGCGAAATGGACTTTATTTCACTATAATTTCTATTTTCAATAGCTATAGAAAGCAAATTCATATTATTAGCTGTGTTTTCCAGAAAACTATCCAAAACCTCATATACTCCTTGAGAACTATCTAAAAAGGAAGCGATTGTTTCCACACTGAACAATTCAGAATTTGATTTTTGTGTGATGTTCTGCAATGGATTTCCAAAACTATAAGGTTTAGAAGAATTTAGAACGCTACCAACTGCATCTAACAAAATCATACGAGAAAAAGGCTTTTGTAGTACTTCGGCAAACCCTGCATTAGTATAAAATCTTTTGTCCAAATCTCTTTGGCCTGTCATAGCAATTATAGGTTGATTTTTATAGTGTCTGTAATTTCCACTTTTCAATTTTTCAACAACCTCAAATCCATCTACTTTAGGCATCTGTATATCGGTTAAAACAACATCATATTGAAAGTCATCCATACCATTAAAATCCTCAAAATTTGAAAAGGTTCTAGTAGGGATTGCGTGCATTTGGCATACTTCTGTTAATAGGCCCAACAATGTTTCATCATCGTCAAATATAAGTAGTGACAGATGATGACTTTCATAGTTACTTTTCACGGGCTTCTGAATAGGAATTTCTGTACTCGAAAACTCTAGGGGAAGCGAAAGCGTAAAAGTACTTCCCTCATTTTCTTTGCTATCTAAATGTAAAGTACCCTCCAGTAATTGTGTCAATTTTTTAGAAATGGTCAAGCCTAAGCCATAACCTCCATATTTTTTTTCGATGGAATCTCCTGCTTGTGTAAACTCTTTAAATATGAGTTCTTGTTTTTCTTGTTCAATACCAATACCCGTATCAATAACCATAATATCAATAAATGGTTCACCAGCAATTTCTTTGGTAATAGCTTTTACCTTCACAAACCCATTATGGGTAAATTTAAAGGCATTGCCAAGGAGGTTGGTTAGTATTTGCCGTACCCTAAATGGATCTCCAATAATTGGAATTCCCAATTCTTCGGCAATTTCCAATTTAAGTTCAATGGCTTTTTTATGATAGATTTCTTGAAAATTGGAAGCTGTTTCCACAATTAAATGGGAAAGTACATAGGGAACTTTTTCTATTTGGATTTTTCCTGCCTCCAACTTTGAAAAATCCAAAAGGTCATTGACCAAATCATCAACGTATTTTGAAGCGGATTTTACATTTTTCAAATATTGATGCTGTTTACTGTTTAAATGGCTATGTTCCATTAATTCCGTGTATCCGCTGATAGTATTCAAAGGTGTTCTTAGATCATGGCTAACCGTAGAAATTAGTTGCTCCCTGCTTTTTAAAAGGGATTCTGAGTACGCTTTTTCTTTTTCCAATTGTTGCCGATATTGCTGTATCCTCCAAAAATCCCGTGTGATTAAAAAAGTAAAAAGACAGACTAAAAGAAAACCCAATACCAGTGCGGTTATGGTCCACTGAAGACTTGTTTTTATAACCTTTTGTTTGTTTAAATTATCCATATAGGTACCCATAATGACCTCCTGCTCAATAGCGACAATGATACTTCTTAGCTTTTGGGAGAGTTCTAGGTCCGCCTTATAAATCTGAAGCTCTTTTTCAATCATGGAGCGCTCTATTTTGGCGTTTTTTACTTTGGCCTGCTCTAAAATGGATTTGGACAGTTGTAGCACGGAATCTATATCTGCTGTGGATGTGCCTTCACTGTTATTTTTTGGAATATTCCTGTTAAGAATAGCCACATATTCCCTAATGGATTGCTTGGTTTCTAGTGGAAGCTGTTCAAAATTGGGAACAAAGGTTTCAGGGGTAATCCGCCCTAAATCGACTTCTATTTTATTGAATTTTTTCAGTAAGGAGTCAATTGGAGCACTCGCTTCATTTTCTACCTTTAGTTTTCGCAATTCGGCATTATTATAGACTTTTTGTTGCAACAAGGTTTGGACGCTGTCCAATTTAACAACCTGGTTATCATTTGTGGCCAAAAGCTTTAGGCTGTCAATGGAGTTGAATATGGTGTCCACCTTTAGCGCATATGCTCTTAGATTACTCTTTTTCTTGCGCTGCAAGGCCAGTTTTGATAGGTTTTCTGCTTCATAAATATCGGTAAGCAGCGAATTTGTCTTTAACAACTTCATGTTGTCCTCCTGCTTATTTTCAGAAGCAGTATAATCTTTGAATTCTGAATAAATAAAAACTGAAGCCAAGAATGCCAATAGGCCTAAAACCAAATAGCTCGCAATTATTTTAAAGGTAAATCTTCGTTTAGATGTGGGGTACATAAAAAGTGTTCTTCCTATACATACGAATGGGCACTTAGGAAAGATTGCTGGAAAAAGTTAATTAACACGCTTTTTTTCTATGAAATAAGGATTTTGGGGATTACATTTGCGCTATCTCAAAGGGGTGCTTTTTAAATAAGGCTGAGATTATACCCAATGAACCTGGGCGGGTAATGCTGCCAAGGGAATGCGCATAGCGCATCTTGGAATTTCGATGTTTCTTTTGAAACAAAAATCAATTTTTAACAAGGATAATGGCCCCTTTTATTCGTAACATTTTTACGAATGAAAACTTTATTCACAACTATGGCCCTTTCCGGGCTGGCACTCAGTGGCAGTGCACAAGAAAAACCAAAAGATTCTTTAGAAGGTAAAAAAATTGTCCTGGACGAAGTGTTGGTTCAAGCGATTAGGGTAACAAAAGAGTTTCCCATTACTTTTTCCAATTTGGACAAAGAAGAAATTGCTCCTAGAAACTTAGGGCAAGACATCCCAATTTTGATGAATTTTTTACCTGCGGTGGTTACAACATCAGATGCCGGAGCGGGAGTTGGTTACACGGGCATCCGTGTTAGAGGTAGCGATGCAACAAGGGTAAATGTGACTATCAACGGTGTTCCTTATAACGATGCCGAATCACAGGGAACTTTTTGGGTCAATATGCCTGATTTTGCGTCATCAACTGAAAGCCTTCAATTGCAACGTGGAGTTGGTACTTCTACGAACGGTGCTGGAGCTTTTGGCGCAAGCCTAAATTTATTGACGGATGCCTTTACAGAAGAAGCTTACGGCAGAGTATCTTCATCTATAGGAAGCTTTAATACTCTCAGGAATAATCTAAAATTTAGCACTGGCCTGCTTAACGACCATGTTGAAATTTCAGGAAGACTATCAAGAATTACTTCTGACGGATATATAGATAGGGCAAGCTCGGAACTGGATGCATATTTTTTACAGGGGACCTATAAAGATGATAATACTTTGGTAAAAGCATTGCTTTTTGGTGGTCATGAGATTACCTATCAGTCTTGGTTTGGTATTGATGCGGAAACGTTAAGAACCAATAGAACTTTTAACCCGGCCGGAGCATATACGGACGAGAATGGCAATACTCAGTTTTACGATAAAGAAGTGGACAACTACAAGCAAGATCATTTTCAATTGCATTGGAATGAAAGTATTGGTCTTGGATGGAGTTCTAATATTGCGTTCCATTATACAAGGGGAAGGGGTTATTTTGAGCAATTTAGAGAAGATGATGATTTTGCAACCTATGGTTTTGAGCCTATAACGGTTAATGGACAAGCGGTAAATACAACGGATTTGATTAGAAGAAGGTGGTTGGATAATGATTTTTATGGAACAGTTCTGTCTTTAAATCATAAAAAGGAAAATTTAGATTTAATTATAGGCGGAGGCTATAATGTGTATAAAGGGGACCATTTCGGGGAGGTTATCTGGGCACGTTTTGCGAGCAATAGCAATATTAGGAATCGCTATTACGATGATAATTCTACTAAAACCGACTTTAATAGTTATATAAAGGCGAACTATAAACTAGATGACAAATGGTCCATTTTTGGCGATCTGCAGTATAGAGGAGTAAGTTATGAAGCGAATGGAGAAGATACAGGATTGGTAGATGACACTTTCAACTTTTTCAACCCAAAGGCCGGGATTACTTTTAATCTTAACCCAAGCAACAATTTCTATTTTTCTTATGCCGTTGCCAACAGGGAACCCAATAGAAATGATTATGAGAATGGGAACCCCAAACCAGAACGATTGAATGATTTTGAGTTGGGATGGCGGTATATTTCACCAGATTTTCAGTTGAACACCAACATCTATTATATGCGTTATAAGAATCAATTGGTCCTTACAGGAGAGTTGAATGATGTAGGTGCGCCACTGCGTGCCAATGTCGGAGATAGCTATCGATTGGGATTGGAGATAGATGCAAACATCAAATTAGGAAATAAGTTTGCATTGCGACCAAATGTTGCATTAAGTGATAATAGAAATATCGATTTTCTTTTTCAAAGAGATGGAGCGCTTCAGGATTTGGGAAATACAAATATTGCTTTTTCACCTAACGTAGTAGCAGGTAACATTCTTTCGTTTCTGCCAAACGATAACATCCAGTTATCCTTGCTTTCAAAATTTGTAGGGAAACAATATATGGGCAATATCGATTCTAATACTTCAGTTTTGGAGAGCTATTCGCAAACAGATTTTAATGTGCAGTATGTTATTGAAACCAACTCTTTTATAAAGAGTATTGCACTTTCGGGCTTGGTCAATAATATTTTTGATGAGGACATTGTTTCAAATGGCTTTTTTTTCACCTTTGATGATGATAATACCACAGTTGAAGGAGCGGGGTTTTATCCGCAGGCAGGCATCAACTTTATATTGGGAGCAACCGTTAATTTCTAGCACTGACCATTCCTATTTTAAGGGATTCTGTATTTTTATTAAATCATGACAGAATCCCTTTCTTTTTTTAATGAGTTCCCTATACGCTGGGGTGTTATAGGCTGCGGAAATGTTACAGAGAAAAAAAGCGTTCCGGCCTATCAAATGGCGGAAGGATTTCAGGTGGATATGGTTATGAGACGTGATACCGAAAAGGTAGAGGACTATGCCAAAAGGCACAAAATTCCAAATTGGACGACCAATGCAAAAGAGGTCATTGAAAATTCTGAAATTGATGCTATTTATATCGCCACCCCTCCAGATACCCATAGATTTTATGCCCTTCAGGTTGCAGCTGCGGGGAAGCTCTGTTGTATAGAAAAGCCAATGGCGCCCAACTACCAAGACAGTTTATCAATTTATGAAGCTTTCAAAGCAAAAAACCTCCCACTTTTTATTGCCTATTATCGACGTTCTCTTCCAAGATTTCTGAAAATTAAGGAGTGGTTGGATGCTCATTTAATAGGGCAGGTAAGACACATTCATTGGCAAAAGACAAAACCTCCCAGCGATTTGGATTTGAGTGGAGCTTACAATTGGAGAACGGATAAGAATGTTGCACCAGGGGGTTATTTTGATGATTTGGCGAGCCATGGATTGGACTTATTTGCATACTTGTTGGGCGATGTTATGGAAGCAAGTGGTGTTGCCATAAATCAACAGGGGTTATATACTGCATTTGATGCAATAACTGGAGCTTGGCAATATAAAAATGGCGTGACGGGTAGCGGTAACTGGAATTTTGGAGCTTATCAGCGTGTAGATAAAGTTGAGATAATGGGTTCTGACGGAAAAATAAGCTTTTCAGTATTGGACGAAGCCCCAATTGAGCTTGAGAATGCATCAGGACATCAAGTGTTAGAAATCCCTCATCCAGAACATATCCAGCAATTTCATGTCGAAAATATAAAGAAACATATAATGGGTACTGCTTTACATCCTTCTTTGGGAGATTCAGGATTACATACCAGCTGGATTATGGATAAAATCTTAGAGAATCAAAAATAACAATTAGTTGGAAATGGTAACAATATTTCCACTTTGGGTAGCCCTGTAAAAAAGTAAATCATAATAACGATTGCCATCATTGGGCCTGTCCAATTGCTGCCCAGTAAAAAGGCTATAGGTATAATCCTCACACGAACAGATTACATTTTGCCCATCAATGGTCATGGTAGAACAATTATTGGGCGCATGATTGGGGCAACTGGCCTCAAAGGCGAAAAACGAGTCCAGACTGGATTTTATCACAAAAGCACCACGCGTACCTACGCCATTATTTCCAACATATACTGGATTGCCGATGGTATTTAATCCGCTGTATAGTGGAAGATTTAAGTTTAGATCAAACCTAAAACCAACTTCTTGAAGAAAAGGATTGCGGTTGGTACCATCAGAATCACAAGAAATTAGAAAAATCATTAAAAGGCAGCTAAAGAAGCGCTTCATAGTGTGGAATTCAAAACGTTACTTGGGCAAATTTGGGCAAAAAATATCTATATTTGCGTTAAATCCTCGCTAAAAGCCTATGCATGTCATAGAGGCAGTTGAGGATTTTTTGTATTTGTACGGATAAAGCGCATTGGGAAAATTCTCATTTTCTTCAATGTCCTTTTGTATTAAAGAATGGGAGCATGAGCAAGATATCATATTACACCGCGGAAGGATTAAAAAAATTAAGGGAAGAGTTGAACTACTTAAAAGATGTAGAGAGGCCAAAGGCTTCCCAAGCTATTGGTGAGGCTAGAGATAAAGGGGATTTATCGGAGAATGCGGAGTACGATGCCGCTAAAGAAGCGCAAGGCCTTTTAGAAATGAAGATATCTAAAATGGAAGAAACACTGTCCAATGCCAGATTAATAGATGAATCCCAATTAGATACTTCTAAAGTATTGGTCTTGTCTACAGTAAAGTTGAAGAACCAAACCAATGGTATGGAAATGAAATATACGCTGGTTGCAGAGAGTGAGGCTGACCTTAAGACCGGAAAAATATCCGTTACTTCTCCCATTGGAAAGGGACTATTGGGGAAATCTGTAGGTGATGTTGCCGAAATTACCGTGCCCAATGGAACGTTAAAGTTTGATATTTTGGAGATTACAAGGGAGTAGAAAATGCTATAATCCTTATATTTAATCCCGTTCCTAACGGGATTTTTTATTCAAAACCAAACCAAACCACGCATGCCCACTATTTTCACCAAAATTATTAATGGGGAAATCCCCTGTTATAAAATAGCTGAAGATTCAGATAACTTTGCTTTTCTGGATATTAATCCCAACTCCAAAGGGCATACGCTTTGTGTTCCCAAAAAGGAGGTGGATAAAATCCTTGATCTAGATGAGGCATCTTACCTTAGCTTAATGACTTTTTCAAGAAAAGTTGGGAAGGCTATAGAATCGGCAGTGTCTTGTAAACGAGTAGGGATGACAGTTATAGGTTTGGAAGTTCCGCATGTGCACGTGCATCTTATCCCTTTACACAGCATGAAAAATGCAACTTTTCAACACAAGGAAAGCATGACTGCCAAGGAATTTGAAATGGTAGCAGAAAAAATAAGAAGTTTTATTAAATAAGACCTTCCATATAAAAATAGACCGCTGCAGCACCCAAGCCAAGTATAAGTAAAAGTAGTATAAAGAAAAGCGTAGTAAACCTTATTGATGCTCTATCCGGAGTTACCAATTTATTATAGTACTCAAAAACCCTTTCAATATCTGGAGTCCAGTTTACAGGATAAATAATGGAATAACATTTCTTACATTTTATTTCATAGATGACCTGATCCGTAGTCCTATGAAAAAATGGATTGTATTTGTGTTTCTGGTAAAAGGTGAGCTTAAGCTCCTGATTAAAACACTCAGGGCAGTTGTTGGTAATTTCGGCTTCTTTTATTGCGATTTGTTTTTCCTTTGCCATGACTCATTAAACATTTGCTCTTAGGGAAATTTGCATGATTGTTCCTTCTTTACTTGACGAAAGTACTTTAATTTTTCCTTTATGGTATTCTTCCACAATTCTTTTAACTAATGAAAGTCCTAATCCCCAACCTCTTTTTTTGGAGGTAACCCCGGGGTTGAAAATACTTTGAAAATCACTTTTTGGGATACCATGACCTGTATCTGAAACCAAAATATTAACATTCGGGCCCTTTTTTTCAATTTGGAGGGTAATATTACCCCTTCCTTTCATGGCATCTATACCATTTTTAACCAAATTCTCAATACTCCAATTGTATAAAGGAGGATTTAAGAGCACAGGGAGTTCATCAATATCAGAACTGAATGAAAAATGAATAAGTTTAGAACTTCTTCGCTTCAAATACTCGTACGCCTTTTCAGTTTCTGACACAATATCATGAACTTCCAAATCGGGAATAGATCCTATTTTCGAAAAACGCTCGGTTATGGTTTGCAGCCGCGTAATATCTTTTGCAATTTCTTTTGTGATGTCCGAATTTATGTTTTCAGATTTCAATAATTCATTCCAACCAAGCAGGGATGTAAGGGGGGTGCCGATTTGATGAGCCGTTTCTTTGGCCATACCTGCCCAAAGCTTGTTTTGTTCAGATGCTTTATTCGTTCTAAAAAAGAAGAAAATAACAGCACCAAAAAGAAAAATAATCAGGAGTAGCGCCAGTGGGTAAAACTTCAATTTGTTCAAAACTTCAGAATTACCGTAATAAAGCGTTTCCAAAAGTTCTCCTTCTTGTATAATGTGTATGGGCTTATTCTCGCTTGCAAACTGCTTTATTTTTTTGGAGATGTAAACACTGTCCAAAGCTTTTTCTTCTGCAATATTGTGCGTTTTAATAGATCCTTCCTCATTTACCAAAATCATAGGGGTTGAGGTATTGTTGCCCATTACCTTTAAGGTAAGATTTCCCAATTCTTGATCTACGGACGACTGGATGAGTTCTGATTGGGCGGTTGCCCAAATCTCCATTTTTAGGCGTTCTTCCTCCTTAAACTTCTTAAAAAAGCTATTCGTATTCCAAAGAATAAGACTAACAATAACGAAAGCCGAAATAAGAAGGGTAATATTTGAAGCTTTCTTTTTGGGGTTGAAGTTCATTTTTGGTAGAATTCTCATTAAAGATAGCGGAAAATGTAAAAATATGTTGATACTTAGTTATAGTTTAAGGTTTTTAATAGGAGGCATTTTACGTATTTTTGAAGCTTATTGAAAAGTAGCACACATGGAAGTTCAGGGAAGAATTAAGATGATTGACGAAGCCAAAACATATGGTAACAATGGTTTCAGAAAAAGAGAATTGGTAATTACAACAGAAGAGCAATATCCGCAACATATTTTGGTCGAGTTTGTACAAGACAAATGCGATTTGCTCAACAATTATAGTACTGGACAGCAAGTAAAAGTCAGTATTAATTTAAGAGGTAGAGAGTGGGTAAATCCGCAGGGAGAGACCAAGTATTTTAATTCTATCCAAGGTTGGCGTATTGAAAATTTACAAACCGAAACAGGCACAGAAAATATGCCGCCGGTTCCACCTGTAGAGGCTTTTGAACCCGCCGATGATCTTAATGAGGAAGATCACGACGATTTACCATTCTAATTCACCTTGGGCCTTACCAAGGTAATAGAACATCTTTTTAGAAGGTATCTGCCTTCGCCATTTACAATTGCAGTACTGCTAACATTACTGACTATTGTAATGGCATTGATTTTTACGGAGAACACTTCGGATAAAAACCATCTAGTGACCATTCTTTCCTTTTGGGAAAATGGCATTTGGAACAATGCACTTTTGGTATTTGCTTATCAAATGATGCTGATTTTGGTCTTGGGGCATGTATTGGTTTTGAGCAAACCGATTGAGAAACTGATTTTAAAAATCACCAAATTTGTGCATAACCCTTCTAGTGCGGCACTTTTAGTTGCCTTGCCAACGTTGTTGGTATCATTCTTTAATTGGGGGTTGGGCCTCATTTTTGGAGCAATTTTGGCCAGAAAAGTAGGAGAACATGCCCAAGCAAATAATATCTCAATTAATTACCCTTTAGTGGGAGCCTCAGGGTATGCTGGACTTATGGTTTGGCATGGAGGTATTAGTGGGTCGGCTCCCATCAAAGTTTCAGAATTTGGACATTTAAAAGGCTTATTGCAAGATGTTTCCACCTCCGAAACACTGGCACAATTACCAGATTCAATTTCCACTTCACTTACTGTATTTAGTACATGGAACCTAATCCTCTTTGTACTAGTGGCAATTTCAATAAGTGGACTTGCTTATTTTCTTGGCAAAACAACCAAACCAAGTAAATTCAATTTAAATGAATACAAATTTAAGTCAGTAGGCAAAGAACAATTGGAAGGAGCGGAGCGTTTGGATTATTCCAAAATAGTAGCTGCCATTTTTGGAATTTTCATATTATCAGCCTTTTTATTTCAGTACTTGCCAGCTATTAGAAGTTTGAATATTACACCAAATATGCTGAACTTTTTTATGCTAGGATTGGCAATTCTGCTTCATGGAAATTTCAAAAGTTTTTTGGTGGCTGTAGAGGAAGCCATAGGTGATACATCAGGTATTTTGATTCAATTCCCCTTGTATTTTGGCATTATGGGAATCATGGGCAGCAGTGGGATGATCAATACCATTTCGGACTTTTTTGTATCAATAAGCACCACGGTAACCTTACCAATTTTTACTTTTTTAAGCGCAGGACTTGTCAATATTTTTGTTCCCAGCGGAGGTGGTCAATGGGCAGTGCAGGGACCGCTAGTTATAGAATCAGCCTTACAATTGGGCGTTCCTTTGCCAAAGGCAATTATGGCATTGGCCTATGGAGATCAGGTGACCAATATGCTCCAACCTTTTTGGGCTTTACCCCTTTTGGGAATAACAAAATTAAAAGCTAAGGAAATCTTACCCTATACTTTGATTTTTATGCTGATAGGGAGTCTTATATACATTGGCGGATTACTTATTATATAGGTGTTTTTACGTAATTTTAATAAAAACTGCACATTGGAAAAAGATTCAAAGAACCTTCCTTTATTCTTTTTAGGAGATAGATTGGAATTCCCCCCAGTTGAAAATGCCAATGAGGATGGACTGTTGGCGGTAGGAGGGGATTTATCGCCAGAAAGGTTGCTGTTGGCTTACAGAAATGGAATTTTCCCTTGGTTTAATGAGGATGCTTTAATCTTATGGTGGAGTCCAGATCCAAGGATGGTTCTGTTTCCAGAGAAGATTAAAATCTCAAAAAGCATGCGTAAAATATTGCGCTCAGATACGTTTAGGTTGACGCAGAACACTTGTTTTGAGAAAATTTTGGAGCATTGCGCAAAAGTGCCCCGTAAAGGGCAAGAAGGAACTTGGATAACACCAAAAATGAGACTAGCTTATTTGGATCTCTATGAGAAAGGTTTTGCGAAATCTTTTGAGGTATGGGAAGGGGATAATTTGGTTGGAGGGCTTTATGGAGTGGATTTGGGCGATGTTTTTTGCGGAGAAAGTATGTTCAGCAGCAAACCAAATGCTTCTAAATATGCATTTATTAAAATGGTACAGGAATTGGATCAAAAAAATTATAAACTTATTGATTGCCAAGTGCACACGGAACACCTTGAAAGCTTAGGTGCTGAGGAAATTTCAAGAAAACATTTTATAAAAATTCTTATGGGATAAGAGTTAAACCTGTTCATATCTGAAACAGCTTACCTCATGATCGTTGACCATTCCTGTGGCTTGCATTTGTGCATAGATTACGGTGCTTCCCACAAACTTAAAACCACGTTTTTTCAAATCCTTGCTAATGGTATCGGAAAGTGGCGTGGTGGCTGGCCCTTCTTTATAATTTTGTAGTTTGTTTTTAATGGGTTTCCCATCTACAAAACCCCAAATATAGCTACTGAAACTTCCAAATTCTTTTTGAACCTCCATAAAAGCTTGTGCATTTGAAATTGTAGCGTTTACCTTTAGTTTATTTCGTATTATTCCTGGATTATCCAGAAGTTCATCAATTTTATCTTGGCCATAGCTGGCAATCTTTTTATAATCAAAATTGTCGAACGCCTTTCTAAAATTTTCTCGTTTTTTTAGTACGGTAATCCAACTTAGCCCTGCTTGGAATGTTTCTAAAATCAGGAATTCAAATAGCGTTTTATCATCTTTTACGGGAACGCCCCATTCATTGTCATGGTAATCTTCGTAGAGCGAATCACCTTCGCACCAACCACATCGGTGTTTATTCATTGATAAATTTTTATCTAAAGATAATGGAAATTGTGATTTCTGTTTGGGCTTAATCTATAGTGGAATAAGCTCTTTGGCAACAATGGCTTGATCAATATTTACATACAATCTGCTTTGTCCTTTGTAGAAATCATTTTTATCTTTTCTTTCCAAAATTACCTTTTGATTCGCATTGGTCAGTTCCAATATTCCAATAATCACTACAGTTTGGTCGATTATCTTATGTGAAGGTATAATCAGTTCTTCGTCTGATGTATTTTCTTTTAATGAATCATGAAGATATAGATAAGACTTGTTTGCTGGCTGCCCTATTTTAAATGGGGCTCCTAGCTTTACTTGATAGCTCTTATGATAGGATTTGAAAGGAGTTTCGTCAGGCTTGTGATTTGGGAAAATAACAGGATATTCTTTCTTTTTCATTTGTCATGCCTTTATGGTTGAAAACATTGTATTATAAAGAGGTAAAGGGGCATCCCCAAAGTAATATTGAAAGGGAAGGTAAAAGCCAAAGCCATGGGAACATAAAGGCTTGGATTGGCCTTTGGGGCAGCAATTCGCATGGCGGCAGGCACGGCTATATAGGATGCACTTGCTGCCAAAATGGAAAACAAAAAACGGTTGCCAACACTTTCGGTGATAAATTGGCTGAACCAGGCCACAAAACAACCGTTAATTACTGGCAGCCCAATAGAAAAGATAAGTGCGAACCAACCTTTTTTAATAAAATCATTTAGCTTTTTTCCACTGGTAATACCCATATCTAAAAGAAAAACTGCCAAAAATCCTTTAAAAATATCTGTGGTAAAGGGTTTAATCCCTTCTGCTTGATGCTCGTTGGCTAAAAATCCAATGGCCAAACTGCCCAGAATGAGCAAAACGCTCCCATTTGTCACCGAATGGTGTAAAACCTTTTTAAAATTGTTCTTTTCTTTTTGATTTTTCTTGAAGAAAGCCATCAACAAAACCCCAATGATTATGGAAGGTGCTTCCATCAATGCCATTACAGCTACCATATGCCCACCAAAATCAATTTGCTCTAGCTCTAGAAAAGAAATGGCGGTCACAAATGTGACCGCACTTACAGAGCCATAAGCTGCTGCTATAGCTCCTGAATTTTCTACACTGAATTTTCTTCTGAGGATAAAATAGGCAAATACAGGCACCGAAATGGCCAGAAAGATACCGAACAACAAAGACCAAATAATCTCCATACTAAAATCACTATGGGAGAGCTCTAGCCCTCCCTTAAACCCTATTGCAAAGAGTAGGTATAGTGATATAAATTTTGATGAATTTTGTGGAATTTCAAGGTCACTCTTTAAGTGAACCGCTATAATACCAAGAAAGAAAAAGAGTAAAGCGGGGTTGGTCAGGTTATCGACCAGAAGGTGTAAATCCATTTATTTTATTCTTCTAAAGAAATTTTAAGAATGCCATCAATACGAAGTCTTTTTCCTTCGCTTCTTAAACTATTGATGAATTCATTTGCTATTACTTTTTCTCTTTCCAATTCAGCTATTCTTTCATCTGGATATTTGGTATTGGCATCTCTATTTCCCTCAGACCACGACAAACGTTGAAGCTTGTGAAAGTTAATTTTTTGGTCTAATAGAGATGTGATAACATCACATGCCTCAGATGGAGTAAAGCTGCCATCAACCAATTGTATTTTTTGTTTTGTTTCGATTAAAGTTTCCATTTTTCTTGTTTTAAATTGTTTTAGATTTTTTTTGTCTGCCTTTTTCCGATAATGTTGATGGACAATAGTCCAAATACGATTGACATAGAAATGCTTAACCATCCAAAGAATAGAAAACCGTTGAGGGCGGAAAGCAATAAAATGCTACCGAACATAAAGCCCATTAAGGCATAGTATATTGGGTAATATTTTTCAGAGTCCTTGACTTTGGTTTTTTTGCCTAGAAGTTTTTGGGTGTGTGAAAGTTTGTACAGCATGTTTTAAATTTTCTACAAAGGTGTAAGCTTTTAATCATATATTATTATTTATCTTTATTATGATTTACATAAATATAGTTTATGAATTACACATTGCATCAACTAAAGATTTTTGCCAAAATTGCTGAAAAACAGAGTATTACAAAGGCTTCGGAAGAGCTACATTTAACGCAACCAGCCGTTTCCATCCAATTAAAAAATTTTCAAAATCAGTTTCCAATTCCATTGACCGAGGTTGTGGGAAGGCAACTATTTATTACTGATTTTGGTATGGAGATAGCTTTGGCAGCAAAAAGGATACTTGGTGAGGTTGATAGTATTAACTATAAACTGCTCACTTTTAAAGGGGAATTGGCTGGACGTTTAAAAGTTTCTGTGGTATCAACCGGTAAATACGTTATGCCTTATTTTTTATCCAAGTTTATGCGTGATAATCCTGGTGTTGATTTAAACATGGATGTGACCAATAAGGCTCAAGTTGTTGAAAGTCTCGAGGAGAATAAAGTGGACTTTGCCCTTGTGAGCGTTTTGCCAGATCATCTGAATTTGAATAAAATCAGTTTGATGAGAAATGTACTCTACTTGGTTGGCAATCCCAAGTATTTTGAAAAGGTTAAGCTCAGTAAAAGTGCTTTTTCCAAAGACACACCTTTAATTTTTAGAGAAAAAGGTTCAGCTACCAGAGCGGCAATGGAGCACTTTTTATTACAAAAAAGCATTACCATTGCCAAAAAAATAGAACTGACCTCCAACGAAGCTGTAAAACAAGCAGTGATAGCCGGTTTAGGCTGTTCTATTATGCCATTAATTGGACTTAAAAACGAGTTGAGCAATGGAGATTTAAAAATAATTCCGTTAAAAAACTTGCCCATTACCACTGTGTGGAATTTGGTTTGGTTAAAAAACAAAAAGCTTTCCCCAGTAGCTCTAGAACTTTTGGACTATCTAAAAAATCAGAAGCAAGAGATAATTAATACCAATTTTGAATGGTTTAATCAGTACTAAATATTTTTTGCGTTTACGTTATCTAAGGACTATTTTAACAGTACTATGTATTTCTAGTTTTTGTCCTTTGTTCCTCGCTTTTACGACGAGCTCGGTCACCTCTTGCTTTGCTGTTTTAAGAGCCTCTATTCTTTTTTGTGATTGCTCCGGGTTACTATTTTTGGTTTCCTTCAGGTTCAATAACTGAACCGTATGAAACTTTATTTTGTAATTAAGCAGGGACAAAAGTACTTCTGCAGATTCTGCCGGGTCAAACAGCCCCTCTACCAAACGCACATGATACGCTTCGCTGACATCCTTTTCAAGGATGTTTTTTTTGGGTAATAGTTTGTTTCTATTGCCCTTGAGCCATTGAAAAAGCTTGCTTTCCATCAAAAAAGTAAAGGTTTTCGGTTTTAATTACATCAATATTGTTAATAATAGCCGAGTTAAGAATATTCAAGATTTCTATTTTTTCAATATTTACATCTGTAGAAGTAGCAAAGCGACACCGCCAGTGATCGGTACAAAAGGTCTCTTCGAAACCGTTGGGCCATACTTTAACACCTCTGTTTGTAATTACTTGAAGTGACAATTGGTTGCTTTCCAATGATTGTAGTTTCGATGCTATCTCATTGGGATTTGAACCAGGCCAGTGAACAAAGACATCTACACCTTTAAGCACTTTTGAAACAGGTTTTTTTCTTACCGTAGCAGGAAGCTGCAATGGACCTGTTTCATCATAAGAAACACTTTTTAAGATTTTGGGCTTTTGGTCAAGGTTGGAGATAACTGCCTTTGCGAATTCTTTGGTGCCAACTCGTTTTGCACTTGTTTTTTCGTCATAAATATCATACGTATGTATACCGTCTTCCATGGTTTTGAGCCAAGCATTTTCAACCTTTTCTGCAACTGAGTTTTGACCTAAATGGTTCAACATCATAATGGCACCTTGCAACAGCCCAGAGGGATTGGCCATATTTTGTCCAGCTCTCCTCGGTGCAGAGCCATGAATAGCTTCGAACATGGCGCATTGCTCACCAATATTGGCAGATCCAGCCAAACCCACAGATCCTGTTATTTGCGCAGCAACATCAGAAAGTATATCGCCATATAGGTTTGGCATAACAATGACATCAAAATTCTCGGGAGTATCTGCTAGTTTTGCAGCGCCTATATCAACAATCCAATGTTCATTGACAATATCTTGATATTCGAGAGCAATTTCATTAAAAACCTGATGAAAAAGACCATCAGTTTGCTTCATAATATTGTCTTTTGTGAAACAGGTAACTTTCTTTCGATTGTATTTTTTTGCATATTCAAATGCATACCTCACTATTTTTTCACAACCAGGTCGGCTGATTAGTTTTAGACATTGTACCACTTCGTCTGTTTGTTGGTGCTCTATACCAGCGTACAAGTCTTCTTCGTTTTCCCTTATAATAACGACATCCATTTTTGAGTGCTTGGTCTTTACAAAAGGGTGAATGCTACGACAAGGCCTTACATTGGCATAGAGCCCTAAAGATTTTCGAGTTGTTACATTAAGACTCTTGTACCCTCCACCTTGTGGCGTGGTTATAGGTGCCTTTAAAAACACCTTGTTTTTTCTAATAATATCCCAAGACTCTTTCGTTATTCCAGAAGTATTGCCTTTTAGATAGGCCGTTTCTCCGACTTCAATCTCATCAACTTCGAGCTGGGCTCCTGCCGCTTTAAGAACTTGTAAGGTGGCATCCATTATTTCTGGGCCAATACCATCTCCTTTTGCTATAGTTATTCTTTGCATATCTCATACGTTTTGTACAAAAGTGCAAATATGTTATCATATAATTTTATTTATATTAATTATGAAAAACATTAATAAAATTTATGATTCAATATATTCGATTAATCAAGGAAGTCTTTTGAATAGTAAGGCAATGTCAATGTAAAATTGCCTTAGACCCTTTCGGTACTTAATCTAAGGTCTTCACTTTGAGCTTCATCCATATAGATTATGGGCATGGCGTACACAAGTGGGGTGTTGTTCGGGAATTTTCCCTTAATATTTTGATTTATTTTGTTGAAGAGCAATGCCTTTGTTGTGCCCATCACTATGGTTTGCTTAAAACTTTTCTTTTGACCATTTTTTAATTGTTTATGGAGGAGTTTACTTGAAACAAGCGGGTTGAGCATTAGCTTTTCATCAATGAGGAAATCAACTATATCAGCAGCTTGTTTTTGAGAATCGCATATTATATGAATCAAAACCATGCAAAAACCATTTAGTAGGTATTTTAAGTAACATGTAATTCTCCCATTGGAGAAAGCTAGTTGATCGGAGTCCCTTTTTTCTGATGGTGGTATACCGTCATTTCCCCACTGTCAATAGCGCCATTAAGTTCTGCGGTCAGGCTCCTGTAAGCTTTAAAAAACTTTCTCCCATTAGATTTTTTAAAGGTAATTGTCGGATTGTCGCTATGAGATATTTTGGTAACTGTAACCACAGAATTTTTTAAGGTTGACATATTGGGAATTCCACCCTTTTTAATAATAAAGTTTTTACGAGGCACATTGATGCTCTGATATAAAGTACCTGCCGGCTCTCCAATAATAAGTTGGTCACCAATTTTTACCTGATTTTCTTGTGCATTTCCTAGGAAGGCAAACAAAAAAAAGGCAAATAAAACTATGATAGGTTTCATAACTAGTTAGATATATCGTTTTCAATTTTTTCTTTAACCAAAATGGCTTTTATAGTAGGTTTGTAACCGTAGAAATTCCTCCCGTCCTCTCTTCTTAGAACGACTTGGGTGCTGCCATCCGACATAACATCCATTTGGTCGATTACCACAATATTTCCATGAAAATTCATGGTAAGTCCAAATCCTGAAGAAGAATTTAAGTGGTTGTCCACCATAACAATATCAGAATATGGAATTTCTAGAAGCATTCCCTTTTCAAAATCACCTCTGCTTTCGGTAAAGTGATTAAATTTAATATGTTGTGCTTTGGTTTGAGCGGTAACTTGAAGTCCAGAAAGCAGTATAAAACATAAATAAAATAGAATTTGTCTTTTCATAAGCTTTAGTCTTTAGGTAAAACCGTTTATATAAAGATAAAAAAAAATTATCCATGAAAAAGTATTACTATTGTTAATAAGTAGTTAAACTATTATATATTAATAGCAATACTGTTATATTTGTTTCAAATCTATAACAGCTTTTATTTATGGAAAGGTTAATGCAATCCATTCGAATTGGAATCAATGATAAAATTTACGTAAAAGATCCCGAATCATCGGATTTAGGGAAAAGAATAATTGAGCAAAGCATTTTAATGATCGATGAAATGGGTTTTGAAAGCTTCACATTCAGGAAGCTAGGCGAACGTATAAAATCCAATGAAAGTTCTATTTATAGATATTTTGAGAATAAGCACAAGCTTCTACTCTATTTAACTTCATGGTACTGGGGTTGGCTAGAGTATAAGATGGTATTTGCCACAAACGGCATTACCAACAAGAGCGAAAAACTCAGAAGTGCTATTGAAATTCTTACCCAAACAGTGGAGCAAGATGTTTCTTTCTCACACATAAACGAAGTTTTGCTAAGCAAGATTGTCATTAATGAATATTCTAAATCATACCTTACAAAGGAAGTTGACCAAGAAAATAAAGATGGCTACTTCGTTATCTATAAAAGGTTGGTCAATCGCTTGTATGAAATGATTGTATCTCTTGATAGTGAATATCCATACCCATCTAGTCTTGCAAGCACCATTTTGGAAGGAAGCCTTCACCAGTATTTTCTTAAGGAGCATTTTCCAATGTTAACAGATTGCAACCAAACTACAACCCCAACACAGTACTTTACAGACATAGTCTTTAGGGTCGTAAAACCAGAAAACAATGCCTAAAAACATTCTTACTGCTTGGCAACGCCTAATGGGTATGCTGGCATTGGATAAGAAAGATGTGCTTCAAGTTTTTTATTATGCCATTTTTGCTGGAGTAGTAAATCTTTCTTTACCCCTTGGTATACAAGCAATTATCAACTTAATACAAGGTGCGCAAGTAAGTACATCTTGGATTGTCCTAGTGGTTTTAGTAACCCTAGGGGTGGCATTTGCAGGAGCCTTACAGTTAATGCAGATGCGCATCATTGAAAACGTACAGCAAAAGATTTTTACTAGAGCCTCTTTTGAATTTGCTTATAGGTTTCCAAAAATAAAAATGAGCGAATTAAGAAATTATTATCCACCAGAATTGGCAAATCGGTTTTTTGATACCCTTACCATACAAAAAGGTCTTTCAAAAATCTTGATAGATTTTCCGGCCGCGTTGCTACAGATAGTATTCGGGTTACTGCTCCTGTCATTTTATCACCCCTTTTTCATCATATATGGAATACTCCTATTGTTGCTCATATATGTAGTCTTTAAGTTCACTGCACAACGTGGTTTAGAAACTAGCCTCGATGAGTCTAAAAACAAGTATAAGGTGGCTCATTGGATTCAAGAAATTGCAAGATCCATTGTCAGTTTTAAACTTTCGGGTGGTACAACACATGGTATTGATAAAAATGACACTTTGGTGGCTAATTATTTAGATGCCCGTGAAAGCCATTTTAAAATTTTAGTGCTTCAGTTTATCCAAATGATTGGGTTTAAGGTTCTGGTAACGGCAGGACTTTTATTGATTGGAGGATTGCTTGTATTGAATCAAGAGATGAATATAGGACAGTTCGTAGCAGCGGAAATTATCATTCTTTTGGTCATTAGCTCCGTTGAAAAAATGATTTTAGGCCTCGAAACTTTTTATGATTTGCTTACCTCTTTAGAAAAATTGGGACAAGTTGTGGATAAAGAACTGGAACCACAAGATGGGGAAAAACCTTTCGCAAAAGACGAAGGATTTGTGGTTGAACTTTCGGATATTTCTTATAATGTTCCAGAAAGGGACAAGAAAATTATTGATAATGTTTCTCTGACCATTACCCCTAGCTGTACTATTCTTTTACAGGGGTCAAGTGGTTCCGGAAAAGCTACATTGTTAAGATTAATCGCTGGTATTTTGGAACCGGATCAGGGAAAGATATTTGTAAATGACGTTGCCTTGCAAGGGGTAAATCTCAACTACTACCGCTCACATTTAGGAAAGTCACTTAATGAAGAATCTCCTTTTGAAGGAACAATCCTCAATAACATCACATTCGGGAACAAAAACATTTCTCAAGAAGATGTGTATTGGGCATTAGAGAAAACCGGGCTTACGCAATTTGTAAAAGAACAACCTCAAGGACTAAACACGGTTTTATATCCTGAGGGAAAACAAATTCCCTATACCATTTCCAAGAAAATTGTTTTGGCACGTAGTATTGTTACCAGGCCAAAGTTGCTTATTCTAAAAGATCCATTAGACCAATTAAAAGAAACTGAAGCAACCGAAATCATGGATTTTTTAACCGATAGTGCTAATGGATGGGCTTTGGTCATTGTTAGTGCCAATCCAAAATGGATAGAACGTTGTGGGCGCATCATTACTATGGAAAATGGAAAATTGATTAACGAAAGATAGGAAGACCATGCTAAATATATCACCAAATAAGTTGAATGAAAAGGTTGACATTAGTGACTATAAGGCGGTAAAAAAAGTCTTTTACAAAACGCATTATAAGCATTTTAATCAGTTTTTGGCAGCTTTTTTCATTATTGCGGTCATAATCCTGTTCCTGCCTTGGACCCAAAATATCACTGGTAAAGGGTATTTGACCACATTAAGACCTGACCAACGCCCGCAGACCATTCAATCACCTATTCCTGGGAGAATAGAAAAATGGTATGTAAAAGAGGGAGATTATGTAAAGAGAGGGGATACCATTCTCTTTATTTCTGAGGTTAAAAGTGAATATTTTGACCCGAATTTGGTGGAGCGTACAGGACAGCAAATCAAGGCCAAATCTATGGCCGTAACTTCTTACGAAGGAAAGGTGGAAGCACTGAACACCCAGATTGGAGCATTGTCCAATGAGCGTGGATTAAAACTGGAGCAGGCAAAGAACAAATTGCTTCAATCTAGGTTAAAAGTTCAGAGTGATAGTATTGATTTAGAAGCTGCAAAGACCAATATTTCCATTGCACAGCGCCAATATGATCGTGTAGTTCAACTTCAGCAAGAAGGATTAAAGGCCGTTACGGATGTAGAAGAAAAACGATTGAAGCTACAGGAAACCCAGGCCAAATTGATTTCACAAGAAAATAAACTGTTGGCCAGCAAGAACAATGTTATAAATGCCCAGGTAGAAATCAGTAGAGTGCAAGCCGAGTATACCGATAAGATTTCAAAGGCACAGAGTGATATGTTTACTGCACAATCCAATCAATTTGATTCTGAAGCGCAGGTTACCAAATTGGAGAATTCATACACCAATTATGAAATGCGTAATGACATGCTCTATATTAAAGCCCCTCAAAGTGGTTTTATTAACAAAGCAATACAGTCTGGTATTGGTGAAACTTTTAAGGAAGGGGACAGATTAGTGGGGATTATGCCTTCTGAGTACGATATGGCAGTTGAAACCTTTGTTGAGCCCATAGACTTGCCGCTGCTTCATATTGGTGAGAAAGTCCGTATACAGTTTGATGGTTGGCCGGCTATTGTTTTTAGCGGTTGGCCCAATGTTTCCTTCGGAACTTTCGGGGGAGAGGTAGTGGCCATAGAAACGTTTATCAGTGATAATGGGAAATATAGAATTTTATTGGCTCCGGACAAAGAAGATCAACCATGGCCTAAAGATATCCGTGTAGGCTCCGGCGCTAATACCATGGCATTGTTGGAAGATGTTCCTATTTGGTTTGAACTATGGAGACAGCTAAATGGCTTCCCACCAAATTATTATCAACCCGAAAACAAAGTTGCCGATGTTAAAAAGAAATAGACAAAGAGTCCGGCTTTGGGTACTCTTCTTTCTATCCACTTTTTGGATTCAAGCACAGCAAGATACCATTGTACTCAATTTTAACGAGTATTTGGGCTACGTAAAAAAATATCACCCGATTGCCAAGCAGGCACAACTTGCCATAGCCATGGGACAGGCAAATCTTATGAAGGCCAGAGGAGGATTTGATCCCAAAATTGAAGTGGATTATGATAGAAAGGACCTTAAGGGAACAGAATATTGGGATAGATTGAACACCACGTTTAAAGTTCCTACATGGTTTGGAATTGAATTAAAAGGAAATTTTGAGCAAAACCAGGGAGATTTTATAAATCCGGATGAAACGGTACCAGAGGATGGATTGTATAGCGCTGGGGTTTCAATGTCCTTAGGAGAAGGTTTTTGGATAAATGAAAGAATGGCAACCCTAAAAAAGGCGAAATTCTTTAGGGAACAATCCAAAGCGGATCAGGATTTGTTGGTAAATGAGGTGTTGTACAAAGCCTCCCTAGCCTATTTTGATTGGCTTAGGGCGTATAAAGACGCTAAGATTTTTAATGACTTTCTTCAAAATGCTGAAGTCAGGTTTCAAGGAGTCAAGCAAAGTGCGCTAGCCGGAGATATTGCTATAATAGATACTGTTGAAGCTAAGATTGCTGTTCAAAACAGGGCTTTGAGTCTGGAGCAGGCTAAAGTTAGATTGATGAAAAAATCTTTGGAACTTTCCAATTTTCTATGGATTAATGATGTGCCTGTGGAATTGCAACCAGAGGTAACGCCAGATGAAAATGTAGAAAGTGAAATAGATGTGACCTTGGAAATCATGGGTAAACCTTTGGATAGCTTTACGCTGGAAAATCATCCCAAGCTTAGGTCTTTGGAATATAAGATTGATGGTTTGGTTGTAGATAAGCGGTTAAAGGCAAATAAGTTACTGCCAGTATTGGATGTTCAATATAATTTCTTGACAGAATCTCCCGATCAACTCAACTCTTTGGACATTGACAATTTTAAGGGTGGAGTAAGTTTTCGTTTTCCTTTGTTTTTGAGGAAAGAGCGAGGTGATTTAAAATTGGCAAAATTTAAACTACAAGATGCACAATTTGAGCGGGACAATGCACAGGTGGAAATTCAGAACAAGGTTGTTGCCATTTATCGTGAACTGGATTCATACATTACGCAAAACCAATTAATTGCCAATATTGTAACAGATTATAATACCTTGCTGAATGCAGAAGAGCGGAAATTCAGTTTTGGTGAAAGTTCACTGTTTTTAATTAATTCAAGAGAAGGAAAGCTTATTGATGCGGCTCTCAAACAGAACGAGGTACAGAACAAGTTTTTTTATACAAAAGCAAGGTTGTTCAAGAGTCTGGCCATCAATCCAGAAATTTTATAGATAATTTAGAAAGAATCAAAAAGTGATTTAGTTTTCTTAACCATTATAAACCCACAATGAAGATACCCCCAATTTTAAAAGACCTATTTTTTATTTTAACGGGAATTTTTTCTGCAGCATTTGGTTTGGAAAGTTTCTTATTGCCGAATAGATTTATTGATGGCGGGGCAACGGGAATTTCGCTATTGGTTACAGAAGTTACTGAACTTCCATTATGGATTTTGATTGTTTTGGTGAATATCCCATTTCTATTTTTAGGATATCGTGTATTAGGGAAGCAATTTACCATAAAAGCAATCTTGGCAATTTTAGGACTGGCTTTGGTATTGGCGTTTATTCAGTTTCCAGAAGTAACCCAAGACAAGTTGTTGGTTGCCGTTTTTGGTGGATTCTTCTTGGGTGCCGGAATAGGGCTATCCATTAGAGGAGGCAGTGTTCTTGATGGTACGGAGGTTTTAGCTATTTTTTTAAGTAGAAAACTAGGGGCAAAAATTGGCGATGTCATCATCATGATTAACATTGTGATTTTTTTAGCAGCTGCCTATTTGTTATCAATTGAAGCCGCTTTATATTCTATGCTTACCTATTTGGCAGCATCAAGGACCTTGGATTTTGTGCTTGAGGGTATTGAGGAATATACAGGTGTAACCATTATATCTGAAAGAAGCGAAGAAATCAGAGTAATGATTACGGAGAAATTAGGCAGGGGATTAACCATTTATAAAGCAAGTGGAGGCTATGGAAAGAAGGGAGAGCATAATGAATATGATGTGATTTATACCGTTGTCACAAGGTTAGAGATTAGAAAATTGAACATTGAACTCAATAAAATAGATGAGAATGCATTTGTGGTCATGAACAGTATAAATGATACCAAAGGCGGCATGGTAAAGAAAAGAGTGTTGAACAAATAATATCCAAACCCATTTCCCAAAATATTGGTTTTGTAAGTTTTCGACTTGGAATACAACCAATGATAAAAGTCAGCTCTTAGGGAGTTTTTGAGACTTAATTTTGGAAAAAGTATCACATGGAAGTAATTGAAGAAAATATACAGAAAGAACGTTTGGAGTTGGTTCAAAATGCAATTTCAAATGGAATGGGTTATACAGAATATAGAGATTTGGTGCGTAAGTTGGCTGAGAATAGACAGACTACAGGTGTAGACCAGTTGGAATCGCTGATCAACTATACAGAACTCAATGATCGTCGCATGAAAAGATGGGACAAGACTTTAAAGATTCCAGTAGAAATTGAAGAACGAATTTCCAAAGTAAAATCCAAGCTTACCTTTTTGGTCTTGAGCGAAAGTTGGTGCGGCGATGCTTCGCCTAGTCTTCCCGTAATGAACAAGATTTCGGAGCTAAACCCAAATATTGAGTTTAAGATTGTGCTTCGAGATGAAAACTTGGAATTAATGGACCAATTCTTGACCAACGGTACTCGTTCTATTCCTAAGTTGATTGTGTTGGACAAAGAGAACGAAGAAGTTATAGCCGATTGGGGTCCACGATCTAGTATTGCAACAGAAATGGTGGAAGCCTATAAAAAGGAACATGGCAAACTCACTTCAGAGTTTAAGCAAGACCTTCAAGTGTGGTATAATAAAGATAAAGGGCAGAATATTTTAGAGGATTTATTGGAGCTGCTTTTTTAAATAAGACCCTTTTTTACCGGAGCACTTATCGGTCTCGTATAACCGTCAGTTACGGGTTTATATGCATTTTTTTCGGTTTTGCACTGACGCTCGCAATTACGGCGGATTCGACTACGTCCGAATCCGCCGTAATTGCGGTTATACATTGTTGGCATTAGTATTTTATTCCACATTGTCTTTAACAACTTTAGTTTTCGATAGAAAGTCGTGAATTCCGTTTTTCACAAACAGAAAGGAAAGTCGGTCAAATGGAATTAGTCGGCAAAAAGTCCGAGTGATTATATCTCCGTCAGTCGGTTTTTCTCCGTTCATTTTCACAACTTTTGTTTTTGTCACAAACTTTCCAATTGTCTTTTGGAATTTAATTTCCATTAAAGCGTAATAAACTATAAATGTTCCAAAAATCAGGATGTATCCAATCAATGAAATCATTCCTTGGTCAGTCGGTTGAATAAAAAATCCGATTATGAAACTTATTATAAATGCCAAAACTAACCATACAATAAAGTCAATTAGAAAATTCATAAATCGTGTTCCTGAACTAACAACATTTGAGTCAACTTTTTCTTTTTGTTCTTTTTCCGCTGTTGCTTTTTCTCGGATTTTTTCAAATTCCGATGTGTCGATATTTCGTTTTTCAACTTCTGCATCTGCCGCTTCTATTGCAGTCGGATTATAACTTCCTCTTTCTACCGTTACAATCTTTATTAATTCTTCATCTGTCCTTTCGGACATTACTTTCGCAAATTCGTTTTCCATTAGTTTGATGGTAGGTTTATATTAATGCCAGCTAAAAAGATATGAATCGGTTTTAATGGGTTATATCACCCGATAAGTGAAGTTCGGGGATTTTTTGCTAGGAATCAAGACTAAATTGATGGGTACACCCCATGAATTGATCAATGCTATTATGGGAGTAAAAATAGAAAAGAGCAACTTACTTCCTTTGGAATAGATAAGTGATAGTTCCTATTTGTGAAGCTTTGGAGTCGGAACTAAACCTTGCTTTTAAAGCATAAGCAATGGCATTGTCTACTAAGCAACCGTTACTGGTTCCAGAACTCTGATCGTTATAATCAGCTTCGGTAACAAAACCAGATGCGTCTACTTTTATATTAATAACGACTTTTCCACCTTCAATACAAGTATAAATTGGAGGCGGTAAAGAATACGCATTTCGATCTATAAGGGAATACGAAATAGAAGTACGCTTGTCTTTTAAATTATTGGTAAACTCCTCTTTCTGAGCTTCACGTTCACCCAGCAATTGCTTTTTCTCTTGTCGTTTTTCGGCTAGTTCCTTAAGGTGTGCTGCATATTCACTGTCAGAACCAGAAAACTCACTTTGGTCACTATTCAAGGCGCGTTCCTCCAAAATCTCTTCAAGCGTTTTTAAAGGCTCAGGATTACCGACAGATGGCTTCGCGGTTTCATTAAAGGCCATATGACTTTTAATAGGGTCATTATTGGCCAGTTCCTCCATGCGTTCCTCTTCCTCTCTCAATAACTCTTCAATGTCCTCATCCGCCAAACTCATTTCAATAACGTATTCTTCCTCTTGCACACCTCCTAAATGAATATTGTACAGTAACAATATAATTAGGGACATGGAGAAAAAAGTTATTAAGAATGATAACTGGTTTCTGTTTAGGTTCATGGTGATATTATAACCGCTTTTTTCTAAAATTATTTTATTCCAATGATTATGCCTAATCTATTTTTTTTAAAGTATTTAACCTTTTTATGATAGATTTTCCTTGAAAACCATAGGAGTCACAGCATTAATTACGTTGAAATCACCTATTTTGGTTCTTCTAAGGGCTGTTAAATATGCTCCAGATTGTAGTGATTTTCCAAAATCATGTGCCAAAGAACGAATGTATGTTCCTTTGCTGCAAACAACCCTAAAGTGGACTTTGGGCATTGTTATCTGTGTAATTTCAAATTCAAAGATTTCTATTTTCCTAGATTTGATTTCTACTTCTATTCCTTCTCTGGCAAACTCATACAATCGCTTACCATCTTTTTTCAAAGCGGAAAACACTGGAGGTACCTGTTCAATTTCACCAAGAAACTGCTTTGTGGCAGTTTGAATAAGTTCTTCGGTAATATGATCCGTTGGAAATGTCTGGTCCACTTCGGTCTCCATATCAAAAGAAGGTGTAGTTGCCCCTAAGGTGAAGCTACCAGTATATTCCTTAACCTGCCCCTGTAGTTCAGGTATTTTTTTTGTGAATTTCCCTGTACAGATAATCAATAACCCAGTAGCCAGAGGATCCAATGTGCCAGCATGGCCTATTTTAAACTTTTTAAGGTCAAATTTTTTCCGAATGCCCCATTTTAAGGCATTAACAGCTTGAAATGAGCTCCATTCCAGTGGTTTGTCTATCAACAGGATTTGTCCGTTTAAAAAATCTTCTTTGGTTTTCAAGCAGTACGGAATTTAGATTAACAAGGGTTTTTTTAAAGAAATTACCCCCAGATACTCCAAGCAATAGCAATAAGCCCCACGATTAAGCAATAAACAGCAAAATACGTAAGCTTGCTTTGGCGTACTATTTTTAGCATCCAAGTACACGCAGCAAGTCCTGCAATAAAGGCTGCTGCGAATCCTGCGCCCATAGCAGCAGTTTCTCCACCTTCAAAATTAATATCTCCACTTAGAATGTCTTTTGCAACTTTCCCAATAATTAATGGAACGACCATTAAAAAGGAAAAACGGGCGGACTTTGTTTTATCTATACCTAATAATACTGCAGTTGATATGGTAGCCCCACTCCTTGAGATACCAGGTAGCATAGCGACTGCTTGTGCCATTCCAATAACAAAAGCACTTCTATATGAAACACCTTTGTCCGTAGTTTTTGCCAAATCTGCCAAATACAATAAAATAGCCGTAATAATTAGCATAATGCCTACAATGACAATTGCCCCATCAAAAAAAACTTCCATAAAATCCTCCAGAAAAAAGCCAATCAACGCAGCGGGAATCATGGAAATAATAATTTTCAAGGAAAACTGGGTCTGTTCATTCCATTTGAACTGAAAAAGCCCTTTAAAAATATCGAAGACATCCTTTCTAAATACTACAATAGTACTTAAGGCGGTAGCAAAATGAAGGACCACAGTAAAGAGTAAACTTTCTTCTGGTAATGCATTGCTTCCCAAAATGGCCTTGCCTAATTCTAAATGTCCGCTAGATGATACAGGCAAAAACTCGGTTAGTCCTTGAATGATTCCAAGGATGATAGCATCTATAATCTCCAAACTATTGTTTGTTTTTGTTAGGATTCAACAAAATGGCATACACCTGTATTCCAAGCCCAATAAGCACCAGGGTTGGTGCAAGGCGGATTCTTCTGAAACTGTAGATATCTGGGTTAAATACGTTGGGGTCATCACTTCCACCTCCGCTCATCAAAATAAATCCGAGAACAATAAATGCCAACCCAATAAAAAGAAATAGATAGTTTTTTCTTTGAAAGATGAATTCTGAAGTCGGTCTTTGAGGGTTCTTATTTTTCTTACTCATGGTGTAAAGTTAATAATAAAGATCGTCAGTCCTTAAATTCAAGAAACGCTGGGTGGCAATATGGGTGCTGGCCCAAGAAATAACCACTCCAAGTCCAAAAACACCTAAGAATAATAGGATAAGGACCATCAAATCTTGAAATATGTTTAATTCAGGGAAATTGGTGTTTACGTAATAAAGCACAACAGCGAGGGCAATTAGTGCCAAAAAAGCCCCTAGCATTCCCAATTTAATATTTGTCCAAATAAAAGGCCTGCGGATAAACTTCTTGGTGGCTCCAACCATTTGCATTGTTTTGATAATAAACCGTTTTGAATAGATGGAAAGCCTTATGGAGCTGTTGATCAACAAAACCGCTATCAGCGTGAAGATGGCACTGGCCACAAGTATCCATAAACTGATTTTGCGAACATTATCATTAAGCAAAGAAATCAAAGGCTTGTCATAACTTACTTCATCCACATAAGTTTTGGCAGCAATACTGGATGCTATTTCTTCAATTTGATCTGTAGATACAAAGTCCGCCTTTAAATTTACATCAATGGCGTTTTGAAGTGGATTGTATCCCAAAAATTCCACAAAATTCTCACCAATATCCTCACTGTACTGCTCCGCGGCATCCTCTTTGGACAAATAATCTGCGGATTTGGTATAGTCTGCCATGGCCAAACTTTTTTGTAATTGTTCTATCTCAACTGGTTTGGCATTGTCCTTAAGAAAAACAGAAATGGTGATCTGCTCCTTAAAATGATCTGCTAGTTTTTTAGTGTTCAAGACGAGAAGGCCAAGTGCGCCAAGTAAAAACAGGACTAAGGCGATACTCAAGACCACTGAAAAATAAGAGGAAATCAGTCTTCTTCTTTGATATCGTTCAATATATTGACTCATAAAGGAAAATCAGTACGTAAAAATAGAAAAGTAAACTCTAATATTATATTAAACTTATTTTTATGGTTTTTACCATATGAAAAGATTTTTACTGGATTTAAAAATATCCCGACCTGGACTTTGGTTTCCAACCATATGGATTTACCTAGTGCCATTCAGTAATCAAATAGATTTTTGGAAAACTCTTCCATTTTGGTTGGGCTTATTATTTGTCACATTTCCTTTGAATTATCTGGTATATGGATTGAACGATTATAACGATGTACAGGCAGATATTATAAATAGAAGAAAAGGAAACTATTTATTTGGGGCCAAAGCTTCGCAAGAAGAGTTAAATGGTCTCATAGGTCGAATAGCTGTGGTGATAATGCCGTTTATGGTTATTTTTTCTTTTTTGTCAGGGATAAAAATGCTACTTCTTTTAGTGGCGATGATAGGTGTTAACATCATTTATAATTTTAGACCTTTTCGAATTAAGGAGAGGCCGCCTTTTGAAATTTTAATTCAAGCCGGATATGTATTGACTGTTTTTTTCGCAATCGAATTAAATAATTTGGAAAGCATACCATGGCAAACCATCATCTACCTCTCATTATTTGCTTTCCAAGCCCATATTGCAGGAGAAATCATGGATATAGAACCCGATTTGAAAGCTGGAAAACGTACTACGGCAACTTTGCTAAAACATAAAAAATCAAAACTGCTAATGTTGGGGCTTTTGCTTTTGGAATCTTTTTTACTTTGGTTCTGGTTCCAAGACTTGGTGTTGGCCATATTTCTTTTGGTGTTTTCCATTTGGCTGTTACTCGATGTTTTTTTCTTTTTTAAAGACCGGCCATATACATTACCGCAAATGAAGTTATTTGGTTATGCTATTAACATTTCAGCTGCGTTGTCTATGATTTGGGTTTTGTACAGTGGTAAATTGCTTGTGGTTTAATATTGAAGCTTAACGTTTCAATGCGAAATGACCTTTGAACAAATTGTCACCAATCTTGATGGAGTACCAATAATCTGAAGCAGGCAAGGGTCTGCCATTAAATGTGCCATTCCATGAATAGTCTTGACGGTTAGACTGAGCAATCAGTTTTGAGGTGCGGTCAAAAATGCTAATCTCAAAATCGCCCGAGACTTCAATTCCTTCAAGTATAAAATAATCATTTATACCATCACCATTTGGAGTAAAAAACCTAGGAATCACTAAATGGACAAACGGAAAGCGTACCGTACCACAAAAGTTCTTTACCCTTACAAAGGCAGTATATGTTCCTCCCAAGAGATTTTGAAATTGCGGACTGTCCTGATAGAAAAAACCATCTAGGGAATACTCAAAATCACCCGTGTTTTGAGCGACAATAGTTAAATCTCTGTGGTCAGAAACTACACTATCAACTACTGGTATATCAATCTGGGATACTTCAATAGCCTTAGAGGCACTACATCCATTAGTATCGGTTACTGTTACGATATAGGTTCCTGGGAGGCTTATGGTTATTTCCCGAGTGTTTTCTGAAGTATTCCAGGCATAGGAAGCATTAGATAGATCGGCAGATAAAACCAAAGATTCTCCCTCGCATAGAATCAGTGTTTCGTCTTCCAAAACAGGCAAATCATTATAAATAATAGAGACTGCAGTTCTTGAATCAGAAATACAACCTGCTAATTCAGTTACCACCTCGGCATAATAAGTTCCACTAACAGAAGTTTCATAAAAGGGACTGCCTGCTTGCAAAAGATTTCCTCCAACAGGGGCATCGTACCAATTTGCAGAGGTTCCATTTGGAATTGAAACAGATACTCCACCGACCACATCGGCGCAAAGCGAAACATTTCCCAAGGATACTGGGGGCATCGGCTTTTCTTCAATAACCACTGCAAAAATGTCTGAAATAGCGCTACAATTCACATTGGAAAGATTAATGGGATCTTCTGCAACTTTTACTCTATATGATGTTGTGTTCGAAATCAATGGGGAAACAAAGGTTTGATTGGTCTCGCCTGTAATATCGGTCCAAGTAATACCATCTATACTTTCTTGCCATTGATAGGCATGAGTGCTGTAAATGGAAAAATCCGGAGTAGCGTTAAGATCAACCGAGATAGGAGCATTTTCTTCACAGATGGCAATATTTGTATTGTTTGCAGCATCAGCTAAGCTAATCCTATCGCCACAGGTCTTAAAAACGATATCATCAATGGCTAGGTCATTGCCACAACCTCCCACACCATTATTTAGCATTTTTAAAATAACAGAGGTTTGACCGGATAATGTTTGAAAAACCAAGCCATACTGTTCCCATGTTGCTGAAGACTTACTAAAAATGCTTCCGGTATCTCCAGTGGCCAATAAATTAGTGTCAGTGTTATCCCAAATCTGAAATCTAACATTTATAGGAATACCATTTCCACCACAACTGCTGCTAGGGAGCAGATTTATCATCCATGATGAAAACTCGTACGAAGTGTTTTCGCAAAGTCCGCCAATGGTACGCCTAAAAAATTCTCCTGGCGTAAAACTTGCATTTACAATCAGGGCCTTACCATTTATATCGTTAGGAGTATGATCATTGGTATTGAACCAATCAAAAAAGTTAGTGCTGCTAGATATCGTATAGTTACCATCAATCGGTTCCAAAGGACCTCCATTAACATAATTATATGTTGTGGTTCCCGCAGGCAAGGGAGGGCCGTCTTGTACACCTGTCCCAAAAGTTTCTGTAAAAATGGGCTCCCCAGAATTTCCATTGCAAAAACCTAATTGAGCATTTGACTTTTGAAGAAAAAGTATAATGAAAGCTAAAGAAAAAAGTAAATGAGTTCGCAATGGATGTAAGTAACATTGGTTTTGAATAGGCTTGCCTAATCTTTTCCGCTTTAAGGGATTAAACCTATTTTTGCCAAATTAAAGAAGTAAGATATAAAATGAACTACAATTTCCGTGAAATTGAGGCCAAATGGCAAAAGTATTGGGCAAACAACGAAACATTTAAGGCGTCCAATAATTCTGATAGACCTAAATTCTATGCACTTTCCATGTTTCCTTACCCTTCAGGAGCTGGATTGCATGTAGGACATCCACTTGGTTACATAGCTACGGATATCTATGCACGATACAAAAGACATAAGGGGTTTAATGTATTGCATCCCATGGGATACGATTCCTTTGGATTGCCAGCAGAACAATATGCTATCCAAACAGGGCAGCACCCAGCAATTACCACGGAGACCAATATAAAAAGGTATCGAGAGCAGTTGGACCAACTTGGTTTTTCGTTTGATTGGAGTCGCGAAGTGCGAACCTCTGACCCCAAATATTACAAATGGACGCAATGGGTTTTTATTCAATTGTTCAATTCCTGGTACAATAAAAAATCGGATAAAGCTGAAGCTATAGCAGATTTGGTTTCCATTTTTGAAAGAGAAGGAAACGCAGCTGTAGAAGCTACTTCTGATGACGACACGCCAACTTTCAGTGCAGAAGATTGGACTAGTTTTTCAGAAAAAACCAAACAAGAGCTACTCTTAAAATATAGATTGACGTATTTGGCGGATACCGAAGTAAACTGGTGCCCCGCTTTAGGTACTGTTTTGGCCAACGATGAAATTGTCAACGGAGTTTCAGAGCGTGGAGGACATCTCGTTATCCGAAAGAAAATGACGCAATGGAGTATGCGTATTACCGCTTACGCCCAACGCTTGTTAGATGGTTTGGACACTATAGATTGGCCTCTACCATTAAAAGATTCGCAAACCAATTGGATTGGACGCTCCGAAGGAGCATCGGCAATTTTTAATGTCATTCCAAACAAAGGTGAAGAATCTCAACATCAAATAGAGGTGTTTACAACCCGCCCAGACACTATTTTTGGAGCTAGTTTTATGACCTTGGCGCCAGAGCATGACTTGGTGGCACAAATCACTACGCCAGAACAAAAAGAAGCTGTGGAGACCTATGTGGAGGCTACGGCAAAGCGCTCGGAGCGTGACCGCATGGCAGATGTAAAAACGATATCTGGAGCCTTCACAGGAGCTTATGCAGAACATCCATTTACCAAAGAACCTGTTCCTATTTGGATTGGGGATTATGTTTTAGCAGGATATGGCACAGGAGCCGTAATGTCCGTTCCCTGTGGTGATCAACGCGATTACGATTTTGCAAAACACTTTAATATTCCTATTCCCAACATTTTTGAAGGGATAGATATTTCTGAAGAAGCCTTTGCCGATAAAGAAAAAACAATCATTGCCAATTCTGACTTTTTAGATGGATTGCCTTATAAAAAAGCGGTTAAGCGCGCTATTTTTGAGTTGGAACAACTAGGTCAAGGAGAGGGAAAAATAAATTACCGTTTACGCGATGCTGTTTTTAGTCGCCAAAGGTATTGGGGAGAACCCTTTCCGGTGTATTATGTGGATGGAATGCCGCAAATGATTGCTGATGAACATTTGCCTTTGGAATTACCGGAGGTGGAAAAATACCTTCCTACAGAAACGGGCGAACCGCCTTTGGGAAATGCTACCGTTTGGGCTTGGGATATAAAACAGTCTTCAGTTGTCAGTAATCAGTTAATAGATAACAAAACGGTGTTTCCTTTGGAATTAAACACTATGCCCGGCTGGGCCGGGAGTTCCCAATATTTTAATAGGTATATGGATCCACATAATGATGAAGCTATCTATTCCAAAGAGGCCATTGACTATTGGGAAGATGTGGATTTATACATAGGAGGAAGCGAACATGCAACGGGGCATTTGTTGTATTCCCGTTTTTGGCAGAAGTTTTTGTTTGATGTGGGTATTGCTCCAAAAGATGAGTTTGCCAAAAAACTGATCAATCAGGGGATGATTACAGGGACAAGTGCTTTTGTAATTAGGCTCGTTGTTAATATTACCAAAAAATGGGAAGAAGGGAAGCCACTTGATAATAGAACTATTGCACAAATTAAGCCTATTGATAGAAATACTTTTATAAGCAATGACTTAATAACTGTTCCAATAAAAATTAGGGCAGTAAGAGAAAATATCTCTCATTTATTTTCTGATGAAGATAGAGTTTATCTGGATAAAGAAAAGTATAACATAAATTTTAATGATATTGAGCTTATCCATACAGACGTCTCTTTTGTAAATGCTTCTGATGAATTGGATATAGAGGGATTCAAAAAATGGCAACCGGAATATAAAGATGCAAAATTCATTAAATCCGATGGAAAATATATCGTAAGGCGAGAAATCGAAAAAATGTCCAAGTCCAAATACAATGTGGTTAACCCCGATGCCATTTGTGAGGAATATGGAGCAGATTCCCTTCGCTTGTATGAAATGTTTTTGGGGCCTTTGGAGCAATCCAAACCTTGGAACACTGCTGGGATTACGGGCGTACATTCCTTCCTTAAAAAATTATGGAAGTTATATACTACTATTGATGAAGGTTCAGAGCCATCAGCAGAAAATCTAAAAACGCTGCACAAAACCATCAAAAAAGTAGAAGAGGATATCGAGAACTTCTCGTTCAACACTTCAGTATCCACCTTTATGATTTGTGTAAATGAATTGACCGCTCAAAAATGTACTAGCAAAGCAATTTTAGAGCCCTTGGCTATATTGGTTTCACCCTATGCACCTCATATTGCCGAGGAGCTGTGGGAAAAGCTAGGGTATTCAACATCCATTGCTGAAGCGTCTTTTCCAAAATTTGAAGAAAAATATTTGATAGAGAGTAGTAAAGAATACCCAATATCCTTTAATGGTAAAATGCGCTTTACTATGGAATTGCCCTTAGATATGGGCAAGGACGATATTGAAGCCGCCGTTATGGCCAATGAAAGAACCCAGGCGCAGTTACAAGGGCGCACCCCTAAAAAGGTAATCGTAGTGCCTGGGAAGATTGTGAATATAGTTGGGTAAAATAGTTCCAATGCCATGCTGAACCTGTCGCAGTATGACATCATAAAATAAATGACCATGAAAACCTTTGAAATTATAGGTCTTATTGCTGCCACCTTGACCACATCCTCCTTTATTCCACAGGTTTATAAAGCATGGAAACATAAATCAACAACCGATATTTCCTTGGTCATGTACCTAATCCTGTTTATTGGGAGTATGTTATGGTTGTATTATGGACTTATGATTCAAAGTTTGCCTGTAATTTTTGCCAATGGCATTACTGGTACATTGGTAGCCTTTGTGGTTATTTTAAAATTGAAATATAAATAATCCCTTTTATGTAAAGGTTAAATAATCAATTTCAATGTTTTTATTTTGACTTACCCTATTTTTTATGGGGTATTAATAAAATAAAAGACATTTTTTGACACATCACCCCTAATTTTTATCGATTTTATTTCTGATTTTGTTTTTTTTGTAACACTTTTGAGTTGTAAATCAAAAAAAGTAACAAAATGATTGTAGGAGTACCTAAAGAAATCAAGAACAATGAGAGCCGAGTTGGAATGACCCCAGCAGGAGTTTTTGAATTGGTAAAGAACAACCATACTGTCTACGTGCAGTCTGGAGCGGGTAAAGGAAGTGGTTTTTTCAATCAAGATTATCAGCAGGCCGGGGCTACCATTTTAGATACTATAGGGCAGGTATACGCAATGAGCGATATGATTGTGAAGGTAAAGGAGCCCATAGCGGAGGAGTATGACCTTATTCAAAAAGGGCAGATAATATTCACCTATTTTCACTTTGCATCTAGCGAGGCCTTGACCAAGGCAATGATTGCTAGCAAGTCAATTTGTATTGCCTATGAAACCGTTGAAGATGAAGAAGGAACATTGCCACTTTTAACACCAATGTCTGAAGTTGCAGGTCGGATGGCTATTCAGCAAGGTGCAAAATATTTGGAGAAACCTGTTAAAGGGAGAGGAGTGCTCTTAGGTGGAGTTCCTGGTGTAGCGCCGGGAAGGGTTTTGGTATTAGGCGCAGGGACGGTAGGAATACAGGCTGCTAAAATGGCAGCAGGATTGGGGGCACACGTTACTATTTTGGATATTAATATGAAGCGACTTCGTTATGTGAATGATGTAATGCCCAGTCATGTAGTTACAGAGTTCTCAAGTGAATTTAATATCAGAAAACATATACAGACCCATGATCTAATTATAGGCGGAGTCCTTTTAAAGGGTGCAAAAGCCCCTAATTTGATTACAAGAGATATGCTTAAGGAAATGCGACCGGGAACTGTAATAGTCGATGTAGCGGTAGATCAAGGGGGTTGCGTGGAAACTACAAAAGCCACTACTCATGAAGACCCGATATACATTATTGATGATGTTGTACATTATTGCGTAGCCAATATGCCCGGGGCGGTCCCTTACACCTCTACTGTTGCTTTGACGAACGTAACGCTTCCTTATGTGCTAAAGCTTGCCAATGCAGGGTGGCGCAGTGCATGTAATCTGGATAAATCCCTCGCCAAGGGATTAAACATAGTTGATGGTGAAGTGGTTTATGAAGAAATCACAGAAGCTTTTAATTGGGAGTCGGTACTCGCATAACATAACATTTTGTCAGTTAAAAAGGCCTGCCCAACAATGGCGGGGTTTTTGCTTTATTGTTGGTATATTTATATCAATTAAAATACAAAAGCTATGATGACATATTATATATTAATCGGTGGAATTGCTTTGATCAGTTGGTTGGTCAGTAGCCGATTAAAGAGCAAATTCAAGAAATATTCAAAGGTTCATCTTCGTAATGGGATGAGTGGTGCAGAAATCGCCCAAAAAATGTTGGATGACCATGGGATTCGGGATGTAAAAGTGATTTCCACAGCGGGAATGCTTACCGATCATTACAATCCGAAGAATAAAACGGTGAATTTAAGTGAAGGGGTATACAATCAGCGTAATGCATCTGCGGCAGCGGTTGCAGCGCACGAAGTAGGCCACGCAGTGCAACATGCTCAAGCATACGAGTGGTTGACCATGCGCTCCAAATTAGTGCCCGTAGTAAGTGTTACCTCTGGGATGTCTACTTGGGTCGTTTTTGGAGGTTTAGTGTTGGGTGCAGCAGCAGGCGTAGGCTTGGGATTTTATATTGCCGTAGCTGGATTGATTATGATGGGGTTTGCTACGCTGTTTAGTTTTATTACACTACCTGTAGAATATGATGCCAGTAATAGAGCCTTAGCATGGTTAAAGCAGAAGAATGTTGTAAGTCAAGAAGAATATGCAGGGGCCGAAGATGCCTTAAAGTGGGCAGCCAGAACGTATTTGGTAGCAGCTTTGGGAGCGTTAGCTTCCTTGGCATATTGGGCCTTCCAGATTTTTGGAGGAAGGGATTGATACAATTTTCACAATATAAAAAGAACCTGTTTGGAGCAATCCAAGTAGGTTTTTTGTTAGATGGAAATCTGTCGGTCTATCTGCTGATTTAAAGAAATAAAGGTTTCAGTTCTGGATACTCCATCTATTTGCTGGATTTTTTTATTCAAAACCATCATTAAATGCTCATTGTCCTTGCATAGAACCTTAATAAGAATGGACCAGTTGCCTGTAGTGTAATGACATTCCAGTACTTCTGGAATTTTTCCCAACTCCTTTACTGCTTGTGGATTGGCCATGGCCTTATCCAAAAAAATACCGATATAAGCCATGGTGGTATAGCCCAAAACCTTTGGATTGATAATGAATTTTGAACCTGACAACAATCCAGATTTTTCCAGTTTTCGCAAACGCTGATGAATCGCTGCTCCAGAAATACCAATGTTTCGAGCAATTTCTAAAATGGGTCTACGAGCATCTTCCATTAAATACCTTAGTATTTTTTTGTCAATACCATCAATTTTAACCGAATTGTTAGTGGTTTTCATGAGAATGATTCAAAATTGAAGCTAAAGATACCGAAATACAGTATAAAATCAATTTCCAATAGAATCAGGATTGTATCCTAAATATGGAACTTCATACTCCTTAAAGTTGATTCCATAAGATTTTAATTCAGCTAGAATTGGACCATAAACTTCACTTTTTATAGGAATTTGAACACCTGGAGTAGTGATTTTTTTATTGAGGATCTGTAATGTTGCTATGGCCACTGGGAGTCCGACTGTTTTAGACATGGCTGTATGACTTTGGTTCTCTCCTAGCACCACCATATTGGCATCGATCTGCTTCTTTTTGCCATCGATTTCATAACCAAACTTATGGTACATTACAATCATATCTTTCTCATCTTTTTGCAAGGTCCAACTATCTTCCAAGATATATTGAAGCATTTGTGCGGGAGTCGCGTCTTTTAGCGGTATTTTTTTTGAGTCGTCAAAAAGATTCAATTCTAATAATTTGCCCCAACGTATATCATCTTGGTCAATTTTAAGGTAATGGCGTAATTTCAATTCAACAGAATCCGTAGGAGAATAGGGCAAAAATTGATTTACAAATTGACGGTAAGACATTCCTTCGGAATTTTCAATTACATAACTATCATCTGTCATGCCAAGGATTACGAACATTTGCCATGCCTTGGAAAAACCAACTCGGCGCATGGTGCCTCTGTATAGGGTTAATGCATTTTGAAGACCGTAGGCTTCTCTATATTTTAAAGAGTCCCTATTGGGATAGACTTCGAATGTGCCATAACCTTCAATGTCTAAAAGCTCTGTTCGTCTGAACAACTTTTGATAGGGAATATATTTGTAAGTTCCTTCTTGAATAAACTTAGCAGCTCCACCTTGCCCGGCCACAACTACATTTCTTGGATTCCAAGTAAATTTATAGTTCCAAAGATTAGAGTCATGTGCCGGAGCTACCAACCCCCCTGTAAAAGATTCAAAAAGTAACATTTTGCCACCTTGTTTCCGAATGCGGTCGATAACTTCCATGGCACTCATGTGATCAATACCAGGGTCTAGACCTATTTCGTTCATAAAAATGAGTCCATTTTTTTTAGCTTCGTCATCCAAGGCCAGAATTTCTTTGCTCACATAAGAAGCCGTAACGAGATGTTTTTTAAACTGAATACAATCCTCGGCAATTTTAATATGTAACCGTGGAGGTAACATGGAAACCACAATAGAAGAGGATGCAATTAATGCTCTTCGCTCCTCATCGTTAAAAATATCCAAAGCCTTAACACTACAATTGGGGTGAGATGAGACCGATTTGGAAATGTTCTCTGGATGTAGGTCGCCAATAACCAAATGCAGCTTTTCCTCATTAGATTTTTCTAGGATATAATCCAATAAATATGAGGTAGATTTTCCAGCTCCAAGTACCAAAATAGTGCGGGCCATAGGTTTTGTTTACTTTTGATTAAAACGAATACTAAAGTATTCAATTGTTATATTTATAAAAATAGTTGTAATTAAAGTTATGAACAAAACAATTGTGTTTATGGGTGCAGTATTGGGATTTCTGTCAATTCTGTTTGGCGCCTTCGGTGCCCATGCACTTGAAAACTTAATAAACGTTGAAGCTATAGGCACTTTTGAAACAGGGGTGCGCTATCAAATGTACCAAGCCTTTTTCTTAATGATATTGGGAACCTGGAATGGACTAGCAGAAAAACAAACAAAGATTGTATTTCGATTGATTCTTGTTGGTACCATCCTATTTTCTTTTTCCATTTATTTATTGGCAATGAATAGTTTAACTACAATTGACTTTAAAAAAATAGGATTCTTAACACCTATTGGAGGAACTCTTCTACTTGCGGGTTGGTTTCTATTTGGGTATAGCATTTTGACTAAAAAAACGGTGAAATAATCAATCTTAGTCGAGGTTAAACCTGATATTTTTCTAGCTTTGCACCAACTTAAAAAAACTAAACAATGGATGCGTTTATCCCAACAACGAAAACGATTTCGTTAAAGCGATATGGAATAGAGCATAACAAGATTCACTATCAACTTTCTTCCAAAGAATTACATGATGTAACTATTGAAATGGACATGGGCAAAGAAGCTTCGTCTGGCTCACTTGCCGTGAATACTGGCGAGTTTACCGGAAGGTCTCCCATGGATCGATTTATTGTTAAAGATGCCATTACAGAGGACAAGGTTTGGTGGGGGAATATTAATATACCCTTTGAAAGTGAAAAGTTTGACAAGCTTTACGACAAGGTAATTGCATATATGAATGAAAAAGAACTTTTTGTTCGTGATTGCTATGCTTGTGCCGATGAAGGATACAAATTAAATATTAGGGTCGTAAATGAATATCCTTGGTCCAATATGTTTGCTTACAATATGTTCCTTAGGCCTACCGAATCCGAATTGGAGGAATTTGAGCCAGAGTGGACCGTAATTAATGCTCCTGGTTTTATGGCAGATGCAGAGGTGGACGGTACTAGGCAGCATAACTTTGCCATTCTTAATTTTTCAAGAAAAATTGCACTCATTGGAGGTACCGGATATACAGGTGAGATTAAAAAGGGAATTTTTTCTGCCTTGAACTTCATCCTTCCTGTATTTAAAAACACACTACCGATGCATTGCTCAGCCAATGTGGGAGATGAGGGTGATACCGCTATTTTCTTTGGACTTTCAGGTACTGGAAAGACAACCCTTTCCACGGATCCAAATCGAAAACTTATTGGTGATGATGAACATGGCTGGACAGCAGAAAATACCGTTTTTAATTTCGAAGGAGGATGTTATGCCAAAGTGATAGATCTTTCCAAGGAAAATGAACCTGAGATTTATGGTGCTATTAAAAAAGGTGCTATTCTGGAAAATGTTATTCTGGATGATAAAGGAGCCGTAGATTTTTCCGATACTTCTATTACCCAGAATACTCGGGTTAGTTATCCCATATATCATATCGAAAACATACAGCAACCATCCATAGGAAAAAATGTAAAAAATATTTTCTTTTTAACTGCTGATGCATTTGGAGTGTTGCCTCCAATTTCCAAATTAACGCCGGCGCAGGCTGCGTACCATTTTATTTCTGGTTACACTGCCAAGGTTGCAGGAACAGAAGCTGGTGTTGTTGAGCCGCAGCCATCATTTTCGGCATGTTTTGGAGCACCTTTTATGCCCTTGCATCCTGCCAAATATGCAGAAATGTTAAGCAAAAAGATGAAGGAATCAGGAGTAGATGTTTGGTTAATCAATACGGGTTGGACCGGAGGTCCTTACGGAGTGGGAACCAGAATGAAGCTAAAGTATACCAGAGCTATGATTAGTGCTGCGCTTAACGGGGAACTGGGGTTATACAGTTATGACAAATACCATATTCATTCTGTTTTTGGAGTAGCACAGCCAAGGGAGTGCCCAGGAGTTCCAACAAGTGTATTAAGCCCAAGAGCAACATGGAACAATGATGATGCCTATTATAAAACGGCATTTAAATTGACCAATGCTTTTAGGGAAAACTTTAAAAAGTTTGAATCTTACGCCAGTGAAGAAATCAGGCGGGGAGGACCACAACGATATGCCTTTTAAAAATAAAAGGGCGGTCCATTTGGACCGCCCTTTTTTTATGTTGAGTTAGTTTTTGTTATTTGTTTACACTGGTGATGTACTTCTGTAAAGCCATGGTCATGGATGGTGTTTCAGGAGTTGGCGCTTGAATATCTATTCGAAGGCCAGCATCGGTAGCTGCTTTTACAGTGCTGTTTCCAAACACCGCTATACGCGTTCCATTTTGTTCAAAATCTGGGAAGTTTTTCAGAAGCGATTCAATACCAGATGGGCTAAAAAATACCAAAACATCATAAGTTACTTCTCTTAAATCGGACAAATCACTAATTACGGTCTTGTAAAAAATACCGCGCTTCCAATCCACTTTTAGTTCGTCAAGTGAATCGGGAACTATTGCCTTAAGGGTGTCTGATGAAGGTACTAAGAACTTTTCATCCTTATATTTTTTGATAAGCGGAACAAGTTCATTAAATGTTCGCTTGCCAACATAAATTTTTCGTTTACGGTAAACCACATATTTCTGCAGATAGTAAGCAACTGCTTCAGACTGACAAAAATATTTCATGGAATCAGGAACTTTAAAGCGCATTTCTTCAGCTATCCTAAAGAAATGGTCAACAGAATTCCTGCTGGTAAGAATAATCGCGGAAAAATTGTTTAGATCAATTTTTTGCTGTCTTACCGTTTTGGCTTCTACTCCCTCTACGTGAATGAAAGGCCTAAAATCCACTTTTACCTTTTCTTTCTCAATCAATCGTGAATAAGGGGAATTTTCTATTTTGGGTTCAGGTTGCGAAACCAAAATTGTTTTTACTTTCATAAGCTTTCAATCTTTTAGATAGCTTCCAACTATTACTAAGGGTGCAATTTCGAGTGCGCAAAGGTACAAAATAAAATAGAAAAAATAGGGAATTATGGCTTTTTGATAGTTCTTCAATAGCTTTACCAGTCCAATGATATTTATGGAAACAATTAAGATAATCGTCGAATAAATGATGATTCTTGAGTCCTTAAAGATGTAGGCAAGAAGAACATTGGAGATGAACATGACCAAACTACTATGATTGAGATATGAAATTTTATTAAACTGCAATTCAGAAACTAAGTTTGTGGTGTTAAATATATATCCCTTAGTAAACTGCAGTAGTAGTTTAATCAATTGAAAAAGAAGTAGTACCCCTGCGATTACAAAAAAGATGAACAAATTAGAGTTGCTTTGGGCATCAAAAAAAGTCTTTTGAACAAAAAATAGAAATAAGGAAAAATTGATGAGTTGAAATACTGTCAGTAAAATATGAAACCAATTTAACAACCTTCCCTTCTTATTATACAATACTACATACCTGTTGTTAAAGGGTAATATGATGAAATTCAAGAATTTACTTTGAAAAAGGTATTTGCCCAAAGCTAAAACAAACATGCTAGCAAAAAGGACTATGGTTATCCAATCTAAAGAAACAACAACTTTATCTATGGGATTCATTCGGTTAATTTAATCGGTTTGCCATTGAGTCCAGGTAATAGGCCATTTTCTGATATTCCAATACGAAAGTACCCAGGACGTTCCATTTGTGGTAATGGTAACTGAAAGTGGTAAAATACAGTATCCTTTGATTTTAACAGTACTTGATACAAATCTTCAGCCTCTACTTTTAAGTCTACCAACTCTTTCACCTGTTTATACTTGTTTGAATAGGCTACAGTGTAGGAAAGTGCATCAATAGGAATATCAAATTCATATGGATTATACACTTTTAGCAGGCGTTTGGTGCCTTCTTGTGGTTGTTCCACAATGCATTGTAAGTTACGATAGGATTGAAAATTATCCATAAAAATACCATAAAACACTGTACTATCCGGATAGGTATACTGGATATCACCACTACTCCGATATTTTGAAACATAAAGTACTTTTTTACCTCTTACCCGCTCTTCAGAATTATCAATCGAGTATTGGTTTTTTCGATACATATGGTTGTTTAATGAGAACGTAGGGATCCCAGAATAGAACTCGTACATAGGTGATCTGCGATAAGAGTTTTCGAACACTATAGGAGTGTCTCCGGCCTTTGAGTTTAACTCTGCTACCCATTGCTTGTTTCCGTGGGTTTCAAATAATAAAGGAAGCAATGGTTGATGCACTAACCACAATCTCGCATAAAGCAGAATCACCAGACTAACCCATCCTAAGCGATACATCCATTTTCTACTTTGAGCATTTTGCAATAGATGATTGAAGGCCAATACTGCCATTGGGATTGAAATTACAATAATCCATTGCGTTTGCACCCTTCGGTTAAAACTCGATACAAAAAAGAAGATAAGTACCCCATAAGTCAGGTACACAAGAGCCTTGGTAAACCTATCGGTTGCCTTGGTTTTGATAAGGGAAAGGTAAACCCAGTAAAAAAGCAATCCAAAAATCGCTACTAGATTTATGACGTAACCCAGGGTAAACTTTTCAAAAGAATAGGCTTGGTTCGGACGTTCATATAAATGATACTTTATAGAAACAAAATCATTTTGGTATAGCCATAAAAAATGTGGAGAATAACATACAAGTGCAATAGCAACCGCTAACCATGCTTTTGGGTTTTTAATAAGGTTGAGGTTAGAAAGAAAAACAAACAAGATAACCAAGACAGCATGGTATTTACTATACATCAGCGCAGCCATAACTACACCTAAACAAATAATAATCAGTATATTAGACCGATTTAAAAAGTTCTTATAAAGTAGTAAGAACAGCGCTGTGAAAAATAAAAGTGGGGTATCTGGCAAGGTAAGAAATCCATATGCATTCACTAAAGTCATGGAAAAAACAAGAAGAAAAAAGTGCACAACGTACTCTTTCTTCCTTGGGTGGTCAATAAGCAACCATAGTATCAGGTAGGTGCCTACAGAAAGAAGACAACTCATAAAACGCACTCCCAATTCACCGCTAAAAAAGAAACTACTTAGTTTAATTAAAAAAGCAACCATTGGGGGGTGATCAAAATACCCCCAGTCCAAGTGCTGGGCATAGTACCAATAATAAGCCTCATCATAGATTAACTCGGTAAAATAACTCTGAACAAGATTGAGAATAAAAAGGATGCCCAATAAAACAAGAAAAAGTCTGGGAAACTTTTGTGCCATCAATTGAATTTTATGTGGGTCAAAGTTACAAATATTGCCTCACAAGATATAAAGCAATACGCAAAGCAAGTTGCAAACCCAAAGTAGAAAACCTTATTTTTGCCCTCTAATCTAGTGTTAATGGCAGACGGTTTAGTCATCATACCCACTTTCAATGAAATTGAAAACATTGAAGCCATAATAAAAACAGTTTTCGACTTAAAAAAGGACTTCCATGTTCTTGTTGTTGATGATAATTCCCCTGATGGGACTGCTGAAAATGTGGAAGCATTACAAAAACAATTTCCTGATAGGCTATTTTTAGAAGTTCGAAAGGAGAAATCTGGACTTGGGACAGCATATATTCATGGATTTAAATGGGCTTTAGCAAGAGATTATGAATACATCTTTGAAATGGATGCTGATTTTTCTCACCGTCCTGCTGATTTATCCCGTTTGCACAGGGCCTGCCTAAATGAAGCGGACGTTGCTGTGGGATCCCGATATAAAAAGGGAGTAAATGTGGTGAATTGGCCTCTTTTTAGAATACTACTTTCTTATGGAGCATCGTTTTACGTTAAAATAATTACAGGTATGCGAGTTCATGATCCTACGGCAGGTTTTGTGTGCTATAGGAGGAAGGTTTTAGAAAATATAGATTTAGATGCAGTGAGGTTCATTGGCTATGCCTTTCAAATTGAAATGAAGTTTAGGGCCTACCTCAAAGGATATAAAATAGAAGAAGTTTCCATAATTTTCACTGATAGAGTAAACGGAAAATCCAAGATGAATTCAGCAATAATTCGTGAAGCAATCTTTGGTGTAATCGCTATGAAATTTAGAAGTATATTTTTCAAAAAGAGTTTTTAATGAGCAAAAAAATAGTACTTAAAAATGCGAAAGTTGTTAATGAGAACAGGATTTTTGAAACCGATTTGCTTTTAGATGGAGAGGTTATTTCACGAATAGATCAAAATATTTCAGATACTACCGCAAAAGTTATTGACTTAAAGGGGGACTATCTTTTGCCGGGTGTTATTGATGACCAGGTCCACTTTAGGGAACCAGGACTTACTCATAAAGGAAACATTGCATCGGAGAGTAGAGCAGCATTGGCAGGGGGGATTACTACTTTTATGGAGCAGCCCAATACTAATCCACAAACGACCACAATTAAAAAGCTAGAAGAGAAGTTTTTAATTGCACAAAAATCGGCATATATAAATTACTCCTTTCTTTTTGGAGGAACCAATGATAATCTTGAGGAGCTGAAAAAATTGGATAAAAATGCTTGCTCAGGAGTGAAGTTGTTCTTGGGGTCATCTACGGGAAATATGCTTGTTGATGATGAGGTGGTGTTGGAGAAGATTTTTAAAAATACAGAAATGGTTATCTCCACCCATTGTGAAGATGAAGGTACAATCAGGGCGAATATGGCCAAATACCAACAACAATATGGAGATGATATTCCTATAAAATACCATCCCCTGATTAGGAGCGCGGAAGCATGTTACCTATCGTCTTCCAAGGCCATTGCACTTGCTAAAAGAACCGGAGCTCGGTTGCATGTATTTCATTTATCAACAGGTATAGAGACAGATTTATTTACAAATACTGTTCCTTTGGAAGAAAAGAAAATCACTTCGGAAGTCTGTATTCACCACCTTTGGTTTTCGGATGAAGATTATGAAGAAAAAGGAACCTTGATCAAGTGGAACCCCGCGGTTAAGACAAAAGAAGATAGGGATAAACTATGGGAGGCATTATTAGACGATAGAATAGATGTTATTGCTACTGATCATGCCCCGCATACTATTGCAGAAAAAGACAATCCATATACAAGCGCACCATCTGGTGGCCCACTGGTACAACATGCACTATTGGCAATGTTGCAAAAAGAGCGGGAAGGAAAAATTAGTTTGGAAAAAATGGTAGAAAAAATGAGCCACAATCCAGCAAAACTTTTTGATATTGACCGTAGAGGATTTATTAGGGAGGGATACTATGCTGATTTGGTTCAAGTGAATAGAAATTCCCAAAATGAGGTTAAAAAATCCAATATTTTATATAAATGCGGATGGTCTCCATTTGAAGGTGTTACTTTTGACTCCAAGGTTGTTCGCACTTTTGTAAATGGCCATTTGGCTTTTGATGAAGGAAATTTTGCAGAAAACAGAAATGCGAAGAGACTTACATTCAATAGATAAGAGATGAAGAAAATCTGGCTGTTCTTTTTTGGATTGATGTTATTATCCTGCTCAGAAAAAGTAGTGGAAAAACCTGAAAACCTAATTCCAAAGGAGAAAATGGTCGCTATTTTACATGATTTGGCCATTTTAAATTCGGCTAGAACATCTTTTAAAATAGATTTGGAGAAGACCGGGATTGAAGTGATGCCTTTTATTTATAAAAAACATCAAATAGACAGCGCCCAATTTTCGCAAAGTGATTTGTACTATGCTTCAGTCCCGTTGGAATATCAATCCATATATGAGCAGGTGGAGTCCATATTAGAACACAGAAAGGATACTTTGGAAGGGCTCACCAAAAAAAGGAATGATAGTATAAGAAAGGCCCAGCAGCAGAAAAAGGAAACGGGTATAAAAACAAAAAACGATAAAGAGAATGCTCCAGATGCCTCTTAAGCTTTGAATTTTGCACAACAAAAAGCTATTGTTGCATCCAAATCCCCAAACTTAAAATCAATTGCATTTTTAAGCTTGTCATTGCTATACAGCTCACGTTTGTAGAACCCTTTGGTCATGTTTTTGGTAAGTTTTCTTCTTTTTCCCAATAGCTTATTTCTAAGCCAGTCCACTCGCCAAAAACATTCCAGAACCCAAAAAGGAATTTTCTTTGTGGGGGGAACAACATTCAATTTAGAAGCAATTTTTTGGAATAGTTCTTCGAAAGTCAAATTTTCATTTACTAGAATGAATCGTTCACGCCCAATGGTGGATTCCATAAGTGAAACCATAGCATTGACCACATCTTCTACCGTCACAAAACCTGTCCCTCCTGGAATAAATGATTTTTTCCCTTTGGCCGCATATTTAAAAAAGGTACCACTTCCGGTATGCCAAAACCCAGGTCCTAAAACTACTCCGGGGTTTACTATCACGACCGCTAAACCTTCTTGAGAACCACGCCATACTTCCAATTCAGCATCATGTTTTGTAAGTGCATACACAGATGCATGCTTAGTACTCCACTCATTATCCTCTTCTGCCTTTTTTCCTTTACTACTGGGGCCTATAGCTGCTATAGAGCTTACATAACACAATTTTTTTATGTTATGTTCCAAGCACAGGTTTACAATATTGGCCGTGCCTTCAGTATTTGTTTTCACTAGGGCAGGATAGTCGTTGGGATCAAAAGAAATTAAAGCGGCGCAATGGTAGACATATTTTATACCTTCAAAAAGAGGTGGCAGGGAGCCAATTTCAGTGATATCTGCTTGTACCCATATTATTTTTTCAAGTAAGATTTCTGGTTCATTGGTATAGTACCCAAAAACGGTGTTCACCTTATCGATGGCATCTTTAGTTCGATAACTGGCCGTAACGTTTTCTCCATTTTTAGTCAAATGAAAGAGTAAGTGTGACCCTACCAAACCCGTGCCTCCCGTAACCAAAATCATTTCGTAAAAGTACCTATTTGTAATCGATTTATTCAGCGATGTAAGAACTTCATTTTATATTTGCAGCTACGCTAAAAAGAATGCCATGACAAAAAATTTTGTTGAAGAGTTACAGTGGAGAGGAATGGTGCACGATATTATGCCTGGTGCGGAAGAACATCTTATGAAGGAAATGCAGGCAGCTTATGTTGGAATAGATCCAACTGCTGATTCTCTGCACATAGGGCATTTAGTGAGCGTAATGATGTTAAGGCACTTTCAATTAGCGGGGCATAAGCCTTTTGCATTGGTTGGCGGAGCAACAGGAATGATAGGAGACCCCTCTGGGAAATCGGCTGAACGTAATCTGTTGGATGAGAAAACGCTTAGACACAACCAAGAAGCTTTGAAAAAGCAATTAGGGCGATTTTTAGATTTTGAAAGCGATGCGGAAAACGCAGCGGTATTGGTGAACAATTATGATTGGATGAAGGATTTCTCATTCCTTGATTTTATCAGGGATGTTGGAAAACACATTACCGTTAATTATATGATGGCAAAAGATTCTGTCAAAAAAAGGCTTTCCTCCGATGCAAAAGAAGGAATGTCCTTTACAGAGTTTACGTATCAGTTGGTGCAGGGATATGATTTCTTGTATCTATACCAGAACCATAATTGTACGCTACAAATGGGAGGTAGTGACCAATGGGGAAATATCACAACTGGGACCGAGCTTATTAGAAGAATTGGTGGAGGCAAGGGGTTTGCACTTACGTGCCCTTTAATCACCAAGGCAGATGGCACTAAATTTGGAAAGACGGAAGGTGGTAATGTTTGGTTAGATGCAGAACGAACTTCACCCTATAAGTTTTATCAGTATTGGTTGAATACTTCGGATGAGGATGCGGAGAAGTACATTAAGATTTTTACTTTTCTTACACGAAAGGAAATTGAGGATTTGGTAGCGGCACATAAAGAAGAGCCGCATCTTAGATTGCTTCAGAAACGATTGGCTGAAGAAATCACCACACAAGTACATTCCAAGACCGATTTGGAAAATGCCATAAAAGCGAGCAATATATTGTTTGGAAAATCTACCTCTGATGATTTGAAAACACTGGACGAAAAAACATTCTTGGATATTTTTGAAGGTGTGCCGCAAGCACAGGTTGTGAAACAAGAGCTAGATTCAGGATTGGATATGATAGGTGCTTTAGCAGCAAAAACAGGTTTTCTGGCATCAAATGGGGAAGCCAGAAGGGAACTGAAACAAAATTCCATTTCTGTCAACAAACAAAAGGTAAAAGAAGATTACCAAATTACAGCTTCGGATTTGATTAATGACAAGTTTGTTTTGCTACAACGCGGAAAGAAGAACTATTTCGTATTGGTTGTTGCCTAAATCGCGCAACGTTTACTAGAATTCCCCGTCTAAAAGAAAATCAATTTACAACATGAAAAAGCTAGGTGTTCTTTTAATAACGGTTCTTTTGTTTACCAGTTGTTCTTCTGATGATGACACCGTAGCTGATTCTGGTTTAAATGGGACTTGGACCTTGACTAGGGTAAGCTGTTTTTGTGGTTTTGCAGACCCTCCAGAATTTGACCTAACCCAACTTACCTTTGATGCTGATACTAATGAAATCATTGTTTTAAATAATGGGGATCAGGTTTATTTTAGGGAAAATGGAACCTACTCTTATACAGGCAATGGAAGCAGGATTAGACTGGAAGATGGAAAATTTTATGATTTTGAAATTACGGGAGATACATTGTCATTGGTATTTGTAGATGAACCCATGATTGCAGACGATGAAGTTTCGTATTCTTTTGTTAGAAACTAAGTAAAAGAATAAGTCATAAAGCCATAAGGTTACAACCTCTAACATCAGAGTGGTCAAATCTGCCAAGAATCTCAAAAGTACCATCCTTGTATGCCTTGCCTAAATCTTGCGTGGCAATAAAGGAGCAGGAGTTTATGTTGGCCAAGTCTATTACATTAATCCCTCCTGTTTTTCCATGGGATTGAATTGTTAAGGGATCTTCGGTATCTCTGGTAACAACTTTCATCCAAGAAGGTGTTCTAAACCGTCCATCGCCAACGGAATAGGCTTGGGATAACAACTCGGTCATACCATATTCAGAATGGATTTTTGGCACTCCAAAAGCGTTTTTAAGGGTGGTGTGCAATTCTTCGCGAATCAATTCTTTACGTCTTCCCTTCATGCCACCGGTTTCCATAATAATGGTATTTTTTAAGCGCATCGGGAACTGTTCCGCTAAATCTAAAAGGGCATAAGAAACTCCAATCAATATAGTCTTGGTTTGCTTTTGTTTTAGTTGATGTAGCTTTTTATGTAGTGTCTCCAAATCATACAAATAAAAGCCACTTTCTGGGTGCTGTGATTTATTGACAAGGTCATTCGCCATATACACTAGCGAAGAACCTTCGCGCTCTAAATAGGAGGGCAATAGTGCCAAAATGCAATAATCGTTTATTGGACCATAAAAAAGATTAAAGCATTCAAGATAGCTTTGTTCATACAATTGTATGTCCGTTACATAATGTTTGCTGGTGGTATTTGAAGTTGTACCACTACTTTCAAAAATCACATCTGGATTTTGATTGGATGAGGTAATCCGATGTGTTTTAAAAAATTCAATAGGAAGAAATGGAATCTCTTGCTCCTTCAATACATTAGAAGTACTTTTTCCTAAATGGGTACAATAGGAGTTATATGCAGGGTTATTTTCAAACTGAAATCTAAAGATTTCCAACGCCAACAATTCAAATGTAGCAGGGTTTGCAATTGAAAAAATTTGTTGAATTCTTGAGGGATCCATTGAGCAACAAAAGTACCTAAAAATAAAAAAGCCCTTCAATTGAAGGGCTTTTTTAAGAGCAACTTTTTTTACTTAATGACTAATTTTCTAGTCATTGTTTTTTCCTGCTCGGTTACTTGAAGTACATATACTCCTGGAACCAATCTGGATATATTTAAGGTATTGGTTGAAATTCTGTCTGTTAACACAACATCGCCAAAAACATCGTAAATTTTTATCTGTTTACTTCCGTTTGAAGCGGTTGTTACATATACTTCCTCGCCATAGACGGGGTTGGGGTACATTTTAAAACCCTGTAATTCTTGAACCTGCTCAGTATTAACACTGACCAATTCTTGACCAAAGGTAAATAGGGGTAAAGCCATAATTAGAATAAAGTAGATTTTCTTCATATATGCTGATTTGGGGTAATAAGCAATATAAAAGTATGGAAACCTCTAAAAAAAAGCTATAAAATGTTGTGAAACAAAGAATTATGTAGGTAAAGTTGAAAAAGATGGTATTTTGTCGATGAAAAGCCTAAAATGGAGCAACTATTTAATAATCAGCTTTCTGGTAGCAACTTTGTTGTTTTCAAAGACTCTAAGGATGTAAACGCCCTTATCAAGGGTTGAAAGATTTAGTTCTCTGCCAATAATAGTGGTTTGGAGTACCTGGGTTCCCAAAACATCGAAAATCAGGATTTGTTTTGGCGCATTTTGGGTAGTTTCTATAAAAACTTTCCCATGCGGTACTGGATTGGGATACAGCTTAAACCCGTCTATATCTGCTCCTGCTTGGGAATTCTGGGAGAATCCAAGTGAACAAACAAAAAAGAAGAAGACGAGGTAAAGGTGCTTCATAAAGTATTGGTCACAAAGGGTATGCCACAAATATAAATAATTTGGGCGCTGATTTAGAATTGGTTACGGAAAAAAGCTACACTTTTCGATGAAGTGCAAAAAAAAAGCCCCTTTAAAGGGGCTTTCATATGCTATATTAAAATTATTTACTAGTCAATACCTACGGTCCATCCAGCACCCCAAGTAGCAATATCTGTACCTGTACCATTGCCAACACCTGATATTACATCAGCTTCATTGAATACTGCACCAGTATCGTTTTTTAAAGTAACAGTAACGTTGTTGAAAGTAACATCTACAATGTTTAAAAGGTCATCAAGTACTCCTTGACCTGTTGGATTGTCTCCTGCATCACCATCAAGATCAAAACCTTCTGCGTAGTTATTGATAACAACATTGGTGAAGGTACCTTGTGTACCTGCTCTTAACCTAATAGCTTCATCATCATCGTCTGTACCATCACCGACAATGGTCACGTTGGTCACGGTTGGAGCAGAAAAATACCCACCTTCATTGCTAAAATCCGTGTTATAGCCATCACACTCAAAAGCTTTATCATGTGCAGTTCCGTGTTGAACATAAACATCAGTAAGGGTTCCGATAAATCCTTCTGTCCAATCAATAGAATCATCTTCGGCATTAACAACAACCAAGTGACTTGCGCTAACAGTTCCCCCAAAGAATTCGAAACCGTCATCAGACCCTTCGAAGATTTGAACAAAGTCGATAGTTGTTCCAGTACCAACACCGTAAACAGATAAACCGTTTAATTCTGCATTTCCATCAATAGCACCCCCTGCATATTCGATTCTTACATATTCTACATTTCCAGAATTATCTGTAGGAGTATTTCCTCCAAAAGCTAGTGCACCGACCTCTGATGTTGCTATGTCTTCAGAACCATCAGGGGTTGAATTGATAGGCGCCCGCCCGCATAAAACTAATCCACCCCAATCACCTGAAGAAGGAGAAGTAGCATTTGATGTAAGCACAATCGGATTGCTTGAGGTGCCAACAGCATTTATTCTTGCTCCTTGTTGAATGGCAATATATGCATTGACGCCAATGGGCTCAGCTTTAACTGTCATACCAGCTGGAATTGTCAGAGTAGTACCGCTTGCCATTAGCACGGGTCCTGTAACGATATATTCAATAGCCGAATCCAATGTAAGGTCTGCGGTATACAATCCGTTAAGATTAACGGTAGTCTCTCCCGGTGTTTCACCACCTGAATTGTTATTAGTTGTTGTAACGCTATTGTCATTAATAACGATGTCTGAGGTATCGTCGCTCTCACAAGCAATGAATAAAGCGGCGGCTATACCTAAAAATAAAAACTTGTTTTTCATTTGTTCTTAGTTTAAAAAAAATTAAAATTTATATTTAAGGGTTAGCCCAACGTTAACCCCAAGGTTATACTCTCTTATAGTAATATCTCCAATTCCGGTTCCCTCTCTTACAAAAGAGATGTCTGGGTCTAGAATATTTTTGGCTGAAAGATTTGCTTCAAAATGTTCTCCAAAGGAGTTTTTCCAAACAAAATTCAAAGTAGGAACTGCCTTTTCTACAATGTTTCCAAGACTACCTGATCCTAATGAGAAAATTCGATCAGAGAAGTATGAGAAAGCAACTGTTGCTTTTGGTTTATAGTTTCCAAAAGCAGGACTATAGTTTACATCTGCGTTTATGATAAATGGTGAAGCACCTTCCAGTTCTTCTGAGTCGCGATCAAATGTGGTTCCAAAAGTATTTTCAGTACCACCTGGAATATCTTTAAGGTCTTGATCGGTATTTGTATATGCAGCATTTAGGCCTACAGACACCACAGCATTATCATCGTTGTCTATTAAAAGGTTCTTTCTTACCTCTAGTTCAACACCATATACGTCTGCTTGCTCTCCTGTTCTAAAGTAGCGTTGTGTTCCAGTTGCATCTGCTGCCACAACTCGGTTTACAGGATCTTTAATGGTTTTTGCAAAGGCGGCTATAGATATGATTTCTCCACGTTCCAAGAACCATTCATACTTAATATCATAGTTAAATATATCTGAATAGGTAGCCCCATTTCCATCCAATCCACCTAATAAATCTGGGTTACCACCTACACGTTGGGTAACAGATTCATATACAAATGGTGCAACTTCTTTGAATTCTGGAAAAGAAGCAGTTTTGCTAAATCCGAACCTAAGGTTAGAATCATCATTTAATGCATAACGAACATTTAAACTGGGTAAAAAGATGTTTTCATAAACGTTTCTGAACCCTGGATCTGTAGCACTAATGTTGATTACATCATATTCTACCTTTTGGCTATAGGATTCTACCCTGATTCCAGGAATCACACTGATTTTTTCATTTAATTCAAGTTCGGCAGTTCCATAAACTGCATGAACATTTAAATTACCCTTATAGGTGTTTTCTGGAAGACCTGGTCTGTTTCTATTTCCAATATCATTATTTATTGGATTTAGTACCAGTAAATCCCATAACCCCTCACCATCAGGAATATTAATGTTAGTAACATCAAAAATTGTATTGAAATTATTGACATCGGTTATTGGGGTATTGTCTCTATCCTGAATTTCATAACCATAGCGAATACTGTTGAACCTTCTTTCTTTTCTACGCCCGTTGTATCCAAAATTGAATTTTACTTTTTCAGAAGCCTGATACCCTAAGTTTAAGAAGCTGTTAAGCTCATCATCTTCAATGCTCTGAAAAAACCTTTGATTGTCAAAAGGAATATTTGTGTAGAAAACAGGATTGGTATTTGTATCATTGTCGAGAGATAATTGGTAATTCTCTAGGGTAATACGTTTTCTATCTGGCTCATCGGAAAAGACTTTGTTGAATCCGGTTCCCCAATCCAAAGACAGTTTTTCATTAAAAACATGTTGACCTGTCAATTGGTTTACAAAAATCATGTCTTGGTTGAACTGAACGTTCATTACAAAAAAACCTTCATCCGTGGTAAGAATGGCATCTCTATTTGTTCCCAACCCGTTAACTCCGTAAAAACCAACAGCATCAGTGGAACTATTAATGAAGAGCGAACTGTACTTTATTTTATTTTCATTGTCGATTTTATAGGTGATGTTGCCTAAGGCAGTTGTTGTGGTTTTATAAGCAAACTCCCTTACGTTGGGAAAATCCACTTTTAATACGTTTGTAAAATCCCTGGCAGGTCCTTCCCATAACTCGTAACCATTTCCAAAGCTTGCAGCTCCAAAAAAGCTTAGTCTAGAATCACCATCATTAAAATTAAAAGAGTACCCTCCTTCAATAGCGCCGGAAATATTTACTGGACTCCATGATTCTTGAGGATCTACACCATGCGATAAAACAATGGCAAATGGATCATTGTCATATCTATTATAAAATCCAAAATCACTAGGACCTTCGCTTCTTACAAAATTTTCACCTGAAGCATTGCTGTTTATTCCAGAGCCCAGGGAAATTTCAAAATATCCATCACCAGTATATTCCTTAGAATCAATGTTAACATTGCCTGCAGCAAAATCTCCATAAAAAGTTGGACTGTATGCTTTGCTTACGGATACGTTTTCAATGATGCTAGAAGAGAAAAGATCAAGATTAATATTCTTTTTGTTTACATCATTGGAAGGAAGGGAGAGACCATTCATGGTTGTATTTTGGTAACGATCTCCAAGTCCTCTCACATAAACATTACTTGAACCTTGTTGTTTAGAAATACCAGAAATTTGAGCTACAGCTGCTGCAGCATCGTCTATGCCTTTAAGTGTTAACGCTTCTGCGCTAATTGCTTCTTGAATTACTAGTGCGTTTTTTTGCTGAAGTAACAAAGCTACCTCTGAATCTTTTCTTGCCGATGTAGTCACCACCACCTCATCTAAACCAAAACTACTGGCTCCAAGACCTGTATTTACTTCCGTTACCTTATCGGCCTCAACCACCACGTTAGGAACCTCAAGTGTTTCATATCCTAAAAAACTTATAACCAAAGTATAAGTTCCAGGTTCAACATCGGTAATTTCATATAAACCATCAAAATCCGAAGTTGTTCCCATTGTAGTTCCTTTTATAAGAACATTGGCAAAAGGAAGTGGATCATCATTAAGCTCTTTATCGGTTAACTTACCCACAATACTGCCGTTCTCTTGAGCAATACTGGCAAGGGTGAATAAGGAAAAGACAAGTATTAAATAAGTTTTCATACGGTATTCTGTTGGATTAGAATTTGGTGGCAAAGAACGCTACGGGTTGTAAAAGCGATGTTAGGCTCGCGTTAAGTGTTTATTTGAAAACTGTTACAATAATGTTATGACATTAAATCAATGTTAAGCATTGATGAGGTTATAGTATTATATTTACATTTGGGCGATCAACATAAAAAATACCATCCCATGAAAACAAAGGACATTAAGATTCTACTTGTTGATGATGAACCAGATATTCTAGAAATTGTAAGCTATAATCTCTCTTCTGAGGGGTACGAAGTTTTTACCGCAAAAAACGGAATAGAAGGTGTGGCAAAAGCAAAGAAAAAAACGCCTCATTTGATTATTCTAGATGTTATGATGCCAGAAATGGACGGCATTGAAGCCTGTGAGATTATTAGAAGCACTCCAGGACTTGAGAATACCATTATCACTTTTCTTACCGCACGCGGAGAAGATTATTCGCAGGTAGCTGGTTTTGATGCTGGAGCAGATGATTACATCACGAAGCCTATTAAGCCCAAGGTTTTGCTGAGCAAAGTAAAAGCACTGCTAAGAAGATTAAAAGAGGATAAAACTGAGGTAGAGGATATTGTGAAGGTTGGCAATATCGTCATTAACAGAGAAGAATACAAAATTGTCAATAACGGGGAGGAAATTGTACTTCCCAGAAAAGAATTTGAGCTTTTGTCATTATTGACCTCCAAACCAAACAAGGTATTTAAAAGAGAAGTTATTTTAGATAAAGTATGGGGTAATGAGGTCGTTGTAGGTGGCCGTACCATAGATGTCCACATTAGAAAATTACGGGAAAAAATAGGGGATCACCACTTTAAAACAGTTAAAGGTGTGGGGTATAAGTTTGTATTGTAATGGCAATAAAAATAAGGAAATCGTATAAGTTTGCCTTAAGGTCGTCCTTTCTAATTACTGTTTTCCTTGCGGCATTATTTGTTGTATTCCTGTTCTTAAATGACCAGCTAAATTGGCTGCACTTCGTTATGTTTACTTTAGTTTGTTTTGGGGTATGTTTTGCCATTATTCAAATTAGGGTCGAGCGGTTTATCTACAGGCGTGTGAAAAAAATATATGATGATGTATCCTTGTTGGAATCTTCGTCATTCTCTTCCAAGCCAATTACTACCGACATGAAAACCTTGATCCAGGAAATTGAAAAGTTCGCTGAAGGTAAAAAAATAGAGATAGACACATTAAAAATTAGAGAAGAATATAGAAAGGATTTTTTAGGAAACGTCTCCCATGAACTAAAGACACCACTTTTTACCGTGCAGGGGTATATTCTAACACTGTTGGATGGTGCCATGAACGATAAAAAAATCAGGGAAAAGTATTTAACACGGGCCAATAAAGGTGTAGAACGTCTCATTTATATTGTAAAAGATTTGGATCTAATTACCAAGCTTGAAGCTGGCGAGTTGAAACTAGACCGTGAGGATTTTGATATTGTTGAACTCATTCAAAACGTATTTGACCTTTTGGAGATGAAAGCTGCCGGAAAGGAAATTACGCTCACTTTTGATATGGAATACACAACACCTGTTTATGTGAATGCAGACAGGGAAAAAATACAGCAGCTGATCAGTAACCTACTTGTAAATTCAATCAAATACGGTCACCCAGATGGAACAACAGAAGTAAGTGTTGAGAATCTTGTAAAAAACAAGGTTATCATTCGAGTTACAGATAATGGTGTTGGTATTCCAAAACAACATATTCCAAGGCTTTTTGAACGGTTTTATCGCGTAGATCCAAGTGGTAGTCGTAAAGAAGGAGGTTCTGGACTGGGGCTATCTATAGTAAAACATATTATTGAAGCCCATGATGAAAAGATTTATGTGGAAAGTGAAGTAGAAATTGGGTCTGAATTTTCCTTTACTTTAGAAAAAACGAAGAACAGAACTTCATAATTAATATCTACTTCAAATTACTTTTGGATTTCCTTAGTTTTGCTAAAACATTAAGTTTTTGCTCAATTAAAGAAATACGTGGGAAGTAAGAACAAACTAAAGAGATTTAAGGAGAACGAAACGTTTACAAACGTTATTCAACCCTCAAGAGAGGAGATTTTGGATGGTTTTAAACTAAAAGGAGACTGGAAGGCCTTTTTTAAAAATGAAAACCCCATTATTTTGGAATTGGGTTGTGGTAAGGGAGAATATACGGTAGAACTTGCCAAACGTAATCCCAACAAAAATTACATTGGAATTGACATAAAAGGAGCCCGATTTTGGAAAGGGGCCAAAGATGCCCAAGAAAAGGGACTGGGCAATGTAGCTTTTCTGCGTACACAAATCGAATTAATAGATCTTCTTTTTGGGCAACATGAGGTAGATGATATCTGGATTACCTTTCCCGATCCTCAAATAAAATATAAGCGTACCAAGCATCGATTAACAAATCCAATTTTTCTAAAAAAATACCAACACATTCTTAAAACAGACGGGGTTGTAAACCTAAAAACGGACAGTGAGTTCATGCATGGCTACACCCTTGGCCTTTTGCAGGGATTGGGACATGAAATACGGTACTCAAACCATGATGTTTATAAAAATGCAGGCAGCCCGCCTGAAGTTTTGGAAATTCAAACATTTTATGAAAATCAGTATCTTGAGAAAGGAAAACCAATCACGTACATCCAATTTAGGATCAATAACTAAATGACGCACCTGCTTATTCTTTTTCTTGCTACTTTTTTAGCAGCCTTTGTAGCTTCGGCTCCACCCGGGCTATTAAATGTCAATGCGGCTAAAACAAGCGTTGAGAAAGGTAAAGGCAATGGGATTATTTTTGGTTTGGGAGTAGCCGTAATGGTAATGCTCCAAACCTATGTCGCAGTAAGAATAGCAAAATACCTTTCAAGAAATCCTGAAGTAATTGGTATGCTTTTGCAAATTGCTTTGGTCGTTTTTGCAACTTTGGCAATTTTTTTCTTTTTGAAAGGAAGAAAACAAAACAATCATTCCACTGAATTTGAGCAAGCTAAAAAGCGAAGTAGTTTTAGCAAGGGACTTTTTTTAGCTGCGATAAACCTTCTAACCATACCTTATTATAGCGGCTTAAATACGTTATTTCATGGCCAGGGATTTATGAATTATGAGGTCATTGATGAGGTTATTTTTATTTTGGCTGCAGGTTTTGGCACTTTCTTGGTAATGTACCTTTATGCCTTTTATTTTAATAAAATGGAGCAAAAGACCAAACGTTTTTCAAAAAACTCCAATTATATTCTGAGTGTTTTGATGGTTGTTTTATTGATGATAACAGTAATTAAAATGTGCTACTAGTAAATGGAGGAAAAGAATTTTTTTGATAAGGTTTATGAGGTGGCAAAGCTAATTCCATATGGAAGGGTAACTTCATATGGGGCCATAGCAAAATATTTGGGCGCAGCACGAAGTGCCAGAATGGTGGGTTGGGCCATGAACAACTCAGCAGCAAAAGATGTTCCTGCACACCGCGTTGTCAATAGAATTGGTGTCCTTACAGGAAAGCATCATTTTGATGGCACTGGTCTTATGCAACAACTTTTGGAAAATGAGGGTGTCAAGATCAAGGATAATCAAATTGTGGATTTTAAAAAGCACTTTTGGGACCCTTGGAAAGAACTGGGGTAGCATAAACTCCGACTATTCCATCATCTTCATTTTCAATATACAATCTTCATTATCTTAACCCAAGGCCGTATCTTTGTAATTTAGAATCAGTTTAAACGACTGCAATTAAAACAGGATTAATGAAGCTGAACAAAGCAGACATTCTCAAAGCATTAGAAAACATATCCGCTCCTGGGGAAGGCCAAAACCTAGTCGAAAGTGGCGCAGTGACCAATGTACAGGTATTTGGAGATGAAGTTGAGGTGGATGTTACCATTAAAAACCCAACGCTTCAAGCAAAGAAGAAGACAGAAGTGGAGATTTTAAAAATCATCCACAGAGAGGTTTATGAAAAAGCAAAGATTAAGGTCAACCTTAAGGTTGATGCACCTTCAAAACCTAAAGTAAACCAGATTAAAGGGAATCCAATTCCAGGTATTCAAAATATCATAGCCGTTGCCTCTGGAAAAGGCGGCGTGGGAAAATCTACCGTTACTGCTAATTTAGCTGTTACACTGGCCAAAATGGGCTTTAAAGTGGGATTGTTAGATACCGATATTTATGGGCCATCCATGCCTATTATGTTCGATGTTGCTTTGGAAAAACCATTATCCATCAATGTAGACGGAAAGCCAAAGATGAAACCTGTTGAAAATTATGGGGTCAAATTGCTTTCTATTGGGTTTTTCACGCAGCCCAATCAAGCTGTAATTTGGAGAGGGCCAATGGCTTCAAAAGCCTTAAATCAAATGATTTTTGATGCGCATTGGGGTGAGCTCGACTTTCTTTTACTGGACTTGCCTCCAGGCACTGGAGATATTCATTTAAGTATTATGCAGTCGTTACCGGTTACTGGTGCCGTAGTGGTTAGTACGCCACAAGAAATTGCGTTGGCAGATGCGAGAAAAGGAGTTGCCATGTTCCAGCAAGAGGCTATTAGCGTTCCTGTGCTGGGCATTGTTGAAAACATGGCCTATTTTACACCTGAAGAACTGCCTAACAACAAATACCATATCTTTGGAAAAGGTGGCGCTAAAAATTTAGCAGAAGATTTGGATACACCATTTTTAGGTGAGATTCCTTTGGTTCAGAGTATTAGAGAAGCGGGTGATGTTGGTAGACCAGCTGCTATGCAAACAGCTACACCCATTGAAGAAGCATTTGAGGAACTGACCAAAAATGTAGTTCAGGAATTGGTAAGGAGAAATACAGATTTGCCACCAACTGAAGCAATAAAGATTACAACAATGGCAGGATGTGCTGCCGTTAAAAAGAAATGACAATGACATCAGAAGAGATAAAAACAAATGTAGAAAAAGCCTTGGATGAAATTCGTCCGTTTTTACAAAGTGACGGAGGAGACATTTCATTGATTTCCATAGACAATGGAAGTTCGGTCAAGGTTAAACTTGAGGGCAATTGCATTGGTTGCAGTGTTAACCAAATGACCTTAAAAAGTGGTGTTGAAATGACCATTAAGAAGTACGTTCCCCAAATTGAAGAAGTCATTAACGTAAGCTAGCCTGACAAAAATCATAAAACCTTCCTATAACAAATCTTAAGTTGCGCAGATATCTAAATACGATTCTGGATGATTAAAACAGATATACTGATAATTGGAGCGGGCCCTACGGGTCTTTTTGCTGTTTTTGAGGCAGGTTTGCTACAACTAAAATGCCATTTAATAGATGCTTTGCCACAACCAGGAGGGCAATGCTCAGAAATATATCCTAAAAAACCCATCTATGACATACCCGGTTTTCCAGAAGTTTTGGCAGGGGAACTAGTGGATAATTTAATGGAGCAGATAAAGCCATTTCAACCTGGGTTTACTTTGGGAGAACGCGCAGAGAAAATTGAAAAACTGGAAGACGGTTCTTTTATAGTTACTACGAACAAAGGAACGCAACACCATGCACCAATTATTGCCATTGCAGGTGGTTTGGGGAGTTTTGAACCAAGAAAACCCCTTCTGGCTGATCTATCCAAATATGAAGATAATGGTGTTGCCTACATGATCAAGGAACCAGAAATCTATCGGGACAAGAAGGTGCTAATAGCTGGAGGAGGCGATTCTGCTTTGGATTGGTCCATTTTTCTTGCTGATATAGCTTCAGAAGTGACTTTAGTCCATAGAAGGAACGAGTTTCGTGGAGCTTTGGACTCGGTAGAGAAAGTGCAACAATTAAAAAATCAAGGAAGAATCAATTTAATAACACCTTCTGAGGTTGTTGGTTTACATGGCGATGAAAAATTGGAAAAGGTTTCCATCAAAAGAACAGATACTTCTGAAGAAATTGATTTAGAAGTGGATAATTTTATCCCCTTATTTGGACTTTCCCCAAAATTGGGACCTATTGCTGATTGGGGCTTGGAAATTGAGAAAAACGCTATAAAGGTGGACAACACCTTGGATTATCAAACCAATATTCCGGGAATCTATGCCATTGGCGATGTGAACACCTATCCAGGAAAATTAAAACTGATTCTATGCGGTTTTCATGAGGCAACCTTAATGTGCCAGAGTGCATACCAACGTATATTTCCAGATAAGAAATACGTAATGAAGTATACTACTGTTGGTGGTGTAACTGGATTTGATGGAAGCAAGAAAGAGGCACCGAAGGCTGTGATTAAATCTATTGATTAAGTTGGATAGTTGGTTAGTGAAATAGTATGACAGTACAACGTTTTGAAGATTTGAAAATGTGGCAAAAATCCCAAGACTTGGCTGTTGAGATATACTCGATATTCTCAAAAACCAATGACTTCGGTTTCAGAGATCAAATTACCAGAGCATCAGTTTCAATTTCAAACAATATAGCTGAAGGTTTTGAGAGACAATCCAATGCTGATTTCAAAAGATTTCTTTATTTCGCACTAGCTTCTAACAGCCAAGTTAGATCAATGTCATATTTGTCAGAAAGGTTAGATTATACCGATAAAGACAAATCAAAGATATTGATTGAAAAGACCAATGAAGTTTCAAAAATGTTGTATGCCTTTATAAAATCTATGAAATGAAGCAGAGTTATATTTACTTCATAAATAATTCACTGTTACACTAACCCACTATTTTCACTAGATAACTATGTCCGACATTAAAATAAAGATTACCGACCGCGATGGTGTATTGCATGAAGTGGATGCACCGACAGATATGAACATGAACTTGATGGAGGTGGTTCGTTCTTATGAACTTGCTCCAGAGGGAACAATCGGAATTTGTGGTGGAATGGCCATGTGTGCCTCATGCCAATGTTATATCAAGTCTGATCATTCCCTCCCTGAAAAATCTGATGATGAAGAGGCCATGTTGGCCGAAGCCTTCTTTGTTGAAGATAATAGCCGATTAGGTTGCCAAATTCATATGACGGACGCTTTGGATGGCTTGGAAGTGGAACTGGCTCCAGAAGAAGCTTAAATCCTAGCTTGGTAGGTAAACAGGTTATAATATCTTCCTTCGGCGGCAATTAATTCATCATGGGTGCCTTGTTCGGCAATCTTGCCATTTTCAATCACTAAAATTTGATCAGCTTTTCTGATGGTGCTTAAACGGTGAGCAATTACAAAAGTGGTTCTTCCTTTGGTAAGTTCGGCCAAACTTTTTTGAATCAATGCTTCGGATTCGGTATCAAGACTAGAAGTGGCTTCATCCAAAATAAGAATCTTTGGATCAGCCAAAACCGCTCTTGCTATAGCTATACGTTGACGTTGTCCTCCAGAGAGTTTTACGCCGCGTTCGCCAATAAGCGTATCTAAACCATCATCAAAACGACTCGTGAACTCATCTACATATGCAGCTTTAACAGCCTGTAGCAATTTATCTTCAGTAGCATCAGGTCTTGGAAAAAGAATGTTTTCCCGTATAGTCCCTTCAAATAAGAAATCATCTTGCAACACTACTCCTAAGTGTTGTCTAAAACTGTTTAGATTAACCTTCGACATGTCTTGTCCATCAATGGTAATAACTCCTGAATTCGGATTTAGAAAGCTTGCTGCCAAGCCTGCAATTGTCGATTTTCCAGAGCCTGAACTGCCTACTAGAGCAATAACTTCACCTGGCTTTACATCAAAACTAATATGATGCAAGACCTCTTTGTCTTCCTCATATGAAAAAGAAACATCGGAAAAGCGCATTCGCCCAACAATGGAATCCAAAGTAATGGTTCGTTCCTCTTCGTTAGATTCAGCAACCATGTTCATTAACTCCTCCGTACGGTCTAAACCCGCTAACGCTTCAGTAAGCTGACTTCCAATATTGCTCATTTGTACAATAGGGGCAATCATAAGACCTAGAAGCACTGTAAACTCAACAAATTGACCCACAGTAAGGGTCCCTTCTATAATGTTATAACCACCAAACCCCATTACACTAGTAGTGGCAATCCCTAATAGAAAGATAGAAGAACTGGTCATAAATGCAGTAGTAGTGAGGCTCTTTTTTACGTTTTGGTATAAACGATCCACTCCAAGTTCAAACACGTGTTGTTCTTGCTGTTCGGCATTAAAGCCTTTGATAACTCGAATTCCGCCCAAAGTCTCTGTTAAGCGCCCTTTTACTTCCGCATTGATTTTACCACGATTTCTAAAGATTGGTCGGATAATTTTGAAAGCTTTCAACGCGATTATGGAGAATATAATTAGCGGGATAAACGTAAAAAGTGTCATAAAAACACTAATGTCCAATAATAGAATCAAGGAAACCACAGCTGTAATAATACCGCCTACCAATTGCACCAAACCAGTTCCTATTAAGTTGCGCACACCCTCAACATCAGACATAATGCGGGAAACCAAAGCGCCAGATTTGGTATTATCGAAAAAACGAATGGGAAGGGAAAGCACTTTTTTCTGCACCTGTGCCCTTAGTTCTGAGATGAGGTATTGCGCCTGTACGCTTAAGATTCTCGTCAATAAAAAAGAAGTGACAGCTTGCACAAAAATGGCTAGCATCACACCGGCAACTAAATATTTGAGCATGTTGATGTCTTTTTTTACAATTACATCATCAATCAAATACCTAGACGCTATCGGCGTTACAAAACTTGCTGCTTTGCTGATTGCAATAAGCAAAAGACCTACGAAGACAATAGTTCTTTTGGGCCAAATAATGGTTTTAAAAGCGTTTAAAATGCTAACTTTTTTCTCTGCCATAGGATCTCTTCAAAAGAGTCTGCAAGTTACTTGAAATTATATGGAGATAAAACCATAAACCAAGTAGGTCAAATCAGATGCCCAAGACTAAGCAACAAATAGTATATTTAGGTGTTTTTCAGTATTGAAGTGTATGAGTAAGAATTCACTTTTTTGTTTTTTATTCCTGATTTCATCTTTGTGTATGTCACAAAATCGTTATTTGGAGTTAAGAGAAATAGTGACTGATAGTTCAAAAATATTTTCTGCTCAAGAACTGGAAATTCTAAAAACAAAACTCACCAATTTTGAAAAAGAAACCACCAATCAATTGGTGATTCTTACCATAAATGCACTTGATGGTGAAACTATTGAGACATATGCTAACGGTACATTTAATCAAAATGGAATAGGGCAGCAGGAAAAGGATAACGGAATCCTTATTCTTTTTGTAAAAGACGATAGGGAAGTCCGTATTGAGGTGGGGTATGGCCTAGAACCCTATATTACGGATGCCGTAGCGTCCAGAATTATTAGGAATACTATGATTCCTGAATTCAAAGAGGCGAATTATTTTCAGGGATTGGACTTAGCTACGGACCAACTTATTGAATTTCTAAATAACCCTGAGGCATTGGAAGAATTCAAGAATGAAATAGCGGCTGAGGGTGAAATGGGGCTTGGAATCAAGATTTTTATACTACTGTTCCTGTCCATTTTTGTTGCGGCAGGTAGCTTTATCTTTTACAAAGCATATTCCAGTGTGGTCGAGATTTTCAGAGGAATGTTCATTGGAAAACTTGGAATTTTGCAAGGAGTGTTTATGATGTTGTTTGGTTTTATTCCAGTGTTGTTTTCATTGGTTTTTATCCTAATGCCCTTATTCTTTGCAACTATGATTTTTGAGCTGGGAATAGATTATGATCATTTGTTGAACAGCGACACATGGATATATGTAGTTCTGGTCAGCTTTTTTGCATTTACCATGCTCTTGGCGGTGTTGAAAATCCTGATTAAAGGGAAGGATGATTTTAAGCTTTCCCTCTATAAAAATGATAAAACCTATATGCGTAAAACTTTTTCATCTACAGGAAGCCATTCCTTTGGCTCAAGCTCAGGTTCTTCATTTGGAAGTAGTTCAGGTGGATTTTCCGGTGGAGGGGGAAGCTCTGGAGGAGGAGGTTCCAGTGGCAGTTGGTAAAACAGAAGAAAACAAATAATATTCCATCCAACTTCATAAATAAAGCATTAGCAATTCAATTCTAATTCCTGTATTTTCACTCCTTCAAAGATGAACTATGGAGACAAAGGACAGCAATGGAAACCTTCTGGAAGATGGTGATAACGTGCATGTAACCAAAGATTTAAAGATCAAGGGAATGTCCAAAACCCTTAAAAGAGGTAATGTGATCAAAAATATTCGCCTAACAAACAACTCCCAAGAGGTGGAGTGTAGGGTTGGGAAATCTCAAATTGTATTAAAAACCCAGTTTTTGAAAAAAGCTTAAATAAACTACCATGCGAATACTATCCTTACTTGTGTTGCTGGTCATCACATCATGCGCACAAAAGCCTAAAACAGAAGTTGAGAAATGGCAAGCTCAAGCTGAGAATATTACCATTATCCGTGACGATTTTGGAGTGCCCCATATTTATGGAAAATCTGATGCAGATGCTGTCTTTGGATTATTGTATGCCCAATGTGAGGACGATTTTAATCGCGTAGAGCAAAACTACATTTGGGCTACGGGAAGGTTGGCAGAGGTCGAAGGAGAAGATGCATTGTATAGTGATCTAAGGGCAAGACTTTTTATGAGCGAAGATGAAGCAAAAGCCAATTATGAAAAAAGCCCCGAATGGCTTAAGGAACTTTGTAATGCTTTTGCTGATGGCATCAATTATTATTTGCATACCCATCCCGAAGTGAAACCCAGACTGCTTACCCGATTTGAACCATGGATGCCCATGTATTTTAGTGAGGGTTCCATAGGCGGGGATATTGAACGAATTTCAGTAAGAAAGATAAAAGCTTTCTATGAAAGCGGAATGGAAATTCCAGAGATGGAAGCATTGAAAATGAAAAAAGAAGAAGAAATGGCAGAACCGCAAGGATCTAATGGAATTGCTATTTCAGGAAAGTTGACGGAGTCTGGTAATGCTATGTTGTTGATAAATCCTCATACTTCTTTCTATTTTAGAGGAGAAGTACATGTGGTTTCAGAAGAAGGTCTGAATGCCTATGGAGCTGTGACTTGGGGACAGTTTTTTGTCTACCAGGGTTTCAATGAAAAAACAGGATGGATGCATACATCAACATATACGGATGTGATGGATGAGTTCAAAGAAGTCATTGTGAAGAACGATGGAAAATTGTTTTATCAGTACGGAGAAGAACTTCGACCTGTGGAAGTATCAGAAGTGACCTTAACATATAAAGAAGGCGAAGCTTTAAAAGAAAAAACCTTTCCCATGTACCATACGCATCATGGACCTATAACGCATGCTGTGGATGGTCAATGGACTGCTTCTGCGATGATGTGGGAGCCTGTAAAAGCGTTGGAGCAATCCCATATTAGAACCAAGCAAGATGGCTATAAAGGGTTTCGGGAAATGATGGATATCCGAACCAATTCATCTAACAATACGGTCTATGCAGATGCTGAAGGGAATATTGCCTATTTCCACGGCAATTTTATTCCAAAGCGAGATACTATTTTTGATTATGCGGAACCTGTAGATGGAAGCAATCCCAAAACAGATTGGCAAGGCCTTCATACAGTAGATGAAAATATATTGGTGCTTAATCCAGGAAATGGTTGGATTCAGAATTGCAATTCCACTCCGTATACATCCGCTCTTGAATTCAGTCCAAAGAGAGAAAATTATCCAAATTATATGTCGATAGATCGTGAGAACTTTCGTGGGGTACATGCGATTGAACTCCTTACGGATAGGAGCGGATATACACTGGATAGTTTAATTGCATTAGCACATGACACCTACTTACCAGCTTTTGAAGCATTGATTCCAGGGTTGATTAAGGCATATGATGAAAATCCAATATCAAAATTAAAGGAACCGATAGCGGTTTTAAGAAATTGGGACTACAGAACTTCAAAAGAAGCTATTGCAATGACTCTTGCGCATTACTATGGAACTAAAAGTTATAGAAATGCCGAAAGACCTGAAGGGATGACACCAATGCAATTAATAGCATATTGGGGTAGTGAATCACCTCAAAAGGAAAAACTAACACTTTTTGAAGAAGTAATCGACCAATTGGAGGCAGATTTTGGCACATGGCAAATGCCTTGGGGCGAAGTTCATAGGTATCAAAGGCTTAATGGGGATATTCGTCAACCATTTGATGATGCCAAGCCAAGTATTCCCATAGGGTTCGCTAGTGGCCGTTGGGGTGCCTTAGCTGCATATGGAGAACGTTACAATAACGGAACCAAAAAAATCTATGGTACCAGAGGTAACAGTTTTGTTGCTGCCGTAGAGTTTGGAGAAAAAGTAAAAGCGAAAACAATTTTGGCAGGGGGGCAAAGTGGAAATCCAGATTCACCACATTTTGATGACCAAATTCAAATGTATGCAGATGTTAAATGGAAAGATGCAGCGTACTACAAGGAAGATGTGCTAAAAAGAGCGGTGAAGACCTATAAACCAGGGGAATAATTTATTCCTCTTCTTTAACTACAATAAGACTCGCTTTGGAACCTGTAGAAAGATTCCAACGGTTATTGTGTATGACCTGGCCTTTTTCATCAGCTATTACAACTTGTGCTGTATTGGGACCAGATGATCCTTGGTTCAAAGCTTCAAAATCGAGACGGTTAAATCCTTTTACTAAATCAATATTAACCCCTTTAAAGGACCCGGACAGTAACATATTGTGCTCAATAACCTCTCCGTTGAGATATATTTTTACACGATCTCCATCTACATATTCATGATCTCTACAAACAATACCCACAAATTTGGCGGTAGTTTTTATATCACCTAAATATTGATCACCAAAATGTTCCTTGGAACCTTTTTTCTCTTTTTCTCCAACTTTGGGGTCTATTACCAAATCGTGACCAGCTTGTAGCAATTCTCTATCCGGTAGCATTTTTACACCTGGCTTATTATTTTTTGAAGTTAAATTCTCATCAATAACCGAAGGTATACGAAGTGAAGTCCCTTGATTTGAAGGTTTAATATCCAAGTTGTTCCGCTCTCCAACCTTAAGAGGTCTGGTAGTAGGGATATCGCCCTGGGCATTTATGTTTGAAAGTCCCAGCACAAAGCAGGAAAATAGAAAAACCAATTTTTTCATAGCAACTTGGTCGATTTGTTGTCCTAAAGTTAACAAATACCTTGCCAAGCATCTTATAAAACACTGTTAAATACCAGCTTATGGCTAAATGAAGGGATGTTAGTTATCTATGTAATCCACCAGTTTTTCAGGACCTTCCAACAAAATCCGGACTATTTGAAGTGTGCCATCTGGTTTTGTGGCGATTTGCCATTTGATCAATGAAATCTTACCATTTTCCACCTCAATACCTGTAATACTCCTTGGATGCACGCAACTGCCATCATTGAAAAATGGAATCTCACCAGGTTCTGGAAACCTCGGTCTATGGGTGTGCCCAGCTATTGTAATACGCAGGTTGTTCCCAACAATCCAGCGTTTAATTCGTCTTTCAATACGGATAAGTTCCTTATAATTTTTAGCTGGACTTGTTGGGTCGGCTATACCCACAACTTGCAATGGTTTCCATAGCACACGAACCAAAAAACGCCCAATACGCCAGCAAACGTAGTTCCACCAATCTGCTTGGTGTCCGTGCGTACAAAATAGTTCTTGGCCTGTATCACGATGCTTTAGTATGAGTGCTTCATGATAGGTAATGCCTTCAAAAAGCTCTTTGTCCGAATCGTCAATAGGTTCAAAATAACTGGAGAGGTGTTTGTCTACATAAGACTGGTCTCTATAAACCATATCATGGTTTCCCCATACCATGTAAAGCCTGTTTTCTAGATGAAATTGACTTAAAAGCTGATAAACGTTTTTATGGGCTTCAAAAATTGATTCGAAACTAAGATTTTCCCATAATTCATCGCCATCACCTAGTTCGCAATAGCGAAACCCCTCTCTATAGTAGTGATTTAGGGCATGGAAGTAAATGTTTCGGTTGTTGGCAAAATCATCTGCAAAGCTATTATCTCCTCGGTGGCAGTCGCTGAAAAATATGAACTTGTCCCTATCATCAAAAGCAACAATTCTTGCATTTTTGTAGGCACGATCTAGCCTGGTACGGGATGACATACTTCAAATTTTACCCAATATCCAAAAAATGCAGGTAAATCCATAAAGATTCTCTTAACAACTGTGCATTTTTTCTTTTTGTAACTTTACAGGCTCAACCTCGACTAAAATTTATATGAAGGAGAACGCCAATGCGGAAAGTCCTATGCTTCAATTTGTAAGTTTCAATAAATTATTGCAACATTATGATGAGCAGTTAAAAAGTAAGGACAAATATCTATCGGACAGAGCAAAATTTGTTTTGGATGCCGTCGCTCCTTTCCCAGAACTGAGAGAGGGTTTTAACGATGTTGAATTGTTAGAGAAGCACAAGGATGTTATTGGTATTATCTTGGCTGATACTTTTGCTCCAGTACTTACAAAGAACGAAATAAAGACGGCTTCCACTCCTTTTGAAAACTTGGTTTTTAATTCTTCAGAACGTTTTCAGAATATTTTAAAGGCAGCAGGCAAAGGATTTGAATTGGAAATCCGGAATATGCCTATGGATCTTAACTATATTATGAAGTGTACCGTAGTGCTAAGCTTTTACTACGGATTTAAAATGGACTTTAAACGTCCGCTTTTCTATGATATACCAGACGCCAATGGCGTAATGAGGCACTATAGAATCCTGTATAATGCAGATTTTATGGAGATTATACCCACAGAAAAGGCCAAGGAACTTACACAGGATGATGTTGATGAGCTTTTGGAAAATTTTGATAATCTAGACTTATGGAAGGAGAAAATTCCTCCAAACAGTTTTCTATCAAAAGGTTTCGTTATCTCCAATATGTTCGATGTTACTGCGGAGCATTCCATTTCTGGGATAAAATCTACATTAATTGGGAGCAATAAAAGAGGCACTGAAAATTTCATGGACAATTTTCAAGACACTTTCAGGTCACTTTTTAACCTTAAGAAAATAAACGTTGGTTTTACAGGATATGATGCCAATGCCAATAGGTTTTTAAAGATTTATGGAAAGGGTATAGAGAGTCATATTCTAAAGGGCAAAGAAACGGAATCCTGTGATGCCATGCTTTGCGGCTATTCTTATGATAAGTTGTTTAAGGACAATACCTATTTTGCCATTTCCAATGTAGAAAAATACTTTAAGAAATCTGAGGGCAAACAACAGCCCTATAAAAACCTACATGAGCAGGGCATAAAAAGTGCCATCTTAGCACCAATTGCCGATAATGGAGTATTGCTTGGTGTTTTAGAATTGGTCTCTGGGACAGTGAATGAACTTAACAGCGTCAATGCCAATAAGCTTGATGATGTGATGCCATTTATCGTTTCTGCAGTGCTAAGATCTATCGAGGAGGAGGAAAATCTTGTAGATGCTATTATCCAACATGAGTGCACCACGGTTCATTCATCAGTTTATTGGAAATTCCAAGAAGAAGCAAAGCGCTTTATGGCTGATGAATTGGTTGGAAATCATCCTGTTTTTAAAGAGATTGTATTTAAAGATGTCTATCCGCTGTATGGTCAAATAGACATAAAAGATTCTTCCAAAGAGCGCAATTTATCTATACAGCGAGACCTCATGATTCAGCTTTCTGAAATTAATGGTGTCTTGGAAGTTGCCGTAAAAAAATATAAACTCCCCATTTATGAGGAGCTTATGTTTAGGGTGAACGCCTATCTTGAAGAGGTAAGGGATGCACTGTATACCCATACGGAGCAAGCTGTTTTCGATTTTGTAAAAGAAGAAATTACACCGGTTTTCAATCATTTAAAAAAGGAAGATACTAAGCTTAAAGCATTGGTTGAGACCTATGAAGCTCAAATAGATCCTAGCACAGAATCTTACTATGACCATCGTCGCAATTATGATCAAAGTGTAATGGAAGCAAATATGGAACTGGCTGCTTTGTTGGACAAAAAACAAGTGGATGCCCAAGAAATGTTCCCACATTATTTTGAGCGTTACAAAACCGATGGCGTGGAACACAATATGTACATAGGGAGTTCTATTGCCAACGATAGAAACTTTGATGAACTTTACTTAAGTAATTTAAGATTGTGGCAGCTTCAGGTAATGTGCGATATGGAGAATAAGTATTATGCCCTTAAGCCCAAATTACCGGTTAAATTAGATGTAGCTTCTTTAGTTTTGGTGTATAGTACCTCTTTGGCAATTCGTTTTAGAATGGATGAAAAGCGATTCGATGTGGATGGCACTTACAATGCCAGATATGAAATTATTAAAAAACGCATCGATAAGTCATACATAAAAGGAACTAACGAAAGATTAACGCAGAAAGGAAAATTGGCCATTGTATACTCTCAAAGAAAGGATGAGAAAGAGTATATGCGTTATATAAAGTTCTTAAAAGCAAAGGGTTACTTTACCAACAATATTGAAATAGTTGAGCTCGAAGGGCTTCAGGGAGTGACCGGACTTAAAGCTATTAGAGCAGAAATTTTGTACAGGAAAGACACAAAATCTGAACGGACTTATACCTATGAGGATTTAATGGAAGAATTGAAGTCTTAACTTAGGGATGTTACAATCTAGCTGATCCCCCCAAAAAGTGAAATGATATTCCAAATGCAAGTACGGAAATTACAATACCCACAATAAAAATGGTGTAAGTCAACCGTAATATCTTGTATTTTCTATTCAAGACAAGTCCCAAAAAGTAAAGATCTTTTGTAAGTGAAGAATAGATATATTGGTTGTCCTTAATCAATTCTTGAATGGCCCATTCATAATCGTTTAAACTCATTTTGTGAAAGTTACCAAAAAACAAAAGGTTCACTTTTTTGTCTTCTACATCTTTTTTGGTAAACTGCCCGCTAGTAACGTTTGGCCTCGTTGCAAGTACCGCCAAAACCATGGATATCACACTAAAAGTTATAAATATAACCGTGGGGTAAATTAAATATGTGTTGGATGGATTGTCCAATTTTGGAATTAGGTTGGACAATGCCACAGAAATAATAATAGCATTTACCGATAATAGGATGTTGGCTTTGGTATCGGCAATATCACTCAGGGTCAAGTGGTTCTTTAGGGTTACCCTAAAAAGTGTCTGGATTCCCCGGTCTGGACTTTCACTTTTGTATTTAGCTTTTAACGCCTCTTTTTTGGCAATCTTCTTTTCCGTCTTTTTTTCTTTGACCAGTTGTTTTAGATTGCGCTCTTTGCCCTCATTCCAGTTTTCTTTGGCATAATCAGAATAATACTGGTGCTCGTCCCTAAACATTTTAATATTCTCATCTCGCCAAGCTTTGTTGGAAAAGTTTGCAATATTGAGAAGCTCAAGCTCTTCTTTCAAAAAATCTGTGGTCTCCCAATAACTTTTTTGCGCAAAGTGCGAAGCGTCTGCATCTCTTATAATTTGCTCTTTTAAGTCAACAGGTTCATGGTATCTTTTAGTGGCCAAAATACAAGAGCATATATCTTTAATAGCCTCAGGGGCATAGTTGTTTTTAGTAAGAAAATCTGAGGCTATTTTGCAACTATTCTCCTCATGGTCTTCTACTCCCTTTGTATAGCCTACATCATGAAACCAGGCCGAAAGCAATAACTTCTCATTTTCCAAATCTTCAAGATTATAAAAATTGAGCAATTCTTTAGTACTTTTAACCACACGTTGGGTATGCCGTAAATTGTGATATAAAAACTTTGGATCTAATTTATTTTCCAAAAGTTCTGTGACAAAATGTTCAGTTTTTTCAACAATTTCCGACATAATATTACTTTGAATCTCCAAAATACAAAATTTTGGAATCAACCTCATTGATATGAAAAAACATTACCTGTCAATCCTTTTATTGGTCATGGTTTCAAGCTGTGCCACATATGAAGCAAAGTATGATATCCCCTTTAATGGAAATACGGCATTGAACAACGAAGAAATTGAACATACCTTCTATCTTATTGGAGATGCGGGAAAATCTCCAATGGGAGACATGAATCCTGCACTTAAAAAATTTAAATCAAGATTGGAGGGTGCTAACAAAAACAGTACCGCTATTTTTTTAGGAGATAATATCTATCCAGCAGGTTTACCAGATAAGAAGGATTCTACCATAGCCTATATCAATGCAAAAAATGATTTGAACGCGCAATTAAAAACGTTGGTAGGGTTTCCTGGAAAAACTGTATTTATTCCTGGAAACCATGATTGGTATAATGAAGGATTAAAAGGACTTAAAAGACAAGAAGAATATATAGAGAAAGAACTGGATAGCAAGGAAGTTTTTTTTCCTGAAAATGGCTGCCCTTTGGAAAAAATTGAAATAACGGAGAACATAGTTGTTATTGCAATAGACACAGAATGGTATTTGGTCAACTGGGATAAGCACCCCACAATTAATGATGATTGCGAAATAAAAGATAGGGAAAGATTTTTTGAAGAATTAGAAAGTTTAATTAAGAAAAACAGGGATAAAACCGTAATTCTAGCAATGCATCACCCTATGTTTACCTATGGATCTCATGGGGGACAATTTTCATTTAGACAGCATATGTATCCAAGGTCTACGGGTAAAATACCCCTTCCAGGCCTTGGTTCTGTGATCAACCTTTTAAGGAAAACATCTGGAGCATCATTTGAGGATCAGTCAAATAAGATATACAATCGATTGAAAAATAGGATTGTAACACTTGCACAGTATTCAGAAAATGTAATTTTTACATCTGGACATGAGCATACACTGCAGTATATTGTAGAAAGGGGTATTCCCCAAATTGTTAGTGGTTCTGGGGCAAAAAAGGGAGCAACTCGATTATTGAACGGAAGTAAATTTTCTACTGGCCAAATGGGTTATGCCATTTTAAAGGTATATAAAGATGGTTCTTCTGGAGTGGATTTTTATGGGCTTGATGATAATGGAGCTGAAGATTTACTATATAGCTCAGTAGTGTTGACTTCAGATAAAAAGAAAGTAAGCCGCAATTACAGTGATACATTTCCTGCTGAAATGGAAGCGTCTATCTACACAGATGAAGAGATAGATAGAAGTGGTTTTTATAAATGGCTTTGGGGTGAGCGCTATAGAAAATATTATGCTACAAAAGTAAAAGCGCCAACAGTACGTTTGGACACTCTGTTTGGGGGGCTCAGCGTAGTAAGAAAAGGTGGGGGAAACCAATCCAACTCTTTAAGGCTTGAACATAAGGATGGTAGACAATTTGTAATGCGAGCACTTAGAAAAAGTGCAGAACGATATTTACAGGCAATCGCTTTTCAAGAACAATATATTATTGGGGATTTTGAGGATTCCTACACGGAAAAACTACTCATGGATTTTTATACTGGAGCCCATCCATATGCTCCTTTCACCATTGGGCCACTTTCTGATGCAGTGGGGATATATCATACCAATCCAAAATTGTATTACATCCCAAAACAAAATGCACTTGGAGATTATAATAGCGATTTTGGTGGCGAACTTTATATGATTGAAGAACATGTATCTGAAGGTCATGGTGCACTAGCAAGTTTTGGATACTCAAATAAGATTGAAAGCACGTATGATTTAATCAATAAATTGAGAGAGGATGAAGAGTATAGCATTGATAAAAATGAATACGCAAAAGCTCGCTTGTTTGATATGTTGATTGGCGATTGGGACCGACACGTAGATCAATGGCGTTGGTTGGAGTATGAAGATGCATCTGGCAAAAAGATTTTTAAACCATTTCCAAGAGATAGAGATCAGGCTTTTTCAATATGGGGAGATGGGGCATTAATGGCTTTTGCATCAAGAGCAGTTCCTTCTTTGCGGATTTTTGAAGGATTCAATGATGAGATACGAAGTGTAAAAGGGTTTAACTCATCACCGAGAACTTTTGCCTTGGATATGGCATTGCTTTCTGAAGCAGATATGGATGTATGGATAGAACAGGCAAAATTTATTCAGGAAAAAATAAATGAAGATGTTATTGACGAAGCGTTTTCCTCCTTCCCTGAAGAGGTAAATGATGAGACTATTTCCAACTTTAAAAAGACATTACTAAAAAGAAAACAAAACCTTGTGAATACAGCACAAGAGTACTTTAAGGTTATAAATAAATATAGTGTAGTTACCGGTACGGACAAGGATGATTATTTTAGTATCAATTCAGGGGGGAACGGAGGCGTACAAGTAAGAGGGTACCGAATAAAAGGTGGAGAAAAGAAGGATTTATTTTTTGAAAGAACTTATGATCCAGAATTTACAAAAGAAGTCTGGGTATACGGTTTAGATGATGATGATGTTTTTGATGTGAATGCAGAATCTTCTAAAATCAAAGTTAGAATTGTAGGCGGTCAAAATAATGACATATATAAGATTGCCGAAAAGTCCAAAAAAGTGCACACCTATGATTTTAAGACTAAAAAGAACACCTATGATGAAGCTTTTGGAGGGACTGTACATAACATAAATGATTACGATACCAATACCTATGAATTTCTCAAAATAAAAGCAAGTAACAATCAGTTTTTGCCAACCATAGGTTTTAATCCAGACGATGGTTTAAGAATAGGATTTACAAATACCTATACTTTTAATGGTTTCAGGCAAAATCCGTTTACGCAACAACATACCATTAATGCTGCCTATTACTTTGCCACTAATGGTTTTGATTTAGGGTATAATGGTGAGTTTGCCAATGTTTTCGAGAATGTCAATTTGGAGTTAAACGCGCACTTTACCAGCCCTAACTTTAGTATTAACTTTTTTGGCCTTGGTAACGAAACCCCAAATAACGACGATGAGCTTGAATTAGACTTTAACCGAGTGAAAATAGAGACGATTAAGTTTGCACCTTCTTTGGTATGGAGGGGATATTTAGGTTCAAAATTTCGATTGGGAGTGTCTTATGAAAACTATGATGTAGAAGAAACGGAAGGGCGTTTTATAGAAGGGTTTTTTACCGATGCTGGAAGGGATACCCAACAAGATTTCTTTGGAGTTGATGCAGAATATGGATATTCAAACACGGATAACGAGGCTTTTCCGACCATGGGGATGAGCTTTTCATTGCATGGTGGTTACAAAACAAATCTACAGGATTCAGATAGGGCGTTTGGATTTATTATTCCTAGCCTATCCATTGACCATCAGTTATGCTCCAATGGTAGATTGGTTTTGGCCACAAAACTAAAAGGGCATTTTAATATTGGAGACGATTTTGAATTTTATCAAGGAGCAAGTATAGGCGCAAACAATGGATTGAGAGGGTTTCGTTTCCAACGATTTACAGGAAAAACTGCGTATTTTCAAAACACAGATTTACGCTACAGCTTTAGAAAAAGACAAACAGGATTGTTGCCGGTTACCCCTGGTATTTTTGGAGGATTTGATTACGGACGCGTTTGGCTACCACAAGATTCTTCAGATATATGGCACACTTCCTATGGCGGCGGGTTTTTCTTGAATGGAGCAGATATTCTCTCGGCTAATTTTGGGTTCTTCAATAGTTCAGATGGACCCCGGTTTGCTTTTGGAGTAGGCTTTGGATTTTAATCTAAAGTATACGAATACAGGTTTCGACCTTTTGTTTTTGATTGTTCATCAATAATCAATACCGTATTATTATCCACAAAACAAATGGATTCTTGTTGAGTTCTATGCTTTACATCAATGGAACGAAGTGTTCCTTTGGTAAAATCATCTCCAGTAAAATCAGTGAACAGCCATATATAACCAGAACCTAAAAGCACTACCTTTTTACCATCGGGAGAGATGTCAGCGGCAGTAATGGAACAGGACTGTGGGTCTAAGCATGAAACGAACTTCCCTACCAGTTTTGCCGTATGTGACCCTTCTAGAGCAGGGATTTTATAAATAAAAGCCTTACCAGTATAAGGTCTAGTTCTATTTTTAGTAATGAGATAGAGGAATCCGTTTTGATAAAAGAATGCCTCACAATCGAACATTAATTTGGATTTTTTGGGAGGGAATTTTTTTTGTTCAGGATAGTGAAATGTTATTTTTTCTGCTTCAATTTTCTTTCCTGTTTCATTGTTTGGATTAGGAAGTTTATAGATTGAAAGATTTTTTCTGTCATTTGCATTATTGCCAAAATTTCCAATATAGATATTCCCTTTATCGTCGTTAGCCAAATCTTCCCAGTCGTCGTTTTTGGCATTTTTAACCTTGAATTCCTTGATTAATTTTCCCTCATTATTAATGGCATAAATATGGTCTTTGTTACCATTATCCTCAATTACCCATGATATTATGCTGTCCATGGAAGCAATTCCAGAAACTTCGCTGAGTTTTGATGGGAGCTTCCCCAAGTAAGTCAAATCCCCATAATAGGGCTTTTGGGCACAGCCTTGAAGAAAAATCAGAAGAAGTAAAAGTGTAACCCTACTCATCAGTGTTTTTTAGGGGCATAAATATTTCTGCTTTCCATTCCAGTTCATTTCCACCCATACTAGGGTTGTCATAAAACAATTCCACCGGCTTGTTTTCAAGTTCAATATTGTGCTTGCCCGCATAGTCCATTAATTTGTACCAAGCACGATCTGAGGTCATATAATTTCCATTGTATATTGCTTTTAAAGCTTTCATTCCACCGAATTCTTTGTACTTAATCTCGGTATGAAAGGGTAAAGAATCTGTTTTAACAATGGGGTAGCAAAAGTCATATACAATACTATCATTAGTCCGATTCCATTTTTTTATTTCAACAAAGGGTGTACCATTTACTTTTAGGTTATGTTGCTTTACAAAACCACTTAAAAATGGAAATTCCCGTATCATACCAAAAGCCTTTTCAGATTGAAGACCTTCAATGGTCAAATAAGCACAGTGAGTTGGCTTAAGCTCATCTTCACCAACAACTTTGACCTTAAACTTGTTAATATGGTCGTTTAAAAGGTGATTGAAATTTATAAGATTCTTTTTAGAACGTTTTTCTAACACCGTAGAAGTAAAAGGAATCATGATTTTGTTCATGAGACTGTGGCTTACATCCTTAATGCTCACTTTAACTTTTGAAGTAGAATCAGTGATTGGAATAATAGTCCAATTATAGTGTATTAAACTATCACCAAATTTAAGTTCTTGTTCTAGTTCTAAAAGGTTTTTCTGTTTAATAGATGTGTTAACCCCCATGCGCTTGTCCCAGTTTTTAATGGTTTGGTTTATGGCTCCTGGAAATGTATTGGCTGTAAAGGACACTAAATAGTCATTCGGCTTAATAAATAGATACCATACTAGCGCAATCGCTACTATTGGAATAACTACCAAAGAAATTTTCCGTTTCATCAGTATTCAAATATTATTTTAGGATTAAAGAATTATTGAACCATTTTTAGGTTATCCACCACAAACGCACCTAAACTTCGCCCTTGGTTTACACCAATGTCCACTGCGGCGCGATAATGTATCCCGCCATACATTCTGCTAATAGCAGCTTCATCCGATGCTTGGGTAAAAGAGGTGAACGAACGAACCGGCAACCCGTAAGGAACCTCGGTATTATCATCAAATGCAAAATTGTCTCCAAAAATGTCTGTTAAAACAGTAGCGGCAGCTCCTGAAACTACACTGTGGCCACTAGTATATTCTGGAAATGGAGGTGTTTGCAGTATTGGAGTCCAATTTTCATCAATATGCTCATTTATAAGCGTTTCTGGACGAATAAGATTACTTCTATATTTTTCATCCCAACAACTTATGAAAGCATCAGCCATGGCAATTGATGCTTTGGTATAGGCATAAATGGTTTTGTTGACATCTGCATTGGACTTTCTGCTTGCAATTTTCGTAATTCCAATCCAATGAGCGCCTGGGGTAATCTTTTTTGTAGCAAACATTAAATGACCTCTGGTAACCGAAACATAAGGGTTGCAGTCCCAAAACTGTGCAATTTCAACTTCTTCAGAGGTATCGCCTGCAGCTGTAATTTTGTTACTGATATCGTACACTTCTTGCAATTCTTTATAAAAATCGGAATCTTTTTCCATTGAAAATGGCGGAGGAGGAGTAGGTTTAAATTGACTGGCGGAATCAATCACAAAAGGTCTTATTTTGCTCCAATGTGGTTCTATTCCGGCCATATACGCTGGAGGGGTAGGTTGCCATCTAGACGGATTATCCGTATCCACGGTAAACTTGGGCATGGTTCGGGTTTGATTGTAGTTGTCCCCATTCATCCATTCCGTAATGTGCTCAGCAACTTCAAGACCGTAGGTCTTGGATTCCATGAATTCCTGCTCATTTTTTTCTTCCCAAAGGGTATAGAGGCTATCTCTATAGGCCTCAATTCTATCTTCGGAAAAAATTAGCCGTTTGCTTACTTCCATATGTGCAATCAATGCTGCCAATTCATGGTTTATTTTCTTTCCCTCAGCCAGAGCGGGAATAGGTTTTAAATCTTTTACCTGATTTGCCAAGGATAGGTATTCATTTTCTTGCGAAGCTATAATTTCGTACGCTGCCACATTTGGATAAGCAAAAATTCTACTGGCCACTGGCGGCGAAAAAATATCATGGATCATGACTTCCGTTACTTTATCTATGGCATTATGGAAGTCATCAGGAGAAATTGTTATAGGTTCATTTTCCTTTGCACAGGAAACAAATAGCACTGCAGATAGGAACAGTAAGCCGATACGTGCTTTCATTAGTTTGTAGTTTTAATTCAGTATTCTATAGGTTTGGGCTTTATCGTTATTTAGTGTTACCAGAAGATAAGTAGCTTTATCCAGCGTAATTACATTAAGATGTCGTACAGATTTCTGAGTAAGCTCTAAGCCCAAATCATCACCCAAAATTATACTATTTTGATTGTTTATCAATGCTCCTGGGAAAGAATCGAACCTGCCATGAAATGGAGTTACTCCAAAGTAATTCCCAGCTGCCAAAACTTCGTTGTCAGAATCACCATCAAAGTCATAAGATAAAAAAGAAGTTATTGGTGAAACCTGTAGTTGTGCGTTGAAGGGGACAAAAGTGTACTTTCCGTCCTCTTGTTGCAAATAGCCTGAGTGAAGTTCATGCACGGTCAATATTTCTGCCTTTTCCAGTGTTTTTTTATCAAAAAGTGCATCCATGGGTTTTCCAGCAAAATCCTTATATGCATTGAATTTTTTACGAAGCGAAACTAGCTGCCCAGAAAGTTCATCGAGGCCTAAAAGCGGATAATATTTTCCATTTTTTTCTGTGGTAACGATGGTTTCCGTGCTGCCATTGCCATCAAAATCCATAAAATATAACTTCATGGGGCTTTTTTGGGAGGCCCTAAACTTGGAATTGACGCCCCAATTACCCAGAAGGTAATCCGTATCTCCATCCCCATCAATGTCAAAAGGTTGAATTGCCTGCCAAAGTCCATTCAAATCATGGTGAAGTAGTCTAACCTCTTCAAAGCCAGTGTCGGAATTTTTATAGAATTTGGGTGACATCCATTCTCCAATAATAATTAAATCATCAGCACCGTCGTTGTCAAAATCGGTCCAAACGGCATCCGTAACCATTCCGGCATTTTGGAAAGGGGTATGCTCTACTATGGAAAAGTTGCCTCCATCATTTTTTAGCAAATAGGAATTAGGCGTTTCTCCAAACCTTGAAGTGACCACATTACCTCCAACAAAAAGGTCAATATCGCCATCTTTATCATAATCGTTTGCCTTGACCACAGAGGCATTTTCAAAATATTCAGGAAGATTGGATTTTATAAATGATGAATCTTTTTGCACAAAATAACCATCTAACAACCGATTAGATTTTCCATAGAAATCAGCACCTCCAGAGCCCAAAAATATGTCGTTCTTTCCGTCGCCATTAAAATCTTTTATCAATGCAATTATGTCTTCTTTAACGGAGTCGTTATGAATCGAATTGATCTTGCGTTCTACAAAAGAGGTGTCTTGTTGCATATAAATTTTAGATGGGTGGTATTTAGATCCGCCAAAGATTACATCTTCTTTTCCATCTCCGTTTAAATCCCCTGTAGCCGCAGCCGGACCTCTGTCTGAAACGCGATATGGAATGAGTTTCTCTCTGTTGAAATCAATATAATTGTCTTCAACATGCGTAAAATCCAAACCTAAATTGTCCTCTACGCTCTTAAAAAGTGGTTTTGTCTTGGGTTTGATGGATTGATAATCAAACAAAACGGGATTCGTTGGTTCAATTTTTAAGGTTTGATTTACAACAACATTTTTTACAGTTTGAAAGGACTTATCTGGCCAAATAATTTTTAAGGAGTCTATGGTTTGGGTCTTCCCATACCCAAAATGTAACATAGGCTCAGAACTTGATTGAAACCCTCTACTAGGATAAAGTTCCTTAAATTGTAAGGTGCCTTGATGATAGGAATAAACTTTTGTTCCAAGTCCAAAAGGGTTTTTCCCTTTATATTTAAATCGTATTTTTAGGTAATTGGATGTTTCATTGGTCTTGTTTTCATAAATAGTTGTTGGTCTATTTATATTATTGGTCACAATATCTAAATCTCCATCATTATCCAAATCCCCATATGCTGTAGCTCCAGAAATCAAGGTATCTTTAGTAATCCAGGTGGCTGATTTATTTTCAAATTGAAGGTCGTTGTTTCCTTTGAAGATGACATTGTTAATGGCTCCCGAAGGCATTAAGTCTAATGCTTTTTGATCCACCAATTTAGTATTGTCCAATTTTTTTTGAATCTGCTCATTGGATATAAAACGGATGTAGTCCAAATCATTTGGTCGCTTCGGAATTCCATTGGAAATGAACAAATCTTGTTCTCCATCTTGATTATAATCTCCAAAGAGAGCGCTCCAACTCCAGTCTGTGGCGGCAACACCACTCATTAAAGCAGTTTCCAAGTAATTACCACTAGGCTGATTTACATAGAGCATGTTACGGGTAAATTGGTAATGGTACCCATAACGCTGCGTTCGTAATCGCTGTACTTGAATGTTATCATCCCCTTCAGATGATTTTAGAGGAATCTCTTCTTCTGGAAGCATATCCAAGGAGATCAAATCAGGGAGTCCATCATGATTGATGTCTGCAACATCGCTACCCATTGAAAATCTGCTTGTATGGCCAAAATATTTTCGTAGGCTTTCGGTAAACGTACCGTCTCCATTGTTCAAATAATAGTAATCATCCTCGTGGAAGTCATTTCCAACATAAAGATCCGGATAGCCATCCAAATTAAAATCAGAAACAGCAATTCCCAACCCATACCCATTGATTCCTCCATAGATGCCCGCCTCGTCACTTACATCTGTAAATGTGTTTCCATCATTGCGTAAGAGCTTGTCACCGGTTTCATAATTTCTGGTATAGCGCAAGTCTACTCTGCCAAAGGATTCTTGGGTATGCACTGCATGATTAAGGAGGTAAAGGTCTAGATCGCCATCAAGGTCATAATCTAAAAATGTTGCAGAAGAACTATAGGAATCAAAATCCAGTCCATATTTAGAGGCACTTTCTGTAAAAGTACTATCTCCATTGTTGATGTAGAGTTCGTTAGCACCTTCAAATCCGTTAATGCCCACCACGGCACAAACATAAATATCCAAAAAGCCATCTCCGTTTATGTCCCCCATAACAGCTCCCGTGTTCCATGTGCTGTTTCCTTGAACTCCAGATTTTTCAGAGATATCCTCAAACTTCATCTCACCTTTGTTTAGGTATAGCGCATTTTTTACTTGATTTCCCGACAAGAAAATGTCTGGAAGACCATCGTTATTAATATCTCCGATGGAAACTCCTCCACCATTATAAAAATAGAGGTAGTCCAATATGTTCAAGTTATCTGACTCTGTAATTGTATTGGTGAATGAAATCCCTGTATCCTCGGCCAACGGGTTGGAAAAAAGCTCGCCTTCCTTTTTCCCACAACTGAAAAGAAGGAAACAGAAGAGGTATGATAAAATACGGTTAGTCATTTTCAATTTTTTCAAAAAATAAAGGAGAGGAATTGTTGATGCCAACAATGTAATGGTCCTGTTTGTTTATTATTATTTTTTCAATACTTCGTGCTGGTCCGGGAATGTTAATCTCAAAATCGTTATTCCATTGAAATCCATTCTCGACAAAACGCAAAAGTATGCCATGTGATGCGTCCATCCTACCTAACTGTGTGCTAATTTCATAGTTGTTGCCAACGGCAAGGATATCCAATAGCCCGTCATTATCAAAATCATCTACTAACATATCGTTAATGGTAGAAACCTGAGCCATCTGGGGTAATCTTATCTTTTTGAAAGTATTATTTCCTGTATTCTCAAAATAGCAGCTGGCAAGTTCATAAACCTTTTTTTGATTAGCTTCTTTAAGTTTTTCCGAGCCAAAGAGTTCCTCTAAAGAGGCTTGGGCAAAACTTTTATAAGAAAGGAATTCCTTGTTTAGAAATGGCATTTGCTTCACCAGTTCGTCTTTAGAAAGGAATGGGGTTTCCTTTTCATCGTAAAAATAGGTGACCAAGGGTTCAATGGCCCCATTATTGTCAAAGTCTTGATTGTAAAGTGTGATGGGTCCCTTTAGCGAAGCCTTAAGCTTGCTGTTTGTGCCCCAATTGCCGGCAACCAAATCCAAATCTCCATCTTTATCAAAATCCTCGGCAATTACCGAATTCCAAAATCCATGTGTTTGGTCCAGACCATTATCCGAAATCAAATTCAAGGTTTTTCCATTGTTCATGAAGATAGAAATAGGCATCCAGTCTCCTACTACGATAAGATCTTCGAATCCATTTTTATCCAGGTCCTTCCAGAGCATGTCTTTTACATTACCTAAGGATTTAAGCGCTAAACAGAACGTTGAGGTAACGTCCTTGAAATCACCTTTTCCATTATTTTGAAAAAGGTATTGTTCGGAGGTGGCTCCAAATTGTTGTGGAATTTGGTCAGATGCAATACTGATATCCATGTCCCCGTCATTATCAAAATCCACTACTTTAACTTTTGAAGCATTAAGTTCCAATCCTTTAAAAGCTTCTGGATTAAATGTAAACTTCCCATTTATGTTAAGGTAAAGTCTGGGTTGTATTCTATTGGAATTTTTAAACTCATTTCCGGCACTAACCACGATTAAATCTTGGAAACCGCTTCCATTAGCGTCAAAAAAAACATGGGACACATCTTCATTAAATGAATGGTCAGAAAACACGGCATCCTGTTCCCTTACAAATGTCCCATCAGGGTTTTGTACGAAAAGCTGTGATGCTTGGCCCTTTGCTCCAGAGATAAAAATATCTTGAAGGCTGTCGTTGTTGATGTCGGTCACCGAGATGGAAGGCCCCTCATTGGTATTGGCAAAGGGAACCAAAGGATTTCTATCGAATTCTACGGTTGGTTGCTCCTTATGTCTAAAGTGGATTATACTGTCTTTTTGAATAAAAAGCGTCGGTTTGCTTCCAATTCTGTCGGTGTAAAAATTGCCATTGGAATTCTGTACATCGACTTCAATTTTTCCCTTATCCACGGTTTTTAGCACTTGATATTTACCTCCTGGCCATATCACGATAAGGGAGTCTAAAATGGAATCTTTGCCAATTCCTAAATGCATTTTATTGGACACTGCGGATAAATAACCTTTGGTGGCAAATTGTTCCTGGGTAAAGGTTTTTTTTGCCGAATGTGCAATTATTTTGGCACCTATACCAAAAGGATTGTTCTTAGCCCCTTTAAAGCTTACCGTAATAGCGTTTTGATTAGGATTCTGTGAAGAAAGGGTATTTTCGAGAATAAAAGCTTCGGTGTTAACGTTGTTCACTACAAGGTCTAGATCCCCATCATTGTCCAAATCTGCATATGCGCACCCATTGCTATATGAATTTTCTTTTTGCAACCATGAATCCGTAACATTTTGAAAAGAAAGGTCTCCATTATTTTTGAAGAAATAGTTGGGCACTTTCTTTTCTGGAAGCTCTTTTATAAATGCCATTTCTTTTTGGGACATTCCTTCCTCAATTTGTTTTTGGATTTTGTCGTTCGCAATAAAACTGATAAAATCCATGTCATTTGTAGCCCCTTTTATGCCATTGGAAATAAACACATCTTTAAGACCGTCGTTATCAAAATCAGCTAAAAGAGTCCCCCAAGACCATTCTGATGCCGAAATACCACTCAAGGAGGCTATTTCACTAAAATGAGCATTCCCCAAGTTCAAGTGCAGCGTGTTCTGCATATATTGTGGGGCAAATCCGTTTTTCAAGTATTGTTGATATACTGGATATGGATATTCCAAGCCAGAAGTTTTGTAGGTCTCAAGATTTTCGGGCAACATATCTAAAGAAATAATATCTGTAAGCCCATCATTGTTGATGTCTGCAATATCGTTACCCATAGAAAAATGGGAGGTATGGCCTAAACTGGAATCATCTTTCGAAATAATTTCATTGAACGTTCCATCTTTTTGGTTGATGTAGAGATAATCATTTTCAAAAAAATCATTGCCTACATATATGTCGGGATAACCGTCATTGTTTACGTCACTTATTGCCAACCCTAGGCCATATCCTATGGAGCCTTGAAAAATCCCAGCTTCAGCTGAAGCATTAACAAAGTTTCCAGCATCATTTCTGAATAAAATATCGCCAGACAAAGAATCTTTTTGCATTCTTTTTATACCCTTTCCGTAGGATCTATTGGGATTTACGGAATGATTGAGCAGGTACATATCCAGATCACCGTCAAGATCATAATCAAAAAAAGCTGCCTGTGTTGAAAATCCTGAAAAATTAAGATTGTACTTTGATGCTTCCTCCTTAAAGCTTGGTATTCCTTCTTTGCTTACTCCTTGATTAACATAGAGCAAGTTCGCTCCTTTTAAGCTTTTGTAGTTTCCAACTTTGCAGACGTATATATCCAGTAACCCATCATTGTTGATATCCACATGGGTTACTCCCGTAGTCCATCCATCGGCGTTATCGATCTTGGCTGTTTCGGTAATATCTTTAAAAGTAAAATTTCCTTTGTTCAAGTAAAGTTTGTCTGGCCCTTGATTTGCTGTAAAATAAAGATCTACCAACCCATCACCGCTAAAATCGGCAGAGGCTACACCAGCGCCGTTGTAATAATACAAATAGGTTAAAATGTTAAGTTCTGGAGTATCCTTAAGTTCATTTTTAAAGCTTATGCCTGTACGTGTCGCAGCATGTTTTATAAAAAGACTTTCCGCATTATTTTTTGTACAACCAGCAGTAAGTAGAATAACTCCAAAGAAAATCTTGTAGATGCTTCTCATTTCATCAAAATAGGGGGAAAGATAACCATTCCCATAAAAACAATAAAAGCACAATTAGTTAATGTTTTACCGAAAAACATGCATCACATTTTATGAATTCCATAGTAAGATGTTGATTGTTGTATCGGCAAACAAACCAATGTATTTATGTTCAAAAATCCCGCAGCTAATTAGCAGGTAAGGTGTACCACTCAATGTCTGTCAAAACCTCACGCCTACCTTTTTTCTGAGGAGCATAATTTGTGGCAAGGTAATTTACAATTAACTCTTCTTGGTCTCCTAGATCCCATAAATTCTGGGTCTCTTGCATCCATCTAATTGTTGCTACCCAACCTTCCTCGGTCATCCTATTTTGTGTGACCAATTTGGCTGAATGACAATTTGTGCAATTCTGAATGACTTCGGTTAATCCTTCTCCATCCACAAAACCGGTAGCCAGATGAATCCCATTTTCAATTTTACCATCAACTTCTGGAACGGCAATGATTGAAGTTTCTTCTGGGCTGTTTTTGAAAGCGGATGGATGTAAAGCAATGTATATAAAGAGAAAAACAGAAATAGTAATGATGCCAAAAGCTGCTATCAACTTATGGTAAAGTTTTCGAACCTGTTGCTTGAATTCTTTTTGGGAAGACATGACTAAACAACCTTAATTGCGATGCGGTGGCAGGCATTATTCAGATATCCTTTTGGGTTCCATCCCGGTAAAAGCATGGGTTGGCCTGTACCTTTTGAGTCGGTAGCCCTTGCCCAAACCTCATAATAGCCTTTTTTTGGAAAATCACTGATTTTAGCTGTGAAATGCTGCCAAGCTAGTCGATTGACAGGTTTTTCAACTGGACATGCTGTCCATGTAGCTCCAAAATCTATGGAGTATTCCATTTTTGAAACCTCCAATTCACCTGCCCACGCATGCCCTCTAATATTCAAAGACTGTCCTTCTTTGATCATAGCACCAGATTTTGGATAGGTAATCAGGGATTTTACAGGCATAGATTCTATAATGCACATATTCTCATCCGCAACTTTTTCTCCCGGGGCGACTGGTTCACAGGGAACACGGTACGAAGTGCCAGTCATTTTTGCGCCATCGTGAACTTTGTTTCTGATGCTGATTCTATTTATCCATTTTCCCGAAGTGGATGCTGGCCAACCGCCAGAAACTAATCTTAGCGGATATCCATGGGCCACTGGAATATCTTCACCATTCATTTTAAATGCCAATAGTGTTTCATCTTGCAAGGCTTTCGCCATGGGAACCCCTCTGGAGATTGGTTCCTTTTCAGGATTTCTGCTTAAATGTATGTCAGCCGCATGATAGCCAATGTAGACTGCATCACTTTTAATACCGGCATCTTTTAGCACATCTTTTAATCTAACTCCTGTCCAATTGGCACAAGATACGGCACCAATTGTCCATTGATTTCCCTTTGCGGGAGGATTGAATTCACTACGGCCATTTCCTCCGCATTCCAATGTAAGTTGATAGGTATATTGTTGAAATTTGGATTTTAATTCGGATAAAGAGTAGGTTTTACTTTTTTGCACGGATTCGCCATCAATGGTCAACGACCAATTACTTGCATCTAAATTCTCTGGAATGAGTCCGTTATTTCTAATAAACATGAATTTATTAGGGGTGACTTTATCATCTAAGAGGTGTGCCTTAGCCTCGATATTCCAAGGTTTGGTATTAAGCACCGTCATCCCCGTGTCTTTATTAAAAAGCTTAAAAGGATCTGGGTCTTGAAGTGCTAAGGGTTGGTATCCTGAAGGAATCCTATGGCCAAAGACTATTTCGGTTCCTAGTAAAGCACTAAAAGTACCCAAGGTTCCCTTACTAATGAAACTACGTCTTTTCATTATCTATTTTAGTGAAATATAATGTGTAAAGCAACTAATGACAATGCCATACCAATACCTGCTTTGGCCAACATGGGGGACGCGGGTTCTGGCTTTAATTTGTCTTTTATGAAACCGGTTCGTGATCCTAACCAGATAATTACGAATCCGATAATAATAACCCACATGGCTCTAACAAAGTAGTTCATCTCTGGGAAATATTCTAAAAAGAAAAATTGTAATGGAATCGTGGCTGCAAATCCGAGCAAAGCAACACGATGTTTTGGAAAAGCAAGAAAGGCTGCAGCACTAATCAATACCACAATACCACAATTAATAAAATACCTTAATTGATTAAGCTGATGTGTAAAGGCTGCTCCTGGATCTTGGAACTTCAAGTAAAGCAATACAACACCTATGATTGAACCAGAAATAAAGGCTATTAAAATCGCCCTTTTTCCAGATTTAACAACTTGCTGATCAGATGCATTTTTATTTACATATACTCTATAGATATCAATAGACCATAAAGTAGCTAACGAGTTAAATGTAGAATCCACAGTACTCATCAATGAGGCAAATAAAGCACATAAAATAAGGCCTTTAACGCCAACTGGAAGATATGTATTTACTAAATATGGAAAAGCAGCATCTGGCTCTGGCAACCCATTTTCTCCTAAAATACCTACTAATGCTATACCCGGAAGTATGATGATAGCAGCCATAAAATACTTCATTAATCCACCAACCATTAGACCAATTTGAACATCTTTTAAACTTTTTGCGGCCAGAGAGCGCTGCACTACGGACTGGTTTGCACACCAATAATTGATATTCAATAAGAAAGCGCCAAAAATATGTGTCCATGGCAATGTATCATGGTCTGCAGGTAAATGCAAGTGCATCAAGTCGCCAGTTTTTGTGTATAACTCAGACCAACCTCCAAGATGATGAATCGCAATAAATAAGACGACAACACCACCAGTTAGAAGAATTGCAAACTGAATCACATCGGTTCGTACCACAGCTGCCAACCCACCAAAATAGGTGTAGGTAGCTGAGAAAAGGCCTAGAAAAACAATTAGAATTGCTATTCTCATCAATCGGTCCTGGTGAATAAAGGAGAGGAAATCCCCAAAGACCAAATCTACCGAATAGGCACCCCAAAATAATGCTGCACCAAGTGTAATGGTAGAAAATAAGAGGATGTTTGAAGCTGAATATAGTAAGGCAACCGTTTTACCCAATCTGGTTTTAATAAACTGGGTAATGGTAATGATCTTCTCTCTCAAATACATGGGAACGAAGATGAATGCTGCTAAAAGTAAGCCTTGAATTGCATTGATTTCAAAATTAGCCTGCGCCAAACCGTATAGATAGGCGGAACCCATAAAACCTAGGAATTGATACCCCTGAACATTTGTGGCAATAGTGGAAAAGGCGATGGAAGGCCATCTTAGGTTTCTGCCACTTAAAAAATATTCCTCTGTTGTTGCTTCTTTTGAAGTTCGTCCTGTAATCGCGGTTACGAATACAATAATAAAATAGGCGCTAACAATTAGTAAATCAATCATAGACTATGCAATTAAATGAGTTAATTCCATAGCACTAAATTCCAAGTAACAATCAAACATAATTGGTTTGGTTTATAATGGTTGGTTATGGAACAATTCTTAATTATGTAATATACTATTTTGTTTCCAAAATTGGCGCCTTGGAACCTCTAAATACGTATTCCAGCCCCTAAGGGACTCATAGGTTCTTCCTCAGAAACTTTTCCTTGAGCCACAGGCATTGAAAATGTCTTTAGGCGAGGTAAAACCAATTTTGCAAAACGTTCACATTCTTCTTTATGTGGATATCCTGAGAAAATAAAAGCGCGTATTCCCATATCCATATATCGGTTTAATTTTTCAACAATTTGATCGGGATTACCAACCAAAGCTGCGCCACATCCAGAGCGACCACGCCCTATTCCAGTCCACATATTAGGTTCTACATACCCATCATCTTCAGAAATTTTACGCATTTCGGCCTGTCTGCTTACGCCATAAGACTTGGCGTCCAATGCTCTTTCGCGCATTTCCTTGCCTTGCTCAACGCCCAGTTTGGATACTATACTGTCTGCATATGCTCTTGCTTCTTCTTCGGTTTCTCTTACAACCACATGTACTCTAAGACCAAAATCAACTTTTCTGCCATAACTTGCTGCTTTGGCACTCATGTTTTCCATTAGTTTTTTAAGGTTCCCTTCGGTTTCTGGCCACATAAGGTAAACATCACAGTGCTCTGCACATAGGTCTACTGCAGCTGGGGAGTATCCTCCAAAGTACAATAACGGACCACCTTTTTGATATGGTTTTCCGGGCAAAGAAGGTAACTTCATATTATAAAACTGACCTTGATGGTCTATTTCATCTTGAGTCCAAGCTTGTTTTAAAATCTCTATTACTTCCCTTGACCTTTGGTAGCGATCTTCTGATGACATTTCTTCTCCTGGTAAAGGGGATGAAATAATATTGATAACGAACCTCCCTTTTAAGATGTGGTCTATAGTAGTTAAGGTTCTGGCCAACATGGGAGGGTGGATTTCACCACAACGTACCGCTGCAAGCAAATTGATTTGCTTAGTCATTGGACCAACGGCGGCAACAAAGGGCAAAGTGTCTTGGCCTACTTGATAAGAGGACGGGCACAAAATGTTTCGAAAGCCATTTTTGTCGGCTGTAAGCAATATTTCTGATGCGTTTTCAAAAGTACTTTTGTAGTCCATGTTTCGCTCCCCTAAATACCGGTCGTCACCGTTACAAATGGGTGCGAACCAAGATACTTCTGCACCTTCCAAATGTGGAGATCTAATTTCTATTTTGGAATTTTCCATTTCTTTTTCTTTATATATTTTGTTAATCTATTTCTCTTCCTAAAGATGCTTCCCAAAGTTGGTACCATTCTTCATGGGTTAAGCTAATATTCAAAGCTTTATGCGCAGCTTGAATGCGTTCAATTTTTGATGTCCCCAACACCGGAATTATTCCAGATGGATGTTTTCTTAGCCATGCGTAAAGGATTTGATCTGCCGCTGCATTGTATTTTTCGGACAACCCAGCTAGTACCTTTTGAATAGCTTGTATTTTTTTGTCAAAACTATCTCCAAAAAGCAATCCTCCTCCAAGTGGAGACCAAGCGGATGGAATTACCTTGAGCTTTTGACATTGGTCCAAAGTACCATCTTCAAAAGCATTTCGGTGAAGTAGCGATATCTCTACCTGATTGGTGATCAGAGGCGTCAAGGAGTTAAGCAAATCAAATTGTGAAGGCGAAAAATTGGAAACTCCAAAGGTTAATACCTTACCTTCTTTTTTTAACTTGGAAAACACTTCAGCTATTTCATATGGATTAAAAAGATAATCTGGTCTGTGCAACAGCAGTACATCCAAATAATCTGTATGGAGTGATTTTAATGATTTTTCCACAGAAGCTTCAATATGTTCTGGAGTTAAATCGTATGATTTTATCAGATGACTTGGACGATTTTCTGAAATAAGCTTGATGCCACACTTGGTGGTAATCCGTATTTTCTGTCTTAAATCCTTTCTAGATTTAAGTACATTGCCAAAATCTTCTTCAGTAGTATAATGGCCATAAATATCGGCATGATCAAAATCGATGAGTCCTAAATCAAGACAACTTTCAATAAAGCTTTCATATTCAGGAGTAGAAAGATTGCTTCCCCAAGTACCCAAGCGCATAGTGCCAATGATATAAGGGGAGATATTGTCTTTTTGAAGTGTCATGTACATTAACGGATTCGCATTGTAAGTCAAATGTAAATAAATTAAGTATAAATGTAAACGTTTACATTATAAAAATTTATAATTTTGTGAGCTAAATCCTTTTATTATTCAAATGATAACAATTATCTCAGGATCCAATAGAAAAAACAACAAAACACTATACTTTGCCAAGTACGCTTATGAAAAGCTTTCTCAAGAAGTGGATGATGAAGTAAGGCTTTTGGATTTGTCAGAACTTGAAGGAAATATTGTTAATGAATTGATGTATAAAGATTCTGATCAACCTAAATTGATTCAACAAATACAGGATACTTATTTTATCCCTTCTACCAAATTTTGGTTTTTTGTACCTGAATATAACGGGAGCTATCCTGGGATAGTAAAACTATTGTTGGATTCTATGTCTGTACGGGAATACAAATCCAGTTTTGATCAAAAAAAGGCATGCATTACCGGAATTGCCTCAGGAAGAGCAGGCAATTTACGTGGGATGGATCATTTGGCCGATGTTTTAAACCATTTAGGAATGTATGTGCATCCCAATAAGAACCCAATTTCCTCTATTTTTAACTTGTTTGACCCTGAAAAGAATTCAATTAATAAGGTGGCAGAAGAGACACTTCAAAAACAGATTGGACAAATCTTAACGTATTAACAGCCCCATAGAATTTATTGGGTGGAATCTCTTACCACCAATCTTGGTGATAGCACTTTTGTTTTTAGACTAGCACTTTTATCTTTTAAAGTTTTGAGTAAAATGGAAGCTGCCTGTTCTCCCATTTGGGTACACTCTTGATCTATGGTGCTAATTTTGGGCTGGGTAAGGTTGCTGAAATCAGCATTTCCAAAGCCTATTAATTTGATTTGTTTTGGAACTTGAATGTTTAATTCCTTAAGCAGATTTAGGACATGTAGGCCTATTTCATCTCCATAGGCAAAAATGCCGTCAATATTGGGTTTGTCTTTCAGAAGCTTTTTTATTAATCCAATATCTTCTTTTAGATTACTACTCAATGTTATGCTCTCTCCCTTAAGGTTTTTGTCATTCCTTTTAGCAATGGCATCATTAAACCCTTTTTGCCTTTCCTTAAAAATGGAAACCTTAGTGTCTCCTACAATATGGATGAGGTGTTTGCATTGTTGATCAAGTAGATGATTGGTTGCCATAAAGGCTCCCATATAGTCATCCAGCATAACAGAGTTTATGTTTTTCAGATTGGGGACTCTATCGAAAAAGACAATGGGAAGCTTACTTTTTATAATTTTTTGAATTTGGGACAAATCAGAAGTTTCCTTGGAGATGGATAGTAGAATACCTTCTACTTTGAGTTTTAAAAAAGAATTCAACGCTTCGTTTTCCTTTTCCTGAGATTCGTGGGATTGGGCAATGATAATATTGTAACCGGAATCGCTCACCATTTTCTCTATTCCATTGATAATTCCGCTAAAAAAGAAGTTGTTTACTTCGGGAACGATTACGCCAATTATTTTACTTTTTCCACTGCGAAGGGCTGCTGCCATAATATTGGGTTGGTAATCCAATTCTTGGGCAGCTTTCAATACTTTTTCCTTGGTCTTGGGTGAAACAAGCGTGCTATCATTGAAAACCCTGGAGACAGTGGCCAATGATAATCCTGTAATTTTTGCAATTTCTTTTATTCCGGCCATGGGGTCAACTATTAAGATAGTTTGTCACTGCTTATTAAATGGAATCTTAAAAAAATTAGATATAATGTAATACATAGAGCAAGGAAACAACCCCTAGCACTACCCATGTAAAAATACCAACAATTAAAATATTGAAACCAAGTTTTTTGAGTTGTGAAATATTGATTTGTAAGCCAATAAGAAACAAGGTAAAAATTAGTGCTTTGCGTGCAATCCATACGATATGTTCGCTAAAAGCTTCCGCTAAAGGTACATAGGAGTTGATAAGCATAGCACCAATAAACCCAAAAATAAACCAAGGAAAAGCAAATTTTTCTTTGGAGTTAGATCCAAAAGAAATGATTAAAACCAACGGAATTATCCATAACGTTCTCACCAATTTTGTTGTAGTTGCTACATTAAGCGCCACGTTGCCATATACTTCCGCGGCACCGACAACTGAGCTAGTATCATGAATGGCGATGGCACTCCAAGTACCAAATTGTAGTTGATCAAGTTCAAAGTAGTGTCCTATATAGGGAAAAATAAACAGGGCAACAGCGTTAAGTAAAAAAACGATAGCAAGAGAAATGGAGGTTTGGGATGAATCTGCCTTAAGACTGGGGCTAACTGCTGCTATGGCGCTTCCGCCACAAATGGCGGTACCGGAGGCAACCAATATGGTGGTAATTCTTTCCGATTTTAGAATTTTACCGATAGCGAATGCTATAATAAACGTGCATACTATGGTAATGAGTGTGATAAAAAAGCTGTTTGATCCTACCTCAATGGCTTGTTGCATATGAATTCCAAAACCTAAGCCTACTACGGATAATTGTAATAAAGTCTTTTGAAAATTCTTGCTGTTCTGAATACTATCTTGATCTGCCACTTTAAATATTCCGCAAACCATCCCAATGGCTAGAGCTAGGGCGGGAGATATGTATCCGAGCAAGGTGCCTATTAGCACCAAGATACCTAAAATATATGTAGCTGTTTTTGAGAGCATTCTATTTGCCGACAAAGCTACAAATAAAAATGAAAACGTTTACATTATATTTGGGTGTGCCTATTTACTCGTTAAGCTTATAGATTTTTGGCTTTTCATTATTGATGCCCACAAAAAGGAATTCTTGACCCTTTTTGTCCTTAAAAGGAAGAAGGTGTTTTATTTCACCTTTTACATAAAAACCAGATTCGTCATATGGCAGCCACTCAAAATCACCATCATCTTTTGATAGTAAGACACTGCCATAACTTGCATCCAATCGACTGTACTGCGGTTTAAAATCGTAATTATTTCCGCCAAGTATAATGTCTAACCTGCCATCGCCATTTACATCGGTGCAGTTAACGCTGCAGACACATGAAAACTGCGTTTCATTTGGGAGCGATTTTACTTCAAAATTCCCATTTCCATCGTTGATTGCAATGACACTTACGGTGGTATTGACCTCTTTTATAATTGATGCTTGTAGAATATTAGAATCCAAAAGCTCTTCAATACTCTTTGTGGCATAATCTGAAAATTTAAGATTCTGCTTTTTAAGAGAAACTAGTTGGTTGGTAAGTTCCCTTTTTAATGAGACTGGAACATCCCGATTGTCAACATTTCTTGTAACGATTTGCTCTATGGTGCCATTATCATCAAAATCGTTGATAAACATTTTTGCCGGGGCATCTTCAGTTGCTTTATAAACCGAATTGTTTCCTTGGTTCCCCAATACTAAATCTATATCCCCATCATTGTCCAAATCTTTTGCATAAACCGTGTTCCACCAACCGTTTAGACTATCTAAAGAACTGTTTTTTGGACTTAATCTCCTACCATTGTTTTTTAAAATTTTTGGAGCTCCCCAATCTGTGGTTATGACCAAATCCTTTTTTGCGTCTCCGTCTACATCCGCCCATTCAACGTCTGTAACCATGCCTATGTTCTTTAAATGAAAGGACTTGCTTTCTGTCACATCTGAAAAACTACCTTTCCCATCGTTTTGAAGAAACAAATGCTCTGGATTTACTCCATAAATGCCGGGGACACTTCTACTCCCGATAAATAAATCAGTATCTCCATCTGCATCAAAGTCATAAGGGGCAATTACTGATACATTTGTGCCCAAACTTTTTAGAGCGCTAGGACTTTTTGAAAAGTTGCCGCTCCCATCATTGAGATAAATACGATTTGTATAGTTTTTAGCATCACTCGGGATATTGCCACCCGAGCCGACTATTAAATCCATATCCCCATCTCCTTCTACATCAATAAATGCAGATGCAGTATCCTCAAATTGTCTATCGGCTCTAAACGCATCTTGCGTATACCCAGCTTGAATAAGACCATTACCCTTGTGAAAATAAATTTGGGCAACTCCACCTTTTGCTCCTCCTACAAATACGTCTTCATTACCATCATTATTGACATCTGCAATGGCAATTGTTGGGCCTTCTTGTGATAGCATTTTTGAAATCAATCCTTCATAATCAAAATCCACATGTTTGTCTTCTTTATGTGGAATAACTGTAGTTTGAATTTCTTTCAGAAAAGGTTGTCCGGAATTTTTTTGACTTTGGAATATTTGTGTTGCATTGCCCTGCTCTAGGCTTATGGTGGTATTAACATTTACATTTTCTAATATTTGGGTTTTGTCGTTTGGCCAAATAACCCTCAGCGAATCAATTTTGGTCCTTTTGCCTAGGCCAATAGTGAGTCCGTAGTCTACAGATGATTGAAATCCTCTTGAAGGAACAAGTTCATGGCGAAGTATTTTGTCATCTGAAAACAATTCAACCACACTTCCTACGGCAAAAGTATTGGGTGCTTCGCCTTTTAAATTGACTTTAAGGTAATTATTGGTATTTTTTTCTGAGTTGTTCCTATATACAAAAAGTTCTTGGTTAACATTGTTGACTATTATGTCTAAGTCCCCATCATTGTCTAAATCCCCATAAGCAGCTCCGTTTGAAAAACTGGGTGTACTTAAACCCCATTTTTCTGATGCATTGGAAAAGGTTAAATCTCCATGATTTTCAAAAGCATAGTTGGAAATTGGAACTGAGGGCATCGCATCTATAACAGCATCTTTCTGCTCCTTATTTCCATAGACCGCGGTTTGTTGGCGAGTTACATCCTCAAAAAAGTCGATAAAATCTTGATTGGTCAAGTCATGGTATATTCCATTACAGACATATATGTCACGGTTTCCATCATTATCCATATCAAAAAGCAGGGCACCCCAACTCCAATCGGTTCCAGAAACGCCACTATAGTTGGCAACTTCGGAAAAAGAATTGCCGACATTCAATTGCAGGGTGTTCTGCATATATTGGTAATAATAATCGTTTTGGAGTTTGCGTTGATGTGTATCGAAAGTTTCAAAAGTGGTGGTGTTTTTTAATCTTTCATCTCCTTCAGGTAGCATGTCTGTAACAAAAACATCCGATTTTCCGTCATTGTTAATGTCCGCCATATCAGCTCCCATGGAGAAGAGACTAAGATGATTGGCCCAATCTTTAATACTTTCTGTAAACGTTCCATCTTGGTTGTTGATGTACAAATAATCATGCTCAAAAAAGTCGTTGGATACGTAAATATCAGGGTAAAGGTCATTGTTTATGTCGCCAACCGTAACACCCAGCCCAAAACCTACAAGACTTCCATAAATATTGGCTTCACTGCTTACATCTTCAAAAATGCCATTATTGTTTCTGAGAAGTTTATCGCCTCCTCCTTTTATTTCTTCGATAACATTCCAGTCCTCAGCCCTTATATCTCGTTTGTTTTCATATCCTAAACTAGCAACAGGGATAAAACTATTGTTGAGCATGTAGACATCTAGATCGCCATCTTTATCATAATCAAAAAAAGCGGCATGGGTGGTAAATCCGCTATCGGCTAGATTGTATTGTTCTGCCTTTTCGGTAAAGGTTAAATCGCCATTATTAATGAAAAGTTCATTTTTTTGGTCATCACCCTTAATATTCCCAGCGTTACAAACGTAGATGTCCAATAGACCATCGGCATTTATGTCAACCAAAACCACTCCAGTAGACCATGCTTTGTTCCCAGAAACGCTAGCAGACTGTGTAATATCTTCAAAGGTGAAATCACCTTTATTAAGAAAGAGTTTGTTCTTTTTACGATTCGCCGTCAAATAAACATCTGGAAGGCCATCATTATTGATGTCCCCAATAGCCACACCACCGCCGTTATAAAAGTTACGATATAAGAAAATATTAAAATCTTCTTCGTTTTGGATTTCATTTAAAAAGGATATGCCAGTTTGTGTACTATCCATAGCTGAAAAAAGGGATTCCTGGGCAATATGGTTTTGTTCTATTTTCTTTTTTGAACAAGAAATGGATGTTAGAATGATGAAGAATAGAAAATAGGTGAGAGATCTATTTGGCATCGGAACAAGAAATAAGTTAATTTGAAATATTGTTAGTTGTTAAGCTGAAAATTGAGCAATACTAAGCGGTAATTTAAATAAGACTTAGGAAGGGTCTAAACTAAGGAATTATAGATGATATTCATAGGAACTGGCTAATATTAACGCAGCGATAAGTATCATAAAAAAGAGGGCAATTAATTGCCCTCTTTAAAATTAATTATATTGATAAACTACTAGTAACCTTCGTTCTGGGTTAAATTAGGGTTGGTTGCTATCGCATCTGCTGGGATAGGGTATTTACGTCTAAATTCTTCCGTAACAGTTTTAAGCTCCCAAGTTCCTGCAAAAGCACCAAACCTTACTTGATCTTGCCTTCTCCAGTTTTCAGCATTTAGCTCTCTCATTCTTATGTCCAACATATCATCTAGCGCAACTGAACCTAATGGAGCAGCTCCAGCTCTTGTACGTACATTGTTAACATCTACCAAAGCTGTGTTTGGGGAACCAGAACCTCCTCTTAGTGTAGCCTCTGCTCTCATAAGAACAGCATCCGTGAAACGGAAAAATACTGCGTTATTTGATGGATTTGGTCTACCATCAGCTCCACGTTGAGGATATTTAATAAGTCTTAATCCAGTTCTTTCATTATTTACCTCTAAACTTTGAAGTAACTCATTTTCAAATACCAAGTTATTTCCTTGGCGATCCTGAATTATTGCACCACTGGCGTCTAATTGCTGTCCTCTTAGATAACCAACAGCAACTCCGTTGACATCTGGGCCTGCAAGACCAATTCTTGCATCTTCTGCTGGGTTTTCTGTTCCAAACAAACGGAAGTTTTCTGTAAGCGTAACGAACCCATTCCAACCTCCTTGGTTAGGATGTAACATATTCCACATACGGTTACCTGCGAAGGTATCCATAATCCAGATTACCTCTGTATTGGTCACATCTAAATCCCAAATATCGAAATATCCATTAGGACCAGTACCTGGGTCTAAGCTATACCCTAAATCTTCGATGGCGTTAACATCGGAAATTACTGCATTCATATCTCCAGCACTACCTGTAAAAGCCTCACCATTCAATTGTAATTTTGCTCTTAGCATACGTGCCATAGCCTCTCCCGCTTGAGCCAAGGTGGCTGAGTCAGAATTAGGACCATGACTTGAAAGGTTTCCACTGGAAATAGCGGTATTTAAATCATCCAAAATAAAGTCAAATGCTGCTTGCGATTCCAATACTTCAGGATTCACATCAACACCATCATTGACACCTCTAAAAGGAACTTTGCCAAACCAATCTAAAATCCAGAACATGTTAAAAGCTCTTAAAACTCTAGCTTGTGCGGCGATAGCCCCAGAAGCTCCTGAAGCTGGATCCAGTAATTGTGTGGCTGACAATACCTCAGCATTCCGGTTGTTCCAAGCAGTACGCACGTAATTGTGCTGGGCATCCCAAGTGTGGTTATGAAGCGTTCTCCAAATCCCATTATCACTCCAGTCAACACCACGGGTCAATACAGCAATACCATCGGCACTAACTTCCATCAGCGCATATTCGTTTGCCTGATCTCCCATGTTTTCTACACCGTTATAAAGTGTTTCTAAAGCGTTGGTGGCATTAGCTACCCCTCCAAACGCTCCTGAGTCGGATTCAACTGATACTGAATCTCCAAATTGCGGTTCCAAATCTGTACAAGACTGAGCAACAAGCAGAGCTACAACTACTCCTATGCCTTGCATAATTTGATTTTTAAAATTCTTTTTTCTCATCATTAGTAATTTTTTATTATTTAAAAACTTGCATTGAAGCCTATAGAAAGTGTTGTTGGTCTAGGAAATGCTGTTAAATCAATACCAAGGGAAGGTACATTACCAATGGCCCTGTTTATAGATACTTCAGGATCTTGTCCACTATAATCAGTTATAACAAATACATTTTGAGCATTAGCAAAAACTCTTAAGCTGCTGAAAATACTGTTCTCTGATAAGTCGAAATTATGACCTAAAGTAATATTTTGTAATCTTAAGAAAGATCCGTCTTCCAAGAAACGAGAAGAAACTTCTGCAGGGTTAAATGGATTTTCCACTCCAATGAATGGAAGTACATCCGCAGTCACGTTTCTACCTTGAGAAAGGTTACCAATGGTAAAGAAGGCATTTCTGTTGTTACTATAAATAGATTGACCAAACTGACCATTAAAGAAAAGACTTAAGTCCCAATTCTTTAATCTGAAATTCTGTGTTATACCCATTGTCACATCTGGAAGTGCACTTTCGCCAATGAATACTTGAGATCCATTATTTGCAAAGATGTTTCCTCCTTGGTCATCTAATCCTTGCCACTCTCTTACGAAGAAGCTGAATAAAGGCTGATCGTTAGCGATACGCTGAGCAAATGCACCCGTTAGACCAGGACCATTGATTTGTCCAGTGTCCAATGCTGGGCCATCATAGTTTTCTAGATTGTTGTCATTGTAACCAATGTTGAAATTGAAGTCCCAAGAGAAATCTTCTGTTTCAACAGGAGCAACATTTAAGTTAAGTTCAACACCCTTATTTACAATATCACCATCTATATTTTGAAAGAAAAATGGTTGTACTGCTGGTTGAGCACTCTGAATCTGAAGTATGAAATCTGAAGTAGTTCTATTATAAAACTCGAGAGACCCACTGATTTTGTTATCTAAGAATCCAAAATCAATACCAATGTTAGTCTGTGCGTTTTCTTCCCATTTCAAATCTGGATTGTTAAATGCTACAGGTCCTTGGCCTGCAGGAGTAAACGTACCTCCATTATCAATACCTCCCGCGTCATTTCTACCGGTATTGTTTCCATTATCCTCACCAAAACGAGAACGTGCGCTAAATTGATTAGATCCTAAACCTTCTTGGTTACCTGTAACACCATACGCTACTCTTAACTTAAAAGTATCAAAGAATTCTGGAAACCAGTCCTCTTCAGAAAGTGCCCAAGAAGCACCAACTGCACCAAATGTTCCATACCTGTTGTTGTCACCAAAACGAGAGGAACCATCAATTCTTACTGTACCTGAGAAGTTAAATTTCCCTTTTAAAGAATAATTAGATCTAAAAAAGAAAGATTGCAGTTCATCTCGCGAAAGCGCTGAATTGGCAGCAAAAACAGATGCCGATGCAATATTATTGACCATTTGGAATAGGTCATTGGTTCTAAAGCCTGTGGCAGCCAAAAAGATGTTCTCGTTGACAAATTCTTGGTAAGAATGTCCAAGAGTCAGGTCTAATCTATTATCATTTTCACCCCAACCTTTATTCCAATTGAAGTAAGATTCCCAGGTTGTATTGGTCAAATCAAATTCATTTAATGTAGCTCTACCTAGACCTAAGGTTGGAGAGGAATTAAACAAAGAAGATATAGCAGAGTTTGCAGATGATGTAGATTTATCCAACCCTATTTGAGTCTTAAACCTTAAATTATCTGTAAACCTATATTGTACACCTAAATTAATTAATGCTCTTAGGGTACTTGAAATATTTCTGGAAAGACCTAACACAGCAAGTGGGTTTCTTGTCTCGAAAGTAGGTTGATTAAAAGAACCATCAGGATTAAATGCAGGTCTTGTTGGATTAAAAGCCCAAACAGTAGATAACAAATCTCCACGTGCGTTTGGATCATCCGAAATGGGTGGTCTTTGCGCTTCAATATTTGAGATGGTTGCCTGAGTTTCTATCTGCAGTTTATCATCAAAAAATCTTTGCGTTGCATTGAATCGAGCTGTTAACCTATCAAAGGTACTATCCTCCACTTCACCCTCTTGATCTTGATAACCAAAAGAAAGTCTAAAGTTTCCATTTTCATTACCGGCGCCATAAGAAAGGTTATAGTTTTGAGTAAAAGAAGATCTGTAGATTTCATCTTGCCAATCGTTTCTGGCCCCAAAATCTTGACCTGTAGCACCCAAATCGGATTGTGCCTGAAGGAATTGGTCTGCTGAAAGTAAATCAACTTGATTTGGAATCCAACCAACCGAGTAAGTAGATGAAAATTCTAATACTCCTTTTTGGGAACGTCCACTTTTTGTAGTGATCAAAACAACCCCATTTGCCCCACGAGAACCATAGATTGCAGTTGCAGAAGCATCTTTTAATATGTCAATACTTGCAATATCATTAGGATTCAAGAAGCTCAAAGGATCTAATGAAGCAGCTGAACCGATATCGGTATTACCTCCACCTGTACCAGCTGAGGTCGATGCCCCGCTTAAAGGAATACCATCCACTACGTATAATGGATTGTTATTGGCGCGAACAGAAGCTGTACCACGAATCCTTACATTAACAGCTGCACCAGGCTCACCAGAGGTAGCTGAAATCTGAACCCCTGCAGTTTTACCTTGAATCAGCTGTTGTGGGTTTACAATAACCCCTTTGTTAAATTCTTCGGCTTTTACACTTTCAACTGCACCAACAGATGTTCTTCTTGTCTGTGTACCATAACCTACAACAACAACTTCATCTAGTTCATTAGCATCTTCTTGCAACACAACATTAATAGTTGTTTGCCCGTTTACTGCAATCTCTTGCGAAGAGAAACCAATATAACTAAAAACGATTACCGCATCTGCGGCTACATCATTTATAGTATAGTTACCATCAAAATCAGTCTGTGTACCATTGGTTGTTCCTTTAACAACAACACTAGCCCCTGGCAAAGGGCCATTTGCATCTGAAACGGTACCAGATACTGTCTGAGCTTGCGCTATACCAAGGCACAAAAATGCACCTAATAGCAAAAAGCTTTTTAGTAGCGTAATCTTCATAAATAATTAATTTTAAGTTTAGTTAATTTTAATTCAAGTGTTAAACATATATAAAAAAAGTGTTAATCGAAATTTAAGCGTTATCCAATATAGAACGAAAACGGTTTCGTGTTAATAACTTTGAAATTGTGAAAGGTTGACAAAACTAAAAGAGTTAATTTATTCAAATCACAATATTATTGCATATAATCAAGGAAATTCACAATAATGGAACGAATATACTATTTTTATTTTTTAGGTTATGTTAACACCTTAATAAGAGTTTTTTGTAATTTTTAATGATGTTTTTGTTAAAAAGAATCATTTGGGTAGCTTGCTCCCAATAATTGAGTAATTTCCAAAGTCAAACACACCGATTTAAATCTTCCATTTTTTTGAAAGCCAAGATTACCTTAAAAGACATTGCACGGGAACTTGAAGTTTCCATTTCCACTGTTTCAAAAGCACTAAAGAATAGTGAGGAAATAAGTAGAGATACAAAGGAGAAGATTCAAGCTTTTGCCAAACTTTACAATTACAAGCCAAACAACATCGCCATCAGTTTAAAGAATAAGAGAACAAAAAACATTGGCGTTGTTATCCCTGCTATTGTGCACCATTTTTTTACTACTGTGATCAGGGGAATAGAAAAATATGCAAATGCCAAGGGTTATAATGTTATCGTATGTCTTTCCGAGGAGTCTTTTGATAAAGAAGTAATCAATATGGAAATGCTTGCCAATGGGAGTATTGATGGATTTATCATGTCATTATCTTCTGAAACACAACAAAAAGAGGACTACAATCATTTAAAGGAAGTAACAGAACAAGGGATACCCGTGGTGCTATTTGACCGTATTACCAATGAGATTGACTGTGACAAAGTCGTAATTGATGATCAATTGGGAGCATATATGGCCACAAAAAAACTGATTGAGCAAGGGAGAAAAAAAATAGCACTTATTACTACTGATGATTACCTCAGTGTTAGCAAAGCAAGGACCGAGGGGTATAGGAAAGCGCTTTTAGAAAGCGAACTGGAGATTAATGAAGCAAGAATACTCAAACTCTCCACTATGGAAGTGGATGAGAAGAGCATTCGAAATTTCTTTAATACCCAGGAGGTGGATGCTGTGCTTTGTGTGAATGAAATTTTTACTGTTTTTAGTATGCGCTTGGTGCAAGAAAAGGGACTCAGTATTCCAAAAGACATATCATTTATTGGTTTTACCGATGGGTTGCTATCCAAATATGCCAATCCAAGTTTAACCGTTGTTGCCCAGCATGGAGAAAAAATGGGAGAGATTTCTGCCCAAATGTTGATTGATAAAGTAGAGAGTGATGATGGGGAAGAAAGGTTCCAAACCAAAATTTTGGAGCCAACCCTAGTGATTAGGGACTCGACATTTAATTAACTTTATCATACCTTATTAATCTAAGGTATTCAATTTTACATCAAACTTTAGCGATATAAATGAATCAGGATTATATAAAAACGGACCCTTGGTCCATTATTGAAGAAGGTTTTAATAAAGAACTCGTTAAATCGTCCGAAAGTCTATTTAGCATAGGAAATGGCGCTATGGGGCAGCGCGCCAATTTTGAGGAGGAATATACTGGGGAGACTTTTCAAGGCAGTTACATTGCAGGAGTATATTACCCAGATAAGACCAGAGTAGGTTGGTGGAAAAATGGATATCCAGAGTATTTTGCCAAAGTTCTTAATGCTCCAAATTGGATTGGAATTGAAATTCTTATAGGTGACGAATTGTTAGATCTCAATACATGCAAATCGGTAAATGATTTTAAAAGAGAGCTTAACATGCGTGAAGGCTGGTATCAACGAAGTTTCACCGCTCAATTACAAAGTGGTGTTGAAATCTCTGTTTGTACAACCAGATTTTTAAGCTTAGATATTGATGAGGTAGGTGCCATCCAATATGAGATTACCCCACTAAACCAGAATGTAGACATTACATTTTGTCCTTATTTAGATAGTGGAATCACCAATGAAGACACCAATTGGGATGATAAGTTCTGGAATACCACTAATATAACTTCAGAGGGAAATCAAGCTTTTATTGAGGCACATACCATGAAGACCAACTTTGCCACCTGCACTTTTATGGAGGCCAAGTTGCTTTACAAAGGCTCCCCAATTGAGATTTCACCTAACTTGAAAAAAGGTGATACTTCAGTTGGACTAAGTTATGAACTTGCCGTTGAGAAAGGAGAATGCTTTAGCATACATAAATTTGGCGGATATACCGTTTCACGAAATCATAATGAATCAGAACTGGTAAAAGCAGCAAAAAGCACACTACAAAAAGCTGTTACAATTGGCTATGAAGGACTGCTTCAAAAGCAAAAGGAGGCTTGGGCCCAAATATGGGAAATGAGTGATATCACCATAGAGGGTGATGTAAAAGCGCAACAGGGAATACGTTTTAATATCTTTCAGTTAAATCAAACCTATTTAGGAAAGGATTCCAGATTAAATATTGGACCAAAAGGATTTACCGGTGAAAAATATGGGGGAAGCACTTATTGGGATACCGAAGCATATTGTGTTCCTTTTTATATGGCTACCAAAAACCAAGAGGTAGCATGGAGCTTATTGGAATATCGCTATAATCATCTAGAAAAGGCCATTGAAAATGCCAAAAAATTAGGCTTCACTAATGGAGCCGCATTGTATCCCATGGTTACCATGAACGGGGAGGAATGCCATAACGAGTGGGAAATCACTTTTGAGGAAATCCATCGAAACGGTGCAATAGCCTTTGCCATTTATAACTATCACAGATTTACTGGAGATTACAGTTATATTCCTAAAATGGGATTGGAAGTCCTAATCGGTATTGCGAGATTTTGGCACCAACGCGTGAATTTTTCAGAGGAGAAACAGCAATATGTCATGCTGGGGGTAACAGGGCCAAATGAGTATGAAAACAATGTCAACAACAATTGGTATACAAATTATTTGGCCAAATGGTGCATGGATTATGCTGCTGAGCAAGTTCAGAAGGTAAAAAATGAGTATCCAGAGGATTACAAAAGAATAGCCGATAAAACCAACTTAACAACGGTAGAAACCGAAGATTGGAATAAGGTAACCAACAATATGTATTTTCCATTTTCTGAAAAACACCAAGTATTTCTGCAGCAAGATGGGTTCTTGGACAAAGAAATGATCAAGGTGCAAGATCTGGATAAATCAGAAAGACCCATCAACCAAAAATGGAGTTGGGATAGAATATTACGTTCCCCATATATTAAGCAGGCCGACGTGCTCCAGGGCTTCTATTTTTTTGAAGATCATTTTAGCAAAGTGGCTTTGGAAAAGCATTTCGACTTCTATGAACCCTTCACTGTGCATGAATCCTCTCTATCTCCATGTGTTCACAGCATTCAAGCTGCTAAATTGGGTAGAATGGAACAAGCGTATACGTTTTACTTAAGAACATCAAGACTAGATCTAGACGATTATAATAAGGAAGTAGAAGAGGGCTTACATATCACTTCCATGGCAGGAACATGGATGAGTATTGTAGAAGGTTTTGGCGGAATGCGGGTATTGGACAATCAACTTCACTTTACACCCAGAATACCCAAACAATGGGACTCTTATTCTTTTAAAATCAATTTTAGAAATCAGGTTATCACCATTACCGTTTCAGAACAAAAGGTGAGTTTTGAAATTACCGGAAATCAAGATTTAAAGATTCAGGTAAATGAAAAACCATTAATGTTGACACCAGGAAAAGTTGTTCAAGCGTGAAAAAAGTTCTCGTTGCCGTAGCGGTAATGTTAGGGATGCTTGCATGCGAACAAAAGGTCAATAAAAAACCAGTTCTACCAGAAATGAAGAAGAAAGCCGTCGTTTATCAGGTCTTTACCCGCCTTTTTGGAAATACAAATACGACCAACAAGCTTTGGGGCACCATTGAGGAAAATGGAGTTGGGAAATTTTCCGATTTCACACCATTGGCATTAAATGAAATCCGAGATTTAGGAGTAACGCATGTTTGGTACACTGGGGTTCCACATCATGCCTTGATTAATGACTATACAGATTATGGGATTTCGAATGATGATCCAGATGTAGTAAAAGGACGCGCGGGTTCTCCTTACGCGGTAAAGGATTATTATAATGTAAATCCCGATTTGGCAGATGACCCTTCCAAAAGACTGGATGAATTTAAAGCCCTTATTCAACGTACACATGAAGCTGGTATGAAAGTGATCATTGATATTGTTCCCAATCATGTTGCACGGAGCTATGAGGGGTTGACAAATCCAAACGGGATTTCGGATTTTGGCGCTAAAGATGATGTGAACAAGGAGTATGATGTCAATAACAACTTTTATTATATCCCGGGAACTAAATTTAAAGTACCCCAATGGGAAGAAGCTTATCTGCCTCTGGGAGGTGAAAACAATGCGCTTACTGATCATAAGTTTAAGGAAAGTCCGGCAAAATGGACAGGAAATGGTTCCAGATTGGCGCAGCCTCATTTTAATGATTGGTATGAGACGGTCAAGGTGAATTATGGAGTGCGGCCAGATGGTACTAAAGATTTTGAAGAACTTCCGGAAGGCTATGATGCAAAGGACAATAAAGCCCATTTTGAGTTTTGGAGCGATAAAGCAATCCCAGATTCTTGGAATAAGTTTAGAGATATAGCCCTGTATTGGTTGAATTTTGGGGTAGATGGTTTTCGGTTTGATATGGCAGAAATGGTCCCCGTCGAATTCTGGAGCTATTTAAATTCCAACATTAAAATGAAAAACCATGATGCCTTTTTATTGGCGGAAGTCTACAATCCAGAACTTTATCGAGATTACATCCGAAAGGGAAAAATGGATTATTTATATGATAAGGTGGAACTTTATGACAGTATAAAGCACATCATGAAAGGGTATGGATGGACGGATCATATTCCAGTTGTGCAAAAAGGGATGGCGGATATTGAGCACCATATGCTCCATTTTTTAGAGAACCATGATGAACAGCGAATAGCTAGTCCTGATTTTGTGGGAGATGCTACACTCGCCAAACCTGCCATGGTGGTTTCCGCCACAATAAGCACATCTCCAACAATGATCTACTTTGGCCAAGAGGTTGGAGAGCCAGGCGCTGAAGATGCCGGATTTGGAAAACCTACCCGCACGTCAATTTTCGATTATGTGGGCGTGCCCCATCATCAAAGATGGATGAACAATAAAAAGTTTGATGGAGGTCGGTTATCCGATGATGAAAAGAAATTAAGGGGCTTCTATAAACGGTTATTGAATTTTACCATTAAGAGCGAAGCCTTAATGGGAGAATATGAAGAGATCCACTTTTATAACAAAGATCATACAGAAAGCTATGACCATAGAGTGCTTTCGTATGTAAGATGGTCCGACAATGAAAAACTAATCATTGTATCAAACTTTGATGCTCATAAAAATTACGAATTTGAACTTAAGATTCCAGAACAGGTAATTGCCAAATGGAATTTGCCAAATGAAGAATTTAGTTTAAAAGAAGAACTTTACGGTCAAGTAAAGACCACCCTATTGGTCAAAAATGGACAAGGGAAAATGGATGTAAAGTTGGCTCCGTTGGAATCTTATATTTTTAGTATTGAAGAATAAAAAAAAGCGGATTGCAAAGCAATCCGCCCAAGGTTTAAGGTCGGTTAGTTTTCTTTATTCCTTAGTTGCCGTTTTTTGATATACCAATCCTATTACAGCTCCTACGATTCCGTAGAAAATTACTTCAACTATTCCATTTACAAGTGTTCCGGTGATATCCATGAGGCCACTGACCGCATAGTTTAAAAGTCCAATACCGAATCCGGTAAATGCGCCAATCCACGCACCGTATGAAAAACCTTCTTTGGCACTATGGTGCCCTCTTGCCCACTTGCTATACACCGTACTAAGAATAAAAGCGATAATAACATTACTGCCTGCAATTAAGCCCATATTCATATCCTCATTCATAAAATTCTTAAGCGTGTGTCCGGCGAAAAAATCAGCCAGTAAAAACTCCCAAATACCATAGCCCAACAAGAACATGGTTACAAATGCTGCTAGCGTTGCTAACAAATTAGATTTTGAAAACATTTTAGTTGATTAATTGGTTACTAATATGCTAAAAGTATTAAATAAAATTTAACAAAGTGATAAAAATAGGCATCAAAAATTGATGATAATACCACAAATGGCTATTTATGTTATTGTCTTTTCAATATTTTAAGCTATAGCCATTTTGATTTTCAAGTTGTATTTTTAGCATTAAAAATGAACCAAAATGAAAAAATGCTTACCATTGGCGCTGATTGCCATTTTTCTAATTGAAAGTTGTAGTATGACAGGTGCAAAACCTTTAGTTATAGGTCATAGAGGGGCCATGGGACATGAAACTGAAAACACCTTGGCGTCGGTTCAAAAAGCTTTGGATTTGGGAGTGGACATGATCGAGATAGATGTATTTAAAATCTATAGTGGCGAAATTGTAGTCTTTCATGACGAACGTGTAGAAAGATTATCCAATAGTGGAGGACTAATAGAAGATTACAACATTGTGGATTTAAAACAACTGATACTAGACGGGAACCATAAAATTCCTATGCTACAAGATGTTTTAAAACTTATCAATAATAAAGTGGCACTTAATATCGAATTAAAAGGGGCAAATACTGCGGATAGAGTAAACTATATCACCAGTGTATATGTTCGCGATAGAGGCTGGTCTCCGGAGAACTTTATAATCTCTAGTTTTAATTGGGATGAATTAAAAAAGATGAGGGAATTAAATAGTGACATTCAAATTGCGGTGCTTACTGAGGACGATCCATTAGATGCTATTGACATAGCTAAAGAATTGAATGCCGTTGCCATAAATCCCAATTATGAAAAACTGACTCAAGAGAACACTGCTAAAATTAAAGAAGAAGGTTTTAAAGTTTATACTTGGACCGTTAATGAGCCAGAAGAAATTCAAAGAATGGAAGACTTTGGGGTGGACGGAATCATTACAAATTATCCTGAACGGGTACATTAATGTACGATGTAATTATTGTTGGAGGAGGTGCTGCTGGGTTTTATGCTGCTATTAAAATAGCGGAACAAGCTCCGCATCTAAATGTGGCAATCTTTGAACGGGGTAAAACCGTGCTTTCAAAAGTAAAAGTATCTGGTGGTGGACGGTGTAATGTTACCCATGGAGAATTTTCTCCCCATGAACTAGCTTCAAATTACCCAAGAGGTCAAAAAGAGCTTTTAGGACCTTTTCATAATCATGCCCCAGGAGATATAATGTCTTTTTTTGAGGAGCGTGGAGTACCCTTAAAGATAGAAGAAGACGGTCGTGTTTTTCCCGTAAGCAATTCATCACAATCCATTATTGATTGTTTCATTGGCGAAACCGAAAGGTTGGGTGTAAAAGTGCTGAAAAATAGTTCGGTGAAACAATTTAAAAAAAATGAAAGTACAGAAGGGTGGCAGGTGACCACTATGAACAAGCACTATCAAACAAAAAAGTTGCTTTTAGCTACAGGAAGCAACCCTAAAATATGGGAACAGCTAAGGGCAATTGAGCATACTATTGTTCCTCCGGTTCCCTCCTTGTTTACCTTTAATATTGATGATGAAAGAATACATGGAATTCAAGGAATTAGCACTAATGCTTCAGTAGAAATCCCTTCAAAAAAGATTTTTTCCTCAAAGACAAATCTAAAACTCAAGAGTGCTCCTAAATCTGAGCCGATTCTGCAATCCGAAGGACCTGTACTAATTACCCATTGGGGATTGAGTGGTCCAGCTATCCTAAAGCTTTCCGCTTGGGGAGCCAGAATTTTGCACGATTATAGGTATTCTTTCAGGGTTAATATCAATTGGGTTCCAGAATATTCTACCAGTTCGATGGAGGGCTATCTTAAGGAAATAAAAGAAGTAGAGGCAAAGAAAACTATTTTGCGGACCAATGCTGTTGAGATTCCACGTAGACTATGGATAAATTTGGTAAAAGCTGCAGGTATTGAAAAGGACTTAAAATGGGCAGATATAACAAAAGTAAAGCTTTATAATCTTGCTGAACAACTCACCGTATGTTCCTTTAAAGTAGAAGGAAAAAGTACATTTAAAGAAGAATTTGTAACCGCAGGAGGAGTAGATTTAAAGGAAATTAATTTTAAAACTTTTGAAAGCAAAAAACACCCCAATCTTTATTTTGCAGGTGAAATCATAAATGTTGATGCCATAACAGGAGGTTTTAATTTTCAAAACGCTTGGACGGGAGCGTACCTAGCCGCCCAAGCCATTGCTTCCAAATAGTCTTAGAATTCCTATTGAAGGAAGTGTGCCAATCCCGCAGCTATAGCAGCGCCAAGAATAGGGCCAATAACCGGAATCCAAGAATATCCCCAACCATTGGATCCTTTGTTTTTAATCGGAACCAAAGCATGAATTATTCTCGGGCCCAAATCCCGAGCCGGATTTATGGCATAACCTGTGGTGCCTCCTAAGGACAATCCAATTCCCCAAACAATTATGGCAACAGGAAGTGATCCTAAAGAACCTAGACCTATAATACTGTTGTCTGAAGTATGTACTGCATCGGTGAAATAAAGGACCGCAAAAATCAATACAAAAGTGCCGACCATTTCAGATAAAAGATTTAAAACAGTATTCGGAATTGCTGGAGCTGTACAAAAAACACCTCTTTTGGTGTTGCCATCTTCTGTAGCACTAAAGTGTTTTATATTGAGTATCCACACCAAAAGAGCTCCAAGCATTGCTCCAATAAACTGGGCAATAATGTAATTTGGAACATCGTAAATAGAAAATTCTCCAGCTAATGCCAACCCTATGGTTACGGCAGGATTAAGATGGGCGCCACTATGAGGACCTGCTACAACTACCCCTGTGTAGACAGCAAAAGCCCAGCCGGTTGTAATTACAATCCATCCAGAATTGTTGGCATATGTCTTTTGTAAAGAAACATTGGCATTGACGCCACATCCCATTAAGATGAGCAGAAAAGTGCCCACAATTTCGGCAATAAAAGGTGTCATGATTGGTTAGATTATAAGGTTATCAGTTGTCTTTAAATTATGATTTTTCGGTCCAATATTCCAGTGCGTTAATAGCTCTATACCACCCTTTAATATTCTTGTCAATAGACTCTCGCTCTGTAGATGGATTAAAGTGAACATCAGTTTGCCAAATATCTTGAATTTCTTCTGGGCTTTCCCAATAGCCAACAGCAAGTCCAGCCAAGTATGCCGCTCCCATAACCGTGGTCTCTACAATTTTGGGACGTACGGTTATTGTGTTTAATACATCAGATTGAAATTGCATGAGCAAATTATTTACAGTTGCTCCTCCATCAACCCTTAATTCTTTTATTGAAATGCCGGAATCTGCCTCCATGGCCTTTAATATATCCATAGTTTGGTAAGCTATGGATTCCAATGCAGCTCGTGCCACATGCGCATCGGTGCTTCCTCGGGTTAAACCAAAAATGGTGCCCTGGGCATGTTGATTCCAATGCGGTGCACCCAACCCAGCAAAGGCCGGCACAAAGTATACACCTTCAGAACTTTCAACTGAACTGGCTAGCTGCTCAACTTCAGACGAAGTTTTTATAATTTTTAGACTATCTCGGAGCCATTGTACTACTGCACCAGCTATAAAAATGCTTCCTTCCAGCGCGTAGGTGGTCTTTCCATTTATTTTCCATGCAACCGTGGTAAGCAGATTGTTTTTAGAAACTATTGGCTTGTCTCCAATGTTCATCAACATAAAACAACCTGTGCCATACGTATTTTTTACCATCCCCTGTTTGGTACACATTTGTCCAAATAGTGCTGCTTGTTGATCACCGGCAATACCGGCAATTGGAATTTTGGCGGCAAAGAAATTAGGGCTCGTATGCCCGTACACTTCGCTGGATTGTTTTACCTCTGGCAACATACTTTTAGGAATGGTCAAAAGTTCTAAAAGTTCATCGTCCCATTCCATGGTATTGATATTAAATAGCAACGACCTGCAGGCATTGGTAACATCTGTTATGTGCAATGCGCCTTCTGTCATTTTCCAGATAAGCCAAGTATCAATGGTTCCCAGAACTAAATCTCCAGCTTCTGCCTTTTCGCGGGCACCTTCCACATTGTCCAAAATCCATTTTACTTTAGTTCCAGAGAAATATGCATCTATCACCAAACCAGTTTTCTCACGAATCATTTCAGATTTACCCTGACCTTTTAATTCATCACAGTAATCTGCAGTTCGTTTATCCTGCCAAACAATGGCATTGTAGATAGGTTCACCCGTATTCCTGTCCCAAACTACAACAGTTTCACGTTGGTTAGTAATTCCTATTGCGGCCAATTGCTCCCCTTTCAGCCCTTTTTTACTTACAGCTTCAGCGGCCATTCCGGCTTGCGTTGCCCAAATTTCGTTGGCATCATGCTCTACCCATCCTGGCTTTGGAAATATTTGGGTGAATTCTTTTTGCGCTACGGATATTATGGTTCCTTTTTTATCAAAAACAACTGCTCTAGAACTTGTGGTGCCTTGATCTAAGGCTAGGATATACTGATTCATTTTGGTTAATTTAATGCGACTGAATTTACTAAAATAAATCGGAGTAGTTTTATTCTTTGAATTAATAAATCATGAAAACATATATAGCACTTCTTAGGGGGATCAACGTAGGTGGGCAAAAGAAAATTAAGATGGCTGATTTACGACAAACTTTGGAACGTAGTGGTTTACAAAATGTGAAAACCTATATTCAAAGTGGAAATATTGTCTTTGATAGCGAAATGTCTAAAATTGAGGAGATTCAAGATAGTATTTATGATGCAATTTTGTCTGATTTTGGTTTTGAAGTACCCATCTTGGTAGTTACGGGGGGTGAAATTGAGAGGATATTGAAGGAAAATCCGTTTATCAATAAAACTACGGAGAACAACCTCTATTTTGTATTGCTCAAAGAGGTTCCAAACCAAAGTTTGGTCGATGAATTTAATGCAATAAGCTTTGACCATGAAGATTTTTACATTACCGATAATTGTGTTTATCTATGCTGTAAAAGGGGATATGGAAATGCCAAGCTCAACAATAACCTTATTGAAAGAATGCTAAAGGTGTCTGCAACAGCACGGAATTTAAGGACCATGCAAAAGCTTTTGGAACTTAGCGGGAATTAATTCAACATCCAGATTTGATAGTTTAAAATGGAAGCAAAACAGACCCATAATAAATAGGGAATCAGTAACAAGGCGGCCAGCTTGCTTACTACTTTAAACCATTTAATGGTGAGTATGATCAAGGTGAGCAATACTAAAATTACAACCAGAGCCCATAATGGATTTTTAAGCCCAAAAAATACGATGCTCCATAAAGCATTAAAAAGCAGTTGAAAACCAAAATGATACAATGCTGTTTTCACCCAAATATGATGAAAACCTTTTGACCAAACAATTCCTGCAGATACACCCATTAGGATATATAGTACGGTCCAAACCGGAGCAAAAATGGTGTTAGGTGGGTTAAAACTTGGCTTATTTAAAGTTATATACCAATCATTAACCGAGCTTTGTGTAGCAAAACTGGACAGAAAGCCTATTAATAGGCAAACTGCTACGGCAATAAGAATATATAAGGCCTTTTTCTTCATGATTGGTGCAAGTCCGTCTAAAATAAGAATTTATTTGAACCTGCTCTCTTGCAAGCGAATGGCATCTGTTATATTTGTCGAAATATTTTTCTAATGACAGAGAAAGATTTTCTGCCTAAACCTTATAATCAATTCCCTGCGGAAGGAAAAGTTACTTGGAAGGCCCCAAGCAATATTGCTTTGGTAAAATATTGGGGAAAAAGAGCCAACCAAGTTCCGGCCAACCCCTCTGTTAGTTTTACGTTGGATGCCTGTGCAACTACCACCTCGGTTTCGTTCACCAGGAAAGAAGGTGTTTCGCCAATTTCTTTCGATTTGTTTTTTGAGGGAAGTCCAAAGGAAGATTTTAAGCCAAAGATCCAAACCTTTTTTGACCGTATTGAAGAGTATCTGCCCTTTATAAAACAATACCACTTAAAAATAGAAACCTCAAACTCGTTTCCGCACAGCAGCGGTATTGCATCCTCAGCAAGTGGAATGGCGGCCTTGGCATTATGCTTGGTTGATATTGAAAGAGAATTAAATTCGGAAATGCCTCAAGTTTTTTTCAATAGAAAAGCCTCTTTTTTGGCTCGTTTAGGCTCCGGAAGTGCTTGCAGAAGCATTGAAGGCGATTTAATTCAGTGGGGTGCGTACAAAGGAATACCAGAAAGTTCTGATTTATATGGAATTAAATATCCTTTTAAAGTCCATCAAGCATTCAAAAACTTTCATGACACCATTCTGTTGGTTCACAAGGGTCAAAAACAAGTAAGCAGTTCTGTTGGTCATAACTTAATGCATAACCATCCATATGCAGATAGACGTTTTAATCAGGCACATGAGAATCTAGATAAACTTAAGGATGTTTTTGAACAAGGTGATTTGACGGAATTTATTAATATCGTTGAAAGCGAGGCCTTGACATTACATGCCATGATGATGACCAGCATGCCCTATTTTATCCTCATGAAACCAGATACTTTAGAGATCATCAACAAAATCTGGGATTATAGGGCGGCAACCAAGCTACCCATTTGCTTTACTTTGGATGCTGGAGCAAATGTTCATGTGCTGTATCCAGAGTCAGTGAAAGAAAAAGCCATTCAATTCATTAAAGATGAGTTGGTTGCACATTGTGAGAATGGTCACTATATTTGCGACCGAATTGGAGCCGGAGCTCGAAGATTGGGATAGCAAGAGATACTTAATATGTTTGAACAACGTTATTTAGCGTTGGATATCGTATTTATGTTGAAGTATCGAGATTCCGAAACCATTATTGTTTATCTTTAAAACATTCAATGTTAAACAAACTAGATTTGTATCTTTGAATTGACTATGAAGGGACCTTTATTTTATTCAAAAATTCTATTATTTGGGGAGTATGGAATCATCAAAGATTCCAAAGGACTTTCTATTCCATACAACTTTTTTAAGGGTGCATTAAAAACTGATGATAACCCATCCGATACGGCTAGTAAATCCAATGCAAGCCTAAAGGCTTATGTGGAATACTTGAGAAATATTGAAAAGGAAGAACAGGGGCTTGTGTCTTTTGATTTGCAAGCATTGGAAAAGGATGTTGCTAATGGAATGTATTTCGATAGTTCTATTCCGCAAGGGTATGGTATTGGAAGCAGTGGAGCATTAGTTGCTGCCATTTATGATAAGTATGCTACAGATAAGATTACCGTTCTTGAAAATTTAACCAGGGAAAAGTTGCTTCGATTAAAAGAGATTTTTGGTAAAATGGAATCTTTTTTCCATGGAAAATCTTCAGGGCTTGACCCATTGAACAGTTATTTGAGCTTACCGATTCTTATCAATTCCAAGGATAATATCGAATCTACCAGTATTCCGTCACAAAATAAAGAGGGCAAAGGCGCTGTCTTCTTATTGGATAGTGGAACTACTGGCGAAACTGCCCCTATGGTGCAGTTGTTTATGGAAAAGATGAAGCAAGAGGGCTTTCGCAGTATGCTTAAAGATCAATTCATCAAGCACACAGACGCCTGTGTGGAAGACTTTTTAAATGGAAACGTAAAGTCGCTTTTTGGAAACTTAAAACAACTTTCACACGTGGTGTTCCATAATTTTAAGCCCATGATTCCATCTAAATTTCATCAACTTTGGCAGCAGGGCATTGAAACCAATGATTACTACCTAAAACTTTGTGGTTCAGGAGGTGGAGGTTATATTTTGGGCTTTACCCAAGATTTGGAAAAGGCAAAAAAAGCCTTAAATGGACACAACTTGGAAGTGGTGTACAACTTCTAAAACAATCAAATGCTTAGTAGAAAAAATAAACTCCTGCTGTTTAAGCTATTGAGTTTATTTTCTGTGGTACGCGGGTATAATATTCTAATCATCACCCTTGCCCAATATTTGGCGTCCATCTATATACTTTCTCCAGATTCCCCTTTACGCAGTGTGATTTTGGACTTAAATCTATTTCTAATTGTAACAGCTTCGGCCTTAGTAATTGCAAGTGGTTACATTATCAATAATTTTTACGATGCAGAAAAAGACTTGATCAATAAACCAAGGAAAAGTATGCTGGACAGATTGGTGAGCCAGCGCTTTAAATTAACCACTTATTTCATTCTTAATTTTTTGGCCGCTTTTGCAGCAAGTTATATTTCCTTTAGAGCGGTGCTTTTTTTTTCAGCCTATATTTTTGGAATTTGGTTGTATTCCCACAAACTAAAACGAATTCCTTTTATAGGAAATCTAGTTTCGGCCTCGCTGGCGATCACCCCATTTTTTGTGGTATTTGTCTACTATAGAAATTTTGAAACCGTCATTTTTGTGCACGCACTGTTTCTTTTTCTGTTGATTTTGGCCAGGGAAATGATTAAGGATTTAGAGAATATGGCAGGCGATATGGCGCAAAACTACAAGACAATACCCATACTTTATGGCCGCAAAACATCTAAAATAATCATAGGCCTATTGATTATGTTAACGCTTATCCCGTCTCTTCTACTGATCAATGTTTTTGATGTGGGCTATATGTATCTTTACTTTTGGGGTTGTATAGCATTGTTACTGCTTTTTATCATTTTATTGTGGAATGCCAAGGGTAAAAAACATTATGTTTGGCTGCATAATATTTTAAAGTTTATTATCGTAGCTGGTGTTTTTAGCATTTTATTGATTGATGTTGACTTGGTTTTAAATCGGATTTTATAATGGAGAATCTATTAAAAGTGGCAATGGCACAAATTGCCCCGGTGTGGTTAGATAAACAGGCAACACTGAAAAAAATTGAAAATACCATTGTGGAGGCTGCAAGAGAAAAAGCAGAACTGATTGTTTTTGGAGAAGCCTTATTACCCGGATACCCGTTTTGGCTGGCCCACACCGAAGGTGCTGTCTGGGATTTAAAAGTGAACAAAGAACTTCATGCCCATTATACCCGAAACGCCATTCAGATTGAGGTAGGGGAATTGGATACTATTTGCAAACTTGCGAATAAACATAGCATAGCCATCTATTTAGGTGTGATGGAGCGGGCCAAGGACCGCGGAGGACATAGCTTGTATTGCTCCTTGGTATACATCAACCCACAGGGAGAGATAAAATCCGTACACCGCAAATTACAACCCACCTATGATGAGCGCTTAACCTGGGCTCCAGGAGATGGGAATGGACTGCAAGTACATCCCCTAAAACAGTTTACCGTAGGGGGACTCAATTGTTGGGAAAATTGGATGCCTTTGCCACGCACTGCGTTGTATGGACAGGGAGAAAATTTACATGTAGCAGTTTGGCCGGGAGGATTGCATAATACAAAGGATATTACCCGTTTTATCGCTCGAGAATCCAGAAGTTTTGTGATTTCTGTTTCCTCATTAATGCGTACTTCCGATTTTCCAAAGCATACACCTCATTTAGATAAAATTCTAGAAAAAGCACCCGATACATTGGCCAATGGAGGCTCTGCCATAGCCGGACCAGATGGAGAATGGATCATTGAACCCATTGTGGACAAGGAAGGGCTGATATACGAAACCTTGGATTTTAACCGTGTGTACGAAGAACGACAAAATTTTGACCCCGTTGGGCACTACTCAAGACCCGATGTGACCAAGTTGACTGTAAACCGAGAGCGGCAATCTACTGTAGCTTTCGAAGAATAATTTTTATGACCCTAAGTTTCCCCAATGGGTCCATATACAAAAGGAAGTTTTTTGTAATTGCACTTATAGCCATTGTTGTAGGCAGTTATTTTATTCAGTTTCTTTTTCTTTTTTCGAGTCAATCAGTTCAATTAATTTATTCAACGACGATTTAATTTTAACCGATTCAGCTTTCTTTAACATCAATTCCGCTTTGTTTTTCATACCGCTGTAATTTGCGTCTGGATAAAGTTCAATCAAGGCTGGAAAATATTTGTCAATTCCATTTGCAAGTTTTGTTTTTCCCTCCTCTGTGAATGCTTTTTCGTTATTTATCTCGTCCAGATAAATCAGATAGTTTTTTATTAAAGTACTAACATTTGAGTTAATGTTATTTTTAACTCTTGAAGAATTTGGGTCGTCTGCATTTTCTTTTATTTGGTCATTTCCTAATTTGAAATATTTTAGTTGAAGTCCTAAACCAAAATGCCAAACAGCAAGCATTTCTTTATCGTATAAATATTGGTCTTTTCTGTCAAGTGCATCATAGATGTTATTCATATCTTTCCACTCACTAAAGAACTTTTCCGCAACTTCGTTTCGGTGCTTAATGCCCAATTCGTTATCATCAAGAACAATATTAAAATTTTGTTGGTCAGTAAGTTTTTCCACGATAATTCTTGTTTGTGGGTCGTCAAAAGTCGGAAGTTTTTCGTCTGCTTCGTAACCATAATTTAATTCCAAAACTACTTTATCATAGTCATTCAAGTCCCAATATCTTTTGTCAAGCGGAAATTCGTGTTTTTCTGTATTGCAATTCGTAAGTGTTATGCTTATTAAAGCAAAAAGGATAACTCTAATTTTTGTCATTAAATTCAATTTTTGATTCTTTATATTCAGTCAGTAAATTTAGTAAACTGTCAACTTCTTTCTCGTATCTTTTTTGTTCGCTCAAAACATAACTATGGAAAGTGTTGTAGTCATATTCTGTTTGAAATTTTCGTTCGTCTTTTTCTGCTTGTCTAATTATTCCCTCGATTTTGTTTTCATCAAATCTGTTGAGTTTTGATATTTTTTCTTTTGCTTTTCGAGCGAATAATTCAGTTATTTTGATATGATATTTCTCGTGTGTTAACAGTTCTTTACTGTTGGTATTCTTTTTGTAAACAAACGAACGAGAAGGATAGAATAGAGATTCAACTTTTACAGAATTATCATCAATGTCACTATCTATTGATGTAACTACATATGCAAACCTTTCATTCCCATAAAGTGATTTTTTAAAAAACTCAAGTCCTCTGAAGTTTTCAAAGGTTATTTGGTCGTATTTATCAAAGGTCAAGGGTTTCTCATAATTCAGATAGTTGGTATGACTTAAAATTCCAAATCCGATTATTATTGGAGTAATTATCATTACACTGTATTTCAAGAACTTTTTAAATTTCTTTAGTGGAATTTTATTACCTCTTTTACTCTCTTTTATCACTATTACCAATTGATAAAAAACTGGTGAAAAGTAAATAAGTATTATTAGTATAGCTATTAAATTCTCATTCATTCGATTTGGTTAGTCATAATTGCCTACAACGTTTAAGATATTGCTCGTTTTAATGGACTATATCACCCGATAAGTGAAGTTAGCGGAATTAAATTTTAAAATCAAGCTAGGATTTATGGTTGGAGCATACAAAAGGACAAAGTGTTATTTGTATTTGACAGCAATATGTTAATCCTATTCCCAAAGCTTTTGTTTAAAAAAGTAAAAATTAAAAAAGGACTCAAAAGCTTAGCGTATAAACATCTAATTAAAATGAAATAGCGGTTTGGAGCTGGCCACAAACCGCTATTTTTTATATGTGAGGGTAACTAATCTATCTATTCGACATGGATGAAAAGCTTGTTTACAATTTTCCATTCATTATTAATATGGGAAAGGGATAAATAATCATAATAATTATATCCCAGCATGGGTACATGTAATTTTGCCATGGCTATTTTGCCCATAATATCAATGCCTATAATTTTCATTTTTAAGGCCTCATTTAGATCGTTGGGGCTTTGTCTACTTTTTACACCTTCAAGATACTCCGCTACACTCTTTAAATAGTCCATACCTTTTATATCTCCATAGAGGTATGCGTTTTCATGAAAACAGCTTTCAAGTTTGTCGGTATCTCCATTAAAAACTCCCTCAAAATAATGGGTAATTAAACCTTCGATTTCTTTTATACTTTCTGTATACATAATTTGTTTTTTTAAATAGCGTGGCCAACTGTATGTCCACCTGCCACATTAATGGTTTCTCCGGTCACAAAATTGGATGTAGCTAAATAATATGCCGCCTCAGCAATTTCATGGGCTTCTCCAATTCGGTTCAATAGGTGTAACCCTGCCAAACTATCGGCATCTTCAATTCCTATTTTTCCTTGTAGCGGGCTTCTGATGATTCCGGGTGCTATGGTGTTTATCTTTATATTGTTTTTTCCAAATTCTGCGGCCAGTTGTCTTGTTAAAGCATGGATAGCACCTTTACTTGTTAATGGAGCTGTAGCAGGAAACCCATCAATAGCATGATCCACCAAAACTGTTCCTATGTTTATAATGGATCCATTCTGCTGTTTGATCATTTGGGGAATAACGGCTTGAGAAGTAAAATACGTTCCTTTTAAGTTTACATTCCAATACAGGTCAAGGTCTTGTTCTTCAACATCTAAAAAGGGTTTAGGAGAGAATACACCGGCATTATTGATAAGCACATCAACAGCATTGAATTTTTCCATTGCCAAACGCACCAGTTTTTGCCCTGTTTCCCGTTTACTGATATCTCCAACTTGGTAAATTGCGTTAGCCGGAGAACCTAATTCCTCATATGCTTTTTTTAGGTTTTCTTCGCTGGATGCGTTCATTATCACATTACTTTCCCGTGTTATAAAGTACCTGGCAATTTCTTTTCCAATTCCAGTTGATGCTCCTGTAATAATTACTGTTTTGTTTTTCATGTTCTTTACTTTTTAGTTCCTAAATATTGTTTTCCGTTCACGCCCCAGTTTTCAATGGGTATTTCCTCAATGACCACATGGGTTGTTTTGGGGTTTTTGCTAAGGATGTCTACCAATAGCTGCGTAGCACCTACAATTAACTGCTGTTTTTGTTCTTTGGTAACTTGTTCGTCAGTAACTTTAATGTTGATGTATGGCATAACTTTTTTATTAAATAAATTGTCATACAAAGATGCTTGGCAATACAAGTATCACGAAGGAGGTATGTCACTTCTTTAAAGTGATGTAAATCACATGGGGTAAAAAAGATGAAGAAAAGTGGTTATGGGTTTAACCTGCTAAGCGTTTCCCTGGAAACACCTAAATATGAAGCAATCATTTTTTTGGGAACACGCTGAAAAAGTTTTGGATATTGTTCAAGAAGCTGCTCATACTGCTCCTTGGTAGAGTTTTTTAGCAATGATAAGATCCTATTTTGAAGCGCAATACGACCAATTTTGCTTTTTTTTGCCCAAAAACGCTCCATTTTATGCATTTTGGCCGTTAGCTTTTCCCGATTTTCAAAAGTGATATATAGCAATTCACAGTCCTCTATGCAATCTATGGAAGTTTTGGATTTAACCTGTTTTACAAAAGATTCGTAATCGGTGATCCACCAGTTTTCCATTCCAAATTGAAGGATATGCTCTTTTCCATTGTCATCAATAAAATAGCTTTTTAAACAGCCTTGTATTACCCAATATTCCTTATTGACAATTTCTCCTTCCTGGATAAGATATTGGTGCTTACGTTTTTTGATGTGTTCGAAATGGCTTAAAACAAAGTCGAATTCTTCATCAGTTAGACTGATTATTTCTTCAATATGTTTTCGCAAAGGATGTGTCATTATATTGGCATAAGTGAAGTTCCTAGGTTTTTGCTGTAGAAAATTCGGAAAAATAAAAGGGTTTTACAGTTGCCCTCAGAGCCATTGTTAGATTAGTTGTTTTCTTTTAAGTATTTGATTATTATTCCAAGTTGTCCCAAATGATAAATATCGTGATGTAGCATTCCGTTAATTACAAAACTATATGTATAATTTCCCTTAAAATCAGTATCAAAATATTCTTCGTTTAAAAAGTTATCGTCTTTCGATTTTAACAAATCAATCAATGTAATCAGCGTTTTATCATATTCAGATTTAATGTATGGCCAACCCAATAATTCGAGTTTGTCATTAGACAACCAGTTCTCCTCGCAATCATCTGTTTTGCTTCCCTCACCGGTCTCAATTTTCAAGATTGTCTCTTTTCTCCACAGGGTCAAATGGGAAATTATTTCTGCGATACTGTGCAAACCGGTAATTGGCCTTATAAAAACCATACTTTCATCAACTTGATTCAATTTACTGGTAAATGTGCTCCCTATCCATAATTTTCCATTTTGGACTTCTTGATATTGCTGAATAATGTTTTCAATTAGAGGTTTCATTCCAAATACATGCTTATAATTAAGTTATGTTCCACTGAATTAGATCGGTTAATAAGGGAAGTTCGGGAATTTTAATATAAAAATCCAGTTTCTAGGTACAGATTCAATATAATAGTTGGCGGATAGTTGTGGGACTGTTGCCCAGTATTTTAAGGAAGCAAAAAACACTACCTTTGCAAAAAATAAATGACTGATGGCGAAATCAGACTATAGCAGAGGCAGAAAGCCCTCTGAAAGCCCAAAAAAAAGAAATTCCAAAAAACCATTTCCCAAAAAAGAAGGATTTCGGAAAAAACCACAAAAGCAGGTAACAAAATCGAACCCCGATGAAATTCGGTTAAACAGGTATATCGCCAATGCAGGGATATGTTCCCGTAGGGAAGCCGACACCTATATTGCCGCAGGAAACGTTTCTGTAAATGGAAAAGTGATTACAGAAATGGGGTATAAAGTAAAACGCACGGATGATGTCCGTTTTGATGGCAGAAAACTCAATCCCGAGAAAAAGGAATATATTTTATTGAACAAACCAAAAAACTTTATCACTACCACAAGTGATGAAAAAGGGAGACGGACCGTAATGGAACTGGTTTCCAATGCATCTAAATCCCGATTGTTGCCCGTAGGGCGTTTAGATCGTAATACTACCGGACTATTGCTTTTCACTAACGACGGAGATTTGACCAAAAAACTGACACATCCAACGCACGGGGTACGTAAAATATACCACGTGCATTTAGATAAGAATCTTGCCCTCTCCGATTTACGTCAAATTGAAGCGGGATTGGAATTGGAAGATGGCGCTGTTAAAGTGGATGATGTAAGTTATATACAAGGCGCTCCCAAGAAAGAAATCGGAATAGAAATCCATAGCGGGCGTAACCGAATCGTGCGACGCATCTTTGAGCATTTGGGCTACCATGTCACCAAACTTGATCGTGTAATTTTTGCAGGATTGACCAAGAGAGACCTACCAAGAGGGCATTGGCGCCACCTAACTGAACAAGAAGTTATAAATTTGGGTATGATCAAGTAAATTTGAGCATGCACAAGCTAAGGAACAATTCACATCGTATTTTTTGGGCTTTAGGGATTGCACTGATCATTACGCAGGTATTTTTAACTACAAATGGTGACAACTCCGAGCTAGAATTTCACGTTAAGGCAAGCTACTATAGTATACCCTACACTCGTGTTTATGGCGTTTTGGGTGCCTGGTTTATTCTATGCGGCTACGGGTATTGGATGCTCCATCTGTTTAAAGCCACAAGCATTGGATGGATGTTTTTTACGCATGTAGTACTGAGCTTGGGTTTTATAGCGTGCTTCGCTTTTTTAGATTTTGAACCAGACGTTGGAAATTTAACCAAGCTATCCACAATACAAAAACTACTATTTTTTGTGCTTATCCTATTTTTGGTAGGGCAACTTGTGTTTCTGGTGAATACCCTGATTGCTATGATTCGGATAAAAAGACGCTAAAGAACCACTAAGTTTTTGTCTTGACTCATTTATCTTGTGCTTAGTCTGCTAAAGAAGGATGGAAGGAAAGGTATTTTGTATTACACTTATCGGACTTGTGTATGAAACGTAGCCTATAAAAAGACACTAACTTTTCGAATTAACACAGAGCCGAATTTTTATATTTTGTTTTTAATTTATCAATTTTAAAAGCCAAATTAAAAATTTGGCGGACTTTATAAATATACACAAACCTTTCGGTTAAGCACTTATTAGCTATGTTTTATACACCGTGTTGTACACAGTTAATTTTTATCAGCAAATATATTTTTTCCAAAAAGAGCATTAAATTCAGATATACTATCTTCTATTATAACATTTAACTCCATTAACAAATCTTGAAAATTATCAGCCTCTAGTTTGATTTTCAACAAATCAAATACAGTAACTTTAATTTTCTCAATACTGAAAAAAGTGTTTTTTTCTTTAGAAAATATACTTTCATAAGAGTTTGAACCAATAAGAATTAACATCATGGCAAAATTTGAATATTTATCTAATAGAATATTAAATTTTTCGGCTCTTTTCTCAGTAAGTTTTTCTTGATATTTAAATCTTCTAGAATTTATTGGTTCAGTATATGAAATCAAATCAGAGCTAACTTCATAAATACTTTTTGCAAAACTTTTTTCATACCAAAGCATTAAATAATGTTCTTGAAATTCAACGTAAGAGAACAATCTGATATTAGTGCTATTTGAATATTCCAGAGCACCTTTTTGAAATCCTTTTTTTGAAATTATATAACCTATATTCCCTCCAGTTTCATTCATAATTGTGGTAAAACTATGAATTACAGTCTGAGGAACTTTTTTATTCCAATTTTTACATTCAATTATATATTTAATTTTATCGATACTTTTTGGGTCAATTGCATATACATCAATTTCAACTGTTCCTCTTGGGGTTTTTAATTCGACTTCTTTATTAGAGTTTAAGCCTATATCATTTAGGATTAAATTGACTTTATTTTGCAAGTCTTGCCAATCTTTAGGCTCTTTGGTTATCATTAATGGATGAGTTTTATATCTCGGAATTTATAAATTGATTCTTTGCGTTAAGTTCTTGAGTACAGACGTGTTTTTAGTAATTGTGTACAACAATTAAGATATGGTCCGTTTCAATGGACTATATCGACAGATAAGTGAAGTTCGGGAAATTTAACTTAAGATTCAAGGGCTAATTGATGGGTGGGCGCTACAAAATGATTCGACTGTTTTATGCTCAGAAATTGTTGCCTTCCATTTTCTTTCTGATTTCCTTCAAACACAAATTCCCTAAACTGCCTTCGTGGCTATGGTCTATATCTTTTTTAGGTTGAAACGTGCCATTTTCAATGGATTTGCCCATGGTTTTATAAGCATCCCTAAAGGGCATTCCATTTTTTACCAATTCATTTAAGGTATCCACACTAAAGAGGTAATCGTATTTTGGGTCATCCAGAATGGTAGTATTTACCTGAATTTCCTTTAAACTAAAGCGCATAAGCTCCAAACAAGCTTTTATATCCTGAATGGCGGGCACAATCACTTCTTTCACCAGTTGTAAATCTCTGTGATACCCGCTGGGCAAATTATTGGTGATTAGGGTCAATTGGTTGGGCACCGCTTGAATCTTATTGCACTTTGCCCGGATCAATTCAAAAACATCTGGATTCTTTTTATGGGGCATAATACTACTTCCCGTGGTTAATTCATCTGGGAAAGCGATAAAGTCAAAATTCTGACTCATGTACAAACAGATATCCATGGCCAATTTAGATAGCGTACTGGCTATACTGGAAATCCCAAAGGCAGTTGCTTTTTCCACTTTTCCACGGCCCATTTGCGCGGCGACCACATTATATTTTAAAGTTTCAAACCCCATTTCCTGGGTAGTAAGACTCCTGTCTATTGGGAAAGAACTGCCATAACCTGCGGCACTCCCTAAAGGGTTCTGATCGGCAATTTTGTATGCAGCATGTATAAAATGCATATCATCGACCAAACTTTCGGCATAAGCCGAAAACCAAAGCCCAAAAGAGGAGGGCATGGCTATTTGTAAATGGGTATAACCTGGGAGCAATACTGCTTTATGTTTTTCAGCCAAGTCCAAAAGAAGATCAAACAAGGTTTTGGCCTCATCTTTAATTTCGGAGAGCTCATTTTTCAGGTACAGTTGCATAGCGACCAAAACTTGATCGTTTCTAGATCGTGCCGTATGGATTTTCTTTCCAGTATCCCCCAACTTCTCGGTAAGTAGAAACTCTATTTTGGAATGCATGTCCTCAAAGTCATTTTCAATGGTGAACAATCCATCTTCAATGCAATTTGCGATTTTATCCAATTCCTTAGTTAAAGCATCTGCTTCGTCGGATGTAATCAATCCCACTTTACCCAACATTTGCGCATGGGCTTTTGAGGCAATAACATCGTATTTGGCCAAAAGCAAATCCAATTCCCGGTCATTGCCCACTGTAAAATGGTCAATTTTCTTGTCCGTACTAAATCCTTTATCCCAGAGTTTCATTTTTTTGAATTTGTTGTCAATTTTAGTAAAACATTCATGGCTTTCTTTGCATCCCGTTGGTCTACGAAGATATGATCATGATAATATGCCGCAACGACGTTGCAACTGATTTTATTTGCTGCCAAGGCAGTTGAAATTGCTGCGGTAAGTCCAACCGCTTGTAAAGAGGAGTGAACGGTGAGCGTAATACATGAGACGACATAGTCGTAGTTGAGCCCTAGGGCATCTGCATTTTCCTTTTTTAAGATGAGTGTTGTACCTTCTTTCTCCTTAAAAGTGCTATGGACCATAGCGAGGTCTATTTCATAGAAATCAGGAACACTCACAAAAACATACCCTTCTTCATGAAGCATCGGTTTCATTTGTGTCAAAAGTGTGTTTAAATCTATTTCTCCTGCCATGGAACTATGAATTAACTAGAAATCCTTTTAAAATTTTAATATATAGATCTATTCCTTCCTCAATTTCATTTACATAAATAAACTCGTTGGCAGAATGGGAACGTGTACTGTCTCCTGGACCCAATTTTACAGATTGACAACTTAACGCAGCTTGATCCGAGAGCGTAGGGGAACCATAGGCTTTTCTTCCTAAGGCAAGCCCACTTTTTACTAGATCATGTTCCGGATTTATGGCCGAAGAGTTTAATCTTAGAGACCGCGGAGTCATTTTGCAGGGAGCTTCTTTTTCCAAAATGTCTGCAATTTCTTTATTGGAATAACAATCGTTCACTCGCACATCCACGACCAAATCTACTTTGGCGGGAACCACATTGTGTTGACTTCCCGCATTAATTTGGGTTACGGTCAGTTTTACCTCACCCAGAGCATCGGAAACCTTTTCAAACGAATAGGCCTTAAACCAGTTCAATACGTCAATGGTGTTGTAAATGGAGTTGTCGTTATTCGGATGCGCTGCATGAGAGGGTGTTCCTTCAACAACGGCATCAAAAACAATTAAGCCCTTTTCGGCAACGGCTAGATCCATTAATGTTGGCTCTCCTACCACTGCTACATCAATTTTTGGAAGAATGGGTAACAATGCGGTCAGACTTTTGTCTCCAGCATCTTCTTCCTCTCCAGTAGCCGCCATAATGATGTTATGGCTTAGATTATCATGCTCATAAAAATGGGCAAATGTCGCTAATAAAGAGACCAAACACCCACCAGCATCGTTGCTTCCTAAACCAAATAATCTTCCATCTTCAATACGCGGATGAAAAGGATCTTTAGTATAGGCGCTATTGGGTTTTACGGTATCGTGGTGTGAATTGAGGAGCAATGTGGGTTTATTTTCATCAAAGTGTTTATTGAAAACGTAAACATTGTTGAATTGACGCGCTGTTTTAATTCCAAAACCAGCTAACCATTTTTGAATGGCATCGGCTGTCTTATCTTCCTCTCCTGAAAAAGAGGATATAGAGATCAACTCTTGCAACAGTTCAATGGCGCCTTGGGTCAATGTTTCCTGATTGATTTTCATAGCGTTAGGGTGGTGAAATTTGAATTTTCTTTTAGGAGCATATTACTATCTCCGATGCAGACTTTTTTTACATTATGTTGAAGGGCATGAAAGCAATTGTGCATTTTCGGAAGCATGCCATCGGCAATGGTTCCATTGGCCAAAAGTGCTTCATATTTTTTTAAATTGATATGCTGAATCACTGAATCCTCGTCTTCGATGCTTTGCAGAACACCTTTCTTTTCAAAACAATAATATAAGGTGGTTTCAAACTCCGAGGACATACCAATGGCCAGTTCGGCAGCAATGGTGTCTGCATTGGTATTGAACAATTGTCCATTGCCATCATGGGTCAAAGCACAAAAAACAGGTGTAAAATTGGCTTTTATCAAGTTTGAAATATTGATGGAATGGATGCTTTCAACATCTCCGACAAAACCAAAATCAACCTCTTTGACCGGTCTTTTATGGGCTAGAATTGCATTTCCATCTGCGCCACTCATTCCAATAGCATTACAATCAAAAGCTTGGAGTTGCGCAACAATTTTTTTGTTTACGAGTCCAGCATACACCATAATAGCTACATCCAAACTTTCCGCATTGGTAATTCTTCTGCCATTGATCATTTTAGCTTCAATACCTAAGGTATTGCCAATTTCCGTCGCTTTTTTACCGCCGCCATGAACCAATATTTTATGTCCTTCAATTTTGGAGAATAGCTGTAATAAATGAGAAAGACTTTGGTCATCTTCAATGACGTTGCCTCCTATTTTTAGTATGGATAGTTTCTGTTTCATTTTATGTATTTAGGATTCCTCCATCTATAGTCATTGCTGTACCCGTAATCCATTCAGCATCATCTGAAACTAGAAAAAGTGCCAGTTTTGCAATATCTTCCGGTGTTCCCAATCTTTTTAATAAAGTTGCTTTTGCTGCATTTTCAACGGCTTCTTCGGGATTCGGAAATGCCTTGGCTGAATCCCATATCAAAGGCGTATCAACTGGTCCGGGACAAATAGCATTTACTCTAATCTTTGGAGCGTATTCAACAGCCATTTGTTTCATCAAAGCTATGCTTGCACCTTTTGAGGCACAATAGGCAGGATGATTGGGAAAACTTTTAAAAGCTGCTATGGATGCATTGATAAGAATGTTCCCTTGTCCGCTTTTTTGAAGATGGGGAATGGCATATTTTGACAGATAGAAAATGGAACTTAGATTCGTTTCCAAAGTATTTTGCCAAGACGAAATAGGGAGGTCAACCACATTTCCCAATCCCAAAATTCCTGCGTTTAGTGATAATACATCTAATTTTCCAAAGGTGTCAATTGCCACTTTAACAAGTTCTTCATTATAGGAAGCTTTGCTTATATCTCCGGGGACAAATACAGACTCTTTAAGTGTTTTGGTTAGGGCCTCTCCTCTTTCCAGATTTCGTCCAGACAGCACAATTTTTGCTCCTTCAGCATGAAAAGAAGTTGCTATGGCCTTACCCATTCCACTTGTGGCTCCAGTTATCATGCAAACTTTATCTTTTAATTTCATGCTTAGTTCTTTAGAGCGTCTCTAGAATTTTTTTCAGTACTATTTGAGCGGAATAGGTCCTGTTATTAGCCTGTTCTATGACTAAACTTTGATTGCCGTCTAAAATAGCGTCTTCTACCACTACATTCCGTCTTACAGGTAAGCAGTGCATAAACTTGGCTTTGCCAAGCTTCTTTACTGTCATCATCCAACTGGAATCTTGGGTGAGTACTTTCCCATAGTCCGAATAACTACACCAGTTTTTTACATAAACAAAGTCTGCATTTTCCAGGGCCTTTTCTTGGTTGTATTCTATTTGACAATTTTCTGTTATTTCAGGATTTAACTCATACCCTTTTGGATGTGTAATTATAAATTCCACCTCTTGCCTCTTCATTAATTGCACAAAGGAATTGGCTACGGCATGGGGCAATGCTTTGGGATGAGGTGCCCAAGATAATACCACTTTTGGCTTTGATTCGGTTTTATGTTCACCAAGTGTAATGGCATCTGCTAAGGCTTGTAATGGGTGTGCAGTAGAGCTCTCCATATTAACTACAGGAATAGAAGCATGTTTGGCGAAACCATTCAGGACTTCTTCTGCTTCATCTTTTACCTTATCTTCCAACTTGGCGAATGCCCTAATGGCGACAATATCACAATATTGAGAAACTACTTGAGCGGCCTCTTTAATGTGCTCAGATGTTCCTTGGTCCATTATGGTTCCATCTTCAAACTCAAGGGCCCAACCCTCATTTCCAAAGTTCATGACCATAATTTGCAACCCTAAATTCATGGCTGCTTTTTGTGTGCTCAAACGCGTTCTAAGACTATTATTAAAGAATAAAAGGCAAATGGTTTTGCCCTTTCCCAATTGCTGAAATTGACACGGATTTTTCTTGAGGGATATAGCTTCATCAACCCAATTGGGAAGCGAATCAATGTCGTTTATGCTGAGATACTGTTTCATTTTAATTCTGTTTTAAGGGCTGCAAAGAATACATCAATTTGTTCTTTGGTGATGTTTAGTGCTGGCAAAAATCGGAGCAAGTACTTGTTTTTTGCGCTTCCCGTAAACATATGCTGGTTGTGGATTAGCCTTTTTCGCAGATCTGCAATTTCAAAATCAAATTCAAGCCCCAACATTAATCCTCTCCCTTTTATTTTTTTTATTTCAGGAATTTCTAATGCTTGCTGCTTAAAATAGTCGCCCAAACGAGTCGCATTAGCCATTAAATCGTCTTTTTCCAAAACTTCCAAAACGGCTAAGGTTGCTACACAAGCTAAGTGGTTACCACCAAAGGTGGTTCCTAAAAGACCATAACTAGCCTTAATGTTTTCATGAATCAATATACCACCAACAGGAAAGCCATTTCCCATTCCCTTGGCTATAGAAATAATGTCTGGTTGAATACCATGATGTTGAAATGCGAAGAATTGACCACTTCTACCAAAACCGGATTGCACCTCATCCGCAATGAGTATTACATTGTTTGACTTGCACTTTTCTTCAACAAATTGATAGAATTCAGTAGTAGGTTCATCCAATCCGCCCACACCCTGAATGGCTTCCAGTATAACCGCACAATACTCGCCCGAAACGATTGCTTTTTCAAAGACATCAAAATCATTTAAAGCAAGAAAGGTTACCTCTTGTTGTTTATTTATGGGTGCATTAATACTAGGGTTGTCTGTTGTAGCCACAGCGGCCGAGGTACGCCCATGAAAACTGTTGCTAAAAGCAATGACTTTTGATTTTCCAGTATGAAAAGAAGCCATTTTTAGCGCATTTTCATTGGCTTCTGCACCTGAATTACACATGAAAAGATTATAATCTTCACAATGCGAAAGTGCTCCTAGTTTTGTGGCCAATTGCTCCTGCAATGGGTTTTGGACAGAGTTGCTGTAGAACCCAATAGTATCCAATTGTTCTTTAAGCCTATTTACATAATGCGGGTGGGAATGCCCAATGGAAATTACAGCATGTCCTCCGTAAAAATCAAGGTATTTCTCACCTTTATCATCTAGTATTTCAATTCCCTTGGCGGATACTGGTGTGACGTCGTACAAAGGGTAAACATCAAATAGTTTCATGTGCTTTATTTTAACCCTTCTTAATTTGATTTATTTTTTCAAATGAAGTAACAATACCTCTGATTAAGGAGGAACTAAGGCCTTGATGCTCCATTTCGTTTAGCCCTGAAATGGTGCAGCCTTTTGGCGTAGTTACCCGATCAATTTCTTCTTCGGGATGGCTGCCAGATTCAATTAAAAGACTAGCGGCACCATTACAGGTATGCATGGCTAGTTCTTGGGCCTCCTTGGCATCAAAACCAAGTTGAATGGCTCCTTGGGTGGTAGCGCGTATCAAACGCATCCAAAACGCAATGCCACTTGCGCAGATGACGGTAGCTGCCTGCATTTGATTTTCTGGAATTTCCAAGGTATGCCCCATTCTATTAAAGATGGCTTTTGCCAAATCAACTCGCTTTTTTCCTAGCTCGTTGCTGCAAAGGCAAGTCATGGAATTGCCCACAGAAATTGCCGTATTGGGCATACTTCTGATGATATATTTGTCAGCACCAATGATTTCTTCCATTTTTGAGATACTGAACCCGGTTATAGTACTGATCACTACATGATTTTCTGTAAGCAAGTCTTTCACTTGTTCTAAAATATTAGCGAAATGTCCAGGTTGTACGGCAAAAATTAGAATATCCGACTGTTTTACTGCTTCTTGATTATCTGACGTAACAGTAACATTACCGTATTTTTCAAAATCCTTGATTTCTGATGTATTTCTTTTGGTCAAGTACATGGTGGTAGCCCCATTGCTGTGCAAAACTCCTTTTGCAATGGCTAACCCTAAATTACCTGCTCCTATGATTGCTATTTTCATAATTATCTTTTTAAAAAACGCCTGCTTTTAATTGTAATCCTTCATTCTCTGTAAAACCGAACATTAAATTCATATTATGAACCGCTTGTCCTGATGCTCCTTTGATGAGGTTGTCTATGGCAGATGTTATCAGTAGTTGGTTTTTATGTTGGTGTAAGTGAATATGGCACTGATTGGTGTTTACTACTTGTTTTAGATGGATGGGTTCATCTGAAATATGTGTAAAAGCCGCTTCGGAATAAAAATCTTGATAGAGTTTTTGCGCAGATTCCAAGCTTCCTTCAAAGGTGGTATATGCAGTGGCTAAAATACCTCGTGTAAAATTTCCTCTGTTGGGTAGAAAATATAATTCTCCGATGGCGTTTTTAAAGGAAGCCAAACTTTCACCTATTTCACCCAAATGTTGGTGCGTAAAGGGTTTGTACCAAGAAACATTATTATTTCTCCAACTAAAATGAGAGGTAGAAGATAATCCAACCCCAGCACCAGTACTTCCCGTTACCGCATTTACATGTACGTCATTGCTCAACAAATCCTCTTTTGCCAAAGGCAATAAGGCAAGTTGAATGGCAGTGGCAAAACAACCCGGGTTAGCAATAGCAACGGCTTTGGTTATTGCTGTCTTGTTTAATTCTGGAAGACCATATACAAACATTGTTCCGTTGAATTTGGCATCTTTGTTCAATCTAAAATCGTTGCTTAGATCAATAACTTTTGTTTGCTTGGAAAATGTGTTGTCTTCTAAGAATTGCGTTGAGTTGCCATGCCCTAAACATAAAAAGACAACATCTACATCAGGATTTATTTCTCCTGAAAACAACAAGTCTGTCACTCCCAATAAATCTTGATGGGCTGAGGTTACCGGTTTTCCTGCTCTCGTTGTGCTGTACACAAAGTCAATACTGGCTTGGGAATGATTCAGCAATAACCTGATTAATTCCCCGCCTGTATATCCCGAACCGCCTATGATTCCAACTTTAATCATAATGCCTGATTTATATGGTTTGCAATTTTACCCGAATTGGACAGAATTTTAATGAATCCCTTCGCATCGTCTGCGGTCCAACCTTTGTTCATTTCTCCATAACTCCCAAAGGAGGCGTTCATTAAATCATGGTTCGATGAAACCCCATTCAATTCAAATCGATAAGGGTGTAGTGTTAGGGAAACTTCACCTGAGACATTTTTTTGAGTGTCTTCTAAAAAAGCTTCTATATTTCGCATGACTTCATCTAAATAATTTCCTTCATGCAACAGCATTCCATAGAAATTGCCCAATTGCTCTTTTTGATATTGTTGCCATTTGCTAAGGGTATGTTTTTCCAGTAGGTGATGTGCTTTTATAATGATTAAAGATGCAGCAGCTTCAAAACCCACTCTTCCCTTTATACCAATAATCGTATCTCCTACATGGATATCCCTACCTATGGCATATTTTGAGGCAATAGCCTCCAGTTTTTCAATATTTTCAACGGGATTTGCAGTTTCCCCATCAATAGAAACCAATTCTCCTTGTTTAAACCCAAGTTTCACTTCTTTTGGAAATTCCTTTTCCAATTGGCTTGGATAGGCGGATCCCGGCAAGGGCAAGTGAGAGGTCAGGGTTTCGTCCCCACCAACTGAAGTTCCCCATAGTCCTCTATTTATAGAGTATTTGGCTTTTTCCCAAGGATAATCAATGCCATTTTTTTGCAAATAGTCAATTTCCACTTCTCTGGACAGTTTATTATCTCGGATTGGGGTAATGATTTTTATTTCTGGAGCCATAATCTGAAAAATCATATCGAACCTGACCTGATCATTCCCGGCGCCAGTGCTTCCATGTGCAATGTACTCCGCTCCAATTTTTTTGGCATGATTTGCAATTTCAATGGCTTGAACGATACGCTCTGCACTTACGGAAAGGGGATAGGTATTATTTCTAAGAACATTTCCAAAGATGAGGTACTTTACCACTTTTTCATAAAAATTGGAAACAGCATCGATAGAGGTATAGGAAGATGCACCTAAATCCAATGCTTTTTGTTGAATCCCCAGAATTTCTTCTTTTGAGAAACCTCCGGTATTTACACTTACTGCATGGACTTCAAAACCTTCTTCCTGCGAGAGATATTTGGCGCAGTAAGAGGTATCTAGGCCACCACTATAGGCCAGCACTAATTTTTTCATTTTGTTTTCTTTTTTAGGAAAAGGTTTTCCTTGATTCGTTTTAGGCGTTTAAACGCTTTTCCATTTAATCTTTTTGATTCGGTTTTGGAAACCTCTGGATCATACAACATTCCAGTGCATAGGCACATATTTCGTTCAGTTCGGGTGAGAATGTCAAAATTCTTGCAAGTTTGACAGCCCTTCCAAAATTCTGGATCATCGGTAAGCTCGGAAAAGGTAACTGGTTTATACCCTAGTTCGTAGTTCATCTTCATAACTGCTAGACCAGTAGTTATTCCAAAAATTTTGGCATCAGGAAACTTCGCTTTTGAAAGCTCAAAAACAGCTTTTTTTATTTGTTTTGCTAGGCCTTGTTTTCGATAATCTGGATGAACAATCAATCCAGAATTGGCCACAAAGTTTTTATTTCCCCAAACTTCAATATAACAGAAGCCAGCGAACTTTTCGCCATCCAAAGCAATTACTGCATTGCCATTCTGCAATCGTTTTATGATGTATTCCGGAGAACGCTGGGCAATACCGGTACCGCGAACCTTAGCTGATTCTGTAATGGTATCGCTTATAATCTGTGCGTACTTATAATGTGATTCGTTAGCAATAATGATGTCCATTGCTATTATATTTTAAACTGATAAATAATTGAAAGTTGTGTGATTTTTTGCGGAAATGGACTCACCTATTTCCATACGAATTGTGCACCCTTACGGGCGACGACGTGGAGAGAATGGACGTACGGGAGCAAGATTGCTCAATAGGAATATTATGTTTTGTTGTCCTTTCATTATGGGTTAAAAGTACAAATTAATTCCAATTGGCATAAGAAAGGTATTATTTTTTGAAGAAATGTAACTTTTTCTCCCCTTTACCTATTATTTCATAAATCAAAAACCCAAAAACAAGGATATACTCAATGGTGAGTAACCAAAGATTCTCCTTAAAATCAGGGTTGGAATATGCATAATAGCTTAAAACAATCGCAAGAGACCAAACCATTGCATACTGGTATTTTGTAAAAACACTCAACACGATTAAAAAGACAATATACCATGGATGCACCGTACTAGATAGGAAGTAATACCCTGTAAGTATGATGAGCATTGAGATAATTAAGGTGTTAAGATTCTGATTTCTTCGTAGAAAGGTTAGCACCAGTGTTCCGAGTATTACAGAAATGGCTACCACTTTTCCATAGACTTTCACCAATTCCCATGGTTTTGCATCAAAACAGCTTACCCAAATCTTTTTAACAGCATTGTAGATTCCAGCATTAAATTCAAAATTGGAAAACCATAGCCCAACCGTTTCTGAGTAGTTGTTTATGAATGAAGGGGAATAAAAAGGGAATAAAAGTATGACGCAGCTTGCACCAACTAAAAGATAAAATAGCGTACTTTTTTTAAAGCCAAAATATTTTAGGAAAAGTGGTAAAAATAGAATGGGCACAAGTTTTACCATAATGGACAGGGAGTAGATTGGAGCGGCCCAAATCCATTTGTTTATAGAAACCAAATAGAGCGACCAAACAAAGAAAAACAGCATTACGCCTTCAAAATGCAGATTTCCAGTTAATTCTACTATTGCTAATGGATTTAAAAAGTACCAAAAAGCCATGTGCGGAGATCGATTAAGGCTTTGCAATAGCTTTCTTCCAAAATAGAGAATACCTATATCTGCTAAAATTATGGTCAAACGCATGATAACGATTGATCCCAAGATGCTTCCTCCTCCCAAAAAAGCGGAAATGGTGAATATGAACTGGTTTATTGGCGGGTAATTGCTAAAGTGCTTTGCGCTTAAATCCCCCATGCCCTGATGTAATTCAATAGCGTTTGCCACAGGTAAATTACCCTGTTCTATTAACTGGTTGGGCAGGAATAAATAGGGATTGATTCCGTTTTTAATCAATTCTCCATCCCAAATAAAGCGGTAAAAATCTTGGGAAAGGTTTGGTTCCGTTAGTAGAAAAACCAAACGAAAGAGTATTCCTGAAACCAAAAGGAACTTAAAGTTCCATTTTTCAAATTGGATCAGTTTGTAGTGGAAGAAAAACAGCGCAACAAATAACGAAAGTAGTTTTGGAAAATCTTCACGCTCTAAATCATAGGCAAAGACCGTATAAAACGAAATACAACCCAAAACTATTAAGATGGAATAGGTGTGGAGCTTCCAAAATTTTATGATTTGTTGGGGCATCTGTGACGAATATTTTTTACGCTTGTAAAAAGTATAAAAATATATCCGATTTAAGACTTTTCAATGGGATAATAACCCGTTGTGTATTTGAAGGGCAGTAATACACAACGGGAGGTTAATTTTGATACTATTCTGTGGCAATTAAAATTTCTGCCTCACCATTGGTGGGGTTCATTGCTTTTTCACCATAAATTTCAATATCTGTGGTGTACGTTCTTTTCAAATCTGTTTTCCAAATATCCATCCAAGTGTTGATTACAGCATCTTTGGTAAGGTCACCTTTTGCCACAAATTGGGTATAATTGGCAGCTGGAACCATTTTTACGGTCATGTCCTCTGGAATATTATCCAAGTTGAACACATTACAGCCAATAACTATGGTGTAAGGTGCGGTATGATCCCCTTCATAGTCGGTATAAATGGCATAAATGGTATCGTCTATTTTGTGTGGTATTCTACTGGGCACATTTTCTGCCATAAATTTTTCCCAAAGCTGTGGAATATCTTTTTCAGCTTTTCCTTTACTGTTAGATGTTCTGGCAGAAAGGCCAACAATGGTCAATGCGTCTTTTTTTGTGATAGTCATCATGATATATTTAAGATTTGACACAAAAATATTATCAGGTTATGACAAGGGTATGTCAGGGGTATTTGAAATTGCTAAATTTATCTATTGTGTCCATCAATTTCATCTGGATTTTTCATTAAAAATTCCCGAACTTCACTTATCGTAGGATATAAATCATTAAAACGAATTCATATCCTTTTTAGTTAGGCACAAGTTGACCAAAATGCGAACAGAAGAATATAATAGAATAACGAAAGAGGGAAACGTACTTGATTTTGGAGCGCTAAAAGAAACTAAAAAGCAACTCGGAATTAATAAATTGACGGAACTTGAATCTGAAATTGACCGAATAATAGCGGAAAATAAAATTCAAAAACCTGAATTGCATAATAAACAGAATAGTGAGGAAACTGACTTTTATCGGATTGACTTAAACTCTGACCAAATTGAAATTATTGTTTCTATGTTTGGAGATTTGGAAGTTGGAAATCTCGGACTGAACTATGAAACGACTTATTCTGCTAACTTCTTTGCTAAAATGCTTGATAAGTGGAATAATTTACCAAATTACAGATAAAAATGAGTGAGGAAAAACCACCACACCTGAACGCTAAACAAATCAGAGAAGGAACTCAAAAAGGACTAAAGAAGTATGAAAACTTAAGTTTTATTGAGCAATATGCTATGTATATGGGAATGGCACAAATACTCGAATTTGGACTGAAAAAGTTATTTGAAGAGAAATTTGGAGGAAATCTTGACGATATGGAAAGATGGACTCTCGGCAAAACTAGAGTTGAACTTGAAAAAAAAGGATTGAGAACAGACTTTATTGCTCTTCTCAAAGAGGTTACAGATTCAAGAAATCATATAGCACACGAAATTCTAGCAAATGAAGCGCTTATGAATGGAATGATGAATAAATTAAATGTACAAGGAGGATTTTCTAAAAACCAAAGATTTCTTTGGAAAGCAATAAATGAACTTGAACACACCTGTTTTCTCTTTGACTGGACGAATGAAAATAATGGTTGGGATTAAAAAACCAGTGCCTAGCACCGTGTATAATTAATTGCTTGGTTCTCGCCTACTTACGAACATTCCTGCGGAATATTCTATCTGTGATTTATTTGCTAAATTAGTTGCTTAACCACGCAACTAATCATACACAACAACGATAAGTGCCATCATAAAAACTCGCACTCCTATGCCGGTGAGCATTTTACTTTAAGGAGTACGCATAATTATTTCCCGTCTAGATCAGGGGTTTCTTGGTAATAGTTATCATACGATTTATAATATTCTTCCAAGGTCATATTATGGGATTCAAAATGCTCGTAGGTATTGGTAATCTTTTGAATATGATCTATTCTAAAGACCCTAAAAGCTTTCCGAAGTCGACAATAAGCGATGAGCAACCATTTTTCTTGTGTGCTGTATAGGGCAAAGGGCTCTATGTTCCTGTTCGTAGATTTTTGATCTAAGGATAGGTAATCAATGTTCAAGACCTCAAAATTGGTGAGAGCTGATTGGATGCGCATAAGATAACTACTTGTCCTCTGATTCAAATAATTGTCGGTGAAATAGATACGATCTTTAAGTAAGCTGGCCTTGTCTTTTTGAGGCCCTTTTAAAAGGGCCCTTATTTTTAGGATGGCCTCTGAATAATGTTGCACAAAGGAGGTATCCTTATTTTTTAGAATCAATTGCTCGGCGGTTATAAGGGCATTTGCTTCATCTTCCGTAAACATTACTGGAGGAAGTTGATACCCATCCATCATGGAATATCCCTTCCCTTCTTCGGTAATAATGGGAACCCCGGATTTTTCCAAAGTGCGAATGTCCCTATAAATGGTTCTAATGCTAACCTGGTGCTTTTCAGCAAGCATTTTTGCCGTTACAATTCTTGAAGATTGCAATTGTGTTAGAATGGCCGTAAGTCTTGAAAGTCTTGGTTTTTCTTCCATGTAATCAAGATTCTGAAATTTTTTGCTTTCTATACAATAGGAAGTAGCCCCAAGCGGCAATACCACCTATAAAGGAAAATAAAGCCAACATCCAAAATACATGCTGATGCCCTTTTGCACCTGGAGAATTTTCCAACAGATAACCCATCGCGGGTCCTGCAAATATATCTGGTGTATACCCTACGAGTGAAATAAGACCAACAGCGGTTCCTGTAAGAACCAGTGGAATTTTGCCTTCTTGCATCACAGCAAAGTAGAGTGAACGTACCGCATACACTCCAGCTGCCACAATCAAAATTGAAATAAAAAACAGCGCTGTTACCGAATCTAAAATTATACCCGTGGCAAACAATAACGCTCCGAAGCAGGAAACCATAAAACCTACAATAAGCCAGAAGGTAGTTTGACTGCGGTCTGCCAATACCCCGATCAGCACCCCAATCACGGGGCGGACAAACAATAAAAAAGTGCCCACTTGGGCCGATTGCACTTGATCATACATCATCACATCTTTGGCATATAAGGAAAATATATCTGTGATTTTGTAACCCACATAGGCACATAAAATGATAATCATAAGCAACCATACTGAAGGTAGACGGGATACTTCTCGTATTTGCGATATCGTAATTTTCTCCAAAATGAGCTCTTTTTCTGACTGACTATCCATTTTCATAAAGAGCCATACCAATATCCCCACAAGAGCAACGATACCCGAGGATACCAGAATCACATGCTTAAATGCTGCCCTGCTTTCAGAGGTTGTCGTCAGGGATAGTTCTGAGGTAATGAACAGGGAAAAAATAAGTACGCCCATAGCTCCGAACAGTGCCCCTACTAATCCACGGCCCCCATCCAAAAAACCGAAGGCCTTGCCTTGGGAGGTAGATCCACCCCAGACCCGAGTTGCCTTGATCATCGGGGCCCAGAATAAAAAAATAGTTGTGAATCCCCAATAGCCATAAAGTATTTTTAGTACGGTATAACTGGGGAAAGTCGCATAGACTAATCCGCCAAGAGCGGTCATCCATAGCGCCACTGCAATTAACTTTCTTGGAGGAAACTTATCTGCCAAAGGACCTCCGAAGAGATAAGACAAGAGCGCTACGATGCCATAGACAGAGAAACATATGCCTAATTGCACATTGTCGACATTAAATACCTCAAGTACGGTGGGTCTAAAGACACGCGCAAGTACAAATGGAAGGATAAATACAGACTCTCCGGCCAAAATAAGGAGTAAGAGGAAATACCAGGGAGCCTTTTTTTGATTCATGGAGTTTTGTGGACTGGACTTTTAAACCTAAGCATAAAGATAACTGTTTAAAAACAGCATTGATTGCATACTTTGATTATGCCATTTTTGTTTGAATGTAATACTATTCAACAATATAAAAGTAGCCAGCTGGATTTTTGAAAATAAAGAATCAACTAGCTGAATTGTATGATTATTGAACATGTTTCCAACTTTCCGATGAGGAAATAACATTAATTCAAAAGATTGAAATGGAATTTAAGCCTTTGCCGTTAAGGATTTAAAGAACACAAAACCAAAACCTAGAAACAACATTAAATGAAAAGGAAAAAGTCCATAATCATTTAGTGGAACTGCACTGTACATACCAAAAAGAAAATACACCATCAAGGCAAATTCCAAAATCATATTGGGAGATAGTTTCTTGGCAAGGTATTTATTGCCCTTCCAGCTATCTGTAAGATTGTTGATGTTGAATTTTGGAGTACGAACAAACTCACTTCGCTTGCCCATATGCCCTTCTAAAACTGCTACCGTGTTGTGCAAGGAGAACCCAAGGGCAACAGAGAAAAAGGTAAAGAAGAGCTTTATATAGTCTACAAAATTGTCGAATCCGCTTCCCTGAATACTTTTATAGGTAAACCAATAACAGATAAATAGGATTATAGTACTTACAATGAAAAAGCTGGTCACTTCAAAAATCCAACCTAAATGGCCATAGGAGTTTTTGATATACAGCATCGGAATGCTTAAAAGTGCTACAATAAAAACACACAAAAACATGGAGCTGTTCAACAAGTGCATTACGCCATGAAATTTTGTCTTAAAAGGAATGTTTTTGGCGGTAACAACACTCCAAACCGTTTTTCTAAAGTTTTCAGCTCCACCCTTGTTCCATCTAAATTGTTGCGAACGGGCTGCACTGATAACAACAGGAAGTTCTGCAGGAGTCTCTACATCTTCCAAATATTTGAATTTCCAATTTTTCAATTGGGCGCGGTAACTTAAATCCAAGTCTTCCGTAAGTGTATCACCTTCCCAGTTACCAGCATCTAAAATGCATTCTTTTCTCCAAATCCCAGCTGTTCCATTAAAGTTAATGAAATGCCCCTTTGAATTTCTCCCTACTTGTTCTAGGGTAAAGTGCGCATCTAACGCAAAAGCTTGAATTCTTGTAAGTGTGGAGTAATCTCTATTGATGTGTCCCCATCTAGTTTGGACCACACCTATTTCTTCATCCTTAAAATAAGGAACCGTCTTTTTTAACCAATCGCTTTCAGGAAGAAAGTCAGCATCAAAAATGGCAACAAAATCTCCTTTGGCAATTTCCAGACCTTCTTTAAGCGCACCAGCTTTAAAACCTTGTCGGTTTTCTCTGCGAATGTGTGTTATATCAAGACCAGTTTTTTGAAGATTTTTTACTCGTTGGGCTGTTTCAATTACGGTATCGTCCGTAGAATCATCCAAAACCTGGATTTCCAGCTTACTTTTTGGATATTCTATTTTGGAGATGTTTTCCAACAAGCGCTCCATAACATATTCCTCATTATAGATAGGAAGTTGTATGGTGACAAACGGAATTTCTTTGGGGTCTAATAGGTTGAATTTTGGAGCTACTTCGTTTTTTCTTTTATTACCTAAATAGTTGACCAAAAGATTTAATTGTGCTAAACTATAGCAGAAAATTAAAACTAAGGCTGTAGTGTAAATAGCGATGATAATAAAAGCGATCGTAAGTCCCATATTATTTTATACTGTATTTAAAAATCCAACCTAGAATTTTTATGCCTGCAAATATAGCACCTTTTACGGTTCCTGAAACTTTTGAGACACCTATTCTCTTTTTATAACGCACTGGTACTTCGGTATATGCCAGTTTTTTACGTAAAGCTTTCAACTGCATCTCCACAGTCCAACCGTACGTTTTGTCCTGCATTTCCAATTCTTTGAGCTTTTCGTATTTAATGGCCCTAAAAGGCCCTAAATCTGTAAACTTTGCCCTAAAAAACAAGCGCATTAAAAAAGTCGCTAATTCGTTTCCGAAAATTTGTGGAAAGGTCATTGATCCCGCTTCGCGTAGTTTTTTTTTTCGTGCTCCAATGACTAGGTCCATGTTTTTATTTAGGATTGGGGCTACTATTTTATCCAATTCTTCGGGATAGTCTGAATAGTCTCCGTCGATAAATACGATAATATCGGGTGCTTTGGATTGTTTGTCGATGTAATCCATTCCTTTTAGGCAGGCAAAACCATAGCCTCTTTGGTTTTCTGTCAATACTATAGCACCAGCTTTTAGGGCATTTTCAACAGTATCGTCTGTAGATCCGTTGTTAACCACAATAATTTCTGAAACTGATTTTGGTAACTCTGAAACTACCTTGCCAATGGAATCTCCCTCATTTACAGCTGGGATTATGACTTTTATATCTGCCATTTACTTTAAATCAGATAGTTTGTTTTCCTTTTTAAAGCTTGAGAAATTATGCCACTCCTTTATTTTTTTTCCGTTGTTATATTTTTCGGCGGAAGTCAATTTTTCATTTTTATACTTTAAGCAATAGCCATTTTTTATGCCTTTTTGAAGCTGACATTTATGGTTTACGTGTCCTTTATCGTCGTAAAACAACCACCATTTTACCATTTTGTTTTTTGAGTAATGCCCTTCCATATCCAAAATACCATCTTTGGTATAAAAATACCAATATCCTACACGCTGATTGTTACGAAAGTGTCCTTGCTCCATAATTTTACCGTTTGGAAAGTAAAATTTCCAGAAGTCCTCGCGAGAATCACCATTTTTCCATCCTTGCGCTTTTATTTTTCCGTTTTCATGAAATTCTCGGTGGTACTCTTTTTTAAAAGTATCTTCTGAATAGATACCCAGGAGTAAAAGACCTGTAATAAGAAATCGTAGCATTTTATTTTTTGTTCACCAAAGTCATTAAATCCACATCATTACCCAACAATACTTGGTTGCTGTCTATACGACCTTGCAGAGGTCCGTTCTCCAATTTTAGAACACCTCTTGGACATACAGCAGAACAAATACCGCAGCCTACACAGCTGGAACGAACAATATTCTCACCTTTTTGGGCATATGCACGAACATCAATACCCATTTCACAGTAAGTAGAGCAGTTACCGCATGAGATACATTGCCCTCCGTTTGTGGTAATCCTGAATTTTGAAAATAATCGTTGCTGGAAACCTAAAATAGCTGCCATTGGACAACCAAAACGACACCAAACACGGTTTCCGAAAATGGGATAGAAACCTGTGCCTATAACACCTGAGAAAATGCTTCCTATTAGAAAAGAATATGATTTACGGAGTGTTTCTGATTTGAACAAAAATACTTGGCCTTCACCACTAAAAAAATGGAAACCAATTAAAGCAAGAATAATAACCAAATAACCAGCGGCTCCATATTTTGCATCTTTTTGAAACTGGTCTCTTTTAAAAATCATGACCAAAGCAAAAACGGAAGTCAATAAAACACCTACACCTACTAAGAAAGTACTCTTGGTCAACCAATATTTACTGGTATCATTGCCCAAATATGAATAAATGACCGCTGTGGTCATTAAGGTTACAAAAACAACTACACTATGCACTACCCAACGCTCAATTTTCCAGGCCTTTACAGTTTTATCACTTAATTGACGGAAAGAATCTCCAGCAGTCTCAGCTAAGCCTCCACAACCACAAACCCATGAACAGTACCAGCGCTTTCCATATTTGTATGTGAGAATTGGACTGATAACAAAAATAGAAAGGACGCCAAAAATCAAAAGAGCAAAACCAATATCACCGGAGCTTAAAAAACCTTTAATACGATATCCTTCAAAATTGTAATAATTCAAAGGCCACATATTTTTAAGGTCATAATAAGGTAGGCTACCACCATTTAAGACTGAACTTCCGTTCAATCTTGCCATCAATTCAGGAATAATAAAGGCAAAAGCTGTTTGAAAGAACATCACACTCATGGTGCGTATTCTTTCATATCTATTATGACGATACTTCCACATAAATTTTATACCAAATGCAAGTATTGCAACAGTATAAAGCGTTCCATAAACAAACCATTGGCTGGCCGGGTTGCCACTTAATGCTCTGCTCAATGGGTCAAATAAACCAATAACACCAGTATTATCTCCTTTTTGAACTAGGCCTAAATACTCTGGATAGAAATAAAGGATAATATAAAACGAGGTTAAGGAAATACCAGCAATCCATCCCCAAAAACCTTTGCTGGAGATAGATTTGAACCAAACGCCATCATTCTTAATTCCTGGTTCTTTTTTGGAATACATATCCCACGAAAACCAAATTGTTCCAGAGGTAATGGCTGCCAAAGAAATACTCAACCAAAGCGCCTTGTTTGGAAAATCAACGTTAAAAGCAGCCAACAAAATGATCGCCAAACCAGATAAGCCGATTAGGGTCGCTATTTTTTGGTTTCTACTTAGTTCTTTTGGTGGTTGACCCGTTAGGGCCATGCTTCTGTCGTAAGTGCTCATATTTTCTTATTCAAAGTTGAATGGTAAAAGTTGTTTAAGATTTATATTGATGGTAACAACCATTAACCAATTGCAAATATTCTTTTTAAACTCTTCTTTTTCATTTTGATGGATTTTCCAAAATCCGCATTGTATTTGGAAACGACCTCAGTTTCATAATTTTTATAGAACTCTGGATCAAAATTGGCATCTATAAGATGTTCCATAACATAATCAACATCTTTTTCTTGGGTTAACCACCTGTCAAAAACCTCATGCCGCATGCGAATACCAAAAGTGTTGATTCCCAAAAACTGATTATTTTCCTTATTGAAGGCTATTGTAATGCATACCTTTTCTTCGGCATGTCTCCAGTGAAAGTGCTGTTCATATTCTTTCATTCCTCTTTCAGAAAAGACCCAGCCATAGGTTTGGTATTCAATATCCAAGAATTTAGCTGAGTTGAACCAATGTCCTGGCTTGTATTCAATTTTGTTTCCACAAATGGTTTGAGCTACTGTTTCGCCCATCATTCTTCCGGTATACCAAACAGCTTCAATGGGTCTTCTATTTCCAATAGCCTCATGCTGTTCCGCACAATCACCAATGGCATAAATATCCTTAACATTCGTTTCTAAAAAACGGTTCACCTTAACGCCGCGACCCAATTCAATTCCTGAGTCTTTAAGAAAATCGATGTTTGGTGTTACGCCGGCGGTAAGTCCAACCATATCACATACAAGTTCTTCTCCAGTTTCAGCAATTATGACAGATTTGACTCTTCCATCATCATCTGCAACGATTTCTTTAAGGTTTGTACCGAGCCGTAAATCAATATGGTGATCTAAAATATGTTCATTTATCAATTTTGATTCTCCACTAGGAAGAACCCCGTTCCAAAAACTATCTTCTCTAACCAAAAAGGTCACCGGAATATCTCTGCTTCGTAGCATTTCTGCCAACTCAATACCAATTAAACCACCACCAACGATCACAGCTCTTTTGCAGGCCTCTTTATTGGGTGCATTCACTTCCAAAAGGTCCAAATCTTGTTTTGAATAGAGTCCTTGTACCCCATGTAAATCTTGACCAGGCCATCCAAATTTATTGGGTTTGGAGCCAGTTGCTACAATTAGTTTATCATAGGTGATAGCTCTGGAGCCATCAATCTGTAATTGTTTTTCCTCTGGGTTAACTTTGGTCACATATCCTCTTACCAATTCAATCCTATTCTTTTCCCAGAACCAATTTTCATAAGGTTGAATATGATCAAACTTCATGTGGCCCATATACACATACATTAGGGCAGTCCTTGAAAAGAAATAATCTGTTTCCCCAGAAATAATAATGATTCTCTTATCTGAAAGCTTTCGGATATGTCTTGCTGCAGAAACTCCTGCAATACCATTTCCGATAATAACAATGTTCTCCATGAGATTGTATTGGTTGTGGCTAATGTGTCGTCCCTAAATATAGGAACTTAACACGAGCCCTTAATTTAGAAAGAATTTAAATTTTAAAGATTATTGTAAGGTTACTCCATAAATGCGAACGCCTAAGTATTTGATTATTAAAACCTTAAATAAATCATAAAATGTTAAAAGTGCTGTATGGTGCAAAAAAAGCATTCGACAGAAGCAGCAGTTTTAACAACTAAAAATTTAAGAAATGACTTCTAAAAAAATACTAACCACTTTTTTATTGGCTATTGCTTTCCAGTTTGGTTTTTCACAAGATACTGCTACTTTTTTCGGTAAGGCAGATGGTTTTTTTAAAACCTATGTTAAGAATGGGAGAGTTGCTTATAAAGAAATTAAAGCAAATCCAGAGAGTTTAAATGAGCTTTTAAATCTGGCTAAGACAATTTCCATATCAAAAAGCGATGCGAAAACGTACCAAGCCTTTTGGATCAATGGGTACAATTTGTCCGTAATAAAAGGAATTGTAGATAACTACCCCATAAAATCACCTTTGGATAAAGCAGGTTTCTTTGATAAGATAACGTATGATATTGGTGGAAAGAACACCACTTTAAATGATATTGAAAATAAGTTACTGAGAGCAAATTTCCCTAAAGAAGCCAGATTTCATTTCGTACTTGTCTGTGCCGGGCTGGGTTGCCCTCCGATAATTAATAGTGCTTATCTACCTAATACCTTAGATGCTCAATTACAGAAACAAACCGAATTGTCGCTGAACGATTCCAATTTTATAAGACTGAAGGGAAAGAAAGTAAGCCTTTCCCAAATTTTTGAATGGTATAAAAGTGATTTTATACAAGGCGGAAAGAGCTTGGTAGATTTTGTAAATCAATACCGAAAAGAAAAAATAGACTCCAGTGCTAAAGTAGGATATTACCCTTACGACTGGACTTTGAACGAAACCAAATAAAAAAGTAAAAACAACAATCATGAAAAAAATAAAATACGGAATCCTATTTGCTGGAATCATAATGTTCTCTTTATCAGGATTTTCTCAAGATGATCCAGCTGGAAGTAATATTCAAAATTTAACGCCATCAAAATTAATTGGTAAGGGACAGTGGGACATTAAATGGTTCAACAATTTGTATACAGAGACAGAGGACACTTTTAGCGGTGATATCCCTCGGAATGTTTTCTTTACGTCAACATTGGATATTTTCACTGGAGTAGGCGAAAACAAACGTGTAAATTTAGGGCTGCTACTGGAGTTTAGATCTAATACTACTGGTGGAAGAGGAGTGTTTGATTTTCTATCTTTTGATGGTGAAGAAGGCTCTGCCAGATCAGGGTTGACTTCCTTTGCTCCAGCCGTGAAGTTCACTCCGTTTAAGAACGTGAACAACTTTTCTATTCAGAGTGCATTTTTTATCCCTTTAGTGGATAATGAAACAGAAAATGGGGTTTTCCTTGACCAAAATGGATTTATATGGCAAAACCGTTTTTTCTATGACTACACTTTTCCTGGGGATAAATGGCAGTTGTTCAGTGAATTAAATAGTGAAGTGAATTTTGGTGATAAGGATGAGAGTTTTGCAAATAATAGTCTTCGGTTAACACCAGGACTCTTTCTAAGTTATTTTCCATCGTCTAACTTCACCATATTAGGATTAGTGCAACACTCACAACTTCTTGATTTGGGTAATGATTTTACGCAAAATTTCACTGCTGTAGGTGGTGGGGTTAAGTTTCAATTATCACAACCTTTAAACCTTGAATTGTTGTACACCAACTTTGTAAGAGGTAATGATACTGGGTTAGGGCAAACATTTAACATAGGATTACGGGCTGTGCTATAGACCCAAAGACATAAAAGAGTATTTTAGGAGTCTTAATTTTTTAACTATGAAAAGATTAGGGCTCCTATGCTTATGCCTACTCCAGTTTTCATGTAGCAGTCAAAATGCTGAAAAGATTAATGGAGTAAGTTTTGTTGGATCCAGAGACGCTGTTGACCAAGCGCATGTAGATCCCGTCCTGCGGGTAAATGCCAATTATGCTGCAGTAATGCCCTTCGGCTTTGCGAGAAACCTGAACTCGCCCAATATTATTTTTGATACAGATAGACAATGGTATGGAGAAACAAGACGAGGCGCAAAACAATACATTGAACTACTCCAGAAGAATGGAGTTAAAATTATGTTGAAGCCTCAAATTTGGGTTTGGCGAGGAGAGTTTACAGGAGATATGACGATGAAGTCGGAAGAAGATTGGAAGGCTCTAGAAGATTCTTACAGCAAATTTATTTTAGCCTATGCAAGATTGGCGGAAGAAACAAAATCTGAAATGTATTGCATCGGTACCGAATTGGAAGAATTTGTAAAGAATAGACCTGAATATTGGCATGACTTAATTGCAGAAGTAAAAAAAATCTATCACGGTAAAATTACATATGCTGCCAATTGGGATGAATACAAAAGAACACCTTTTTGGAAAGAACTGGATTACATTGGTGTGGATGCATATTTTCCCCTATCAACAGAACGCTTTCCAACAATGGAAGAATTGAAATCTGGATGGCAACCCTGGAAAACGAAGTTGGCGGAAATAGCCACAACTAATGGGAAGCCAATACTTTTTACAGAGTTTGGTTATAGGAGTATGGATTATACAGCAAAAAAACCTTGGTTGGTGGATCAAAATGATATGGATGTGAATTTGGAAGCTCAAGCAGATGCAACCCAGGCGATTTTTGATGAATTTTGGAAGGAAGATTGGTTTGCAGGAGGTTTTGTTTGGAAATGGTTTATCCATCATGATGTTTCAGGAGGGTCCAAAGACAATAGGTTTACCCCACAAAACAAACCAGCCGAATCTGTAATTCGTAAACATTATACAACATTGCAAGAATCCAAATTTTAGTCCAGTAAGGATAGTTCATGATACGTACCGCTGCCACCATTCTCTTTTGCTTTTTTATGGTTTCGGCATATGGTCAAAATAAGGTAGCGGATTTAAAAGTTCAAGGGAACAAACGAACAAAGACTTCCTTTATAAAAAAGATTACCAGACTTAAAGCTGGTATGGATTTAGACTCTTCACTTATTGCAGAAGATATATACAGGCTTAAGCGTTTACCTTCGGTATCCCACGCTTATTTTCAAGTTTTCCCCGCTCACGAAGAAGGTCAATATAATGTGTTTTATGGAATAGAAGAGAATTTTACGCTTATCCCGTTTGCAAGTGTCTATACTTCCAATAATGACGAATTTGCCTTTAGGGTGGGCTTGCAGGAGTTCAATGTATTAGGGAATAACATAACGCTGGGAGGTTTTTATCAAAGGGATGTTTTTAATTCGTTTGGAGCACACCTAAGAGCACCGTATCTTTTTAGCAATAAATTGGGCCTCGCCATCAGTTATCAGGACTTAATCACCCAAGAGCCTGTATTTTTGGATAATGGAACTGCGGATTATAAATACAATAACGAAGCTTTTGAGATTTTAGGACTGTATGAAATAAATTTTAGGCATAGGGTAGAACTGGGAATCAACTTTTTTACCGAAGACTATCAATACCTATTTGGAACAACAGATCCAGAAGTGCCTCAGACATTAAACGTAAACAAATACTTGTATAAATTCATTTACAATTACGATGGTATCGAGTATTACTATCAGTATTTATCTGGTTTCAAGAGCACCCTTAATTTTCAATATGTAAATAGTGCAAATGAGCAACTGCCAGAGTTTGCAATTGGATTCAATGATTTTGCATATTATTTACGAGTTGGACAAAAAGGCAATTGGGCTAGTAGGTTACGTTTAGGACTCTCCAGTAATTTGGATACTCCATTTGCACCATTTGCTGTAGACAATAACCTTAATATTCGTGGTGTGGGAAACACCATTGATAGAGGCACAGCTGCAATCGTTTTGAATACCGAATACAGGCATACCCTTATCGACAAAGATTGGTTTGTATTACAAAGCAACGTTTTTGTGGACGGAGGATCCTGGCGAAACCCAGGAGGGGATTTTAGTGACTTTGGAGATGACCAGAATTTAAGAATTTATCCGGGGATTGGCATTAGATTTATGCATAAGAAGATTTTCAATGCCATTTTTAGAATAGATTACGGCCATGGTATTACCAATGAGGCTTCCAAGGGAATAGTATTTGGAATTGGGCAATATTTTTAATGTATTTCATCGATGATTTTTGCATTTCATCGATTTTCACCATATTTGCAGTGCACCCCTGCAACACCATTTTACTATGAGATTAATACCAGCAATTTTATTGTGGGCAAGCATGTCGTTTAAGCTGTTTGCCCAAGACAATTATTACACCGTTACGGCTGTACCAGGAGATGGAATTTTTTCTATCCTCAGAAAGCAGGGATTAGATCCGATTAAATATTATGAAACGTTTATCACATTAAATACTGAGGACATAAAAGATGGGAGCATGTTGCATGCAGGGAGGAAATATAAAATCCCCAATGCGGAGGATTCCTTTAAAAATACTGGGGTGAGGGTACAAGTATCTGAAGATGCTGAGAAACCAATATTCAATACAGAGCTAGCCAAGATGTCCCATAAAAGCAATACGCTCAAAAATGCTGTGTATTATTTGATTGCCGAAGACCAGACCAAAACGGAAAACAAGTTTGTAAGTGGTATTACAAAAAGCCTGGCGGCAGAACTTATGGTACATGGAGCCACAGTTTTTATTATAGAAGACAAGGATGAAAAACTCACGAATAGTGTGCCTTTGACAGAAGTGGAAAAAATGGGGTGGTATGTTGAAACTATAAACAAACGCTACCTTCAGAATACTGGAAAATACCAAAGACTTCTACTTATTAGAGCAAATGGCCTTATAGAAAATGGGAATATGGATGTTGCGGTATATCATCATAATAAGAGTGAAAAAGGACAACGCCTTGCAGAAAATATTCAAACAGTTTTTAAGAAACACAGTGTATCCAACCGTTCCTTTAAAAATAGTAAGATGGTTTTTGAGGATAAGAACAGTCTTTATTTGGCAAAGAACACACTACCTGCCGTTAGCTTGTTGACCATAAATAGTACTTCCAAAACTTCTGGTGAAGCAGGTATTCCAGTTCGTTCAGATAAAAAGTCCTTTGCAAACTGGCTCACAAGTGGAATTCTGAAGGATTATGCTGATTTAGAAATAGAAGATTAGACCTTATGCATTTAGAATATGCTTGGAGTAGTATTGAAAGAGTTCATCAGGACCTGCGCCCAAATAGTTTTTTACATGAATCATTGCAAAATGGAACTGTACTCTTAGCCATCCTTTTTCCCGGTACTTTCTGGCTGAGGTAATCACATGATCCGGAAGAACTTTAAATGAGGTTTTACGGTAAAGGCGTTGTATAAATTCCGTGTCTTCATAAATTAGGTAATCCTCATTAAACCCTTCTGTTTCTTTAAATAAATTACGCATTATAAATAGGGATTGATCTCCTCCCCTGCAAAGCGTATGGTTTATTCTGGAGAGCCACGCAAAAAAGCGTAAAATAGGATTCTTAGTATCAAATCGCATTCTAAAACACCCAGATTCGTGACCTTGTTCAATGGCATCCAATATCATTAAATCAAAATTCTGTGGAGGGGAGGTGTCTGCATGCAAAAAGTAGAGTGTATTCCCCGTGGCATACCTTGCCCCTAAGTTCATTTGTCTGGCTCTTCCTTTTTTAGATTGAACTACTTTGGCACCATATTGCTGTGCTATGGCAACAGTCTTATCTGAGCTACCCCCATCTATACAAATGATTTCCTCAATATTTTTTGTGGAACTTGTTTGAGCTATGTGCGTTAATATCTTTCCCAGATAGTTTTCCTCGTTTAAAACGGGAATTATAATGCTAATGGTATTGTTTTTATTTGACTTCATTTAAGCTCCAGTCATAGTCCAAATACTCAATTTTTACTTTTTTGTCAATGGGATTTTCCAAGTAGGGATTAATGTACTCCAGTAAAGAAGAATCTTGGGTAAAATCACTTTTATACCACTTAAAAATTTTGGAAAGTTGGGCAACCCCATTTTCAAAACGATTTCTTTTTTTATCGTTTACAAAATCGACCGTTGCTTTAGAAAGCAGGCGCTCCATACTTTTAGCTGTAAATGCTACATTTAGCAATTTGGGACATGAATATGAGGCACAATTTATAGCGAAATGAATTCTAGGTTCATTCATTTTACGCAATACCTCATGCTCTATATCATTTAATGATGTAGTGCTCTTGCCTATGGCAATCCATTTTTTCTTCCAGCGGTTTGGAATGTCTTTGATGCTTTTTGTGGGGTAATTGTCGACAATCAATTTTACTGTGGCCGCATTATATAGATTGATGTAATATGCTAGTTTTTCATTCTTTTCCCAATCAGACGATGGGGCTTTTTGCTGTAAATATTCTAGATAGGTTTCCAAACGGGTCATATCATTTTTAAACCCGAGGTAGTTTACATTGCCATCTTCATCAACATATTTTTTGAGCAAATCATTCCATACACTATGATCGATGGATGTGACAGCAATGTTCACCTGCTTTTTTGGAGTCATGTTCTCCGCCTGAGGATTACTCTGTGATTCTTTTGTTTTGGAAATTTTGATGGTATCTGAAGAAATAACTTCTGGCAAAGTTTCATTTAGCTCTAATTCGATTGATTTTGTAGTATCCGCCACAACAATTTCTTCTTTGCTGGATTCCGTTATTTGTGGACCTATTGCCTTTCCATTACATGACAGAATTAGGGCTCCAAATAGCAAATGCAAAATAAGATTCATAAGCAATTAGATTTGAGATGTACTTTAGAATTAACTGGATAGTCTGAAAGATGTGCCCAACCTTTCAAAAATTTTGCAAAAAACTATTGACAATCTTCCTTATTGCCATGTAATTGCTTGTTTTAAATTTCCTTCATCAATTCTTTGAACAACTTGATCATTTTGGGCTCTGTTTTCCCTGCTATTTCAATAATTTCTGCAATGTTTACTGGCAATAGATTATCTGGATCACATTCATCGGTTAAAACAGAAACGGCCATAATGGGCAGGCGCAAATGATTGGCAACAATCACTTCAGGAACAGTGCTCATCCCAACAGCATCGGCCCCCAGTATTTTAAGCATACGGTACTCTGCTTTGGTTTCTAATTGTGGCCCAACAACAGAAGCATAAACCCCTTTCTGCAGTGTAATACCCTCTTTTTTTGCTATAGCTTCAATTTTGTTGCGCATATTTAAATCATATGGCTCGCTCATATCCACGAAGCGATCACCAAACTCAGCCACATTTTTAAAAGCCAAAGGGGATCCCCCTTGAAGATTAATATGGTCTTCAATCAGCATGATATCTCCTTTCTTGTAATCGAGATTGATGGCCCCAGCGGCGTTGGAAACAAATAGTTTTTTAATTCCCAATTGATGCATTACACGAATGGGATAGGTAATGTCTAGAAAATCGTATCCCTCATATAAATGAAACCGACCTTGCATCACTACTACGGTTTTGTCACCTATGGTTCCATAAATCAGTTTCCCCGAGTGAAACTCCACGGTAGCAAGAGGAAAATATGGGATATGATTGTAATGGGCTTCGATGGAATTTTCAATTTCCTCTACCAATTGGCCCAATCCTGTGCCCAGTACAATTCCAATTTCTGGGGTATCAAAGCCTTTCTTTTTTAAATACTCAACGGACTCGTTTAGCTGTTTTTTAGTCATTACTTTATAAATGTTTTAGAAAGCGTTGAAAAGCATCGATATCTTTAATGTCCTCATAATGATCAACATCGTTTTTAGCTTTCAACAAAAAATAGTTATCGTTTTTTAGGTTTTCCATCGTGCTTGAAAGAACCGTTTCTGTTCCCCAAGTCTTGTTTTCAAACAGTTCTTTTTTTAGAGAAGTCATACCCAAAAGATAATAACCCCCATCTTCTGCAGGCCCAACTACATATTTATGATTGTTAAGTGCTGCAAATGCCGCCTCCAAATCTGTTTGTGAAAGATCGTACATATCACTCCCAATAACAATGATTTTTTCAAATCCAGCATTAAACCCTTTTTGAAAAGCGTTCAGCATACGCGTTCCTAAATCAGGTCCAAGTTGTAGTTCCTTGTGATAATCATCATTGTCCCAAATATCATCTTTCCAAATGGCTTCGGAATAATAAACGTGTTTTTGGGCCGGAAGACCCTTCGTAATGGAAACGGTATGCTCCAATAAGAATTTATAAATTTCCAGGGCAGCGGTATCACCTACTTTGGCGGCAAGTCTTGTTTTGCATTTACCTAGCTCAGGATTACGCGTAAAGATTAAGAGTAGATTCTTGTTTTTGATATGCAATGGGCTTTGATTTGAGGGGTGTAAAAGTTTCTAGTATTCGTCAGTATGGTTTTGCAATACTTACTATAATTATACATTTTCTATTTATTCAAGTATCGCGTATCATTCAGCTTTAACCTTTTCCTTTAAGAACTCATGGTAAGCCTTCTTAAGTAATACATGTCCATTAAATGAATAGTAGATCTAAGATGTTTTGCCATGCTTTAAATGGGCTATAAAGATACTGTTTTGTATATTTTGAAATAGATTTTGTTACCTTGAAGATGAAATTAGTATTCAATTGAAATGAGAAGAATAATCCTTCCAATTTTAGTATTATGCATGTTCTTTGCTTGCAAGAAAAAAGTAGAGAAGCAGCAGAGAGAAAATCCAATAGCAGATAATTACACTGAAGAATACCGACCCCAGTTTCACTTTTCCCCTCCAGAAAAATGGATGAATGATCCTAATGGATTGGTATACAATGATGGAGTTTATCATTTGTTTTATCAGTATTATCCAGAAGATATTGTTTGGGGTCCTATGCACTGGGGGCATGCAATTTCTAAGGATTTAGTGTATTGGGAACATAAACCCATAGCGTTGTACCCCGACGAAAATGGGCTGATATTTTCTGGTAGTGCCGTGGTTGACAAAAATAACACCTCAGGATTTGCTAAGGAAGGGGAGACTCCTTTAGTGGCTATTTTTACATATCATGATATGGAAGGGGAAAAGGCTGGAAGGACAGATTTTCAAACCCAGGGAATTGCATTCAGTTTGGATAACGGTGATACCTGGGTCAAGTATAAAGATAACCCGGTCATTGGCAATAATGGAATAAAGGACTTTAGAGATCCAAAGGTTTTTTGGCATGAAGCGTCGGAAAACTGGATTTTATCCTTAGTGGCGGGAGATCATGCGAAGTTTTATTCATCCAAAAATCTAAAAGAGTGGAAATATTTGAGTGATTTTGGAAAAACGCAAGGTGCCCATGGTGGAGTTTGGGAATGCCCAGATTTGTTTCCTTTAAAAGTTGAGGGCTCAGAAGAAGAAAAATGGGTACTGATCATAAGTATCAATCCTGGTGCTCCTAATGGTGGTAGTGGCACGCAATACTTTATTGGAGAGTTTGATGGTAAAAAATTTGTGTCGAACCAAAAAGAACCTAAATGGCTAGATTATGGTACAGATAATTATGCAGGGGTAACCTACAATAATGTGCCCAATGACGACCGTATCTTTATTGGCTGGATGAGCAACTGGGATTATGCCAGAGACACACCAACAAAAAAATGGCGAAGTGCCATGACTTTGCCTAGAAAACTTTCTCTTAGAAATATTGACGAAGAATACCTACTAACTAATTACCCATTAAAGCAAGTATTTGAATTGCCCGGAGAGGTTTTAGTAGAAAGCTTAAATGTATCCAATCTGGCCACAGAGACCATAAATACTAATGGATTAAATCAATCTCAAATTAGTTTCACCACAACTTCCAAAGATTATAGGTTGACTTTTAAAAACAATCTGGATGAGACTTTGGAATTAGTTATGGACGCTAAGAACAATGCCTTCTTACTTAACCGAATGGAATCTGGAAAGGTGAACTTCCAAGCAGAATTTGGTAATAAAAAACACTTTATGCCAATAACACATTTGTCACAAGGTGAATATGAAGTGAAGATTTTGTTGGATTGGTCGTCTATAGAAATTTTTATTGACAAAGGCCAATATGCAATGACTGAACAAATTTTCTCTAACGAAGCATATAATCAATTGATTATTGAAAATTTGGACCCAGAGTTTTCCATTAAAAATGTAAAAATTAAGAGGGTAGAATCTGTTTGGTAATGCTCCCCAGAGCTATAAATATTTATTGACTTTAAGGCTGTAGGCTTTGTAATTTAATAGGCAGTTTTCAGACTAATGAAACTTAAAAACAAGTAATAACTTAAGAACATCAAAAATGAAAATAGGAATAAATGGAATGGGACGAATTGGCCGTGCTGCATTGAAAGTAATCAATGAAACTCCAGGATTGGAAGTAGTGGCAGTAAATGATATTGTATCCATAGAAAATACAGCATATTTATTAAAATACGATACAGTTTATGGCGTATATGACAAGGAGGTTTCCCACAAATCGGATTCATTAATTGTAGACGGGCAAAAAATCCAATATACATCCGTTAGAAACCCTGAGGACCTTCCGTGGGGCAAAAACCAAGTGGATTTGGTAATTGAGAGTACTGGAGTTTTTACTAAGGGAGAGGATGCAGAGCGTCACCTTAAAGCAGGAGCGAAAACAGTAATTATTTCGGCTCCAACAAGCAGTGCAGATACACCAACAGTTGTGCATGGGGTAAATACTTCAGATGGTAACACCAATGTATTCTCATGTGCTAGTTGTACCACAAACAATATTAGCCCAGTGGTTGAAGTGTTGGGTCGAAGAATTGGTATTAAAAAAGCCATTATGACCACCGTGCATGCGTATACGGCATCTCAAGGAATGGTAGACGCACCTTCAAAAAAGAATTTTAGGATGGGGAGGGCTGGCGCCCAGAATTTGATTCCGACGACTACAGGAGCGGCAATTGCAACTACTAAGGCCTTACCAGAATATGCAGGCAGGTTTGATGGAGTTGCGATACGTGTACCGGTTCCGGTAGGATCAATTTCAGATATGACTTTTGTTACAGAAAGACCTGTAACCGTAGAAGAAGTAAATCAAATTTTGATGGAAGAAGCCAAAACAGACCGATATGCTGATGTTTTAGACACTACAAATGAACCTATTGTATCCTCAGATATCATTCAAAGTCCCTATGCATCAACAGTAGATTTGGCAATGACAAAGGTGGTAGATGGAGATTTACTTAAAGTAATGACATGGTATGATAATGAATGGGGATTCACCAATCAAATGGTAAGGCAGATTAAAGAAATGCAATAAGAGTTGAGTTTACCTAAAAAAGTAAGGGCCAGCATGTACATGCTGGCCCTTACTTTTAAAACATAAAATGATATAGGCTGTTGATAAGAGAGCACACGGAGCAGGTGATTACAAAATACCAAAATAAGTAGCCCATTTTTTCTTCTATAGTGTTCATTTTAAAAGTATTTGTTTTTGGTTGAGGTTCTGATTTACCTTTCGAAAGTACAGAAATGTTTGGCTTATAATTTTACATTTTTGTTAGTTGCAGGGAAAAAGATATAAATGGTAAAAATTACTTCGTAAATGGTATTTGTAACAGAATTCCATAGATTTTTTGAAGCTTTTGGTTTTTGAAGTCTAATTTTATGGGAACGGAATGAACTATGGATTATAAAGACGTTGATCAAAATATTGCAGGAGGAATGCGGAAATGGGGAATCCCTGCAATCCGGATTTCTTTTGCTATCATATTTTTTTGGTTTGGGATTTTAAAGCCTTTTGGATTGTCTGCAGCTGAAGATCTCTTAAAAGCAACGGTGGCATGGTTACCCTTTGGGGAAACAGATGTTTGGTTGGCCGTGATTGGCTGGTGGGAGGTTATAATCGGAATTACATTTTTATTTAAATACACAACCCGAATTGCGATAGCCCTATTATTATTGCAGATGATAGGTACTTTTATGCCTTTGGTGTTTTTACCAGAAGTGACATTTCAGAATGGAAACTATTTACTGCCAACCTTGGAAGGGCAGTATATAATAAAAAATGTAATGATTATTTCTGCTGCACTAATAGTGGGAGGAACTTTTTTCAAATCCAAGAAAAACCCCTGATTGGCTGCAATAGGTAATTTTGATTAAGCAGAATCAAATTATACTAGCGGAGTACCCTTTAAACGCTTTTCTATTTTACGCTTCTTTTCGGTAAGACGCTTCATTACATCCATTAAGTTGGAATCGTTCGTCTCTTTATAAATTTCGTTAATTGAAAGTATAAGTTGTTTAGCCTCTCTTGAAGCTGCTACTCGATCGCTAGTGGACATATGACTCAAAGTTCTGTTTTCAAACTCTTTTGCCTTTTCTAATAAGTCTTCGGTCATTTTTATTTAAAATTAATCTAGATTGGCTAAATATAAGAGTTAGTTTCATATTTTATGCCTATATCGCTATTCGATTTCTATATTTATGAAATTATTAAGAATAATACTACGCCTATAAAACAAAAAAACCGGCAATTTAGCCGGTTTTTTTGTGGTACCTCCAGGAATCGAACCAGGGACACACGGATTTTCAGTCCGTTGCTCTACCAACTGAGCTAAGGTACCTTCCAAAGCCTTTTGCTAAGGCGGGTGCAAATATAATTTCAAAATTAGGATATACAAACAAAAACTTGAAAAAAGGCAATGGTTTTTTTTCAATTCTCGACCTTTGCAGTATGAACTTGGTTATCGACATAGGAAATACGCTAATAAAGTATGCCGTATTTGAAAACAATACGCTGCTTTTTGATCAAGGATCAGAGTCGGGTTTATTTTTATCAAAAGTGAAAGAGCTGTTTGAGTTATACCCTAAAATTGACCATGCGCTAATTTCTTCAGTCGGTCCTTTAGAAAGAAAAGAACGAGATATTGTTTCGCTTTTTTGTAGGGTACATGTGCTAACCAGTGAGTCCAAAGTACCTTTTAAAAACAGTTATGCAAGCCCTCAAACACTTGGGATGGATCGCATTGCGCTTGCGGCATCTGCGTTTTATAAAAACCCAAGAGGAAATACATTGGTTATTGATGCTGGCACATGCATTACATATGATATGATAAATGACTCTGGTGAATATGTTGGTGGTGCCATTTCACCAGGAATTCGTATGCGATATAGGGCGATGCACAATCAAACTGCAGGACTCCCGCTTCTTCAACCTGAAGATATTCTGGACTTTATTGGGAACTCTACTAAAACGTGCATGGATAGTGGTGTAATCAACGGAGTTACCCAAGAAATTGATGGAGTGGTAAGTCAGTATAATTCTCGCTTTCAAGATTTAACAGTTATTTTAACAGGCGGCGACTCCCATTTTTTTGCTAAACGACTAAAAAATACCATATTTGCGAATTCTAAATTTCTCTTGGAGGGGCTAAATTACTTGCTGGAATACAACAAACGCTAGATGATTAAGAAATTTTTGATTGCTTTTTTTTGCGTAGCTAGTTATGGCATTTTTGCGCAAAACGGTACCATATCACCATATTCATATTTTGGGATAGGAGACCTAAGAAATAATGGTACGGTTGAAAATCAGATGATGGGGGGGCTAAGTATGTATGGAGACAGTATACATATCAATCTTACCAATCCAGCAGCATATTCCAAATTAAAATTGACCACCTATACTGCTGGAATTTCACATACAGCTTTCAGATTAAAGAGCTTTACCGAACAACAAAATGTTGGTGTAACCAATTTAGATTACCTATCTATTGGTTTTCCAATTGCCAAAAATGTGGGAATGGGATTCGGGCTTATGCCTTTCTCCTCTGTTGGGTACAATCTTACAGATGTAAGTGCTGATGAAACAATTACCAATGTATTTGCTGGAGAAGGAGGTTTAAATAGGGCCTATCTCTCCGTTGGTTTTGAACCCATAAAAGACCTTAGCTTTGGAGCTTCGGTAAATTTTAATTTTGGAAGGTTAGAATACCAGAGAATCCAAAGTGTTGAAAATGTTCAGTTTGGAACGTTGGACAGGCGGGAATCCAGAATCAATGGCTATGATTTCAATTATGCCGTCAACTATAACCCAACGATAAAAGATAAGTACACTTTGTACACCTCCGTGGTTGTCAATACCCAAGTAAATCTGACTTCAGAGAATACAGAACGCTTAGGTTCTTTCTCCCTTGTTAATGGACAGGAAATTGAAGTTATTGATGTAGACCTAGATGCCGTTAATTTAAGAAACACAGAACTTAAAATACCAACAAGAACTACAGTGGGATTGGGTTTAGGTGAAAATAAAAAATGGTTCGTTGGGGGCGAATATAGCTTTCAAAAGTTCAGTGATTTTCGAAACGATTTTTTAGGAATAGATAACGTGGTATATAATGATGCCAATACTATTGCGATTGGAGGTCATTTTATTCCGGATTATAGGTCACTTTCCAATTATTTTAAAAGAATTACCTACAGGGCCGGATTGCGCTACGATACAACAGGTCTTGAGGTAAATAATAAGGAGATAAATAATCTTGGCATAACTTTTGGATTTGGGTTACCGTTGGGCAATTCATTTTCAAATCTAAACCTAGGTTTCGAGGCGGGAAGAAGAGGTACAACAGATGCAAACCTGGTCGAAGAAAGTTATTTCAAAATCAACGTGGGATTATCCTTAAACGACAAATGGTTTATTAAAAGAAAAATAAATTGATGGCAGTTTTAACTAAATATCAATAAATAACCATTGATATCTGTTCCATTAAGATGATTTTTTCATGAAAATTTGTACATTAACCACTTTAAAATTAGTAAGATGAAGACGAAACACTACTTAACGATGATAGCGATCCTTATGTCGATGGGATTAAGTATGGCTCAGGCTCAAAATCCAGAGTGCATGACCAATCTTTCCATTTATGCAGAACACGCAAAAGTTAAAAACTACGATGCGGCGTACGAACCGTGGAAAATGGTTTATGAAAGTTGTCCTGATATAAACAAGGCAAATTTCTCATATGGGGAAAAAATTCTGTCCCACAAAATCAAGAATTCTTCAGGGACCGATAAGGATGGATATATTCAGGATTTAATGTCGTTATATGACAACAGTCTAAAATATTTCCCAAACAAATTCAGCAAAGCTGGTGTTGCAATCGACAAGGCACTTTTATCCTATGACAATAAAATGGCTTCAGATGACCAACTCTATGATATGTTGGGAACAGCTTTTCAGGGAGATAGGAAAAACTTTAAAAACCCAAAAGCACTTTATCTGTACTTCTCAAGTCTGGTTGACCTTCACGGAGCTGGAAAGAAAGATTTGCAAGAGGTATTTGATGTATATGATGATGTAACGGAAAAGGTTGAGGAAGAAAATAAAAAGTTAACTGGTATAGTAACCAAGTTACTTCCAAAAGATTCTTTGGGAACATTAACATCAAAAGAAAAAAGACAGCTTAAGGCAGCTACCACGAACTCAAAATCGTATGGTAAAATTGCCGGAAGTATAGATTCTAAACTAGGTGCACTTGCAGATTGCGGAAATCTAATCCCACTTTACGAGAAAAGCTACGAAGCTAAAAAAGGAGATGTAAGCTGGGTAAAGCGCGCTGTAGGAAGAATGTTCTCTAAAGAATGTACCGATGACCCCATGTTTAGAAAATTGTTCGAAGCACAATTGGCCTTAGATCCTTCTGCCGATGCTTATATGTATGGCGGGGTACTAAAACAAAAATCTGGTGATAGTAAAGGAGCTATTGCTGACTTTAACAAAGCTGTGGAATTGGAGACGGATCCATATAGAAAATCCAATATCCTTTACAAAATTGCTACTACGGTAAGAAGAAGTAGTAAGTCTCAGGCAAGAAGTTATGCACTTAAAGCTATAAATGCCAATTCCTCAAATGGAAAAGCATATTTGTTGATTGCTAATTTATATGCTGGTAGTGCAAATGCATGCGGAACCACAGCATTTGAAAAGAGAGCAATTTACTGGAAAGCTGCAGAGATGGCAAGAAAAGCAGGTAGAGTAGATCCTTCTTTAAGTGGACGTGCAAGTAAGTCTGCATCCAGCTATAATGCAAAAGCGCCAGATAAGACTATGATTTTCAACTCTGGAATGGCAGGAAAAACAATTTCCTTTAAATGTTGGGTAGGCGGTAGCGTTAAAGTGCCCAGTTTGTAGAGTGAAACAGACATCGATAATAAATTTAAAGTGTTTTGCCACGGTTTTTACCGTGGCAATCCTTTTTATATCCTGTAAGGACAATTATAAACGGGTTGGGGAAGAAGCTGTAAAACCTATTTTTCCACAAGGAGTAGCTCAGAATTTCACGTTGACCTATACGGAGACAAAGCAGGAAATGAGCACAGAAGATTCAGCCAATTCTAAAATAATAGCAATTTTAACAAGCCCTATTACCGAAGATTTTGACAATCAGAATTTCAAGTTCCGCACCTTTCCAGAGGGCCTAAAGGTTGACTTTTTCGATGAAAAGAACCAAAAGAGTGTAATTACAGCAGACTATGGCATTGTATATTCTCAAACCAATTTAATAGACCTTCAAGGCAATGTTGTAATAGAAAGTCATGACGGTAAAAAATTAGAGACCCCTCAACTATTTTTTGATAGAACCAACAATTGGATTTTTACAGAAGAAGAGTTCACCTATACAAATCCAGAGGATGGTACTGTAATGGATGGAGAAGGAATGGATTTTAATAGAGATTTTAGCTTCTTTAATGCACACAAAACCTATGGTCTTATGACCTTAAAAGAAACCGAATAATATGATTAAATTTTTAAGATATACGGAGTATTTGTACTTGGCCGTAGCCGTAATCTCTATTTACAAAGTTGTTACGCTATGGAGTATTGACCCAAAAGAAACCTATATTTTTATATTTTTTGCTGTGGTTTCCATCGCTATGTTTCTTTTTAGAAGAAAATACCGCCAGCGTTTTGAGCAACGAAAAAAAGATAATCAACAGCAGTAGTTTTTGGACGCGTCTTTGATCATTATAATTCTTTCCTTACTGTTTTCGGCTTTTTTTTCCGGAATGGAAATCGCATTTGTTTCCGCCAACAGAATTCATATTGAAATTGAAAAAAAGCAAGAAGGCTTTTTTGCAAAGGTGTTGACCTGGCTCACCGAAAAGCCTTCCAAATTTATAGCAACCATGCTTATTGGCAACAACATAGCATTGGTAATCTATGGGTTTTATATGGGAGATGTGCTCATGGAATGGTTTCAAGTGCTCTTGCCTACCACCTCAGAGTTTTTAAATGTATTGTTGACAGATTTCAGGTTACTTTCGCAAACCATAATTTCTACCCTAATTATCTTGCTAACAGCTGAGTTTTTGCCCAAAGTGCTCTTCCAAATATATTCTAATACATTATTAAAGTTTTTTGCGCTACCCGCTTATTTCTTTTACCTACTATTCTCTGTTATTTCGTGGTTTGTGATCAAAGTTTCAGACTTTATTCTTCGTGTGTTTTTTAAAACAGAAGGCGATGAGGTGCAATTGGCATTTACTAAATTGGAACTGGGAGATTATATCACAGAGCAAATGGAAACGGTAGAGGAAGAAGATGTGGTGGATTCGGAAATTCAGATATTCCAGAATGCCCTAGAGTTTTCAGCAGTAAAAGCAAGGGAGGTTATGGTGCCCAGAACAGAAATTACTGCAGTAGAAATTGATGAGACCCCAAAAAATTTGACCAAACTGTTCACAGAAACAGGATATTCCAAAATCCTTGTTTATAAAGAGAGCATAGATGAGATTATTGGTTATGTACACTCCTATGAGCTCTTTAAAAAGCCAAAAACCATAAAAAGTATTTTACTTCCAGTGGAGTTTGTGCCAGAGACTATGCTCATTCAAGATATTCTTAACGTGCTTACCAAAAAACGCAAAAGTATTGCAGTCGTTTTGGATGAATATGGGGGAACCTCAGGAATTATGACGGTGGAAGACATTATAGAAGAATTATTTGGTGAAATTGAGGACGAACACGACTCTACAGATTTACACGAAGAACAGTTAAGTGAGAATGTATATGAGTTTTCCGCGCGTCTGGAGGTAGATTACATTAATGAAAACTATAGATTAGAGCTACCTGAGGGTGATGAGTACGAAACTTTGGGTGGTTTGATCATGAATGAGACCGGAGAAATTCCCGAGCAGGACTCCGAAATAAAAATTGACGGTTTTATCTTTCATGTTTTGGAAGTCTCCAGCACAAAAATTGATTTGGTCAAAGTGCAGGTTCTCATTGAAGATTAACAGTTTCCGTTCTTTTTTAGACTTTCCTATTTGAAAAGAAAATGGTATTTTCGCCCACTGAAAATATAGAAAAACAAGCAGTAAAATGGCAATATTAGAGAATATTAGAAAACGAACAACGGTACTGATTTTAATTATCGGTATGGCTTTGTTTGCCTTTGTAATATCTGGAGTGTTTACCAGCAACGATTTTGCAGGGAACAAAGTAGGTTCTGCTGTGGCAGAAATAAATGGGGAAAATGTTTCCATTGATGATTTTAGAAAAGAGGTAGAGAATGCCTCAAGAAGATTTGGCCCAAACCTATCCTCAACGCAGTTGGTAAACCAGGTGTACGATCAGGAAGTAAGAAAAGCGATACTAGGGCAACAATTTGAAGACTTGGGGATCGATGTGGAGAGCGATCAAATTATAGAGTTTGTAAAAACCTCTGGGTACGCACAAATTCCAGATTTTCAGGATGAAAATGGTTTTTTCAATGCAGAGATTTTTAAAAACGCCATTGCAGACTGGAAAGCTAACGACCCTTTACGTTATGATGCCTGGTTGCAAGATGAGAAAACGATAATTCAATCTGCAAAGGAACGCATGTATTTTAACCTAATTAAAGGAGGAGTAGGAGCTACACTTTCTGAAGGTGCTTTCGATTATAAAATGGCAAATGAAAAAGTGGATATTCAATATGTGCGTGTGCCTTATAACACCGTTGCAGATAGCACTATCCAAGTTTCCAAAAGCGAGATACAAGCATATATAAACGAACATCAAGACGATTACAAGCAAGAGAAGTCCAGAGATATTCGCTTTGTGTATTTTGAAGAAAAAGCGTCCTTGGAAGATGAAAACGCAATAAAAGATGCAGTGACTGCCCTTTTAAACGATACGGTCGAGTATTCAGAAGAAAACGATACAACCGACACTATTCCTGGTTTTAGAAACACAAATGATATGGCAGCTTTCTTGGATAGAAATTCAGATGCCAAGTTCGATACCATATTCAAAGCCAAAAAGGATTTACCGGCCATAGCTGCAGATACTTTAATGACGTTGCAGGTAGGGGAGCTATACGGACCATATCGTGATGGGGATTTCTTCAAAGTTTCCAAAATGATGGATAGAAAGGCGAACGGAACCGTAAAGGCGAGCCATATTTTGTTTACTTGGGAAGGTGCAGAGCGTGCCAATCCAAGCATTACAAGAACAAAGGAAGAAGCAGAAGCCAAAGCCAAGGAAATTTTAGCTGAAGCGAAAAAAGAAGATGCTGTGTTTACAACATTGGCTCGTGATAATTCAGATGGACCTTCTGCACCAAGAGGTGGAGATTTAGGATATTTCCAAGAAGGAGTTATGGCCGATGCTTTTAACGATTTTTGTTTTTCAAATAGCGTTGGAACAATTGACTTGATTGAAACACAGTTTGGTTTTCACGTCATTAAAATAGATGATAAACAAGATATTGTTCAGATAGCGACGCTTTCAAGAGAAGTTGAACCGTCTGAAGAAACCATAAATACCTTGTTTACGGATGCGACTAAATTTGAAATGTCAGCTATCGATGCAGAACCAGAAAACTTTGGTGATATTGCAAAGGAAGCCAGTTACACCATAAGACCTGTAAATAAGATAAAGGAGATGGATGAAAATCTTCCAGGTCTTTCAGCACAGCGTGGTGTTGTACAATGGGCTTTTAATGAAGATACCAAAGTAGGGGATATTAAGCGATTCAACATTAATAACGGATATGCAGTAGTGCAGCTTACAAAAAAATACAAAGAAGGTTTGATGACACCAGAGGATGCTTCCTCAAGTGCGTTGCCTAAGATTAGAAAGGAACGTAAGGCCCAACAAATTATTAGTGCAAATCAAGGAAAATCTTTGGAAGATTTTGCAAAGGATAATAATGTGACCCAATCCAATGCATCCGCGTTGACCATGAAATCTCCTACCATTCCAGGAGCTGGTAGAGAGCCTTTGGTTGTAGGAACAGCATTTGCATTGGCTCAAGATGCCACTTCCACCTTGATTGAAGGTGAAACGGGAGTGTTTATGCTAAAGGTTATTAAAAAGGAAGAGGCACCCAAGGTGGAAAACTTTAGTACCTATGCCAATACCTTAAAAGCAAATGCATCCAACAGAGTAAATAGCGCAGTCTATAATGCTTTAAAAGACGGTTCTGAAATTGAGGACAAGCGTGCTACTTTTTATTAGCACAGTAATTTAAGAACAACCGAAAGGTCTCCAGAAGGAGACCTTTTTTTATGGACTTAAGGATAAAATTCGTTGGTCTATTCAGAATCAGGTCGCCTAAAAATGAACAACCCAAATTCTCATCAAAAGCTAAAATTTGAAAGTTAAAGTTGTCAATTATTATTGATTGCCTTCTGCGCTAAAGCATATAGTTTTAGCAATTGTTTTTTCTGATTATAGTTTTCTTCCACATGCTTACGTCCTTTATGCCCCATTTCTTTAGCGTTATTGGCGTCTTCAAATATTTTTATGATGTAATTTGCCATGGCATCTATATCGGTCTCTTCTACCAAAAATCCAGTTTTTTCGTGAAGTACAAGATTCTTTATGCCTCCGTGAAGGGAACTTACAACGGGAAGTCCAGAAGCACTTGCTTCTGCGATGCTCACAGGAGACCCTTCCATATCCCCATTGGGAGCAGTAATTGAGTGTTGAACAAATGCAGTTGAAGCTTTCATTAGGTCGGAAATTCTGTTTTGCTCCAAAACTCCGGTAAAAATAACTGATTTATGTATTTTGAGTTCTTTTACAAGCTGTTCACAATCATCATAAAGACCAGTTTTTTTTCCAACCATAGTAAGGGTGGCCTTTGGAAATTTTTGCAAGACTTTGTGGAATGCCTTAATAGTATATAACGGTCCTTTTTTTGCTGTAAAACGCCCTACTGCAAGAAGTCTTTTTTCTTTGTGCGGGTTCTTATTTGGACGGAATTTTAGAGTGTCAACCCCACATGGGATTACCCTAATTTTAGAAGACGTCGCACCAATAGCAATCAGGTTTTTTTTCATTTCTTCCGAAACCGCTATTATAAATGAAGCGTAAGCAAATAATTTTTGATATTTTTTTCTGTATTCACGTAGGAGTTTTTTATCCGATGCATCATGACCATGAAAGATTACAAGTAAAGGAATATTGAGTGTTTTACAAGGAGGAACCATATGGGAGGCAGACAACCCGTAATTGGCTAGCACCACATCTACCTTATTTTCTTTGAGATGTCTTTTTACTCCATAATTACTGAAAAAGTTGTTTCTTCCAAGGAAGATTTTCAAAATTTTATGCGCCATCCAAAAAAGTTGTGGATTAAGCAGAGATCCGTCCTCCTTTCTTTCTGGAAATCGTCCACCATAAATAGAAAATACATTTGAAAGTTCTGATAGGATTTTGATTTGGGCACGGATAAAAGTTTCGGAATAAGCATGTTTTTGAGAACGGGTAATACAAATTCGCATTTGGGACCAATTTTTAATCGTAAGCGTAGGATAGTCAACACTATTTTAGCATTGATGCTTTTAAAAATAGAAGTAAACAAGGGTGGGATTCTTATCTAATTGACGAAAGGGTTATTTGGATATATGGAACAGCAGCTTGCCTCGACTTGTTGTAAAATATTTGGTATAGCAACTTTTTCCATTCTAAGAACGGAGCTGTTTTTTTAGTAGGGGAAGGAGTTAATCTTGTTTTTCAGTCTCTTTTTTGGCTTTAACGAGCTCTTTTATAGGAATGCCATCAATTAAAACATCCTTCAACACGGCGTCACCATTTTTTATGCTTACTAATGCATAGGTGACACTAGTTGTATCACGCAGTGATTCTGTGTAGCTTAATTCTGCGTCATAGGCTTTTGACTCTTCCATGTAAAATCGGTCAAAAGGATACTCAATAGTCAATTCTGAAGTCTCATAGGAGGTTACAAAACTAACCTCCGCCTTTACAAAATCTTCATTCTCGTTTATTTTTTCTTTTGAAATGGACTTTATTTTGGCAAAACCCTCTTTGTCTTTGATAAGAGAAACATAAATATCCTCTCCACGAACCCAATCATGTTCCTTTGGGATTTCTACAGTAGTCTCATCATAACGTAAAACAATATACTTACCTCTAAAGGGATCACTGGGATCAATGGGAGCCGTTTTAAATTTAAATTCCTTTCCGTTTTCCAATACCTCTTCTCTATCCCATATCATTTTGGAAGGCACAGATAATTGAGCTAAAGCAACAAGAATGAATATTGGAAATATAACTTTTTTGCTATTCATTTATCTTTCTTTTTTTAAGCATCCAGTAGTTTGCAACAAAGAAACCTGCTCCTACCAATACGAACAACATTCCTCGGATAACAAAACTCAAATCGGTATCAAAGAACCTACAGATAACCAGCACAGCAATAATGGACAGGCCAAAGTTTAATATACCGAGATGATTCTGTCTTGCACCATTTCTAATGGTGAGAATACCAATTCCGAGAACATACAGGTTGATGAGTATTACAGCAAACGAAAAGTAAATCCCAATAATAAAGGTTATCGCAAATACTATAAACATTGGTGCCAGTGGTTTTATATCTTCAATGGATTTGTTTTTTTGGTACAGATAAAACATCCAACCGGCCAATACTGTTATAAGTATAGACGCTATAAATTCGGGTGCTATAATAACCTCTTTGAATATGTATTTATGTCTTCTTAAATCTTCCCAAACCCCATCAAAACTTAAGGTTATTAGCAATACAACCATACCAAGGCTACCTAGCAGTCGATAACCATTGCTCCTGGTTTTCTGTTTGGCAAAAAAGTCTAGATTCCCAATCAAATAGAAAAATCCAAAAAGACTGAAATAGGCAAGTAGCATTAATTCCTCTTCCTTATCGGTAAGTGTACCCAATACAATTAGCACAGATAAAGGAATGACCCAATTATGAAAGGTCATGAAATTGCTTTTAGGTTTTTTCTTGAATAACTGATAATAATGTGGTAAGGATGCCAAGAGTAACAACCAATAGAGATAGGATTCTTTTGAAGGATAGGACCAATAACTTGTTTCGCACGCATAATAGGTTATACCTATAATATAGAATAGGGAGGTAAAAGAGGAGTTCATTATGTATACTATAGGAAGACAGAGTAACATCCATATGAGTATGAATGAATCTAGATTACCAGGGATATTATAAATTTGACTTATTAATGATATGCTGGCACCAATAGCAAAAAACAAAAAAGCAGACGTACTCTCTTTCCAAGCTATACTATCATTTTTTTTAAGAAGTGCGTAGCCACAAAGTACTTGCCCGACTATAAGAGGTAAAAACGCAAAAAACGTTTTTGTTGTCCTTGACAGCTCGTCCCAATTATGGGCCAATATTAGAATAATGCCCAGACCTACTAAAACGGCACCCAATATTCCAAAAACAATAAAAAGCCGATTTACAGAAGTGTCTCCTTTACTTTTATAGTAGGTTTTGATTTTTTCCGCTGTGTCTTCGGTAATAATACCGGCCTCAATAAGGTCCGGTAAATCCTTAAGGATACTCATTTCCTGTTTTGGTTTGAATGCTTCACCGTCATATCACATAAAATATAGGTATGTGGATAATCTAATATGTCAGCCTTTTCTACTGAAATATACTAAAAACTAAGCCATTTTTAAACCTTCATATTTGACTGCTAGTACTTTTGAGTGGATAAACAGGATGAATTCTACAATAGCTAAAAAACAAGCTCGGAAAAGAAAAAATGGGTTTAATTTATTTGAACTTGGTTCTTTTTAGATTATAAAAATGGCTGTCTGTTAATTTGGAAGGCCTTCTATGAAGGTCAAGTCCCAATAATAAAGTATCCTTGCCTTTGAATTCAGCAATTCCCAAAAAGTATTTTTTTCTTTCACCTGACCTAAGTTTAGTTATAATAAAGTCAATTTGAATAGGCTCAAAACTTGTAGAGATTTCATAAGTCAATTGGCATTTTTCATTCTCATAAATGAATTCTTTGCCACCAAAAACTCCTTGTTTTTGCGTAAAAGATACCCATCCGCTTTTATCAAATTCGATAATTATAAGTTCACCTTTAAAATCCCATGTCCATTTTCCTATGAAAGCAGTGGATGTTTTTTGAGTAGGCAAGGATAAAAAAGGGACAATAAAAAATAATATTAGTGTGGTTTTCATGACATCTTACATTCAAAGAGGATAGACTTCTTAAAGCGTGATGAAAATAAAAGAAACCAAAACGAATAAACGTCATAAACTTATGAAAGGGCCATATGAGTATATGGAATAATAGTTTTATATCCTTTGGATTTAAAATAATCAGCGGTTTTCCCATTGCCGGTTACCATAATGAAATCACCCCCCCATGCCCCCAGACTCTTTATAGCTCCAGAATAATCTGCAAAAAGCCGAGATTTTATGGGTTGCACCTCTAACACTTGAGATAAAACTTCCTCATGTGTGGTCATCAATGCTTCAAATTCGGACAATGAATTGGTCGTAATCATTTTTTGCGTAATGCCAGTAATGTCCTGAAGCAACTTAGTGGTATCAAATTCTTTTTTTCTATACGCCGCAATAGCCTCTTTACTGCTTTGCTTTTGATTTAGATAAACAAAATAGATGGCATCTTTAAATGGAGGATTAAAAGCTACTTCCTCAACCTTGGGAGTACCATTTTCCAATTGATATAAAATGGGACTGTTATGTTTTGCACAGGCAATATCATAGCCACTTCCTCCAAAGGCATTCCACAATAGCTGATATGCGTCTACTTTGGCCCATTGCGCAATGTTATTTATGAGGGTGGAAGAAGTGCCTAATCCCCACAATCGAGGAAAACCAAGTTTTGTGACCACTTTAAGACCGGTTTGGTTTGGTAAAAAGTCAGGATTTTGCAATCTAGCTTGCAATAACAATTTCTTCAACGTTTTTGAAATGGCCTGGTCTGAAGATGAAATTTCAACCAAATCTTTTAAAGCAAAGTTGGCCGCAAACCATTCCACTCCAGTATCGTCTAAACTTACCCATTCCAAGTGTTCAGATGAGGTTGATGTTACCCTTAAGGACTGCCCATATTTAGTGGGTAATGCCAACCCAAGAGCGCCATCCAATATGGCATACTCTCCTGAGAGCAATAGTTTACCATTACTATAAAAATCCTTTTGCATTAGCGTGATTGAATCTTTTCTAGCGCTTCCTTAACGGTTGCATTGGTAACTACGTGGTTCTTAAAATAGTCCACTAGCTGTTGTTTTTCGCTTTCCGATGCACCCATTTGATTGAGCATGTTCAATAAATGCATTTTCATATGCCCTTTCTGTATTCCTGTGGTAACTAAAGACCTAATGGCCGCAAAATTTTGGGCCAAACCGGCAACGGCAACAATCTGCATCAATTCTTCGGCTGATGGTTCTTGAAGAATTTCCAAGGCCAATTTTACAAGAGGATGAAGTGAGGTTAACCCACCAACAGTACCCAAGGAAAGTGGAATCTCAATCCAAAATTTAAAAATGTCATCTTGGATAGTAGCGTGTGTTAAGCTAGAATAACTACCATCCTTGGCAGCATAGGCATGAACTCCGGCCTCAATGGCTCTAAAATCGTTCCCTGTGGCCAAAATTACGGCATCAATACCGTTCATGATACCCTTGTTATGGGTCACTGCACGATAAGGCTCTGCCTTGGCAATATCCACGGCCCGTACAATTTTTTGTGCAAATTCATGTGCAGAAATGCCATCTTTAGTTAAAGCATCCACAGTGCAGCTTACCTCGGCGCGTACCAAACAGTTGGGTACATAATTGGAAAGAATGCTCATAACCACTTCAATATCTTGCTCCTCAGAAGTAAAAGATTCATAAGTACCTGCCTTCTCCTTCAGGGTACCTGCAAATTGCTCTAAGCAAGAATTGATAAAGTTAGCTCCCATGGCATCTTTGGTCTCAAAAGTGCAGTGGAGTTGATGATATCCTGCCACTTTTTCGGACATATCCCTTAACAAGATGTTCTTAATACCTCCACCTCTTTTTTCCATGCTCTTGGTGATGGATGCAGCGTCTTTGTAGAAATCAGGTTTTATTTCGTTAAAAAAAGCATGCAGTTTTTTTGTATCTCCTTTAAAAATAAAATGGACCTGCCCCACTTTTTCAGTTCCCAAAATTTCTGTCTTAAAACCACCTTTGTTCAACCAGAACTTGGCTGCTTTACTAGCAGCAGCCACAACAGAACTTTCCTCAATGGCCATAGGAATTGCATAAAGCTTGTTGTTGATTAAAAAGTTGGGAGCCACTGCAAAAGGGAGGTAGTAGTTGGAAACTGTATTTTCTATGAACTCATCATGCAGTTTTTGGATATCTGTATCCGAATTCCAATAGCGTTCCAATAGCTGCTTTGTCTCATTTGGATTTTTAGTAAAATTGGTGGCTATCCAATCAATTTTTTCAGCTTTGGAAAGTTTTGAAAATCCTTCAACAGGAGTGTTCATAGTGCTTGGTTAAAGGGTTCAAATATAAGGATAATGCAACTTTTGGCTATTTTTCTGCCTTATCCTAGCTCAATTCTTGTTACAATTGTAACACCAAAGTTTAGATTTTGGATAAATATTAGTAAACTTGACAGTTTTTAATCAATTTATAACGTTCATGAGGAAACAAGTTCTCCTATTCCTATTAGCATTCGGATTTTTAACCTTATCCATAGCCCAAAAGAAAAAAATAACCCTAGAGGAAATTTGGGGAGGCACATTTAGAACTGAATATTTGGATGTGCTTCGATCCATGAAAAATGGCAAACAATACACCATTCTAAATTTTAATCGCTCTCCAAAGACCAGCAGTATAGATAAATATGATTATGAGACCTTGGAAAAGGTGGAAACTATTGTTGCATCTTCAGACGCCATACCATTTTTTAGCTCCTATACGTTTAGTGAGGATGAATCGAAAATTGTTCTGGCAACAGAAATTGAACCCATTTTTAGACATTCTAGGTTGGGGGTCTATTATGTATATGATGTTGCCACCAAAAATATTGTAAAGGTTTCTGATGCTAAAATTCAGGAACCTTTGTTATCTCCAGACGGTTCAAAAGTAGCCTATGTATTGGACAACAACTTATTTGTTTTTGATGTAGCTGCAAAGAGTACAAAACAAATCACCACAGATGGTAGCAAGGGAACCATAATTAATGGTGTTACAGACTGGGTATATGAGGAAGAGTTTGCTTTTGTAAGGGCTTTTGAGTGGAATAGTAACGGAACTAAAATTGCTTTTCTCCGATTTGACGAAACCAATGTACCTCACTTTTCAATGGATGTGTTTGGTGAAAATTTGTATCCATTTCAATATGAATTCAAATATCCGAAGGCGGGTGAGGAGAATGCAACTGTAAGCCTGCATATGTATGATATTTCTTCTGGAAATACCTCAAAGGTCGATATGGGGGATGCTTATTATATTCCACGAATTAAATGGATGAACAATCCTGATTATTTAAGTGTTCAAACCATAAATAGACATCAAAATCATCTCAAATTACATGCAGTAAATGCAAAAGATAATAAGGTTTCCGTTTTAATGGAAGAAAAAGATGATGCCTATGTAGATATTACCGATAACCTTACCTTTTTGGCCGATGATAGCTTCATATGGACGAGTGAAGCGGATGGTTACAATCATATTTATTTGTATGGCAGCGATGGTAAGCTAAAAAACCAAATCACCAAAGGCGAATGGGAAGTGACCAATTACTACGGTTATGATAGAAAGACCAATAAAATCTATTATCAATCCGTGGAAGATGGTTCTATTAATAGAGATGTGTATAGCATTAGTAGTTCTGGAAAGAGTAAAAAACGACTTACTTCAAAAGAAGGAACCAATGCTGCCGACTTTAGCGCGGATTATACCTATTTCATCAATACATTTTCAAGTGCAACCAAACCATATGAGTTTACATTGCACAAAGCATCCAGCGGGAAAAAACTGAAAGACATTAAAAATAATTCAGTTTTGGATAGCAAATTGGAAAGCTATGAATTAACGCCAAAAGAGTTTTCAACCATTTCTATTAATGGAAATGATTTGAATATGTGGATGATCAAACCTGTAGATTTTGATGAAAACAAAAAATACCCGCTTTTAATGTTCCAGTATAGTGGCCCAGGATCCCAACAAGTGTCCAATAGTTGGTTTGGAAGCAACGATTACTGGCATCAAATGCTCGCATCTGAAGGATATATTGTGGCCTGTGTAGATGGAAGAGGAACTGGATTAAAAGGACGTGATTTTAAAAAAGTCACGTATATGAATCTAGTGAAGTATGAAACAGAAGATCAAATTGTCGCAGCTAAAAAACTGAGCGAGCTACCATACATTGATGAAAATCGAACCGGGATTTGGGGATGGAGCTATGGAGGCCATATGAGCACAAATTGCTTACTTAAGGGAAATGATGTATTTGAGATGGCCATTGCAGTGGCTCCCGTTACCTCATGGCGTTTTTACGACACCATTTACACCGAACGTTTTATGCGAACACCTGCAGAAAATCCTGGAGGGTACGATGATAATTCACCTTTTAACTATCCAGAACTTTTAAAAGGAAAATATCTCTTGGTGCACGGCTCTGGGGACGATAATGTGCATGTGCAGAATTCTATGCGTATGATCGAAGCACTTGTACAAGCCAATAAAGATTTTGAATGGGCCATTTATCCCGATCGCAATCATGGAATTTATGGTGGAAATACAAGACTGCATTTGTTTTCCAAAATGACCAAGTTCGTAAAAGAAAATTTGTAATCAAACTCACTATTATATATGTCTGATATTGTAAAACCAGCCAGCGAAAAGGAAATTTTTGGACACCCCCAAGGCCTTTTCTATCTATTTTTTGCCGAATTGTGGGAGCGTTTTAGTTTCTATGGAATGCGAGCCCTCCTTACGTTGTATATGGTCAACGTCATATTTGAGGCACTGTCTACAAGAGATTACGCAGCTGCTGCGGTTTATGCATCATACGGTTCTTTGGTTTATGCCTCTACTGTAATTGGAGGTAAGATTTCAGATTCTATTTTGGGAATGCGTTCTTCCATTTTTTTAGGAGGAATATTAATGGCCTTAGGCCATTTTGTATTGGCTATTGAACATAACACCGCCTTCTTTTTAGCCTTGGCATTTATTATAGTTGGTAACGGTTTTTTCAAGCCAAATATCTCAACATTCGTTGGGACATTGTACAAAGATGGAGACCATAGAAAGGACTCAGGATTCACCATTTTTTATATGGGAATCAATATCGGTGGATTTATTTCTCCTCTGCTTTGTGGATGGTTGGGAGAAACCTATGGATGGCACTATGGCTTTGGTTTGGCCGGAATAGGAATGCTTACAGGGTTACTTTTCTTTTGGAGTGGTATAAAAAAGAATGTTTTTGGTGAAGGTGGAAAACCGCCAAGTGTTGAAGTGTATGAGAAAAAGGTTATGGGAATCCCTCAAAAACATTTGATTCCAATTTTAGCATTTTTGTCAGCTCCTTTGATTGCCTATTTGCTGTATTCCTATAAATCCTTGGGTGGTGAAGGTAGTTTTTTAGAGGATCAGAACATTGTTAACGTATTGTTCAAATTGATTGCTATTGCCATTTTGGTATATATGGGTTCCATAATGATTAAATCCACTATGGATGAACGAAAGAAGCTCTTTATGGCTTTATTGATTACGTTTTTCATGACCATATTTTGGGGTTTTCATGAGCTTCATGGGAGTGTAATTACACTGTTCGCTGCCAGAAATGTGAACTTATCCTTGATCAACGCAAGTCAGACCAATGCCTTGAATTCAATGTTCATATTTATTTTAGCCATTCCAATCTCCTTGGTTTGGACCTATTTGGCAAAAAAGAAATTAAATCCTAGAACACCCTATAAATTTGGATTAGGTCTGGTACTGGCTGGTTTGAGTTTCTATGTAGTATCGTTAAGTGGAGGCGCTGCGGATGAAAATGGAATGGTACCCTTCTCATACTTACTTTGGTTGTATTTCATATTATCAGTAGGGGAGTTGTTTATGTCACCAGTTGGGCTTTCAAAAATTACGGACTTGTCACCAAAACGAATAGTGGCCTTTATGATGGGTGTTTGGTTTTTATCATCAGCCTTTGCTTTTCAAGTGGTTGGCTTTATTTCAAAACAGCTTGCAATAGAGAGCACCGATAGTAATGTAGGCGGTTTGGATACGCTGGATGTGTATTTAGATGGTTTTCGCTTAATAGCCATCTATGCCTTGGTTGCTGGCGTGGTGGTTTTAATATTTGGACCTTTGATGAAGCGATTGATGGGTAACGTTCACTAATCAGTAGGAAGATTAAACTTATAAGATCCCTTTTCACTAGTACTGTGAAAGGGGATTTCTTTTTTAAAACAGGTTTGTTTCCAACGAGAAATGTAACTTTTATAATTACTGCCATCCGCAATGACCATTTTAGGACGGATTGAATCCAACAGACGTTCCAAGTGTATTTTTGGTGATTGTGTCAATAACAAAAAATCATGATTCTTGTTTTCAGGATAGATTCCAAAACTATCCATCACGTAAAATCTTTTTTGGGCAATAGTGTAGCTATTTTTTAAAGAATGGAGGGTCAGAGATTCAATTCGCTCGGCTACTTTGTAGTTGTTGATGAGACTGGTTGTCGGAACACTGTCATTTGTGTAAAGATTTATGATTTTCCCAGTTTGATGCAGTATTACAGTGTTTTTTGATTTATGCATGATCATAAAGACCTCTTTTTGATGGAGTTGAAATTGATTCCAGATACTCCATAACTGTAGGAGAACAAGACAAACAAATATGACTATAACATTTTTGAATCTTGGTTGAGTGAAGAAGGTTATAAAGGCTAGAATTAATGCGTAGGCCAGAACCATTTCCATTGTATCAAACGGAATATCTTTTATAATAAAACCTTCTTGGGTAGCAACCCAACCAATAACCTCGTTCATGATTTGGATTATGGCATTATAGCCAAAAACCATAAAATTGGGGAGGTAGTCCAAGATAGTAAGAAGAATTACCAGTATCCCAAACCCCAAAATGAGTCCCAAAAAGGGTATAATTAAAAGATTCGACACAAAAAATAAAGCTGGAAATTGATGGAAATAAAAAAGGCTAATAGGCAAAACGCCCAATTGGGCAGCAATACTAACGGATAATAACTGCCATGTCTTCCTTATGATAAACGCCTTGGGAGACCAAAACCGCTGTAACTTAGGATAGACCCAGACTATGGCGAATACGGCTGCATAACTCATTTGAAAACCCACCTGAAAGAGAAACAATGGCTTTACCAACAAGATAAAAAACATGGACAACGCAAGAATATTAAAAGAGTTTGATGGTCTGTTCAAATGTTGCGCATAAGCTAAAAACGAGAACATAGTTACGGCTCTAACAATGGATGGGGAGAGCCCCGCTAAAAATGCATATGCCCATAAAAGGAGTACAATCAATAGCAACTTCAGGTTTTTTCCTTTAGGAAACCGTTCCAAAGGCGATAATAAGAATTGAAGCAATAGTAATAAAACACCAACATGAAGCCCGGATACAGCTAGTATGTGAACTGCTCCAGCATTTTTATAATTATTGTATGTGCTTTCTGAAATGTCACTTCGCTTCCCTAATAAAAGTGCCTGAATTACGCCTAACTCATCCGTTCCAAAGCTTTTCTTTTTCAGTTTGGAAATAATCTCCTCTCTAAAATTCAAAGCCATGCCCGTTAGACTTTTGGAAGGATTTTCTTGAATTAGGATGGAATTGTAATTGGCGGTAATTTGAAAATGAATCCCTTGCTTTTTCAAATAGTCCCTGTAATCAAATTGATGTTGGTTTAATGGTGGTGAAATAGCGGTTATTTTAGAAAACACAAAAAGTTCATCGTCAACCTTTAAAATTTGGTTGCTACTATCCACGGGCAAACTTAGAATCAGCTTTCCTGCGCTTTTTTCATTTTCTATGGATTGGACACTGGCAATATATCGTTGTGTATATGGATTTGGCTTAAGCACCTCTCTAATCTTAAGTTCCCATTGTTTTGGGTTATCCTGCTGATTTTTGGAATAATGCTGTTGCAGATTTTTGGATTGTGAGACGTTGACGATCAGCACACCTAAAAGAACAATTATAAAGATTGTTGTTACTTCAAAGAAGGGGAACCCTTTTCTGGATTGTTTTTTCTTGGCCCAGTAGAGCAAAGGAAATAGAACAATAATGATACCCAGCGGAATTTGGGAAGATACATCAATATAAAAGCCGAAAAGAATACCTAAACAAAGGCATAGCGTCAATTTTACGGACGCAAAATTAAAAAGGCGCATTACAGAATTCGCATTGCCTTAACGAACGAATAATTCCAGAACCCTTCTCGAAGAGAAGACACAATGACCCCTCGAGAGGTGGTGGAATGAATAAATTTGATATCCTTTCCTTGCACATCAACTACTAAACCTACATGGTTGATGCGTTTTCCGCTTTTACTGGTCTTAAAAAACAGCAGGTCCCCCTTTTGTACTTGGCCTACTTTTATTCTCTTTCCTTCTTCGGCCATTTGATATGAAACCCTGGGAAAAAGCACTTCATTTTCTTTTAAAGCCACATATACGAGACCAGAGCAGTCCATTCCCTTTTTTGTTGTACCGCCAAATTTATAGCGGGTTCCAGAAAAGGTCATGGCAGTGGAAATGATATCTTCAGCTTTGGAATTTCCCTTTTTTTTAGGTTCTTCTATAGGTGGAGCCTCTTCGGCAGAACCTTCTACGGTTACCGTTCTAGATTTCGATTTGCTATAGGTTCTTTTTTTCTTTGCAGAGCCACAACTAAAAAGAATGAGTAGGATAAGAAGGTATGGGACTTTTCGTAACATCCAAGAATAATTTTTTTCTTGGAGCATAAATTAAGCATTTTCAATGATTAATTCTGCCGCTAATTGACTGGCACCTTTTCCTCCCAATTTCTCCTTTAATACTTTATAATCAGACAGCACATGTTCTCTATGTTCACCATCAATAATTTTGGAAAGTTCTTTTTTCAGGTTTTTGGTGTTCAAATCTCCCTGTATAAGCTCTTTTACCACTTCGCTATCCATAATAAGGTTCACAAGAGAAATGTAATCCAAGGTGATAATGCGCTTTGCAATTTGATAGGAAATCCAGTTGCCTCGATAACAAACTACTTGAGGAATGCCAAAAAGAGCTGTTTCCAAAGTTGCTGTGCCACTGGTAACCAAAGCGGCGTGGGAATGCTTTAACAACGAATAGGTTTGATTTGAAACGTAACCTACTTCATTTTCTTTTGCAAAACTGCTGTAAAAGTCATCGGATAGACTTGGAGCACCAGCAATTACAAATTGATAGTCTGGAAAATCAGAACAAACGGAAAGCATGATACGCAGCATTTTCTGCACCTCCTGTTTTCTGCTTCCAGGTAAAAGGGCAATTATTGGTTTTTCTGCATCTAAGTTGTTTTCTTTTCTAAAGATGTCGTTATCTACAATTTTGGTATTCTCGATGGCATCGATCAGCGGATGGCCAACAAAGTGAACAGGATAACTATGTTTTTTCTCATAAAAATCCTTTTCAAAAGGAAGAATAACGTACATATAATCAATATCACGCTTTATCTTTTCAATTCTGCTCTCCCGTGATGCCCATATTTGGGGTGAAATATAATAATTGGTCTTGAAGCCATTTGTCTTGGCCCATTTGGCAATGCGAAGGTTAAAACCCGAGAAGTCAATAAAAATGATAAGGTCAGGATTGAACTTTTTAATGTCCTCTTTGCAAAAGCTAATATTTTTGAAAATGGTGGGGATGTTTTTGAGCACCTCAAGAAAACCCATAAAGGCCATGTCCTTGTAATGTTTTGCCAGTTCACCGCCAGCCTGTTGCATTAAATCACCGCCCCAACAGCGAATTTGAGCCTCCCCATCTTTTATTTTAAGGGCTTTAATAAGATTAGAACCGTGCAGGTCACCAGAGGCTTCACCTGCTATAATATAGTACTTCATTAAAAAAGTTCAAGCTCAACTAAAAATCTTATAGTATAAAATCACCAAGGCCGTAATAAGCGTCGCAATCAATACCCCTCTTGCTCTATAATCTCTTTTTAAGCGTAAAAACGCAAAAAAGGCAACAAGGTTTAAAATGGCACCCAATGCCAACAAACTTCCTACATGTCCTTGGGTTACTGCAGCTTTTAAAGTTTCAACAATACTTAAATCAGAAAAAATAAGAATATACAATAATGTACCAAAAGTGTTGGCGATAATGCCCACTACAAGACCAATTAACACTTCTTTCCTACTTTTCATTTAAACTCCAATTATTTACTTGTTGAATTACTTGATGGGCTGTAAGGTCAAATTGCGTGGGAACCACTGAAACGTAGCCCTCCGATAAGGCCCATTCATCTGTATCTTCGCCATTGTCCAATAGTTCAAATTCGCCAGTAAGCCAATAATAGTCTTTTCCTGTAGGGCTTATGCGTTTATCAAACTTTTCTTTCCAATTTGCCCTGGCCTGTCTACAAACTTTTATTCCCTTTGGTTCATTATCGATTTTTGGAATGTTCACATTAAGAACGACTCCCTTTGGAATTCCATGCGTAAGTGCTTCGGTCACAATTTTTTGAATTGATTTTGCTGCATAGCTAAAATCGGCTTCCCAAGAATAATCACATAAAGAAAAACCAATGGCAGGAATGCCTTCAATTCCAGCTTCAATAGCAGCACTCATAGTACCAGAATAGATTACATTTATGGAAGCATTTGATCCATGATTAATGCCGCTAACACAGATATCAGGTTTTCGGTCCAAGATTTCTTGCAGGGCCAATTTTACACAATCCGCGGGCGTTCCGCTACAACTATACTCACTTGGAGCCCCTTCTTCTTTATCAATTACAACCTTCTTGGAATAAAGGGTATTATCAATGGTTATGGCGTGTCCCATGCCAGACTGTGGGCTGTCAGGAGCCACAACAATAACCTCCCCTATTTGCTTCATTATCCGTATTAAAGCCCTAAGACCTGGGGCAGTAATTCCATCATCATTGGTGACAAGGATGAGCGGTTTTTTCATTTTGCATAATTAATGGCATAAAAATACGTTTTTCATAAGGATATGAAGCCCTGGGCGTTTAACAAAAAATTAAAAGCCACGAATAAGACTGGCACGGTTTTTTCAGTATCTTAGGGAATTCATAAGAATAGAAACGAAGGATGACGTAATGATGGTTTGGCAAGAATGGCCAAATAATTTCGCTCCCAAATAAAAACCCATTTATGAAAAAGAATTTCATCTTGGCGCTTTTGGTAATTCTTGTTGCTGTAGCCTCATGTAGTTTTACAAATAAATCTTTTGAAAATGACGATAAGGACAAGTTGTTATTAGACTTGATCACTTATGTTTTGGAAAGAGGTCATTATGAGCCTAAAGATTTAAATGACAGTTTTTCTTCAAACGTTTTTGATGATTTTGTAGACATTTTGGATCCTACGAAAAGATACTTTTTAGCAAGCGATATTAGAGAATTTGAAAAATACAGGTTCATGATTGATGATGAAATCAAGAATACTGACATCACTTTTTTCAATATTGTCTATCAGCGTTTAATGAAGCGTATGGATGAGGCCCAAGAAATATATAAAGATGTACTTTCCCAACCTTTTGATTATACGTTGGAAGAAGAAATCAATATTGATTATAAAGATCAGGAGTTTGCTTCAAATAAAAAGCAACTTAAGGAGCGTTGGAGAAAACAACTGAAATACAATACCCTTGGTGTTTTTGACAATAAGATTGACAATAAACTCATGGAAAATATCAACGCAGCAGTTGGTGAAGGAGGGGACATTGCTTCCACTGGCACAAATTTAAATCTAAAAAACGCCAATGGAGTTTTAAAGGATGTCACCATTGAGGAGATTGAAATTGCTTCTAGGGAGAATACCAAAAACACCTTGGATGAATTCTTTGACTTTATTGAAGATTTAGAGCGTAAAGATTGGTTTGTGCAATACATAAATACTATTGTTGATGAGTTTGATCCGCATACCTTCTACTTTGCTCCAGATGACAAAGAAAAGTTTGATATTGGTATGTCAGGTAAATTTGAAGGCATTGGAGCCAGACTTCAGAAAAAGCCCGAAGGCGCTAGGATTATAGAGATTATCTCTGGTGGCCCTGTTTGGAAAGAACAAAGTTTGGAAGTTGGTGATGAAATATTAAAAGTTGGACAAGCTGGAGAAGAACCTATTGATATTGTAGGGATGCGATTGGATGATGCCATTAAATTAATCAAAGGTCCCAAAGGAACCGTGGTTGATTTAACTGTTAGAAGAGTTGACGGCACGGTTGAGGAAGTTTCTATAAAAAGGGATGTGGTGTTATTGGAAGAATCCTATGCAAAATCTGCTACCGTAAAAAGAGAAGATCATACCTATGGGTTGATTAATTTACCTAAGTTTTATGTGGATTTTGAAGATTACACAGAACGGAATGCCGCTACAGATGTAGCCAAAGAAGTAAGTCGATTGAAGCAAGCAGGTGTTGAAGGTATTGTACTCGATTTAAGAGATAATGGTGGAGGATCATTGAAAACTGTCGTTGAAATGGCGGGTCTGTTCATTAAAGATGGCCCTATCGTACAAGTTCGTTCCTCAGGTCAAAGAAAAGAAGTGCATGAAGATAAAGATGAACGTATCCAATGGGATGGCCCACTGGTTATTTTGGTGAATGAACTTTCTGCTTCTGCTTCAGAAATTTTGGCAGCTGCCATGCAAGATTACAAACGTGCGGTTGTTATAGGAAGCAAGCAAACTTTTGGTAAAGGAACCGTTCAAAATGTAATTCCATTGGATAATATTGTTAGAAGTAACGAACATGGAGACTTAGGTGCCATTAAGCTTACAACCCAGAAATTCTATAGAATCAATGGAGGTTCCACACAGTTAGAAGGGGTGAAAAGTGACATTGTTGTTCCAGATAGATATAGCTATATCGATTTGGGAGAACGTGACCAGGAAAATCCATTAGGATGGGATAAAATCACACCTGCAGAATACGAAATATGGGATGGTTACATTGATTTTGAGACCACAGTTGCCAATAGCAAAAAGCGGATGGAAGGCAATGAGCAAATCAAATTAATTGAGGAAAATGCCAAGTGGTTAAAAGAGCAACAAGATGAAATTATGGTGTCACTTAACTACGATGCCTACAAGCAAAGAGAGGAAAAAGCTAAAAAGAGATCAGAGCGGTTTAAAAGCCTGCGTGAGTATGATTCAAAACTCACTTTTGAATCTTTAAAATACGAAACTGAACTATTTACACAGGATTCCGTATTGCGCGAGAAGCGTAATAGATGGCATAAAAACCTTGCAAAAGATATTTATGTAGAGGAAGCTGTGAATGTACTTCGCGACTTGCAATTAAATAATATTAAGAGCAGTGAAAGAAAATTGGCAAGCGTAAAAGGATAGACCTCTTTTTGAAAGAATTTTAAAACCGACTTCTTATAAGAGTCGGTTTTTTTATGGAGTAGTTTTAATAGCGATTACCTTTTTTTTCTTCGGAAACCGGGGTTTTGAGAACCTCTTTTTTTATTACGATTGGCAAAAAACGCTTGCTTCTGGCGTTGTTTTTCCTTCTGTAATTCCTTCTTTGCAGTCGCATTCATGGGTTTATCGGTCTGCGGAAAAGGATTGTCGCTTACAATTTCGATTTTTTGTTTAATGAGTTTTTCAATATCCCTTATAAACAGGTTTTCCTCCGGTTCACAAATTGAAATAGAAGTACCTTCTTCTCCCGCGCGTCCACAACGCCCAATTCTATGCACATACGTTTCAGGCTCATTCGGTATATCATAATTGATTACATAGCGAAGCTTATCTATGTCAATACCACGCGCTGCAATATCTGTAGCCACCAATACTCTTATATTGTCGGCTTTAAATTCTTTTAGTGCCCTTTGTCTTTGATTTTGGGACTTGTCACCATGTATGGCCGCACATTCAATTTTTTTCTTCTGGAGATTGCGCACAATGCGGTTTGCACCATGTTTTGTTCTTGAAAAAAGAAGCACTTGCTCAAGTTCTGGATTTTCTAGAATATGCAAAAGCAACTTGCCCTTGTCCTGTTTGTTAGTGGTATATAAAAACTGCTGGATTGTTTCCGCCGTGGAAGAAACCGGATTGACAGCAACCTTCTTTGGGTTGCTTAAAATTTGTTGGGACAGCCTCAAAATATTTTGGGGCATGGTTGCCGAAAAAAATAAGGACTGTCTTTGTTTGGGTAATTTGGCTAAAATCTTTTTAATGTCGTGTATAAAACCCATATCCAGCATACGGTCTGCCTCATCCAATACAAAGTATTTGACATCCCTTAAAGAGATATACCCTTGGTTCATCAGATCCAGTAAGCGCCCAGGAGTGGCAATTAAAACATCTACGCCTTGTCTCAATATATTTGTTTGTGCTCTTTGATTTACACCCCCAAAAATGACCGTATTTGTGATTGTAGTGTATTTACCATAAGCCGTAAAACTTTCCCCAATTTGTATGGCAAGTTCACGAGTAGGGGTAATTACCAGTGTAGAAATCCTCCGCCTGCCATTTTGATTTTGCTTGTCATTTGCCAAATGTTGGAGAATGGGAATGGCAAAAGCCGCCGTTTTTCCTGTTCCAGTCTGTGCACTGCCCAGAACATCTTCTCTATTTAAAATTAGTGGAATTGATTTTGCTTGAATAGATGTGGGCTCTGTATAGTTTTCATCCCTCAAAGCTTTAAGTATGGAAGGAATCAATTTTAAATCTTCGAATGTCATTTTATTTTTCAAGGGGTTACAGCGGTTGATGTGCAATTGGAATTGAAAGACCTTGCTGTTTTTTGATATGGGGCAAAGGTAACTGAATAGAAAGGTTTCCTATTAATAAATTTGCCGGTAATTAATTACCAGTGTTGTAAGCAACAGTTTATATTTTAAAAAACAGTACAACTGTAAAAACCACATATTTAATAATTTGAATAGTTCCAATGATAAATTGAGTATTGGAACCTGCTCTTGCCTCATAATATGTAGAAAATTCCTGTGGGTAGTTTTCTAAGATAAAATCTGTTCCCCAAAATGGATAGAAAAATTGTAAGATAAGAATACCAAAGAAGACACAAATTAAAATTAAAAGTAGATTCTTAAATTTAATTTCCAATAGTTTCTTTGTGTTATTAAAAATCGATATCAGTATGCTACTAAAAATAATCAGCCCAACTAACTCAGGTAGCCATTGAAACCCAAAAGATTCATTAAATAGCGCAATTTGCAAGTGACGTAACACATACTCAACAAAACTTGAAAACTCTATAACTGATAAGAATAAAAAAGCCCCAATTCCTATAATTTTTATAAAATCTGATTTATTTAACCTCAAATGCTTTTTGATTTAAGTTGTTGTCAATAAATGTAAATGGTTAATAACCAATATAGGAATATATTGACAAGGACCATATATTTCATATGATTTTCCTAAACTTGAAAAAGAAAGCGATAGCTAAATGAAAAACAAAACCATCTATACCCTGCTCTTTATTGTTTGTGTTGTAGGTTTCTGGGTATTTGAGAATTTTTATACGCCTGATACGTATTCAAATCCTAATAGTAAAGCAGACGCTGTATTAGTGGATACTGGATTTTTGCCAAGTTCAACCACAGGAGCCATTGTGCAACATGAACATTTTATGCTTTCCTATAGTGAACCGCACGAGCAAGCAGAATGGGTCGCCTATGAATTGAAGAAAAGTCATTTAACTCAAGATGATAGAAGAAGGCCCTATTTTATTGAAGACCCAAAAGTAAAGACCAAATCTGCGGATTGGAGAAACTATAAAGGTTCTGGTTATGATAGAGGGCATCTTTGTCCAGCGGGAGATCGCCGTTTTTCTGAATATGCGTACAATGAAACTTTTTATACGAGCAATATAAGCCCTCAAGACCGGGAATTTAATGCTGGAGTATGGAACCGATTGGAACAACAAGTTCGCTATTGGTGTAAAAAATACGGTGATTTAGTTGTTATAACAGGAGGGGTTTTAGAAAATGGACTGAATGAAATTGGGGAGGAAGATGTGGACGTTCCAAAGGCCTTTTACAAAGTAGTCTTTCGAAAAGATGGAAATACCGTGGATGTCCTTGCCTTTTTAATTCCAAATAAAGAAAGTAATGCGCCTTTAGAGCATTTTTTGGTGCCCATCGATAAGGTAGAAGAAAAGACTTCCATCGATTTTTTCGAGAAACAACCTAAAGCCTGGCAAGAAAAAGTGGAGCAAAAAGTAAATGCTTCCGCCTGGCAATTTTAAATTCCGTCCTTCAGTCTGTTAGAATCCAGCTTTAAGAAGATAAAAAGAAGCATTGTAAAGAAAATTAATCCAGAACCCCCATAGCTAAAAAACGGCAGGGGAACTCCAATGGTAGGGAGTAGTCCAATCACCATTCCAATATTGATGAAATAATGAATAAGCAAAATGGAAATAACGCCATACCCAAACATTCTGCTAAAATCACTTTTTTGCCTTTCTGCAATATAAATTAACCTCAGAAAAAAAAAGGAAAAAAGTAGAATGACTGTTACCGTTCCCATAAATCCCCATTCTTCACCTACAGAACTAAAAATGTAATCTGTATGCTGTTCAGGAACAAAATCTCCCTTTGTTCTAGTACCTTCCAAAAAACCTTTGCCAAAAAATCCACCAGATTCAATTGCTTTTTCAGATTGATAGGTATTATAGCCAATGGTTTTTCTAATTTCTTCCAGTTTTTGCTCATCTTTCTCCAAACTGAGCCATAAGGCAAAACGATCTCTATGTCGTTGCTCAAAAACGTTTTCATAAACAAAACCAACGGATAGCGAGAACAAGATTGAAATTGTAAAAGTTATGATCAACGGAAGTATTGGGATTTTGGTAGATTTTCTTTTAAAGATGAAAATTAACAAGGTTAGAATCCCGAGGCCTATTGCCACCCATACAGTGCCAAACATAAGGGTGGTGGCGAATAACGCTACCGTTATCAACAATATTCCAAGATAATACAATGGAAACCCCTCTCTGAACAGTACGAAAAAAAGTGAAAAATAGATAAGAGAACTCCCAGGGTCAGGCTGTGGTAATATTAAAAGTGCCGGTAATAAAATAATGATTAAGGCATATAACTGATGTTTCCGATTTTTTATATCGGTTTGAATATCACTGAGGTATTTGGCCAATGCAAGTGCCGTGGTGACCTTTGCCAGTTCTGAAGGCTGAAGATTAAAAAAGCCCAAATCATACCATGATGTTGCACCTGCTATTGTTTTTCCAAAAACAAAGAGCCCAAGTAGCAAAAGAATAGATACAATGTAGAAAATGGAAGCAAAGCGTTCGAAAAAGTTGGTCTCTATAAATAAGACAAAAATGATTCCGGCAAAGGCCAATCCTATAAAAAAAAGTTGCTTTCCGTAAAGTGTTGAGAAATCAAAAATGGAGGTATTGGGGTCACTTAAGGTTGTGGAATAAATGTTAATCCATCCGATTAAGACTAAAAATGCGTAAAGAAAAATACTAAGCCAATCTATCCTTCCAAAAAGACCTCTACCAGACATATTCGTTTATCTTGAAAGGTTCACCACTATACGGTTTTACATATTCGTGTTCCAATGTTTTTTCAAGCATGCGTTTTTCCAAATCTTTTCGGGTGATTTCGCCTTTTACATATTTTTCTATTAAAAGCGAGGCAATATGTCCTGCATAGCGAGATCCATAATAGCCATTTTCAATATAAACCGCTAGCGCAATTTTTGGGTTTTCCACAGGAGCAAATGCTACAAACACTGAGTGGTCTGTAAGTTGCATGCGCTCTCCATTCACTCGCACAAAATTTTCAACTGTTCCTGTTTTTCCTGCTATTTCTATTCCAGGAACTTGAACCCACCGTGCAGTTCCGTATTTATACACGTTGGACATGCCCTTAATTACAGGCTCAAAGTGTTCTTTGGCTATTGTGGTCTGGCGTGGTTCGGTGTACTTAGGATCTAAGGACCCAGTGTTTCCAATGTTTTTAATGATATGGGGGGTGTAAAAATACCCGCGATTGGCAATAGCAGCGGTCATATTGGCAAGCTGTAAAGGTGTTGCTGCCACCTCGCCTTGTCCAATGGCATTTGAAATAATTGTAGAGGAACCCCATCTGCCATCACCATACCATTTATCGTAAAAAGCCTTTCCTGGAATTCTTCCGGGTCTTCCTGTTGGGATATCTGTACCTAAATAACCACCTAAGCCAAAACTTTTCATGTGCTTCTCCCAAACTTCCATACCCTCATCCGTGGTGGGGTATTTTTCATATATTTTTCTGAATGTTCCTGCGAAGTATGCGTTACAGGATTGATATATTCCCGAGTTCATATCTCGGACACCACCTCCACAGTGACATCCCTTCTTTTGATTCCCGACATAAAAGCCATTATAGCATCTGAATTTAGTGCCCGGATCTAATACTCCTTCTTGAAGTGCAACAAGAGCATTCAAAGTTTTAAAAGGTGATCCTGGAGAGGGTTCTGCCAAAATAGAGCGATCCCAAGTAGGTTTGGAAATCGTATCGTAATGAAGCTTACTGTAGTTTTTAGAACGTTGTCTGCCCACCAAGAGCGCAGGATTATAGGTTGGTCCGGAAATCATGGCCAAAATTTCGCCCGATTTGGGTTCAATGGCTACTATACCCCCTCTTTTACCATGCATCAATCGTTCCCCATACTCCTGTAACTTTTTGTCTATGGTGATATGGAGTTCCTTTCCTTGTTCGGGTAGTGTATCCAATTTTCCGTCTTTGTAGGGGCCTATATCTCGATTAAAACGGTCTTTTTGAATGAACATTACACCCTTACGACCTCTTAGGATCTCTTCGTACTGTTTTTCAATGCCGGTACGTCCTTTTAGTTCTCCAGCAACATAGTAGGGATTGTTTTGTAGATCTGTTTCATTGACCTCACTAATGTAACCCAATACATTTGCCGCACTGTTGGTTGTGTAATAGCGAAGGGATCTTTTCTGAATATAAAACCCAGTAAAGTGCCTCATTTTTTCTTGAAGTCTGGCATAGTCTTCTTTAGAAAGTTGCGGTACAAGAACGGAAGGTAACCTTGGGGAATAAACCCTGGCGGTCTTCATTTTTTTGATAAAGGATGCCTTATCTATTCCTAACAGACTGCAAAATTCCAGTGTGTCCAGAGGTTTTACTTCCCTGGGAATTACCATTACATCATATGCAGGTTGATTCCCAACCATAAGCTCCCCATATCTATCATAGATGTAGCCTCTTTCGGGATAATCATAAATAGCCTTAATTGCTGGATCTTCTAAGGTTTGATCGGGAGAGAAACGAAAAAGTTGTAAATAGGAAAGCCTGCCGATAAAGGTGAATCCTATCAGGACAATTATGGAAGATAACAGTAGTTTTTTCATAAACAACCAATTGGACTTATCCTAGTACTATGTATTTGAACGAAATAGTTCCATTTTTATTCGCTTTGCGGACTAAAAAGTGAACTAAAGAGTGTACATACAATCAAAGTTACAATTCCAGTGGCAAAAACCTTTTTCAAAATTAAAGGGAAGTGCGATATACTTAAAACTTCCAATGAAAAGAAAACCACTTGGTGTATTAAGATTAAAAGCCCCAAAAAGGTAACCCGTTGCACTTTGGTGGTATTTTTAAAACTGAAATTTTGAAACTCATAGTTTACTCCAAAACAAAACCTCATGATTATGGGTCTTACGTAGGCAACGGTCAATGATGCAATGGAATGCAGTGCCAAGGTATCTGAGAAAACATCAATAATGAAACCAAGCAGAAAAGCTGTCACCATAAATAAGGCTCTATTTCCTTTGATAGGATACCAGTAGAAAAAAATCACGTATACCAGAGGATTAATAAAACCAAGAAAGTTTAGGGTGTTAAAAATTAGAACTTGGGTAAGAACAAGCAGTATGAACCGAAATCCGTTTAAGATTATAGCGCTATTCATTGATGGTCTCCTCTTCTAAGGTTCTAATTTCCTGTTTGCTTTTGTTCTTTATTAAATAAACAGTTTTAATGTTGGCCATGTCATTGAACAATTCAACATCAATATTGTAAAAACTTCGTGAAGTATTTAAATCATATTTTTTAATAACCCCAATGGGGATGTCTTCTGGGAAAATACTGGACATGGCTCCTGTAACTATGGTATCTCCCACCACTAAGGGGACCAATCTTGGTATGTCGATGAGCTGCACCACATTATAATCCTGCACATCCCAAATAAGTGAACCAAAGTAATTGGTGTTTTTAATTTTGGCATTAATGTTGGATTTTGTGTTTAAAACACTCTGTACGGTAGCAAAATTAGAGGATACGTTTTCAACAATACCTAAGATACCACTAGTGGTAATAACACCCATATCCTGTTCGACACCTTGTTTTTCTCCCTTATCGATAGTGAGATAATTCCTTGGTGAGGAAAAACTGTTTTTTATAAGGCTGGCGCTGAATACTTCATAGTTAATTGCAGAAGTGTCAATGCCCTGAAGGACTACTTTCTCTGAATTAAAAAGCAATCTTCGCAGTTGCTCATTCTCTTTGACCAACTTATCATTTTCTTCTCTAAGACCAAAATAGGATGAAATATTGGCAGAAATACCATAAACATTTCCAGTAACCCATTTAGAAGAGTTAAAAAATTTGGATTGATGATACGAATGGGATCGTACTGTAAGCGTCAAGGAAATGACCATGAGAAATCCATAAAGGAATGCATTTCTATAACTTAAAATAAAATTGATGATGCGCTGCATGCAATCGTATCATTAGGAAAGTCAACAACTTTCAAATGGCCAATAAACGGTATGGTTACCGAACTATTTTATCAATATACTTTTATAGCGCTCTAAATTTTTAAGCGCAATACCTGTACCTCGCACAACAGCCCTTAATGGGTCTTCGGCGATGTACACAGGTAAATCTGTTTTTTGGGAAAGCCTTCTGTCCAAACCTCTTAACATAGATCCTCCACCAGCTAAATAAATACCTGTATTGTAGATGTCGGCTGCCAGTTCTGGAGGTGTTTGGGATAAGGTTTCCATTACGGCATCTTCAACCCTTAAAATACTTTTATCCAATGCTTTTGCAATCTCACGGTATGAAACCTGCACCTGTTTGGGTTTTCCGGTCAAAAGGTCTCTGCCTTGAATGGATTTGTCATCCGGTGGGGATTTTAAATCCTCCGTAGCGGAACCGATTTCAATTTTGATGGCCTCTGCAGTGCTTTCCCCTACATAGAGGTTGTGCTGCGTACGCATATAATAAATGATGTCATTTGTAAATACGTCACCGGCAATTTTAACCGATTTATCGCAAACAATTCCACCTAAGGCAATGACGGCTATCTCCGTTGTTCCACCCCCTATATCTACAATCATATTCCCTTTTGGTTGCATAATATCCAATCCAATACCGATTGCGGCAGCCATAGGTTCATGAATCAAATACACCTCTTTACCATTTACACGTTCAGCAGATTCACGTACAGCACGCATTTCCACTTCTGTAATTCCAGATGGAATACAAATGACCATACGAAGGGCTGGAGGAAACCATTTTTTCTTTAATGCCGGAATGTTTTTGATGAACATATTGATCATCTTTTCTGAGGCATCAAAGTCAGCAATTACACCATCCTTTAGAGGTCTAATAGTTTTGATGTTTTCATGGGTTTTCCCCTGCATCATATTGGCTTCGCGTCCTACAGCTATAATTTTCCCAGAAATACGATCACGGGCAACTATGGACGGACTGTCAACTACTACTTTATCTAAATGAATTATTAGGGTGTTTGCAGTACCAAGGTCAATAGCAATTTCCTCGGTCATGAAATCAAAAAATCCCATAAAAAGTGTCGGTTTTTTGGATTAAAGGTAAATTTTATCGGCTAAAGTACTAAAATTAATGCTTAAAATGTCTTGTGCCAGTCATTACCATTGCCAGTCCATTTTCATTACAATAATCTATGCTCAATTGATCTTTTATGGAACCACCTGGTTGAATCACACTTTTAATCCCAGCTTTGTCCGCAATCTCTACACAATCGGGAAATGGGAAGAATGCATCACTTGCCATTACAGACCCTTTTAAATCAAAATGGAAAGATTGTGCTTTATGGATTGCCTGATTTAGTGCATCTACTCTAGATGTTTGTCCGGTACCACTGGCACACAGCTGTTTGTTTTTAGCCAAAACAATAGTATTGCTTTTAGTGTGTTTGCATAGCTTGGAGGCAAAAATTAAATCTTCAATTTCTTCAGTAGTTGGTTTTTTGTCTGTTACCGAGGTTAATTCTTCTGCGGTATCGGTCTTAAAATCTTTATCCTGAACCAAAACGCCATTAAGACAAGTTCTTACCAAGGTTTCTGGCAAGGCTACTTCTTTTTGAATTAGAATGATTCTGTTCTTTTTGCCTTTGAGTATTTCCAAAGCTTCATCGGAATAGGAAGGAGCAATGACCACTTCACAAAAAAGTTTATGGATTTCTTCAGCGGTGGTGGCATCAATTTCAACATTGGAAATAAGAATGCCTCCAAAAGCAGAAACAGGATCACCTGCCAAAGCATCCACATAAGCCTTGTGTATGGTATCTCTTGTTGCCAGACCACAGGCATTGTTATGCTTTAAAATGGCAAAAGTGGGATCATCATTTTTGAATTCACCCATAAGATTCACAGCAGCATCTACATCCAAAAGATTGTTGTATGATAGCTCCTTGCCATGCAGTTTGGTAAAAATTGCATCAAAATCACCAAAGAAAAACCCTCTTTGATGTGGGTTTTCACCATAGCGTAGTACTTGACCTTTTTGCTCACTTATCTTTAATACGGCTTCACTATGATCTTTATTAAAGTAATTGAAGATAGCCGTGTCATAGTGTGAAGAAACATTGAATGCTTTCGCAGCAAATCGTTTTCTATCTTCAATTGTGGTAGCACCATTGCCTTCAGAAATTACATTTAGAAAATCTCCATAATCCTCCATTGAGGAAACACAAAGTACATCTTTAAAGTTTTTGGCTGCCGCTCGTATCAATGATATACCACCGATATCTATTTTTTCAATAATATCTTGTTCGGATGCCCCGCTAGCAACTGTTTTTTCAAAGGGATACAGGTCAACAATAACAATGTCCAATTGAGGAATTTCAAACTCTTCCATTTGGGCAATATCACTTTCATTATCCTGCCTATTTAAGATTCCCCCAAAAACTTTGGGGTGCAATGTTTTTACCCTTCCGCCAAGAATAGAGGGGTAACTGGTCACATCTTCAACAGGGACAACATTAATTCCTAAATCTCTAATAAATTTTTCGGTTCCTCCAGTAGAGTATAGGGTAACACCTAGGTCATCCAGTTTTTTTACGATGGGTTCCAGTCCGTCTTTATGAAAAACGGAAATAAGTGCTGCGGAGGCTTTTTTGGTGGTATTCATTTTGTGTCTTAAAATCAATTTCTTAAGCACACAAAAGTAAATTTTTTGTAACTAAAAATTTAGAAGGGTTATCAACAAAAGGGTACTAGTTTTAAAGAATTTTGGCCACATTTTCATTTACAAATTCCAAAAAGCGTTCATCTTCCTCTGTAAATGGATCTGGAGTGTTGGAATCAATATCAATTTGACCTACATTTTCACCATTCACAAATAATGGAATTACAATCTCGGATTTAACGGTAATGCTACAGGCAATATAGTTGTCTTGCGCGCCAACATCGGGCACCACAAAGTTCTCATTACTTACTGCGACTTGACCGCAAATACCTTTGCCAAATGGAATAATGGTATGGTCCGTGGGCTCTCCTGCATACGGCCCTAATTTTAGTTCCTCTTTATCCCCATTTTTAAAATAAAACCCTACCCAATCATAATAATTAATATTATCTCTTAACAATTCACAAACAGAAGCCAAACGTTTTTCAACACTTTTTTCATTGTTCTCCAAGATGGAAGTTACCTGAGGTTTAAGGGATGCTAACATGAACTATTTTTTTGCAAATGTATTTTAATCTGATCTTTTTGGTCGAAATAAGAGCCAAAAATAACATACTAAACTAGCTTAAATTTTAGTTAAGGAAATAGGAATAAACCCAGTCAAAGTGAAATATATTGTAATTTTGACCTTGTGAAAACCTTTTTTCATCATAGTACCTCAGTTTTTTTAGCCCTTATGGTGCTCATGTCTACGGTTTCTTGGACGGTGGATAAGCATTTTTGTATGGGAAGGGTTATGGATATTGCAGTATTTGGTCATGCCGATGATTGCGGTATGGAGGATGCTATGGCGGCAATGCAAACTACAGGTTTGGAAAATCATTGCTGTGATGATGAATCCTTCACCCTTCAAGGTCAGGATGATTTAAAACTTTCTTTGTCAGATTTAGGGTTGGACGACCAGCTATTTTTGGTGGCCTTCACCTATTCTTACATAGATTTGTTTGCACCGATTTCGCAATTACCTGTTCCAAACGAAAAATACCCACCCCCTTTATTGGTAAAAGACATCCAGATTCTGGATGAGGTCTTCTTAATTTGATGTATTGAACAAATTCCATTTACCCGTCTCATCTGTATGATTCGGGCACTAAGTTTTATTTTTAAAATTGTTCAATACAAAACATGAAAAATATTTTAATTCTTTTTCTTCTTTGGATTCCATTCCTATCAACCGCCCAGAAAAAAATTCAGGGTATGGTTATGGAAGCCAATGCAGAAAACAAACATATTGGGCTGGCTGGTGCAAACGTATACTGGCTAAATTCCCAAACCGGGACCATTACCAAAAATGATGGAACCTTTAGTATTCCATATTCAAAAGAGTACAATAAGCTAGTCATTAGTTATGTAGGCTTTAGAACAGATACGCTTACCATCGATAACCCTAAAATGGTGCATCATTGGTTGCAACCTAGCAATCAACTAGACGAAGTTGTGGTACAAAAGGAAAGGGATGCAGTACAGAAAACGTTCTTTGCAACACAAAATGTGGTTACTGTAAATAGTGCAGAACTTTTAAAAGCAGCATGCTGTAATCTGTCAGAAAGCTTTGAGACGAACCCCGCCATCGATGTCAATTTTAATGATGCACTTACGGGGACAAAACAGATTCAAATGTTAGGGCTTACAAGTCCTTATTTGCTTATTACACAAGAAAACATTCCTATGGTGAGAGGGGCATCACAAACCTATGGACTTACGTTTACCCCAGGTACATGGGTGGAAAGTATACAGATTACCAAAGGTAGTGGAAGTGTTGTAAATGGATATGAGAGTATTTCAGGGCAAATTAATACCGAATTGCAAAAGCCTTTGACCGATACCCCCGTTTTTGTGAATGCTTATGCCAATGTAAATGGTCGCTTGGAACTGAACACCCATTTAAATACGAAGCTATCAGATAAATGGAGTACAGGGGTATTCCTTCATGGAAATAGAAGGGATGTTGAGGTGGATAATAATGATGATGGGTTTTTGGATAATCCTTTGGCCAATCAAATTAATATTATGAATCGTTGGCAATACCAAAACCCTGAAAAAGGATGGGTTAGTTTTTTTAATGTTAGGTTTCTAAATGATGAAAAACAGGTAGGGCAAACCGATTTTAATCCAGATACAGATAGGTTTACCACAAATGCTTGGGGAAGTGAAATTGACACGCAAAGATTTGATGGCTCGTTGAAGTTGGGATATGTATTTCCAGAACTTCCTTATCAGAGTTTTGGTTTTCAGGCTTCGTATAGCAATCACAAGCAAGATTCGTATTATGGGTTTAATGTGTATGACATAGATCATGAAAGCATTTATTCCAATTTTATGTTCAATTCCATCATTGGAAATACAAAGAGTAAGTTTAAAACCGGATTAACGTTTGCCTATGATGGTTATAACGAGCTTGTAAATGATCAGACATTTGAACGTGTGGATAGGTCAGCTGGTGCTTTCTTTGAATACAGTTATACCAATTTGGAAAAATTAAGCTTTACCGCTGGTCTTCGTCTTGATTCGCATAACCGACTTGGAACTTTTTTAACCCCACGTTTTCACATCAGGTATACCCCTTGGGAAAAAGGAAGTTTAAGAGGTTCTTTTGGTATAGGGAGAAGAGCAGCCAATATTTTTGCTGAAAACCAACGACTATTTGCATCATCCAGAACCATACGGTTGGCACAGAATGGAGGGAACGTTTATGGTTTTGACCCAGAAAAAGCGACGAATTATGGAATAAGCTTTTTACAAGGTTTTTCCTTATTGGAGAGACCTGGAACCTTCTCAATTGATTTTTATAGAACAGATTTTGACAATCAAATTGTGGTTGATTGGGAAAACCCTAGAGAGGTCACTTTTTCAAATTTAGAAGGTGAAAGCTTTGCCAATAGCCTGCAGGTGGAATTAAACCATGAAATTCTGCCTCATGTTGAATTGCGCACTGCTTATAAATTTTACGATGTAAAAACGGATTATCAGAATGGGCTTTTACAAAAGCCATTGCAAGCAAGGCATCGGTATTTTGCGAACATTGGGTATAATACACCAGCAAAAGAGAACGGATCTCAATGGAGGTTCGACTATACCCTGCATGCTTTGGGCGAACAGCGTTTGCCAGATACTTCCGCAAACCCGGTAAACTTGCAATTAGGAGATTTCTCTGAGGGATACAGCTTAATGAATGCTCAAGTGACCAAGGTATTTTCAAAGAAGTTTGAAGTGTATCTGGGAGGTGAAAATTTAGGTAATTTTAGACAAGGAAACCCTGTTTTGGGTGCAGAAGACCCTTTTGGAACAAATTTTGACACAACAATTGTGTATGCTCCTATTTTTGGAAGAATGCTATATGCAGGCTTTAGATTTAAATCTTAATAAATAAAACAGAAATAAAATGAAAAATAGTGTATTAGTGATAGTTTTTATGTTGAGTGCAGTAGTCGGTTTTGCGCAAGACAAGAATAAAAAAGTGGCTTTTGAAGTAGATGGAAAATGTGAAATGTGCAAAATGCGAATTGAGAAAGCGGCATTGGCTGTTCCAGGTGTAAAATATGCACTTTGGGATATTCCAACACACCAGTTGTCCCTAATCATGGATGAACGTAAGACAGATCCAATGAAGATTAAAACAGCTTTGGTTTCGGCAGGCCACGATACTAAAGAGCTAAAAGCTACGCAGGAGGCATATGATCAGATTCATCCTTGCTGTAAGTATAGGGAAGATAATTCAGACGATAGTGATAAGCATTAAATGAAACAAACCTATTCAATTTCGGGAATGACCTGTGAAGGTTGTGTTGCCTCTGTTTCCGAGAAGCTATCTAAAACAAAAGGCGTTAAAGGCGTTAAGGTGAATTTGGAGAATGCCGAGGCAAGGATTGAGTCAAAGCACCATCTTTCAACAAGTGCTTTACAGTCAGCATTAGGTAGTAAATATATTATTTTGGAAGAGCCTTTTGTAATGGCAGAACAGGAAGTGGAAGAAAAATCGAAATGGGTACAATTAAAACCATTATTTCTCATATTCACCTATTTGTTTGGTGCTGCTATTTTGTTGCATTTTAATAACTGGGAGACCCAAGAGGTCATGTTGGATTTTATGGGTTTGTTCTATGTCGTTTTTAGTTTTTTTAAATTTTTAGATTTAAAAGGGTTCCCTGAAAGTTTTGGCATGTATGATCCGTTGGCAAAATTGGTTCCGGCGTATGGATGGTTGTATCCATTTTTGGAATTAGGTCTCGGATTACTTTTTTTAATGCGATTAGAGGTAACTTTTGCCTTGATCGCAACAGTGATAATTCTTGGAATTACCACCGTTGGGGTTACCAGAACATTGTTGAATAAGAAAAGTATTCGTTGCGCATGTTTGGGTACTGCACTAAAACTTCCAATGACTGAGGCAACTTTTATTGAAAATGCAATTATGTTGGCTATGGCGAGCTGGATGCTGTTTGAAGTGCTTTAGTTTAAAGAGATTTCATGGATATGGGAGAGGAGCGAACCATCTTCTCCCATACCTTCTATGAATAACTTGAACGCAGGGAGCTTGTCATCAGGAATTGTTAATATAGCTTCTCCTTTTTTGTTGGTTGATAGTTGAGGTTCCCAATGGACAACTCCATAGTCAATAAAATTCTGATTTTTGGAAGATATATATTTTGGTCTGTAAAACTCTTTACTTTTGGTAAAGCTATTCTCAACCAATTTTTCTGCGAAACGGGATGAGCTAAGCCTTAAAGAAGGCCCTTCTTTTCTGTAAATCCGGATTACTCCTCCGGAAGCATTGATATCAGCGGCCATACCATCAGTTTCAAAATAGACTTCGTCAATCTGGTTTAAAGGAATATTAAGTAGTTGCGTTGGATCTAGAACAGGGATATCATTTTCATAAATTCTCACAGGGCCAAGGATTGGTCTCATATTGGTGATAAAAACCTGTCCACGTCCTCTAGGGTTAACAATCACTCTAAATCCATTTCTAGCAATTAAATCCGTAAGAAGTGGACTCCTTCTTAATTCCTTCTCATCAATCTTGACCCCTCTAAAGGATGAGTCTATTAACGGTGATTTTCTCGTCAATTTATTTTCTATTTTTTCTTCAGTAAGTACAACTTCATCTAATATTATTAAATCCTTAGGTCGTACTAAAAAAATATTCTGATTTACTTTGTCTTTAATTGACGAATTGAAGTCAAAAGATAGGCTGTTCCGTTTTACAAGGGTAATAGAATCTTTGGTTGGATTAAGTCCAACAAAATCAATGTCCAAATCTGGTTTTCGTAAGCCTCCTCTTTTCTTTTTAACGGAAAATCTCATTGTGTCTCCATTTTTAAGCATTAAATCGGTAGCAGTAAAATTTATTGAATCCTTCAATTCCAGAAACAACATAGAGTTTATGTTATTTTGAAGAAGTACAAGAGATTCTTCCTTTTTTATTTTGGAATTTACTTGGCCAATGGCTTTTATGCCAAACTCAAATGGATATTCAATCTTAGGTATTCCCTGAAAGACTTTATCCCAACTGTAACGACTCCAACCTTGAGTCAACAAAATAAGGTCCAATTCGTATTCTTTGGCCCTTGTGATTTCTGTAAAATACCTGGCCGGGTTTTCCACAACGGATTTTAAATATGGTTGTAAAAGAAAGTCTGAAACAATACTCGTATTTGAATTGTTTGTAATACTGGTGGCTGGTAGTGTTGATACACTTAACGCCATTGGCGTATTGTTTTTTGAAAAGACATTGATTTTCATAGAGATAGAATCTTTTCTTTTCTTGAAAGGTTTATCAATCGAAGCAGTTGCAAGATTGGTTTTATAGTAATTGAAAATAAGTCGTTCCGAAATTGGCTCTAATTCTTTGTTGAAAAGCGTTATGATGTTGGTTCCGGGCAAAAGCTTTCGTTTTTCAATTTTTATCGTTTTAGAAATACTGTCAAAATTAAATGAGTTTAAAGTCATTAGACCATCTCTATGAATTGCAAGATGAAATATATCTCTTGAAATATCTTTAAGGGTTTCCAAGTTCGTGTTTAAAGAAACAACGAGTTTGTCATCGATTATGTTGTTAATGGCCATAGCAATGCCCTTAGGTTTTATTGGGGGCAACGATTTCTCCTCAACCTTACCATCTTTGGAATTTATCTTTAACCTATAAGTATCATCGGATTGAACCCTTAATTTAAATTTTCCAACACCATATTGGTTTGTGAAAAAACTGTTTACCACTCTATTTTCACTGTTTAAAACCTCTCCTTTAATTATTTGAATGCCCTTGCCATTTTCATCGATTAACCGAACTCCAACCATATTGTCAGCTTCATCTATTAAATGTCCTCCTTCCGGAAGTATTTGAAAATCAAAGGAGCCCTTATCATTTAACTCTGATGAAACAGGGTTGTTTATAATGATAACCTTTTGAACAAAATAATCATCTTCCTCAAAGTTCTTCATCCAAGATGTTCCTGCTTTAATATAATAAGTACCAGTGGTAAATGTCGAATCCACGACAAAACTGCCGTGACCAACCCCTTTGTCCATCAGAAAGAGTTCTTTTTTTATTTGTTTGCCTTTATTATCATACAAACCACAGTAAAGATTTGTAGTTCTAAAAGATGGGTTGCTGGATTTTTTATTGTAAGCATAAGCAGTCCACCAAATCTCTTCGCCCACAAAGAAAGTGGTCTTATTTAAATGTAAGTGGACAGATTCTCTAAAATGCTCAAAGTACTTGTTATAATCTTCTAGAAGTTGTTTTTTGTTGGTGTCTTGAGTGAAACCTGAAAAGGAAACTAAAAAAAAAAGTATGAGCAAAATACGAGGGTGAATAAACTTCATTTGATTTTTTCTTTAAGATACTAAAAAATCAAATCTCCACTTTTTTTATGTGATGATATTATGGCACTTTTAACGCAACCAAAGACTTTGATATCATAGATTTTTACGAAAAAACTTTACATGAGTTACTTCAATTTTATCACAAAGGCTTTGGTATCCAAAAGCTTTGACTTTAGATGATCAGGGATTTTAATGGTTAAACCATTAATAGATGATGTGCACTTCAATTTTGTATTAGAGCCAAGTATTTTTGCTTTTATATTCTTTTGCGTAGTGTACTCCTTAAACAATATCTCCGAAGGTAATGTCGTCTGATTTTCTTCTGTTAGGTAAATAAGATAAATAGAACCATCCGGCTTAGAAGTAATGCAAACGTTGTCAAATTTATAGGGAGCCATGGACCTAGTTCCATAAATGGCTTCACTATTTACATCCATCCAATCTCCTATCTCTTGCAGCAGTTGATAAGCACCTGTGTCCCATTCCCCTTCTGGACTTGGGGCAATATTCAGCAACAAATTACCCCCTTTTGCAACAATATCGACCAGCATGTGCACTGCTTCCCGTCCAGACATGTACTTTGCATCAAAAGAATAGGACCATGATCCGCCAGCAATAATACAAGATTCCCAGGGATAGGGGAGTGCTTTTTCCGGCACTCTGTTTTCTGGGGTTAAATAGTTTTGGTTGATGCCATGGACGGCTCGATCTACTACAATCAACCCTGGTTGTTTTACCCGGGCTTTTTTAACCAATTCATCCATTTTAATATCCTGGTTAATGATTCTGTGTTTCAGGTACCCATTTTCATTGTTTTGTAGCTGTTGATCATACCAACTAGTTATGGAAGATTTGGGTGTTTTGGCCACCCAACCACCGTCTAACCATAGGATATCTACTTTACCATAATCCGTAAGCAACTCTAAGATTTGATTATGGGTAAAATCTACAAATTTCTGCCACTTTTCAGGATTTGCTTCAGGCTCATAATTCACATTACGGTCCCTCGGAGGGTAATAAGGATCCCAATACGATGGTTCGTGCCAGTCTGGTTTTGAAAAATAGGCTCCGGCCCAAAATCCCTCAGCTCTAAATGAGTCGAAAATCTCCTTGGTGATGTTCGCCTTTGGATGAGATGAAAAAGGTGTTTCTGAATCGGTAATCTTATAATCCGTGTATTTTGAATCGAACATGGAAAAACCATCATGATGTTTGGTCGTAAATACCACATATTTCATACCTGCATTCTTTGCGGTGCTCGCCCATTTATCTGGATCAAACTTGGTTGGATTGAAAGTCTTTTTTAAATCTTCGTATTCTTTCTTGTACGTATAGTAATCCTGAGGGTTAGACCCTTTTTTGCGCTCGCACCATCCATATTCTTCTGGACAAAGCGACCATGATTCTACAATACCCCATTGGCTATAAGTGCCCCAATGCATTAATAGCCCAAATTTTAGATCTTGCCATTTCTCCAGCTTTTCCAACACCAATGGGTCTTTTTCAGGAGTATAGCGCTCATCCTCATACACCGCTTGTGAGGAAGCATTTTGAGGAATAAAAAACAAGCATGAAATAAAGCATATAAATAACGATAGATTGGAATTCTTTTTCATTATTGAATTTTTTAGTTGATAATGATTTCATCCGCAAATACCCAAGAAGGCAATCCTGCAGCATGATGCCAATATGGGGTTTTAGTATTTTCTGCAACAACTTTTATATAACGCACGTTTTCTTGCTCAAAACTCAAATCAAAATACGATATATCATTAACCTTGCTATCCTTATTTAAAGGAGCGGTGTTGCTTAAGGTTCCCAAGGGCTTAAAATCGGTATTATCAGATGACCCATAATAGGTCACGGAAGAAGGAAAAAATACCACATGATTGGTTACCTGAAGAAAAGCCATTGATACTGTACTTATAGGCTGAGGTTCCCCTAAATCGATGACCACTTCCATGTTATTGCCCTCATATCCTAGCCAATTGGCATAAAAGCTACTGCCGCCAAGGGCGCCATCTGTTAATACCATCGGATTTTCTTCAGCATACTTTTTTGGTTTGGTCAATGCAACCACATTTTTTCCTTTGGCCTTGTTTGGTTTTTGTGCGATTTTTAAAGCCGACATATAATTGGATGCATACTCATTTACAGTAAAACCCATTTCATTCATTAATGAAATGTCATTTTTACGGGCAGTATGAATGAAATTGTCCAGTAAGGATGCCACCATAGGATTGATGACCTCTTTAGGATTTTTGGCCATGACCATAAGGCTGTAGTCTTTGGTGATGTTTTTTCTACTAGCTTCCAAAACAGCATAATCAACACCTAAACGAGCCATTTTTACGCGATCAAGAAGCTCTTGTTTATTGGCAACTGCTTTTTCAGCTTCATCAAACAAGTTGGAATATTCTTTTAGAAGTTCTGGATTTAAATAGGATGAAAATGCCTCGGATGGGTCACCATATAAAAAGAGGAAAAAGTCATCATCTTTCTTAATTTCCGCATGGATTAATTCAACGTATTTTTTGATGTAGGGTCCTGCCTGTTCATAATATCCATCTGTAAATTCGGTTAGCAGTTCGTCAAAATCCAAATCTGGATTCCAAAGTAATTTGGCAGTAATGTATGAACGTAGTTCAAAGAGTTCACTGGGATTATGACTATGTTGCTCGAATACCCATTTAGCATTGTTATTTCTAAACAATTGAATGTTAGGCTGCAAAGTATAAATGTTGGGAAAGGGAGACAGGAAATTGGTGAACTGAGTGGTGTAATCCCAAATCCTAATATTATTGGTTAGCTTGCCCCAGGCAATAAGATCATCAGCAAAATCCGTACACTTTTCTGAGATAGGGGCACTTCGATCACATTCAATGGAACAAAGGGTAATTAAAACGTTTGTAGCTGGATGGGTTTTTGGTGCCTTACGGGTATATTGATATGCTAAGGTGGAAATGGTTTTATTGGGAAATGATTCTGCCACCTGGTTTACAAAACGAATCATGGTACCTGATGGACTTCCTTCGGAAGTATCAACTTTACTGCAATTATCGCATTTGCAATACTGTTGGTTGTCATCTTGACTTACGGAAATTACAGACGCTTCTGGGTTTTTGCTAAAAAAAGAAGCTACAGAGTCTTTAACAATCGCTAAAACCTTGTCATTGGTAAGACAAAGTTGTGTTGGGAGTCTTTGCTCTCCTCTAAGCGCATAATATTCAGGATGGTCCTTATAAAAAACCTCTTCGGGCATAAACCTATGAAAAGTATGAACCTTTGCGGTAGGCACATAATATGGAAAAGCTTCGTAGGTAACTTTCTGCTGATCTGCAAATTCGTGATTTTCATAAAAGAGTTTCGAGTGCACCGTTCTTGTATGGATCTCTGGGGTGTAATCGTAATCAATTGGGCTAACAGATATGGTCCTGGAAGGAGGTATTTTTTCCACGCCAGGGGCATACCACTTGCATGCTAGATATTTTTCCAAAAATTCATAAATCCCATTTTTTACGGCCTGATCAGAGCCTCCAGAAATATATAGGTTTTCATTTTCTGTTCTGATTATTACCTGTTGTGGTTTCAGATTTTCTGTTTTATGATTTCCCACATATATTTTTTTCTTTCTGGCATCCAGAGAGAGCTCATCTACTATTGGAAATTGTGCACCACTTATTTTACTGAGATAATATTGCAGTTTTACAGAAGACTTATAAAGACTTTCAGAGGCGTTTTTCTTTAGCACTATTTCATAATTGGTCTTTCCATTTTCGGTAAGAGTGATGTTGCTTTTGTTGCAGGAATTGACGAGTAATCCTATAGTTATCAGAAGTGTCAATACAACTTTTTTCATGGGCACTATTAGATTGAATTTAATATGTTTACGTAATCTATTCCCTAATGGAAGCATCGTACATTGCTTTCAAAAGACTATTGTCCTCTTTGGTGTCATTCCCTAGTTGCCAAAACATTATTCCTCCCAGTTTCTTTTTTAAAGCATATTCAGTTTTTAGCCTTACCGATACGGAATCATCATAGCTGATAAAAACACTGTCTTTTGCACTAAAGAGATACGGTGCTTTTGCAACGGAATCCCAATGCCTTTTATACGCGTTATTGGCTTCAAATTCTTTGCGAATCTGCGAATAGCCACTCCAGCCAATATGTGCTCCTTTATTTGGTTGATAAAGGCCATTGTTTTCTGGAGGTACTCCTTTCCACGCTCTTCCATAAAACGCAGCACCAATGACTATTTGCTCAGGTTTGACACCATTTTCAATACAGAAATCAATAATCTTCTCCGCAGATCTTGGTTCGTAGGTGAATCCACGTTTTTCCATGGCTTCTTTACGTTCTTCAAGGTATTCCCAAGCAGGTGTTCCTTGAATATCTTCCTCTTCAATTCGGCCAAGAGCGGTGTGATGCCCTGTGAAAGGGGAATTTCCACCTACTTGATCATAGGTCATCACATTCATGAAATCAACATATTTCATAACCTCGTTCAGCTCCACATTGTTATAGTATCGCTTCCATCCCGCTGAGGCAAATGTCAATATCTGATCTCTTTTGAGTGTATTTAGTGCTTCGCGAAGCTCCTTCATAAGTAAGGTGAAGTTTTGTTTGTCTTCTGGTCTTGCACCGGTATTGGCAGCTGGTATGGCCGGGTATTCCCAATCCATGTCCAATCCATCGAGCTGATATTCTTTATTAAAAGCAACAACACTATTTACAAACTTCTTCCTATTTTCAGGTGTATGCGACATGTCTGAAAAACCATCCGCTCCCCAACCGCCACATGCAATCATCACCTTTAAATGTGGATGATTTTTACGTTGCGCCACTAGTTCTTGTAGCTTTTTGCCATTTTCTGCATGTCTAAATTTCATTTCACCGTCTATTACATTGGTGAAGGAAAATATGATATGTGTTAATTGATCCAAAGGGAGTTGGGCTGGGTTATAATCCTTTTCAGGTACATAGTATCCCATAACAGCAATAGGGTCGCTTTTTGTTTTGTTGTTGACGAAGGCCACTAAAAAAGTGGATATCATTATGAGAGCTAAAGGGAGGATGTAATACCTATTATGTTTCATGTGGTAGGAGTTTTATCACAAAAAATTACTTAATAAAAACTACCTTTTAGAAAGTATTAGACAGAAAACATAGGAGAAAGTATAAACAACAGCTTTGGGACGAATAATCATAGTAAACTGTATTGGTCAAAGTTATTCCAATAAAAAAGCGCTCCAATTTTGGAGCGCTTTTTTAAGATTGTAAATGCTTGTATTACTGTTGGATTACATCATACCAGGCATTCCACCTCCGCCGCCCATTGGAGGCATGGCAGGAGCATCTTCTTTAATATCTGTTAACGCACATTCTGTGGTTAAAATCATTCCAGAAACTGAAGCAGCATTTTCCAAAGCAACACGAGTTACTTTAGTTGGATCTATGATACCTGCTTTCATCATTTCAACATATTTGTCAGATTTGGCGTCAAAACCAAAATCTCCTTTACCTTCCATAACTTTGGCAACAACAACGGAACCTTCACCACCTGCGTTTTCAACTATAGTACGTAGTGGAGATTCAATAGCTCTAGCTACAATTTGTAATCCAGTTTCTTCGTCCGCATTAAGCGCATCAACTTTTGAAAGAACAGATTTTGCTCTTACCAAAGCAACACCACCACCGGCAACGATACCTTCTTCCACTGCAGCTCTTGTTGCGTGAAGCGCATCATCTACACGATCTTTTTTCTCTTTCATTTCAACTTCAGAGGCAGCACCAACATAAAGCACCGCAACACCGCCAGCCAATTTGGCCAAACGCTCTTGTAGTTTTTCTTTGTCGTAATCTGAAGTAGTTGTTTCTATCTGTGCTTTAATTTGGTTAACACGAGTCTTAATGTTTTTAGCAACGCCACCGCCATTAACAATTGTAGTATTGTCTTTGTCGATTGTTACTCTTTCCGTTGTACCCAACATATCTATGGTTGCAGTTTCTAAAGAGAATCCTCTTTCTTCTGAGATAACAGTACCATTGGTAAGGATAGCAATGTCTTCCAACATGGCCTTTCTTCTATCACCAAAACCTGGAGCTTTTACCGCTGCTATTTTTAATGAACCTCTTAATTTGTTCACCACCAAAGTAGCCAAAGCTTCACCGTCCACATCTTCAGCTATGATCAACAATGGTTTTCCTGATTGTGCCACTGGCTCCAATACAGGAAGTAAATCCTTCATTGAAGAAATTTTCTTATCGAACAATAATATATAAGGATTGTCCAAATCAGCGACCATCTTTTCAGAATCGGTTACGAAGTAAGGAGAAAGGTAACCTCTATCAAACTGCATTCCTTCTACAACATCAACATACGTATCTGTTCCTTTTGCTTCTTCTACAGTGATAACACCTTCTTTGCCCACTTTTCCAAAAGCTTGTGCTATTAAGTCACCAATAGTTCCATCGTTGTTAGCGGAAATTGCAGCAACTTGTTTGATTTTTTCTGAGGAGTCTCCAACTTTTTTGGATTGTTTGGAAAGGTTTTCAACGATTGCTTCAACCGCCTTGTCAATTCCTCTTTTCAAATCCATTGGGTTGGCGCCAGCTGCTACATTTTTAAGACCTTCTTTTACAATTGCTTGAGCAAGAACTGTAGCTGTTGTAGTTCCATCACCGGCCAAGTCATTGGTTTTGGAAGCAACTTCCTTTACCATTTGCGCACCCATGTTTTCCAATGGGTTCTCCAATTCAATTTCTTTTGCAACGGTAACACCATCTTTGGTTACTTGTGGAGCCCCGAAAGATTTACTGATGATAACGTTTCTACCTTTTGGTCCTAAGGTAACTTTTACCGCATTGGCCAAGGCATCAACACCTTTTTTTAGCCCGTCACGTGCATCTATGTCAAACTTAATATCTTTTGCCATTTTTCTTTAGTTGATTTTTAATTAAACAATTGCTAAAATGTCGCTTTCGCGCATCATCAAATAATCTGATCCATCCAATTTTAGTTCAGTTCCGGCATACTTGCCATATAGAACTGTATCACCAACTTTTACAGTGATTGCTTCATCTTTGGTTCCAGGGCCAACAGCTACTACTTTTCCTTTTTGTGGTTTTTCTTTTGCTGTATCTGGAATGATGATGCCAGAAGCTGTTTTTGTCTCAGCTTCAACAGGTTCAATAAGAACTCTATCCGCTAATGGTTTGATGTTAACTTTAGCCATATTATTAATTTTTAGGTATTTGTTTTAGAAATTCTCGAAACTTTGGACAGAAATTATGCCATTGCCCAAAAACTGACATTATGATAAAATAAAAATGCCAGCTTGTCATTCAAGCTGGCATTTTCTATTTGTTTTGTCATTAATACTAATTAATAGTATCTGCTGGATTCGTATTGTCAGTAGAAGGAACTTGTTCTGGAACTTGCTCCGGAACCGTTTCAGGTACTGTTGTCTCAATATCGTCTCCTTGTAATAATTTAGAATCCGCCTGACTGTAACTTCCCTTAAGGGAAACATTGGAAAGTAAAATCAATACCACCAAAAAAGTAGCAAGTATCCAAGTACTTTTATCTAAAAAATCACCAGTTTTCTTTACTCCACCAACTACTTGGTTTCCACCTCCTCCAAAAGAAGAAGATAATCCGCCTCCCTTTGGGTTTTGCACCATAATGACCAAAACCAACAAAAGGCAAACAACTATTATTAATATTAAAAAAATTGTAAACGTACTCATTGTCTCTCTGTCTTATTCGTTTTCTTTCTGCAGCTTCTTCACCGCCCGAATTTGGTCTGCAAAGAAACCATTTTTTTCTGGATATTTCAAACTCAATATTTTAAAGGCTTGAATAGCTTTTTTATACTTTTTTTGTTCCAGATAAACTTTGGCTAATGTCTCTGTCATCAACTCATTTTTGTCCATTTTGGTGGACTCTTTTATGTTGATTTTTGCTTTTAAATTTTGGTCTGGAACAATCTTGGGTTTGTTCTCAATAAACTTGTCAAGCAAATCGAATTTTTTCTTCTTTTCCAATTCTTCTGCTGCACGATCTATGGTTTCCTCTTCATTATCTTTTGAAGCCAACTGCAACCATTCCGTAAAAGAATGCTTTTCCTTTTTTGTAAAGGGTATGGGTTTTCCTAAATCTAAATCGGTTTTTGGGTTAGATTCTTTTTCCGAAGCTTCCTGAAGGGTTATTTCAGGTTTTTTGGATTTAAAAAGTGCGGGGTTTAATATTTGCTCCGCATCTTGAATGTTTTGAGGCAAAGCACTTTCCTTGGATTCCCCTAAAATAGTTTCGGTATCAGGATTGGGCGCTATCTCTTCAGAGATGGCTTTTTTATCTTCCAATTTTGGCGCTCTTCCTGCAATGGAATCTGCAATGTTATTTTGAACAAATTCTTTTGAGGTAATGAAATCAAATAAAACATCCCTATCCGCTGTATGTGCGGCAGTGACTTTTAAAGCACTATTGTATTTATAACTATCCAGATTTTTAAGCCCCTTCAAGTGCAGTGCACGTGCAGCTTGAAAATAGGGGTATTCTTCAATAATGCCTTCCAGTTCCCTTGTTTCTTTGGGAGAGAGGATGGTATTCGATTTTTGAAGAATTTGTATAAAATCTGAGACGTTCATGCTTACCAATTGCCTAACGAGGCGTTAAAAATATCTTGTGTAATACGTTCAAAAATTTCTTCATGGGCCGCAGCCTGTATCGAAGTTAAAGATGCAGCTGCATCAAAATCAAAAAAGAAAGAGAATCTTTTTTCAAAGTCGGCATCCTCCTTTGTGGTATTATAGAACCTTACATTAACACTCATGGTAAGTCGGTTTTGAGCCGTTAACTGATCTGCTGTGGCGGTCATTGGTGTAACTCGGTACTCCACAATCTCACCTTCATACAATAAATCTCCATTGCTTCCTGTGAGTGATAGGCTTGTTAGGTTGTTGATTAAATCTTGTAGTGCCAGGGTAAAGTCCCTATCCAATCCTGGTTCAATGGTAGAACCGGGGCTTGAGTCTGCATAATTCTGAAAGAAATTAACTTGAAAACTTTGTGCAGTTCCTATATCCGCTCCAGAAAAATTATAAGCTCCGCAGCCATACAGACTTAACAATAGACTCAAGAGTCCAACTTTAATTATACTTATTTTCATTAATATGTGTTCAAATATCCAAATACTTCGAGCTATAAATCGTATTGCTTGATTTTTCTGTAAAGCGTCCGCTCAGAAATACCAAGTTCTGATGCTGCAGCTTTCCTTTTTCCACGATTGCGTTCCAAGGATTTTTTAATCAGCTCAATTTCCTTTTCCTGTAAAGATAAGGTTTCTTCTTCCTCTATTTCTTCTGCAAAATGATAGCGATCTTCTTGCGATTGTGTAACGGTCACTGCAGTTTCAACAACAGGTTCTGGCAAATGCAAAACTTCTGCCACATTACTTTCTTGTTGAGAAACTTCCTCTTCCTTATTTCCGTAGATTTTACGGATCAAGGTCTCATTTTCTTCCTGTACTTTTTCCGAATCGTTGTTTTTTAGCAGCTCAAGGGTCAGTTTTTTTAGATCGGTAAGGTCCCCTTTCATGTCAAATAACACCTTGTAAAGGATTTCCCTTTCATTGCTAAAATCACTTTCCTTTTTAGCCTGTCCTATCACAGCGGGCAAGTTGGTGTTATTGGAGTTAGGCAAATAACTGTTTAGTGCTGCTGCAGAAATGGATCTGGTTTCCTCCAAAACCGAAATCTGCTCTGCAATATTTCTTAATTGCCTAATATTCCCCGGCCACCTGTACTTTAATAGGAGTTGAACGGCCTGTTCTTCCAACCGGATTGTCGGCATTTTGTACTTCTGACCAAAATCTGACGCAAACTTTCTAAACAACAAATGAATATCTTCTTGTCGCTCACGTAGTGGAGGAATATTTATTTCCACAGTACTTAGTCTGTAGTACAGATCTTCTCTAAATTTCTCCTTTTTTATGGCTTCAAACATATTGATGTTTGTTGCCGCGACAATGCGGACATCTGTTTTTTGAACCTGTGAGGATCCTACCTTTAAAAATTCCCCATTTTCCAATACTCGGAGCAAACGTACTTGGGTTGTAAGGGGCAGTTCGCCTACTTCATCCAAAAAAATAGTACCACCATCGGCTACTTCAAAATACCCACTACGAGTTTGTGTAGCTCCTGTAAATGCTCCTTTTTCATGACCAAAAAGTTCACTGTCTATTGTACCCTCGGGAATGGCTCCGCAATTTACCGCAATGTATTTGGCATGTTTGCGATGGGATAATGAATGTATGATCTTTGGAATGGCCTCTTTACCTACACCACTTTCACCAGTAACCAAAACCGAAATATCGGTAGGGGCTACCTGAATGGCTTTCTCTATGGCACGATTCAACTTAACATCGTTACCGATGAGTTCAAATCGCTGTTTTATGGATTGAATATTTTCCATATGCTTAGTTGTTCTTTGAATATTCCACTGCCTCGCCAATTAGGGTTGCAGAGGTGCATTCATTTATTTTTACATTGACAAAATCACCCACTTTATAATGCTCCTTTGGAAAAACTACAACAGTGTTTTGAGAATTTCTGCCCATCCAGTGGGCATCTGATTTTTTGGAAACCCCTTCAATCAAAACTTCTTCAGTTTTACCAAGGTGTTGTTGGGTTCTATAAAAACTATGTTCCCGTTGAAGGTCTATGATTTCTGTAAGTCTTCTTTTTTTGATTTGTTCAGGAATATCATCATCCAATTTTCTAGCTGCCAGAGTGCCTGGTCGTTCAGAATAGGCAAACATAAAGCCAAAATCGTACTTCACATATTCCATCAAATTCAAGGTGTCTTGATGGTCCTCTTCGGTTTCAGTTGGGAATCCTGTAATCATATCCTGACTAATAGCGCAATCAGGAATGATCTTTCGAATATTATCAATTAATTCAAAATATTCTTCCCGGGTGTGTAACCGATTCATCTCTTTCAAGATCCTATTGCTACCACTTTGCACGGGTAAATGAATGTAATTGCAGATATTTTCATATTTCGACATGGACTCAATCACATCCAAAGTCATGTCTTGTGGATTGGATGTTGAAAAACGAATACGCATTTTAGGCTGGGCCTCGGCGGTCAACTCCAATAATTTTGCAAAATTTACAGAAGTAGCTTTTTGCATTTCTGAAGCTTTCTCAAAATCTTTTTTCAAACCACCACCATACCATAGGTAGCTGTCCACATTTTGCCCTAAAAGCGTTACTTCTTTAAACCCTCTTTCCCATAAATCGTTCACTTCCGCTATAATGGATTGCGGGTCTCGGCTTCGTTCACGCCCGCGAGTAAATGGAACTACACAGAAAGTGCACATATTATCGCATCCTCGAGTGATGGAAACAAAGGCGGTGACACCATTGGAATTAAGTCTGACTGGAGCAACATCTCCATACGTTTCATCTTTGGAGAGAATCACATTTACGGCATTCCTTCCCTCATCAATTTCCTGGATAAGATTGGGGAGGTCTTTGTAGGCATCTGGCCCAACTACCATGTCTACAATTTTTTCCTCTTCTAGAAACTTGTTCTTCAAGCGCTCCGCCATACAACCAAGCACCCCAACCTTCATTCCGGGATTGGTTTTCTTTACGGCGTTGAATTTTTCCAAACGTTTGCGCACAGTGAGCTCTGCCTTTTCTCGAATGGAACAGGTATTTACCAATACCAAGTCTGCTTCATGAAGTTCTTCCGTTGTATTAAAACCTTCTTTTGCCAAGATAGAGGCAACTATCTCACTATCGGAAAAGTTCATCTGGCAACCATAACTTTCTATATAAAGTTTTCTAGTGTTCTTCTTATTATTTTCCAAGGTCAAGGTGTTCCCTTGTTGGCTTTCGTCTATTACCTTCTCAGTGCCTTCGATTTTGCTCATTTTGCTTTTATGGTTTGCAAAGATAGTGCATATTCCATTTTAGTGACAATTTGGCAGTATGATTTAATACGATATTTGCAAATAATACGGTTATTGTTAATTCCAATTTAAAATTTAACCAACCCAAGTATGAATTTTAGTGCTTTGTCCCAGAAAATAAATGAAAACCAATCGATAGATTTTGGTGCTGTTTTTAATAATACCATTGAGTTGTTTAAGAAGGTTTGGTTGCAAGGATTTATTACCATTCTCTTGACTTTTGTCGCTATTATCCCATTCTATATTCTAATGTATCTACCTATGATTGCATTAGGAATTGCTGATCCAGAAGCTTTTGAAGGACAAGAAATGCCTCCGGCAGCGGTCATTTTTATGGTTTTGTTTATGCCCATCCTTTTTTTAGGAATAATGACAGTAGCCTTGTGTTTAAATGCGGCTTTTTTAAGAATTTGTAAGCTAAACGATTTGGGTGAATCAACATCTGAAGATTACTTTTTTTACCTAAAGAAGAAATACTTGGGTAAAGCTTTGATGTTGTCATTGATCATGCTAGGCCTTTCTATTCTTGGAACATTGGCCTGCGGGTTGGGTATTTTTTATTTGATAGTTCCTATGTCTTTGCTCCCTGCTTTTTTAGCATTTGATGAAGAACTCTCTCCTATGGAAATAACAAAAGCGAGCTTTGCTTTGGGAAATAAGAATTGGGGGGTAATATTCGGACTTATTTTGGTTATGGGAATCATTGCCCAACTTGGCGTATTACTCTGTCTTTTTGGTGTTCTTTTTACTGCAATGCTCGGCAAAATACCTATCTATTTTATTTATAAAGATGCGGTTGGATTTTCTGAGGAGCCATAATTTTTTTCAATACTTCGCGCAACTTTGTTTAAGACTTTCTATCTATTGGGTGTTATTTCATCCAAAAAACTTAAACAAACTATGAAAAAGAAAATCCTATTAATTCTAACTGTTGTTGCACTTGGGTTTATATCCTGTGACAACGATAATGATGATGGTTATGCCGAATATTTGGTGGCAAGACCCTTGGTCATGAGCAAAGCAGAATTCACAAGTAGTGTGGATATCATAGCGCCCCGCCCTATTGACGAATCAGGTAAGGTGTATGCCTATCAAGATTACATTTTTATCAATGATAAATACCAAGGTGTTCACGTGATAGACAATAGCAATCCGGAGCAGCCAGTAAAAATTACATTTATTAAGATTCCTGGAAATGTTGATATTTCGGTTAAGGAAAATTTCCTTTATGCGGACAGTCTAATGGATTTGGTGGTTTTGGATTTATCCAATATAAATGATATTAAACAGGTAAACCGATTGGAAAATGTATTGTACAACAATATTTTTTGGCCTTTTGAAGCTGACATCATCGAACACGAAGCTTATGATTACAACACTGAAATCCTTGTGGGTTGGGAAACCGTAACCGAGAGAAGGTTAATAGAAGAAGTAGAGCAGAATAGGGGAATTGATATCTTTTTTGAAGATGCCGCCCTTGCCAATGCTGCTGAAAGGGGTTCAACAGGACAAGGAGGCTCCTTGGCAAGATTTAAAATTGTGGAAGACTATTTATATGCTGTGGACAGTCATAATATAAATGTATTCAACATTTCGGATTTAGAGAATCCAGAGGATTTAGAAGATGTATATGCTGGCTTCGATATCGAAACTATTTTTAACAGAGGTAACCATCTGTTTTTAGGCAGCATGCGTGGAATGTATATCTATGATATCTCGTCACCTGCAACACCAACATTCGTTTCCGAGTTTCAACATGGTACTGCTTGTGACCCCGTGGTGGTTGATGGGGATTATGCTTATGTTACGTTAAGAGGCGGCAATGAATGTGGCGCTTTGGAAAGCGGTCTTTTTATTGTTGATATTTCCAATATTGAAGATCCAAAGTTGACCATTGATTATCCAATGGATGAGCCCTATGGCTTAGGCATTAAGGATGAGAAATTGTTTGTGTGTGATGGCAGCTCCGGTCTTAAGGTCTACGATAAGACCGATGTTGAGAATCTAGTGACGTTAAATCATTTTAAAAATATTGTTACGTTTGATGTAATTCCTTTGGAGAATCATTTGATTATGGTTGGGGATGAGGTGCTATATCAGTATGAATACTTAGATGATGAAATAAAGCTGATTAGCCAAATAGGACTTAATTAATATGTTTGGTAATATATTTAAAAGCGCTGGTGTAGTTTTAATCTCAATGTTATTAATTTCCTGTTCGGATGATGACAATGAACTACCGTCGGCCTGTCAGCTAGAACCGAATCCAGGCGAATGTTTTGCTGCAATTCCCAGATACTATTTTGACAAAGAAGAGCAAAAATGCAAGGAATTCATATGGGGAGGTTGTAATGGGGTCGTACCTTTTGAAACCATGGAAGCCTGTCGGGAGTGCGAAAGTAACTGATCTCCGAACGCAAGACAATCAATAAAAATTTGTAGAATAACCTAATGAAATATCCTGCTTTTAGCGGGATATTTTTTTGGTATACGTTTTTCAAAAAATTCAAAATCGAAAAATTCATATACTTTTGTTACCTCAAAACCCATTGCATGCCAAAGAATTTAGTTATTGTTGAGTCCCCAGCAAAAGCAAAAACCATAGAACGTTTTTTAGGAAAAGACTACCAGGTTGAATCAAGTTTTGGACATATTGCAGACCTACCATCCAAAGAACTTGGAGTAGATGTTGAAAACGACTTTAAGCCAAAATATACCATAGATAAGGAGAAGAAAGCCTTGGTTAAGAAACTTAAGGATTTAGCCAAAAAAGCAGACACCATATGGTTAGCAAGTGATGAGGATCGTGAGGGGGAGGCTATTTCCTGGCATTTGGCAGAAGAGTTGGGATTAGATGCGAGCAGAACCAAGCGTATTGTTTTTAACTCCATTACAAAATCTGCTATTCTAAAGGCTATTGAGAACCCGAGGGAGATCAACTATAATTTAGTAAATGCCCAACAGGCAAGAAGGGTTTTGGACAGATTGGTGGGATATGAATTGTCTCCCGTACTTTGGAAAAAAATAAAACCAGGACTATCAGCAGGTAGAGTGCAATCCGTTGCAGTGCGTTTAATTGTGGAACGGGAACGTGAGATAGAAGTCTTCAACCCAGAAGCTTCTTTTAGAATACGAGCGGAATTTAAAACAACAAACGGAAATGTTTTTTCAGCGAAGCTGAATAAGACCTTTTCGACAAAAGAAGCCGCCGAGGTATTTTTAAAGCAGAATATCGGCGCAGATTTTTCTGTAGCCAACCTAGATAAAAAGCCAGCTAAAAAATCGCCTGCAGCACCTTTTACAACATCAACATTGCAACAGGAAGCTTCCAGAAAGCTATATTTTTCTGTGGGAAGAACAATGCAGGTGGCTCAACGCTTGTACGAAGCAGGATTGATTACCTATATGAGAACAGATAGTGTAAACCTGTCCAATGAAGCATTGAATGCTGCCAAAGACGCTATTGTTCAAAATTACGGAGAGTCTTATAGTAAGGTGAGAAACTATTCCGGAAAATCCAAAGGTGCCCAAGAAGCTCATGAAGCGGTTCGCCCAACCGATATGAAACTACAATCACCTCAAGTAGAGCGTGATCAGGCCAAGCTTTACGAACTCATTTGGAAACGTACTTTGGCATCACAGATGAGTGATGCAGAATTGGAAAGAACCAATGTAAAAATAAAAGCGAGCACACATGGTGAAGAATTCTCCGCAAATGGTGAAGTAGTAAAGTTTGACGGTTTTCTTAAAGTATATTTAGAAGGAACCGATGAAGAGGATAAGACCGAGGAACAGGAAGGAATGCTTCCGGCCATGAATGTTGGGGAAGCATTGCGCAATACTTTTATAACTGCAACAGAGCGTTTTTCAAGGCCACCATATCGTTATACAGAAGCTTCTTTGGTGAAGAAATTGGAAGAATTGGGTATTGGAAGACCATCAACCTATGCACCTACCATTTCCACCATACAAAATAGAGGCTATGTAGAAAAGGGAACTGTGGAAGGAACCGAGCGTAACTATGTACAATTGGTTTTGGAATCTGGTCAACTAGCCGAAAAGAAATTATCGGAAATGATTGGCTCGGACAAAGGAAAATTAGTTCCAACGGATATCGGAATGATTGTAAATGACTTCTTGGTGAATCATTTTACAACTATTTTGGATTATAATTTCACGGCCAAAGTAGAGGAGAATTTTGATGAGATAGCATCAGGAGATGAGGATTGGCAAAAAATGATGAAAGAATTCTACAAAGACTTTCACCCTAAGGTATTGGATGTAGAAGAAAACGCTGAGCGCGCCAGTGGAGAACGTGTATTGGGTACCGACCCAAAATCTGGTAGACAGGTGGCAGCAAGATTAGGCCGTTTTGGACCAATGGTACAGATAGGAACCGTTGACGAAGAGGAAAAACCACTTTTTGCAAGTCTGTTACCAGAACAATCCATTACTACCATAACCTTTGAACAAGCTATGGAGCTTTTTGAATTGCCAAGAAAGCTCGGAGCTTATGAAGGAGAGGAAGTGGAAGCCAATGTGGGTCGTTTTGGTCCGTATGTTCGATTTGGTAAAAAGTTCATTTCATTAGCCAAAGGCGAGAGTGCTTTCGATGTTGATATGGACAGGGCCATTGAATTGATAAAAGAAAAGCAAAAGGCAGATGCTCCTATAGCACATTATGAGGATAAGGAAGTTACCAAGGGTGTTGGTCGTTTTGGACCATTCATTAAATGGGATGGAATGTTCATTAACGTGAACAAAAAATATGATTTTGATAATCTTTCCCAAGCAGACATTATTGAACTTATTGAGGCAAAGAAAATAAAGGAAGCGGAAAAGTTGGTGCAAGAGTGGCCAGCCGAAAAAATCCGAATTGAAAAAGCAAGATGGGGCAGACATAATATTATAAAAGGAAGAATTAAGGTAGAATTGGCCAAAGATGTGGACGCTGCCAAAATATCCTTGGAAGAAGCCCAGGCCCTAATAGAAAAGAAAACACCAAAGAAAAAAACAAAAGCAAAGGCTAAGAAGTAATATGGCATTCGATTTTTTAGTCCCTATAAAGGACAAAGTCTTGGCATTTTCAGAATTGCTCCCCCCACAAGCCCTGGGCAAAAATATTTTTAAGCATACAGAGAAAAAAGGATTGCCCGTTTTTGCAAACGCTACTGTTGCTATTTTTGGGGTACTAGAGTCCAGAAATGCATTTGAAAAGAAACCAGAGCAGTTGGATGTTGATGAAATTCGCATTCAATTGTATCGGTTAATGACGGGTAACTGGAATTCCACAATTCTGGATATTGGAGATGTTGAAGAAGGAAATACGGTGGAGGACACCTATTTTGTAGTCAAGGAAATTGTTGCAGGTCTTTTAGAGGAAAATATTATACCTATTGTAATAGGAGCGACCCAAGATATCACCTTTCCCACCTATAGAGCTTTTGACAAGATTAGAAATATGGTGAATCTAGTCTCAATAGATAGCCGTTTCGATTTTGGGGAAGATGAAGAATTGATTTCCTCCAATTCATATATGAGCAGAATCATTACGGACAAACCCAATAATCTTTTTAATTTTTCCAATATTGGATATCAAAGTTATTTTAACGCCCAAGAGGAAATAGATTTAATGGAACGTCTTTTCTTTGATGCATATCGATTAGGAGATGTTGCCGCCAATATATCATTGGCCGAACCGATATTGAGAAGTTCTCATATTGTGAGTTTAGATCTAAGAGCAATTCGCGCTAGCGAAATGGGAATGTCAAAAAACTTTTCCCCCAACGGATTTACAGGAAGAGAAATCTGTGCCATAGCGAGATATGCTGGAATAAGTGATAAAGTTTCATTGTTTGGGATTTATGAAGGGGAGAATTCGCATCAAGCTTTTCAAATGGTGGCCCAGATTATATGGTACTTTATAGAAGGTATTAGTTTTAGGGTAAAAGAATTTCCAAGTTCCAAGAGTGAAGACTTTACTAAGTTCACAGTGCCTACAGATACAGAAGAACTAATATTCTACAAGAGCCATGTCACCGAACGTTGGTGGGTGGAAGTTCCATCAATTTTACCCGAACATACTAAAACAAATTCAGTGGCGTTATTACCTTGCACCGAGGAAGACTATCTGGATGCGTGCAACCAGAAGATTCCAGAAAGGTGGTTCAAGGCCTACAGAAAGGGCTTTAACTAAACAAATTAAATTTTAAGCATAAATTGATTTTGCACAATAATTTATTCAAAAAACAGTTTTGAGAATAATGAATTTGTGTTACACAGTTTATAATCTTAAATCGAAAATTTAACCTAAAGTATGAGAAAGCTATTCTTTTCATCTCTAGCACTTGTTTTTTTACTCAGTAGTTGTGGTTCAAAATCAAGGTCAAAAGGTGAACTCGTTGGAGCCCAAGGAAAAAAGTGGTATCCTGAGAAACCCTACGGAATGGAACTGATTCCCCGCGGCTCCTTTGTTATGGGTAAGGCTGAAGAGGATCAGGCGAAAGTATTGAACGCTCCCACAAGAACAGTTACTGTACGTTCTTTTTATATGGACGATACGGAAATCACAAATAGTGAGTACCGACAGTTTGTAGAGTGGGTAAAAGATTCCATTACCAGAACCAAATTGGCCATTCTTGCCGATGAACTGGGTATTAGCCCAGAAGATGAAGGTATTGGAGAGTACGCGTTTAAAGATGCTGATACCACGAAAATGTCAGTTTACGACAAATATATGCTTGATAACTACGCTGGTTTAGGTGAAACCGGTTACGAAGGTAGAGCATTAAATACCGATGTTGATTTGGTATGGGATACATCTGAATATCCAGATGAGTATTACGCTGAGGTAATGGACTCCATATACATTCCTGAAGAGGAGAGTTATAATGGACTAAGAACCATAGATGTTACCCAACTTAAATACAAGTATAATTGGATGGATATTGAAGCTGCCGCGCGAGCTAAAACTGGCAGAAGAAAAGATTTCATTAAACAAGAGGAATTGGAGATTTACCCAGATACTACGGTATGGATCAAGGATTTTGAATATTCCTATAACGAACCTATGCACAATGACTATTTTTGGCACGATGCATACAGTGAATATCCCGTTGTTGGGGTAAACTGGCAACAGGCCAAAGCATTTTGTTCTTGGAGAACCAAGTTTAAAAATGATGACCAAAAAAGTCGTGGAAAGCAGTTTGTGAACCAATTTAGATTACCGACTGAAGCGGAATGGGAATATGCGGCTAGAGGTGGTATTGATGGAGGAACGTACCCTTGGGGTGGACCTTATGTGATTAGTGATACAGGTTGTTTTATGGCCAACTTTAAGCCTCAACGTGGAGATTATGCCGCAGATGCTGCATTGTATACTGTTGAAGCTAAGTCGTACGAGCCAAACGAATACAATTTATATAATATGGCGGGTAACGTATCTGAGTGGACCAGCTCCAGTTTTGATCAAGGCGCCTATGAATATTTGTCTACAATGAATCCGAATATTGGTTCAGGACAGAACAAAAGAAAAGTAATCCGTGGAGGATCTTGGAAAGATGTTGCTTATTTCTTGCAGGTAAGTACCAGAGATTATGAATATCAAGATTCCGCGAGAAGCTACATTGGTTTCCGTACCGTTCAAGATTATATGGGCGAAGAGGATTCAACCAAGGGACAAGGGCTTCCAAACTAAATAAAACAATAATAAACGAGAGAGCATTATATAAACCAGTAACCAAATACTTATTTATATAACTTAATTAAAATTAGAATTATGGCACAGTCAAAATCAACAAAAAAACTGTTTAACATGGCCTACGGGCTTGGAGCATCAGTAGTAATTATTGGTGCGTTATTTAAGATCCTTCACTGGGAATTTGGACCACTAACCGGTGGATTGCTTCTTGCTGTTGGACTTATTACCGAAGCATTGATCTTTGCTATTAGTGCATTTGAACCAGTAGACGATGAATACGATTGGTCTTTGGTATATCCTGAATTGAACAATGGTCAATCTAAAGGAAACAAAAATGACGCTAAGCAAGCTAAAGAAGCTGAAGGTCTTCTTTCTAGAAAACTGGATGATCTTTTAAAAGAAGCTAATATCGATTCTGAGCTTTTCACAAGTTTAGGTGATAGTATCAAGAATTTTGAAGGTGCCGCTAAAGGTATTGCTCCTACTACAGATGCTATTCAGCATACGAAGAAGTATTCTGAGGAATTGTCTCATGCTGCAGCTCAAATGGAGTCTTTGAACAGTTTGTACAAAGTACAATTGGAAAGCGCAAGCAGACAAGCTTCTATTAACGAAGAAGTAGTACAAAACGCTGGTGCATTAAAAGATCAGATGGAATCTTTGGCAACAAACCTTTCTTCTTTGAATGGAGTATATGGTGGTATGTTGTCTGCTATGGCGAAAAACTAATTAGGGATTTGATTAAAATACCAAACCCAGATCAAATTAATTATTAATTCTAATTAGATAAACATGGCATCAGGAAAACAAACCCCACGTCAGAAGATGATCAACCTTATGTACTTGATCTTCATTGCGATGTTGGCCTTAAATATGAGTAAGGAAGTTCTTGCGGCGTTCGGTATCATGAACGAAAAGCTTGAGACTTCCAATATCAAGACTACAGAAAGTAACGATAACTTTTTGGCCAGTCTTGAAACCAAAGCTTCTGAAGACGAAAAGAAGTATGGTGAATTATATCAAAATGCCCAAAAGATAAAAAGCTTATCCCAAGAGTATTTTGATTACTTGGAGACCCTTAAGAAAGGTATGACCGAAAAACTTGAAGACCCTAAGGATTATGCAAGAATGGACAATTCTGATTATTTAGATCAGAAACTTTTTCAAGGAGATAACCTATCTAAAGAAGGTAAGGAATTCATGAAAAGAATTACCGACTATAAAACCCAAGTTGCCGCTATTGCGCCAGCAGCTCTTAAAGAAGCGGTTAACGATCGTTTCCAAACAGGGGATGCAAATGGTAAAGTAGCGAAAAGAGACGGTACAAAGCAAGATTGGATCAACTATCACTACGAAGGGTATCCTTTAGTAGCTTCTTTGGCTAAATTAACATCGCTACAAGCCGATGTTAAGGCTACTGAGGAAGATGCGTTGAAATCAATGTTGGAAGGTGAGCTTACAAATCAAGTTTCCTTGACAAACTTTGCTACTTCTTTGTTGGCTTCTAAGTCTGCTTTCTACAATGGAGATAAGTACGATGGTAAGATTATTATCAGTAAAACAGATAAAACATCTACACCTGTGAAGGCTGAATTGACTTTGGACGGTAGAAAACTGACTGAAGGAAAAGATTATAAGCTAGAAGCTGGTGGTATTCAAATGTTGATTGGTGCCGGTAATCCTGGTGATCATGAAATAGTTGGTACAATGTTCTTTATGCAAGATGGAGAGGAAATTCCTGTAGAAGTGAAAAATTCTTTTGCTACAATTTCCAAGCCCAATGCTGCTGTAATTGCTGCAGATAAGATGAATGTGGTATACCGTGGGGTATCTAACCCAATGACGATATCCATTCCTGGTATTCCAGATAACAAAGTTTCTGCATCTGCTCCTGGACTTTCAAAAAGAAGTGGAAGTAGATATGTTATGAATCCTGGAACCGGTAGAGAGGTTACCATCAATGCTTCAGGTGTTTTACCTGATGGTCAAAGAATCAATACCCCTGCTACGTTCCGTATCAAGGATATTCCAAGACCAGGAGGTACCGTACGTGGTGAAGCTGGTAGCGTTAAGATGCCAAGAAGAAACCTAGAGATTTCTACGGTTGGTGCAATGTTGGAAGACTTTGATTTTGACTTGAATCTTGCTGTAAGCGGATTTAAATTTAAAGTGCCAGGTCAGCCTACAATTGTAGTAAACGGAAATAAATTGGATGGAAGAGCTAAATCTGCTTTGAAAAGAGCTAAAAGAGGTGAAGCTGTTCAAATATTTGATATCAAAGCCTACATTTCCAACAATAAGACCTATAAGTTGAAAAAGGTCTCTCCAGTTGTTGTAGAGCTTACAAACTAAAAAAGTATACAGATAATCATGAATTGGAAAAATGCATTATTAATTGGAGCTTTAAGCTTAGTACCTGTATCAATAATGGCTCAGGCAAACATTTTGAACGCCAAGTTGCCACAAGAAATAGGGATAAAGACTGAAGCTCAAATAGAACAGGACAACGATGCCCCACTGGAATATGGATATACAGATGATAGAGATATCCTTTGGTCCAAAACAATTTGGGAGGTAATTGACCTGGATGAGCGTGTTAACTTTCCATTATACTACCCAACCGATACCATAGGTATTGGAGCGGACAGAAGGTCGTTATACCATGTTTTGATGAAGAATATCAAAAATGGAAACTTGACCGAAGTATATACGGACTCTTACTTCACTGAAAAGCGAAAGTTTGAGGATTTAAACGCTACATTGAGCAAAGTGGATACCACGGATCTTGGATATGAACAAATCAATGCAGGAGAACAACTTTCTGAAGAGTTTATCAACAGAAGGGATTTAAATGCAGCGGATATTGAAGAATATCGTATAAAGGGAATGTGGTATTTTGATAAGCGTCAAGGAGAACTGAAGTACCGCCTATTAGGTATTGCACCAGTAGCTCCAGATGTAAACTTTGTGGATGATGAGTCTGTAGATCCAGGCGAGAACAAAGTTGAGCTGTTTTGGGTATGGTATCCAGCGGCAAGACAAGTGTTGCACGAAGCCAAGGTCTATAATCAACGTAATTCTGCACGTCCTATCACCTTTGATATGCTGTTGAACGCAAGACGTTTTAATGCAATAATATACAAGGAGGACAACGTGCACGGAGATCGCGAGATTGACGATTACGTTTTTGACAATGCACTGTTTCAGTTATTGGAAGCCAAACGTATTAAGGAGGTTATCCGAGATAGGGAGCAAGACATGTGGGCTTATTAGGCCTTAAAGATTAAACTTTCCAATTCAATTCATATAGACGCCGCACTTTTGTGCGGCGTTTTTATTTTGACCCAATTTGTTGTTTCCGAAACCTCCATGAAATCAGGTTTAGGATGCCTATTTTTGTGGTATGCTTGATTATATAGTTGTTGGTCTGGGATTGGCTGGAATATCCTTTTGTGAAACGCTCGAAAAACAAGGGAAATCCTATAATGTGGTTACAGATGCTTCCCAGCAAGCTTCCTTGGTTGCGGGCGGATTGTACAATCCAGTAATCTTGAAAAGGTTTACCATGGCTTGGAAGGCCAAAGAACAAATGGAATTGGCCCTTCCATTTTATAAGGCCTTAGAGCAGAAGCTAGGAGTTACATTGGATTACAAAATTCCTGTACTCAGAAGATTTACTTCAATTGAAGAACAAAATTTATGGTTTCAAGCTGCGGACCGTCCTGGTCTCGATTATTTCTTAGCTACTACCATCGTTCAAAATAATAATCCGAATATTGATGCTCCATTTGGTTTAGGCCAAGTAAAGCATACTGGGCGAATAGACACCAAAACATTGCTTAAGGCTTATGCAGCATCTTTGGATCAACAGGGACTGCTACATAAAGAATCGTTTGATTTTTCTCATTTTAAGGTGTTTGAAGGCCATATTTCTTATAAATCAATAAATGCCAAGCGGATTGTATTTGCTACGGGCTACGGGCTTAAAAGCAACCCCTTTTTCAACTATTTGCCATTAAATGGCACAAAAGGAGAGTTGTTGACCATTAAAGCACCTGATTTAAAAGAGAATAGTGTAATTAAATCCTCCGCATTTAGTATTCCGCAGGGAGATAATTTATATCTGTTGGGCGCAACCTATAAATGGAAAGATAAAACCAATACGCCTACAGAAGATGCAAAAAGTGAGCTTCTTGAAAAATCTAAGAGCTTTTTAAACTGTGATTTTGAAGTTGTAAAACACGTAGCGGGAATACGACCAACAGTGACTGATAGAAGACCTCTTGTCGGACAGCATCCCGAACATAGAAACCTCTATGTTTTAAATGGCTTTGGTTCCAGAGGAGTGCTTATTGCCCCATATGCTTCAGAACAACTATTTAATGCAATAGAAAACAATGAAGCTCTGGACCCAGAGATGAATATCCAAAGATTTACAAAAAAGCATTATTCAGCTTGACCTCTTACGCTGTTAGGTTCATATTTAATAAAAAAGTTGATCCAAATATTTCGGGATAAACGAATAATCACTGGCATAAAGACCATCATGGTTATCACAATAGCAATAAAAGTGTTCACAAGTGATGCTCCCATAACTAGAAATGCAATAACAAATGCGGCCACGGCAAAAGCTATTCCCACGCCATAACTTACATACATGGAACCATAAAAAAAGGAAGGCTCAATTTTGTATTTTGTATGGCAATGAGAGCATCGTTCGTGCATTTTAAAAAGCTGGGATAGCACATACGGATTATTGTTGATGTACATTAGCTCTTCATGACACTTAGGACAACTTCCTGTTAAAATACTGTAGAGTTTGTTTCCTTTTTTTAACATTTGCAGCGATTTTGTACAAAAGTACTCATTCACACATTTTTGTTTTGTAATTCAGGTCACATAAAATGCTAAATATTCATAACCTTTCTGTCGCTTTTGGAGGCGAGTATCTTTTTGAAGAAATCGCCTTTCGACTAAATGGTGGTACTAGGGTTGGCCTGATTGGAAAAAATGGAGCCGGAAAATCTACTTTGCTGAAATTACTTTCCAAAGAAATAGCACCGGATTCGGGTACTATAGCGACTGAAAAGGATACAAAGATTGGGTTTTTAAAACAGGACATTGATTTTGAACTGGGAAGAACGGTTTTGGAGGAATCCTATCAGGCATTTACGGAAATCAAGGAGCTGGAACAAAAGCTGGAAGGAATAAACAAAGGATTGGCTGAGCGCACCGATTATGAAAGTGAGTCGTATAATCAACTTATGGTCGATTTAACGGATGTTTCGCATCGGTATGAGATTCTGGGCGGATATAATTACCAAGGCGATACGGAAAAAGTATTGTTAGGTCTTGGTTTTAAAAGAGAGGACTTTACTAAAGTAACTGATACATTCTCTGGCGGATGGCGTATGCGTATAGAGTTGGCAAAACTATTGCTTCAAAATAATGATGTCCTTCTTTTAGATGAACCTACCAACCATTTGGATATCGAATCCATTATTTGGCTGGAACAGTTTCTTAAAAACTATCCCGGAGCCGTGGTTATTGTTTCCCATGATAAAATGTTCTTGGACAATGTTACCAATAGAACCATTGAGATATCATTGGGGCGCATATATGACTACAATAAACCCTATTCCAAGTTTTTGGAGTTGCGGAATGAAATCAAGGAACAACAACTGAGTGCTCAAAAAAATCAGGAAAAGCAAATACAGCAAACAGAGAAACTCATTGAAAAGTTTAGGGCAAAGGCCACAAAAGCTTCCATGGCACAATCGCTCATAAAAAAACTGGATAAGATTGAACGTATTGAAGTTGATGAAGATGACAATAGTGTAATGAATGTACGATTTCCAGTGTCCATAACTCCTGGGAAGGTGGTTGCAGAACTGGAAAATTTATCTAAATACTACGGGGAGAAACGGGTTCTTGAAGGTATTGATTTGCTGGTAGAACGGGGTAGCAAAACAGCCTTTGTAGGTCAGAATGGACAGGGAAAGACCACTTTGGCGAAAGTTATGGTGGGAGAGTTGGAGTATGGGGGTAAGCTCAAGATAGGACATAACGTACAAGTAGGGTATTTTGCGCAAAACCAAGCTGAGTATTTGGATGGTAGTAAAACTGTTCTGGATACTATGATTGATGCAGCAAATGAGAAGAATCGGAGTAAAGTGAGGGATATTTTAGGCTCTTTTTTGTTTAGGGGAGATGAGGTGGATAAATACGTAAAGGTACTTTCAGGTGGAGAGCGCAATCGCTTGGCTTTAGCTAAAATGTTATTGGAACCATTCAATGTATTGATCATGGATGAGCCTACCAATCATCTCGACATTAAATCCAAGAATGTATTAAAGCAGGCGTTGCAAAACTTTGAAGGCACTTTGATTTTAGTATCCCATGATCGAGATTTTTTGCAAGGGCTAACAGATAGAGTTTACGAATTCAAAGAAGGTAAAATTAAGGAGTATCTAGGTGATATTGATTTTTATTTGGAACAGCGAAAAGCTGAAGATTTCAGGAAAATCGAAAAGGGAGAGAAAGTTCAAGTAAGGCCTAAAGTTGAAGAAAAGAAGAACGATTATCAAACACAAAAGAAGTTAAAGTCCCTAAAAAATAGACTAAGCGGAGTAGAAAATAAGATTTCCCAGCTAGAAAAAGATATCGCTGAAACTGACCACAACCTCCTTATGGATTACGATACCACTATTGCTAAACCTAACTTTTTTGATGAATATCAAGAAAAAAAGGACCTTTTGGAATCCCTTATGGAAGAGTGGGAAAAACTCTCTGGCGAGCTTGAACAATTGACCTAAAGGCAACATGCCTGGTGCTTCACCACATATTTAAGCCCTTTTACAACAAATTTACCGTGCTACACCCATTTAATTTGTAGGTATTTAGGTTCTGCACTTAATTTGTAAGTAAATTCTTATGAATTGAAGTTTTTGCCTATGTTTAAACTAACCATTTTTCTCATTTTTTTATGCTCATTTAATGGTGTAATAGCCTCAATAGAGATTTCTCAAAAGGAAAAAAATGCACTAATTGATCTTTACCATAGTACAAATGGTAAAGAATGGAGTGCCTCTTGGGATTTAAATGCTCCTGTTAATACATGGAAGGGTGTTGAATTAATGGATAATCATGTAGTAGGAATAAATCTCTTTAGGAATAACTTGGAAGGTGTTCTTCCAGAGAGTATAGGAAGACTCAGATACCTAACCCATTTAAACCTTGCTTTCAACAACATAACAGGCGTATTGCCAAAAGATATTGTTAAGCTTAAAAGCCTAAAAGTGCTGCGACTCGAAATGAATCGTATTAAAGGCTCTTTACCTTTGGGAATAGGGCAACTTAAAGAATTACAGGTGTTTTCCATGTTTAATAACTTCTTAAGCGGGTCTATACCTTCAACTTTTGGTGAATTGAATAACCTGCGGGAGTTGAATTTATCAAGCAATAATTTAAAAGGCCTTATTCCAACTACCATAGGAAATCTTACAAAACTAGAGGCTTTGGGACTTTTTGAAAACAATCTTGAAGGAACCATACCAGTGGAAATGGGGAAATTAGGCCAATTAAGAGAACTGGTGCTAGCCAACAATCAGCTAGGAGGAGAAATTCCTTCAGAATTTAGTCAATTGGCAAGTTTAAAAATATTACAGATTCAAAATAACAGGTTCAAATCTTATAAAGGTCTCCGAGAAATGGATACCCAGCAATTTCTGGTCTTTGATACAGATGAAAAAACATTAAATCCAAAGTTCAACGAAATCCAACTACAACGCACTAGAATGGCGGATACAAAATTTGAAGATGTTGACGATAATGAGTAGTTAGTTATACTTTAGTTTGTTTGGTTTGGGGATGCAGGCGTGTATCCCCTTTTTTTGTTCAGAAAAGCTAATTATTCACTAAACAATTTATGAAATATTTAACCATACTACCCTTTGGAAGCGAATAGTTTTGCAAAAGACTAATTCATCCTATATATGCGCAAGCTAATTATTTCGGCCGTAGTAGGTGGCCTAATTATTTTCGGATCTATTTTTTTTGCAGGATTAATTGCTGGAAGTAAAAAGAACAGAAGACCAAAACCACAAAAAGTAGTAAAAACAGTCTTTGTTGATACTGTGGAAAATGCAACCATCCCTATCATTATTCCAGCAAACGGAAATTTAAAAGCTAAAAGAAGAGTAGAGCTCTTTTCTGAAGTACAGGGTGTTTTTAGATCAGGGAGCAAGCTGTTTAGGACTGGACAAGAATACAATACGGGCCAAACGCTCATTCGTATTGATGCCAGCGAATATTATGCTTCTGTACAGTCGGCAAAAAGCAATCTGTATAATTTACTTACCTCAATAATGCCAGATGTAAGGCTGGATTACCCAGAGATATACCCCAAATGGCAAGAATATCTTAATGGTTTCGATTTAAATGCAACAACACCGAAGCTACCCGAAATGACCTCCGAGAAGGAAAAGTTCTTTATTTCCGGTCGTGGGGTAATTTCTAATTATTACAATGTAAAAAACTTGGAGCAACGTTTGTCCAAATACAATATTTCTGCACCTTTTAAAGGTGTTTTAACAGATGCATTGGTTACAGAAGGAACCTTAATTCGAGTAGGACAAAAATTGGGTGAATACATTAATATTGGGGTGTATGAGCTTGAGGTTTCAGTAAGTAAAACCTACGGTGATTTCTTGAAAGTAGGCAAGAAGGTAGCACTTTCCAATCTAAGCAAAACCCAAAGTTATATAGGAGAGGTCACCCGGGTTAACGGCAGTGTGGACCAGAATTCACAAACCATTACCGTGTTTATTGAGGTAGCGGGGGATAATTTAAAAGAAGGACAATACTTAGAAGCCAATCTTGAGGCCAAAGAAGAAGAGAATGCCATTGAAATAGACCGTTCCCTATTGCTGGAAAACAATCAGATTTTTGTAGTACGCGATTCAGTTTTAGACCTAATTGATGTACGCCCAGTGTATTTTACCGATAAAAAAGTGGTCCTTAAAGATGTTCCCAATAGCGAGGTTATTGTAACAAAAGCGTTAACAGGAGCCTATGCAGGAATGCTGGTGAAGGTATTTGATGAAGACAAATCCAAAAAGACCAAATCGTGAGAAAGGTAATTTCGTATTTTATAAAATACCACGTAGCGGTAAATGTTATCATCATTGCATTTTTCATTTTTGGACTAGTAGGTGCTTTTTCATTAAAATCCTCATTTTTTCCACTTGTAGATTCTAAAAATATTTTGATTACGATTGCATATCCCGGAGCATCCCCACAAGAAGTTGAGGAGGGAATCGTGCTAAAAATTGAGGACAATCTTAAGGGGTTACAAGGTGTGGAAAGAGTAACCTCTACCTCCAGGGAAAACAGTGGTACAATTAACGTTGAGATTGAAAAAGGAAGGGATATCGATTTTATGCTGTTGGAGGTCAAAAATGCAGTAGATCGTGTTCCCACTTTCCCGACGGGGATGGAACCTTTGGTGGTTTCCAAACTGGAAGCAGTAAGACCTACCATAAGCTTTGCGGTAAGTGGCAAGAATATGTCGTTGGCAACCCTAAAGCAAATAGGAAGGCAAATAGAAAACGATTTAAGGGCCATAGACGGAATTTCCCAAATTACCATTTCAGGCTATCCAGATGAGGAAATTGAAATAGCGGTGGACGAAAACAGTCTTTTGGCGTATAATCTTTCTTTCGCTGAAGTTTCACAGGCTGTTTCCAATGCCAATATTTTGGTTACTGGAGGTAATATTAAGACCAACACAGAGGAGTACTTGATTCGAGCAAATAATCGCTCGTACTACGGAGATGAACTCTCCAATGTTGTGGTACGTGCAGATGCATCAGGGAAAGCTATTCGGCTAAAAGATGTGGCTACCATTCGCGACAGATTCTCCGAGACTCCAAATACTTCATATTACAATGGAGATTTATCCGTAAATGTTACGGTGACCAGTACCAATACCGAAGACCTTATTGGTTCTGCCGAAAACGTAAAAGAATACATCGAGGAATTCAATCAAAAGTATACCAATGTACAACTGGATGTTGTTAGGGATCTATCCAAAACCTTAACACAACGTACCGATTTGCTTACCGAAAACGCTATAATAGGGATGATTCTTGTACTCGTATTCTTGTCCCTATTTTTAAATACGAGATTGGCTTTTTGGGTAGCCTTTGGATTGCCTGTTGCCTTTTTGGGAATGTTTGTTTTTGCACCTATGCTCAATGTCACGATCAATGTATTGTCGCTATTTGGGATGATTATTGTAATCGGTATTTTGGTGGATGATGGTATTGTAATAGCAGAAAATATCTACCAACATTACGAAAAGGGAAAAACCCCAGTCCAAGCAGCCATAGATGGTACAATGGAAGTAATTCCACCCATTCTTTCAGCAATTATAACCACAATACTGGCATTTTCTATTTTCTTGTTTTTAGATGGAAGGGTTGGTGATTTTTTTAGTGAAGTTTCTGTAATTGTTATTCTAACCCTCGTGGTTTCTTTGGTTGAAGCGTTAATTATTTTGCCGGCGCATTTAGCGCACTCAAAGGCGCTGAGAAAACAAAAGAAAGGACCAAAAACAGGTATAGCAAAAATATTTTCCAAGCTGCGAATTATAAACAAACTTGGGGATGATGCGATGAATTGGATGCGGGACAAAATGTACAGTCCTGCCCTTCGCTTTGCCTTGGAGTACAAGTTTGTGACTTTCGCCATATTCTTCATGGCACTTGCATTGACTTTTGGCTCCATTGGAGGTGGAATAATCAGAACATCATTCTTTCCAAGAATTGCAAGTGACCGAATTGCTGTGGAGTTGTTGATGCCAAACGGCACCAATGAAAAGGTTACTGATTCTATAGTGAGTATGATTCAAGATAAAGCCCAAATTGTAAACCAAGAGCTTACAGATAAATATTTGCAGGGTTCGGACAAGATGCTTTTTGAAAACATGCTTAAAAATGTTGGTCCAGGTTCATCTGCAGCTACCCTGGTCATTAATTTATTGCCAGGAGAAGAACGCCCCGATGCTATTAGAGCAGATATGGTTACGAGTAGGCTTCAGGAACTTGTGGGACCAGTTATTGGCGTTGAAAGCCTTATTTATGGGTCAGGTGGAAATTTTGGGGGAGATCCCGTTTCCGTTTCGCTTTTGGGAAACAATATTGAAGAACTTAAAGGGGCAAAAGCAGAATTGAAATCCGCTCTTTTAGAAAATGCTTTGTTGAAGGATGTAGCGGATAACGATCCTGCCGGAATTAAAGAAATACGATTGGAACTCAAGGAAAATGCCTATTTGTTAGGGCTCAACCTTCGTACGGTGATGAATCAGGTGAGAGCAGGATTTTTCGGTGCGCAGGCACAGCGTTTCCAAAGAGGACAGGATGAAATAAGAGTTTGGGTGCGTTACAATCGTGAAAATAGATCTTCAATTTCCGATTTGGATGAAATGCGTATCGTAGCTCCAAATGGAGAACGAATTCCACTTAAAGAAATCGCGACATATTCCATAGAACGTGGTGATGTGGCTATTAATCATTTAGATGGACAACGAGAAATCCAAGTTTCATCAGACATCAAAGATTTGCAGACTACCAGTGGAACAGATGCCATGACATGGGTTAGGACTGAAATTATGCCGGATATTTTATCCAAATACCCAACAATTACCCCATCTTATGAAGGTCAGAATAGGGAAGCGAACAAACTTATTAATTCACTTCGATTTGTAGGTCTAACGGTGCTGTTTCTCATTTTTGTGACCATTGCATTCACTTTTAGAAGCTTCAGCCAGCCTCTATTACTGATATTGTTAGTGCCATTTAGTCTAACAGCAGTAGCTTGGGGGCATTGGATTCATGGTTTCCCAATCAATATTCTTTCCATGTTAGGGATTATCGCCCTTATAGGTATTATGGTGAATGATGGTTTGGTGCTGATTGGAAAGTTTAATATCAACCTAAGGAATGGACTTAAATTCAATGAGGCCCTTTATGAGGCAGGCCGCTCAAGGTTTAGGGCCATATTCCTAACATCCATTACTACTATTGCCGGTTTGGCCCCACTACTATTGGAAAAAAGCAGACAAGCTCAATTCTTAAAACCCATGGCTATTGCCATTGCCTATGGTATTGGTTTTGCTACGGTCCTTACCTTGTTAATGTTGCCTTTGTTTCTCTCCTTTGGAAATAATGTAAAGGTCTTGGCCAAAGGATTATGGACAGGAGAAAAAGCATCCAAAGAAGAAGTGGAACGAGCAATTAAAGAACAGAATGACGAGCAACACATGCAAGAACAAGGCATGTATGCGCTCAACGGAACTGCAAAACATACGGAAGCTGAAGAAGAGACTTCAAAAGTTTTAGAAGGAACATCATAATGAAAAGTATATTTAATACACTACCTCTTTTTTTATTGGTTTTTATCAATGTAGCACAAGCTCAGGAAAAACTACTTTCCAAACAAGAAGCGATAGATTTAACATTGGAAAATAACCTGGGTATCCAAGTAGCGCGAAACACCAAAAAAATTGATGAGAATAATGCCAGTATATTAAATTCTGGGTATTTGCCAACGGTTACAGCCAATGCAGGCGGAAGTATTGATAAACAAAACACCGAAGGTCAGTTGGCTAGTGGGGATACAAGAACCGCCGATGGTGCCGAAACCAGACGATACAATGCTTCAGTTAATGTAAACTATACCTTGTTTGATGGATTGAATAGGTATTACAGTTATAAGAGTTTTAAAGAACGGTCGCAGCAATCCGAATTAGAAGTAAGGCAAACCATTGAGAATACTATTCTACAATTGTTTTCTGTGTATTATGAAGTGGCCAGGCTTACAGAAAACACCAAAAACTTGGAACAAGCGCTCGAAATTTCGAAAGATAGATTGAAACGAGCCACCTATCAGTTTGAATATGGACAGAATACGGGCTTGGATGTTTTGAATGCAGAAGTAGACATCAATACCGACAGTATCAACCTGTTAAACTCGAGGCAGCAATTGCGTAACACTATGCGGGACTTAAACCTTGTTTTGAACCGAGAACTTTCCGCTCAATTTCTTGCAGATACCACGGTTAATTTTGTGCCAGGACTTCAAATGGAGAATATGCATAATGAGGCTAAATCGAACAATATCCGGTTACAATTAGTAGAAAAGGAGATGAATATTACCATGTACAATGTTAAAGCGGCGAAGAGTGTTTTTCTACCTACTATTGGTTTAACGGGCACATACGGATGGAATGAATCAAGCAACAACAGTCCATTGGCTTTTTTAATTCAAAATACGTCAACGGGGGTAACAGGCGCTGTTAATCTTTCCTGGAATCTTTTTGATGGAGGAAGAGGTGTTACCGGTATCAAGAATGTGAAGATTGGGTATGAAAACCAAGAGCTGCTTAAAAAACAAATAGAGCTGGAGGTAGAACGGGATATTACAAATGCATGGGACAGTTATACCAACGCACTGTATGTTTTGGAAGTGCAAGAAAAGAATTTGCAAACCAATCAGAACAATTTCAACCGTACAGATGAGCGCTATAAATTGGGGCAGGTAACCTCAATAGAATTTAGACAGGCACAATTGAATTTATTGAACGCTGAATTGGCTCAAAGTCAGGCTAAGTACAGTGCTAAATTGGCCGAACTTCAAATGCTTCAAATCAGTGGTCAATTGCTGAATGTGGATTTTTAGCTAGAACATGTTTGAACACTTTTTTCAGTGCCCTTATTGTTGGGAAGAGATTTCCTTTCTTCTAGATACTTCCGTGTCAAACCAGACATACGTTGAAGATTGCGAGGTGTGTTGCAATCCCATTGAAGCAAATACAACTTTTGAAAATCAAGAATTGATACATTTTGAAGCTAGGGAATTAGGGCAATAATTTGTTTACCTTTAAATACAACCGATTCCTTCACTGTTATGAAGCTTGCCAAACTGATATCGCCAAAAATTTTCCCGATTTTACTGGTTAATTTTATTGGTATTCTAGGTTATAGTATTGTTGTTCCGATTCTCATTTTTATTGTGACCGATATGGGAGGGAATGGCTTTATATATGGGATTTTAGGAGCTATGTACCCGTTTTTTCAATTCATTGGTGCACCTATTTTAGGAAGACTCTCTGATAAAATTGGAAGAAAAAAAGTACTGGTTATCAGTCAATTGGGCACATTCATTGCCTGGACACTTTTTTTGCTGGCTTTTATTCTTCCAGAAACAGAACTTTGGTCTCAGAATACAAAGATTACAGGCAGTTACGCAATGACATTACCTTTAGTGATGATTTTTGTTGCACGAATCTTTGATGGATTTACCGGAGGCAATATATCTGTGGCCAATGCTTATTTATCCGATATTTCAACGGATGAGGACAGGAATTCAAATTTTGGCAAGATGGGAGCTTCTACAAGTTTGGGATTTGTGCTAGGTCCGGCTTTCGCAGGAGTTTTGGCGTCTACTATGCTTGGTGAGATTCTTCCATTAATTTTGGCAGCTTTGATTTCTCTAATTGCAATTTTTGTAATAAATACCCAGCTAAAGGAAAGTGTACCTTGCGTGGTAAATACAGGAAAGGTTCGGTTGCGGGCTTTACGTAGGTTTTTTCAAGTAGAACATAAGAACTGTTATCAAGAAGGGGAACTGCAGGCCAGCCCTCAAAAAACAGATTTAAAAAGGGTTTTAAAAGAACCAGGAATACCACTTTTATACATGGTATATTTCTTCACCTTTTTGGGTTTTAGTCTCTTTTATGCAGGCTTGCCCATATATGCCAATACCATTTTAGATTGGTCATCAACTGAACTAGGTATTTTCTTGGCATATTCAAGCCTTGTAATGATTCTAGTTCAGGGCCCTGTTTTATCTAGATTGCAAGGCAAAGTGACCAATGAAAGACTGATACTCATTGGGTCGTTGATATTGGCTTCGTCGTTTTTGCTTTTGTCCTTTCAAAACATAGTAATCATTTATTTGGCCAATACACTACTATCCATTGGTAATGGTTTAATGTGGCCAAGCTTTATGGCGCTGTTATCCAGAACAGGAGATTCCAACATGCAGGGAGCAATACAAGGTTATGGTAATAGTATGGGGAGTATAGCTAGCATGTTTGGCCTTATCTTAGGAGGAGTTTTGTTTGAATTCCTTTCAACAACTGTTTTTGCCATTGGAGGAATAATCTTTTTGGTTATTGCAGTTTTAATGGGGTTCAATTTTCTTCAGGGAAGGAAAAAACTGCAATTAAGCTCAAGTCTGTAGTACGAGGGGCAAACTTATATGAATTATAAAATACAGGTCTTAAATCCCAAGCCAAACAAGCGGTATCCCGGCTAAAACATTTGAAAAATTGAAGTACTCTTGATTTTAAATCATTTCGGCACTACTATACTAAGAAAGCTTTCTAATTATTTTTTCAACCCTTTTTTTCTGACTTTCTTTTTGCAAATCTTGCATTCTCGTTTCTAAGATTTTAATAAATTGTTCTTTATTGTCCTTATCAACGACGGGGACCGTTCTTTCGGCATACATGGCAAATTGATTTATAGGGCTCCCTAAAAGTTGCTCCCGTAACAAGGCGAAAGCTTCCGTTCTATACTTTTCAGTATTTGCCAGTGTGATTATGATGTTTATAGCATGATCTCTGGTTATTACACTACCTTTTTCAGCAGTTTCAAGTATTCTGGGAAGATGATGAAACGTCTCTTGGGGTTTTAAGTGCGCGATATAATTGAGTGCTGTCATTACTCCCCATTGCAATCTATTATTTTTACTGCCCAACATTTCCAAAAAGATTTCAAAGTACGAAACGATTAAATCTGGCCTACTTTCACCAATTTCATAGATAACTTTGATGCAATCATTTTGAATTGCTTTGTTTTTATGGCTTAAATGTTCAATAAGGATTTGAATGGCCTGTCTATCCTCGTCGGCAATAATTTCCTTCGCCAATTCCTGATTTGGAACTTCATCCCTTCGGTTTAAGGCAGAGGCGATTTTTGATAATACATCAAGTGGTATTTTCAAACTATTTGATTTTACCGTAAGTAGCCAATAAAATTAGTTATTTCCAAATACCTCGATATAGTCCGGGCCAACATCATGTGAATCAAAGGTTATTGACTCAAAAATCATCTGATGGATTAACCCTTCTTCTGTTGGCAAATAGCCAAGTTGGTGTTGAAAAGGGATAATAACCCCATTGACTTTTCGAAAATTTTTAAAGACAACATACCCATAAACCGCTGGAGCAACCACCCTAACCGTATATTGTACCATTTCTAGAAGCTTGGTCTCTTTATTTATCCAATAAATGTATTGATCAAATTCAGCATTTGGCTCCCCAGATTTCCAGGTTCCATAGATGAGATGGTACGTTTTGCCATGTAATACTTTTTCTTCCACATAATTTACCAAGGGAACCTTATTGATCCAATAAGGCAGTTGAATAAAATATTCTTTTCCAACCAAAGCAGGGATCATATTGGCATCATCAATTGTATTTAGCTTTCCATGTATCTTTTTATATGGGATGTTATGGTCAATGCCCCAAATTTCTTTTTCGGCAGGACCATTTAATAATTCCACCCTTGAATTACCAAGTTTAAAAGCATAAAAATCATGTCTTACTTTTTGGTTTTCCAAAGGCCAATTGTTATGGACCTTTAATTGCTCAAGAGCAGGAGACCAATCATCGTTATAAACAGCTGTTATTATTTTGATATCAGAAACCTTATCCCATCCGTGAGCTTTATAGCATTGGTTTAATATTTCCTGCCCTTTTTGTTCTCTATGGGAAATACCGCTAACAAAGTCTCCTTCTTTTTTAATAATGTCTGGTCTAATATCAGCTAAATCGTTCACCGACTGTCCGGTTATTGAATACTGGACTAATACGATAATCAAAAAACAAGATGTTCTAATTACTGATTTCATAATTTGATTTTTCAATTGTTCGTTTTAAACAAAAACTTAATTCCTCTTGTAAAGGCACTGTTAAAGGCTGTTACATGCCCCTCATCTTCTAATATTTCTGATTGAATGGCAAAATTTGACAATTCAAGAACCGATGTTATTTTCTTCCAAGGATTTACCATGGCCTCTGGGTTTTCTAGGGACCCTACGGACCAATACATCTGCGATGTTCCATTGGATTTGGAAAAATCGGGAAGGCTGGGACCAAACCACCACAAGGATGGACTAGCAATAAGATAGTTCTTAAAATAGGATTCTTTTTTGTTTGCAACATGAACGGCAAAGAGACCACTCAAAGAGTACCCAACAAGGGTTTGATTATTCTGATCTACCCTGAAGTTGTTATTGATGTGTTTTTTGACGGAATCTTCAAGAAAATTTAAAAAAGCATCTGCGCCGCCTGAGTTTTTAATACCCGAAACTCCTGTGAATTTTTCAATTTGCTCTTCGCTCCATGCTGTTGGTGTAAAGTCCCGTAGTCTATTGTTGTGGATATTTTCAAAACCTTCCTTATAGGCCAGACCCACTAAAATCACTTCTGGAATTTCTTTGCCGTAGGACATCAATACTCTTGAATTATAGGCTATCCCAAATGTTAAGTCACCGTCCAACACATAGGTTACCGGGTAGGCTTTGTCAGAGTTAAGGTATTCAGGCGGTAAACTGATGTAGATTACATATTCCACCCCGTAATCTGATTTTATTTCGACTTTGGAGGTCAATGGCAGTGAGACCTCTTCAACTGTCTGGCTAATGCAGTTGACACTATAAAATATTGGAAATAGCAATAGAAACTTTAAATGTCTCATGAATCTGATTTTTTCATGGATTTGGTGTAATCCAGTATTCCTTTGGTTTGGAATATTGCAAATAGCAGGACTAATATGTTGGTTGCCAGTATTAATGCAAAACCACCAGAGCTGAGGTTTTTCGCAAATGCCAGATTGATAGCTTCGATAGCCACATATAAAAAATCAAGAACAATAATAACCCATACCAATATTCTGGAAATCTTTTTTCTAAAAGCCGCATAAAGCACCACAGCACCGAAAATGAACATTTGGATGGCAAAGTTGAGGTGCAGTCCGTTGGCCATTTCTGAAATTGCCTTAACAGTATTGGCTAAAGTCAATGTTAGTATTCCCATGCATATAGAAAAAAAGCCATTGCTCTTTAGTGCGGTTCTAAGGATATAAGTGTTTTCCATTTTTTTGAATTTGATTTAAAAGAACATTCGAAAATAATTTAAACTGTAAGTCATGAAGTGTCTTTAAGTTTAGGATGACGCATTGTTATGTGCATATTGAAATAAGGAGAAAGGACAATACTTAATTTGTAATTTGTTATCTTATTCTTATGGATAGTTTATTCAGTATAAAATTTGATTTTTGGGCAGTAATTCTTCTTTTCGGGTCTTTTCAAGGAGTTTTTTTGTCGGCAATGTTATTGCTGTGGCAGCAGAGAAGTAAATCGAGTTTCTTTCTCTCTTCACTGGTTCTTATCATCGCATTTAATCTGTTCAATTATTTGTTGTTGCACACCAGCCTTTATAGTGCTGTACCACATTTAGCCCATGTTTCTAGTCCATTTTTAATGCTTTTGGGCCCTTGCTATTATTTATATGTAAAATCGATATTTTCTAGAAAGCTGGAGCTTCAGCCAAAGGATGCTTTGCATTTAATACCTTTTCTTTTCGGAGTTGTTTTTTTTCTACCATTTTATACGCTGAGTGGCTCGGAAAAAGTGGATGTATTGGCATATCAACTGAGTTTGCCAATTCAGAACCTAACCATTGAAGCGGCGATATTCCTAATAAGCCACATTACAGTAAGTTTTGTTTATGTTTTCTATGCAATCAAAAACCTAAAACGACTAAGGCAGCAAAACAAGATAAGATCCTTTGAAATAAAGTACAATTGGCTTATTAAATTTAGCTACGCTTTTCTAGTATTTTGGGGGGTCGATTTTATGGGTGTGATGTGGTATTTTATTCAAGGGGGAATTGACCCGAAGGTATATTATATAACCATGCTCTGCTGCGCTATCGCCATTAACTTGGTGGTATTGTTCTTTTATAGAAACAGTAAGATTTTTTTGCAGGTTTTTTTAAATAATGAAGATGCCAAATACGAAACTTCCAAGGTGAGCAATTCAGATTTACAAAAACATCTTGATGAAATAATTTTGTATATGGAAACCGAACGCCCTTATTTGGATACGGAACTTTCGCTACAAAAACTCTCAAATCATTTAAATAAGCCCAAGTATTTAATATCCCAGATTTTAAATGTAGCACTTGGAAAAAGCTTCTATGAATTTGTAAATGAGTATCGATACCGAGAGGTCAAGGATAGATTAAAAAACCCTAAGTATAGTAATTTAACAATTTTGGCCATAGCCTTCGATTCTGGATTTAACAATAAGAACACCTTCAACAAGGTATTTAAGAAACAAACAGGCATTACGCCTTCCCAATTTATACAAAACGACTTAAAGGTCAAGTCTTAAAAGTTGATTGTCGCTTCCATTCTTTTAAGCTCAAACAGTTTTGATAACAAGTTTTAGGTTTTATGCTGTTAATTTTCCTGATAGTACTCGGATGGCTTATTTCCAAACAGCTCTTTAAATCGTTTTGTAAAGTAGGACAAATTGTTGAAGCCTACCTGATATGCAATTTCAGATACGCTTCCAACTTTGTTTTTGAGTAATTGAGCAGCCCGTTTTAATCTAAAATCCCTAATAAAATTTTGTGGAGATTGATTAATTAAAGCGCGCATTTTTCTGAATAATTGTGTACGGCTCATCCCTATTTCCCTAGCTAGATCTTCAACGCTAAATGTTGAATCGTCCATGCGTTCCTCCACGATTTCCATTATCCCTTCAAGGAAACGTTCATCCGTAGATGTAATAGCCAAAAGCTTTGGCTCTAGCGTAAGCTGCCGACTATATTTTTTACGTAAAAGCTGTCTCTGGTGAATGAGATTTTTTACACGGGCTGTTAGCTCTTCTCTATCAAAGGGTTTTATGATATAATCGTCGGCACCCGTTTCAATCCCCTCCACCTTGGACGCTTGAGAGGCCAAAGCGGTAAGCAATATCACGGGAATGTGACTGGTTTTCTGATCTTCTTTAAGTTTTTTACAGAGCGTTAGTCCGTCCATGTCCGGCATCATTACATCACTAATAATAAGATCAGGAACAAGTTTTTGAGCTTGCATGAAACCTTCAATCCCGTTGATGGCCTCTTTTATTTTGTAAGTTTGGTTAAGATGTTTTTTGATATAGGATCTAACATCATCATTGTCCTCCACTATAAGAAGGAGGGGGGAATTACTCTCGCTAACTAGTTCGTTTTCTGAATATTTTAAGGTGTTTTCCGGCATTACTGGCATGCCGTTTTCTATGATGTAGGCCGTAGGGGCGTCCAAAACTACTTCGTCATCATTAAATTGTTCTTTTGTAATAGGAAGGATAACCGTAAAAGTTGTTCCCTGTGTTTCTTCACTGTCAACCGAGATGCTTCCGTGGTGCAATTCCGTAAGTTCTTTTACCAACGCCAAACCAATACCTGTTCCTGCGTTTGTCTCTGTTCTGGATGTGTCAGCTTGATAAAATCTGTCGAAAATCTTATCTAAATCGGAATTTGCTATTCCTTTCCCATTATCCTTTACCATTATTTTTATGGCTTCCTTTCCACTTTTATGAGAGTTGACCAATGAGGCGTTAAAATGAACACTTCCCCCTTTCGGAGTGAATTTAAAGGCATTTGATAAAAGATTGTTCAGAACTTTTTCCATCACATCACTATCAAAACAGGCCATTTTTATCTTGTTGGTGATAGATGTGGTGAAATTAACTTCTTTATAATCTGCCCATGAACTAAAAGAGGCTGTAATGGTTTTTAAAGCAATATTTAAATCATCTTGCTTAACCTGCAGGGGCAATGCACCTGCTTCCAGTTTGGATAAATCCAATAGTTGGTTAACAAGGCCCAAGAGCTTCTCGCCATTCCTTTTCATAAGTTCGTAGCTTTCTTTGTGCTCCTGACCTTCTTTATTGGAAGACAATATGTCTTTTAAAGGCCCTAGAATTAGAGTAAGTGGAGTTCGAAACTCATGGGAGACATTGGCGAAAAAACGGGAACGAAGGTTCACAAATTCCCGTTGCTTTTTGTTGACCAACTCTTTGGACCGCAGTTTTACCTTATAATTTCTAAAAAAAAGTATTGAAATTATTAGAACGGAAGCAATACCGGCCAATAATAGATTTCTTTGAGTTTTGTTTTGGCCCAACAATGCATTCTTGGCGGTCACTTCTGCTTGTTTTAATTCCCGCTCTTTTGTTAGCAATACTATTTGCTGGTCCTTTTTTGCTGTTTCGTATTGTATTTCCCTAGCTACAATATTTTTATTGGTTTCATCATCAAAAATACTGTCTTTTAGTAGGTGATATTCCTCCAGATAAGAAAGCGCGCTTGTTTTGTCTCCCATGCTTTTATGCAATTGATACAAAGCAAAAGAGAGCTTGCTTTTTATTTCTTTGGAATCGGTTTGCCGAGAGATTCTCCACCCCTCCTCAAAGCTTTTTTTTGCGGAACCTAGTTGATTTTGTTTGGATAGAACGTTCCCTAATTCATAAAAAGATGTGGCAATGTTAAAGTTATCCAGCTCAATGGTCTTTTTCAAAGAAATGCTCTTGTTCAAAAATAAAATTCCTTTGGATGCATTTTTTTTACCGTGCAAAACACCCAAGCTGTGATAATTCAAGCTCAACAAATCCTTAAAGTCACTTTCTTCGCACAATTTAAGGCTCTTGTCAAAATAATATAGCGCGGAATCCGGTTGTGCATATTTATCCATTACTACCCCAAGACTATGATAATTTGAGGCTGTTAGCCTTGCATCTCCTACTTTTTCACTATTGCGTAAAGAAGCACGGTAATATTTAAGAGCACTTTTATAGTTCTCCATGTTTTCATAGACCCCAGCGATATTTTCAAAACAACTGGCAAGCAAGTAGCGATCTTCTTCTTCCTCAAAAACGGCCAAAGAAGCAAAGAAATCTTTCAAGGCCAAGTCGTAATTGCTATAGTTCCACTGTATGGTGCCTAGGTTAAAGTTAACTTTGGCAACCGAAAGTTGATCTCCCGCTTGTTGAAAATAGGGGATGGATGCGGTAAAATTTTTATAAGCATTTTGATTGTCACCCTTATACAAATAGACAGCCCCCATATTTAGATAACCATCAGCTATACCTAAGGTATCTTTGATTTGATTTCTATAAGCAAAATCCTTTTGATAATAAGAAATGGCCTTATCATATTCGGCAATAGAGGCATGCAATAGGCCCAAATTGTAGTTAATGTCATGTACACCATCCAAATTTCCCAGTTTATCAAACAGCTTTTGGCCATTTATATAGTAAAAAATACTGCTGTCCATTGCACCAGTATATAGAAAATAAGTCCCCTTGATTTTGTCGGCTGAGGCCATGCCATGATAATAGTCAACACTTGATGCCAGTGCAAAAGCTCTCTTGGCATACAGATAAGAGGTGTCTAAATTGATGCCTCTGTATGTGTTTGCGAGGTCCAGAAGTAATTTAACTGCTGTCGTATCCCGGTTAGAACTGCTATTTAATAAGCGGTTAAGGCTGTCAATTTTTGATTTAAGCTGGGCATTAGTAACCCAACAATTGAAACATAGAAAGCTAAAAAGTATAAGCCTTTTCATGTGAGTTGTTTGAATAGTGGGTACTTCTACTAAGATAATGGTAAAATCTTTCTTTTTTAGGAATTAACGATCATTCCATTGGTAATGAGATAGGTAGATGTAACCTGAGTATTATAAATTGAAACATTGGTAGCAAGGACATGGAATACCTTCCAGTACTTTTAATTATGCGATTTATTGTACGGTAGACGCAGCTATTTTAATAACCTATAAAATTGTATAAGATGAAATGCAAAAGCTATTTTTCGATTCTAAAAGAACAAAGATTTTTTCTTTTTGTTCTAGCCCTTTTATGGGTAAGTTGTTCCTTAATTTCATGTAGTGAAGATGATGAGGGTCCAGATTGTTCTTTACAGGGCACTAATTTTTCCGTTTCCGATATTTCTGGAAACTGGACGGCCACAGAAGCCAATTTTTTCAATATTTCCACTGAACCCATTCAAGTTGTGGATGTTGTGGAGGAAGGTGGAAATGTTACCTTGACGATCCAGTCAAATGGAAGGTTCACTCTCAATATAATGGAGTCCGGTGAGCCCAATGCCCGTTCCTCTGGAGATTTATGTTTTGACGAAGATCTTTTAGTAGTACGTTTTGATGGGGATGCTGCCGATGACTATGAGTTTTTTCGAATCCAATTTAACGGAACAAACAGTTTATCTATTAGTGGGGCTACGGATTTTGACTTTAATGGTGATGGCACTCCAGAACCAGCGGATATTGGACTTGCTTTGGTTAGAAGTTAATGGAATCCCTTTGAACATGATGGTTAGGACATCTGGATTCTTACTTTTTATCTTTAACTTTATGTGAATTCAGAATTCAAATCATGAAAAACACCATCCTGTTTTTGGTTATGTTTACTTTCCTCGTTGCATGCAAACCTAAGTCAACTGAAAAAGCTTCGAGTGAGCACCAGCCAGTTTCTTTTGACCAGAGTACTGTCCAAAAAATCGATATCCATTCACATTACAGATATTCGCGTGAATATCTTCCAGGGTTATTTAAGAAATGGAATATGCGTTCTGTTTTGGTAGATGTCTCTACCCAAGATTCTACTGGGATTGTTCGAAGTTGGGATACTTATTTAACCCATGCTGAGTCATATCCAAATACATTTTTCCTTTGTTCCTCTTTAATTGGGACAACCATTGACTCCCCGGATTTTGAACAACGAACTATTGAGCGACTGCATAAGGAGATTGAAGAGGGAGCTAAAATGGTTAAGGTTTGGAAAAATTTTGGAATGGTTACAAAAGATGCAACAGGAGATTTTATTCAAATAGATGATGAACGATTACAACCTATTTGGGATTTTTTGAAAAGTAAGGGAATTCCGGTCATGGCTCATATTGGGGAACCAGAACAAGCTTGGAGACCACTTGACCCCAATAATCCGCACTATGGCTATTATAAAAACAATCCACAGTATCATGCGTATCAATTTCCAGAAATCCCATCATATAAAACCATTATAACTGCAAGGGATGGTTGGATTGAAAGAAATCCTGACTTGCAAATTTTATGCGCTCATTTGGGTAGTATGTCGCATGATGTAGATATGGTTGCAGCACGACTTGATAAATTTCCGAATATGTATGTTGAACTTGCTGCTAGGTTTGGAGATTTGGCAAGCCAAGATTCTAAAAAAGTGGGTGATTTTTTTAAAAAATACCAGAATAAGATTTTATTTGGTTCTGATTATGGTAATGGTACTCCAGAGGATATGCTTACCAAAGATGAACTATTTAAGGAACAAGAAGAACTGGATGCCAATTATGATAGATTATGGAGATATTTGAGCAGTAAGGACTCTTTAGAGATACGTGGGCAAAAAACTGTAGGGCTAGAACTTCCAATCGATATTCTACATAAAATCTACTTTCAAAATGCAGTTGACTTCTTAAAAGTAGAATAAATACAGGGTGACTCTAAACTATTAACAACATTATATGTGCGTTCTTATATCTGTTAGCGTGCAACTTTTTGATGATTCATCGAATTGACTGAATCAATTCCAAAGTTTCTTTCACCTTGGTTTTTAAACCTTCAAAATCACCTTTGTTCAATATTTCCTTACTAATGAGTTTAGATCCCATACCTACGCAGGTGACCCCTGCACTGAACCAAGCCTCTAAATTATCTTTTTCTGTGCTCACTCCGCCAGTGGGCATAATGCTGGTCCATGGTTGTGGCCCTTTGATAGCCTTTACAAACCCCGGACCGTAAGTGGAGCCCGGAAAGAGTTTCACAATTTCACAACCTAATTCTTCAGCCTTGTTTATTTCGGTCAGTGAACCACAGCCTGGTGACCATAGCACTTTTCTCCTATTACAGACCTTGGCGATATCCTCACGTAATGATGGGGTAACGATAAAATTGGCGCCCATTTGCATAAACATTGATGCGGCAGCTGCATCGGTAATAGATCCCACACCCATAATCATACCGGGAAGTTCCTTAATGGCAAATTTGTTAAGTTCTGAGAATACTTCAAACGCAAAATCACCTCGGGCAGTAAATTCCATCAGCCTTGCTCCGCCTTCGTAGCAGGCCTTTAGAACGTTTTTACCTAGTTCCACATCTGGATGGTAGAAAAGCGGAACCATCCCTGTTTCCTGCATTACCTTTATCACTTCCAATCTTGAATATTGAGCCATTTTTTAAGTTTTTAGGTTATCGAGCCACCCTTCCTGAGGCATCCCCACTCATTAATTTTTCCACCTCTGCTACCGTTACAAGGTTTGCATCACCTTTTATGGTGTGCTTTAAACAAGATGCTGCCACTGCAAAATTAAGCGCATTCTGGTCATCTTCAGGATATTTCATTAGACCATATATAAGCCCACCCATAAAGGAGTCACCTCCACCGACCCTGTCCACAATATGGGTAATCTGGTATTCAGGTGATTTGTACATGGTTTTTCCGTCATAAAGTACGCCGGCCCAAGTATTGTGGGAAGCCGAAATGGACCCCCTCAATGTAGTTATTACTTTTTTGGCTTTGGGAAATTTTTGCATCATCTGTTTACAGACGGATAGGAAGGCTTCTGCCTTCACATGTTCTCCTTGGGTGGTAATATCCAACCCTTCTGGCTTGATGCCAAAGTGTTTCTCGGCATCTTCCTCGTTGCCCAGCACAATGTCGCAATAAGAGGTCAGTTCGGTCATGATGGTCTCTCGATCACCACCATATTTCCAGAGTTTTGCACGATAATTTAAGTCGGTTGAAATGGTCACTCCCATATTGCTTGCGGTTTTCACAGCTTCCAAACAGGCATCGGCAGCTCCTTGGGAGATGGCTGGGGTAATCCCTGTCCAATGGAACCATTCCACATCTTTGAAGACGGACTTCCAATCAATCATACCTTTTTCAATCTCTGCAATAGCCGAATGGGCTCTATCGTAAACAACTTTACTGCCCCTACTTACCGCCCCAGTCTCTAAAAAGTAGATGCCCAAACGGTTACCGCCATATATAATCTTTTCCGTGCCAACACCCCGCTTACGCATCTCCATAAGAGCGTACTCTCCAATATCGTTCTTGGGCAAACGGGTCACAAAATCTACTGGAACACCGTAGTTGGCCAAAGAAACGGCGACGTTGGACTCCCCGCCGCCATAAACTACATCGAAACTATTGGCCTGGGAAAACCTTAAAAAGCCAGGAGGTGATAATCGCAACATGATTTCACCAAAGGTTACTACTTTTTTCATTTTAAATCTGTTTGATGTTAGTTTAAAAACTTATGATGGTCTTAATGGCGTTACCTGTAAAACGTACCGTTCTTTTTTATTGAAAATAATCAACTTAAGGCAAATCTATATTGATAAAAGATGAAAATCTACCATAAAATCAACCAATATTGATACTATTTTTGCCCATAATGAATTTTTAGAAGTATTATTGTTGTTATAATGTTATTTATTAATGATCTGGACATAACTTAAAAATGAAACTACATTTAGTAAATAGGGGTACTCATGAGAATAGCGCTTTTATGGTTACCCATCATAAGGAAGCCTGTTTTTTAAAGATATGGCAGTATCCATCATTCTGGTCATATAGTCATTTTAGCTTATGCCATTATTGTCGGACCAAGCTGATATGCTCATTAATAATCTAAAGGTTGACAAAACAAATTACCATATCCTGTTTGTAACGTTGGAAGCATTGAAAGTAATAATGTTGTTTATCCCGGGAGGGAACTTATTAAAATTGAGATATTGAAAAGGTAACTAAAAAGCAAATGATTATGAGAAATGTTTGGATTCATCAGAAAGGGTGAAAAAAAATGACTAGCTGGGTTGATAACAAATAGAAATTATGAACCGAAACAGCTATAGCTATTTGCGAAAGATATATTGAGTAGGATAACTCAGTTTATGAACAATTCTTAATTCTGTTAATTGGGAGTTAAAAATGTTGTATATACAACATTTATTTTTAACTTTGCGCTATGAAATACAAATTAGAACATTGTATAGGGTCAAGATTAAGACGTTTATCTCGAATTGCAGATGGGGAAATCCGAAAGGTTTTAGGAGATTATAAAATTTCTGAGAACCAAATGACAATTCTGTTCACAATGCATGAACTTGGTAGAGTGGAGCAAGGTAAAATTGGAGAAGTGCTCTGTCTGGAAAGATCCACCGTAAGCCGAAACATCAAACTTCTTGAAAAGCAAAACCTAGTGTCCCGTTCCAAAGAATACAGACCTGAAGTTGAACTGACCGTTCAAGGTCTAGATTTGGTGAAAGTACTTGTCCCTGAGTGGGAGAACGCCATGGATGTACTTGTTGGACAACTTCAAGAAGACGGAATGAGCAGTCTCAAAAAGCTTGAAAATAAGTTGAAGTAAAAAATTTAAAATATAAGTTGTATATACAACATAAATTAAATCAATGAATAATGAAAACAACACATTTAGAAACAGGAAAAACAAGAATTGCAACACTGGGCTCTTTCCCAACATAAAAGGGGAGCCACTGGAATGCACATAGGCACTACGTGTCCAAGGACTTTTTTGATGCAACCAAACATCTCAACTAAACTGATATGAGGCAATCTAATCAACAATTGAAAAAAGCACCTGTTCCACGGATGGTTCCCTGGAAACAAGCCCTTGTTACCACATTAGGGGTGTACCCGTTGTTGTTGTTCTTTGAATGGCTCATCAAGCAGATATTGCCTGTGCATTTGATAGATCGTCGGGTAACACTTTTACTTGTTGTATTGATGATAGCAAGCACCATGGTATTCTTGGTTATGCCCTTAGTGATAAAACTTTTTGGCCATTGGCTTTTTAAAAAACAATAACATACAAATACATAAAAAAATGAAAATAAATCAGCACAACTCAAAATTACTGAACACCAATACGGTACATATCAAAAAATTTGCATTGAACATTCGCTATGCCGAACTTGGTAGCCGTAACAAACCAACAATATTATTGTTGCATGGAGTACCAGAAAACCTTCAAACATGGTATGATGTTGCACCATCTCTTTCAGAAAACTATCATGTCTTGGCGATGGACTGGCCAGGTTTTGGAGGCAGTGATGCCTTTATTGACCTAAAAGATCATAATCCACGCACTTTCGCAGCAGTTGGTATGGATTTTCTAGATACACTTCAAATAGAAAATGCACATGTTATGGCCACTGACATTGGCCTTTCCCCTGCTTTAATAATGGGCGTTGAAAACCCTGATCGGATTGATAGGATTGTGGTTATGGACGGAATCCCTTTCCCCACTACTGCCTATTCCTCATGGGAAGTAAGGAGCTTTGGACGTGAAAACTCGATTCGGGCAAAAGCACTGATCAAGTGGTTTCCCAAAATTTCTGCTAAGATTGCTTATAATAAGGGGTTCTATAGAGGGAGCAACATACCCAAAGAAATCCTTGAAGAATTTCTGGCGGATGGTTATAACAAAACCACCCAGAGCGCTTTCTTGTCTTATTTCCAGAACAATGCTCCCGGACAGGCCTATTTAGAAAGTAAGATTCATGAAATCCAGCAACCTGTTTTAGTGGTCTGGGGGAGACACGACCGTTTTATCAATGTCAAATTGGGAGAGCTTCTGGTGGAAAAATTGCCTGATGGACTCCTAAAGATTATTGAAGACTCCGGACATTTTGTTCATATGGATAAACCCGAGGCTTTGCTTAAGGCAACCCATGATTTTCTTGATTTAAAAACTGTCCAAACTGTTGGATTGGATGTTTGAGAAATTCCTCTAAAATTAAATATTGTTTATGTAATTTAAACTGAAATCATGAAACTAAAAGTACCTTACTATTTGACTGTCCTGACCGCTGCCATACTCACTGCATGCAGCGGGGAACCAAGTGAGCAAAACTTTGCGCCTTATACTGAGAATGCGTCCATCGAACAGAAAACCGCGTCGGTGGGACTAAGTAAATCATTGCTTCCATCAAGGAGATTTGAATCGTTCAAACAACATGAAAATGACCGTAGTTTTCATGCCGATATTGCCTTTTATGAAACGGTGTTATCCTATGGTTCAAGTACCGACCCCAATCCCATATTTCTTCTTGCAAATGCCTATATAGCTACCAATCAGCAGAAGTATGGTATAGCCTATTTTGAATCCAGTCTTGGAAACTTTAATCTTCAAATGACAGACGAGGTCAAATCCAATTACCTATCGGCCTACGCACTTCTGCGCGCAAGTTATGCCGATAATATTTTCCTCATTTCAAGAATCGTTTGGGTAAGGGATACTTTTAAGATTTTGGAAGATGCTCGAAATCTTTCGCCAAACAATCCCTTAGCCCATTGGGCGTCAGGTATAATCTACGCCCAAGTACCCTCTCTTTTTAATAAGAAAGAAAAGGCCTTCCAAGAACTTCGATGGTTAATAGACCATCCTGAACTGGAACCCACACCAGGCTTTTATCGTGAGGTGTATCATTATCTGGCCAAGTTATATACTGAAGAGGGCGATGCGGAATTGGCAAAGAAATATCTAGCACTCAGCGGCTATACAGATTACGAACCAAAAATGCTATTCTCTGGTTGGTTCTCGACAACAAAGGAGAAGGGTCTTTTGTTTGCTCCGACACCATGGGTTGAAGAAGTAATTTCCAATAGGGTTTTTGCGGTTAGAGGCTTTGGGTTTTCGGATCTACACTTTGTAGTTTCTGAAAATGGGGAGGAGTTGATTTCAATCGATGCTGGAACCCAACCGTATAGCTATAAAGAAGGATATGAGTTTTTGTTGGAGAAATATCCTGGACTACCTCCTTTGACTACAGGCTTGATTACCCATGCGCATTGGGATCATATTGGGGGGCATACGTACCTGAAATCCCTTAATCCTGGTATTCTTCTTTATGGTCGTGAGAATTTTCATGGAACAATAGATCGCGTTTTAAAAAATCATTCCTACACCCAATTTAGGGGTGCTAGTTTTAAAGACGATTGGGTCAGTAAATACAAACCTGATGTTGTAGTGGATTCAACAAGTGAGTTTAGTATTGGTGAATCCCATGTGGAGCTCATACCGGTAAACGGAGGTGAAACCGAAGACGCTCTTTTGATTCATTTTCCTGATCTCGAGCTGGTTTTTATGGGAGATGCACTTATGCCGTTTTATGGAGAGCCATGGACGGAAGAAGGCTTCATTGACGAAGCACTAGACGTGATGGATGCCACACTTGAATTGAGCCCTAAATATATTTTGCATGGGCATATCGGAATAACTGTTATGTACAAAAATACGCAACAATTAAGAGCATATCGTGATGCATACAAATGGTTGGTCCAAGAGACAAGGAAGCATTTAAGAAATGGTTATTCTGCCAAAGATATTATAAGGCTCAACCTTATTCCACCAGGATTGCAAAACCATCCAGAAATTTTCATTGGCTATCTATCTCCCAGAAATCATATTATTGCCCGAACGGCAGATCATATGGTCGGTATATGGCAAGAAGAGGTCACTGGAAAAGACCCAGAAGGGTTGGATGTTATTACCTCGGTGGAAAGGGGTCGACTTCTACAGCTATATCTAGGGCTTTCTGGCAATCAAGTAGCCAAAGCATTAAGAAAAATGATTGATAACGGTGATAATGAGCTGGCGTTACAGATGGCTATTGCTGCCGAGGGCAGGTATCCTGCGAACCAAAAGATTAAAAGATTAAAGGAAGTAGCAGCTGACCGATTGCGATCTTCTGTACAATTTTTCGATCCCTTTAAGTTTGTTACCTACACAGAAATAATTGAAAAAGAACATCATCCTATATCTAGAAAATAGAAAGCGTTTTGCCATTTATAATATTCAAAAAGGATTCCTTAAGGAACCTTATTACAAGCAGGAAGACTTCCATTTTAAAATAGCACAGTCAATATTTAAATGTATTGGACCAAAGATTATCTGATGCGGTTTAGGAATGCTTCCAAAAAAGTTGATATTCCTCTTGTAAGCTTGAAAATAGCCTGATTCTGTTTTACTTAAGTATTGATTTCATTCTCGATAAAATGGTATCTTTATTTTGACCGAAATTTTAGCCATTAATCAAGAATGATTTCTTTTGACCATCCACATATTCAACTTTTCTACCAATACATTAACAGTTTTGCTCCGGTTTCCCAAGCCTCTTTTGAGGAGTTTTTGCCCTTGATAAGTATAAAAAAAGTTCAGAAAAATGAAATGATAATTTTTCGTGGTCAGACAGCAAGAAAAATTTACTTTGTATGCAAGGGAATATTGGTATCCCAGTGGGAGGATGATGAAGCCAACGTATATGTCAAAAACTTTTTTATCGAAGGAAGTTTGGCCGGTTCCACCGTTTCAATGCTGACAAACACACCTTCGGGATTTGGTATTGAATGTGTGGCGGATGGAATTATACTAGAGATGAATTATCAACGCTACAAAGAAGTTATATATGGCCACGAGGATTTGAAGAACTACTATATTTCTAACCTAGAAAAAAATTGGATCATTGAAAATGAAAGAAGACAGATTTCTTTCGCTGCAGAAAGTGCCACAGAACGCTATATATCTTTCCTTAACAGGTATCCCAAATTGCCCCAGAGAGTCCCACAGTGGTTAATAGCATCTTATCTGGGAATTACTCCGACACAGCTTAGTAGGATAAGAAAAAGCCTTTAATTCATTTATCAACATATGTAAATGCAGGGCATATAGCACTGTACTAATTTTGACCTATAAATCATAAATACTTTGAGTTATGAGTCAGTCAACACCAATTCTTTTAGCATTTATAGGCGGAGTGTTTTTGGCCTTACATGGAGGTTTGAACTCACAATTGAGCGAACAACTTAAAAGTCCGATGCTGACTTCACTGGTAGCCTATATTTTCAGTACGTTGATAGCTTTTTTGGCTGTGGCCATCAACACCAGACATCTTCCTTCTTTTTGCCAATTGAAGGACGTGCCCTACTACTTGTGGTTTTCGGGAGCACTATTTAGTGTGGCAGGGATTGGTCTGTACTATTATACCATTCCCAAACTGGGCATCTCAACAATGATCTCTATCGGTCTGTTCGGACAGATTTTGTTTTCGGTCGTTGCTGGTTACTTTGGGTGGTTTGGACTTCCTTCTGAACCTATGGCCTATAAAAAGATTTTTGGTGTTCTCGCCATGACTTTGGGAATTATTTTAATCAAAAACAATTAATGCAATGGATTTAGTAAAAGCAAACATAGATAATTTGACCTCTTTATGGCAATTGGTAAATCGAAAAGCTGGGGCTTATGTAATTGGGGATGTTTTCGACTACGGAATTATAAACTACTCCAGTTGGCCCAATAGGCTGTGGTTCATAAATACACCAAATCAAGGTGACCTGAACAATGCTAAACAAATTATTTCTTCGTCCAAGACCAGTATTACCGTTCCCTTTTGGAACATCAGCGGGAACGATTACGAGCCCTTGCTGATAAAAAATGGCTTTGAAAAAGTTTTGGAACAGGTAGGAATGTCTTCCGACCTTACAAAAGGTAATTTTACACTTTCAGAAATTGACTTTCGCGAAGTAAAAGACGAAGGCACAGCGCTATTATGGGAATCATTATTTAAAAAGGCCTTCAACTACAAAATTCATCATGAACTACTCCTGAAAAGCTATGATGAAGTGAATTATCTAATTGCCTATGACAAGGCATCCCCCGTTGGCACTGCTTTGATTTACTATACTAAAAATGAGATAGTTGGAATTCATTCCATGGGAATCATTCCCGAGATGCGAAGAAAAGGTTACGCTGAAAAGATGATGCATTCCATGTTATATGAAGCGGTTAACAAAGGATATAATTATGCTGTACTTCAAGCCTCGGCAATGGGAAAAGGGTTGTATGAAAAGCTAGGTTTTGAAGAACAGTTTTTAATGAGAAATTACGCACTAGAGCAAAATATATAAATAGAAGGATAACAATTTTTAATCTATAACAATTAAAAAAATGAGACTAGTTGAAAATTTAAAATGGCGTTATGCCACCAAAAAATTTGATTCCGGGAAAATCGTGTCAGAGCAAGATTTGGATTACCTGAAAGAAGCGGTACAATTGTCTGTGTCGTCCTATGGTTTACAGTTATACAAAGTGCTGATTATTGAGGACAAGGCATTAAGAGCGCGCTTAAAAGAGGTTTCTTGGGGGCAATCGCAAGTGACCGAAGCATCGCATTTATTCGTCTTTTGTAATTTTTCAGAACACAAAGAAGAGCGTATAGACGATTATATAAACAACATTGTCAAAACTCAGCAAATACCGATTTCAGAAGTGCAAGGTTATGGGGATTTTATTAAAGAAAGCCTTTCCCAAAAGAACGAATCTGAATGGCAGTCTTGGTCCAAACGACAAACATACTTATCTCTCGCCAATTTACTGAGTGCATGTGCTGAACTCAAGATCGATGCTTGTCCGATGGAAGGCTTTGACCCCAAAGCCTATAATGAAATACTAGGTCTGGATAAAAGAGGGCTTAACGCTTCGGTTATTGCAACAGTTGGATATCGTTCTGAAAAAGATGCTACCCAATATCGCAAAAAGGTCAGAAAAACTATGGAAGAGTTATTTGAAACAGTATAAAAAGCATTTTCATTTTGATTTTTCCCACTTTCAGAATTTCAGATAATCGATACCTCTATACCAGAATGTTATTGGAATATCAATCACCAATTAGTAGACAGGCCGATTTATACTTTAAGAGGACAAGTAAATGATTCAAAGGATTTAGAGGGGTTTAGCTATCCTAAAAGTAATGATGTAGTTTATTGTGATAAATGTAGAAATCTTTAAAGCAATGAATCTATAAGCTTAAATAAAGGTTCGCTTTTAATCTGTCTACCTTTTTGATAGTAGTGCAATGTATTTTGTGAATTCGTTTTTTACGTTGGGAAACAACATTAACAATCCGATTATATTTGGAAAAACCAAAGCCAATATCATGGCATCAGAAAACTTTATTACGACATCCATGGTAATCGCAGCGGCCAAAACCGTAAAAACGAGAAACAATAGTTTGTATGTTAAATCGGTCAGTTTTCCTTGTCCAAAAAGATATTTCCAAGCCCGAAGACCATAGTAGGACCAAGATAGGATAGTGAAAAAAGCGAACAAACAAACTGCTGCCATCAAAGTATAGGACGACCCTTTGATTGAACAAAATGCTCAATCGTTAGCAGGACAGGTTGGGTTGGGTTGCATGCATCTGCACCATACAAAGCTTCTTTTCCATATCCACTATGCATTTTAAAGCCCTTGGGTTTAATCGAATAACTCATGTATCGGCTCGCTGGAAGCATTGGAAGGCAAGGGAATGTCCAATAAAAAAGAAAGAGTCGGTACAATCTGGTCAATGGTATGTTTTGCAATACTTGTTCCTAGAGGCACCTTCCAACCATACCACAACATGGGTACATGGGTGTCATCGTTATATGCTGTTCCGTGGGTGGTGCCTTCTAGTCTTTTTGGCATCCATCCTGGTTTGAAGCGTAAAAGAATATCTCCTGAGTTCTGACGATGATAGCTTTTTCTGAAAATTTTATCGATTTCGAAGTTTCTAGTATTGTGAAGATACGGCACATACATTTCCGCAATACCTTCCATCGATTCTAATAGAGCAATGGAAGTTTCGAGAACTTCTCTTTTTGATGTTTTAACCGTATTCAGATAAACTTGGATCTTATCCAAGTGGGAAATATAATCCCCCTGACCGTACAGTTTCCAGAGACTTCTATTCAGACTATCTTTGATTGCGGCCGTATCGAAGAATTTGCCCGGAAGTCTTGAACTTTCCAAAAATGGTGGGTGATCACTGGCCGCATGGTCAGCGGTCAGGAACAGTAGATAATTTCCTTTTCCAACCTCGTCATCCAAGAAACCGAGGAGTTCGGAAAGCTCCCTGTCGATGCGCACATAGGTGTCCTCCAGTTCCTTGGAACGGATTCCAAAGCCATGCCCTACATAATCGGTACTGGAATAACTTATGGTCAAAAAGTCTATTTCATCGTCCTGTCCCATTTTTTCTCCTTTGATGGTCGCCTTGGCCATTTGGGTTAACAGCGTATTGCCAAAGGGCACTTGGGGCAGCAGTGCGAAATCACCATTCTTTTTTCTGAGCTTTTTGAGGTCATAGGGGAATTCGGAGGTTTTCTTGCTGACGAATAGTTTTTCCATAGAACTGGCATCCGGTCCGCTATGGCTATATTTTTCCAAAGGTAATAAAGGTTCCCATTTCACGTTCAAAAGGGAATCGGCGACCTTTCTTTTATTGAATTTGTTCAACCATTTCGGAAGATTATCCGAATAGTAAGAACTTGTTATAAAGTCCCCTGACTCGGTATTGTACCAAAATGCATAATCGGCCAAGTGGCCCGCCGGAAAAATGGCACCCCTGTCCTTCAATGAAATTCCTGTTACCTTTGAGCGTCCGTTGGAAAACAGTTTAAGTTCATCGGTAATGGTATTGGACTTCAAATTTTTTGGGGAGCGGGAATAACCCGTCACTTTCTTTTCAGAATTTGGCCCGTCCACCAGAAATTCGGCTTCATCTTCAGCGCAATACATCGGGCGCCTTTTTTCTCTATTATACCAATCGTTGGCAACTATTCCATGATTTGCAGGTGTCGACCCTGTATAAATAGAGGCATGGCCCGGTCCGGTTGCCGTTGGAACATAGTTGTAATGCATGTTCTTGACGTTAAAACCATCTCGTATCAAACGTTTAAATCCGTTCTCGGAATAGTTATCCCAAAAACGGTACAGATACTCCTGCCGCATCTGGTCGACTACGATTCCGACAACCAATTTGGGTTTATCGTTGTGCTGTGCGAAACTATATTGGCTGCATAGTACAGCCATCAGGATAAATGCAATTTTAATTACTTTGATAGGGGCCATAATACTTGTTTATATTTAAAGTTGCTTCATCCAAAACGTAAACCATAAAGCTTGCTCCATTGTGAGCGACACGCACTACAATATGCCCTTGAAGGCTTTTATAATTGTCCTTAAACCATGGACCGTAAGTAACCAATGTTTCAGGATGCATGTTTGTTGAGAAAATATCCCTTATGTTGGTCTTCTGACTTTGATGAATTAAGCGTTGGTATACTTCTTGTCCTGGATGGTCTGAGCACCATAATTGCTGAACTACCACCTTGGGGTTTAGGGTTTCGACAAAAAACTCATTCGTCGCATCTCGATTCCCATGGTGGTTAAGAGTTGTCACTTCTACCTGGCCCACAACTTTTGCAATTGGCGTTTCTACATCAAACCATTTGGGAAGGCCAAAGCCTTGCAGACCTGTATTATCACCACCTGTGAAGTAGTCGAAATCACCATAGGACATCTTTAGTGCCAAGCTCAGTGGATTTTCATTGTAGCCACCTTTATAAAAAGCTGTCATATCATTTGCGGAAAAATACTCCATGGTAATGCTGTCCATTCCCGTCCAAATGGTACCGTTGGATTTGATATTGCGAATGGAAAAATTTCCGTACTTGTTTCTGTGGTTTAAGAGTTGTATTTGGGATTTACTGCCTACTTCCAAAGCCTCGACAGGCATTTTCGTTGTTGCCAGGAAAGAAATATATTCCTGAAAAATACTGTCATTTTTTAGATAGGTGGTAAGGTCAAATGGAAAGTTGAGGTACGGCGAATTCCGATCTATGATTTTCCCAAAGGGAATGTCCTTTCCTAAATCCATTAGACTTCCGTAGTGGTCGGAATGAAAGTGGGAAATCACCGCATAATCTATGTTGTCCTGATGTTTTTTTGGAGTAACATTTTTGATATAGTCCGATATCCATTTCCAAGTTGGTTTACTATCATCAGGTACCGGGGAGGTGGCTTTTAAGGGATTATATTTTTCTTCGAACTTCTCCTTGTCCATACTTCCGGCATCCAAAAGCATGGTGGTGCCATCTGGAAGAACAAAAAACGTGCAATTACCACTTCCTGTATTGATATGATGAATGTCCAAATAACCTTCTTGCCAATCCGAAAGTTTCTTTTGGACTTTGGGCAATTCGGTGTTTTGACGATGTGTACCTATTGGTTCGGACTTGGGCCTGCAAGCCCACTGACATCCTAACAACAAGGTGGTCAGAATTATACCGATTTTATGATTCATCTGCTATAATCTTATGTAAAACATATATTATGAGTTCTTTGACTTTTTCACGATAGTTTTTATTGGCCTCTTTGTTCAATCTATTTGCAATGACCAGGCAGATGGCGATGGCATCATGTCCCAGCATTTTGGCTAGACCGTATAGCGCAGAGCTCTCCATTTCGTAATTGGTTATTGTATGGCCATGATATTCGAAATCGGAGAGTTTATTGTTGATGTCGTCCAGTTTTTTGGAAAGGCGCAATTCCCTTCCCTGAGGCACATAAAACCCTGGTGCTGTAATGGTGATACCTATAAAGGTATCCTCGCTCTTTAATTGAAGAAGCAATTTTTTTGAGGCGTCCACCACATATGGATTCAGAAATATGGAATGGCCTCCCACCAAAATCCGAAACAATCTACGGAACTCTTCATTTACGACTTCTTCCCCTTTTTCATAGAAATATAGGAGATTATCAAACCCAACTGATTTTTCGGAAATGACATACGAATTGACAGGAATGTGTTTTTGAAGACTACCTGAAGTCCCAATTCTTATAAATTCAAGTTTTCTTTTTTCTTTCTTTATTTCCCTCGTTTCAAAGTCGATATTGACCAATGCATCCAATTCATTCATAACAATGTCGATATTACCAATGCCGACACCGGTGGAAACAACTGTAATTCTTTTATACTCGAATTTTCCGGTGATGCTCACATATTCTCTGTTGGCTATTTTGAATTCGATATCAGAAAATAAAGATTCAAATACGTCTACCCGTTTGGGGTCGCCCACCAGAATGACGGTATCTGCAATTTGCCCTGGTCTCAAATGCAAATGGAAAATACTTCCGTCAGGGTTTAGGATTAACTCGGAATCTAAAATCATGTGTGGTCTTAGTTATGCAAGTTCTCACTTCGTAAAAATTCCAGTAACAACTTCGGGCGATCAGTTTGGATAATATCGACATTGTTGTCGATGTACCATTGATAGGTATTGATGTCCATTGCGGCTTTTTCATCATCATGGCCACCACTCAGACGAGGCCATAACGAGTTGACCCAAACACTTGATCCTTTTTCACGTATTTCGTTGAAATAAGAACCTAAACCGATGGTGTCGTTCGGGATTATAAATTCGAATGCCACAGGTTTGCGGTGCTCCACATAATCATCAACAATTTCACTGCTACCTTGCTTCAAGCGGATTACAGGCATAAAATTGACGTTGCCCAGATATGTTCCGAATTCTTCTTCTACCTCCATTCTTGTTTTCGTTCCTTTGATGATAACCTGATCCAGGGTTTCCGTCAGTTTTACAATTTGAAAACACTTGTCAAAAATGGAATAGCTTTTATCCAGATTGACCAGAATCTTGTTCTTGGAGGTCATAAGTGCTTCTCCAAGTGTTGGTATTTTATGCGGAGTAGCGACTCCCAATCCATCTTTTAAGTGCAATGTCCTTAACGAATCCAATGTCCAATCTTTGACAAATCCTTTTCCGGTAGTGGTACGGTCAATAGTTTCGTCATGCATGAGCACTAAATGGCCGTCTTTGGTTTCCCTTATGTCAATTTCTACCATATCCACACCCATATCGATACAATTTTGGATGGCTTGCAACGAATTTTCAGGTGCATTCCGCCAATCTCCTCGATGCGCTACTACAATGATTTCTTTGTTTGCTGAATTGTTGAGATTAGCGATTTTATCCTGGATTGTGGATGCCTTGATATCTGCTGCATCCTTAGGGATTATCTCAGTGGTTTGTTGTCCTTTACAGTTTCCCCATAGCAGAAGGGCCGTAAAAAATAAAAAGCGTTTCATGTTATGTTTTTTGAAGGTTTGTTGGTGATTCTTTAAAAAGAAATAAAAGGGGGGACGTAATCCCCCCGATTGAAATAAACTAAACTAAACTAACTCAAACTAACTAGTGCTGTTCTTATGCTGTAATTCTGGTTAATACCCTGGATTTTGGGTGATGGATGAATCGGTGTCCAATTGACTTTGCGGTATTGGAAGAATCAATTTGTTGTCATCTATGGTTACATTGGCTCCGGTGCTGCTAAAAAAAGCGTTCATTACCGAAACTGCCGTACCGTAGCGTTTTAGATCGAACCAACGATGGCCTTCCCCGATAAACTCAAAACGACGTTCTTGGCGAATTGCATCCCGAACTTCTGCTTGGGTCGTTGCCGTCGTTGCCCCCAAACCAGCTCTTGCCCGAATTGTATTTAGCTGAAGTATGGCATCAGCGGTCTGATTGTTTTCATTTAGCGCTTCGGCGTATTTGAGGATGACATCGGTGTATCTAATAATCAAATGGTCACTTCCCCCATCATCGGCACCTGTGGTCGATACCTCATACTTAGTAGAAAAGTAAAAAGGGTTTGCTCCAGGATCTACAGCCACATAATCATTGAGTCTGGTATCCCCAGCATCATAGGAATCTATAAAATCCTGTGTGGGCAGATTGTGGCCTTTTGCATTTGCCGTTGTCCCGGAAGGGCGGAACTGGGAGCCCGCAGGACTGCCTTCAAAACTGCCATCAACGTTAAACCCGCTTGCAAACTGCACTTCGAACAAGATTTCGGAATTACCTTCGTTGGCCACACCAAAAATCTCAGCGGTTGTAGCTGCCAAGGTGTATTCACCGGAATTCACCACTGCCTCCAAATTGGTCAATGCACTGCCAAAATTACCTTGGGTCAATTGTACATCACCCAACAATGCTTGAGCTGCACCCCTTGCAGGCTTACCTAATTCTTTGCTTACCGGAAGATCCTGGATGGCATCATTTAGATCGGTTTCAATTTGGGTATATACCTGAGCCATTGGGGTACGGCCTTGACCAAAGAAATCGAAGGGGCTCTCGGTTTCGGTGGTGACCAAGGGCACATCGCCATAGAGTCTTACCAAATTGAAATACAATAGGGCCCTAATGAATTTCATCTCACCAATTCTACTGGTTTTACGGGAGGCATCTTCATATTCTATGTCGGTAATTCGATTCAAGACCGTATTGGCCCTCTGGATGCCTTTGTATGATTCGCGCCATATATCTCCTACAAGGTCGTTACCTGCGTTGGTCGAAAAATCATCTAATTGCCCAAAACGACCACCATCATTTGCCGCAATTTCCTCAAAGGAATCTTCCCCTGAAATTTCACCAACACCAATTAAATCTAGGCCATAAAGACCTCCGTTTTGCAATTGTGCATAGACTCCCGCTATAGCGCTTTCCAATTCTTGTTCATTGGAATAGAAGTTATTGGCAGACTTTTCGGTAATTGGAATAATATCCAATTCATCTTCACATGAAAACAGCCCAAGGAAGACAACCACCATTAAAAATGTATATTTATTAAAGTTCATTTTGTTCAGTTTTCGGTTTAAAATTTAACGTTTAATCCCAGTGCTATAAAGCGTGTCAACGGACTAGCAGATTGAATCCAACCCCTTGTGAGGGTTTGTTGGTTATTGCTGTCCCTTGTATCCAATGCATCAGGATTGTATCCCCGGAAATTCGTACTATTGAAAATATTGTTCCCCGTTAGGTAAATTCTTAGGAAATCGATGCCCAAATAATTGGTGACACTTTCCTGGAAGTTATATCCGAGTTGCAGACTTCTCAAACGGAAATAATCCGCATCGTATACGGAAAGACTGGAAGACCTTGTTAACCTTCCGGCAGAGGAAAAACTGGAAAAATCCGGTCTTCTGAAAAAGCCATTGGGATTTCTATCGGAATAGTAGTTGTCAAAATAATGCTGGGTTGGCACAAAAAAGCCTTCCCCACTTTCTGCAAAGTAAACCATACGGTCCGAGACTTTTCTGCCTTCTATTCCCGTGAATTGGGCATTAAAATCAAATCCTTTATAGTTGAGGGTAAAACCAAAACCATAGGTAAAATCTGGATTGTAGTCCCCAAGGGTAACCCTGTCATCCGGGGTAATTTGTCCATCACCATCGGCATCCCTTACCACATAATCACCAACTTCGGTACCCGCTAGCGGTGTCACCGTTGCTGCATCTATTTCGGCCTGGGTTCTGAATACTCCCTGGATGTCATAGGCATAGAACTCCGCAATACTTCCACCAACTTTGGTAAGGAAGCCCATTCCCCCGTTGCTCTGGATAATCTGTTCCTGACCTTCTCCCAAGGCCAAAACCTCATTTCTGCTACTGGTGATGTTGGCATTAAAGCCCAATTTTAGTTCGCCAATCTCAAAGTCGTTTCCTCGGATTTCAAATTCGAACCCCTTGTTTTCCAATTCGCCAATATTCTGCAAGGATTGGGAAAATCCCGATTGTTGTGGCACTGGAACTTCCAATAGGAGGTCGGAGGTCTTGGATTTGTAGTATTCGGCCGTGAACAATATTTTGTTATCCAAAATACCAAGGTCCACACCCATATTCAGCGCGGTATTGGTTTCCCATGAAAGGTCGGGATTGGGAGAGGTTTGCGTATATGAACCTGGAACCAGTTGTCCATCTACCACATAATTATCCGGGTCAATCAATGCGATGGAACCAAAATCCCCAATTTGATTGTTACCGGTTTGGCCCCAGCTTGCCCTTAGTTTGGCAAAACTTAAAAGCCCGTCTTCAGGAAAGAAGGTTTCGTTGCTCAACGTCCATCCGCCGGAGACAGATGCGAAATTTCCATATTTTGTATTTGCTCCAAAACGTGATGAACCATCCCTTCTAAAAGAACCAGAAAGGGAATATCTGCCATCATAGTCGTATTGCAAACGGGCAAAATAGGATTCAAGCGCCCATTTGCTCCTGCCAACGACGGCAGAAGGATTGGTGGCCCCGGCTATGTTCCGAAGGTTGTCATCTGCAAAGTTATTGCCCTGTAATCTTGTGTTGAAAAAGCTTTCTTCTTGATAACTGAAACCCAGCAAAGCGTCAAAGGTATGTTTGTCTAGGATTTTGTTATAGGTCAGAAGGTTCTCCGTGATGAAATTTTCCCTTCTAGCGTTGTTCTCGAAAGCCTGCGTAAGGTTGTTCGCCACTGGAGTTCTATAGTTACCAATGTTTGAAGGAGCAAAGAATTCTGTAAAAATGGTGTTGAAATCACCGCCCAGTGAGGTTTTGAACTTTAAATTGTCCCAAGGTTCCACTTCCACGTAAGCATTTCCAAACAATCTTAAACGTCGTTCAAAAAAATCGGTCAGCTCCGTTTGTGCAACGGTATTCTCGGAGATTGGCCCGTCCCAATTGTCGTTATTGTCCTGTAATTGATTTGCTATGGCAAAAGTACCATCTGTATTTCGGATTGGGTAATAAGGTTGCATCAATATGATGGAGAAACTGGGGTCTGGTTGAGCACGGTTATTATCCACACCGTAATTGGACCAACCCGCCTCACCGGTTGGATTGGAATTGACCAACGAAATATTGGAAGTAATTCCAAACCGGATCCGCTTGTTTATTTGGGAATTCAACTGCATATTGGCCGTGTAGCGCTTGTAATCAGAATCCATTATAATGTTTTCTTGATTCAAGTACCCGAAAGAAATGGAGTAATCTGTTTTTTCTGTTCCACCACTGAGGTTGATATAGTGATTCTGTTGGGCAGCAGTACGGAATACGGCTTCTGTCCAATTGGTGTTGGTCAAACCTGCCTGTCCATCCAAATAGCCCTGTAAATAATTTGGAATCCTACTACGTTTTCCTCCTCCATTGGCATCACGAGTAGCATTGTCATCGGTTATGCTCCTACCTGGCCCTCCAGAAACATATCCAAAATTCCTGGAATCAGAATCGAACAAAGCTGCATCATAGGCATCCACGAGTTCAAAGTTGTCAATGCGATCTTGAAATCCATAATAGGTATCATAGGTTACCTTTAAACTCCCTTGTCTTCCTTTTTTGGTGGTGATTAAAATAACACCATTGGATGCCCGGGAACCATAAATAGCGGCAGAAGCTGCATCTTTAAGGATGTTGACGGATTCGATGTCTTGAGTGTTGATGGAACTAAATGAAGATCCTTCGGACAAAGGATTTCCATCGATTACGATTAACGGGTTGGTTCCTGCTGTCAAAGTGTTGAGACCTCGAATCTGAATTACGGAGTTCTCACCGGGATTCTTTCCATTGCCAAGCACCTGTATTCCAGATACGTTCCCTGAAAGTGCCTGCTCAAAGTTTGCAGACGAGAAGTTGTTCAGTGCTTCGCCATCGACTTTGGAAACGGCTCCGTTAAACTTTTCCTTGGTGGTAGAACCGTAGCCGATAATGACCACTTCCTCCAATTTCCCTGCATCTGGCAGTAGCTGAATGTTTACGGTGGTCTGTCCACTAACAGCGATTTCTTGTGTGGAATATCCTAGATAGGAAACCTCGAGTATGGCATTGCCCGACGAGACCTCAATGGTGTAGTTTCCGTCAAAATCTGAACTCACCCCATTGATTGTTCCTTGCTCAATGATGCTGGCACCTGGTAGTGGTTGTCCATCCTCATCCGTAACCGCCCCATTTACCGAAAACTGGACTTTGGCCCCCAAGTTGGATTCCTCGGGTTGGGAAGTACGTTCAGATTCGGTTCGTTTCACCAAATAAATTCGGCGGTCGTTGAGGTTGAATGTGGTCTCCGTATTTTGAAAAACCCGGTTGAGCACATTGGTGATACGTTCCCGATCCACTTTGATCGAGACAATTCGATCTATGTTTACGTCTTTGATTTTATAGACAAACTCAAACTCGGTTTTACTTTCTATTTCATCTATCAATTGTCCAATGGAGACGTTGTTCAAATCCAGTGTTACTTTGGCACGTTGTCCGTAGGCATCGTTGGCCTGCATGGAAAAGAGAGCGGCCAAAAGGAACAACGTACTGAGTTTCATTTTTAGGTCATATTTAAATACTGGAAATAGGCTTCTTTTAAGTGTAAGAAGTTTTTTCATACTTTTATAGTGTTAATTGTGGTTAATCTTTTTTAGATTGATCACTTCTACCAATCGGAAGATGTTCGTAGCATTTTCCGATTTTTTTTGGTCAATTTTAACCTTAGTAAGAAGCAATCATTTAGTATTTGGTCACATCTTTTTTGGGTTATGTCATAGGCGATATGGTTTAAAGTTTAGCTGTTCGGTAGTTATTGTATGATTATTTTATCATTCAGGAATTGGTATTCAATACCGTAATTGGCTTTTAATTCCATGAGTACATCTTCTATGGGTTCATTTCCGAAATTCGCATTAAACTCTTCATGGGTCAAATCTGAATTGTTGTTTATAATGGTCACATCGTAGTGTCGCTCCAATTTCTTCATGATGTTACTAAAGGTCATGTTCCGAAAAACCAATTTCCCATTGATCCATGAGGTATACAAACTCGTTATAACTTCCGACGTATCGATATTGTTTTTGGCCTTGTCAAAACTTCCTTTGAATCCAGGCTTTAGGTATACGTTTTTTTCCGAACCGTATTCTTCTTCCTCGGTATATAGACTTACCGCACCTTCAACAAGCACAACTTCCGTAGTTTCGTCCTCTGGATATGCCGATACATTGAATTGGGTACCTAACACGCGAACGTTTAATCCATTTGTATTTACAATGAAAGGGTGCTCAGGATCTTTTGCCACATTCAGATAGGCTTCGCCTGTGATTAAGACCAATCTGTCTGAACCCGGAATAAATTGCACAGGATATTGGATGGAGGACCCAGCATTCAGGTGTGTGACTGTTCCGTCCGATAATTGGAGTTGAAAAGTCTTTCCTCTAGGTACGGTCAAGGTATTGTATGCCAATTCTGTTTTAGAAGCACTGTCGGAGTATTTCAAACTTTTCCCGTCTTGTTTTCCAACTACATTGCCATTGGTATCAAGTACTTCTACCTGTCCATTTTCATTGATGACTTTGACATCTCCATTCTCAAGTTGTAGGGTAATGGCATTTTCGGGGATGATAAGATTGGTGTTCGATGTATTGTTTTGCAGATAGAAATACCCTATTGCCATTAAACCTATAAATACAGCTGCTGCGGCAGACACTTTCCAAAAAATCGACTTTCTCCGCTTGGAACGGGTTTGTGTATTGATGGATGTCCATAACGATTCCTTTATGGCATTTTTGTGGGCTTCATCATTAAAATGAAGTTCTAAATGAGCCAACTTTAGTTCCTGCTTGAACTTTTCTAAAATTTCCAGCTCTTGATTGGATATAGATCCGTTAAGGTATTTATCCAACAGTTTTTTAAATTCTTGCTCTTGCATATTTTCTGCGCTATATAATTATGAACCATAAAGCCATGAAAACTCACATGAATTTTTCATAATTAACATTTTATTAACATTTTTGAATGGAATATGGGAATTTAGTGAGCCTAATTATTGGAGGAGGTATTAAAAGAGAGTGATAAATATAACAAGAGATGTCAAGGAGCTTTGGGCCAGCCTTAAATTTTGTCGGATGGACTTTAACGCAATGGACATTTGATTTTCCACAGATCGTTTGGAGATGCCCAAACGTTGGGCAATTTCTTCATTACTGGCAGATTCCATATGACTAAGTCTGAATATCTGTTGACATCTGGGCGGTAATTCGGTCAATGATCTTTCTATGATAAATTGGGTCTGATCCAGATTATGTTTGTTTTCAATGGCAGATTCAGATGCCAATTCCAATGACGCTATAGCTTGATGATGGCTTGCGTTAAGTTTGTTGTCCCGCAAATATTTAAAACAGCCATAGGTCACAGATTTAAAAATGTAAGCCTCAAAATTTTTAATGTCACAACCTTCCTTTTTCTGCCAGAGGTTAAGCCAAATATCCTGAACAATGTCTTTTGCGATATCCTCATCAAGAACTATGGATTTGGCATTGACGAACATGGGCTCCCAAAAAAGTTCAAATAGCTTTTTAAAAGCCTTTTTATTGCCCTTTTTGAATTCTGCTAAGAGTAGTATGTTGGTTTTCAGTTTTGAGGTTGACATTTCAATTCAATACCTGATTATATAAAATTTTATATGATAAATGTATAAAAAATGTATTTGTCTTCTAAAAATGATAAATATTTTAATCGATTGATAAGAATAATTTAATGTAAGAACAAAATGGGGTAGGCCTCTAAATGATAAATACAGCAGATGTTGTAGTTATTTCAACACTTTTGTTATCCTTTCTGGTAGGTTATATCATTGTCTTTTGTACCTACTTCTTTAGCTTTCTCTGTTCATGTTGAAAGGGTGTAATAAAAAGTAAAACCCTTCAAGTTTTGATTTGCAGGGTTTCTTATTGAGACGGTATGTGTCAGCTGAGGAAGAGGGTCTTTTTTAATAGTCTCGTTAATTAACCTTTTGTGAGATAATCTAAGTAGTTTTAAAAATAGAGCAAGCTTTTGTTTTGAGCCCTTCTTGTTGAAACTGGAATCTTTGATCTATAGAGCCAAACCATTATCCCTTGCGTATTGTAACGAATCACATGCATAACATATTTCGGCAAGCTAATGATGCAGCAGTATGACCCAACTTACAAGAGAAATTGAATTCTAAAATGACTTAAACAGGTTTAAATAGTATTAACCAATCGGAAAGCTTCAAATTGTTGTACCCATAGTAATTTAAAACATAAAAAAAGCCCCCGATTTGTTGGAAGCTTTTTCTTTTCTAGTAGCGGGAACAGGACTCGAACCTGTGACCTTCGGGTTATGAGTCCGGCGATGTATCAATATTATCATTAACTATTTGTTAAACAGGTATTTATGGCATAATTAAGGGTTGTTCTGTAGACCCGAACGGCTTTATAGGGATGGGTTTCAACCTGAAAATGATAGAAAAAGGTTGAGTGACATGATTTTTGTTTATTGGACTGAAAACTGGTCCCTAAATCTTAATTTAGCCCGGAAACAAATAGAAGAAAGCGACCAAGCAGAATTAAAGGCGGAAAAAGAAAGACCTTGGATTCGTCAATACTTAGTAGAAAACTTAGAACACTTCATAAGTATTTGAAAACCAAATTTGTATTGATCTACATGGATAACTCGAATTGTCAATTGAACAGGGAAGCACTCCGCAAAAAGTTCAAATAGACATGGGATTATTTACGTATATAAAGTCCTAAATAAAGTTGATTTTATGAAACAACGAAAATTGCTTCCAGCACTTTATTTTTGGTAAGTTACGGTCATGTGGGGGGTAATGCACTAAATGACTTATTATGAGCTGGTTAATTCTTTTCTACTTTTTCCTTTGACGAAATTAATAACCTTCCACAAGCTGTTTCTACTGGCTGAGGGTTCCAAAAATTAACATAAATCCCTTTATATTCTTTTTCTATTATTACAATTGTGGATTTGTCCTCCAGCTTCAACGTAGCTAGAAACCTATCCTTTTGTTTATTCTGGTAAGTTTTGAGCATAAATCAATTCCAGCAAGATTACCATTAGGATATAGAAATATTGAAATATCACTGATATTTCATTTTTCCTTGGCTATAAGTTGGAAATAGTCAATTTTTTGATTGTAATTCTATCAATTAGGCAAATCACTTGAGAATTTTCGAAAAATTTACGTAAACGGTTAAGTTAAATTTTCGTAAATAAAAATCAAAAACATTAAATACTTGATAATCAATATTTTAAAATCAATTAAAAATATTCAGTGTAGATAGTCCAAAAATCCTTTTTCCAAATTCATCCCTGTTAAAAAAGCTACTATTCCGCACATTTTCAAATAGTTTTGACTTGAAGAGTTAGCGGTACACGAACGCTCAAATTACTTCTAACTCAACTCAATTACTAACTAAATACTCGAAACTCATGAGTACAAACTATGTTGTTCTTTTTTTCATGCTACTGCTCACGGGAATAGGGTTTGAAGCTAATGCACAAACCATTACCGGAAACGTCTCGGACAGCTCGGGCCCCTTGGGTGGGGCAACTGTTGTTGAACAGGGGACGACCAACGGAACCCAAACAGATTTTGACGGAAATTTTTCAATAACCGTTGCGAATGCCAACGCCACCTTGGTGATCAGTTACATTGGCTATAACGCGCAAACTATTGGTCTAAATGGTGACACTGATATCACCGTAACATTGACCGAAAATGCTGAAACTTTGGATGAGGTTGTTGTTTTGGGTTACGGACAAACCCAAAACAAGAGACTAGTAACTACAGCAGTGGCCACTGTTAAGGCGGCTCAAATTAGGGAGCTGCCGATTTCTCAGGCAGAAGCTGCCCTACAAGGTACCATTCCCGGAGTGGTGGTGCAACAGAACTCTGGTTCACCAGGTTCGCCACAAACAGTTCGCGTTCGTGGAATTGGAACACTAAATAACTCGAACCCGCTTTATATTGTTGATGGAATCCAGGTTCCCAATTTAGGATTTCTCAATCCAAATGATATTGTTTCCCAAACCGTACTAAAAGATGCTGCGTCAACGGCCATTTATGGTTCAAGGGGTGGTAACGGAGTTGTTCTGGTCGAAACATTGAAAGGCTCTAAACGTACTATGAAACCACAGATTACCATCCGAACTTCGTATGGTATCCAAAGTTTGGCCAACAAACCAGACTTAATGAATAGGGACCAATATGTACAATACTATAATGAAGGGGTAGCCGCTGCTGGAACACCCGCCGCTGGATTTAGAGGTGCTTTTACGGATGCGGAAAGAGCGCTGTTACCGGATACTGATTGGTACGATGTATTATTTGATGATGTTCCGGTTGAGAATTACTACGGATCGATTGTGGGAGGTACAGAAAAAATAGCCTATTCCGTTTCTGGTGGTTACTTTGGACAAGAGGGGATTCTTGGTGGAGAGGGAAAGGCAGAGTTTAAACGAAGAAACATTAGAGGGTCTTTGCAAGCTGATATTACAGACCGCATATCTTTCAGCGGTTCGGTGCAGTATCAAAACCAAGACCGTTTTGTAATCCCACAAAACACTGGAGGAGCAGGAGTGGGAATCAGCAGTTTTATCAATGCGTTACCTGCAGTTTACCAACCATTTGATGAGGACGGCAATTTTGCCAACCCATTTTTGAACAACGGTGTACCTACGGCAAATGGCGTTCCTTTGAACAGTCTTGGTGCTGTTCAGAATCCATTGTTTTCCATTGCGGCAATCAATAACCAAATTATCCAAGACGCCACAAACTTCAACGTTTCTTTGGATTACAACTTATTGGATGACCTGACATTAAGAGGTTGGTACGGTTCTTTTTACAACGCCATTTTCAATAGGACCTTTACGCCGTTAATTCAACAACCCACCCAAGAATATGATACCTCTACCGGAGTATCTTATTCCGAGGTAAAAAGTACAGCTGAAAATCGACAGTGGGGCGGAACTGCTAAATATTCCTTTGATGAGTTGTCAGGCACTAACCACAATTTAAGTGCACTTGTCGGATATGAATTGGTCAAGACCAATTTCTTTGGGGGTGATTTGATCAATGATACAGGGGCTTTCTTCACCAACGATTTTGACAGGGTAAATTTTGCGTTATCAGACAATATAACCGATGCCACGGTAACCCCAGGAGTGACCATCCAAAGGTTCTTGGAATCTTTCTTTGGAAAAGTAGATTACAATTTCAAGGAAAAGTACCTGCTTAGTGCAGTTTTGAGAAGGGACAAATCCTCAAGTTTCGGATTAGACAACAGAGTAGGATGGTTCCCTGCAGTTTCTGCTGGATGGGTATTATCCGAAGAGGAATTTTTGAGCAATTCTGGAGCTATAGATTTACTAAAATTACGTGCAGGATGGGGAATTAGCGGAAATGACCAATCCTTAGGGCCATTCGATTATTTGGCACAGTTAACAACTCAAGCAGGATACGCTGGTCAACCCGGAATTGCACAAATTAGCTTGGCTAACCCAGCCTTGGGATGGGAAGAACTTACCCAGTTCAATGTGGGCTTGGATATCAATGCCTTCAATAATAAACTGGGAATTACCATTGATTACTACATCAAGGAAACCTCCGACATCTTATTGGCGGCAACAACACCTTTGACCTCTGGTCTAAATCCTGCTTCTGAAAACACGGGAACCATAGAGAATAAAGGATTTGAAATTTTACTTACTTATCGTGAAAATTACGATAGTGGTTTTGGATGGAATGTTGGCGCCAATCTTGGCTTCAACGATAATGAGGTTACCAGTTTAGGGGAAACTTCGTTTATAAATAGTGCCCAAATCCAGCCCCAGTTCAATGATTTTGCTTCTCGTTCCAGTGTTGGCAACGCGGTAGCAAGTTTTTACGGTTTCGTAGTTGAAGGAAGGGATGCCAATGGAAACCTGATCTTTGCGGACTTGGATGGGAGTGGTAACAATCAATTGGTTCCGGATAGTGGAGACAAAGCCATTATTGGTAATCCCAACCCAGATGCGACCGTCGGATTTAATCTCGGGCTAAACTACAAAGGGTTTGATCTTTCGGCCTTTATGTCAGGAACCATAGGAAACGACATTTTAGACGCTACTATTCGCTACGATGCTTTAGGGACTAATAGACCTGCCTCTTATATCACTGAACCGGGTGCACCACGAAATGTGGTGGTAAGCACGGCAGGAAATGGAGAAAACCTAATATCTGATTTCCATATCAAGGACGGTACCTATTTAAAATTAAAGAATGTGACATTAGGTTACAGTCTTCCAGATAGCGTTGTGGAAACCATAGGAATGAAAGGGTTACGACTCTTTGTATCAGGCCAAAACCTTTTTGTGTTAACCGAATATCCAGGGATTGATCCAGAGATTGGTCAGAACAATGTGAACTCATCATTGAACATTGGGATAGATCAAGGTTTCTTTCCGCAACCACGTCAAATACTACTGGGCGCCAGTATAAACTTTTAATAAGCTTTGAAAATGAAAGACATAAAATTTAAACCTAAGAAAATTGCAAAGTTGCTATTCGTTGCCCTACTGATATTGGGTACAGCTTGTAGCGATATAGAAGACCTACAACCGGCCACATCAATTTCCGTAGATACGGCTTTTGAAACCGAAAACGCTGTTATATCAAGTTTAAATGCAGCTTATGACCCGCTGCAATGGCAGCAAATTTTAGGAAATCAGACTTTTCCTCTGATGGCACAAGGGACTAGGGCAGACGATTGTCACTCTCAATCTGCCAGTTTTTGGGCAATTGGAGCACAATGGGATCAATTTAACACCATAATCCCATCCTTACCCGCAGTAGCTTCTTTGTGGGCCAAATGGTATAGAGGGGTATCGCGTGCAAATTTCACCATTGAATTGGCATCAAACTATGAGAACTTTGAAACCCCGGGATTACAAGATCAAATTGTAAGTGAAGCACGGTTCTTAAGAGGATTATATTATTTCGAATTAGTAAAACTTTGGGGAGGCGTGCCTCTTTTTGAAGAGGCGGTCACCTCAACGGATCAAGAGATTTTTAAACCAAGGGCATCTGCCTCAGAAGTATACGCCTTTATTGAGGCAGACTTGCAAGCCGCCGCCGCCATACTTCCGATTAAGGGTTCTGAACGGGTACAAGGTTCCGCTACCTCAGGTGCGGCATTGGGATTGTTGACCAAAGTATATTTATATCAAGAGAAATGGTCTGAAGCCGTCAATGCAGCCGATCAAGTGATGGCCCAGGGAGTTTACAGCTTGGAATCCGATTTTAGAAATAACTTCTTACAGACTACCGAATTTGGGCCGGAATCCCTATTTGAAATCAACTATCAAGACGGACTTTCAGCAACAGGTCCTGGAACAACACAAGAAGGTTCCGCCATGTGGAGATGGTCTTTCCCATTCCTTTCCGGTACCTACCCATCGTTCAACAACTTTATTCCAAGACAGGATTTGGTGGATTTCTTTGATGATAGTGATCAACGTAAAGCAACCACCTTTTTACTGCCTGGTCAAGTCTTAAATTCTCCAGGTTTGGCAGCATTGAATTTTGATCCAGTACCCGATAATTTCGGATACGCCATTGGTGTAAATACCGGAGCAAAAAAATATTTCTTGACATTCGAAGAGGTTCAAGTGCTCCTAGGACCGCCAAGTTCCCCTCTTAACGAGAAGGTACTTCGATATGCCGATGTTTTATTGATGCATGCAGAAGCTTCGATTATGGGTGGTGGTGGCGATGGAGCCACTTCTTTTCAACAAATACTGGATCGAGCGTATGGACCTGGAAACCCTGCTGCCCCTACCTATACGGTTCAAGGGGTGCGCGATGAGCGAAGAAGGGAATTGGCCACAGAAGGGTGGAACAGATTTACCGATTTAGTTCGATGGGATGCCGTTGATGGTGGTGGTGTAATTGCACCTGCATTGGCAGCTGTTGGCAAAACGGATTTTGTGGCGCCAAGGGATTTACTATTGCCCATTCCCCAACAAGAAATAGATACGTATCCTGCAGGAATGCTGGAACAGAATCCAGGGTATTAATCCAAAAGAAAGAAAAATGAAAAAAGTACATAGCATTAAAAAATCATCGCTTAGACTTGCCGCAATTGCCACTGCCCTAGGAGTTTTTGGAGTGATTCTATCCTGTGATGAAGAAAAATATTTTGAGCAGCTAAACACAGTAATAGCCTCCTATACAGATGGAATCCAAAACCTTGATGAAGAAGGTATTGACTGTGGTGGTGGAAGTGGAGTGGTATGTCCTTCTTGCACCGATGACATCCAAAATCAAGGTGAGGAAGGTATTGATTGCGGTGGACCATGCGAAATGTGTGTGCCCACTCCAAGAGCCGATGTTTTGGCAGGAGGTTCCTTGCCATATTATTTCACCTTTGAGGCCAATGACCCGGATTCAGGCCGTAATCTAGTTTCTTTGGCTCAGGCTAACCAAGGTGTCACCTTTAATTTTGGTGCAGCGGATCCGGCAGGTAGTGATGAGTTGGTAGGCCAAATTTTGAGACCGGAGAACGGACCTTTTGGTGGCTTTGAAGATTTTAAGTTTCAACCGCAACCGGCACCTATAGATTTTTCAACCTATAACAAATTCACCTTGGATGTTTATATCCCCTCGAGCAACGATTTTTCTGGAAATCTACAGCCTTTGGTGGAAGTGGTGCTGCACGATAACGTGGACGGTAACTTTTGGCAACGTTGGACCATTCTGCCCATTACCATAGATCCATCTGATTTTGATTCGTGGATTACCTTACGTTTTGATGGTACTGTGCCAACAGCGGTATCAGCAGATGCTGGAATTCCTTTGGCAGATAATACAACTTACGACAATATTACCCTAAGATTTGGTGGAAGCGCGCACACCGAGGCGGGTGAATTTTACATCAAGGATTTTAAACCTACTACCAGTTTTATTGCTCCTGGCACTCCGAGAGCTGATGCTCTTGCTGGTTCAGGACTTCCAGTGTATTTTACTTTCGAAACAGGTGATGCGGACTCCGGATTGAATCTGATTCCCAATGATACACCGTCCCAAGGTGTGGTTCCAGAATATCGGGTTGCAGACCCCGCCGGAAGTACTGATGCGGTGACCTTGATCAACCGTCCGGAAAATGGTCCTTTTGGTGGATTCGAAGATTTTAAGTTCCAACCCCAACCAGAAACCATAGACTTTTCAGTGTACCATAAGTTCACCTTGGATGTTTATATTCCTTCCACTAATGATTTTTCTGGGAATTTATCGCCCACCATTGAATTGATATTGCATGACAATGTGGATGGTAATTTCTGGCAGCGATGGACCGTATTAACAGTGGAGGTAGACCCTGCAGATTTTGATTCTTGGGTTACGTTGGAATTGGACGGTACCGAAGCCACTTCAGCCGCAGATGGCACAACATTACTCATGAACAATACCACCTATGATAATTATACGCTTAGGTTTGGAGGTTCGGGCCATACAGAAGCCGGACAATTTTACATAAAAGATTTTATTCCTTTTGAATAAGTTTAGTTAGATAGTTTCAATTATTGGCCATCGTTGGGGAGAAGCAATTTAATTCTCCTCAACTTTTACTTAACACTACTTAATATGTTCCGTATATTTAAATTTTATGGATTGCTTTTGTTGTCATTTATGATGATGACCCTTGCTTGTTCATCCAACAATGGCGATATACAACTAGTGGATGACGAAACTCCTGTACCCCAGGCCAGTTGTTCTGATGGAATTAGAAATGGCGATGAGGACGGAGTGGACTGCGGCGGCTCCAATTGTGAGGACTGTCCCACTAGTTTGGTTATTCCTGAATCAGGATACAGTACTCCAGAATCATATACTGGCTATACGCTAAGTTGGTCTGATGAATTTAATGGAGAAAGCTTGGATTCCGCCAAGTGGGATTACCATTTGGGCACTGGTTGTCCAAATCTCTGTGGCTGGGGTAACAACGAGCTCCAAGCTTTTACAGACAGAGGTCAGAACCTCTACTTTGAAGATGGAAATCTTATCATGGAGGCCAAAAGTGAGTTTATTTTTGGACAGGAATATTCATCAGCCAGAATCCATACAGATAATTTATTTGAGTTTCAGTACGGTCGGGTCGATATACGTGCCAGCATGCCTTCCGAGGCAGGTACATGGGTAGCGCTTTTTATGCTAAATAAAGAGTATACCATCCAAGACCCCGGAGCCTTCTGGCCCAGCGGTGGGGAAATCGATATTATGGAATATCTTGGAGAGGACACAAATGATATTTTGGGTACTGGTCATTATGGTATCAACTTTCCTGCCAATCACCATTTTAACTCGGTTCATTTTGAAGCCTTGGATGGAAATTCCTTTAATGAAGTATATTATGTTTTTTCCATAATTTGGGAAGAGGATAAAATTACGTGGTTGGTCAATGATATTGAATATCATACCATGACACCGGCAACTACACAAGCTAACGGGCAACCATATCCATTTAATGATCAGTTTTATTTTGTTTTTGCTCTGTCTGTAGGCGGGAATCTCCCAAATGTTAACCCAATAGCATCCAATTTCCCAGCATTTTTGGTCGTGGACTATATTAGGGTATTTAAAGCGAACGAATAAAACCCATGAACTCCTGAATATGGCAAGTACAACAAGAAAAACATGGTTTATTGCTTTTATCGTCTCTTTGGGAGGATTCTTGTACGGTTTTGATGCTGCCATCATTTCTGGAGTTATGAACTATGTAACGCCCGAGTTTGATCTCAGTACATCGGAACAAGGATGGGTGCCAAGCTCTCCGTTGTTCGCAGCTATGTTTGCCATGCTAATCTCCGGTAGGGCCAGCGATATTTTAGGAAGGAAAAAGATGCTTTTGATCATTGCATTCACCTATGCCTTATCAGCTTTATTATCAGCTTATGCAACAGGATTCCATATGCTGTGGATAGCCCGAATGATAGGTGGGATTGCCTTTGGTGCCGCCCTGGTTATTGCACCAGTTTATATAGCAGAGGTTTCTTCCGCGGAAGCACGTGGCAAGTTGGTCTCTATTCAGCAGTTAAATATCGTTTTAGGTTTTTTTGCAGCGTTCTTGAGTAACTATTATATCAATAATGCATTTACTTCGGAATCTACTTCCTTCTTGACCAATGCCAATGTATGGCGTTTTATGCTTGCGGTGGAGTTGTTGCCAGCCTTACTTTATTTCATCCTTTTGTTTTTCGTCCCAAGAAGTCCAAGGTGGTTGTTTATTCAGGAAAGGGACGCAGAAGCTGTGGAGGTTCTGACGAACATTCATGGTACACAAAAAGGGACATTGGCGGCCTCAACCATTGTCAAAAGTCTTTCAGAAGCCAGAAAAAATAAGAACAAGATTCAGTTCAAGGGGCTATTCAAGAAGCCTCTACGCTTTGTGCTTACCGTAGGCATTGGATTGGGTATCCTGCAACAAATTACTGGTATCAATGCCGTTTATTACTATGCAACCTCCATATTCAAACAAACCGGAATAGGAACGGACGCAGCCTTTGCTTCAGGAATTTTGTTGAGCCTTACAACGGTGCTTTTCACATTCGTTGCCATTTTTTTGATCGATAAAATGGGAAGAAGACCATTGCTGTTGGTTGGAGTTGGCGGGATTGCCATAAGTATGCTGCTTTGTGGCTATGGTTTTCAAAAGGCTACCTATGCCATCACCGAGGAAAAGCTGATGACACTTGAACCGTCCATTCAAGAAAAACTGCAATACTTAACAAGTAAGGAATACAACAATGATATAGATTTCAAAAATGAAATGCTTACAGCCCTAGGCTCTCAAGTATACACCAATAATGAAGGTGCAATTTTGGAAGCAGCAACACGGATGAACCCTACTTTGGTTCTTATGGGCATTCTTGGCTTTATTGCGTGTTTTGCTTTTTCCCTGGGACCTGTGATGTGGGTAATGCTCTCAGAATTGTTTCCCAATCGATATCGAGGTTTGGCCATAGGGTTTGTTGGATTCCTTAATGGTTTATCCAGCTGGTTGGTAACCCAAGCTTTCCCATGGGAGCTGGTTACTTGGGGCAATGCCATAACTTTTTATATCTATGGGGTTATTGCCCTTGTTGGATTCTTTGTTTTCCTAAAAATACTCCCAGAGACCAAGGGAAAATCACTTGAAGAATTAGAAAAAGATTTGATCAAACCATGAACTACATACAAAATCCAATATTGCGAGGTTTTAACCCTGACCCATCCATATGTCGAGTAGGTGATGATTATTATATCGCCACCTCCACATTTGAATGGTTTCCTGGCGTACAAATCCATCATTCCAAGGACCTAAAAAATTGGAGGTTGATTGCAAGACCCCTAAATAGGACATCACAATTGCATATGAAGGGGATTCCAGATTCTTGCGGAGTCTGGGCACCTTGCTTAACCTATGATGATGGAATATTCTACCTGGTCTATACCAATGTAAAATCCTTTGATGGGGTTTGGAAAGATACTCCAAATTATATGGTAACTACAATGGATATTTACGGGGATTGGAGTGAACCTATTTATCTATCCTCAAGAGGCTTTGATGGCTCCTTGTTTCATGATGGGGACAAAAAGTGGTATGTCAGCATGTTGGTAGACCATAGAAACGGTAGGTTTTTTGGGGGTATAGAAATGCAGGAATACGATTCGCTCCAAAAAAAGCTGGTCGGAGACCTTCATTACCTAACAGAAGGAACCGACTTGGGGCTAACAGAAGGGCCACACCTATATAAAAGAGGTGATTATTACTACATAGTGCTTGCGGAAGGCGGCACGGAATATGGCCATGCAATGAGTATCGGTAGAAGTTCTTCCATATTTGGTCCTTATGAATTTCATCCCAAACATCCTTTTATCTCGGCTGCAGAAAGCGAGGAAAATCCTTTGCAAAAATCGGGGCATGGGGATTTAGTGGAGACCCAAAATGGGGATTGGTACGCAGTGTTTCTTGTGGGTAGACCATTGACCACGAGGGGCAATTGCACGTTAGGCAGGGAAACCGCTATAGAAGAATTGGAATGGAAAGATGGTTGGCCTTGGTTAAAAGGGGGCGGACGCGTTCCAAGGGAACGAATACCGAAACCTAATTTACCTGAATATACCTTTTCCCATAATGGAAGTATGGTCAATTTTAATGCTAATTCCATTCCTATTGAATTCCAGTCTTTACGAATACCCATGACTGAAGATTGGTGCAGTTTAACCGCAAGAAAAGGCTATCTAAGGTTATACGGCAAAGAATCCCTGACCTCGCTTCACCAACAAAGTCTGTTGGCAAGGAGAATACAGGATTTTCATATCGTGGCCAGCACCGAGGTTGAGTTCCAACCTAAAAACCTGCACCATATGGCCGGATTGGTGTTCTACTATAACGCCGGACATTATCACTATGCATGTATCACATCAAATTCGGATGGTTCCAAAAGGATGTTGAATGTTATCTCGTCTGATAACTATAAAATGAGCTTTCAAGAAGAATTGGTAGATATCAACGGCGTTGAATCAGTAATCCTCAAGGGAGAAATGAATAAGGAGACACTTCAGTTTTCATATAGTACTGATGGTAAAACTTTTAGAACAATTGGCCAAGAATTGGATGCCAGTATTCTGTCCGATGACCATGTGAGAGATGGAAGAAGTAGGTACAGGCCTGCATTTACGGGTAGTTTTGTAGGTATTTGCTGCCAAGATTTGGCTATGAACGAATATCATGCCGATTTCAAATGGTTCGACTATCAAGAAATAAAAAACTAGCCATACAAAGATTATTTCGATGCTAAAAAATAGAATACAAATAATCATTTTTCTTGTCATGACCCTGCAGTTTTTCCAATTGGATGCCCAAAATTTTGATTGGAACGGCTATTCGGCCTGGGAAAATTTAACGGAGTATACCAAAACCTATGTGGTTGATCAAAGGCACCCGAACGCATCCGACTACAATGACGGGAGCAAGGAGCATCCTTTCAGGACAATTAATAAAGCCGCTTTTGTGGTGGAACCGGGTGAACGGGTTTTGGTCTATGGAGGTATTTATAGAGAAACAATTAAACCTGTAAAAGGAGGTGCCTCCACAGCTAAAATGATATCCTATGAAGCTGCCCCAGGTGAAAAGGTTGTGGTAAAAGGCTCAAGAATTTTAAATACTGAATGGAAGCAAAATAAGGTGTTTATGGATGTTTTAGCAGATTCCTCCCTTCAATATACTTGGTCCAGAAAAATTTGGGTGACCACGGTGCCAGATACTTTTTTTGATGACAGGTACTATCCGTTTCAACTTCCCAATATCTTACCAGAAGAACATGCATTGATGCCATGGGCCAATTTGGTAAAAGAAATTGCACCTTACTCTTCCAGACGTGCTCTGGTGTTTCAAAATGGGAAAAGAATGACCCAATTGGAGGATTACAGGGATTTGGCTAAAATCCCGGGTTCATTTTGGGTAGATGTAGATGGAAAGACGTTGCACGTTCATGGTTTTGATGGCAAAAACCCAAACACCTCGGTCATTGAGATTGCAACCCAGCAACATTTGTTTAAACCTTCTAAAGTTGGACTTAATTACATTCAGCTCCGTGGTTTCACTTTCGAACATTGTGCCAATGGATTTTTGCGTACCAGTACCGGGGCAGTAACAGCTTTGGGCGGGCACCATTGGATTATAGAGGATAATACCATCAGGCAAATCAATTCCTCAGGGCTGGAATTTGGTTATTTGGCTTACGAGACCAATGACCCAAATCCAGAGAATGTTCCAAGAGACAGAAAAGATAGTCAAGGCTTTATGATTGTACGAAACAACCATATCCATGATTGTGGCACGGCCGGCATACGAAGTTTTGTGGTCTCAGATGGCATAATTCAAAACAACCATATTCACAACATTGGTTGGCAAGATGCGGAGAATTATTGGGAGTGTTCCGGGATTAAAATGTTGGTTACGCATCGGACCTTGGTAAAGGGAAACCATATCCATGACATCCAAGGCGGAAATGGTATCTGGTTGGACTGGGATATTCGTTATTCCCGAACCACGCAAAATATTGTTCACGATGTTCAAAATATTCAAGGAGGCATTTTTGTGGAAGCTAGTCATTATCCAAATTTGGTGGATAACAACTTTGTTTGGAATATAGATGGCAACGGCATTTATGCCAACGACACCGATTACCTAATGGTTTATCACAACCTAGTGGCCAATACAACCGGCAATGCTGTACATGCCATAGTTCAGACAGATCGCTATCAAAATGGTAGGAAGTTGACCGCAGAGGAAAATAGAGTCTACAACAACATTTTTATTAATGTGAGACCCTTTAAATTTAGCTCTGATAGTAATACGGCGAATCACAATCTCTATATCAGCGCTTCGGAACCCAACTATATTGACTCTTCAACTTTTGGCAAAAATAACTTGGATCAGAATAGTTTTTTTTCAAGAGCGCAAGTTGAATTCAATAGGGAAACCCAATTTGTATTTTGGAACAGTCCTAAAACCTTGGAATTGGTGCCTTCCTTAGAAGAAGTCTCCATGGATTTCCACAACAATCCAAGAAAACCGGAAACCTTACCAGGTCCGTTTATTGAAATGTATGCACCTGGAATAAGTTTAAACGAAAATCAATCACAAAAAATCAATCCATGAAAAAGTTACTCATTTTGATCTTGGCCATCTTGGCATTTGGATGCAAACAACAGCCAGATGCGGAACTAGCGGTGGAATCCACACAAGAAGAAATTCCAAAAAGAAAGCTGGCAAAATTTGAACCCAAAGATGGTGAGGTATTGCTGTTTGTAGGACAGGAGTTGGAAGCAGTGGGTGGTTTGGAGGCATTTAATGATGGATATTTAGATCATTTTGACAGGCCAGCAGGTTGGACCACCTATTCAAATATCAATCCGGGTGAGAATTCATTTGGACGCACGCAAGAAGGCTTGGATGGACTTTTTGATACCCACGATTGGGGAGACAATGATTACAACGCCACCTTGCAGCTCAACAGTCCCAACTATGAAAATATGGCACTGGCCATTGGTCTCCAGTTTGTAAACCACGAGGAAAAAGTGGCAGATGGTTCCCATGATGCTTATATCAATAAATTGGCTGATTTTCTACTTTCCTTAGGTAAAAGACCCGTCTTCCTACGAGTTGCTTACGAATTTGATGGTGACCCTTGGAATCATTATGATCGGAAAACAACCATCAAGGCGTATAAGCGCATTGTGGACATGCTAAGAGCCAAAGGTGTTGAAAACACGGCATATGTGTGGCAATCAACTGGTTTTATCTCCGGACAAGAGCATTTGGAAGGCTGGTATCCAGGGGATGATTATGTGGATTGGTGCGGTGTTTCCTTTTTTAATAGATGGAAAGAAATTGAAATGTTTGAGTTTGCCCGCAAAAAGGGCAAGCCAGTCTTTATTGCTGAGGCCACTCCTACAATTTCTGATTATGGCGGAAAATTGTATGGCCTGACCAAAGAGACGCAGCTAAGTGACTCAATACAGGCGGAGGAAGCTTGGGAAAAGTGGTTTATTCCTTTCTTCAGTGCCATAGATGACAATCCCGATGTGGTTAAAGCGATGCACTATATTAATTGCCATTGGGATTCCCATCCTATGTGGGTTAATAACCCAACATTTAAAGGAATCGATGCCCGGTTGCACTTGAGTGATTCCATTAGTGAGCGATGGAGGAAAATTACCTCACAATCGAAATACATCAAATCCACTCCGGATTTATACGAGAAACTGTACAACAACAATTAAATACTTGGTTCTATGGACATTCAGGGATTGACCACTCAATTTTGGCAAGACGGATACATTGTACTAGAGAATTTTTTTGACGAAAAATTAATGAATGAGTACAATGATTTGATATTGGAACATTACGGGGTAAGTCCTAATTGGGAGCATACAGATGAATTTATATCGAAATCTGCCGTAGAGGTGATTCCTTGGTTTCCCTATCGTGAGGACAAACCTTATTTTGATGGGATTGAGAAGGATAAAAAATTCAACGGGATTACAGATGCTATCCTAAAGGATGGTTGGCAAAACCTCTATTGTATGATGATGTTTTCCAAGGCCGGTTCCAAAGGACAGGCCTGGCACCAAGACTGCCCTCCGGAAGATGAGAAAAAGTTCAATCTGAATAGATTGGTGTACACCCATGACATTACAGATGAAACAGGCGGGGAAATAGTGGTGATGCCTGAGGCCCACAAGGCCGGAGTACTTCCAGTGGGCAAACCCCATGACGATTTGGAAGGTCAATTGGTGTTTCAACCTAAAAAAGGTACCGTGATTTTTCTGCATGGTCATTGTTTTCACAGAGTAATGCCCGTTAAAAAAGACAGAATATCATCCAATTTTAGGGCAGTTCCCATAGGTACTCCTGAGGATATTACCGATGTATGTGTTTACCGGAATATGCGTTACCGGTTTTCTACCTCTGAAGTTATTGAGGAGCGCAACTAGATCATTGGTATGGAAAAGAAAATTCGTTGGGGTATAGTTGGATTGGGGAGAATTGCCAAGTTATTTGCTGAAGATCTTCAACTTGTAAAAGATGCGGAGTTGGTCGCCGTGGCTTCGAATAGCATTGACAGGGCCAGAAATTTTGCCGAGAATTTCGGTGTTCAAAACTATTACAACAATTACGAAAATCTGTTCAAAGATAATCTTGTGGATATTGTTTATGTGGCCACCTTGCACCATACCCACGCCGAGGTAAGTATAACCGCAATGAACTATGGAAAACACGTGCTCTGTGAAAAACCAGTTGCTGTTAGTGCTAAGGAAACTCAGAAAATGATTAATGCTTCCAAGGTAAATAAAGTCTTTTTCATGGAAGCTTTTTGGACCCGTTTTAACCCTTCAATTTTAAAAATTAAGGAATTGATTGATTCCGGGGAAATTGGGAGGTTGAAATATGTCAATGCGGAATTCACTTTCTACAAATTGAACGATGACCCATCTTCCCGGTCTTTAAATGTGAACCTTGCTGGTGGTTCGCTATTGGATATGGGGGTTTATCCCATATTTTTGTCCTATCTTATGTTGGGTGTGCCCCAGGAGCTGGTTGCCAAATCAAAGTTTTTTGATACTGGAGCTGAAATTCAAACCGCTATGATCTTTGATTATCCGGAAGCGCAAGCCATTTTATATAGCGGCTTTGCCAACAATACGGAAATGAAGGCTAAAATTTGTGGTGAAGAAGGAGAGATATTAATTCATCCCATATGGCATGAAACGCAAGGATTTACCATGGTGAAAAATGGTTGGAAGAAAACGTATGACCTGCCAACTATTGGAAAAGGTTTTACCTATGAAATCTTAGAAACCCATAAGTGCATATGCTCGGGTGAAATAGAGAGCAAGATATGGAGTCAAAATGATTCCATTTCACTTATGGAGGTGGTAGACTCGGTTAGAAAATTGGCGGGAATTGAATTCCCATTTGAGCATTGATAAAATGATATGTCGAAATTGACCCTAAAGGAAATAGCAGCACATTTTAAGGTTTCCATTGCTACGGTTTCAAAAGCCTTAAAGGATAGTCATGAAATTAGTGAGGAACTTAAGGTCAAAATCAAGTTATATGCCAAGGAAAACCACTATCGGCCAAATAAGTTAGCGTTAAACTTGTTCAATAAAAGCACTAAGACCATTGGCGTTGTCATTCCAAATATCCTGAATTACTTTTTTGTACAGGTCTTGTATGGTATTGAGAAAGTTGCCAATGAAAAGGGCTATAGTATAATAACTTGTATCACCAATCAGTCGTTGGAAAAAGAAACCAAAACCCTAGAGCTGCTCGGAACAGGATCGGTTGATGGTGTTATTATCTCCTCCGCAGCCGAAGAATCCGAACTGGAGGAACATGCAGAACATCTCAATGAACTTTCCGAAAATCAAATTCCGTTGGTTATGTTCGATAGGGTTACAGATTTGGTGGATTGTGACAAGGTAATTGTAGATGATTTTGAAGCCGGTTATATGGCCACCAATTTTTTTTTGGATACCGGATGTGAAACTATTGCAATTATAACACCAATTGAGGATTCGGTTATCAGCAGACTGCGAATTGAAGGTTATAAAAAGGCGCTGGAGGAAAAAGAAATGGAGTATGATGAAAAATTGGTGGTAGCCACAGATGACAAGGAAGATTTGAACCTTACCTTATCTCTCTTGCTTAATTATAAGAAGATTGAGGGTATCATGGTACTGGATGAAATAACCGCGGTCAAGGTGATGAGTATTGTAAAGGCCAGAGGATATCATGTCCCAAAAGATGTATCTATTATAGGGTTTACCAATGGAGAATTATCCAAATATGTTACACCTTCAATGACCATGGTAAGTCAGCACGGAAAATATATTGGGGAAACCGTTTCCAAAATCTTGATTGATAGAATAGAAAATAATGGTTCCAATAAACCGTTTGAGACCAAAATAGTAAAAACAAGCCTAGTTGTTCGAGATTCAACAATTAAGCTATGAATTCCAGATTTATCTTCGACCAATTATGGAATTAATGATAACAGTCGTTAAAAGAAAGGAAGGGTCCAGCAAAAACAACATTTATCAGGAATTCTGTATGCTTCCTAATTAGTTCCATAATTCTGCCATTATTTAAGACTGACTTGGAAATTGGAGAGTGTTTCAAGAAAGGTTCGTTTTTACGTCAATTTTGATTATTTCCATTGGCCCCACAATTCTCTAATCGCTCTTTTAGTGACTTGATTTCCTGTTCCAAATTTTCAACATAATCTTCTCGATCTTTGGCCATTTTGGCAATATCCTCTATTGTATACCTAGGCGTTATATGCTGGGGGCAGTTCCAATCAAAGGCTTTAATATGGAATACAAACATCCGTTCTGCCTTATACTTGTAATCTTCTAATTCTAATTTTTCCAGCAGGTCTGGTCGCTCATTTAAAGAAACTACTTCAGCCTCTGCATATATTTTAAGTCGTGCCCTATTTGGGTAATCCACAAGAATTAGAGAAACTTTTTCATGGGTCTGGATATTTCCGGTTGTTATATATTGCTTATTTCCTGTGAAGTCAATAAAAGCAAGAGTTTTTACGTCAATGAATTTTAAAAATCCTTTTGGACCACCGCGATGCTGTATATAGGGAAATCCATTTTCCCCAAAGGAAGCAACATAGAAACTGTCCCTTTCCCTTATAAAACTCATTTCACGAAAAGAAAGACCTTCCGGCAATACCATTTGCTCCATTCGCTCATATGAATTACGACTACCTTCTTTCTCTTGAACTGTTTTAATAGCATCTGTAAAGGCTAATTTTGCGTAGTTCATAATCTTTTATTTTAAGGTTTTAATTGAAAACAGATTGTGGGAGAACCCCATTCTTGCGGTACCATATCAGAAGTGAGTAAATTAAAATAGCCATTAGATCCACCCAATTTTTCAGTTCTTTCTTTATAGACCACATAACCTATCTTATGGTATCGAATGGCATAGCTGCACATCACACAAGGTTCCTTGGTGCTTATCAAAATAGCTTGGGACATATCTTTCCCTATTATTTTCCCAGCTTTTCTTATTACTTCCATTTCAGCATGACAACTCACATCTTGCTTCGTAGAAACTGCTTCTTCCGCTTTCGCCACTATTTCATTTTTTAAAATAATAAGACTTCCAACAGCACTATTTCCTTTAGAAGCAGCACTACGAGCAAGTGTTTCACAGATTTCCATGTACTTGTTAAAATCCTGCATTGGTAATTCATTAATAGTTTGATGTATCATCTGCTTTTATTCTAGATTAACTCCACTTCCCCATTTTTTATAGGACATTTTCAAATCCACGCTCCAACTCCCGCCCCCAAAGACAAGTATCAATACTGCCAGCATAATCATCAAAGGGGGCAAAATAGCTTCATCAGGTTGGGCAATAAATGCCTCAGGATTTCCGACTGTCAGATATACTTTTGTGGCTACCATCATAATTGGAACAATGGTAATGGCGGCAATCCTCGATAAATAGCCTAAAATCAGCGCAATTCCTAAGAGAATTTCCAATATTGGTATCATCCAGAAAAACAAAATACAATTAGGTATTTCAATTTCGGTCAATTGGGTACACCAGGCATGCTGGAAATTGTTTGAAGTTAGTTTTAAACTTCCCACCAACGTAAAAATGATTCCAAGCAATATTCGGTAAACACCTATCAATTTGTTGGGTGATGTATGTATGACTCTTTCTTTCATTTTTTCCACTCCATTAAAATTTATGAATCACTAATTTTTAAGAAATGCTTTGATAAGAAGTGCAATTTCCCCTGGAGCATCCTCAAGGCTATAATGACCTACCCCCTCTAACCTATGAATTTTCCCATTTGGGAAGGCTTCACTGAACAACGGAAGAAAATGCTCTGGCTGCAACGTCTTATCAGCCATTCCCCAGATAGCCAAAGCAGGTTTTTTGGATAGTTCTTTGGCCGTAACAGCTTCTACGGGCTCAAATTGATGAGCACCTTCGGCAAAACCTTTTGCCCAACCAATTGCCCCCAAGGTATGCTCAGGAGTCTTAAATGGGGTTCGATAAGCCTGCAGCCAAGTCTCTGTAATCAAATCATTGTTTTCAAATCCGTTCAGCTTCAGGGTACTCAGAATGTTGTAGTCAAGCTGACCTAGTACTTGTTCTAGTATCCCTTTCTCATATGCTTTAAATATCCAGCTAAACCAGGGTGAGGTAGCTCCGTTTTTCATAAGGGCATCAACAAGGCCCGGTTGTCCCAAGGGTGTAGGGCCATTAGTGCTGATAATGCGCTTAATTCGGTTTGGGTGACGAATGGCAAGACCCATGCCTACTGGACCGCCAAAATCGTGCATCACCAGTGTAATACCTTTTAAATCAAGATCTAGCACAAATTGCTCTAAATTCTCAATATGATCCTGTAGCAAATAGCTTCTATCTTGTGGGGTTTCACTTTTTCCAAAGCCCATATGATCGGGAACGATGACTCTGTGGTCGGAAGAAAGCGACGCAATAAGATGCCTGAATAGGTATCCCCAAGTGGATTCTCCGTGAAGGGCCAAGATAACCTCTCCTTGACCTTCATCGACGTAGTGCATTTTAAATCCAGCAATTTCCTTGAAGTGCGGTTTGTAAGGCCATGTATTGTTAAAAGTCTCTTCAGAAGAGATTGAAAATGACTGGGATGATATGGTCAAGTGATTTTTCATGTATTTTGAATTGTCCTCGAAATTTTGTGTTTGTACACTGCTATGCGGAAAAAAAATTCCAACGAGTAGCAATGCCAGTATTTTATATTGAATTTGCATGATTTGAAAGTTTATGATTTATCAAACACTTGCTTTACTTCATTATGCCAGTTGCGCATAAGATATCTGTCAATTACTTCTAGACACTGCAAATTGGTCAAAGAGAGCTGCATTAAGGAAATGTTATGCTCCCCTCGACCATTTTGAATGCTTATTTAATATTATTCTTCCGGAGAAATCTAAGAATATGCTGCGCTATTTCATCTCCCTTTTCCTCAAGGGCAAAGTGACCCGTATCCAGCAGATTGAAGTCTACATTGTTCAAGTCCCTTTTATAAGGATATGCTCCGTCGGCGGGAAAGATGTAATCATTCTTGCCCCATACGATAAGGGTTGGTGGCTGATACTCCCTAAAGTACTGCTGCCATTTTGGGTACAAGGGCACGTTTGTACGATAGTCATAGAACATGGCCAACTGAATATCATTGTTTTCAGTACGCGTTAGATGCTGAAAGTCTATATGCCAGTTATCAGGGCTAATTTTAGTGGTATCCTGTACTCCATGGGTATACTGCCATTTAAGGCCTTCTGGAGAATGAAAGCCTTCAAGGGCTTCTCCATTTTCTACGGTGTAATCATTCCAATATTTCTTTATTGGTATCCAAAAGTCGCGCAGGCCTTCCTCATAAGCATTACCGTTCTGTATGATAAGTGATTCCACATTTTCAGGATGTTTGGCTGCAACTCTGAACCCAATAGGTGCTCCATAGTCCATCAAATAGATGCTATATTTTGTAACCTTTTTGGCTTCCAAGAAATCTTCAACAATCCTTGACATATTGTCAAAAGTATATTGGAAATTGGCCATTGCTGGTTGCTCGCTTCTACCATATCCCGGATAATCTGGTGCCAGTATGTGATAGTCGTCAGATAGGTCAGAGATTAAATTACGAAACATATGGGAGGAGGTAGGGTATCCGTGTAATAATAGAATGGTAGGGTTCTTTTTATCTCCTGCTTCACGATAAAAGATATCGACACTATTTACCTTAAGAGATTTATAGGATGTTTGATTGCCTTTACGGACATTCTCATTTAGACCTTCCGCTCTTTCAAATGTGATGAAAGAATATAGAGCAAAGGATATCAATGCAAGAAGCATAGTACCCATTATTGATTTAATTATTATTGTTTTCATTTCTGTTTTTTTAACGGTTATTTGTTCATTGCTGTTTGCAACTCTTTAGTTGTATACACATGGCTTGCAAGAAATCTAAAGTTGGTCTGGGCAGCTGCATTGCCATCATCTCCAGGAATTATTGCAGAAGCTGTTGCATCACCCACCACGGCAATTTCAAAACCATCTTCCAACAATTCCCTTAAATGTGATTCTACACATAAGTTGCCCGACATGCCTGCCAATATTACCTTATCGATTTTTTGCTTTCTCAGTTGAAGGCTCAGGTCGTTTTGTTCCGGACCAAAAACCTTATGTGGTCCAACGACCGTTACAAAATCTTGTTCGATGTATTTTTTGTATTGCTCAAGCCAATCTGCTCCCGATCCTTCAAATCCTTCAAGGGACAATGGGGCGGCTCTGTCGAACATATTGATGTTGTGCATCAATTTTTCCAAAGCCCCTTCAAATTTCCAGCCATGGTCATGTTTAAAATAATAGTGGGGCGAAATAAATACCTGAATGCCATTGGCTTTCGCTAGCTTGAAAAGAGTTTCCAAATTTTCTACCGTGTTATTTTTGGTAACACTTTCGCCTACCACGCCCCATGTAACTCCATCAGGGCTTAAGAAGTCATTTTGGGGATCCGTGATTACAATTGCGGTCGTTCCATCAATTTCAAATCCCGGATCGGGTATCTGTGCAAATATGTTTGCACTAATGACCAATGTTACAATAACTGTAAACAATGATTTCATACGTTGCTTTTTCATGATACTTAGTTTTTATACTTTGATTGTTTTTCTATCCACATTTAATGTAATCAAACTATGAAACACCGCTGGTTGAAAAATCAGCGGTGTCCTGTTTCATTAGTTGTAGGTGACGCTAAGGTTCTTCCAGTTGTTGTCTGCTGTAGTTACTAATTTATTATGGTCTTTTTCATTCAACCAAAGCTGTTGTGCATCCAATTCCAGATTGTATAAAAACAGAAAGTACTTCCCGTGTTCTACAATAAACTTATTGGGGTCCACCCTGAATTTTGCTCCCGCATATATTCCAAAAGCACAGTATCCTCCGTATTCTGGTAAATATTTCTCGGGGTTTTTGTCAAAACGCGCTTTTTGTTCTGCTGAAGTGAAATAATAGACAACCTTTTTGTGTTCAGATTTGAATTCTTTGACCCCTTTTTGGGCAAGGCCTAAATCCAAATAGGATACTGGGCTATAACCTTGCAGGGCAATATTGCTGTTGTCTATGTTATTGGCCTTTTTATCTTGGCTCCAAGCCGTTGAAGTAGTCAAAATGACTACTGTTGCCATTAAAATTGTTTTTAAAGTTTTCATTATATATTTTTTTGATATTTGTTGTTTTTTTTGAATGAATTGTTGTTACACCATCACTTGTGAAAACCTTTATGCTCTTGGTGATGTTGTTCTGGACTATCTGTGGCCACTCTACTAATGGCGATATTTTTTTCAATTTGATGTTCTTTTCCCCATAAAGTCATTTTTAATTTGACATTGCCCCCTAGGCGGGAATTTTTTGCGCATATCATTTAAGTTACCAAACGTTTGGTAACTAATTTTTTCAAATTTTTTTAATCTTTCAAATACAATTTTTCAATGGCTTCCAACACGGCCTTAAAGGGCGCTACCGAACCAAGACTTTCAGAGACGACCAGTCCACCTTGAATGTGCACCAATACCTCTACCGCCTTTTCAGCTGCCTCTTCTTTGCTATAATCAAAATCAAGCCCCAATAATGTAAATGCATCTATCCAAGTCGTCATACTCCCCTTTATCTTATTTCCGAATAGGCCCTGTCCCGCATCCATGGACAATGCTCTAAGAAGGCACATCTCATGGCCATGATCATAGAGATCTTCGCTAATAATTTTAAGAGCTTCGCGAAGCCTGTCCTTGGGAGGAATTGAGCTGTCGGAAAGGAGATTATATATATGTTCTTTGACCCATTCCTCCGCAAAGTCCAGTACGGCGTCCGTAATTTCTTTCTTGCCGCCTGGAAACCTGTGATACAAACTGGCCTTGTTCAAATTGGCCGCTTGTGCCAATTGATTTAGACTGGAGCCCTCATAACCCTTTTTTCGCAATACCGACATCAGGTTTAATATTAATTTTTTATCCTCTATTTTCTTTGGTCTCAAGAGATTCCTTTTAAAATTATTTGACAAATCTATAAATAAATTATGTAGTAACCAAACGTTTGGTAAAAAACTTTTTGTGGCTATGTAAATCCGATTGGTCTATTCTGAACCTCTCATGCATATATATCTGATTCAGTCTCAAAAAACAGCCATTTTATGGGATAATGCATCGATAGTGAATTTTCTCTTGCTATTGTGTTCTATTCTTGGTTTTAGCAGATTCAATTTATTCGGAATCTTCCAAATACATAAGAAAAAGTACAAAACATGTTGAATGGTCTAAACCAGGAGATAGTATTTATGCTAATGTAAAATACATTGATGATTGTAATTGGATATTAACATATGACCCTAGATTGAATGAACTTGATGAAATAGAACAGCTTATCAATGCATCTGGAGGAATGCACTTGGAAACCATTGAAATAAGAAGGGATACTTTATTCTACAATGGTATTCTTAAAAATGATACCTTAACTTTTGTACAACCCGGAAGTATTTTGAAACTCAAATGACAAAGTTCAAAAAAGCGATTGGTAATATAAAATATGGTATATGCTAGGGTACAGTATTTTTTTAATTAAGAATCAATTTATAATATAGTCCCTCAAAAGCAATAAAATGATACAAGGTGGACTTTTTGAAGACTCAAATTACATTTTTAGAGTTTATTATCGCAAAAAGGGTAAACCTACTGGAAAACGTAGTAACAAGACTTACGCGAACACTTATGCTGATGTGCTTTATGACTTCTTGCTCAAGGAACTTTGTAAAAAGGTACATGGTCATGACTGGTGGAATAATGTTCTAAATGATGAAGACATTATCTGCCATAAAGAAAACAATGTTTCGGCATTCTATTCTGTAATCTTGAAGGATGGTAATAAAGTTATATGTGAGTATGATGTTGAAATGGAGGTAATTGGTTGCCGCAAAAATATTTTGAACAACCCCAATATATCACCTATTCGAAGGGTTGAACAATAATAAAGTTCAAATAAAGGATAGCTCCGATTGAAGTAAGGAATTTTAACCAAACAAATAATAATTGAAACCGAAAATCAAAATATTACTTCTATTAGTGCTATTTTCCATTACTATGAATGGACAAAAAACTAATCTGGAACTTGGCGAATTAAAAGCAGATATGGTTAAATATGTACTCGAAATTGGAGAAATATTTGAATTCAATCTCGATTTCACGGATAACTCTATCAAAAACGTTGAAAAAATTTTATCTGAAATCCACTCAGAATATAAAAGGACACAAGATCCCGAAGGATTAAATGGAGTTGCAATTCAATTTGGGTTTTACATTATGGAGACAATCGAAAGGAATCATGGCAATACCTGGTTTGAAAGGAATCACAAAGATTTTGGAGAAAACTCATTCCCTTTTTATTGGAATGAGATGACCTTGTTCCCAATTGGCTGGTGTCAAAAACGAATTTTTGATGGGTCAGATGATAATGTTTGGGCGAAATATAAAATTGCTGTAATTGACAAGAATTAGTAAAGTTCAATTAAAGGATTCCATTAGTTAAATTTTATGAGACATATTGTTTTTGTTATCACTGCAATTCTGACTATTAAATAATTTTTCCATTTTAAAAGTGTTGTCAATGAAATACAATCGAATTATCCTTATAACCTTATTGGTAATGTGCGTTACGGTCAGATCCCAAAAAAAGAAAATAACTGTCCTTGCAAACGATAAAAAGGAAATAGGAACCAATATAATATCCGAAACTGCAATTTTGGCCACTGAATATCTTTTTGCCGAAAGGGTCAGCGAATTTCAAATTGATACTTTATCAAACCACATTGACCTTCAGCTAAGAGGATTGAGCAAGAATGGAAAGTGGCTTGACAACAAAGGTTACACATTGAGGTACGATGCTGAAAATCAAAAAGTCTTATGGTCAGAAAAAGTTAATTATCAATTGGAAAATATTGAACAATTTGAGGGTATTACTCTTAGAACCAAAGCAGGGAAAACTTTCTGTATTGATAATGATACGGGTGAGGAACTCTGGGAGATAAAGAATTCCATTCTTTTTGTTGATCGAACCAAAAAGATAGCACTGGGTTATCGATTGGCCTCATCCAACAAGGACCCAGAAATACTCGAAGGAATCGATTTGAGAAATGGAAATATTCTTTGGGAAAGATTCATTACCCGTGAATATGGATGGGATGATATATACCGAATTGATGAATCTAACCTAATGATAGTTGCGGGTGGTGTCCATAAATTGAACATCAGTGATGGTACAGGTTGGGATTATCATACCAAAACAGGGAAGAAAGACTATACTTCTTCGGCTGTAGGTACTGGACTCGGAATTGTTGCGGGTCTTTTAACGGGAACATATGCCGCATCAACTGGTCACGATCTGGTTAGAGATGTGCGTTCAAACGTTATAGAGGATAGTTTGAATATCTATTTCGCCTCTAACGAATACTTTGTAAAGTTGGGTGAGAAAGGAAGCATTAGGTGGCAAATAAAGTTGCCAGATGATAAAACTAGTAAGTCACAAATTTTCAAAAAGGAAGAAGAACTGCTCATGGTCAACAAAGGGTTTGCCTACATGGGATATCGAAAACTTGATGTCGGCATGCCTTTTATAGCTTCTTTCGACAGTGAAACCGGGCAGCAAAAATATCTTATAGAAGTTGGGGAGGAAAAAAACGATAACATAAATGGAATTGACCTAGATGGAAATAACCTTTTATTGCTGTTTCCAAATCGGGTATCAAAATTTAACATGGAAAATGGGCAAATCATCGAAAGCTCTCCTTTCAGTGAAGTGGGCTTTGGAGGACTGAATAACTTCATTGGCGAACATGTCTTTATAGAAAACAACTCCAAATATATAAGTTTACCGAAAGTAGATATAGCAAAACACTATGTGCTAACAAACAAGAATAAAATACTTGTCCTTGATTCTGAGTTAAAACCTGAAGATGAAATTGATACTAACCAAGTTTATTTATACTATCTCAAATGGAAAGATTACAGCTTTCTCACCAGAGACAATAGTACTATGGTTATTGACGGGAAAGGTCAGAAAGTTGCAGAAATTACTGTAAACAAGAATTCAAGATTAATTGGTAATAAGCTGTATAGTATTTCTGATAAAAGTCTTTCGATTATAGATTTGAATCAAATCATTGACACCGAACCTTGATTTAGTGTTTTTAGTGAATCCGAAGTTCCCTATGACCCATTCCGGGATACTTTTCATTTTAGGATTATTTTGATGTACTATACATTTATACAAACAAATTGAAAATTCAAATAAACGATGCGTAACACGGATTTAACTATGAATACGGGAAAAATTCTGAAAAACTGAAATACAACAAAGAAATTGGCTTGACGGGGAGTAAAATTATGCATGTGATTGTGGAAGCTTTGACAATTGAATAAATCGAGGCTACTTTGATACAAAAATCACCAACAGAATACCTAAGATAGTATGCTACTATTGATTGATACATGTCAATCAATGTTTATATAGTAAAGATTTTCACAGGCATACTGTATATAAAATTAGTTTTAGGTAGAAATTAAAAAAGCTTCCGAGAAATCGGAAGCTTTTTCTTTTCTAGTAGCGGGAACAGGACTCGAACCTGTGACCTTCGGGTTATGAGCCCGGCGAGGTTATTCACTTTGTTTATAACGAATTGATAGTCAATTAATTAGTAATTATTTTAAGATAACTCCATAACCCGAACGTCTTTAAAGGTATTGTTCCCAACTTAAAATGATAACCTGTGTCCTATGATGGGAGAATTATCGAATACTTAGTTATACTTTTGGAAATAGTTTAATGAAATTGAACTTACTGATTATGGGAACTGAATTTGATTTGAACAAGGCTCTTCTTCCTGGAGGAATCCGGAATGAACTTCATCTTGAAAGAGCCTCTATTGCCCACAGACTATTAAGACTAATGGTCAAGGAAAATGGAAAATTAGAACCAATCTGGAAAAAACTTGGAGAAGTTATTAGGGCTTATGAAGATGAAAACTGGTCTCGAAATTCCAATATAACCCAGAAACAAATAGAAGAAAGCGACCAAGCAGAATTAAAGGCGGAAAAAGAAAGGCCTTGGATTCGTCAATATCTTGTAAAAAATTTAGAACACTTCATAAGCAATTAATGCCAGATTTGTATTGCTCAACTTGGATAATTTGAATTGTTGGTTTAATGGGGTTGCGCTCCGAAAAAAGTTTAAATAAATGTGGGTTTAAGGATACACTTGATAACAATCATCTGAATTTCCAGTTGGTGGGCAATAAGAGGCTTTGCAGGCACTGCCCTGTTTTTCTTTCGCAATTTCTACGCACCTAGACTCCGAAACAAATGGGTGGTTGGTCTGCACAAAGGGTTGACTAGTGCCAAAACCTCCACAACTAATGCTGCAATTACCACCTTCTTCACCTGACGAGCAGGAAAGAGAAAATATCAAAAATACTATTGAAAAATATTGAAAAAGAGGTTTCATAAATATTTTGGTTGATAAGGTTTAAATCATTCTTGAACAATACATTCTGCCGGTTCCATTAAGCTGGCCTGAAGATTTTTATTCAGTATTTCATAGTCAAAGAAGATGCCGGTATCATCGCTTCCCATTTTCTCTTCGGATACTTTATCCGAGGAAAAATAAACCTTTATATAGACCACGGGTTGGGAGGCAAGTAGTTGCATCTGCTCAGCGCTCACCTCATAATAAGGTCTGTTTATTTCTGTTGTCACTGGCAACGTAAACTTACCTAGTAATGTTCTGTCTGGATATAGTGTGATGATACTGTCATCTTGGAACCGAATTATTAATGGATTATCTTTTAAAATATCTATTCTTCGACCTAACTCACGAACCAAAACCAATGACAGATAATAATCATCATCTGACTTCACGAAGTTGGCGGATGCAGCTTGGCTGAATTTCGAGAATAAAGGCTTTAGCTTAGTGGCCTTTACAATTTTCTTGTCTTCAAAATGTTTGTTTGCCTTGCGCACCCTTTTTTCTGAGTATTTACATTTTTGTCCAAAAGATGTTGCACAAACGCATAAGGCCAATAGAATGATAAAATGGAAATGTGGTTTCATATTTTCATTGAGATTTTAATCGTTGCAACTCCCATTTCAGATGAGACATCAAATTGTAAGGGCAAGTAGAACCCAACAGATTTTTTATTCAGGTATATGGGTTTCCACTTAGGGACAAGAAGTCCTACCAATGCGCCCAAAACTGCACCTCCTCCTGTCATTGCCAAATAAAAACCGGCATCCTTTTCTTGTGGCCGCCCCAATGCATCAGTATCCAGATCTATAAGAAGAGAGCTCAAAGCTCCTGTTGCCGCGCCAAAAGATGCCCCTACCAAAACATGATTCCCTTTAGGGATTTTGATAAAATCTATCTCATCCACCATCATACTTTTCTGTTTCCCACTGTTTGAATCAAAAAAAGACGCTTCCATACCCGAAATAGTGAAATCCTTCGCGCTAATAACTTTGTGGTCTTGCAGGTATACTTTGGCTTTGGCATAACGGGTTCCATCGTGGGTTTGTGCAATTCCCTCAAATACCATAGTGAAAATCAATATCACAAAAACAACATACTTCATAAGATTATCTTTTGAATTGTACGCAAGTCTCGGCGGAAGTTTAACATAAAATGTATTCCCCTTATTTTATTATTCATTCAATGCTTACCGTACCTAATTAATAGACTCTGAAAAGGGCTGTTTTTTCCCGACGTTCATATAAAATTGTTTAGCGGGCGAAAAAGGGCATCGGGAAATTTTTATCTATTTTGCAGTCATTAAACCGACACCACAACCTCAATGGGTAGACCTATTCGAAATGATTCCGATGTTTTATGGGGCAATTATTTACAAGGTGATAGGGCCGCTCTCAAGGAACTGATAAATAGGTACAATGATGTATTGCTCATGTTCTTGCTTGGAAAAACCAAGAACAGGGAAATAGCCAAGGAGATAGCACAGGAAACCTGGCTTAAGATGGCAAAGCACAAAAAGGGCATTAAAAACTTCAAGGCATATCTGTATAAGGTAGCCTCAAATGCATGGATAGACATGTGCACGAAGAACAGCAAAATAAAAAGTGTCGAAAAAACTACCTCTTCAATTAATGGAATAGCAGTGAAACCTGAAGTTTTCTATAAGCTGAGGGAGGAGGATATAACCAAAATGTACCGCTCTTGTCTGACAGATGGAGAATATGAATTATGGAAACTTCATTGTGAAGGATATAATAGTGAAGAAATATGCAAGCGGCTTTCGATACAAAGAAAAACTGTGGACAACAAAAAATCCATGATTCGTAAAAAATTGATGCTGGAAATAAAAAACCTTACAAAATAGTTAATGCGGTTCTTATGAATGATTTTTTAACCAATGAAGGACATATAGGTTTTGAAGTACTGATCGACCATGTTGATGGTATTTTGGATTCCAAATCCCAAGAGAAAATCGAGGAGCACATTAAAAAATGTACTGAGTGTTCAGGAACCATAGACAGTATTAAATGGTATTATGAAACTTATGGAAAGGATAGGAAAAATCTTGAAAACTATCTGTTCGAAACTAAAAAAGGGATATTGGAAGCTTTGGATGATGTTTTACAGGAACCACACACCGAACCAAAAAAGATACTCCCTTTATGGCAAAATATTTCCCGTGTCGCTGCAATTGTACTTCTTCTCATAATTCCTGTCCTGTTTATTATCAATAGCTCAAAATCCTCAACTGCATTATTAAACGAATATCTTTCCTCCCCTTATCATAAACCACCTGTCTTACGAGGAGATGTTGACCAAAATATAATCCTTTGGAATCGAGTAGCCTTTCAATATGAGAGCAAGGAATATGATGAAACCATAACTTCCTTAAAAGCAATAATCGACCGAAAAGAAACACTTTCAATGGCTCATTTTTATACAGGTCTTTGTTATCTGTATTTAGAAAGCCCCAACCCTGGTAAGGCAATATCACACTTGCAAAAAGTAGCGAACGGCGAAAATCCATTTAAGGAGCAAGGGCTGTGGTACTTAAGTCTAGCTTATTTGCAGAACAGCCAAGAAACGTTATGCATACAGACTCTTGAAAGTATTAAGGGGTATAAGTACAAGGAGGCTCAAAAGTTATTAAGTGAACTAAACTGATGATTTAGTCGACCGTTTTCTATTTCTGAATAAAAACAGTATAATTATTCCGATCAAAAGGGCTGCTAATGCATATTTGTACCCCTTTAGTCCCTGGGATTCAATATTTAATGGCTGGGTATTTCCATGAGCAATAAAACCTGCCCAAAAATAGGGATGCTCGTACAGCGGGTTTTCAATATTTTGAAGATAATTCAATTTGGATTTTCGCAAGGCTTCATCAATGGGAAAGCCTACCATAAGATAGTCATAGAAATCAATCATAGGTGCAACCGTGGTTTCATCTGGGACTTTCCATAGACTAGCCACCAAACTTGGGCAGCCAGCATAGGCGAATGCACGCGAAAGGCTCATCATGCCTTCTCCCTTATTTATTTTTCCGTAACCACTATCGCATGCACTCAACACGGCCAAATCGGCATTGAGTTCCAAATTATAGATTTCGGAAACGTTCAAATAACCATCCTCGGTACTTTCTTCTTTTTGTGCGAACAGCAGTCTTGAGAACATAGGCTCTGTATCATCTAAAAGTCCATGCATGGCAAGATGTAGTATTTGATGGGAACCCGCTGTTTCTTTGAATACTTTTTCTGTAGCTGAAGAGCCAAACCAAGCTTTGCCATCCAATTTTTCTGCAATGCTGCGAACCTCTTTTTCCGCTCCTGGTAAAGCCATTATATCCATCGCCACATTGGTAGCAGTTTTTTCCACTCCGCTGTCCACAGGAGATGTTGCCGCAGATGATGCATATTTTGGGGCATATCCCCCAAAAGTTGATTCTCTCCGTACGCTTGCATTGGATTTAGGTGCTTCCGTTGAATTTCTTAGGAATGTTGATGAGTACGCATAACTCACAGAATAATCTTTTATGAGATAAGACAAGCCTTTGTACTTAAAACGCTCTGGATTTTCTGGAGGTCTTATTAGTAAGGCTTCAAAATTTAGATAACTCAACTCCCCATCTGGAACCACTATAATTTTCTTTAAGGACTGTTTTGATGCGCCCAATGGTTCACTTAGCAATATCCCATACAATCCATGGGCAGCATTAACAAATGCCCGCTTGGTTTTTGGGCTAGCATCAATTACCTGTTGATAGTTTGTCAAACCTTCCTTGAAATCCTGTATCCATTTTTTATAAGACACTGTTTTTTTTATGATCAAGGTGTTAAAATCATCTTTTGTAATACTAAAAAGATACAACTGATCTTCTCCTACAAAGAACTCCAAAAGCATACTATGCTCATCCAACAGTTTTTCCTGTACCTCTTCAACAGAAAATTCATCTACTTCATATTTTAGCTGATGATACCGGCTATAGCGCTTTTCAATTTCTTCTCTGATTGACTCATACGCCGTTCTGGTCCGTAATAACTTTTCTCTATATGTTTTTGTTTTTGCCGAGTCTTTTTTTTGAATCGCTGAGTGCAGTTCGCTATTGTAAAATGCTAATTTTATATTCAAGCTTTTTTCTTGCTCAACAACACTATCGGGAATCCCTGCATATTTCTTGATCTTGGAATATTTGAGTTCTTGCAATAGAAGAAATGCCTTGCTTTTTTCGGAAAATTCGAACGCCTGTTTTAAATATTCCTTATTGTTGTGCAGCTTAAATAGTTCATAGGAAACTTCAATTGATTTTTCATAGACTGGGATTGATTTTTCTATGAATTCTTGCTTGGAAATGGTTGACGTAATCTCAAATTTGAGCTGATCAATCAACTCCAAAGCAGTTTTGTAGGTAGTAAAGCTACCTTCAAGATCCAAAATGTTTTGGTTTGCACCCATTTGATAGCGAGACAACAAAACCGTTGCTTTTGCTGCCAACAAATCCAAAAGAATATTCTTTGATGCAACTTCCTTTGGAGAGGGGTTTGCATATATGTCGGTTTCATCAAAATTATTGGACAAAGAGGTTAGACCCTTTTGAAAATACGACAGGGCATTTTCCCATTGACCAAGTTTTGTGAAGTACGAGCCAAAGATGTAACAGGTGTTCGCATAATCTGGATGGTTTAGGCCAAGTACCTTGCCCTGAATGGACAAACCTTTGTGAAAATAATCCAAGGCCTTTATTTCTTTTTCAATGGCCACAAAACATTTGCCCAAATTAATATAGGTTGTGGCCACATAAGGATGATGCTCCGATAGTGTTGCATTGAATATATTCAATGCCTTTTTGTGATAACTTATGGCTTTTGTTGCGTTTCCAATATTTAACCATGCTGCTCCAAGATTATTATAAAAAATACCAGCATACACATGCTTTTCACCAAGTAATTGAATCAAAACCTCCAAAGCATTTTCATAGGCACCAATCGCTTTGACATAATTTCCTTGTGCATCATATGATTTCCCCAAATTGGAGTATCCTATGGCCTTAAATTGATTCTGTTCCCCGATTGCATTCTCCATCACATCCAATGCCCGTTGAAAATATTCTTGGGCATTTTTGAATTCCCCTTTACTTAAGTAAATGGCCCCAATATTGGTATAATCTTGGGAAAGACTAAAATCATTTGAATCTACTGATTTGAGACGGGTATCCAATCCTTTTTTTGCAGTTGTCAAGGCATTTTCATAATCACCTCGATACTTGTAGCTAACAGATAAACTACTGTAGGTCTGCGCTACCTTTGGGTGGATCTTCCCCAATGTATTCAACCTGATTTTCAATGCTCTTTTATAATTTTCAAACTGCTTTTCATAATCCCCTTGTCGACTCCAATCAAACCCGAGGTTTTGATAGGTATCTGCTATTTCAGGAATTTCGCCCAATCTTTCAAGTCCAGTGGACAGTGCCAATTGCAGATATTCCTGGGCTTCTTTATGCTCTGAAATGAGAGTATGGCATGCCCCTAATCCGTTCAATGATTTCACATAACCGAACCAATAAGGTACTTTTTCATAATTGGTGAGAGCTTTTTGATAATATATTATGGATTGTTTATAGTCACCAGCATCACCAAACTTGCGGGCTTTTTGGTAGAATTGATTCGCTAAAACAGTATCAAGTTCTTGGGCAAATAACCCCTGTAGAAAAAGTAAGGAAACAACAAAAAATCCACCAACAATTTTCATAAAATTAAGATGAGGTATACGCTGAGCTTTCAAAACGTGAATAATGTCAAATTAAATCAAAATTAATGGTACAAAAACTAGAATCAAAGTACGATAAAATATACCCTAACCAAAATACGATCTATGGATGCCAATAATAGAAAATCGACCGTTTTTTTTGACTAATATTCAGTGGAGGTTCAGAAACTTAAAAGTTCAGAAAAAGGTCGGATTATTTACGTATATAAGGTCTTGAATAACGTTCTTTTTATGATACCTAGGAATAATAGATTTCTTCTTTGCTGATGCAGTAACCTCTGCTAATAAAAAAAGTTAGTGCCCCATTCAATTGTTCTAACTATCATGAGGAGGGTGATCGGACCAAACTTAGAAATGTATACTTTTATTTTGAGATGAAATTCATTCAGATATCGTGTATTCTGGGGCTAGCTTTAATAGTATAGCTTCATTGAATAATAGTGAGAATCATATTGCTATTATAGGTTCCCCAGCCAAAACATTTGGTATGCAAAGCATTTCAAATGGCTATTTATATATTCCAAATCAAAACACATACAAGCAAATTAAAAACACTATTGGTTCTTTATATTTGGACCATGGAAGCATACATTCTGCTAATGCTACAATAGCAGCTTATACAAAAGGCGAGGAGTGGTTAGATGATTTTCTGATATATCTTGAAAAAACAATGCATTGGATTCAAGATTTTGTTACAAATGAATTACCAGAAGTAAAGCTATACAAACCAGAAGGCACCTACCAAGTTTGGTTAGATTTCAGTAAATTGAATTTATCTGATACAGCTTTAAAACATTTGGTTGTGAATCAGGCCAAATTGGCTTTGACCCCTGGTGATTGTTTTGAAGGTTCGCACACACAATTCATGCGTATGAATGTAGCTTCGCCATTGTCCAAAATTCAGCAAGCCTTTCGTCAGTTAAAAAACGCCATAAATGAAGGTGTAGATTGTTCATTTAACGAAGCTGTATCAGATACTGATTGTTGTTCGTGTTAAATTATTTATTTTAAAATAATTATACATAATTTCCTGTTACAACATCCATATGGCTTTGAGCTAGGATAAAAGTATATTGTGCTTTTTTTAGTGTCGTACACAAATAAAATTTTAGTCCCATAAAATCAACGTTTCTCGGAACAACTGGCTTACTGTTGTGAGGTAATTAATCCCCCCTTTATTTAAACTTTTCTGTATCTGAGCTAATCTGTAAAAACAGTATTGAAAAACGGTACAAAAAATAAAACCATTGATGCCATAGAAGGGAATTACCGGGAATACTAAAAGACTAAGTATGGGACACTCGACAGAACACTTATGTGAACTTGGAAATCTGTTTTTTAAAAAGCGGTTTTAAGGTACTTTCCAAAATTCCTATTAATTCAATTTGTGCTTAAACCAAAATTTAAAAAAAGTATGCTGAACGGCCCTAACATTAGTTTTTCACTCCAACAATAGAGGGCATTAAATCAGTCTTAGTTGCTTAATTTTAGTACCTTTAAGAAGGTAGTCCCCTGATTAATCTGTGATTCTAATGGAAAAGCTTGAAGGTGAAAATCTTGGTCAGGATCAAGTTTTACTCAAAAAACTTGGAGCAATTGTCCTAGAGAATTTGGACGATGAAGGTTTCAGCGTCCAAACCCTTGCCTATTCCTATGGCATCAGCCGCTCACAGTTGCACCGGAAGCTAAAAAGAATAAAAGGACAGTCCATAAGCCAATTTATTCGCGAAATAAGACTCAATGAAGCAATGAAAATGCTCAGGAACGATGAAGCCTCAGTTTCGGAGATTGCATACAAGGTAGGCTTTAGCAGCACATCCTACTTTAATACTTGTTTTCATAAACACTATGGATACTCCCCTGGCAAGGCAAAACACCATGATTATTCCGAAGAAGATGTTTTAGCGAAAGCCCCGATATTGCCAGAAGAGAAAAAGAGTTTACTTTCAAGACCATTATTAATGATTATTGTACTGGCAGCTATCTTCCTTACTATAATCCTAAGCCTGTATTGGGCTAAACCTGCAAATACGTTACCCAATAAACCAAAATCAATCGCGATTCTTCCACTGGATCATTTATCCGATAATACCTCCCAAGAGTATCTTACGGCCGGGATTCATGATGCGTTGATCGGTGAACTGGGAACCATTAAAGGGCTAAGGGTAATATCAAGATTATCCACCTTGCAATACCAAAATCGAGGCGGATTAATGAAAGACATTGCGAATGAGCTTGACGTGGATGCCATTATTGAGGGTTCGGTCGTTATTCAGGGTGATAGTCTCAGACTGCAATTACAGTTGATAGATGTTTATCCGGAGGAGAAACATTTATGGGCAGAGGACTATCATCGAAGCACAAATGAAATCCTTTCCTTGCAAAGTACGGTTATTGAAGACATAGCGAACTCCATCAAAATTAGTTTGACAAAGAATGACAAAGAACGTCTCATTTCTCAGCAAAATACCAATCCAGAGACCTACAAAGCCTATCTCAGGGGAATGTACTACATTTCCAAATCCAACGCTGAAGATTTTAGCAAGGGGATTGAATATTTGCACCAAGCAGTAGAAATTGACCCGGCCGACCCCATTGCCTATGCCGGTTTGGCCGAGGGTTATGCGCTTCTGGGGCATGGCCCAGACCCTATGAATTCACCTTGGCACAGAGGTAAGGCCGCTGCTTTAAAAGCCTTGGTGTTGAATCCTAAATCCGCTAAGGCGCATTCCGCCTTGGCCATGATTCAATTATACTACGAACGGGATTGGAAAGCCGCAGAGCGCTCATTTGCAATGGCCGAGCAATTGAACCCTAATCTACCTTACAACCGTTACCACTATGCTTGGTATTTGATTCTTTTGGGGAAGTGGGAAGAAGCTATTCATGAACATCAATTGGCAAAGCAATTGGACCCCTTGGCCCCATTGATCAGTTCAGATTTGGGAATGCTCTATTACTGGATGGGCAAGAACGATGAAGCAATCAAGGAAGTGGAAGAAGCATTGGAAATCGATAAGGAGTTTGCCCCAGCTTGGAAAACCCTCGGTGATATCTATATTTCGAAAGGGTGGCACGAGAGAGGTATAGAAGCATTTCAAAGATCTGTTGAAATCAACCCTGCCTCCTTATGGGCTTTGGGTACGGCCTATGCCAGAATAGGAGACAGGGACAAAGCCCTTGAAATTGCCGCTAAGCTTAAGAAAGGTCAAGTATCCTCCAGAAACGCTTTTGGACTCACTGCGATTTACGCCTTACTAGATGAAAATAACGAGGCTTTTAAATGGTTGATTCACAAGCCATCAGATGTTTATGTACCCTGGCTCAGGGTTTTTCCAGGCATCGACTCCTTTAGAAAAGACCCTCGGTTTCAAGAATTTCTCGATCAATTAAATTTACCCCCAATCACTATTTCTGCAACATAGTTTAAAGAATTCAACATAATTGAATTAAAAGTTTAAACGAATCACTACATAGTCAAAACTGCCCTCACACGCTTTTTTAGACCTTTAGGGTAAGCGTTCGCTATTTGATTGGCCAATCATTCTTAATGTTTAATCAGGTCGTAACGACCAAAAAATCTAATAATTATGAAAACTTTGAACATGTTTTCCTGGAATTTTATGGCCAAATCTTTTCTAAGTACAATCTTATTGGCGACTATAGGATGTGACGATAACAATGGGCAAGAATACATCTCCATTGATTCAGCATCTGATGAGAGAGAGTGGGTTAATTTTATTGAAGATCTGTCCTATGAATCCATTGTTTTGGTAGCGGATAAAAATGAATTAAACGATGCACTTCAACAAGTATCCGAGGGAGATTTGATTTTTTTTGAAGAGAACGGCTCTGGCGGATCTCAGGATCCTCAAAGCACAGAAGGGGAGCTACTGGCCGTATCAGGACTTGACGAAGGACAAATTACTATCAAAGATTTATCCGATAACAAAGCAAAGCTAAAATCATCCGGTACAGAATCTAAAGGCAAAGGTCAATATAGGAGAAGTTGCCGTATTCTCGAAATCAAAAGATCCATGCTTTCAGACGACATTGCCCATTATCAAATTTTGGTTCGTTTGGGCAGTGGGCCTTACGATATAGTTCGGATACATCGCGTGGTGAAGGAAACAAGAAGGTATCGTCCTGTGAGAACTTCTGGCAATATTTTTATGGTACACGGATCATCGCAAGACTTTGATGACATTTTTCTTCGCCCGGGAGTAGATAGCCCAAATGAGCAAAACTCCTCGCCCTATTTTTTGGCCTCGCAAAATATTGATGTTTGGGGCATAGATCTAGGTTGGACCTTAGTGCCTTTGGAAACCACGGATTTATCTTCATTTCAAGACTGGGGAACAACGAAAGACACAAGGCATGTTATGAAATCGATGGCCATCGCACGATTGGTAAGAGGGTTGACCAGACAAGGTTTCGGACGGATGAATTTACTGGGTTTTAGCTACGGTGGAAACCTTGCCTATTCAGCTGCTTTCAAGGAAACCCAACAACATCCAATTCTAAGGGATATCAAAGGGATTATTCCGACAGATTGGGCTATGTTATTTGCTCCTGAAGACGATGAGTACCGTGAAAATATTTGTAACAACGGTCGTGCGGCAGAAGTGAACTATTCAAATGGGGTTTACCAAACCAGCAATGGTGTTGCGTTTGCAGCGGTTGGCGGGGCTGCCCTGTCGGATCCAATGGGTGATTCCCCCTTTGCACCGGGTTTTACAAATTATCAATTTGCCATAGCCGCCGCCGCTTTGCCCGGCCCTTCGCCACAAGCACCCAGCTGGCACTTTTTAGGAGGCGAATTTGATGGACAAACTCCTACAGGTCTTCTATACACCGATACTGAACGATGGTTTAAATTATTGGTTTCTTTAGCACCACATCAACCAACGTACAATGCTGTAGAAGGTTTTGGTAAATTCTGTGAAGAAAATGTGGCTACCATTGAAAATCAACTTGGCGAACTTAGAATACCCATACTTTATATTGGTGCTGCAGGAGGTTTTGGTGAACAAGGTGTTTACAGTACCACTCGAACAAATAGCAAGGATGTAAGCATTCATATAGTCAGTAAACAACCTGAGGAACTACGGGCAATAGATTATGGTCATGCGGATATTTTCATGGCGGATGATGCTGCCCAAATGGTTTGGGAACCGCTCAGAGATTGGTTGATCAGCCACAAGTGAAGATTAAAGTGGAAATTCTTTTGAGATGCAAAAAGCAGATAGCGACTGTGGTCATCTCGAACAGTTTGATATATTAAAGTAAATCGTCTATTGGGATTAATGTTTGAATGGGCTCAGTTCTTAGAGCTGGGTCCTTTTTCCAATCTTATATATTTTCCTTGTTTCATCAAAGGAACGTTTTATGATACCATATATGTACAAGGCTTGCTTTAATTAATCCCAGGTTTATTTGAACTTTTTAAAATATCACATTAACCCTCATGATTCTGTATCGCTTCGAAAATTTCTTCCCATAACAAATCAATTTCTTCTGGATTCACAATTTGGAAGGTGGAAGCCACGGTTGAAAAATCATTTATAACTTTTATTGGGTCGTCATATTCAACACCTTCTCTAGAAATGCTAAGAACTTGTAGCATTTTCTTCAGTTCCGTTATTGAAAGCTCAGCATCCAAATTATGGCTGAACTCATTCCTGATTTTATTTAATTCGATTATTCCAGATTATACAAATGCCGCCCTTACATCTTTTTGTGGTAACAATTTAGCTTTATGGGCAAAGGTCAATCTTGCTTCAGATATATCGATCTCAGAACCTTTAAATGCAAGATAGTTGTTCAAATAATGTTCAACTATTAAGATGATACTTTAAGACCAGCCAGATAATGTTGTGGTCCTTATTTATTAACAATTTAAAAAACTCATTTTTTCTGTTAAACTCAGCTTCGATTTTAGAATATTAAGAAAATAAAGGTATTAATTAACTCTAATTCCATAGTTTCAAAATTTTGATTTGTGCTCCGTAAAGGGTAATCTTATATGACTGGGGTCGGTAGTTTCTGTATGTGATTTAAGGAAGTGTGGCAAATCAAAGATGTTAGCCAATAAACTTGTTTTTGGTGGTATTTTGTGCAGTAATACAACTTAAATCAAAATAACTTTGGAACTTCTTTAATAACGTATGCCCATGTAATAGTTTCGTCCCCAACTCCCTCATCTCTGAAATAATTTCTTCTCAAGGCATGCCAACTTGACCTATTGTCATCTCTGTTTGGGTTTAATTAAGACTTAGGATATCAATTCTTCAACTGATGTTATCGGATAGGATCCTCGCAACAAATAGTATTTTTTTTTCTTACATATGAAGTCACAAAGTTAATAAACAAACTCTCGGGGAAGCACTATTGCATTTCGCAACATATTATGTACTCCACAACAATTACCGTAACAATAGCAAAACTTGAACTACTTTTTACTGGAATTAAGTTTTAAACGACTCTATTGTGATTTTACAAAAGTTACCCCCAACCATTAAGTTCTTCATGCTGTTTGGAAGTTTGTATTCCACAAATTGTCAAAACACCCCACCAGATTATAACAGCAGTAATTCCATATTTAGAAACTCGTCTACAGCATATTTAAAAAGCACCAACCTAAATGGAAATTCCATGGATGGTGAATCAATAGATATAGATAATGATGGAGATATTGATATGATATTAGCCATGGAATTTAAAAAGAATATCATACTTATTAATGACGGGTCCGGAGTTTTACAAGATCAAAGTGATATAAGATTTCCAAAGACAGTTCATGATTCTGAGGATATCGCCATTGCTGATTTTGACAATGATGGTGATCTAGATATTGTTTTCGTTAGTGAAGACGATCAAACTAATGAATATTATTTAAACGATGGAAATGCAACATTTACAAATACTTACAAACGTATACATGTCACCGGAATATCCAATGTTGTAGAAACAACGGATTTTAATAATGATGGGTTTGCCGATCTGATTATTGGGAACAGAGGTCAAAATTTCCTGCTTATAAACAACCGAAAGGGTGGATTCTTGGATGAAACCGACTTAAGACTACCAGGTGGAAATCAAACAACCCAAGATATTGAATTGAAGGACATCGATGGGGACAATGATCTTGATATTATTGAAGCCAATGAAACCAGCAACAGGATTCTATTGAACAATGGCATCGGAATTTTCACGGACGAAACAGCTTTGCGACTCCCAAATATAGATGATCAAACCAGGGAAGTTGAACTTGCCGATATTGATAATGATGGAGACCTGGACCTTTTCTTTGCAAATGTAGATTTTGGTGGTATGGGTAATCCTCAAAATCGGTTATTACTGAACGATGGTACCGGGAAGTTTGAAGATATCACCCATGCCGCGTTACCACAAAGTTCCATCAGAACAGTGGGTGCTTCCTTTATAGATATTAATCTTGACGGTTATCCAGATATTATCTCTGGAAACCGTTTTAATGAACTTGACAACATCGTGCTCATAAATGATAAAAAACTAAAATTTCATGACAAGACAAAATATTATTTCCCGAAGTTAAATACATACCCGTTTGACTTTCAGTACGCTGATTTTAATAATGACGGGTTAACTGATATCTATATCTGCAATTTCAGAGGTGAAGATATGTTGTTATCCAGAACTGCAAAATAGGAATATATGATAGACCTAACCCTGTTCAATTCTTTGCTTATGTTCAATCGTGTAGTTCTTCTTCTTTTCATAGTTCAGTTTGGTACCGTTTATGGATGTACCGCTGGCATCCAAAACCGAGAGGAATTGGTTATAAATCAAATCATCAAGAATGAGATAAAAGAATTCTATGATATCCCCTATTATACCGGAAAGGAGGCAGATTCAATAAAGCACAAACTAAATCTTTTTATTCCAAGAACAGTTGATAATCCGCCCATTGTTTTGTGGATTCATGGTGGCGCATGGGCTTTTGGTGGACGAAAATTTGAAACCGATCTGGCCCGAAGTTTTGCCAAAGAAGGAATTGCCGTTGCCGCCATTAGCTATAGGCATAGTCCAGCTACATGGAAAAACCCTAAATGGAATAGCGGTGTTCAACATCCCGAACACATTAAAGATGTGGCCAAGGCTTTTTCATGGGTATATGATAATGCAGCATCTTATGGATATGATAAACATTCCATCTTTGTCAGTGGATTTTCTGCTGGCGCTCATCTTTCGGCATTGCTTGCCATGGACCCAAGGTATTTAACAAACGAAGGAAGATCAATAAGAGAAATAAGGGCTGCAATTCCTATAGCTGGCGCTTACGATTTGGTTGCCTATTACAATTCTCATTTAAGATATAATGGTAAAGGAATGGCCGATAGCCATGTTAAAGGAGTATTCGGAAATTCAATGGAAGGCATTAACAATGCTTCACCTACCAAATACATGGACAACCAGTGGGTCCCGCAGCTTGTGATTTCCGAAAGGGAAACTTACGACTACACATTACTGTATGAAAATGAGGCAAAAAAAGCTGATTATAGAACCATGGAATTTCACCATGTGAAAAACAGGAATCATAATGGGTTATACCAAGACCTCAAGAATAATGAAAGCCAAAACAAAAAGCTAATAATCGATTACATCAAAAACAACAGGGCAAACTACAGGTATTTAAACAGAGATGGATTTAAGTTGGCTTATAAAATATTCGGGAATGGCGAACCCGTATTTCTACTCAATGGCGGACCAGGATTTTCCAGTCATAATTTTCAATCTCTAGCTGGAAAAATTGCCAAAGAAGCTCAAAAACAGGTAGTGTTATTTGACCAACGTGGTACTGGGTATTCAGAACTGCTTACCCCTAATCCGTCAAACATATCCTTAAACCTTATGGTGGATGACCTTGAAGCCTTAAGAGAATATTTGAACTTTGATCAGATTTCCCTAATGGGTCAATCATTTGGAGGAATCTATGCGATGGCATATACCGCAAAATACCCTGAAAATGTGGATAAAATTGTGCTATCGCACTCTGCTGGGATGAATATGGAGTTTATGCAAGATGTTGATGAAAGACTGAACAATAGTTTAAGCAGTCAAGACCATGAATTGTTGGATAAATCTATGTCTGAGAACAACCCTGACATAAGTTCGAAGTTGCGTTATAAAGCGCTTTCTTCCGGTTATGTTTTTAACAAGGAGAACAAAGAAAAAGTTTATAGAGGACTGGCGTTTAACTCCAAGTTTTATCCTGAAATCAACCGTTTGATGTGGCAAGACATGCGCAGTAATTATAATGTGGTAAACGCAATGAAGTCGATAAAAAGTCCGGTGCTCATTATACACGGGGATAATGACATTGTTAACCCAAAACATGCCCGGCACACGCACATGACTATTCCCAATTCCAAACTGGTTTTATTGGAGAATTGTGTGCACTATGGCTGGATAGATAATCCTGAAGTCTATTTCAGGGAGGTCTTAAGTTTTCTAAAAACATCATAACTCAATAAAAAAATTAAGAATGAGGTTAAAACTCTTGACATTTCTTCTAATATTAGCTTTCTCTTCTTGGTCACAAGAATTGCCCAGGAAGGCTGCCTTCGGAATCGGTGTTGTTAATTTAAACGATTCTATTATTAAAGCCAATAAACTCCAACAGAAAGAAGGAGTTTTAATAAATAGGGTATTGCCAAATACTACCGCTTCCAGCCTTAAGTTGCTACCAGGTGATGTAATAACCCAGATTAATCAAACTAAAATCACTCATCGAGTTCAAGTCTTTTCAATTAGTCGGGATGCGAGAGCAGGAGATAATTTTGAAATACATTATACAAGAGCTGATAAAAAACTAATATCAAAGGCAAAAGCCTTGGCTAAGCCAAAAGAAAACTCCCCCTTTGGGGAAGTGATTTATGGCAGTGTGCCCACGGAATTTGGTTTGCTAAGAACTATAATACATAAACCCACAGGGGTTGGGAATGCTCCGGCAATATTCTTTCTACAAGGTATCTACTGTTCATCCCAAGACTTTTGGTTGGCTTCAACCGAACCGACAAAACTATTAATAGACGATTTTGTCAAGGCAGGTTACATAGTCTATAGGGTCGAAAGGCCCGGTTTAGGGGATAGCGAGGGAATAAAACACTGCAGAGACCTAGATTTCAATGAAGAACTGGATATAACCAAATTAGCATACGAAGACCTATTAGGTCGAAAAGATGTGGACAGTTCCAATGTTTACCTGTTTGGTCACTCCATGGGAAGTGTAACCGCTCCATTACTGGCTAAAGAATTTCAACCCAAGGGAATTATTGTATATGCACCAATTTATAAAACATGGTTTGAATATTTTCTGGATAATTTCCGGGAACAACCGGTACATTTTGGAGTAGAATCCAAAGTCCAAATGGATGAAATGGTTAGAAATTCTATCCCGTTACTCTATCAATGGTTAATTGAGGGCAAGTCTCCTAATCAAATAAGAAATGACCCAAAAAATAAAGAGCTACTGAACCAATCACAAACTGTATTCAACTACAATCAGGGGCAAGATGAGTATTTCTTTGGAAGACACTATAGTTTCTTCAGCACTTTAAATTCTGTAAACAATGCCCTTGCTTGGTCAAAGGTAAAATCCCATGTTTTGGCTATTTACGGCACATCAGACTATGTTGCATTAAGTGAAGAAGGCGCACAAGATATCGTGGCCACCGTGAATGAAAATAATGAGGGAAAAGGAACTTATTTGGAGGTCCCTGAAGGCGACCACTACTTTGCCAAGGTAGCATCAAAAAGAGAAGGTGCCAAACTCTCTCAATATAACAATTACGTACAATACGCGAGACAAAATTATCATGCTGATATTTCGGCGAAAACCATTGAATGGATAAAAACAATAAACTAGAAAAATGAAAAGCTTGATTCCAGTCCTTCTAATCTTTCTTTCGGTGTTCAGTTTATCTGCCCAAAAGCTACCCAGTGAATTTTTCGAACAAAAACCAGTTGAAGTGATGGTTTTGGGAACCTATCACATGGCTAATCCTGGTTTGGATGCGGCCAACATCAAAAGTGATGATGTGAAATCCTTAAAAAGACAGAAAGAAATACAGCAAGTGGTTGAGAAATTGGCACAATTCAAACCAACCAAAATTGCAATTGAAAGAAGTTATAGTAAAAAAGATTTGTTTAATGAGAAATATAGAAAATACGTTTCCCATGGTATAAATGATAGTCTTTCGCGCAGTGAAGCTGAGCAAATCGGATTTCGACTAGCACGTAAATTAGGTCATTCTTCGATTTATTCAATTGACCACAAACTAAATATGGATAATGAAGCTATGAGAGAATTTCTTCAAAGGAACAGTGATGTGGCAAAAATCATTGGAGAATCAACCCAAAACATACAAAACGCATTAAATCAACTGACCGACGAGAAATTATTCAACGGTAGTATATGTGAGTTCTTAAAATTTATGAATTCCGAGGACGCCATCTACGAAAACCATCTAATGTATATGCAATTTCTAAGACTCATTGGGAAAGATGAAAATTATGGGGGCGTGGACATGGTCTCGAGTTGGTATAAGCGTAATCTAGGGATTTTCCATAATCTAACGAGGATTACAAACTTTGAAAATCCCGAGGAGGAGCGAATTCTAGTAATCTTTGGTCAAGGACACTCTTATCTACTAAAACAATTTATAAAGGAGGCAAATTATTACCGTCGCATAGATGCAACTAATCTCTTATAAAAGGATGAATATATCTATAGCTATTTGTCTCCTTTAATTTTAGCCTTTAAAAGGCTGGGATTGAAATAAAATCATGGAATGAAAAACCTCTGTATAATTGTTTTTTTCTTTGCCGCCAACCTTATAATCGCTCAACATAGCCCAGGATGTTCTAGTCAATCTTATGCCTTGATGGATTATTGGGTAGGTGATTGGAATGTCTATGAAAACGATGAACTGGTAGGAACCAACAGCATCGAAAAAATTGTTGACGGGTGTGCTGTGCTAGAAAATTGGAAAAGTAAATTTGGTCAACCAGGGTTAAGTCTTTTTTACATTGATAATAAAACCAAAACGTGGAAGCAGATTTGGGTCACTGGGCAATCCAATAAACCATGGGGGCAAAAGGAAAAGTCACTCATTTATCATAAAAAGGATTCTCTATTAATATTTCAGGGTTCATATGTAGTTAAACAAGAAAACTATTTGGATAGAACATTACTTCTCAAACAATCAGATACAGAAGTTCTACAAACTATTCAAATATCCAAGGATGGAGGTTTAACTTGGGAAACAACCTTTAACGCATTCTATAAAAGGAAGTGATTGACTATGAAAAAGTTGTATCTACTAATACTTGTACTAATTGCAGTTCAAGGAATATGGGCACAGCAAAGTGCACAAACTATAATTGAAAAATATGCCCAAAAAATTGGGGGCAAAAAAGCTTGGCAAGCCTTAAAGTCATATCACATGGAGCTTGACGGAAAAGCTGGTGAAAATCAATTTTCAAGTCATCAATATATGCTCAAACCCAATTGCTTTAAAATGACATTCAAGTATCCCGAAAGATTACGTGTTTTGAGTTATGACGGCATCAGTGGTTACATAACCAATAATGAAATACCAGAAGAAATGCCCAAGGGAATGGAAACCGAAATGCGGGAAGAAGCAGAATTCTTTGATGAATTGATACTGTATAAAGAAAAAAGATATACCACAAGGCTAGAACGAGATACAATAATAAATCATAAGGATTATTATAAAATAAGTCTGTATAAAAATTCCAAAGACACACAGTGGTACTACATTAATAAATCAAGCTATTTAGTAGAGATTGTTGAAGAATACTCTGAAGAAAAAAAATGGAATGGCACACTTTTTAAAACAGTCTTTGACAACCATCGGCAAGTTCAAGATGTCAAATTTCCTTTTAAAATAAGCTTATTTGCCAACAATGATTTATTAATGGAATACAGCATCACGAGAATTGAGCTGAACCCTCAATTATCGAAAGCCGATTTTAAACTATAAGATAACCAACAAGATATTTCTAAAGATGATCAATAGAAGAGATTTTATGAATCTAAGCTTTACAGCGGGTTCGGGCTTAATTTTAGGGGTAAACTACTCTTGTATTCAAGGAAACACTGAAAAGCATGAAAAGATTGAAATAAAAAATTACTCCTTTAACCCCTTTCTCGAACTTACTAACACCAATAAAGCTACTATATATATTCCAGTGCCTGAGATAGGCCAAGGACCAAGGACAGCACTCGCAATGATTGTATGCGAAGAATTGGAAATTCCCTTTGCTAATGTTAGTGTGAAGCAAGCTATTGCCTCGACAATTTATGGGGATATGTCAGCAGCAGGTTCAGAAACAATAGATAAATTTTATTTGCCATTAAGGGAAGCAGGAGCGACAGCAAAGGATATGTTAAAGCTTGCGGCCGCTAATATTTGGAACGTAACTTCCAAGAATTTACATTGCAAAAATGGCTATGTCCTAGACACTGAGAGTGAAAGAAAATTATCGTACGGCGAATTGGCTGATGAAGCTTCGAAGCTGCCTATTCCCGAAAGTGTTGGTCTGAAAAAACCACAGGACTTCAATCTGATAGGAACCAAACAAAAGAGCCCGGATCTAAGAGATATGGTTACCGGAAAAGCGATATATGGTTTTGATGCCTCATTGGAGGGCATGAAATATGTTTCAATTGTACGTCATCCAGTAAGAGAAGCCAAGGTCAAGTCATTTAAACCGGAAAGGGCCTTGGCCATTCCTGGTGTTTCACAAGTCATAGAAGTTAAGCACTTTAAACCGATTCCGTATGCCGAAGTTCTTCCTGGGGTTGCAGTGATTGCTAAAGATTCTTATACCGCTTTAAAGGCGAAAAAACTACTTGAAATTGAGTGGGACCTGAGCGAAATCGAAAATGAAGATGAGGAGGCTTTCCAAAATCAATATCAAAAGCTAAAATCTCAACCTCCTGAGTTCGTCTTGAGAAAACCAGATATAAGTAAAATAATCTCGGATAGGGTACTAGAATTTGACTATAAGATACCTTTCTGGGGGCATTTTTGTATGGAACCCATGAATTTTTTAGCTTCATATCATGATGACAAATGTGTGTTAATTGGATCCAATCAGCGACCCAACCTTATTCAAGATTTAATATCAAAAATATTTAAACTCCCTTTGGAAAATGTGATTGTAGAGACAACCTTAGGGGGGGGTGGTTTTGGTAGAAGATTGGCCGTTGATTATGCTCTTGAGGCTTTGATAATTTCCAAAGAAGTTGGTCATCCGGTCAAGACTCTTTGGACCAGGGAAGAAAATACTCTTCAAGACTATTTTAGAAGTCTTTCATATCATAATTTCAGAATAGGTATAAAAAATAACCAAATACATAGCTGGTTTCATCATATTATGACGAAACCTATAGCTGGCGGTCCAAGATATGAAGTCCAAGGAGCAGCAGATATTCCTTTTAATATTGAGAATATTGCTATTGGTTATACTCCTTTAAAAACAAACATCCGTATCGGGTCGTGGCGCTCGGTTTCACATTCTTACAACGTGTTTGTTGTGAACAATGTTATTACAGAGGTCGCATTGGGCTTAGGACTTGATCCTTTTAGATATTATTTAGAACTATTAGGCAATGAGAATTCAAAAACAATAAAACTGCCATTAAGAGGGTCACGAGGTACCGTTGAATGCAATCTTGATAGATTAAGAAATGTATTAGTCAAAGCAGCAGAATTATCAGGATGGAACGACCAAAATGGAAAAAACAGTGCACTTGGTATAGCTTGCACTTACTTTAAAAAATCTTATGCTGCTCATGTTGCAGAAGTAATTATGAAAAACAATAAAGTGCGCTTAACTAAAATTACATCTGTTTTGGATTGCGGGAAAGTGGTAAACCCTCTAGGAGTACGAGCACAAATGGAAGGCTCAATTTCAGACGCTATTGCAGTCACCTTGAAATCCAATATTACCATTCAAGATGGCCAACCTCAAGAGTTAAATTTTGATGCACATGATATAACAAGGATTCAAGATATGCCTGAATTACAACTCCATATCATAGATTCCAACGAGAACCCAAGCGGGGCAGGCGAGCCCCCTTTTCCTTCAGTCCCTCCGGCAATAGCCAATGCTGTATTTACATTGACCAACAAAAAGATAAGAACACTACCAATACAAATTTAAGATGATAACACTAACGATCAATAATGAAAAGTATCAAATAGATGCGTCTTCGGAAACTCCTTTGTTATGGGTGCTACGAGACCATTTGAATCTTAAGGGTTCAAAATACAGCTGCGGAATTGCAGCGTGCGGTGCCTGCAAAGTTTTGGTTGATGGAAATGCCGTACCTTCATGTGTATTGCCAATAGCATCTGTTATTGATGCCAAGATAACTACAATAGAAGGTTTGGGTACAGCTGAAGAATTACATCCCGTACAGAAAGCGTGGATTAAGGAAAATGTACCACAGTGTGGTTATTGCCAAACTGGACAAATCATCACAGCTGTTTCAATCTATGACAAACATGATAACTTAAAAAAAGATGAAGTACTTTCAATTATGAATAGCAATATTTGCCGCTGCGGTACATACGATAGAATAAAAAAAGCCCTTGACGGGCTCTTTTAACGATTAATTCAAAGCATTTTCGAAAAACCTATTTAATGGAAGTGCTTTTTTATACTTTGAAATCAATAATGCTATTAAATCATCTTTGAGTAATTCTTCTGGGCTTATCTTAAAATACCAATAAAACTCCTTGTTCTTTATCAGCGGTTGTTTTTGGGCAACTTCGGTATATTCTTTTGGAATACGTTGATGCTTTTCCCCTAAAATCTGGCCATACAAATCAACAAAATCCTTGCTCGAGATCAAATCATTAAATTCGGTCAAATGGACATTTATTTGCTCCCTAATGGATTGCAATTGTGTCTTGTCCAAACCATGACACCCCGAGTATACGCGCACATCCTTATGATTTGCTTGTATGTAAAACCCAGGTTTAGATTTGTCTTTTTTCCCATTTGGCAAAATAATTGACGACATCTGAATTTTATATGGAGTCTTATCCTGGCTAAACCTTGTATCTCTATTAATTCGCATAATAGAATGGTTCTCTTGGAGGTTTTTGTCTGGATACAACACTTGAAGATCATAAACTAGGTCGGATACAAACTTCTTAAAGGGAATTTTTACGGATTTTTCATATCGCTTCCGGTTTAAATCAAACCAAGATTTGGAATTGTTTTTTTCCAATTCTTTGAAAAAAGCCAAAAAATCTTCGTCAAAATACTTCATATTCAACAAATTGAAATTAATATCAAAACGATTGCCGAAATTGCAAAAATGCCATGAATTAAGATTGCTGATTTGGGTCCAAGCTGACCCTTTTTGTGGTTATTGACCAAATATAAACCTCCAAAAGCGGCCATTAAAAGCATGGCAAAAGCAATCCATAGTTCCAATATTCCCATTGTGATAGCATTGTAAAAGACCAATATTAAGACTAGAAGACCTATAACACCGTGAATATTTGCTGCAGACAGTGGTGGTTTTTTATTAGAAAAAATTGCAAACGCCAAATAAATACCTCCAATTACGGCTAAACTTAAAACTAGAATAAGAACGATTTTCATTTAATTAGATTTTAATTAGGAAAAAGTGGTTTGAGTTTCGTAATGGAACAAATTAAACTGCCGAGTGCAACCCAACAATGTTTCCTTCAGTATCCATTATTAGCGCTATGTTTCCAAATTCTCCAATATTAGTTTTGGGCATAATAATTTGACCCCCTGAACCGGGTACAAGACCTAAGACTTCGTCAATTCGTCCATTTACATCAAAATAAATGGTGGTTCCCTCGGTACTTGGCTTTTGTTGTGGATTAGATCCTATGGCTCCGCTTACACCACCATCCTGAGGGTTAGAAAAAAAGGCATTTTCAAATCCATCCGGACTTGGCATTCTAAACATTTGAATTTCTAGTACTGTACTATAAAATTCGATCGCTCTATCAAAATCTATTGATGGTAAATTAAACCAATTAATTACATTTTTCATTTCTTTAGTTTTTATTTATAAATGCGTACAATACTTAGACGATTTATAATCCAAAAACGGACGAAAAAAATTATAAATAATTAAAAATCAGTGATTTAAGCGTTCTTTGCAAGCTGATGTTTTGCCCATCGAGGGGAGTTTTCGATTAAGTAGTTGTGAAGATCAATGCCCTCTCCTTTTAAAGGATCAATATTGCGGGTAAGTTCCAATCGCAGGGCCAGAAGCTCTTCATAATTTTTATTTCGAGCTTCCTTTATCATTTTTATTTTATTTGACTCAATATATAAATCTTGATCAGGATTAAAACGCTTATTCAAACCTGTACATTGATGACATATGCCCTGCTTGTTGATCAAGGCGCAACGTTTTTTGAATATTCTTATCATGTCTTTTCGAGAATTAGCAATGGCATGTTTGACTTTACCCTTGGTTAAATTCGTAATAAACATTATCTCATCAATTTTAAAATTGTATACTTCTTTTAATAAAAGGCAAACCTGATTGGTTAGCGGTAATGTCTTGGTAACACAGCTAAAACAGTAGTTGATATGCTCTCTTATTATGAATTTACCATGCTCAGAGGTTCTGGATACTTCAAATTTCTTTTTTAGTAGTTTTTTATCCTGGATATGAGCATCTTTAACCAATTCCATCCAATCTTCTCCCCAACGCTGACGAGCTCTTAAGCTGTCTTTGGCCAAATTGATTGCGATGGTAAAAACCCATGTTTTAAAAGAGGCCTTTTGCTCATACGATTTTATGTTGGCGAAGGTTTTTATATAAGTCTCTTGAGCTATGTCTTCTGTTTCCTGTTTATGTGTAACAATGCGATATATAAATGATTTTAGCTCATCTTGAAATAAGATAAATTGATTCTGATAATGCTTTATATTGTCCATAGGTATTGCTGTAAAGTTTCCATTGAACTAAATTCCATATCAATAATAACATCAAAGTTTCCAGTAGACTTTTTAAAACTGTTTATTGATATATTATTTATGCCTTCGATTTTTAATGGCAATGAGTCAAATATCTTTAAAAATTCGAACTTACCGTTCTTGGGGACGTTTTTCGACCATTTATATAATAATATTTGATGAATATCTTTAGATTCTTGACCATGAACGTTTAAGATAACAACACTGAAAAAGAGAAAGAAATATTTGTGCATACTAAGGTTGTTTCAAATGATTGGAGAGAGAGGGTCGTACGAGATATGGGACATGTCATTTAAGAGTTGATAATCAATCAGTTCAATGCGCTGTTTGCCTCCTTGCTCCACAGCCTCTTTCCATAAATTTATTTTGCGGTAACTTGTCATTTCACCAAGAAAATACGTTTTACTTTTAGGATTAGAATTTCCATGTGCACTGGGATTGCCACCGTGATCTAAAGCAATCCAAAATATTGAATTGCCTTTGAAAGAAAAATGGATTTTGTTAGACTCCATTTCATAAGATAGATTTCGTTCTTTCCTAGATAACAAATGAAAAATTCGAGTTGGGATACCTTGCCAAAACAAATGATAATCATTGACTGTTTTTTCATCCCAAAATGAAGAAACACCTTTCTCAATAGTCCATCCATTCGTTCTATTTAAAACTTTGGTGCTATTCTTCTGGTTGCTTCTAGTTTGAATCTTAATCCTAGGTTCTTCGAAGTCTATCCAAAAACTCCTGACCATAGGCAATTCTAGATTTCTTTGGTGAGCTATTGCCAGCATATAACATCCTTTTGCATTTTTCCAGACCTCTTTATCACCAATGGCCTTCATGAGCTGCTTTACCAAATCTTGCATTCCTTGGAAGGTTATTCATTATGCTAATAATACTATAACAAAACCACCCAATTGATATTAATCAGGTGGTTGTTCTAACTCAAATCAACTATTTACTAATGTAAAATCAATTGCTTGGAAAAGCCCACAAATCATCATCTAATAAATGCCCCCCCTGTGATGATATTGCGGCCTCATAGTTAGCTGTGTTTGTCTGTCTTTCAGTAAGTGGATATAAATACCTTCTTGGAATAACCCCGGTTGGGTTTACGCTCGGTACAGCGTCGGGATTTGGCACTAAATCAGGATACCCTGTACGCCTGTAATCTACCCAAGATTCAAATGGGGCATTACCGTATAGAGATTTATACTTTTCTTCTATTATGGTTTCTATTTTTTCAGATTCAGTGCCTGAAATAGCTAAACTACTGGTGTATGAATCCGCATCGGTTTGCGACACCCCAATATATAGCATATTGGCTTCAACAGCATCTCGCAATGCTTGTAAAGCATCAGCATCAGCACCTCCAGTTCTAACAATGGCTTCAGCCTCTATAAATTTCACTTCCCAATAAGAAATCAATGGCGTGGGCGACGAAAATTGTCCCCAAAAGAGTCCTGCCAAACCAGCAAATGATTCACCGTCCGTTGTATATAGGGGTAATCTAGGATCGCCCACCATCATAGCACTTAATGTCGGTGAAAATCCCATAGTACTTGGTCTATCATTATCAAATAAGGCCAATGGATTTGCATTTTGAGCAGGCGAACTGTATATAAAATCTGGTTGTTCGGCAGTACTTGTAAAAGCTTGTTGCGCTTCCTGCAAGGCGTTTTGAGCGGCTGATACCCCGTTAACTGATGTAAGATGCATATAGTATCTAGCTTTTAAAGCGTGAGCTACCCCTTCCCAGTTTACGTTATCTGCTGAACCAGCACCCGCAAAGGCACCTACACCGGCACTAACTCCCTCGTTTATTGATTCATCCAACAATCGTTGGATAGCATCATATAAATTGGATTGTTGATCGTATACAGGGATTAAATTTCCTTGGTCTCCAATAAAAGCTTCTGAAAATGGAACATCTCCCCAAGAACTAGTTGCTACGCCTAAGTTTGCAGCCATGTATAATTTAGCCAAAGCACTAATTTCGCCAGAACTATTGTCAATTATTACAAAACAGTCCCGCATAGATCCTGCACCGTATAGACCAGTATCCCATAAACCGGCTACGCCACCCTCAGGAATATTATACTGGCCAATGGCAATCTGTTGCGCATCCAATCCTTCAAAATGTTGAATTATGATTCCAGCGGACCTACCACCAAGAGCGACCAAATTTCTATGTGTTTGAGCAATCATACCGGGATAGATCGCCCCAGCATTTATACTTTCTGCAGAAGGATTATCCGGGTCAACGTTTATATCAGTTATTTCACAAGAGAAAAAGACTGAGAAAAATAAAACTATTGATGATATTTTTTTAATTGTTTTCATATTCTTCTAAAAGTTAAGTTTTACATCAAGACCGTAGCTTTTTGTATTAGGTTGGTTAAAGTATTCCAAACCAAACCCATTAGTATCTCCGGTTAGGTTGGTTTCCGGATCCAATCCTGGATAATCAGTCTCTAGCCATAAGTTCCTACCATGAACAGAAATTGACAACCCTTCCAGAAACGTCTTATTCAATATTTTATCTGGAAAATTATAGGTCAACGAGACCTCTCTTAAACGTATCCAGGATGAGTCAAATACGGCACTTTCCGAAAGTCCACCGAAGCCATATCGTCGATAAAAATTATTGTTTTCACTAATAGTTGGATCTGATATCGCTACAACTTGATTGTTAACCTGGCCAGTGGATTGAACTACACCTGGAAAAACAGTAGTTTGGTCCCTGTTCAATGTCAACTCTGACACTCCGAAGTAGTTCAATATGCCACAGGTACCACACCAAACATCGCCTCCCTCTCTTATATCCAGCAAAGCTGTTAAAGTGATGTTTTTATATCTAAAAGAATTGTTGATGCCGGCAGTCCAATCAGGTATGGGGTCTCCTACTACTCCTTGCGTAGGATCAGCTAACGGATAACCATTATCATCAATTAGGACATCGCCATTATCATTGCGCAAAAAGCGAGTGCCAAATAATGCTCCATAGGGTTCTCCCACTACCGCCCTGGAACTAGTGCCCGCAAATCCATTTAAAGTAATGGATTGTACTCCTTCAACTAATTCCTCAACGGTATTTTCATAAGTTGTCCAGTTCACATCAAGATTCCACGTAAAATTTGCAGATTGAATCGGGACTATACCTAAAGCGACTTCGAAACCTTCATTTGTTACTAGTCCAGCATTCGCAATTCTCGTAAGAAAACCAGAAGACGAAGCAGTATTTACTGGTATGATTTGACCATCTGTTTCTTTATCATAGTATGTAAAATCCAATTTTACACGATTCTGAAACAAGCCTAGTTCTAGGCCAATTTCAAATTCAGTAGTTTCTTCCGGTTCTATAAATGGATTTCCTGCCTGGGATGATCTCTCAAATGAAGTACTATCGTAAGCTGGGAAGGTAACACTTTGAATAAACCCGTCACCACTCACAAAAGTACTTGCAAAGTTTGTAATGGTTGAGAATACAGGTGCATCGTTACCCTGCTTACCCCAAGAAGCTCTTAGTTTTCCATAATTAACGACTGAATCTTCTTTTAGCAATTCAGAAAAGACAAAGCTTCCCCCAAAAGAAAAAGATTGGAAGGTATTGTTCCCTACTGGTAAGGTTGAGGACCAGTCATTTCTAAAGGAAGGTGTAAAAAACAACATATTGTTATAGCCCACTGTGCCTGTTGCGAAGGCACCGATCAACTTCTTGGGAGTTTGCGATAATTCTTGGGCTTGCGTCGTACTAACGTTGCTTAAATTAAAAAACCCAGGAATTGTTAATCCATCTCCTATAACAGTTTGTCGATTACTTTTTGTGTAAAACCCATCATAACCTATTGCCCCGGTTAAACTAAGTTTTTCATTAAAATCATAATTAATATTAGCTAGAACATTCCAGTTAATATCTTGATTGGCAATTACGTCGTTGATAACCCTGCCGTTACCAAAACTGGCATCGATAATATCGAAACCTATTTTTCTAGTATCCGTATATCTGTCAATGGAAACGGTTGATTTTATGGACAACCAATCCCTGAAGTCATATGACAAACCTACTTTACCTATAAATCGGTTAACGTCATCCAGATTGGTGTTTCTAGCAACCGTGAAATAGGGATTGTTGTAAATCCCATTCCTATAACTTCGATGTCCTGGAAGCTCCGCTCCTGGAATGTCATAAAAATAAGAAGATTCATTATCCGCTCCAGCTTGTCCTGTCAAACCATTTCCATTGTCAAAAGTGGGAGTTGTTCTTAATAGGCCTAACATGATACCAGAAATATTTGAACCTCTTTGTACTCTATTACCTCCAGAATTGGTATATTGACCGGAAGCATCCAAGGCTAGTTTATCGTTAAGTTGGGCTTTGACGTCCAACCTATACGTTTGCCTATCAAACAATTCATTAGGTGCTATACCTTTTTGGTGCAATCTCCCAACGTTGAATCGATAATTTACTTTTTCGTTCCCTCCACTTACACCAAAATTGATGTCTGTACGCTGTCCTACTTTAAAGAAATCATAATGATCAAAGGTTCTAGCTTGCTGTCCATTGCCTGTGCCTGCAGGAACCAATCGACCTCTAGGATCAAAGGGGTATGTTGCGTCTCCGTCATATTCCAGATCTGCTACCCGTGGACCCCATGAATCGCCTTCAAAAGTTTCAGGCCCTCTCCATTGTAACCCGCTACCATCTGGATTATGACGACCCTGGGCGTATTCTCTTTGTAATCTAGGTACCTTATTGAATTCTGACAAAGAGGTGGAAGTGGAAAAAGTATATCTGGTTTTTCCTGCACTACCTTTTTTGGTGGTAACAAGTATTACCCCGTTAGCTGCACGTAAACCATATAAAGTTTGAGCTGCTACCCCTTTCAAGATATTTATAGATTCAATATCACTCGAGTTTAGGTCTACTGCCCTATTTGAGAAATCTGACCCTCCCAAGCTGGAATTGTTGAATGACTGTGTTGGATCTTCAGAAAAGGAAGAGTTATCTATGGGCACTCCATCAACTACAAATAGTGGAGAATTTGATCTCGTAATAGATGTATTACCTCTTATCCGAATATTTGCGGATGCCCCCACAGAACCGGAAGAAGTAGTAACCTGAACCCCGGCAGCTTTTGCGCTTAAGGCCGAAACCAAGTTGGTTTCTTGGGACTTGGTCACGTCATCCGAACCAACACTTTGAACGGAATAACTTAAAGAGCGTGGTGTAGCCTCGATACCTTGGGCCGTTACAACAACTTCATCCAGCGCATTACCAAAATTCAAGGAAGCATTGATAGTATTTGAACTCCCAACTGATATTTCTTGCTCGGTAAAACCGATATAACTGAAAACTAGTATATCCCCAGTGTCAGCGTTAATAGTATAGTTCCCATCAAAATCTGTTTGGGTACCGTTGGTGGTACCTTTAACAACAACGTTTGCTCCAGGCAGTGGTTCACCAGACTCATCTGAAACAGCACCTGAAATTACTCTTTCTTGTGAGTAGGTAAAATTGGTGAACATCATCAAAAATGCCCCCACATACAGAAGTTTTAAATTTTGTTTCATAAAACATTTTTTAAAGTTAGTTGGGTCAAATGTATCTGCTTGCAGCCTTGAAGAAGTAATTTATGATGCCGTTGGAAATTATTGTTGCGAGCTGTTTTGAAGGCAGGATTATCTTGGATGGGAAAAAGTAAAATCAGCTGTTGTGTCCAAAATTAAATCCTGTCGCAACATCAATTGTTCATTCGCAACATATTTTTTAATCTATAATACCTTAGGAAATACATTAGCAAAAAGTCCCACTTAGACTTTGTCTTACAGTGTGATTATTTGAATTAGCAAACAGGCCAAGGAGTGAATACCTTGGCTTTTTTGCTTTTTCTAATGGTATAAATCCCCAAAAAAGATGTAGAATGCAATTTTCGATGCGCATGACAATAATGAAGCAGAACTCAAAAAAAATTAATACCTAAATTGCAAGGATGCAATTCTTTAGAAGGAAGAAAGCTCCAATAAGGAGATTACATATTTATTTGATTGCTCTTTTGTTTGCTACAATTGTCACTATACAATCAGCTACAACAAATGAGAATGGTCAAATTGTACTGAACATCACTTTTATAATTCTATTTTATATAAACTACATTGTATGGGCTTTAATTTTTGATTGGGTTTTTGGATTGTTTTTAAGCATAAAGGAATTCAAAAAACCAGTATTAAAAAACCTTATCTCAGTAGTAATAAATTTGCTTCTATTAGCTCTTGCGCATAGTTTTATATCCAATATTATCTTTTATATCTATAGATTGATAATAGGTTCAAAGAAATTTAATGAGATAGTCCCTCAGTTTCTAGAGTATTTCTCACGAATATATTCGCAAAGACTTTTGGATATTATAATAATACTGGGGCTCTTAAAGATTCTTGATCTTTTTAGAACCTCTCAAAGTAGAAAATTAAAGGTGGCAGAACTTGAAAATCAACTTCACATGTCGCAACTACAATCTTTAAGAGCTCAATTGAATCCACATTTCTTATTTAATTCACTTCATGCTTTGCACACTTTAATAGGCCATAATGATGAAAAAGCAAAGAATATGGTAATTAAAATTAGCAATCTACTGAGAAGAATATTGGACCATAGTGACAAGCAATTAATAACTTTAGAAGAAGAATTGGAGTACTTAAAAGACTATTTGGATATAGAGCAAGAACGTTTTCATGACCGCTTGACCATAGATTTCAATATTGATTCAAATTCAAAAAAGTTCATGGTGCCGTCACTTATGTTACAAACTTTGGCAGAAAATGCCTTTAAACATGGTATTTCATTACTAGTGGGTAAAGGAATAATAAAATTATCTACTAAATTAAATGAGGATAGATTATTAATTTCAATGAGTAATACAACACCGCTGGAAAATAATGGCCTACGTAATAATTCGACCAAAGTTGGTTTAAAAAACTTAAGAAAACGCTTGATTGGAATCTACGGCGAAAATCAAAGTATCGCCACTATTAAGAACAAAACTATTTTTAAGGTAGATATCATGCTTAAAAGTACTCGAGAATGAAAGCAACCCTTATTATCGTTGATGATGAACCTCATGCAAGAAGATACATTCTCAGTCTTTTGCAAAAGGATATAGAGATAGAAATTCTAGGGGAATGTAAAAATGGTCGCGAGGCGCTTGAACTTATTTCCACCCATAAACCAGATATAATATTGTTGGATATACAGATGCCTGGAATATCAGGGATTGACGTAGCAGATAGTTTGAAAAACTCCAATTCTATTGTAATTTTTACTACTGCGTATAACCAATATGCATTAAAAGCCTTCGAAACAGAAGCTTTCAATTACTTGTTGAAACCCTTTGATGAAAAGCGTTTTTTTGAAGTAATTAACCGTGCTAAAAGTATCATTCAGTTAAAACAACGGGCGAATTTCAATAATAGGATTATGCGTTTGTTCAACGATTTCAACAAATCGCAATCTCCGCAGTTAACTGAATTCAAAATAAAAGATAAGGGCTTGGAGCGGGTGATTAAAATAAGTGAAGTTGTTTATCTAGAAGCCCGATCTGTCTATATCATTATCCATACTAAGGACAAGGATATCCTTTACAGAGCTGCCTTAAATTTGCTTGAACAACAATTACCTGCAAATTTTTTACGAATTCATAGATCGCAAATCATCAACCTTAATGAGGTGACGAAGTACAAGTACTTAAACAATAACACGTTTGATTTTATAATGTCAAATGATCAAAAAATTACTTCAAGTAGGTCTTACAAAAATCAAATAAGCAATAAGCTTATGGAATCTCAAAATTAATACTGTTTTATTTTTTAGAATATTCTTAAGAATTAAATTGACACAGATATTTCCGACTTAATTCCGGCATAATTTTTTATTATATAAGTTAAGCATTTGATAATCAAATAAATACAACCATTTAATATCTGCCTTCAAAGCAGACGGTATTGGTTCGAATCCTATCGCGATCACACCTTAAAAGTCCTAGTTTTTCTGTTTTTTTGTTATTACGAAGGTAATTCCTTCCTTGAGGAGTGCATCCAGTTGCAAATCCAAATTTTACTCTTGGGTGCTTACCCTGACGTATCCAAAAATCATATAGGTTAAGTTTAAATAAAGGTAAAAATCTAGACTATTTATTTAGTATTGGCAAATAGACTTTATGGAAATAGCGAACACATCATTCGTGAGAAGTTCAATAAAAAGCTGAATTAAATGTAATTAGATTGTCCCGTAAAAAGTGAATTAACGAAACTACTAAAAAAGACCAGAAATAGGACTCCATTATCAAAAGCGCTTACTCGAGCAAAAGTGTCTCAAAAAACGTTCCTTTTACGGGACCCTCATTTTGCGCAAATTCTTCTTTCTATAGAGCGTTGGAGTAGTTGCAATCACATTATTGAATGACTTATAGAAGTGAGGTATGCTGTTGAAGCCAACCCTGATTGAAATTACATTCACCTTAAGGTTTGTGTTAAGGAGTAAATTACATGCTCTTTGAATCCTGAATTCATTTAACATGGTTTTGAAAGTCTTCCCGGTTGTACCAACAAAAAAGCGACAGAAAGACGTTTCCGTCATGGACAATTCTTTCGCGACACTTCTTGTGCTTATCGGGTTTTGATAACCATCATTAATAATATCCAAAACCTTTCGAATCCGTTCCATGTCCCCTTTGGTAGATGCAACCAATTTTCCCGCACCTAAATTTATCTTATGGGGGGAACGCTGAATTTCACCTAGAATCTCAAACAGTTTTAAGAGCCTAAGAGCTGGTTTACGGTTCATCATTTCTGAAATAAGGGAACCGATATCATGTTTTGATCCGTGCTCGATACAAATACCGGTCTCCGCTGCCGTAAGAAGCTCTTTCAATTGTCGAAACTCCTTAAAGGTTTCTGCTATCCTTTCAATCTTTTCCTGCCCTATCTGAATGATATATTGCTCGCTATCATCGGTTGTACGGCCATAGTAGAAGGTGTTGTGGGGAATATTTGGGCCAATGATGAAAAGGTCACCATTCTGGAAATGACTAATGTTGGTATCTATATATCTCACCCCATTTCCCCTTGGCACATATACCAGTTCAAATTCAGGGTGAAAATGCCAAAAATCAAAACATCTCGGGGTAGGCCGTTTTTGGTGCAGCATATAAAATGATGACTGCGGTTGCGGTCTTATTTCCTCCAATCTTGGCTTGTTCATACGCTAAATTTCCATTAAAAGTATAAAATAAGACAATCTTGATTAGTAATTGGATAATCGGAAATAGGAATACGAATGCCAAAAGCTGGAATTTAGAGCCTTATTAATTACAGAAAAACAATCACATTAAATAAACATAAAACCCAAGAAAAGAATGGAAAAAACTAGACCTGAACTGGTCAATATAAGTCTGGAACTGTTGAAGGAGCATCAGCATAGCTCCGGCTCTTTTCCCGCTAGTCCCAATTTTAAGGAATTCAACTACTGCTTTTTACGGGATGCCAGTTATTGCGCCTATGCTTTGCTGTTATATGGTGAGGCCGGAAGCTGTAAAAAATTCCTTCAGTGGTGTCATAATACCATAATGGCTTGTTCAGATAATATTGAAGCCGTAAAACGTAAGGCATTGGGAAGTGACCATATAGAAACCAATGAATTTCTTGCCGTTCGCTTTGAACTTGATGGTAGCCTCGACAGAAGTGATTGGCCCAACTTTCAAATCGATTGCTATGGGGCGTGGTTATGGTGTTTGGAAGAATACGTTACTATGACAGGTGACCGAGAGTTTTTGTTGGAAGTCCGGACTTCTGTTGGGCTTACCGTTTCTTACCTTGAAACCGTATGGACCTTTGCCTGTTTCGATTGTTGGGAGGAACACAACTACAGAAGACATACATCATCCCTCGTCTGTGTGGCAGGTGGCTTAAATTCTGTAGCTCGATTGTACGGTAATCGAGATGCCAAGCAATTGGCAGAAAAAGTCCAATACCAAATATTGAAAGCAATAACCCCAGATGGGATTTTTCCAAAGTTCCTTACTGGATATGGTATTGACTCAAGCAACATATGGTTATCCGTGCCATTCAACGTTATTCCCAGGGATGCTCCGGCGATGGCCAGAACGATAGAGGCAATCGAATCCAATTTAAAAAAGGATGGGGGATTATACAGGTATCCAGAGGATTCATATTATGGTGGTGGTCGTTGGCCATTGCTCAATTCCTTTTTGGCTTGGCACAAAATTGAAATAGGCGAGATTGAGGAGGCCGAAGAACTGCTTGTTTGGGTCGAGGGCCAAGCAGATAAAAATGGGTATTTTCCTGAAAACAATTATGAAATTCCATTACATCCGGAAAAGACCCAGAAATGGATAGAGAAATGGGGTATCCGTGTATCGACCCCATTGTTATGGACCCAGGCCATGTACTTGATTGCCGTTCACTTTTTAGATGGAAAAAACAATTGACCAAGGAATGTATTTCATGAAGCCCAAAACTGAATTGTTGTTCTCCTATGGTACGCTACAAATGGAAAAGGTTCAGCTTGAGACCTATGGAAGGAAGCTGACGGGAACCAAGGATGCCCTTTCAGGATATTCGCTCGGAGAGATAGAAATCAAGAATCAAGAGGTACTATTGAAGAGCAACTTAAAATTCCATCCTATCGCCATCAAAACAAATAATATTGATAATCGGGTAAAAGGTCATGTTTATGAGATAACCCAAGAAGAGCTAATGGAAACCGATAAATACGAGGTCGGGAATTACAAAAGGGTACTTGAGAAATTCCAATCGGGCAAAAAAGCCTGGGTCTATGTGGCGAAAGAATTTGTCTATGAATAAATGATTATTGTGGTTATGGGTGTTAGCGGGTCGGGCAAGACGACCATTGGGAGAAAGCTGGCCGAAAGATTATCCATCCCTTTCCATGATGCCGATGACTATCACTCCGTGGCCAACAAAGACAAAATGGCAAACGGTAATCCTTTGAGCGATGCGGATAGACTTCCATGGCTCGAGGAGCTGGGCAATTTGCTCTTGGAGTGGAATTCTGATAAGGGTACCGTATTGGCCTGTTCAGCGCTCAAGGAATCTTACCGTGCCATATTGAACTCTAAATTGGAAGATATAAAATGGGTGTACCTTTATGGCTCAAAGGAAGTCCTTAAGTCCAGAATCGAAAAACGATTAGGCCATTTCATGAAGATTGAAATGCTAGATTCTCAAATCGGGGCTTTGGAACCACCTGACTATGGCTATCATTTTCCTGTGACAGATACACCAGATGCTATTGTCGAATCTTTTGTCAGAACTCTTCAAGTTAATTGAGTTGAATTGAGTGCTAAAAAAAGGCCTTTTTATGAAAGCTTTTTTCGGAACCATTTACATTAGAACATTTTAAAATGTTAGCACCAAGTTGTATAGAAAAATTGCAACTATGAATAAATATTCATAATTTTGATATATGTCCGACACCAAAACAAAACGTCTTAATCAAATTTTTGATGCGACACTTCGACTTACAGGAGAAGTTGGAATTGCAGGTTTGAAAATGTCCAATATTGCGCAAGAAGCATCAATAGCAACTGGCACACTTTACATCTATTTTGAAAATAAAGAAGAACTATTGAACGCTTTATATTTCAAGTTACAGAAAGAGAGTGTCCCAGCTATTATCAATGATATTAGCCACCTTGCAATAAATATTCAGCTGTACAAGATGTGGAAAATTGCTCTAGAGCGTTTGGTTGACAACAATCTTAGGATAATTTTTTTAGAACAATTCGTCATCTCACCATACATATCAGAGTCCAATAAACAAATAGATATTGGATTTAAGAATTACTTGAAACAAATATTAGAACAAGGGAAGTCAGAAAATTTAATTAAGGATGCCAACAGCGATATGCTCATCACATTGATAATTGGTTTTGTAAGAAGTTTTTCGACCCAAATAGTCAACGATTGTAGCGGGCAGCTCACTGAAAAATCCATTGATGAATCGTTCTCTATATGTTGGGATGCAATAAAGAAGTAAAAAAAATTAATTATAGAATGAATATTTATTCATAAAATAATAGATTATGAAATTGGAACTAATCCTACTGAACCTAATAATCCCCATAATTTTTATGCAATCATATGCACAAACTTCAAAATCAAAAACTAAGGAACATCAAAAAATATTTTCACTATGGATAAAACAAAGAAAATCGATATCAATGGAGAAAGCTTGGCGTATTTTGACAATGAGAAAGGAAATACAACATTATTATTTCTTCACGGCGCATTCATCAATAAGGAATATTGGAACGCGCAATTATCCTATTTCTCAAAAAACTACCGCGTTATAGCAGTCGATTTACCAGGTCACGGAAAATCTACTTATAATAAAGGGGATTGGACAGGTCCAAGATTTGGTAAGGACTTTAGCAAGTTCATTCAAGAGTTGGCATTACAAAATGTAATACTCATAGGACACTCTTTCGGTTCGGACGTTATGCTCGAGACCGTTGCTGTAAATGATACCGGTATTATTGGTTTGATTGAAATCGACCATATGAAAAACGTAGGGATTGAATTGCCCCAACAGGTCATTGACCAATTGGTACAAGGACTGAATGCTGACTTTGAAAATACTTGTCAGCAATTCGCTAAACAGGTATTGTTGACCGAAGCAACTGACCCAGAGATTGTTTCAAGATTATTGGCGGATTATAAAGAAATGAATCCCGAAATAGGCATTCCTTTACTTAAGTATGGTTTTAGCTATCCACAGCGCGAAGTAGAACTCTTAAAAGGCTTAAAATTAAAGTTGTATTCCATTCACGTGAACTATGTACCTACCAACGAAGAGAGTCTTAAAAAATATCTAGGTGATAATTATGAATTACATACTATGGAAGGTACTTGCCACTATCCTATGCTAGAGCATCCCTTGAAATTAAATACATTACTTGGAAAGCTTATTGGAGAAATTACAAGTAAATAGTAGTATTTAGTTCAATTCTCGAGGTATTATGATTTAATACCGTATACCAAGGCAAGTAGTGGTTAAGAATCTATCCAATCTTCCTGTATCATTTCCATATTGGAAACACCTCCAGAAAGATTTCCAGCATATACCGCTTGGGCAACCGAACGTATAAAAGTTGTGTTGTCCCCACAGGCAAACACGCCAGAAACGGATGTTTTTTGAAACATATCCACTTCGATATACCCGTTCTCGTCTAGTTCACATCCCAATGTTTCAGGAATAGCTGAATGCTGTTTAAAAGGTACTCGTGCATAAAGTGCCTTTAGGGTTTCCATAGTACCATCCTTAAATTTTAGTTTTTCAATATGACCTTCCGTATGCTCAATAGAAGCGATTGGCTTTTCAATTACAACGATATTGTTTTTGCTGAGTTCCTTAAGCTGGTCCTTATTCAATTCTGATTTTCCATTGGTGTAAATGGATAGTTCGTCCGTCCAGTTTGAAATCAGTTTTGCTGTTTCAAAAGCACCATCCCCATTTGCGAGGATTCCAGTTTTTACTTTCCGTACCTCATAGCCGTGGCAGTAGGGACAATGTACCACAGTGATTCCCCAGCATTCGGCAAAACCATCTATTTGGGGGAGAATATCCTTTATACCGGTAGCGAAGACAAGTTTTCTTCCCTGAAACGATTGACCAGATTGCGTTGTGATCTCAAAACCGTCTTTCGTTTTTTTTCCTTGTACCGCAAAATCCTTTAAAAATTGTACCGTTGGATATTCCAAAACCTGTTCTTTTGCTTTGGCTGAAATAGATGCGGGGGTAGCGCCATCTTGCGTAATAAAGTTATGGGAATGTGGGGTCTGCTCGTTGCAAGGGTTTCCCGCATCGATGATAAGTACATTTCTAAGTGACCTTCCCAAGGCCATTGCTGCAGAAAGACCTGCATAGCTGCCACCTATAATCAACACATCAAATCTTGTTTCTTTTGTCATAATATCTAATTTTTTAAAAGCAGATAACGGCAAGGGTAGCATTACCACCGCTGACGCAAATACACTTTGTTTTATAAATTTTCTTCGGTTTCCCATTGTGTTCTCAGAGTAAACTTTGGTGTAAATCATTAATGGCTTCCTCTATGGAATCACCATACCCTTTGAGAATTCCATCACCATTTAAATCAGTAAGTACGACTGTATATTTGGAATTCAGGACTTCTATTTTCAGGTGTTTTAAATCCATTGGATTTATGGAACAACTTTTTAAGTTTTCTTCTAAGGTTTCAATCATTGAGTTTCAAAGTTTTTATTGAATATGTCACAATTTTGAGACATATAGATTTAAATTTTTTTAAGGTGCAATTCCTTTTATAAATGAATTCCAAGCGAGATTTTTGATATTGGATTTTGATGATTTACTTGTGTCATTCATATTTACTGTACTATTAATGATTCCAGTGTGTAAATTTTGAATCCACTGAACGGTCATCTGTTCATTGATAATACCAGTTTTCTGCAACTCTTTAACGATGTTACTAAAACTGTTATATATGAAATCATAGTCAGCACAATCCTTATTATTCTTACTATGCTTATGACCATCTTGCTGATGAAGCTTGTAAAAAAACGAATACTTTGCACCACAATCAATGCCAGCGTATAGCATATTTTCAAGTTGAATCAATGGAACGTCAGAACCCTTTATTGCTGCTATCATTGCCTTCTTGCAACTTACTTCCATTTCGCGCTCACAGGTTGCAACAAGCTCTTCTCTATCCTTAAAATAGCGATGTAAGGTTCTTCGCGTAATTTTCGCATTGTTGGCTACTTTTTGTAGTGGTGCAGAAAAGTCCTGATTGAAAACTTCAATAGCTGATTCAATGATTCTGGATTTTGTAGTTACCAACATAGTTGCAAAGATGCAGATAATATTTAAAATGTCACAAATCTGTGACATGTAAATTTATACGAAATATGGCTTTTGCCCATCATGTATTTTAAAAAGGCCGTAATAAAGAACTGATTTCCAAGAACACATAATCTTTCTCTCGAGCGTCCTATTCTTGGTCTCTTTTAGTATTCTCGTTAATTCACTTTTTATGGGACCAATGGGTTTACTTTTTCCACCGAACCTTTACACCTCAATTTCCATTTAGCTTATCAAGTCTTTTTTTTGCATAATCATAGCCAGGATTCATCTTTAATAATGTCTCAAGGCAAAAAATAGCCTTCTCCTTGTCGTTGTTTTTGATATAAATATCTGCCATTGCATCATACGGCACTGGGATTGTAGGGTGTATCTCCGCATAAAACCCAAATACATCCAGTGCCTCATCATTTCGACTGTTCTCCATAAGGTAGTAACCATAGTTCATTAATGTCCTTTGAGGAACTTTGATAGGTATATTGTATTTATTTTTCAAATTGGCATAATATGTTTTCAAATACTCAAGCCCTTTGATCTTGACAATTTCATCTTCTAAAACAAGATCTTGAAATATAAAACGAAGTCCATCTAATGTTGCAATAAGAGGGGTTGTGGAATGGTTTTCTTTTTGATAGTATTCAAATTTCCAATTAAGATCGGACGGGGCTTCTTTTTTGAATAATTCATTGAGATGAAATACTGCATCTCCTTCGGGGTTGAGTTCATTTCCCACTGAAAAAAAGAACGATGTCGGTAAGGTATTCTTATTGCGGAAAAATCTTCTCAATTTATTTCCAGAATAGAAGTTGTCGTAAACGACGGTAGGTGTTATTGCAACATACGCGTTAAAAAGGCCAGGTTCTGTGTATAAGGTGTGTGTAGCAAATAGACCCCCAAATGAGTGTCCTATAAGAACTTTAAAATCATGGGTGCGATAGTTTTCGTCAACATATGGTATAAGTTCCTCCTTAAGAAAACGCAAAAAATTATCCGCTCCTCCACCAGACGTGGTTTCTCCATAGGCGGTGGGAGTTAGGTCTCTATCGCGATATGTACTTGGAATCCCGATAACCAACAATCTTGGAAAACCACTTTGATACAAAAGTTCGGCAATTCCAGAAGTAAAACCGGTATTCATGTTCCCATCTAGAACATATACTACAAAATACCTTTCGTTTCTTTCTTCATACAACGTAGGTTTGGAAATGAGTATGGGCCTTTTCTCCTTAAGGACTTGGGAACTGAAAGATATTTCCTCAATAGTTCGCCGTTCAAATAATTGTCCAACGGAAGGTGTTGACAAAACCAGAAACAGACAAGGAACCAAGAATCGTATCAACATTTTTTTCATCTTTGTTTACTTTTAATTCCACAATACTAGAAACCAAAGAGTTAGATTGGGGGAAGTTTTTCTGAATTCTTTCTGAATTAATGAGATGCCCTAAAGGTTGGTTCTGAAATATATCTGGATTACCCATGGGAGGACAAAATATTAAGTATTTGATTACTGGTTGGACCATAGACCCAGAGGCTCTTGAAATAGCCAAAGGGAAGAAAAGGATCAGAACACAGAACAGAATAGTTCAAGTACTGGTAGTTCTTATTGAGGCCAATGGTAATGTAGTCACAAAGGAGGAACTTTATAATAAAGTATGGAAAGGTATTGTGGTAACCGAAAATTCCCTGAACAAAGCCATTTCGGAACTGCGCAAAATATTTGGAGATTCACGTACCGAACCAAAATTTATCGAGACGATTCCCAAAAAAGGGTATCGAATGTTAGTAGAGGTGAAAAAGGTTGCGATTTCTAAAGATGACATACCGGTATATGTAAGGAAAAGAAAGCTAATTCTGCTGTTTTTTATGGTATCAATTCTCGTACTTTTGGCTATAGGTCAATATAAAAATCTTGAAATTAACCAACAGCAGGTATTATCGCCCGATGGAGAAAAAATAGCCTATTTTAAGAAAGGAAATGGACATTCCCAGTTGTTGGTAAAAAATGTAGTGAATGGGAAGGTTGACACTCTTGTACAATTGACCAAACCAGAATCCTTTGCCCTTAATTGGTCCCCAAAAAATGATAAGATTGTGTATAATGCCACCTTGCCACAAGACCCCTACTACTCAATCAATATTATGAATCTGGAAGATCGTAACGTATTGTATATAAAATTTGCCAAAAAAGAAGAGAACCATGCGTTTCAATCAGTCCCTGAAGACCTTGACAAGGAGTTACTCTTTTTAGACCACAGGGAGTTAGTTATGGGAGAGAATAAGATTCACCATATTTACTTGGCAAACAACGATACCATCAAAGTTCTTTTTAAGAAAGCGCTGATAAATGATTTTAATTGGTAAGTACATATGTGGTATTTCAAGTCGAAACTAGCAATGAAATTGATAAATTAAAGTTCAAATAAAGGGTGATCAAGAAACGAATTGATACCACATTGCATTACGCACAATTTTTAGGTATACGTTTTGGTTTGGCTGTGATTGTAGGATTCTTAATTTACAGCATTTGGATTCAAAGAACATCGGGAATTGTTTTTTTTACCATTTTCTTAATCTATGTATTGTTCATCTTAAAGAAAGTATTTGATAAACCTACAGAATTGTCTTTTGATGAAAACTATATTTATCTGAATGACGGAACCAAACATGTTGATTTTAAAAATATTACTTTGTTAAAGCGTGGTCAAATTTTTTATCATTCAGATGGCAAGGAATCAAAAATTAAACTGCCTAATTTCTATTTTTTGGACAAAAATTGGAAAGAATTAAGGCAATTGATAGACGAAAATAAGGAGTGAGGCCAGTAGAGCAAATGCATTAAAAGTTCAAAAAAACGATGAGAAGATGTAAAAAAAGAATGCTGACAGTAAGCGATGGATGGGCTAAACATTTACGGCCGTTCTATAAAAAGTTATTTTAGAGTTCAGAAAGACAAGCAGGTAAAAAAATGATAGATCGTGAAATCAAACAAAAATTCAAATAAACCGTAGCAAAGAAACGCCCTTCGGGCTCACTTTACACTCTTATCGCAAACAGGTATTTTTTTATCCAGTTGCAGGTCATTGGCTTTTGTTCGAATGAAATAATATTCAAAATAGAAACTCGATACTGAACCCTGCCGAAGTGTATTTTGATTTAAATTCCCTATCGATGTGGTTCAGTTGTTCCAAAAATAAAACTAAAATACAAGATGGAAATTGGTTTGACGGCGAGTAAGATTATGCATGTAATTGTAGAAGCTTTGACTATTGAATAAATCGAGGCTACTTTGATACAAAAATCACCAACAGAATACCTAAGATAGTATGCTAATATTGATTGATACATGTCAATCAATGTTTATATAGTAAAGATTTTCACAGGCATACTTTATATAAAATTAGTTTTAGGTAGAAATTAAAAAAGCTTCCGATTTCTCGGAAGCTTTTTCTTTTCTAGTAGCGGGAACAGGACTCGAACCTGTGACCTTCGGGTTATGAGCCCGACGAGCTACCTACTGCTCTATCCCGCGATGTGGACGGCAAAGATACAACCGTTTTTTGATTATTTCCAAATTAAAGTGAATATTCATCAAGCCGTTTCAACTCAGTCAAACATAAAATCCATAAATTCGGATTTTACTTTATGGAAGCTTTTAATGACTTTTTATCCGCTATGTTGCCATACACCGAATGGGCAATGCTTATTTTGCTAATTGGTGGGGGATTATTCCTTGTTTTTCAATCTAAATTTTTACCCTATCGACACTTTGGGCATGCAATCGCTATTACGGCGGGCAAGCACGATAAAGAAGATGCAAAAGGAGATGTAAGTCATCTGCAAGCTTTGTCAGCGGCAGTTGCTGCAACTGTGGGCCTCGGAAATATTTCAGGTGTGGCCATTGCCATATACATGGGTGGCCCGGGAGTCGTATTTTGGATTTGGGTTACCGCATTGATTGGCATGTGCATCAAGTTTTATTCCTGTAGCCTTTCCATCATGTTTCGCGGAACAGACTCTGAAGGGAAATTGCAAGGAGGCCCCATGTTCTATATAACACAAGGAATGGGTAAACAAGCCAAACCGTTGGCTACTTTTTTCTGTATAGCAGGACTCTTTGGGTTTTTAGGCGTATTTACAGCAAACCAGTTTACCCAGACTTTTATGAATGTGGTAAAACCAAACGAGAGTTTAGCATTACTGGGGGATTTTAATTGGAAATTGATTATAGGTATTGTTTTAGCAATAATAACCTCCTTTGTTATTTTTGGAGGCCTTAAAAAAATTGCCAAAGTAGCTTCGGCCATTGTTCCATTTATGGTACTTGTCTATTTTGTGGCGGTCTTGGTAGTTATGGCCACAAATACCTCAGAAATTTTACCCTCCTTTAAATTGATTTTTTCCGAAGCCTTTAATTTTGAAACTATGGTGAAGGGAGGATTTTGGGGCTTGGTAATTCTTGGGGTGCGTAGGGCAATGTTTTCCAATGAAGCAGGTTTGGGTAGTGCACCCATGTACCATGGACAATCCAAAACAGATGAGCCGGTTCAAGAAGGTTTGGTGGCTATGTTGGGTCCTTTTATAGATACTATTGTTGTCTGCACCTTAACTGCAATTGTTATCATTTTAAGTGGAGCGTATCTTGAAGCTGAAAGTAATGGCATTTTAATGACCTTAATTGCTTTTAAAAAGTCACTCTTTGGTTATGGTGATGTTTTATTGATGGTGATTGTTTCTGCATTTGCGCTATCAACCCTGTTCACCTATTCCTATTATGGAGTAAAATGCCTTTCCTTTTTAACCAATGCTAAAATTGGAAAGTACTACAACTGGTACTTTGTAGCTACCATAGTCTTCGCAGCTGTAGCTTCGGTAGATTTGGTCATTAATTTAATCGATTTGGCCTATGCCCTTATGGTTATTCCAAATATGATAGCGGTACTTTATCTTTCTCCCAAAGTGAATGTGGCAGCGAAAAAATATTTTTCAAAAATGAAGTATGAAAAAGCATAAAGCGGGTTTTGTAAATATTATTGGCAATCCCAATGTTGGAAAATCTACTTTGATGAATGCCTTTGTAGGTGAAAAACTTTCTATCATCACTTCCAAAGCGCAAACCACAAGACATCGGATTTTGGGCATTGTCAATGGAGATGATTTTCAGGTTATTCTTTCAGATACCCCTGGAATCATCAAACCAGCCTATGAGCTCCAGACTTCCATGATGGACTTTGTAAAATCGGCTTTTGAAGATGCTGATGTGTTGCTTTATATGGTGGAAATTGGAGAAAAAGGCTTGAAAGATGAAGCATTTTTCAAAAGAATTGTAAACAGCAAAATTCCTGTGCTACTGCTTTTGAACAAAATAGATACTTCTGAGCAACAAGTACTGGAAGAACAAATACAATACTGGCAAGAGTTACTTCCCACAGCTGAAATACACCCTATTTCTGCACTGGAGAATTTTAATGTGAAAGAGGTTTTTGAGCGGATTTTGGAATTGCTTCCAGAAGCGCCACCATATTATCCAAAAGATCAATTAACAGATAAACCAGAACGTTTTTTTGTGAATGAAACCATCCGGGAAAAAATATTGCTGCACTATAAAAAAGAAATTCCCTATGCGGTAGAAATTGAAACGGAAGAGTTTTTGGAAGACAAGGACATTATTAGAATCCGTTCTGTGATCATGGTAGAACGAGACACCCAAAAGGGAATCATTATTGGTCATAAAGGAAGTGCTTTAAAAAGAGTTGGCGTGGAATCGAGAAAGGATTTGGAAAAGTTTTTTGACAAACAGGTACATATAGAACTCTACGTAAAAGTCAATAAAAATTGGAGAAGTAGCTCGCGTCAGCTGAAACGCTTTGGATATAACAGTTGAATTTAAACAATCAGGCCGTACCCTTTTCTTTATGGTTTTTGATAATCTTGAATCAATTCCCTTAAGTAATTTTTAAGCTGATTCATTTGAGGTTGCCCTTTCGAACGGCCCATCCGTCCAAAAGCATAAAGTGCAAACCAAATCAAGGTCAAGAAAACCATACCCACCATCCAAAAGGTAATATCATGCCCAAGGGAATAGTTAGAATAGGCAAAAACCCCGAGAATAATAAACAAGGTCCCTACCCCAAAATGAAGGAACATAAAAAATGTCCATAAGGTCGGATTAGGCCCAAATACCCCATGAATCTTACTTACCCCTTTTTCAAAGGAGGTGAGCTCCAAATGAAGCTGGGGTGACCAAAAGGTAGTATCCATCTTTTTAAATCGGATATAGATGTGCTCATCCAAACGTTTTATTAGAAATTTATCCTGCTGACTTTGGTCAAAAGCAGACTTCAATGCTTCAATATCCGCCCTTAAAGAAACCTCAAAACGGGGACGTAATACAATTTCATTTGCCAAATCACTCATAACTAGTTGAAATTGATAAAAAAAGGTATCATTTTTTATTCATAAATAGTGGTATTTTTGCCAAAATTTAATGTAGATGGGAGCTATTGTAGCCATTGTTGGAAGACCAAATGTAGGGAAGTCCACTTTTTTCAATCGACTCATTCAGCGTCGTGAAGCGATTGTGGATGCTGTGAGCGGGGTAACGCGTGATCGTCATTACGGAAAAAGTGATTGGAATGGAAGGGAATTCTCCATAATAGATACTGGAGGTTATGTAGTTGGAAGTGATGACATTTTTGAACAAGAGATCGACAAACAGGTGGAGCTGGCCATTGATGAAGCGGACGCCATTATTTTTATGGTGGATGTAGAATCTGGTGTCACAGGAATGGATGAGGATGTTTCCAAATTACTTCGTAAAGTAAACAAACCTGTTTTTTTAGCCATAAATAAAGTAGATAATGCGCAGCGTGAAGCAGATGCCGTTGAATTTTATGCGCTTGGACTTGGGGATTATTATACCCTGTCAAGTATAAATGGTAGTGGAACAGGGGAGTTGTTGGATGCTTTGGTTAAAGTGTTGCCAGAGGTTGAAGAAGAAGAAAGTGAACTGCCCAGATTTGCGGTTGTTGGACGTCCCAATGCTGGAAAATCTTCGTTTATCAACGCCTTGATTGGAGAAGATAGGTACATTGTTACCGATATAGCAGGAACTACACGAGACAGTATTGACACCAAATACAATAGATTTGGTTTTGAATTTAATCTTGTGGATACTGCAGGAATTAGGAGAAAGGCCAAGGTTAAGGAAGATTTGGAGTTTTACTCCGTTATGCGTTCTGTTAGGGCAATTGAACATTGCGATGTCTGTATTCTGTTGGTAGATGCTACACGCGGATTTGATGGACAGGTACAGAATATCTTTTGGTTGGCACAACGCAATAATAAAGGTGTTGTGATTTTGGTGAACAAATGGGATTTGGTGGAAAAAGAAACCAATTCTGTAAAAGAGTACACCAAAAAAATACAGGAGGCGATTGAACCATTTGATGATGTGCCAATTCTTTTTATTTCTGTATTGACCAAACAACGAATTTTCAAAGCGATTGAAACCGCAGTAGACGTCTTTAAAAACCGTTCCAAAAAAGTGGTGACCAGAAAGCTGAATGATATTATGCTGCCTATTATTGAGCATACACCACCACCAGCATACAAAGGAAAATATGTAAAAATCAAGTTTTGCACCCAACTGCCAACACCCTATCCGCAGTTTGCTTTTTTCTGTAATTTGCCGCAATATGTACGTGATCCTTATAAGCGTTTTTTAGAAAATAAGCTAAGAGAGAACTTTGATTTTAGTGGCGTGCCCATCACAATTTTTATGCGTAAAAAGTAAGGGTATTAATTCGAGGCCATTTTTACGCTTAATTTTTGTTGAATCCTGTTGCCTTCATCATCCATAGCCGTTAAGAGGTAATCACCTAATTTGGCATCAAGAATTAATTCATGGAACTGGGTTGTGGAACCAACATAAGTTTCATCCAAATACCAATGAACTGTACTTTCAGATTGTTGATGGGCTAATTTAAATAGTACTTCTTGGGTATTTTTGCCTAAATCCTTTGGAATAAGGATTTCCTCATTTTTTTTAGGAAAAATAAATTCCATTAACTGGCTTTCCTCCGTAAAACAACCCTCAAGAAATGGAGGAATGACTTTATAGTTTGGATTGGAATTTACATAATAATATTCAACTACGGTTGGTAAGCGAAACCAGTTTTTTTGAACCATATTTTCCAAGGGATAGCAATCAGAATTTACCCTGAACTTCCCTTTTTCATCCAAAAATATTTGATGATGATATGGGCATTGTTTGCTTCTGGTTCCTTTTATAGGGAGAAATTCTTTCTGTGTAACATCACAAAATGTGGAAGCTCGAAATCCACTTTCTTTGCAAATTTCGAACTCCACAAGGTCATCAAAAGGTTCTTGAAACCATCCACTTTGGGGCAAAACGTCTAAAACATCAAAAAGAAGAGGTGCTGCAGCGGTTATGCCGGTGAGCCCTGGCCTGCCCTCACCGTCTGCATTCCCAGCCCAAACACCAATAGCATACTTCGGAGTTACCCCAACCGCCCAAGCATCCTTGAAGCCAAAACTGGTTCCTGTTTTCCAGGCAATGCGCTGTGATGAATCAAAAAACTGCCAATTCTCATTCCCGTCAGGCCGATTCACTTCTTGCAATGATTTAAATGTATGGTAAATAGCACCTGCATTCAGTATCGATGGTTCAAATTGCTGCGGACCAAAGTCTTTTTCATCCTCAAACAAATAGGTGGGGTCCACAAATTCATTAGCCCTGTAGGTGCTGGAGTTGGAAATGTAATAATTCAAAGTAGAAGCTGCCGATGCATAGGTTTTGGTAATATCCCACAAAGAGCTTTCAGCTCCACCTAAGATTAATGCTAAACCATAATGCCCAGCAGGTTTATCCAACTTCAAATTCATGTTATGAAGCTTGTTATAGAATTTTTGAAGCCCAAATTGTCTAAGTAAGCGAACCGCAGGTACATTTAACGAGCGCGATAATGCTCTACTTGCAGGAACAGCCCCAGCGTGCTTTTTGTTGAAGTTTTTCGGATTGTACCCATTAATTACCGTGGGAATGTCTTTTACCAAACTATTGGGAAGCAATTGGCCTTCATTAAGCAGTGAAGCAAATAAAAAAGGTTTTAGCGTACTGCCTGTGCTTCTTTTTTTGGTAATGATGTCTACCTGATTCCCATCCGCCGTGGTTGATGGAGCATTGCCAATATAGCTCAGCACCTTTCGGGATTCAATATCCAAGACCAAAATGGATAAATTCTGGATTTCGTTACTTTTTAATCGCTGAAAATGGCGTTCGGCCAGAATGTTGTTTTGATACTGCAAATGACGATCAATGGAAGTTTTGATACGTTTACCGGGATGCTCTTTTTTAATTCTTTCGGTAAGATGCGGAGCATTGTTGGGCAGCGTAAGCGGTTTTTGGGGCAAAGGTTCAGCAATGGCCAGTTCATAAGTGGTTTGATCAATATGGTTTTTATCCCACAACTTTTTTAGCAGACGATTGCGTTTTTGTAGCAAGGTTTGCTCATTCCTTCCTGGGAAAATCAATGATGGAGCGTTGGGTAGAACTGCGAGAGCTGCAGATTGCCCCCAGCTCAATTCATGTGCTGGTATACCAAAATAACGCCAGGAAGCGGTTTCCAACCCCACTACGTTGCCACCATACGGAGTGTGCGTGGCATACAACTTAAGGATATCGTCTTTAGAATATTTGAACTCTAATCGGGTTGCCATAAAAAGCTCAATGCATTTTTCAAAATAGGTTCTGGAAGTATTCTTTCTACTTAATCGGACGACTTGCTGGGTTATGGTGCTTCCACCTCGGCGGGTATTTTTGGTGAGATTATGTTTTATGGCATTGAAAATGGAAATGGGGTTGAATCCGGGATGTCTATAAAAATATTCATCCTCAAACAACAGCACACTTTGCTTGAATCGGTTTGGTACCGAATCTATTTGAGGAAAACGCCACTGGCCATCCTCAGCGATACGAGCACCAATCAATACATTATCAGAGCTTGTTACAACAGTTGAGGTTGGGTCTTCGAACAAGGTTTTGGGTAAACAAAACAACCATACTAAAAAAACAATCAACATCATCGAAAGCGTAATTCGATGTTTCTTAATCATATGTTTTAGTACCGATAGGAAACCTTTCATTCACTGGGGTATCATTGAACCACTTTTATCCATTTTCCTTTGTTTCGGGCGTAGTAGTTGTTGTCATACATGGCTTCAACTTGAGATCCAGGTAAATAATAATCCCCCAAAAAGGAAGCATTTAGCTTAATAGTAAACGTTGCCGCTTTTTTTGGACCTAAATCAAAATAAAGATTGGTGCGATCATCGCGGGTATCGATATAATCTGCTTTATTGGAATTGGAATCTCCCCCGCCAGCGTATGAGGTATTTACAATTTCCCAACCACTGGGCACAATTTGGGTTAAGGCCAGATTTTCAATAAAATCATCAGAGGCGTTAAACACAGTTAATTTTGCCTGTAATTCGGTACCCTGACGTAATTCTGTCACATCAATATTGTTTCCAACCGCATCCAAATATTTTACCGAGAGCCTTAAATTTTGTTGTTGTTCCAACTCTTGCCCTACGGGCAATTTTCCGCTTTGTGTAAGGGTAGCATAAATGGTATTGTTCTGTTTGTTTTCAATCTTGATTTCGTTTGTGGCTGATGAAATAACAAGACCCCTTTGCGCAATGGCACGATCTGTTTTTATCGTTATTTCCTTTCCGTTATTGGTGAAGGTTAGATCGATGGCCTTTCCTCCGTTTTTGGAAACCATTTTGGCCATTGCGAGCAAGGCATAAGCAGTTTCTTGGGTGCTGTACCAGCGTTGCGAAGAGAGGTTTTTCGCTAATGAAATAGCCATTTCTCGTTGTTGGGAATCACCAAGAATTACCATGGTTTCCAAAGCCATTGCTCTATTTCGGAAAACAGAACCATAGGTTCTATAATTGTAAGAATTGGGTTTGAAATTAATATTGGCAATTTGAACAAGCTCTTTGGCCACCTCCTTTTTACCTACTAAAGCATAAGCAGCTGCCAATCGCCATTTGGCTTCGTTGCTAAGATTTTTCGACTCTCGTAATCGGTTCATCGCAGCTAATTCTGGTTGTTGGGCCAGTGCAAGGGTATATAGTCTATATGCCTGTGCAATGTCATTGTTATACCTAGTGCTCTGATTACTCCATTGGCGTGCTGTATTTTTCTGATAGCGCAACCAATTGCTCAAAAAGGTCAAAGGCAATTGATATCCTTTTTGCTTCGCTTCCAACATAAAATGACCTGCGTAGGAGGTGCCCCAATCATTTGCAGAACCATAACCAGACCAATAACTTAAACCTCCGCTTGGCACTTGAAAGTCATTTAATCTTTTAATTGCTGCCTTGATGTTTTTTTCAATTTCCTTTTTCTTATCAAATGTGATATCCAACACTTCCGACAAAAACAATTGTGGAAACGCAGCAGAGGTGGTTTGTTCTACGCAACCATGTGGGTATTGTAGCAAATACTCCATACGTTTTGAAAAATCCATGGGAGGGAGGGTGGAAAATTCGATTGTGGCCGTATTGGTACCTGAAGTCCCAAAAGTGTCAAAAGAAATGGTTTGAGATTGATTTTCTACTATAGTATAGAGGGTACTTTTCGTGGTAATCGGATTTGGATTTTCCACATCAACTTCAGTTTCATTACTAGCTTGCTCACCATGTCCAGAAACGGTTACCTTTATGGTTTGAAATGATTTTGTTGGATTTACCTTAAAATCAAAATTCACAATTTGCTCCCCAACGGCATTGAATGTGATGTTTTTATACGTTGAGCCAATAGGTTCAAGTGCTTTTCCAGCATCTATGGAAACCTTTACATTTTTCACCTTCTTTTCCATAGCAAAAACAGTAACGGGAATAGTCACTTTTTCACCAGGCGACAATTTTCTGGGTATTGAAGTCAGTACCATCAGTGGTTTACGTACCGGGGTGGTTTTTTCAGTGTTGCCATAGGCGCTATTTTGGTTTCCGGCCACCACCATAGTTTTAACTGAGCCTACATAATTAGGCATATTGATGGTATGAGATGCTTTTTCACCAGCATTTAAAGTAAACGGCCCCAAATACGTTACCACAGGCTTAAATCGCTGTGCTTTTCTATTTTTAGAACCTTCACCAATTCCACCACCACCTATCTCATAGATATTGTCCACACTTATGGAATAAGCGCCCATGACATCATCAAAAATGTCAAAAGTCTTTACTCCAAGCGTTTGTCTAGCGTAGAATGTGCCGTGGATATCTGGTGTCTTAAATCGAGTTAAATCCAGCAACCCCTCATCAACAACAGCTAGGGAGTACGTCATTGGTTTTTTGTTGGTCTCGGATACGGTAACCTTAAATGATTGTTCTGGTTGCAATACCTCTGGCATTTGAAGTTCTGGTTTCAAAAAAGTAGCGGGATTTTCAACAAGAAGGGGTACAACTCCGTATAAACGAATAGGAAGATCATTGGCCACCTGTCCATGCGGTTGCAATAATGAAATATTCGCATAGGCATTAGGAGCCATATCAGCGGTAATTGGAATGGTTGCTTTGGTCTCTTTTGCCGAAGTTTCAATCCATTGTTGTGATAATACTTCGGAACCGTTTTCAATACTCAGCAAAGCGCGTCCACCTCTATCTGAAGGAAAAGTCACGACCGCTTCTTCTCCTAAAGTGTATTTTTCTTTATCAGCAGAAAAAATTAAGATTTTTGAGCTCTCAGTATCTCCAGATGCGGGCCTCCTCCACCAATTTCTATAAAAATATGCTGTACGGCCTGTGGCATGGCCAGAAGCTTCATCAATTACCCGAATCAAGAAACGTCCGCCATCATCATCAGGAATATTAACTTTAAAATTCGCTTTTCCATTATTGGCCGTGGTTACTGCCAGTTCTTTATAAGGACGATGTACTGTTGCGTTTTCATAACGGGAAAGATTGTCTCGACCTCGGTTCCACCACCAACGCCATTCTATTTTAAAGATTTGGACTTTAAGTTTTCGGTTACCGACTGATTTTCCCTCGGCATTAACACTTGCCAAATCGAAAGTGGTATTCTCATCAGTTAAAAATGACCCATATTGTCTAGCTTTTGGGGAACGCAAGCCTACAAAATGTGTGAAAGGCGCCAATTTTTTGGAGAATACGTCGATAGAGAAATCTCCACCGCCCTCAAATACTTTTGTTGTAAATGTGGCCTGCAACATACCAGGGGCATTGTTGTTGGCACTTAGTTTTTCGTTGATGCTCAATACCCCATTGTCATCTAATTTTGAAGTGATGAATTGGATTTCCGTTTCATTGAAAGTACGAACCGGGTCTTGAAAAACATAACCCTTAAAATCAGGAAATGCGGTGGATGTACTTTGTAATTTGGCATTGATATCAATTTTAAGATTGCGTGCAGGTGCACCATGTAACCACTGAACTTCTGCTTTTCCAATAGTGTTGGCGTTTGCTTTTAAAATCTCATCCTCAAAGTCAAAATTTACTTTTAAGCGATTTGGTTTTATGGTGGCAATCTTTATGTTTTTATTGAATTGTGCTCCTCCTACAACAACCTTGGCATTCCATGTTCCAGTAGGGTCACTTGCTTTGGTGGGAATTGGGAAATAATAGAACTTACCTTCTTTTTTGGCGTAAAGGCCATCGGAAATAGGAACGGTGCCTGCTTTAAGCACATTTCGTTGCACGAGTTTACCTCTTGCATCACTTACTTCTAAAGTAACAGGATGGTTTTCGGGTAGGGGATTGCTACTATCATCCAAAACAAAAGTCAAATGGACCGTATCACCAGGTCTATGAACACCTCTTTCTGTATAGATAAAACCTTGCAAACCACTTTGCAATTCTTGACCAGAAACATCAAACTTGCTCAATGAAAGGGCATTGCCATCGGCAAGCTTTGCATAAGCGAAATTGTTGTTTTTTTCCGCAATGGCGAATGCTACTTTTTTCTCACTATCAAATATTCCAAACCCAGAGGCATCCGTAGTTACCTCGCCCAACAATTGCTGCTGGTAGTTGTACAATTTTATAGCGGTATTGGCTTCTGGAGTGGTCGTGAGCAAATTGGTTGCTGCAAAATGATAAGAGCGATTGTTCCCTTTTTTCACAATCAACCCCAAATCACTACCCAACAGATTAGTAGTTACAAGTCTGGTGTCGTTGTAATAGGCAGCATGACACGGGTTGTCCCGCTCTTCCCAGTTCCAATCATAATTTCTCCAGTTATATAGTTCATTGTCCCAATAGCGTTCTTCTTGGGTTTCGTCATGAGTGGATAAGGCAATGTCATCTGAAATTCCTTCGGAACCTTCTACAACTCCACAGTCGTATGTGGTATGTTCTTTTTTAAAGCTGAATTCGATTCGGTACAAGGACCCGGGATTCACCTTAATAAGTTCGGATAGGTCTAGGGCGTGAGCCTTCCAATAACTGGAATTTTCCTCTCCCTCGTCCGTAAGCGAAATCACTTTGTATGCTACCCGTCGCCCTACCGGTCTCAAATCTGAATTATAGCTCTGGGTAAGATTATTGTTTTGAAGGTATTGGAGCATATTATTTTTAAAAACTTGGACAACACGTACTTCTACTGCTGAAAGATTTACAGTTTCAAAGTAAATAGGCGTTGAGGCTGCATTTGGCAAAATGGTTCCTTTGGAAATTAACCGGACGCTCGGTTTTAATTGCTCAAAGGAGACCAATTCTGAAAAGGTCCTTTTTAAGGTGAAACCATATTCGCTCTCTATACCCTCAAAAGCTTTGATCCGTACTTGGCCCAATATTCTGTTAGAGGGATACACCTTTAAAACGTTGCCGTCAATTTCGTAACGGAGACTCTCAGCATTTTCAATGGTAACAAGGCCATTTAGATTCTGATTTTGTTTTAATGGCTCTGAAAAGTTAAGCGTTAATGCCGCGTTGGGAGCGGTAGCGGTTTTGGCATCAATAACCACAAATTTATTTAGTCCAGGGATGGTATAGGTTTCAGTACCTTGATTATCCGCACCTAATTCCTTTCCATTCCAGCTGATGTTCAATTCGCTGTCGTCCGTTTTACGGGAAATACTGTCTATTTTAAAACTAAAGTATTGTGCGTTTTCAGTTGTATTATCCCATTTTACCTTAATCTTTTTGTCACTTTGCTCAACCGCAAGAACAGTGTTTATTTTGGAAGCGGTGAGAATATCCGAAGCTTCTAAAGCTCCGGTTAGGTATTGCCAATTTTTATCATAAGATTGTAGGTTTCCTAAATTGATTTTGAAATTAGGTGCAATGGTCTTAAAGCTGAACGTATAGGTTTTAAAATCCCTGTCTATATCCTCAAAAAGCTTGTTTAGCGCTACCGTGACTGCATATTCGGTATCTGGCTCCAAGTAGGTTGAAGGGAGAAAAGTAAGTTCTCTGCCATTTTCAATAGCCAATTTCCCTTCAATTTTAGGGCTCACCTTCAAATATTCTGAAGGGAGCTCCTGCTTAAGCTCGAATTGTGTAAGCTGTTGGGCCAACGCAATGGTAATGGGTGCTGAAATACTCTGCTTTCCATGGGTATGGTAACTGATATAATCTTTAAACTTAAAAAGATTATCAGTTTCTGAAGTGCCCGTCTTTTTTTTACAGGAAGCAATAAGTACAAGAAGCGAAACAATGAAAATTTTGAGAAAACGAGACATGTAAAACGGTATTGATTAATACTATTAGTTAACCATGACTAAGATAGCTCAAATAAAGAAGGTGGGGCACTATCGTTTTACCGATGTAGTGTTAGGATTTACGAATGGTTTTCTTCCCGTGGACTTAACCTTATGAAATATTTATGATTTGTGTTGGTAGAGATGAATTCTAAAATAATAACTTGAAATCAGTAAAACAACCTAAAAATCATCATCATGAAAAAGCTAGTCCTATTGTTTTTTACAGCAGGTGTTTTTTGCGCTATCAACGCACAGGAATCAGATTATCAATTGGTGGAACAGACCTTGAATTATTATATGGAAGGAGGTTCCAATCGGGATTTTAACACACTAAAAAAGGCATTTCATGAAACTGCAACCATGAAATACATTACAGATGAAGGCTATAAAGAGGTAAATGCGCTTGAGTTTTTTAGTGGGATGAAAACGGGATCTAGAATTGACCGAAAGAATCGTATTGCAGAAATTACCATATCTGGTCATGCGGCCAACGCGAGATTGGAATTGGAGTACCCGGATTTTACTTTTGTAGATATGATGAACCTATTAAAGATTGATGGGGAATGGAAAATCGTCAATAAGATTTTTTATAAACGAATGGACTAATCCATTCTTTTTTAAGGAACAAAAACGGAAACCTCAATGGGAAGGATGCCCCGATTTATATAGTCACCCTCAATTCCCGACAACGATACGTCATCGATGCCTGTGTAAGGACCGCAGCAGACGCTTCCTGCGTCAGAAAAAGTGGTTAAGGCAAAATTGAACGAAGTTGTGTCTCCCAACATTATTTGGTAGGACTGTTCTCCAATGTCCGCATTTTGCAAATCCAGTATCAAAACATCTTCGTTTTCAAAATCCTTTTGCACCTCAAAGTCTACAGGACTGGTATCAGAATCTGAAATGGCTATTTGGGATACTTGGAAACTACCATTGGTGATTAGGTTTTCACCGCTCGCACTATCTAGGAATTTAACATACACAGAATTGTCAACAGACATGCAATCTACAAGGGAGCAGTCCTCGATGTCATCTTCTGGGCAGCACAACGTAGCGCAGAGTAGGATAGAGGAGTAAATCAATTTTTTTAGGAGCATGGGGATTTATTTTAAAGTGAAGATGATATAATTGACGCAGCGTTGCGTTCTAAGACAAAAATTTGCGGTTATGTTACCACCCCCCTGAGGCTCCGCCACCGCCAAATCCACCACCACCGAATCCGCCGCCAAAGCCGCCTGAGCCAAATCCACCACCTCCAAAACCTCCAGAGGAATTAGAGCTACGGCCCATATTGCTCAAAATAATCATATCCCAAATGTCAAGACCCTTTCCGCGATTTCTGCCACCGCGCCCACCTTTATTATTCTTGCTACGTCTTGATAGTATGATGAGAATAATAATAAAAATGATAAATGGGAGCAATGCTTTAAACGAAAAACCTTGGTTGTCTCCAAAAGTGCGTTCCTCGTTGAACTCACCGTTGAGTACCTGAAAAATAGCATCGGACCCCTTGTCCAGTCCGCCATAATAATCTCCTTTCTTAAATTCTGGGATAATGACAGATTCAATAATGCGCTTGGACATAAAATCGGTTAGAGCACCTTCGGTGCCATAACCCGTGTTAATGGCAATTCTTCTATCGTTTTTGGCAAGAAGTACCAATATGCCATTATCTTTATCAGCCTGGCCAATGCCCCATTTTTGACCCCATTGTGCTCCCAAGTAATTAATATTCTCTCCTTCTGTGGAGTTAATTATTGCAATCACAATTTGTGTGGAGGTGCTATCAGAATACCGAATAAGCTTTTGCTCCAAAGCGCTGCTTTGAGATGGTTGTAGCAGGTTTATATAATCATAAACGCTGGTTTGCTTTTGTGGTTTTTCGGGTATGGTAAACTGTCCCCACCCAATGGAAACACATAAAAAAGCAATAAGAAGACTACCCTTTGGATATGGCATCGCTCAGTTCATTGATGTCATTGTTATCCCATGGAAAGTGAGCTTGTAGTTCCTTGCCTGCCCTTAAAACACCCTCAACAATACCTTGCTTAAAGTTTTTATTTTTAAAATGGGCTTCGATAGTATCTTTGGTGGTGTCCCAAAAACCTTTGGGCACAGCATGGTCTATACCGCTATCCCCATAGATTACAAATTTTTTATCATCCACAGCTACATAAATAAGGACGCCATTTTCATCTTTGGTATTGTCCATTTTTAGAAAGTGGAATATTTGTTGAGCTCTACTAAAATGGTCCATTTTAGCAGTAGCTTCAATATGGACGCGTATCTCTCCTGAAGTGTTTTTCTCGGCCTCCTGAATGGCTGCAACAATATCGTTCTCCTCTTCAGCAGTTAAAAATTCTTCTACGTGCGACATGTATTTAATTAAATTCGAAGTTCACATCTGGTGCATTTTCAGAACCTGGATTAGCTTTATAGCGTGGCATTTCACCAAAACCAAACCAACCTGCAAGCAATTTTCCTGGAAATTTGGTAGTATGAATATCATAGATATTAACTTTTTCATTGTATCTATCTCTTGCTACATTAATCCTATTCTCGGTACCTTCCAATTGTGACTGCAATTCCAAAAAGTTTTGATTTGCCTTTAAGTCAGGGTAGCGTTCCACAGTGACCAAAAGTCTTGAAAGAGCAGATGAAAGCCCTGTTTGTGCTTGTTGAAATTCGGCCAATTGCGCTGGCGTAATATTATTGGCATCTATAGTAGTAGAAGTTGCCTTTGCACGTGCTTCAATAACATCTTTTAATGTGCCTCTTTCAAAATCCGCAGCCCCTTGAACTGTTTTGACCAAGTTTCCTATCAAATCGTTTCTTCGTTGATAGGAACTTTCTACATTGGACCAAGCCGTCTTCGCATCAGCTTCATATTGTACGGCAGTATTATTAAACCCCACTGCCCATTGATAAATTATAAATGCAATGACCCCAATAACAATTAACGGAATTAACCATTTTTTCATTTTCTTAAGTTTTTAGTGTTTATAGTGTTATTATAGTTGTTCTTTGATTTTAAGAAGTTCAGCCCGTACTTTTTGCAGTTTTTGGACTACTTCAAAATTGGAAAGTGTTTTTTGCTTTTCCTCTTTCAAATGGATTTTTGCACCTTCCAGAGTAAACCCACGTTCCTTTACCAAGTGATAAATCAACTGCAGGTTCGTAATATCTTGTGGAGTGAATTTTCGATTCCCCTTGGCATTTTTTTTGGGTTGCAGTACATCAAATTCCTTTTCCCAAAACCGAATCAAAGAGGTGTTCACCCCAAAAGCCTTGGCTACTTCGCCAATGCCATAATATCGTTTTTCAGGAAGATCTACATGCATTAATCCAAGGATTGATTCTCTTGATTGGCGAACTTGAGCATATTTTCAAACTCTTCCGCCGTTAAACTTCCATAATAGAAGTTAATAGGGTTGATGCGTTCCTCATCTTTAAAAACCTCATAATGTAAATGAGGAGCTTCTGAACGACCTGTGTTTCCAACAAAGCCAATTAAATCACCACGTTTTACCTTTTGGCCTTTGCTCACATTGTATTTGCTTAAATGAGCATATAACGACATATAACCGTAGCCATGATCAATTCTAATATGTTTTCCGTATCCAGATGACCTATTGTCTGCTCTTTTTACCGTTCCATCGCCCGTTGCATAAATGGGTACACCCCTGGGAGCTGTAAAATCCATGCCCCAATGCATTTTTCTGGCTTTGGTAAACGGGTCGGATCGCCATCCATAACCAGACGCCATTCGGGTAAGATCTTCATTTCGTACCGGCTGTATGGCTGGAATAGCTGCTAAAAGTTTTTCTTTTTCCTCTGCTAGCTTAGCAATCTCATCCAAAGATTTGGATTGTATAACCATTTGTTTTTGGATAATATCCAAACGTTGCGTAGCGTTGATGATAATTTCAGAATTGTTGAAACCTTCTAAAGAGTTGTATCTATTTACCCCTCCAAACCCAGCTCTACGCTGTTCCTCTGGAATGGGATTTGCTTCAAAATACAAGCGGTAAATATTATTGTCGCGGTCTTCAATATTGGCGAGTACCTGCTCCATCTGGTTCATTTTCCTTGTCAGAATTTCATATTGAAGCTCATAATTGCGCACCTCACGATCTAGGGATAGCTCTTTTGGTGTGTTTAACCAGTTGGTATTTAACAACACAATAAGCCCAAGAAGCCCGAATAAGGCAGAACCAACGAGAAAAAAGAAAAGATTCCGATACTTTTTGGACTTTTTAGGTTCTATCTTTCGGTAGGAAAGAGTATCTGGATCGTAATAGTACTTAACTTTAGACATGAAGGGATTTTATCCTATTTTTGCGCATTCTTTTTTAAGAGAACAAACAAATATAAAAATTGTTTTGCTTAAAGTGTTAAATTTAATAAAACCCTAGGAATTCCAATGACATCCCAAGAAGTAAGAGATCAGTTTTTAGACTTTTTTAAAGGGAAAAAGCACAAAATAGTACCATCTGCACCAATGGTGATGAAAGATGACCCTACTTTGATGTTCACCAATGCCGGAATGAATCAGTTTAAAGAGTTTTTCTTGGGTAATTCCGTACCCAAGTCCAAGCGGGTTTCAGATTCCCAAAAATGCTTGAGAGTTAGCGGAAAACATAATGATTTGGAGGAAGTGGGTAAGGATACCTACCACCACACCATGTTTGAGATGCTGGGCAACTGGAGTTTTGGGGATTACTTTAAAGAGGAAGCCATACAATGGGCATGGGAGTTGCTAACAGATGTTTACAAAATTGACAAAGACAGTCTTTACGTTTCGGTTTTTGAAGGAAGTGATGATGCCGATAATTTGGAAATGGACTCAGAAGCTTTTGAATTATGGAAAGCTATTGTTCCAGAAGACCGGATTATCATGGGGAACAAAAAGGACAATTTCTGGGAAATGGGAGATCAAGGTCCTTGCGGTCCCTGTTCAGAAATTCATGTAGATATTAGATCTAAGGAAGAAAAAGCTAAAATACCAGGAGCTTCACTGGTAAACCAGGATCATCCGCAGGTGGTGGAGATATGGAACTTGGTTTTTATTCAGTACAATCGCAAAGCCAATGGTTCTTTAGAAAGCCTTCCAGAAAAACATGTGGACACGGGAATGGGTTTTGAACGTCTGTGCATGGTTTTACAGGATGTAAAATCCAATTACGATACCGATGTGTTTACCCCGCTGATTCGCGAAATAGAAACAATCACCAGATCTAAATACGGTAAAGACGAGGAAACTGATATAGCCATTAGGGTTATCGCTGATCATATTAGAGCTGTATCATTTTCTATTGCCGATGGGCAATTGCCAAGTAATACGGGAGCAGGTTATGTCATTCGCAGGATTCTACGCCGTGCCATACGCTACGGGTTTACCTTTTTGGATACCAAAAAGCCATTTATTTACCGATTGGTCAAGGTTTTGGGCGAGACCATGGGCAAAGCCTTTCCAGAGCTTCGCGAGCAGTATCAATTGATTGAGAATGTGGTGAAGGAGGAAGAAAATTCATTTTTAAGTACTCTGGAGCAAGGATTGGTGTTGTTGGATTCCGTTATTAAATCTTCCAAAGGCAAAACAATTGATGGCCAAAAAGCTTTTGAGCTTTATGATACTTTCGGATTTCCAATTGATTTGACTTCCTTGATTTTAGAAGAAAAAGGGTATCAACTGGACACAGAAGGTTTTGAAAAAGCATTAAAAGCCCAAAAGGACCGATCCAGAGCAGCTTCTGAAATATCAAAAGAAGATTGGACCGTTTTACTTGAAGATGGAGAGCAGGAATTTATTGGTTATGATGGCCTGGAAGCAGATGTGAAATTGGTAAAATACCGAAAGGTAACCAGTAAAAAAGGAGGAGATCAGTATCATCTGGTCTTTAACCTTACTCCATTTTATGCAGAAGGCGGTGGTCAAGTAGGTGATAAAGGATATTTAGAGGCCTCAAATGGGGATGTAATCTATATTCTTGATACTAAGAAAGAGAATAATGAGATAGTTCATTTTTCTGAGAATTTACCTAAGGACACCTCAGGAACCTTCAAAGCTGTTGTGGACAAAAAACAACGCTGGCGAACCGCTAGCAACCACACGGCAACCCATTTATTACATCAGGCATTACGGGAGATTTTGGGAACCCACGTGGAACAGAAAGGTTCGGCAGTACATTCCAAATACCTCCGTTTTGACTTTTCACACTTTTCCAAATTGAGTGTTGAAGAATTGAGGGACGTAGAGAACTTCGTAAATGCACGTATTGAAGGTCAGTTACCGTTTGAAGAAAGTAGAAACATCCCCATCAAAGAAGCGATGGACCAAGGCGCAATGGCCCTTTTTGGAGAAAAATATGGAGATACGGTGCGCACGGTTCGTTTTGGGCAATCCATTGAACTTTGCGGAGGGACACACGTAAAAAATACGGCGGATATCTGGCATTTTAAGATTGTATCCGAAGGAGCAGTTGCAGCAGGAATACGAAGAATTGAAGCCATTACCTCGGATGCGGTAAAGGAATTTTACTTCAAAAACAACCGAATGCTTTTTGAGATAAAGGACTTGCTGAACAATACAAAGGACCCTGTTAAGTCGGTTATCGGTTTGCAAGAGGAAAATTTAGCATTAAAAAAGCAAATAGAGCAGTTGTTGAAAGACAAGGCCAAAGGATTGAAATCTGAACTTGTTTCCGAGTTGAAAGAGATTAATGGCCTTCAGTTTTTGGCTAAGAAGGTAGATTTGGACGCTTCAGGAATTAAAGATTTGGCTTTTGAAATAGGAGGACAGTTTACCAACCTATTTTTATTGCTTGCTGCAGAAAAAGATGGAAAAGCACTGTTGTCTTGTTACATTTCCAAAGAATTGGTGACCAATAGAAAATTGAATGCTGGGACCATAGTTCGTGAATTGGGCACATACATCCAAGGTGGTGGTGGTGGACAGCCATTCTTTGCAACAGCTGGAGGTAAAAATCCTTCAGGTATTCCAGATGCTTTGAAAAAAGCTGTGGAACTGGTCAATCAAATGGAATAGCGTATGCGATTTATTAAACTAGATGCAATTAATTGGAAGTATATTCTTAGTGAAATCTTCTTGATTTTTGTGGGGATTAACCTAGCTATTTGGTTTAATGATTGGAATTCTTCTAAAACCAAAAACGCCAACATAACAATTGCTTTGGATAAGATTAAAGGCGAGCTCAATGCAAATTTAGAACAGCTTACTGAGAATAGGACGAGCAATGAAAAAATCACTTTTTTCTTAGATGCTATAGAAGCAATACAAAAAGAGAATAAAGGTAAATTATTGGTTTCACCGAAAACCATGAATGCTTTTGAGGATAAATATAAAGACTTTTTTACGGTTACAGATTCTACTTATGTAGAGCCGGAGTTATACAGCTATGTTGGGGAAACCTACATCAATCTTGATATTACTGAACTAAGCAGAATTGCGTGGGAAACCTCAAAATCTACTGGGATATTTCATGAATTTGGTTATGAATGTCTCTATGAATTAGAAGGGATATACAATACCCAGAATTTGGTTCAAAATGAAATTGACAAAGCTACGGAGGCTTTGCGCAATGAGTCCATTGAGGACTTAGGACGCATTTTAAAGTTTGTAAATCAGTTAGAGCTACAGCTAGAATCCCAATACAAAAAGATCCTTAAAAACATAGACGATTGCCATTAGGAGAACCGTTGCTTCCAAAATGAAACTTCAAACCACAATTCCACTGTCAAAAGCTGATAATCCAATCGATTATCAAAGTTCAATGTTGCTTTTAGGGTCTTGTTTTGTGGAAAATATGGGTGAAAAACTGGACTATTTTAAGTTTCAACAGCTTCAAAATCCATTTGGGATTCTTTTCCATCCGCTTGCCATTGAAAATCTGATTGTCCGTTCCATAGAAAATCAGAACTACAAAGAAAAGGAGGTTTTTGAGCAGCATGGAAGATGGTATTGCTTTGATGCACATTCTGATAAAAGTTCTGGTACCAAAACGGAATTGGTCCAAAGTTTGAACGATGCACTTGAGGAAACCAGACGACAACTGATGCAAACCACTCATCTTATTATTACGCTGGGAACGGCATGGGTTTATAGAAATATCGATACTGAAAAGACGGTAGCTAATTGTCATAAGGTTCCACAAAAAAACTTTACAAAGGAGTTGTTGTCCGTGCAGGAAATCAGAGAAAGTCTGGAAAAAATATGTAACACAGTTCAATCTATTAATCCAAAGACACAGTTGGTTTTTACCATTTCACCTGTTCGTCATTTAAAAGATGGTTTTATTGAAAATCAACGTAGCAAAGCCAATTTAATCACTGCGGTTCACGATTTGCTGTCATCCAATGCTAAGTCAAGCATTTCTTATTTTGAGAGCTATGAGATTATGATGGATGAACTGCGTGACTATCGCTTTTACGGAAAGGATATGGTGCATCCCAACGAATTGGCAGTAGATTACATCTGGGAAAAATTTAAAGCTATATGGATTTCTGAAGATAGTCATGACACAATGAATCAAGTTGAGGTCGTTCAAAAAGGATTGAGCCATAGACCGTTTAACCCAGATTCGGATGAGTACCTAAAATTTAAAAAGTCGCTCCAGACCAAAATTACGTATCTTCAAGAAAGGTATCCTTTTATGAAATTCGGATAGATGAAAAAAATACTTCTTGGAGCACTTATTGCGCTTGCATCCATACTTATTTATAAATCCTGCGCAGACGATAGGCATCAAAAGGCAGTACTTGAGGAAAGCTCACTTTTGATTCAGCAAGAACTAAAACAGGTTTCCAAATTAATTGTAACTGAAGGACATTTTGTAGAGGTTTACAATTATGCAGATTCCAAAGAATTGTTTGGGTCTTTAATGACCGCGAATAAGAAAGCCTTGGTGGTTGTGAATGCGGAAGCTACCATTGCATATGATTTAGCAAGGCTCGAATATGAAGTGGATGAAGCTTCAAAAATCATTCGGATTATAAAAATCCCTGAACCTGAAATCCAAATCAATCCAGATTTTGAATATTACGATGTGTCGGCAGATTACTTTAATCCATTTAATGCTCAGGATTATAATGTGATCAAAGACAATGTGAATGCCTCATTATTGAAAAAAGTAAATGCCTCTTCATTGGTTTCTAACGCGGAAAACAGACTGATCAGTGAGTTGTCCAGAATCTATACATTGACCAATTCCTTAGGATGGACGTTGATTTATAATGAAAATGAAGTCAATTCAACAGAGCAGCTATTTGACCTTGGCAAACTCTTGGTTGATTAGCGTGAGACCATCATCTATTAAATGCCCAACTTCGGGCCTTGATTTTTTAACCTCCTCTAAATGAACCTTTATGTTATCTGCCAAGTTTTCGCGCTGCCCTTTTTTAGCAAGCTCATAAAGCTCAATAGGCAATAGCCAATCTTCGGGAAATTCTGCTTTGATTTCCTCAAAAAGTTTGCTTCTAGAAACAAACGTATTAATGCCATCTCTATAATCCCGAACTCTTTGATAATAAGCTTCCAACTGTATTCTTTCCTGATCTGGAGCCTTTTTAATCGTGGTTTCTGTAAGTTCATGCGTAGTTAAATCAAAGCTATTCAGGTCAGCGGGCCCGTTAAACGCAGATACCACTTTTTGCCCTACTGCCATATGATACAATCCCCAACTTGGCAAAAACAATAGCGTACCATCGTGGGTGACAGTGCAATCTTTAAACGTGATCAAAATGATTTTTCCCTGTAAATTCCTGGTTCCTGTTACAATGGTTCCTTCAATTTTTACGCCTCCTTCAAATTCCAGAGATATCTGTTCGCCTTCAAAGATTTTGTACGCCATTAAATCTCTAGGCCCCATGTCCTCAATGGCTAGGTTTATGCCCTTAAGCTTCCCAATTGGAGAGCCATATCCTTCTGGATGCTGTTCTGTTCCATGTCCTACCAATTCTTTTTCACGATATGACAAAGCAGTGGGGCCAATAGTACGCATATAAACAGGTTCACCATTATGTTCAATGAGTGAATTGAATTGTCCGGAAATTTGAATACCAGTGCTCAATTCAATGCTTCCAAGCGCTTTGGAATCAATCAATTTTTGAACACCAGAAAGCCCACCCGTCCGTAATGCCATGGTATTTGCAAAATCTTCAAGTACTTGACTTAAATGTGCAAAATTTGGAGTGACGAAAAGTTGAGGTTGTGGTTTGGTGATATCAAATGCTGTTTGAGCAGATTCCAAGGTATAAGGCAATTTTACCACATCACTCTGCATGCACCACTTGCTCTCGCCAATAGAAGAGAGAAGGCCAGCTCCATAGATTTTAGGTTTTTCCACTGAGCCAATCAATCCGTATTCCACAGTCCACCAATGTAGATTTCTAATCAATGCCATCTCACTGGGTTTCCCCATATTCTCCTGTAAATGTTCAATATGCTGCTCGGCCTCGTCGATTTCTTGCTGTGGAGTTCCTTCGGCTTCTTTAATAATGGAGAGATGCCTAACAGCTTGATATAGCTCATAATCTTTTGCGCTGGAGATGGCCTTGCACCCAATTTCTCCAAAACGCCTTAAATATTCTGCGTATTCTGGATTTGCAATAATGGGTGCATGTCCAGCACCTTCGTGAATAATATCAGGCGCAGGGGTATATTCAATGTTTTCCAGTTGACGAATATCCGATGCGATAACCAATATGTTGTACGCTTGAAATTCCATAAACGCCGAAGGTGGAATAAAACCATCCACCGCGACTGCGGCCCAACCAATTTCTTTCAAAATTCGGTTCATGCCATACATATTGGGAATGTGGTCGATAGAAATCCCTGTTTTCAATAAACCATCTACATAAGATTTATGGGCTACCTTACTTAAGTAGTCCACATTTTTTCGCATGACATAACGCCAAACAGCTTGATTTATAGCAGAATAATCCTCATAATCTTGAGGCTTTATAAACTGTTTTAAGTGTTTTGGAAGCTTATCTAAAATGGGATTTGATTCGTAATTCATTGCACTTTTTTAATGGTCACAAAGATACAAAATCGGGATTGCTTATCTCTTTAATAGAAGGAGGTCAATAAAAAACCGCCTCGAGGGCGGTTTTAAAATATTTTAGTTTGCTGCAATCTCTGTGGACGGCGGATATTCTTTTAAAATGTGTGAAACAAACTCACGGATACGTTCTTCTTTCTTTTCAATATTACTGGTGTTGTTCAAAGTGCCAACACCGCGACCTTGCCACACCAATTCTTTGTTTTTGGCATCAATAAGATCAATGTACAATGAACCTTCGGTTCGGGTGCTTACGTTATTGCCGAAACCTCCCCAGCCCCATCCCCATCCGGGACCCCAGACCCAAGGATTGTAAAAGCCGCCATAACCCCAACCAAAGTTGTTGTTATAAACATCTACACGTTCAAGTTCTTTGGTGAAAATACTTATCAAAATATCTGGTTGCTGGGATTTTGCAAAACCGCGCGAGCTCATTTCAGCTTCAATGGCTTTTAAAATTCGTTTTTTATCCAAATCTGAAATTTGGGCCTTATCTATACCTGTTTTATAGAAGGCATAGGTTTTAAAAGTACCAAAATCGGCTTTAGTATCGTAATCAGAAATCACCCGAACAGAACTGCAGGATGCAAGCAAAGTGACTGCAAAAGCAGCCAGTGTAAAAAGTTTTAAATTTTTCATAGTAATCTTTTTTGAGTTCATTGAAATGACGCTAAAACAATCACAAATACTATGCCGAACACGGCTACCTTCTTGTGTTTGTCTTTTGGTTATAGCCATACGGGCAATGACGACATCCACTCTCACAGCAATACCCTCTTTTTAGATGATATTGTCTGGTAAACACTTTATAGCCCTCTTCAGAGAGGTAAAAATCACCCTCTTCTAATGGGATGTGTTCTTTCATATCACATAAAATTAATGTATTCCCAGAAACTGTACCAAGATTTTGTGTCTTTGGATGCAGTTGCGTAGTTCACCGAAATTGTTAATGCAATCATCGATGGAATCCAATTTTCGAATATACTTGCAGTTATATTTGTAGGAAACTTATGATAATTTTAGTTTGGTATTAGTTTTTAAACATTTCTTTTATCGCAATTATGTTGGCCTATCCCTATGGCCATTTATCTTTTTAAAAGAGGATTCCCTCAAAAAAGATGAAGTGCTTATCAATCATGAACGCATTCACCTTAAACAACAGCGAGAATTATTAATTGTGCCTTTTTATATACTGTACATCGCCGAATGGTTGTTGCGTACATTACTTTATTTGGATAGCTACAGAGCATATCAGAATATTAGTTTTGAGCGTGAAGCTTATGCCAATGAAGATGATATGCAGTATCTTTCGCGTAGAAAAACCTTTGGTTTTTTGGATTATTTGACGCGATAATTATCCGATTTGCAAATTCCGAATGAAAAAGTAGCATTGCCGCTTCTTGCGGATAAGGAAGTAAGCCTTTATGTAAAAAGGGAAGATACGATTCACCCATTCATTTCTGGAAATAAATACCGAAAGCTTAAATACAACCTGCTAGAAGCAAAGGACAAAGGAAAAACTACCATACTCACCTTTGGTGGAGCATTTTCCAACCATATTGCAGCAACAGCTTATGCCGGAAAAGAAGCAGGATTAAAAACTATAGGGGTTATCCGCGGAGAAGAGCTTAAAGAAAATTGGAAGGAAAACCCAACCTTGCAATTGGCCGCTACCCATGGCATGACGTTTCATTTTATGTCGCGAATCGATTATAGAGATAAAAATTTACAGAAATTTCAGGAAAAGCTAAAAACTACTTTTGGAGATTGCTATATCCTTCCAGAAGGCGGAACCAATACGTTGGCAGTGAAAGGCTGCGAAGAAATTTTGACCAATACAGATGTAAAATTCGATTTTGTTTGCAGCTGTGTGGGTACTGGAGGTACTATTTCGGGCCTCATTAATACCGCAAAACCACATCAAACTGTTTTAGGGTTCCCTGCGTTAAAAGGCGATTTTCTAAAGCAAGATATTCTTAAATTTGCCCGTAATGAAAATTGGGAGCTAATTCCCGATTACCATTTTGGAGGTTATGCTAAAGTAGATGAACATTTAATAGATTTCATCAATACCTTTAAAAAAGACACAGGCATTCCATTGGATCCTATTTATACTGGGAAAATGCTTTTTGGTATTTTTGACCTTATAAAGAAGGATTATTTTAAAAGAGGAACCCAAATTTTGGCTATCCATAGTGGAGGATTACAAGGTATAACAGGCATGAATCTTGCATTAAGAAAAAGAAATTTACCGGTATTGGACGTATGATCAAACGAATAGGATATGTAATGGTAATAGCGATGTTGCTCACAGGGTGTGGAGCAAAAAAACGAACCGCTAGCAGGCAAGAAAAACCAGTTGCTAAGACCAGTCCAACCCGTAACCCCAATACTGGAATTCCTAAAGATGGCCCTAAAGAAACGGAACTTTATCCCTTACCGATAAATCCTGGAAAATTTGTAAAATTCCCGGTGGCCAATACCCAAGAATATATTCAAACATTTGCCGAAATAGCCAAGTACGAAATGCGTGCCTTTGGCATTCCTGCTAGTATTACGCTTGCGCAGGGTATTTTGGAAAGTGGTTCAGGAAAAGGAGAATTGACCAGAAAGACAAACAATCACTTTGGCATAAAATGTCATACGGGATGGGACGGCGAATTCGATTTTCATGATGATGATGCCAAGGGTGAATGCTTTAGAAAATACAACCACCCCATGTATTCGTTTAGGGACCACAGTATTTTCCTTTCTTCCCGCTCCCGCTATAGTTTTCTGTTTAATTACAGAAGGGACGATTATAAAAAATGGGCCTATGGATTGCGTCAGGCGGGTTATGCCACAGATCGCAAGTACCCACAAAAATTGATTGCCTTAATTGAACGATATAATTTGGATGCATACGATGAAGAGGTGGTCCGCGGTGGATTGGAAACGGTCCGTGCACCCAAGAAATACGAAGTATTTACCCATGTGGTGGAAAGCGGGGAAACCTTATATGCAATCTCTCGAAAATATGCCATTTCGGTGAATGAACTTAAACAAATCAATAACCTGAACAATAATACCATTTCCATTGGGCAAGTGCTCAATATCCGGAAAGAAAAATCCAAATGATCTACCAACGAAGTAGTGCCTTGTTTGCTGAGGCCAAAAAATACATTCCAGGAGGGGTAAATTCCCCAGTTCGAGCATTTAAAGCAGTAGGTGGTGACCCCATTTTTGTAAAAGAGGCAAAAGGAGCCTATTTATATGATGAAGACGGCAACCAACTCATCGATTATATTGCTTCTTGGGGTCCGCTTATCTTGGGACACGCATACGAACCGGTGATCAATGCAGTGGTGGAGAAGGCAAAAAAGGGGACTTCCTTTGGAATGCCTACTGAAATTGAGACCGAATTGGCCAAAATGGCTGTTTCCATGGTGCCCAACATCGATAAGATTCGTTTTGTGAATAGTGGTACCGAAGCTTGTATGAGTGCAGTGCGATTAGCACGCGGATATACAGGAAAAGACAAGATCATCAAATTTGCAGGTTGCTATCACGGTCATTCAGATTCTTTTTTGATTCAAGCAGGGAGTGGTGCGATAACTTTCGGTAGTCCCAATAGCCCTGGAGTAACCCAAGGCACAGCAAAGGATACGCTCTTAGCTGATTATAATGATTTGGAAGGTGTAAAAGCATTGGCCGAGGCTAACAAAGGGGAAATTGCAGCCATTATTTTAGAACCCATTGCAGGCAATATGGGTTGTATTATTCCTACTGATGAGTTTATCCATGGATTGCGACAATTGTGTACAGAAGAAGGCATTTTGCTATTGTTTGATGAAGTAATGACCGGTTTCCGATTGGGAAAAGGTGGCGCACAAGAAGCTTTGGGAATTGATGCCGATATCGTCATGTTTGGAAAAGTAATTGGAGGCGGCCTTCCCGTAGGTGCATTTGCCGCACGTGAAGAAATTATGTCCCATTTGGCGCCTGAAGGGCCGGTGTACCAGGCTGGGACTTTAAGTGGAAACCCTTTGGCCATGAGTGCCGGACTTGCTATGCTGACCGAATTGAACAACAAACCAGAAGTATTTACCAGTTTAGCAGAGAAAACTGAATACCTGCACAAAGGCATTGCCGAGTTATTGACCGAAAAAAGTGTAGCAAACCAAATTAACCGATACGGCAGCATGATTTCAGTGCATTTTTGTGAAGAGGCCGTGGTGGATTTTGCTTCCTCAGCAAAAGGAAACAATGACACCTTTAAAAAATATTTCCATGGCATGCTAGACCAAGGCATTTATTTACCTCCATCCGCATTTGAAAGTTATTTTTTAAACGACGCCATCAGCTATGTTGATTTGGATAAGACCATAGAAGCTGTTAAAAATATTTTTTAAATTCTAATCTGCTCCAACCTTGGAGAAAGGGAAGGTGTATTGGCATGAAATGTCAAGACTGAAGGGTGATTGTTATTTAAAATACTCTTGAATCTCCTGAAGTACAAAAGGTAGATTATTGAATACCATTTTATTTTCAAACCTGATAACAGTAAAACCTAAACCTTCCAGATGTTTGGTTCTGATAAAATCCTTTTCTTGGGCTATGGAATTAAAATGGACTTGCCCGTCAAGTTCAATGATTAATTTTTCAGAAGCACAATAGAAGTCTACAATATAATTATCAATACTGTGTTGCCTCCTAAACTTTCTTCCTTCTAGTTTTTACCTTTAAGTTGTTTCCAGAGAAAGGCTTCTGCTGGAGTCAATTTTTTACGTAGTTCTTTTCGGTACTGTTTGAGTGTAGGTTTGTTATGCCTTTTCATAATATAAAAAGAGATTTGGAGCTAGTAAAGTAGCAAAATATAAATTGGTTCACCCCTCCGTCATGATATAAATATCATGACACCTCCCCTCCTTTGAAGGGAGGAGCTTTTTTAGTTTTTTAAGCACATACGGCTCCTTCCCTATGCAAGGGAAGGTGTCCGAAGGACGGAAGGGTTAGTACTTGTATAGGACAAGACTCATTTCCTAAGCAACCCAACCAACCCTAAAACAGGCCCAAGCGCCAATATCGCATACAAATAATTGAATTGGATTTCTGGTTGAAGCGCAGTAACCAATTGAATACTCACAATGGTAATGGCAAAGCCAATAGAATTGACAATAGTCAATGCGGTACCTTTGATTTCCACAGGAGCATTTTGCGCAACAAGGGTGGAAAAAAGCGGAGAATCTGCAATGACCACCATTCCCCAAAAAATTAGAAAACCAACAAATACCAGTTCTGAATCGACCATAAAAAATAACGGAGATATCAAACAACAAACTCCTGATAGTAACAATGCCGTAGCTGCTGTTTTTTTAACCCCAATTTTCTGGGAAGCATACCCGCCGATGACACAGGCTAAACCACCCAAAGCGATGATTGTAAAAGATAAGAGGGAAATATTTAGAGCTACATCCTCATGTGCGAGGGCGTAGGCATGCAACATTACAGGTACAAAGGCCCAAAACGAATACAGTTCCCACATATGACCAAAATATCCAAATGCCGCTGCCCTAAAATTGGGTTTCTTAAAGATGGTAAAACAAGCTGTAAAATCTAGATTTAGGCTACTTTTTCTATAAGGGCCATTAGGTACGAGCGTAACGATTAAGATACCACCCAAAACGGCAAGGATGGAAGTAGTCAATAAAACCGATTGCCAGGAAAAAATAGTGATAAACCCTTTTAAAAGATAAGGTAAAGCAGTACCCACGACCAAAGCGCCTACCAGATAGCTAAGCGATTTGCCTAACCCCTTATCAAAATAATCTGCGGCGATTTTCATCCCTACGGGATAAATGCCTGCCAAAAAAAAGCCCGTTAAAAAACGAAGCCCCAAAATAGTGCCCAACGTATTGCTCTGCCAAATAACCCCGACATTGCACAATGCCCCAAGCAAAGCACTTACCAAAAACACTTTGGAAGGCGAATACCGATCCGTAAGCGTAAAGACGGCAAAAAGCAGCGTACCTGTAATAAACCCAAATTGCACGGCTGAGGTTAAGTGCCCCAATGCATTGGATTGCAACCCAAAATTAGCAACCAGATCACCCATAACTCCGTTCCCAGCAAACCATAAGGATGTGCAAAAAAATTGCGCAATTACAATGATTGAAAGAATATGTTTGGGAGGTTTCATGCTTCTATTTGGCTATGATACTGTCGTTTTGAGAAGGACAGCTTTACGAAAATAGACGAAAAATAGAATTAATGCCCACTTTCAAAAGCGCATGGCAAGCCCAAACCCCTTACCATCAGCAATTACCCTAAATTCTGGTTGAAATTGATATTGGGCAGTTGCACTCATGGCAATATTGTAGGAATCGATGCCTTTATTGACATTATTAAAGGTTCTAAAAGATAGATGCAAACTTATTAGTGCAATACCACCACCAAGATAGGCAAGTTCCCATGTGGGCTCTCGATGTGCTGATTTTTGGCCTAAAGGTACTCCTATTAAAGCCCCTCCAGAAAAGGCCAAAATATTGGATAGTAATTTTTGGGATTTAGCTCGTTTAATAAGCGCATTGGCTTTTTTAACAGACTCGGTCGCCGAGACCAATTCTTTCCAGGTAAGGCGCTCTCCATCCTTGTAAAACCGATAGCCAAGTGCTCTAACTTTCATTTCTATCTGATCATCGGATGGAGTATTGTCTTGGGCTTGTATCATAGAAGTTGATAAAAGAATACAGCATGCGATTAAGATTACGTTTTTCATAAGGTGGGTTATATAGTAGTTGTTATTTTCTCCATCAGAAACACTCTGAAGACTTATGGATTTATCTAAAAACCGAAAAATAGTCATTTCGAGGTGATAAGAGAAACTAGGATTGAAGAATCTATATAAAATCTTTTAGCCTTTGATTACGGCCCGTAAAAAAGCTTCAACTGCTGGAGAACGACCTAACGGTTCCAAAAAACAGGTATATACATTTACCAAAACCGCCAAATAAGTGGCCGGGTGTTTTATCTTTTTATATTTCCATGCGGCCAAGAGGATCATACCAATGATCAACACTTGCGTAAGATATATGGGAGACATGATATCAATATGGGGCCAATCTTGGGCATTTAGACCAACATGTGCATTTTGTATACCACGGCCCAAAGCGGGCATCATGATCAAAAACACTGTAGTAATTAACCACCAGGCATGATCCTCCAAACTTTTTCGCTTTATAATGCTCATGAGTACGGCGTACCCAAAGGCCAGGATCATTATAATTTCCACAGCCGCCACCCCAAGAAAGAACCATGGCTCAAAAGGGCCAAAATCGTCCTTAAATTGAGCAGCGTCGTTGGCGTTTATTATATCCCTAAACAGCATGCTAAAGGCGGTAATGCAGACACCTCCTGCCAAGAACATGCCTATAATACCATTAGTACGGTGTTTTTGTAATTGACCATGTGTAGCATAGTAAGGCTGTATGATCAGATATAGATACCAAATAGTACCGTTCCAGTAATGTACGTGTACAGACCATGCTTTTTGGGCAAATTCTCCCCAATAATCACCAAAAATGCCAAATTGCATAAAAATCATGGGAATGATCATCCATTTGTACAGACTTTTGTAATGGTCCATTTTGCTATTGTTTAGTTGTTAGAAAATGACATCGTTAATCGCTGCAGGTGGGGGAATGCAGTGAACAGCTTTACAAAAAATAGGGGGAGCTTGTTGCTTACAAGATAATTAAAATTTGATTCGGGAGATAAACATCCATGATTAGTTAATAAATGTTAAAATTTTACCGAACGTTTGGTAAAATTGAAAATGATAGTATATTTGTCCCATGAGAATGGCAAAAGTATCAGATCTAGAAATTTTAAACGGTCTCATGTCCGTGTTCCGTGCAAAGGGATATGACGGGGCGAGTTTAAATGAATTGGCAGAAGCTACGGGTCTAAAAAAAGCTAGTCTCTATCATCGATTTCCTGGGGGCAAAAAAGAAATGACCGCCGCCGTGCTTGACTTTATGGAATCTTGGATTATTAATAAGGTCTATAAAGTCCTCTCAGATGACAAAGTTTCATCAAAGGTTCGTTTGCAGGAAGCTTTGACCAACATAAGTGCAGTTTATGGTGGAGGAAAAGAAGTTTGCTTGTACCGTTCCCTTTCAATGGACACTGGGATGGCCTTATTCGGTGAGAAAATAGAAAAGGGAATCAATCAGTGGTTAGGATCGTTTGTTGTTCTGGGCAAGGCAATGGAACTAGACGAAGCGACTGCCACGCAGTTTGCGAGGCAGACATTTATAGATGTTCAGGGAAGTTTGGTTTTGTCCAAGGCGATGGACAGCACCGAACCATTTTTACAAGCTATCAAACAAATTGAAACACGCTATACCAACGCCTAAAAAAATTTAACCAAATATATTACCGAACGTTCGGTAATTACAAATATCAAAACAATTAATATTAAGACAATGAAAACTAGAAAAATCACAGTTACACTTTTTATGTTGGCAACAGTATTTGCCATAAACCTTAATGGACAGGCCAAAAGAAAATCCGTAACCCAAGATGATTATCCAACCACTTTTCACACAACCAAGGTAGCCGGATTGGATATTTTTTACCGCGAAGCCGGACCTAAAGATGCTCCTACCTTGCTTTTATTGCACGGGTATCCTACCTCTTCGCATATGTTCCGAAATTTGATGGAAGACTTGTCTTCAGACTATCATCTAATTGCCCCAGATTACCCAGGGTATGGACATAGCTCGCAACCCGCCATGGCAGATTTTGAATATTCTTTTGACAATTTTGCCGAAATAGTAGATGAATTATTGGTACAGTTAAAAGTGGACCGTTACAGCCTGTACTTAATGGATTATGGTGCGCCAGTGGGTTATCGCATCTTTGAAAAACACCCAGAGCGTGTGGATGCATTTATCGTTCAAAATGGAAATGCGTATGTTGAAGGTTTGGCTGATTTCTGGGACCCACTACGCAAACTTTGGGCAGACAATTCAGAAGAAAACAAAAAACCTTTGGAAGGATTCCATCAAATAGGCGGCTTAAAATGGCAGTACCTACATGGTGTTCAGGATAGTACTAAAATTAGCCCTGATAACTGGAACCATGATCTACAACATTTAACCCGTCCAGAAAATAATGAGATTCAACTGGCTATGTTTTATGATTATAGAACCAACGTAGGAAGATATCCAGGATGGCAAAAGCTTTTCAGGGAATACCAAGTACCTACTTTGATTGTATGGGGAAAGAACGATTACATTTTTCCTCCTTCAGGAGCTCATCCTTATAAAAAGGATCTTAAGAATGTAGAATTCCATTTGTTGAACACTGGTCACTTTGCTTTGGAAGAAAAAGGTGATGAAATTGCGAACTATATCTACAATTTCCTTGGGAAGAACAATATAAAATAATAATGGCACTGCCCGTAGCATGTTTTTTTTCATGATGCCGCGGGTAGTGTTTTTTTTGTTTTTACGACTCACTAACAAACAACAATAGACAGATTATAAGATGAACCAAGACGAGATAAAATTCCCAATACCTCCCTTTACTTTGGAGACAGCGAAACAAAAAATACAATTGGCGGAAGATGCTTGGAACAGTCAAAACCCAGTGAAAGTCTCTAAAGCCTATACAATGGACAGCGAATGGCGTAACCGTTCCCAGTTTGTGAATGGGCGGGAGGAGATTCAACAATTCCTAACGGACAAATGGCAAAATGAGCGTAATTATCGATTGAAAAAAGAATATTGGGCACATGGAGATGATCGCATTGCAGTTCGTTTTGAATATGAGTACCAAACTAAAGAAGGGGATTGGTTTAGGGCATACGGTAATGAAAATTGGCAATTTGATGCAAAAGGGTTGATGAAGAAGCGTTATGCCAGCATCAATGATGTTCCCATAAATGAAGGAGATAGAAAGTTAAAGTAAATAGGAAAGAAAAGCGGGGCAATTGCCCCGCTTTTCATGTATGGCGAACATAATCTTTAGGTTTTAACCCTTGTTGATATATTCTTCCATATCATTTAATCCCATGCCCCAAAGATTGATAAAAGCTTCCTGGGCCTTTTCAGCGTTCTCTGAAGCAGATTCAAAGGTTGCTGACCAATTTACTATGGCCAGACCATCAGTATTGCTATCCACGCTCATGGTACCAATAATGTTTTCCACAGGCAACATATCTTGTTTTGGAATTGCATATTTAAAGATGCGAGTTTCATGATTCACTTCCAAGATGTCCTCGGTAAACTGATGCCCTTCACCTGTTTCGCAGTAACGTTTGTCACCATCCACACGGCAACTTTTAATTAGCGAGTTGAACCATTTGTCAACTCCACTCACGGCTCCAATAACCTCCCATGCTTTTTCAGGAGTCACGTTAAGTTCTTTTGAAATTTTTTCATGATACGTTTTCATAATAGAAATGATTAAGGTTTTTAATACCTCAAAATTCCCCGTAATCTCCTAGAATGTATTGTTCGAAAAGTCTAACTATTTGTCTGACAGGTTCAATTTAAATACGGTTGGACTCATACCGTATTCTTGTTTGAATTTTTTTGAAAAATGACTAATAGTTTTAAAACCACAATCATATGCAATTGCACTTATTGATAAATCCGAGATGGTTAAGAGTTCCTTAGATTTTTCAAGTCGCTTTGCGCTAATATATTGGGATGGAGAAGTATCATAGGTTTCTTTGAACATACGTTTAAAGGAAGAAAGGCTCATATAGTTGAGTTGGGCAAGCTCCCCCACGGTTACATCTGAAAAAATATGTGATTCAATACTTTTTTTAAAACCTATAACGCGTTTAGAAAACAAGTTTTCCAAAATGTGTCTAACATTTGATGCATCTTTGGTCTGCATCAACAGTAAAATAATTTCTTTGACCTTTAAGACCAACATGTCTTCATTGGCCAGTTGTGGATGGTCAAAATAGAAGAGAATATCCTCAATGTATTTTTCAATAGGTGCAGAAGCATGTATTACGGTCATGTTGTTTCCGGTATATACTTTTTTCTTGTATAAAAAGGAAGGTGTTTCTTTTTCATAGATCTTTCGTAAAACTTCTGGATGAAAATGTACGGCTACAGCCTCATACATGCCTGTTTCAGAATCAGAAACCATCTGTGACAAATAGCTACCACATTTCATTAAAACAGATTGCCCTTGGTAAGACTTTAAGACTTCATCTTCCGAAATGGAATTATAGGCACCTTGGCGAATATGAACAAAACATGCTTCATTGGGCATGGGGTTTGGCTTTTTAAAAGGCGGCCTGATCAGCGCCAATTCAAAAAGTAATTTCCCGAAAAGATATATGGTCTTATGTTCAACAATCACAACAGTTATATTGCATTGGCTAAAATAGGCGTAATTGCGTAGCCAAAATTTTTGTAATGAAAGGATTCACGATGTGAAATTACTTGAATTACACTGAATACTGTTTTACAAAAAGTTCATTTTTTTGTTGAATTAGTTCATTGGATGTAAAAATCATATCGCTATAAAAAAGAAGCGGGGCAATTGCCCCGCTTCTTCAACAAACTAACTAAAACTCAAACTAACTAAATCGGTTTGATCCAAAGCAGGTGTCTCCATTTGCTTCTTTCCTTTAATATCAGCCCTACATTGATGGTGAATAGACCTCCGGTCTGAAGGAGCTCTCCCATTTCATCTGCTTCCAAGAAAACATGGAACAAAAAGATGTGCAAGGTAATCGGCAATAAGAAAATAGCACCTATAAAACTAGTGCCTTGCAGCAGCAAGAGAAGTCCAAAGAACAGCTCGCAAATACCCAAAAGTTGCCAAAAGTACCCTGTTTGTTTTGCACCGCTGATGTACAATATCTTTTGAAGTGTACTTTCCTTTTCGGGAGCTTTAAATTTTTCTGCTTTTTCTACAACTTCAACAGGTGAAGGAATTGGTTTTTGGAATTTTTGAATTCCGCCATAAACCATCATTCCACCCAAAATGAGCCGTAGTATGATAAAAAATATATTAGCTGCTTTCATGTTACTCAGCTAAAGAAGTTTCTCCCTCGTTGGGGTTGTAGACATACTTAAAAGTATATACTCTAGATTCATCAACAAAAGGGTCTGGTTGTGCTGGAGCATCTCTATAATAACTTAAGATTTCCACTTTGGCATATTTTCCATCATGGGTACGAATAACCAAAACTTTACCTGGAATTGGACTTATGGTAAAGGTAGACGGGTTGTAATTGTACCAACCATTATCACTACCGCCAGGAATGGCAAATGCTCCATCAGCATCTTCTGCAAAGCTCAATCCGACAGCAGATGTTACTTCTGAAAAAATACCATTTTCAATAGCAGCACCACCGCTTCCATTTCGGGCAGGTTCGTCAGTAGTGCCTGTTACAGCTCCTCCATTAATTGCGATGGAAGTACCCCGAAAAGCAATATCCCAGTCGGTTTCGCTATCTGTTATAGCCCCAGTTTCAAAACTGAATTTGGCAAATGGACCCCCTACTGGCTCTCCTTGCCCTCCTGTTTGAGGTGCGGCTAGGTTACTCATAGTTTCAGCTACTAAATTGGATAGAACGGTGAAGGAACTAGGAGCAGCTTTGGTGAATCCGTTGGCAACAATACTGACTTCTCCACTAGTAGCTCCTGCAGGAACTTCCGTCACAATTTGGGTGCTGGTTGCAGATGAAATAGTGGCTGCAACGCCTCCAAAGGTTAAATTAATGGCAGTTGCATCAGAAGGAAAATCTGAGCCAGTAATGGTAATTTCAGTACCAACAGTGCCAGAAGATGGAGTTACAGCGGTAACGTTAAATGCTGTAAGCGGGTCACTATCGTCATCACTGCAGCCTACAAAAGCAACAAGCATAACTAGTAGGGTAAAAAGTTTTAAAGTGGTTTTCATGTGTAATTAAGATTAAAATTGAATATTAAGTTTTGTGAATAATTGAATTCCTGGATTAACAAGCAGCTCATTGTCTTGTGCTGCGAGCGGGTTATTTCCCTTAGAATCCAGTAGATTGTTAGCACCTAGTTGTACTTGATAGTGCTTAAAAAATGTCTTGCCAAAGGTGAGGTTCACCAAAGCATAGCCTTTTACAAAAGAGTTGTCAAAATCATCCAGAAGGTCATTGCCGTTCCGGTCTGTTAACCCAAACTTACTGCGGTAGGTAACCCTAAGATTTGCATTGGTGTCCCATTTTGGTATTTCATAAAATGCTTTAAAGTTGAGCGTATGCCGGGAACGATTTTCCAATCCAAAATAGTCTGATTTGGTTAGGCGAATCGTTTCTAAAGTCTCAGGATCCCGTACAAAAACCTCACCATTTTCTATGGCTTCTTCCCGATCCTTATCAAAAGCATACAAAAGTTGATACCCCGCCGAAAGGTTTAGTCCTTCAATGAGCTTATACTTTAAGTCAATTTCCAAACCCTGGGTATATACACTTTCCCTGTTGATATACCCAAAAACATTTTGGCCATTGGTTTTGGCAGCTAAAATTCGAGTATCAACAAGGTTTTTAAAATCGTTTCTAAAGAAGTTTAACGCGGTGGATAACTTTCCTTTTTTATAGTCTAAACCTAGATTGTAACCAACGGAACTTTCGGCATCCAATCCTTCCCCTAGCTCATTTGGATTTACTTGAAGTGTGGCAATTTCGTTGTTATCTTGAAGGCGCTGTATACCTTCCGATTCAACCTCTTTCCCAAATACGGAATATCCACCGCCAGCAGCATTGGTAAAGTCCAGATAAAGCTGTCTAAAATCGGGCGCCTTAAAACCGCTTCCCACAGATCCTTTTATGGAGAAGGAAGGAGTGAAATTGTATTTAGCAGATATTTTTGGACTTAATTGCGAATTGTATTCGCTGTGATTGTCAAATCGGGCACCGACAATTACATTCAGTTTTTCCAAAGGCTTAAAATCGTATTGGGCAAAGGCGTATTGGGATTCAAAAGTCACTTTTTCAGCAAATAGCGAACGATTTAAGTTTTCAAAATTGTAACCGCTTCCAAGGGTCAAAGTATTATGGGGAGAAAAGCTGTGATTGAACCGAATTTCCGGCCGCAGTAGTTTTTGGTCAAAGTCGTTTTCAATAAGCAGTTCATCATTAATAGGGTCTACAATTTGTTCATTGGTGATATAGTTGGTATAATAAAACTCATATTGTAGATTACTCTTTTTAGTGGGATTGTGATTGATGCGCAACTGTAGATTTAAATCTTTTTCTTCACTGATATCAGGAGAGATGTCAAACTCTTGGAAGAAGTAGCGGCCCGAAGCAAAGAAGTCCAATTTCTCCGAAGAGTCATAAAACATACGTCCGTTGAATGTATAATTGAAAAATGGATTGACCGTTTGTCCATCTTGATTTGGGGAGAGATCATACCCATCGGTACTTAGACGGTCAGCAAAAATGGAATACCCAATTTTTTGACTCCGTTGGTTGAGGCTTAGGTTGGTATTTTGATTGTTAAAGGAGGCAATACGATGCGAAATCTGTCCATGAATGTCTTCAGAAGTAGGCTTTTCCGTGATGATATTGATGACACCTCCAAGTGCTTCAGAACCAAAAAGACTGGACGAAGGTCCTTTTACTACTTCAATTTGTTTGATGTTGCCTATCGCAAAACGACTTAAATCCAAATTTCCCGAACTTCTACCTACAACAGGTACTCCATCGAGCAGTACTAAAATATAGTCGGAAGCAATACCCTGAATCTGTACACCTTCACCTCCGCCGATAGTGGCATCAGGCGTCATGATGATTCCAGTTTGTTCGTTTAAAATCTCATTTAAACGAGTTACCCCGGTTTGTTGTAATTGTTTTTGAGGGATTAAGGTTACTGGCAGGGGAAGGGACGATAATTGACGGATAGTCCGCGTAGCGGTAACTACGACCTCTTCTAAATTCTCTGTAAGGATGGAGTCTTTTTCTGTGCTATGGCCATCTTGAGCAATACCTAAGGTGCTAAAAAAAAGTAAAAAATATATTAGAATATTATTTTTATTTAGACTCATTCTATTTAGATTTGCGACAAATATATAGTTATTTATAATTGATCTAAATAAAAATAATAACTTTTTTGAAAAAAATCACAAACACTAAAAGCAAACATTAGAATGAAACGAGTAGCATTTTTTAGCGTCTTTAGCTTAGTATTTATTTGTTCAACAATAGCACAGGAAAAAAAGGAACTGGACAAGAAAGCCATTAAGGATATGTGTGGCTGTTATGACATTACTTTTAAGTATACCGAAACTTTTGCTCCAGAAATTGATTACGAGAAAAAAATGGATTACACTGCCGGGGCTTTAGAATTGGCACTACCCATTTTGGATGAAGAAAATAAGATTTCTATTCAACACCTCTTAGTCGTAAATGATTCTATGGTGATTAAGCATTGGAGACAGGATTGGGAATACGAAAACCAAAATGTTTTCTACTATGACAAGGATAACAATTGGACTTTTAAAAGCTTGCCCGCCGAAGAAGTGAAAGGGCAATGGACCCAAAAGGTATACCAAGTAGACGACAGCCCAAGGTATTCTGGATCTGCAACATGGATACATGCTGATGGGAAACATTATTGGGAAAACAAGACCTATTCCCCACTACCAAGAAGGGAATATTCTAAAAGAAGCGATTACAATGTAATGCTACGAGGCAATCGTCAGGAGATTACGGGCTATGGTTGGGTACATGAACAGGATAATGACAAAATTGTTCGCACAGATGGGCAGGAAGATGTGTTATTGGCTCAAGAAAAGGGAATGAACGTTTACAAAAAAGTGGAAGATTCCAAATGCAAATTGGCCCTTGAATGGTGGAAAGACCATAAAGATTTTTGGGCTGATGTACGAAATTCATGGGAGTGGGTTTATAACCGCAAAGGAGATTTAACCCTGCTTAAAAAGGTAGAAGATAAGCCACTATTTATGCATTTCTATCCTTTGGAGAAAATGGGAGCGGGAAATGATGAGATCACTAAGGTTATCTCAAAATTTGTGGTGGACAGCAAAACAAATTCCAGTGCACAGGGCAAGTAGCTTTCGGAAATATAAATCGGTAATGCTATGCATAGCAGTACTGTTTTTAAGTTTTTCGCCAAGCAAAATTTCACCACGTCTGAAGCAAAAACTGAACAGTGCTGTACAGACTACCTTCACGGTTGAGGTTTTTCAACTGGAAATAATTCAAGCGGATCTTGGAACTGATATGTTATATAAGATCAACCAAGAGGATGAATTATTGGGGTATGCCTATTTGGGTGAAGCGCCAAGCATGAAGGATGTGTTTGATTATGTGGTGCTTTTTAATCCAGATTTAAGCATAAAGAAATCCAAAGTACTAATCTACAGGGAAAATCACGGTAGACAGATTGGAAGTCAACGTTGGTTGAAGCAGTTCATTGGAAAAGGGCTGGGAGATACATTGGAGTATGGTGAGGATATTGATGCCATATCCGGAGCTACCATTTCTGCCAAATCCATGACCAAGGCCGTTGAAAAAACATTGGAGCATCTTGCCGTTTTAAAAAAGGAAAAGGTTTTATAAGAATTTACCATAGTTATCAGAAAAGAAAGCGGGGCCAGTGGCCTCGCTTTTAGATTCAATGGCTATGTTAGTTCTTAAGAATGATATCCTTTCTGAACCAGGCGTTTGGATATCCACCAATAATTGCCCGCCGGATCTATAATTCCTCCCTGGCGATCCTCATACGTCATGTCTTCAGGTTCAAAAACTAGTTTTGCCCCATACTCTAATGCATTTTGGAACAGTGCATCCACATCTTCAACATATAAATAAAACGCAGTCCGCATTCCTTCAAATTGACCTCTAGCCTGGCTGATCATGAAGCAACTATCTCCAATTTTTAGAATAACATTGCTGATATCGCCATTGGCCTCATTAATAGACCTATTTATTTCTTCAGCGTAAAAGGCATTTTTCAAAAAGAGAATCAACGATTCAGGGTCGGCAACAAACAAATAGGCATTGACGGTACCAAAACCGTCAGGGGTATACGTGTTAAAAACTGCTTTCATATATGTGTTTTAATAGCAATGGAATTTGTAACAAATTAGGTATTTTTAGTCTATAGTATTAAGACGAATGGTAAGAGAAATATTGGACATCAATGATTTTATTGTTTTGGTTGAAGAAGGTAATTCTGACACCGTTACGGTGGACTCATGTTTGTTCGATGAACCGGTCATCGCTGTGGCCTTTTACGGATCAGGAAATGTTGCCCTTTCGGTAAAGTACGGGGATAAACAAAGAGATTTTGATCATAGTAAAGGTTTGGCACTTTCTTTTTATGCTGATGAAAAGGTGGAATTTGTACATACGATTTCTCCTGATAAGCCTCTAGAGTGCATTTTAATTGCCACTTCGCCTAAAAATCTTGAAAAATTGCCTAATGAGGAAGGAGAATTATTTTCACAAATGTTGGATCAATTGGTCAATCCAACTGGGCATTATGTAGAGGGCCCAAAGTTTTTTATGACTCCTGAAATGCAATCCATTGTCAATCAGATTTTTCATACCACTTATACTGGTAAGACCAAAATGATGTTCTTTAGGAGTCAGGTAACCGCATTGTTATCGCACTTTTTTGGACAATTGGCCACGAAAGTTGGAGATGATATCAAAACATCGGAAAAGGAAAAATTATTTCAAGCTAAGGAGATTTTATCCACAAATTTGGATACACCACCTTCGTTGACCGAGCTGTCTATGCAAATTGGCCTCAATAGCTTTAAGCTTAAAAAGAACTTTAAAGCACTTTTTGGGGTACCGGTTTTTAAATACCTTCAAAATGAAAGGTTATCCAAGGTACATAACCTGTTACGCAATCGGGACGTTACGGTGCAAGAGGCTGCATGGCATGTGGGGTATGATAGTCTTAGTTCATTTTCTAATGCCTTTTCTAAAAAATATGGATTTCGCCCAAGTGAAATAAGAGGATAAATTAGAGAGAATCCTTGGCTACGGAGCAAATGGAGACAGCTCCTTTTTTCCCCTTAAGGGGAACACTTCCCATAGTCTTAAACGTATAGTTGGCTGAGTCCAGTTGTATTTTAAGGGTTTCGGATAGTAAAAGTTCACTGTCAAAATTGTTGCACTGCCCTTGAATGCGAGCTGCAGTATTGATAGTATCTCCATGATAGGCAATCTCTTTTTTGTATTTACCCACTTCGGTTACCGTTACAATGCCTGCATGAACACCGGCTTTAAAAAATGGAAGACAATCGTACTTTTCTTCATAATATGCTCTTTTTTCTTCTAATTGGCGTTTAAAATTGTAGAAGGTTTTCAGCAGGTTTTGGTTTTGAATTCCTTCTTCCAAAGGCCAAGTAAGGACCGCTTCGTCACCCACATACTGATAGATTTCGGCATCATTGGAAATGGCGATCCCCAAATCGTTAAAACAATCTTGCACTAATTTGCTGTACTTTACATGGCCCAATCTTTCTGCCAATGTTGTGCTGGCCTGAAGATCTAAAAACATGAAAATGCGCTGTTCCTCCCGCGGTGTGTAAAACCTTCCCAAGAGTAATTTTGCCAAATTCCCCTCACCCAACATTAAATTTACTTGTCTTAAGATCGCTAAAAACAAATCCACGGAAAGCATATAAAAGTAAATGGCGCCACTGCCACGATCAAATGCAAAGTCGAGTATGCTCATAGAAGTTCCAAATAACATTTGGTAAATACTATAGGCGGATATTACCATCAATATTAAGAAGAGAATGGTGTACAGGAAACGGATAAGTAACAAGCGTTGTATGGATATGGACTTATAAATTCGTTCTTCCACTAAAATCTGTGCAACCCCTGATACGATACCTAGGATGGGCCCCAGAATAACAGAGATTATGAGATTGTCTGGAAAGTTGAACTGGAGATCTCCCAACTCTTGGGTTCCCACACCTCTTACAATACTCAGGAAAATACAAGCCAAGGTCCAACCTGAAATATAGAATCTGAGTATGCGCCACCTGCGTTTATTGTTTACTGAAAGAACCATAAGTCCAAAGTTATCCTTTTCGAACAAATCTTCCTCCTTTTTGAACAAATGAACTGCATTGGTGGGTTCTAGTTTTGTCCTGTAATTAAAAAGTAAATCATTATGAAAATTTTTAGAGCGATTTTAATCGGAGCCCTAATTTGGTTTTTTGGGGTACTTAGCTATCTAATGGTTCCCTCCATACCATTTTTTGAGGATTTAGGCCTACAAGCTAATAGCGTGTTGGCTATAGTTATATTGCCATTGGTTTGGTTTGGGTTGTCCCTTTACTACAAAAAAAGGGATGCCACACATGGTTATGAAATTGGAGAAGCGATGTTATTAACCTGCGTAGCCTTAGATGCTTTGATAACCGTTCCGTTCACAATTATACCCGCAGGTGGTAGCTATTATAGTTTTTTTACATCTTTTGATTTTTGGTTCATTGCCTTTGAATTTATAGCCGTCGCTGTAATCTACTGGCGTATTATGGTGAAGCCTAAATTGGAAAATAACTTAATTGGATAAAACTGGGACCTATGGAAATTTCATTGAGCAGTTTTGTATTGTTCTTAGCCACTTTGTTAACCGGATTGGCTGCCGGACTATGTTTTACTTGGAGCAATGCAGTAACTTCTGGAATTGGAAACTTGAACGATTTGGGGTATCTGCAATCTTTTCAGCAAATGAATCGCAGTATTTTGAATCCGATATTCTTTATCGTGTTTTTTGGCCCATTTTTCATAGCTCTTGCGGCTGCCATGCTAAACAAATCTAGTTCACCACAAATCTTTTGGATAGCCTTAATAGCAACTGTGTTTTACTTCGTAGGAGTAGCTATAGTAACCATTTTTGGAAACGTTCCTTTGAATGAAATGCTGGACAAGTCCGATTTAGCTTCAAGTAGTCTTGGAGAACTAAAGGCATTACGAGAGAAATTTGAAAAACCATGGACCCAATTCCATTGGATTCGGACCATTACATCAGGGATATCATTTATGCTGTTATTGATAGCGGCACTTTTAAAATAAAAATTTAAACGACAAAAATTAAAAATCATGAAAAGCAACATTTTAGTATTAGGAGGAAAAGGAAAAACAGGACGAAGAATTGTAAAACGTCTACAAAATTTGGAACATAACGTAAGAATTGGGTCCAGAAGTGAAAGCCCTGCATTTGATTGGGACAATCCAGAAGGGTGGTCCGCTGCTCTTGATGGTATGGAAAAGATTTACATTACCTTTCAACCAGACCTTGCAGTTCCAGGTGCGTTGGAAGCAATTGAAGGTTTGGTGACAATAGCTAGGCGTAAAAACATTAAAAAACTGGTGCTTTTATCTGGAAAAGGAGAACGTGAAGCGGAATTGTGTGAACAGGTAGTAATCAATTCAGGAATAGATTACACCATTGTAAGAGCCAGCTGGTTTAACCAGAACTTTAGCGAGAGCTTCTTTTTAGAGTCTATTTTGGGAGGACATGTAGCCTTGCCACAGGCAGAGGTTAAAGTTCCTTATGTTGATGCTGAAGATATTGCAGATGTGGCTGTGGAGGTCTTACTGAATGATGAGCACAATGGGCAGATTTACGAACTTACTGGATCTAGACTGTTGACATTTAAGGAGGTTGTGGCTGAAATAGCTCAGGCCACAAGCAGGGAAATAGCATTTACTTCTATTTCTTTGGAGGCATATGTTAAAGCTATGGAAGAGCAAGGAGTTCCTTCTGATTATGTTTGGTTGATCAATTATTTGTTTACCGAGGTATTGGGGAAAGAATCCAATCAGGTAATTACCTATGATGTTGAGAAGGTATTAGGACGAAAACCAATAGATTTTTCAGATTATGTGAAGAAAGCAGCAGCTACTGGAGTTTGGAATCAGACAGTAGAGGCATAAATTAACCTGTTAAAAGAGGTATGCTCTAGAGCATACCTCTTTTTATTTTATGGGAGTCATAAAATTTTCAATAGCATAACCACCAATTTTTGTTCCCAGGCTATTTCCTTCTTCAGAATCGTACCGAAAATGAATGCCTAAATAAACTCTGGACATAGATGCTTCTAGTCCGGCCTCAGAAAAGCTATTAAAGGATCGTGTAGAAGGTGCCATCTGGACTTTTTCAGAAAATGGCCCTGCGCTATCCACCTCTTCCGTAATCATTACAAAGGAATAATTGTCACCTTTTCCCAAAGTATTGGCTAATGTCTTCATGGCCGCAGAACTTGCAGTACCGTGAGCTGAAGGATAGGAAGGGAAGGGATAAGTATGTTGATGCAGATTATTCCATTCCAAATCTGCATGGGTGTCAGGGTTTTCATCATTTTCTGCCCATCGTATAGCTGTGTAGGGCCTCCAATGATTATAATGAAATTTATTATCAAAAACATTGATATAAGCATCATAGACAGCCATATTCATTAGCGCAAATAACCGAGAAGCTTCCCAAAGATTTAAGTTTTCCTTTAGGACCAGTTGTCTTGCCAATCTATTATGGGAGTTTTCAACAAAATCTTTCCACCACATGGCTAAATGGGTTTGATCTGATGTTCTTGTTGGATTTTGAGTACTTCCCACCGCTTTAACTTCATTGAATGCTTTGGTGTAAGCATCACTTTTGATTTCAGGAGGTGGAGGTGATCTGAAATAGTTCTGGGCAGGAAGCATAAAAGGCTCTGCTTTGGCCCAACCGGATCCAAAAATAAACCCCACTGGGGTTCCGCTGTGTTCGTTAAACTCAGCATACACTCCTGGAGCCATTGGATGCCAGGTGTAATCTGCCTCTCCATTCCACGCATCTTTGTTTCGCTTATTTAGAATATTAAGGGCAGAAGCCTCGGCGAGGGTTTTGGATGTAGCATTTTCATCTTTAATATTCTTTATCCATTTATGCAATTCCGCTTCAAATACACTTTTTTTATCTGGATATTGCCTAACCGCTACGGTATATGCAGCATAAGCAGCTGTAGCAATAGGCTCGGTATAAATTTCTTCTCCCTTGTAAGCATAAGTGTTGTATAAGGGAGCTATGGAATTCAATGCATCGTGAATAGCAATATGCATCATAGTAACGGTTCTAAGCCCTTTTAAAGTTAGTAATCCATCCTCTTCGATAGCGATTTCCATTATTTTTTGATTCCAAGAAATAAGTACCTCTGGAGTATATTTGGCTACACTGATTTTTTGTGGTGCGCAAGCCTGTAAAAGAAGTGTAAAGAAGATTATGCAAAGAAGTTTGTGAAAGGATTGAATGGATTTGTTCATGTCTCCATAGATTTATTGGCAAAAGCATATATCAGGTCAACCTCTAGACTGTTAAAGGGAAGAATCAAGATGAATGATGTTTTGCGTTGATACTAAATTAGGGGGAAGACTTCTAGTATCTAAGATACGTTAAATTTCTAGTAATCAGTAAAATAATGCATTGTTTTAAATAATTTCAAGAAGATAGACATATACCATTCCAGATAGTATGGCGAGGCCAAAACTCAACAATGTTCCAATAAGCACATACTCCGTAAGTTTTCTGTTTTTGCCTTTGTTGAGATCCCCAAATCTAAAAACTGATTTTGCGGTTATCAGTAGACCAATAGCTGCCCATTGGTCCAATAAAATAAAACCAAAAACAAATAGACGTTCTAACATGCCAATGTATTTACCAGCATTTTTTAGAGAACTTCCTTCATCGTCATCTTCTTTTAATATTTCTGCAAAATAGGGCGCTAATAACATACGCATTAGAATACCTGAAACGTATGTAACAAAGACAAGGAAAGTAATAAATAATAGAATTTTTTCGCTAAATAAGGTTTGAAAATCCAAGTCAAAAGGGGTTACCCAATAAATAACTCCTGCTATTACCAATAGATGCAATATTTGATCCGCCACAAAAAGCCATCTGTAATTTTTTTCATTGGTAAAGGTTAGTTTGCCCAAATCAATTAGGTAATGGGAAATAATGATTACAGCTATAACTCCAATATGTTGCAGTTGTAGTAAAGCTAACAAAGCAATTAGATGGATGCCTATATGCCAGTATAGGTATTTTGATTTCCACTTTTTTTCTATTTTGTCTTCTACCCAGTGGGTCGGTTGAAATGCAAAATCTCCTAGAAAATGGGCCAGTATAAGTTTAAGGGCAAAGAGCATCATAGTGTTGTAAGTTGGGTTTTATAGAATTGTATCATTTTTTGTACTTCGTCAAATCCGGCGCGTAATAGTGCTTCACTGATGTTACTTTGGGAATTATCCAATATTGCAGCCAGTTCTTTTTGATTAGCATCGGGGTGTTCCATTGCAGTAGTTACAACTCTGGAAGTGGCCGGTAGCCAATCATCCATGCTTAGGGCTGCCAATTGTAGCATAAGGTTAAGTGTAGTATCAAAAGCTTCTGAATTTGATTTTAGGGCCAGGGTCTGTTTTTTTAGGCCTTCAAAGCATTCTCCAGAATGTACGAATGCTGACCCATTGGATTCTGTAATTTTTTCTGAACTGTAATTTTTTTCACCAAGACCAATGGCCATTCTTACATCAATACCCCTTTCTTGCTTTAAACTTGCTTTGATATGGATGGCGGCTTCCAATGCTTTTTCTGGGAGGATTTCCAATTGAAAGCTATCGCCACGGTAAACTTCCCATTGCTTAGGCTCTCTGCCATAGATATTTAGCACCTTCTTTAAAGAGGATAACCATGCTTCTGGTGTTGCTTTTCTAGAATTGATAATGTCTCCGGTTATTATGGCGGTTGCTATACTCATGTTACAAATATCGGTAAAATAACCGATAATAAAGAATATCGGCAAAATAACCGATAATTAAAGATATCGGCAAAATAGCCGATAATGAAGAATGTTTTAGTATATAGTGTGATAATCAGCACTTATTTGTAATGTAATTTTGCTTAAAATCCCCTTCAAAAAAAGCGAAAGGGGATTTGTATTTGTGCTAATTGGAAGCTTTCTGTTTGTAATCTGGAATTAATTTCCCGTTTACCCAGCTCAACTCTCGCTTTTCTTTAGCCATTTTGGACCAATTAGTGGACTCATCATAAACTTCATTTCTTTCTTTTTTGAAAAGAATTTTTTCTGGGATACCCCCTTCATCTTCTGGAAAAATGAACTTTTCTGAATATTGTAGTATACCCGAATCTGAAATTTGGGAAAGCGTTGCTACTTTGGTAAGCTCATCACCATGCGCAAAAAAGTAGATTCCGCCATTTTCTAGACCACAAGCTTCCGCATAATAATCAACATAGAACATTCCATCTACCCCTGAAAGACCTTTACCATCCAATATTTTAATATCGATATTAGGATGGGCCAAGGGGACCTTTTTTTCAATATAGGCGCCATTTTTCACATTCCTAATGTTCAAATAAGTAGTCTTGCCTTCTTTGGAATATGCAAAATAATAATGGTGCTCATTCAATGTTTTCTTTTGAAAAGACAGTAATCCACCTAAAATATATCCGGTGACTTTGTCATACTTTACTTTGTAAAAAGGGGAATCAAAACCTTTATACGGCCATGAAAAATTGGTTTTCTCAATAATCTCTACCCATTCTCCGATTTTTAAGAGTTCCAATACTTCAGATTCTATCCCGGGTCCAGATCTTAACTTCACATCATTACCAAATAGGTATGCTTTTTCTCCAGGCTGATAAGCACATTCATCTGAAGGGCAATTATATCCTTTTTGTGCGGTAAGGGAAATAGTAAATAGGGTGGCTAGGGCTGAAATAATAAATAATATCCTCATCGTATATATTTTTAAAGGTTACGACAGCCTTTAGGAGGAGTTGTTATTATATATACGGGATAAAATGTTAAAATGGATTTAGGCAATGCAAATTTAGCTTGTGTAATGACTAGCATGGTAAGGTTGGTATATAACCAAAAAAGAAGCCGCACCCATGGCTGATGCGGCTTCAAAATCAACAAAAAACATTATCCTCTTCTTCCTTTCTCCTGCATTTTCTTTTTGCCGTTCATGATCTTTTTCAATTTCAATTTTTTCCATGTTTGGTATTGTTCTTCTGTCAATACCTTTTTCATTTTTTGGTGCTGGGCAATTTGATGATCTAATCGGGTATTTTCAATTTCAAATCGTTCATCTGCCGTAGGTTTTTTCCATTCTCCACTTTCTTTCTTTGCTGTAATCTCTGCATGTTTGGCCTTTCGCATTTCGGCCTGTTCCAAATTAATTTCCATCACCTTTTTTTGCTGTCCATCATCTAAATCCAAGAGCAATGTCAGTTTTTTGGTGCTCAATGTGGCCAATTGTTCGGTGGTCAAATTGGCTTTTAGTTCTCTTCCTTTTCTGGGACCGTCTTGTTTTTGGGCAGTTAGGCCCAATGTGGTCATTAAGACCAGCAGTGTTGCTAATCGCTTCATATGTTTAAATTTTAATGATTTGATTTTTGGACATAGATTACGCCCAATGGTTTAAAACCTATCCATTATTTATGAAGCTTTTAACAGGGATGATGAAGGAGAGACCTACTCTTGTTTATCTGCGTTTTCTTCTTGAAGTTCTTCCAAAACAACTTGATCTTCAAACTCGGTTTTGGAGACTTCTTGGGATTGCATTTTATTTTGGAATTCCTCTCGCTGTTCTACAACATTGTATGCGAAGGCTGCAATCAAAAAACAGGAAAAATAGATAAGGCTTTTGATTTTATAGGTCATGATATTAGGATTTGGGATTACTAAAATAGAGAAACCTTTATCTAATAGCCATGATATGTTGTGAAACGCAGTTTTTTAGGTGTGTATCTGTCAAAAGGTATGGTGTAATCGACAAAATGCACGGTTTGAATGAAACCATGGAGATTTTGCTGCAATTTCTTACAATTTGAGCTATCTATTTAGGATCAAGAATTAAATCAATACGCTCCAAAGCATCTTGAAGATGGTATCTACTCATGCGGTCAGAGATTCTGCCAAGACCATTTCTAATATCTCTTTTTAAATTGTTCAATTCGGCCCGGGCAACGGAACGAATATCGGATTGGCTCGTGTTAACTATGGTTGACTTGCGATACCCACCAAAATCAGAGAGCTTTTTCTGGTTTTCTGCTGTCATCAAATACTCCAATCGGTCAATATGTGCTTTCTGAAGGTTCCTTCTGTAAGTATCAATAACTTTTCCGCTTCGTGTTTCTGACCAAATTCCCTGGCGCAAATCACCCATCATGTCCAATAACTTGTATGCATTGTTTCCATTGGCAGTTTCGTTTTCTATAATCCTGGCCATTTTGCCCAAGTGCAATATGTTATTTAGGTAACGAACTTGTGCAGAGCGAATGCGTTCCACAGAACCAGAGTATTGAATTTTATTGAAGATATCCTGATCGATAAGCCATTTTGGAGTCTTGAATAACTGTTCAAGCATGAAATTCATACTATTTTTTTGATGCTGCTTATCTACATGGGTGTATACGGCTCCTTCTTGATCTGCCGTTTTATGATATTCGTAAACACCACCAATATTATTGGATACATGCCCCATATATCTCCTAAACTGACTTACAACCTGTCCGTATAGTGTTTCTAGGTCATCATAATTTTTTCCTTCTTCGGTAGTCCATTTTGCTAAATTGGGGACAATCCTTTTCAAATTTGCAATACCATATAAACTTGCCTTAATGGCATCGTCACCTAAATCTTCTGTCTGCGAACTGGGATCATGTATGTCACCTATTTGCTGATGTCCAAAACGATACATAGGGTCGTTTTCATGGGTCCTTATCCAGCCGTTTAAAACAGACTTCTCATCTTCTGCTCTGGTATCTAAAATAGGTTTATAGCCCCATCGTATCGCATATTTGTCATAGACACCAATGTCTGGCATTAGAGCCACGCCTTTATCTTCCGGTTGGGCCACATAGTTGAATCTGGCATAATCCATTATAGAAGGGGCGGTCCCAAATTTTTTGGTAAAGGTTGCAGACCGTAGTGAATCCACAGGATATGCCACACTGCTTCCCATATTATGAGGAAGTCCGAGCGTATGACCAACTTCATGGGCAGATACAAAACGTATCAACCTTCCCATAATTTCGTCTTTAAAGGCTACGTTTTGTGCTTCCGGATTGATAGCCGCAGTTTGTACAAAAAACCAATTGCGAAGCAACGTCATTACATTATGGTACCAGTTGATATCGGATTCCAAAATCTCACCGCTACGTGGATCACTAACATGTGGGCCATTTGCATTGGGGATAGGAGAGGCTAAATAGCGAACTACCGAATAGCGAACATCTTCTGGAGACCATTCTGGGTCCTCCTCCTTTGTTGGGGGATCCATGGCCAAAATTGCATTTTTAAAACCGGCTGCCTCAAAAGCAACTTGCCAATCTTCAATGCCTTGTTTTAGATAAGGAACCCATTTTTTTGGGGTAGCGCGATCTACATAATAGATAATAGGCTTTTTGGGTTCTACCAATTCACCAGCTTTGTATTTTTCAATATCCTCATCTTTTACTTCTAATCGCCAGCGGTCTAAATAGCGAACCGTTTTACTTTCTTGCGCATCCAACCCATAATCTACTTGACCTCTTGCAAACCATCCCACCCGTTCGTCAAAATAGCGACGTTTCATAGGTTCTTCTGGCAATAGAATCATGGAATTGTTGATTTCAATGGATATGGAACCTAGGCTTTTATTGCTTGGGGCTTCTTTCGCAACATAGGTTTTTACATGTCGCGCTTCAATGTTTAAAGGATAACTATGTATAGATTCAATATAGCTACGTTCTCCATCTAAACGACTAACCTTATATCGTTTGCGATAGAGTTCTGGCATACCTAAAGCATTGACATCTTTTGTAAATAGAGCGTCTACTTCTATTACGGTAGCAGGATTCAACGAATCTTTTTCATTGAGGGCTTTAATATTAAAAGAAAATAGGACGGGTTCAAAATTGGAATTAACTACTGCCTCATGCACTGGTAAGGAATCAGCAGCTACGTTTCCGTAAGATACCACACGCACCAAAACTTTTTTATGTTTTTTCTCCCAACGGAGTACTTGTGTATTGATTTTTCCACCACCAAATCCAATTCCCGTAGCGGTTTTTGAAATTCTACTTACCATAAGCATCTCCCGATTGAACAAAGAATCTGGAATCTCATAGTAATGTTTATTGTCAACCGTATGCACTAGAAAAAGACCCTTGTCTGTTTTAGCATCTTTGGTGATGACCTTATTGTAAGGTTGTATGTCTCCTTTTTTAGGTTTGGCTTCAGCTTTTTGTTCGCTGTTTTTCTTTTTCTTTTTAAAAAGTTGGGCCTCGGTGGTTTGATAAGTACCAATCAAAAAAATAACTAAGACAACCTTGGAAAGCAATTTTTGAATCATTGTTGGGTCAATTTGATATAATCAGTGCCGCCAAAGAACCTAAAAAACATGAAAACAGACTGTTAAATAATTATTAACTCTTATTTTTTTTCAAAAAGCATCAATCTCTGGGAGTATTGCGTTTTACTGGTACTTCCCGTTGAAACACCACCTATAGCTGGGCTCAGCAAACATTAGTTTTCCCTAAAAAAAACAAAAAAGCTGTAACATTTTAAAATTTGGGTAGTCTTATAAGCATATTACATCAATCAAAAAATTCAATCAAAAATGAACAAATTATTAATGATTTACGGATGTGTACTATTAGGTAGTCCCGCCGTAGCAGACGACCAACAAAGTACGGGCGGAACTGTTGTAGAAACCAAATCTGAAACAGCCAGTACGTTTGAGAACAATTTTACAGTATTGAACATCAATACTGAAGCAAACAAGGAAACTTCTAAATTTTATGGTTTATCAAATGAAGGATCCTTTGAATTAGATTTAAAAGAAATTGAGTTTATAGAAGAACAATCGGAAATTGATTTAGGTTTTGATACCTCCGATTACCTTCCTGAGGACTTTAATCCTTATGAAACTTATTTTGATTTGAATTCCCTTATATATATAGAAGCTGATACTGATTTGAATTTGGATTTCAATACCTCGGAATATTTGCCGGTAGGTTTTGATCCCTATGCAGAAAATGTTGATGTACATGCTATACATTATATAGAAGATGAGGATCTAGATTTAGGTTTTAACACCAAAGATTATCTTCCAGAGGGTTTTTCACCATACGAGGCATACATAGATTTAAATGCTATTCCTTATATAGAGGAGGAGGTAGATTTTAACTTAGGAATGGATAGTGACTATTCTTTACCAAAAGGATTTGATCCTTATTCAGCTCCAACGGAAGTAGCTTCCATCAACTTTATTGAGGATGAAGAAATAGAATTGGGTTTTGATACTTCAGTGTATCTCCCAGAAGGATTTGACCCTTACACAAGGTCAAACTAAGTAGGATGTTTTAGTTTTCATTTTACAAATTTTTGAGTTAGTTAGTCATGAAAAGCCCTCTTTTTGAGGGCTTTTTATATGGGCCAATGTTTCCTTTCACCAACAGATGTATCGATTAAAAGCAGTTAACAAAAAAATAACACATAAATCGACCTAGTGTAGATGGCAAAAAAAAAGTTTTAACACTATCAATCTGACAAAATTTGGACACTTCTACTGCCAGTTTGCTAACCGTTGAAACGTAGAATTATCAATGCTTCTTTTTCTGTTTTTTAACCGATTCGTTAACAAAAAACTAAATATAATAATCTTCATTTTTAGTGGTTTTATCTTTGTAACAGATTAAAAAACAACAGTTATGAAATACAGGAATTATATAGTAGCAACAGTACTTTTTGCGTTTGCGGCAACATTCGTTAATGCCAAAAGCGTCAATAGATTAGAAGAAGAATTTGATATCAATAAGGTCATTTTTATTGAAGATGACCAGGATTGGGAACTAGGTTTTGATACCGCAAAATATCTACCGGAAAACTTTGATCCATATAGTGGTGCGTTTTCCTTGAAAGCAATCAATTATATTGATGATTGTGATGAAATTGATTTAGGATTTGAAACCGCTGGTTACTTACCTGCTGGTTTTGATCCCTATATCCAATAGTATAGTTAGTTTCAGACTATTTTTTGAGTTAGTTAGTTTATCAGTGACCCCTCCCCTTATGGAGGGGTTATTTATTTTTAGAACAATAATGGTATTACAAATTGAAATACCAATATCAGAAGGGCTACAGCAATTAGATTTAATAAGATGCCAACCCGAGCCATTTGAGCAATTTTCACATAACCACTGGCAAAAACAATAGCATTTGGCGGGGTAGCCATGGGAAGCATAAAAGCACAGCTACTTGCAATAGTAACGGGAATTAATAAATAGAGAATTGGGATGTCCAATCCAATGGCAATACCCGCCACCACAGGAGCCAGCACAGCGACTAGGGCCACGTTACTCATTAATTCCGTCATAAAGAGCATTAAAAGAATCAGTAAAGATGCGGTAAGAAGAATGCTGATTTCACTCGCGGCAATAGCATTTGCAACCATATCTACAATTCCACTTGATGACATTCCTTTTGCCAAAGCCAATCCTCCTCCAAATAATATTAAAATGCCCCATGCTAGTTTTGAAGTGTCGCTCCATCGAATGATAAAATCTCCTTTTTTTAAGTTGTAGGGAATTCCAAAGAGCGAAATGGCAGCAAAAATACTGATCATGGTATCTGTGAGTCCCAGATTTGGAAAGATAGAATTGATTAAGGTTCTAAAAATCCATAGAAAAACAGTGACACCAAAAATAGCGAGTACCATTTTTTCTTTGCCAGAGGTAGGCCCAAGTTTTTGTAGCTCGGTTTGAATAACTTCTTTGGAAGCATTGAATTTTAAATCTCGATTAGGATACATCCATTTCACTAATACCAAATAACTGATACCAATCATAATGATTGAAAAAGGTAGTCCCAAAGTCATCCATTTAAGAAAAGAGATTTCAGTATTATATTCATTCTCTAACAAGCCAATTAATACAGAATTGGGAGGGGTTCCTATAACTGTGGCAATTCCTCCAGCGTTGGCGGAAAATGCGATGCCAAGCATAACACTTAAAGCAAAATTCTTATCGTTTTTAGTAAAACCATCTTCGTCATTAATCAATAAACTAATCACAGAAAGCGCAATGGGCAACATCACTACAGTACTTGCGGTATTGCTTATCCACATGCTTAGGGATGCGGTAGCAATCATAAATCCAAGAATAACTTTGTTTGGAGTTGTGCCAGTAAGCCTAATAATGTTGAGTGCAATTCGTTTGTGAAGATTCACCTTTTCCAGAGCAAGTGCCATGACAAAACCACCAAAGAAGAGGAATACAATTGGACTCCCATAATTGGCACCTACTTCTGCAATGGGTAATACATTTAACAAGGGTAAAAGTAATAGGGGCAGAAGCGCTGTAACGGAAATAGAAACTGCTTCGGTAATCCACCAAATCAGCATCCAAACGGCAACCGAAATAACAGGGTCTCCTTTTTCTGAAACGAGTTCAATGGGTAAACTATTTAAAATTAGAAAGGCTACTGGGCCAAGAATGAGCCCTAAAATTTTGGATTTTTCCATGGGTGGTTTCAAGATTGAAAAGCCTAAAGATAAGCTGTGTTATGCACATGAAAAAACCTTCCCAAAAATGGGAAGGTTTTTGTAGATAAACTAAACTCAACTAATTCAGAACAACTGTAAAGTACTAAAGTCCTAATCGCAAGCGTGCGAAAAGATATCTACCACTATACCCAAATTGGGATGTTCTTCTTGAATATACAAACTGATCCCCTGAAGTGCCACCCGCTCTGTTTTCATCAGGATACACATCAAAGAGGTTACTGGCACCTACCGTTAGTGATAGGTTCTCTGAAAATGATTTGGTAACGGTAAAGTCTGTAATTAACTTTCCGCCATATACTGCATCATCGCTTACCGTGGTTCCTTCCACACGAGCGTCTCCATTAAAATCATCTGGATCTGTTACTTCACCAAAGAAGACATTTCTTAAAAGGAAATCCCATGAATTACAAGACACCAAATTGGTAAGATTCAATTTTGTTCTTGGCTGTGCCAAGGTTAAAAAAGCTTCCTCTTGACCATCAAAAAATGAACCACTTAATCCAGCATTTTCTATAAGTTGTGGTACAAAAATGTCTTCAACCTCTGTTTTATTGAAGGTAGCTGCAAAGTCGTTTTTAAGGGTGGTTTCTCCCCAATTGATTTTATGGGAAAGGACAACGTCCAACCCAGAAGATTTTGTATCAATGGCGTTGACGAAGAAACGGGCACTTGTGGCACCGGCCGAATCAAAGATTCCAGTAAGTTCTGGGTCGCCTCCGTTGCCGAAACTTCCACTATATACTATGCGATCATCTATGTAGATCATGTAGCCATCAACAGTTATGGAGAAATTACCAAAGTTACCGGTTATTCCTGCACTAATACTGTTAGAGGTTTCTTCTCTTAACTTATCAATTCCAATGAGTGTAGCAGCTCTACTATCATTGGTAAAAGTACCTTGTTCAAAAGGGACATTGTCTACAAAAACGGTACTTGTTCTGCTAAAAAACTGTTGGTGTAAAGAGGGTGCCCTAAAACCTGAGCTGCTTGCTGCTCTTAGTGCAAGATTTTCTGAAAGCTTTAAGCGGGTAGCAAGTTTGTAGTTAAATGTGCTCCCAAAATCAGAGTAGTTTTCATATCTACCTGCCAGGCTCAACAACCAATTTTCGGTAAAATCAGCTTCAAAATCTGCGTAAAGCGAAATGTTATTTCTAAATTTTTCCGTTGCATTTCCTGGATCATATCCTCTAAATACCTGCGAACCTCCACCTAAAGGTGCTCCTGTGAAATTGTTTCGCACCAATTGGTCATCTGGAGTGACACTATTTACTGGATTTCCGTTGATGTCATAGCTAGTATATGAAGCTTCTTCACCTGCAACAATCTCATATTTTTCAACCTTGTATTCAGCACCGAATGCCATATTGAAACCTTCAAAAATATCCTCATGGAATCTATTAAAATCCAAGTTGGTCGTGTTTTGTGTAAAGCCTAATCCACCTGCATCAAAAGAACGGGGAGTGGCAACACCTAATGTTCCGTTGCTGGAATTTCCAACGGTAATATCAAATGTATTTCTACCATAGGTATTGGAAAAATCAACATCCCATTCATTTATCTTTCCCTTAATTCCTATAGCGAGGGATTGATCTAGGATGTCTGTTCCAATATTTGGTAAAAAACCATTTGGAAAAGCAGGAGTATTCGCTCGTCCATCTCCTTGGGCCGGTCTTCTGTAGAATCCTGAAGCAAGTCCTTGGCGATAACTAATGCCCCCAAAGCCATAAACTTCTGTGGTCTCTGAAACAGGAATGGACATATTTGCAAAGAACTTTCCTTCTCTTAATCTAGATGTACCTACTTTAAATCTAAAATCTTCACGAGTAAGTCCACGAGCGGCAAGCTCATCTTCATCGGCATCAAAGCCAAGTAAATCACGAAAAGTTCCGATATCCGTATCATCAGCAAGATTAAGCCCTGCAATTTGATCCTTTACAGATTGATCTAGGTAGCCAATGCCTTGTGCAGCATTTGCGTAATCTTGAAGTGACATATCGGCTACAACCCCACCACCAGCGGCAAAAATACGCTCTGCACCGTGAAATCCTTGAAAAATATCTCCAGCATAATCTTTATTTCGAAGCGCTGGTTCCCTTGTAGATAGGGATCCTGTGAAATTAATATACCCACGGTCTCCAATGGGAAGTCCAAAGTTCGCATCTAATTGAAACTTTTCGCCATCGCTACCGCCTTCAAACTGGTTGCTGTTCTCGCTAAAGTTTGCTCCAGAAGTCAGTGAAAGGTCCAATTTTCCGGTTGCTTTTTTAAGTACGATATTGATAACCCCTGCAATGGCATCAGAACCATATTGCGCTGCGGCACCATCTCTAAGTACTTCAATACGTTGTATTGCTGCTGCAGGAATTGCATTCATGTCTGTACCTACACTACCAGCTCCTACAGTTCCATTTACATTGATTAAAGCAGTATTGTGTCTTCTTTTACCATTGATTAAAACCAAAACCTGGTCAGGACCTAATCCTCTTAACGAAGCAGGATCAATATGATCTGTTCCATCTGATACCGTTTGGGATTGAGAAGTAAATGAAGGTGCAACATAATTTAATATCTGATTTACGCTAACCTGCGGACCTTGATTTGCAATAGTAGCTACATCAATTACATCTACGGGCACTGTGGTCTCTGTGGCAGTTCTATTGGGGTTTCTTGATCCAACTACAACCACATCATCCAAACGTGCCGCGTCTTCCACCAGCACTATATTTACGGTTGATTGTCCGTTTAGGTCTACCTCTGTTGTTTTGAAGCCAAGATAGGAAACGACCAGCGTGGCATTTGTATCATCCAACTCCAATGTAAAATTACCATCAAAATCAGCCTGGGTACCATTGGTGGTCCCTTTGACCAAAATGTTGGCTCCTGGCAATGGACTGCCATCACCATCTTTAACAGAACCCCTAATTTCTTGTTGAATCCGTAATGAGGAACTCGAGTCTTTTTCCAATGATTTCTTCTTTAAAACGATTTGATTTCCATTAATGGAATAGTCAAGGTCTTCTTTTTCCGAAAGCCTGTTCAAAACCGTAATCAGCTTTTCATCATTTGCGATTAAAGAGGTTTTTTTATCATCATTGATTTCCTTTACATTGTAGAAAAACTTATAACCAGATTGTTCTTTTATCTCATTGAGAATATTTTTTAGAGGAACATCTTGAAATTCAAAACGTACTCTTTTCTGCGCGTTAACATCACTTGCAGAGAGCTGACAAATAATAAAGAAAGTGAGAAAAAAACTTAACTTCATTTTTAAGGTCAATTTTGTGCTGGCCACCAAGAAAAAGGGTGACTTGAAAACCATGCTTTTTTTCATAATTTTGAGTGTTTGATTGTTAGTAATTATTCTTGTTAGCGATCTTACATTTAGGGAGGTGCTGCAACACCTCCTTTTTTTTATTTAGTTATTGTAATTATGTTGTTTTCTATTGTATAGTTAAATGGAGTACTTGACGAAATGGTATTAAGAATCGTCTCAATGTTTTCATTTTCAAATTCTCCTTTATAGACCTCGTCTTTAATACTTTCCAGTTTGTTGATAATCGAAACATTATGAGCACGTTCCAATTTATTCAGAATTTGTTCAAAGGATAGGTTGTCTATGATCAATCTGTTTTCCAACCAACTTGTATAGATTCTCGTATCCACTTTTTGCTTTGTTAGTGTACCATTTTCTTTAGTAAATGCTGCCTGATAGCTAGGACTTAATAGAATGTTAGTGTCCGGGTTGGAGTTTTCATATACGTTAACTGAACCTTCTACCAAAGTAGCAGCTATTTTTCCATCGGATTTGTATGCAGAGACATTGAATTGTGTGCCAAGAACCTTAATGTCAACGTTTTCCGCATTCACGATGAAGGGTCTTTTCTTGTCTTTGGTAACATCAAAATAAGCCTCTCCCTCTAAATAAACCACCCTGTTTTGAGTGCTAGCGCTTAGGTTTTGAGGAAACCTTAGGCGCGTTCCAGCGTTCAACCATACTTTGGTTCCATCGGATAGTTTGATTTGAAAAGTTTGCCCGTAGGGAACATAGATTTCATTAAATACCAAATTTTCCGATGACCTGTCGTTGGTGGTGCTAAAATCTAAACCTAGAGCTTGTTTTTTAGCAATGGTTTTACCTTGTTTGTCTGTGAGAAGGGCTTCCCCATTTGCTGTAATATATTGTTTCGTTCCGTCAGCTAGTGTGATGCTAATCTGGTTACTTTCACTAGAAGAGTTGCCAACAATGACTGGGTCAGTGCCTTTGCCATCCTTAAACTGACCCAGATAAACAAAACTAGCTATAGCCATAAGGCCTATAAAAATAGCTGCATACCTTACTAGGTGGAATCTTTTTCTCCTGCCGACCTTATGCTGGTCAATGGTTGTCATGAACTCTTTAAAAGCAGCCGTTCCATCAAAATGGTGATTCAGGTTATTTTTTGAACGATTTGTTATTTCTCGCTTAAACACTTTTAGGTTATCCTTGTTGGCGAGAACCCATCTCTTTAAGCGTTTTCTTTCGCTGGCGGAAATAGTTCGGTTTAAAAACTTCTCAATTAGATCTTGCATTTTTCACAATCTTACACCTCTATGATGTGAATTTGACAAAAAACCCCTACGTATTTTATAAATTTTATACTTTAGCCTATATTTTTTTATGATGAAGGAAGAAATACTCTTGGAAAATTTAAGGAAAGGCAATGTAGATGCCTACGAGTATTTGTTCAATGAATATTATGACTGGCTGTGCAATTATATCTTCAAACTCTGCGGGGATAGAAGCATGTCCAAAGATGTGGTGCAAGAAATTATGATAAAGCTCTGGGAGAAAAAAGGACAACTATCAATCAAGGGGTCTTTAAAAGGATATTTATTCAAATCTTGCCACAATCAATTTTTGCAACAGCTTAGAAAAGAAAAAAAACAGCCTGATTTACTTGATAAGATACGTTGGGATACCATTTACGAGAGTTATTTTGAATTAAAAGAGGACGATGCATATTTTAAATCTGCTCTTTTAAAGTTGGATGAACTTATAGATAAACTGCCTCCTAAGTGCAAGGAAATCTTTATCATGAACAAATTAGAGCGCAGAAAGTACAGAGAAATAGCCCTTGATATGGGGATTTCGGTAAAAACTGTGGAAAATCAAATGTCAAAAGCGCTACGTATTATTAGAGAGAATGCATCCGTTTTTCTTTTCTAAAACCAGTCTGATAAGGGTAAGTTTCAGAGATTATTTCTATATTTTTTTGGGAAACCAAGAGGTGTCTTTTAAAGTATTTTATAAAATAGGAAGGGTCATCAAACCCCACTTTAAAGGCAATTTCTCCTATCTGAAGCGTGGTAATTTTGGGAAACCTTTCTTTTTTAAGCAGAAACAGCGTCTGGGGTCATGATGCCATCTGTGGAACGCCCCAATTTTATATTTACCAATATTTCATGCAAGGTTTCTGTGGCAAGTCCATGCAATACCAAACGATACGCTGCGGTATAAGTTGATGTGGGTACCATAGGGTGTTTGTTGTTAACGAGCCCTAAATGCCCTGGAGTCCCCAATATTTGAGTGGTATAGATGGCAACGGTCTCATCCAGTTGTAATGAGTTAGATGCTCTTACAAAATCGTTTGCCGTAAGGAATAGTTGGTAAAAGGGAGTGAATAATTCTATAGCCGACCTTAAATCAAGAATATTTGTCCATTTCTTTGGAAATTCAATGTGGTTAAATTGGTTCTCCGAAATCATATCCAGATTTAAAGTGTTTTGCTTTTGTATTCCCAGTCCTTTTTCCTTTAACTCACTGTTCAACTTAATCACAAAATTGTACAAGTTTAAATCATGATTCAAGAAAAGATCATCTTTTACGTCATTAAAATCATAAGGTTTCAATGGACTAGTAGTTACTTGAACTCCATCTACATTTTTAGCGATAAACTCTAAAATTTCGCTACCTGCATGAAAATGGCGAAAGATCAACAGATTGGCATCAGGACTCACAAAACGTTTTAATCCCCATGCTAAAATTCTATGAAGCGCCTTGGAAGAATTAAAGAATTTTGGAAAGAAAAACTTAAAAATGTGGATGAAGAACATGGATATTTTTGACCAAAACTTGATAAACGGAAGCAGGTATCTAGTGGACCTACTATTATTATCCCGCATTAAAGCCTGTTTGGTTAAAACGTTGATTGGGATACTGTTATCAAGATACATTGCTAACCACGGATTGGGGTCCCTGGTATCATGATTTTTTATGTCAAATTGATTATTCATGACTGCAAATTAATAATTCCCCAGTTCTTTTAACTGCAAATGATATAATAGTGCTGTGGTTTTTGCTGTTTTTGCAATTTGTGCGGCCAAATCCATATTCATTAACGGATGGTTAAGTGCTTCTTCCAACCGATGAAAATGGTTCTCATCTGCCACTCCGTGATAAGTTAAAAAGGAAACTTGGTTGTCTTCTAGCTCAAGTTGATCTTGAATGAGATTTCCCCAATAGCCTGCAAGGCGTTTTCCGATACCTTCAATAATGAACATGGCTCCAAGAAGATCAATAGGATTGGGTTTGCTGGCTTGTTGAAACATAAAAGAAGACAAAGCCGCACTTCCTATATTTTTTTCTCCAAACTGAATTTTTTCCAAGGACTCGCCAAGTGCCATATAGTTTTTTTCCAAAAGCTGATAATCTTTATGTTCTGTTGCAGTATGCTTAATAAAAGCAGACCGAAGCTCAAATAAAGAAATGTCAATATTAGAGGCAGCTCTGGAAATCCATTGCGAGCCATCAATAACCTGTTGTCTTAAATCGAACAAAAGCAACTTGTAATTTTCAAGGCTAAGGGTACCTTGATGAATCTGTTTCACAATAGGAACCTCCAACAGCTTGTTCTCAAAATCAATCCAAATCTGTGTCAATTGTCTAACCAACCATTCTGATGTTGGATTGCTATCAATATTCAAATCTGGAGCTTGAACTTCCCTAATGGCATATTTTGGGGAAGTTTTTTCTGCATTCCCTACTACTTTAAGTTTCATAAAAGAGGTTATAAACCTCCCACTTTCCGGAACCATACAAATAATGGTATCATGCTCTTTTAACTTGCCGGAATACATCAATTCCTCCAACATAATAAAAATAGATGCTGCCCCGGTATTTCCTTTGGTAGTAAGATTGCTGAACCATTTTTCTTCAGGAATGTGTGCACCACCTTTTTTTAGCAGTTCTTGAATAGGCTGCTTAAAGTAAAGGGAGGAGTAATGGCAACATAACCAATCAATATCTTCCGTAACAATTTTACCATTGTCTATTAATTCAAAATAGTGCGCAACACCTACTTCAACCACTTTATTTAAGAGACGGGTGTTTTGCTTTAGATTGATGGCCCCGTCCTTGGAAGCAGCCTCATAATTGGGATAATCCAACCATCCTTTTAAAGGACCATCTGGATTGTCCATTTGGCCCACATACATGCATAAAGGCTGCTCATTTGCATGTGATTTGATATCGACCCATTCTATTTTCAGAGAAAGCCCAGTTGAATTGGGTTTGTTTTCCATGACCATGGCACCTGCTCCATCTGAGAGCATCCAACGAAGAAATTCGGTATCGAATGGAAGGGATTTCTGCCCTTGGGCTTCAAATCTTGATGCTTTAAAAAGTCGGCTTGCGAATTCACTTCCAATACAAAGTGCATTCTCTTTTTCTTTGGCCTTAATTTGGGCATACGCATTTTTAACGGCCATGATTCCACTTGCGCAAACACTTTGGAAATTTGCCAATTCACAATGGGGAACATCAAGTTCCGCATGCACTAAGCTTGCAAAACCTGGTACAGGGAGGTCTCCTTGGGTTGTGCCTACAGATATCAACTGTATATCCTGATCTAGAACGCTACTTTTTTTAAGCGCAGCATTTGATGCTATTGCTGCGAGCTCTGCATTGGTATGGGTACTGTTTTGATTCTTATCTAAGGCATAATGTCTATTTTGAATACCGTTTTGGCTTAGAATCCTTGATTTTGCCCTACTTGATTTACCATGGATTTTGCCAAGGTAATCTTCCATTTCTTCGTTTGAAATTGGGTTATTTGGTAAGTAAGCCCCCAAGGCATTGATATAAACCTCTTCCATAATTTTGATGATGAATCTTATGGCAAGATAGGATTATTGCATAAAACAAAACGAGTCCTATGGCTGGCAAAACTTAAACAGATCTACAGGTATATATTATCCCTTTAATTTGGCAAGAAGAGCATCTTCAGTTTTTTCAACTTCAAACAAACCTAGTTTTGAAAGATTCTTAGTACTCTTATCCCATTTTTTGCCACTGAGGCCTGCCTTTTCCTTAAGTTCTGCCAATGGCATTTCGCCAACAGGTTTTAGAATGTCCATGATGGCTTTTTCCTCTTCGGTCAATTCTACCGCTTTTTTCTCTGGCCGCATTTGAGGGAAAAACAATACTTCTTGAATTGATGAATTATTGGTCATCAACATCACTAAACGATCAATTCCTATTCCGATTCCGGATGTTGGAGGCATTCCGTATTCCAAGGCGCGCAAGAAATCTTGATCAATAAACATAGCTTCGTCATCTCCTTTTTCAGAAAGTTTAAGCTGATCTTCAAAACGCTCGCGTTGATCTATAGGGTCATTTAGCTCAGAGTAAGCATTTGCCAATTCTTTGCCGTTTACCATCAATTCAAAACGCTCGGTAAGTGCCGGATTGCTACGGTGCTCTTTGGTCAATGGACTCATTTCTTTTGGATAGTCGGTGATAAAGGTGGGCTGTACGTAATGGTGTTCACATTTCTCCCCAAATATTTCATCAATCAGTTTACCTACACCCATGGTCTCATCAACCTCAAGACCTAGTTTTTGAGCAACTTCTCTCAACTGAACTTCATCCATACCTGCTACATCATAGCCTGTATGAATTTTAATAGCTTCCAAAATAGGAACACGGGCATAAGGTGCCTTGAATTCTATTTCAGTATCTCCAACAATAACTTTGGTGCTTCCGTTGGCATCTAGTGCAATTTTTTCCAATAATTGCTCCGTGGTATCCATCATCCAATTGTAATCTTTGTAAGCTACATAGAGCTCCATGACCGTAAACTCTGGATTGTGGGTGCGGTCCATTCCTTCGTTTCTAAAGTCTTTAGAGAATTCATACACACCGTCAAAACCACCAACAATCAACCTTTTTAGATACAATTCATTGGCAATTCTTAGATACAGGGGAATGTTCAATGCGTTATGATGCGTTAAAAAAGGACGCGCTGCTGCCCCACCGGGAATAGGTTGCAAAATAGGGGTCTCTACTTCTAAATATCCCCTTTCATTGTAAAACTCACGAATACTATTAGTGATTTTTGTCCTTTTTATAAAAGTATCTTTTACTGAAGGATTGACCACCAAATCCACATACCGTTGTCGGTAACGCAATTCGGGGTCATTAAATTCATCATATACGTTACCATCTGCATCCTTTTTAGGCAGAGGCAATGGTCGTAATGCTTTACTCAATAAGCTGAAGTTTTTGACCATAACGGTCTTTTCTCCAACCTGGGTGGTAAATAATTCTCCTTCTACACCAATAATATCACCGATGTCCAATAATTTTTTATAGACATCATTGTACAAGGTTTTGTCCTCGCCTGGGCATATTTCATCTCTGTTGAAGTAGACCTGAATGCGTCCTTCACTATCTTGTAATTCTGCGAAAGATGCTTTCCCCTGAATTCTTCTGGACATTAATCTACCGGAAATCACTACTTGTTTCCCTTCCTTATAATCGCTTTTGATGCTCTTGGATGTAGCATCTACTGGGTATAATGCAGCAGGGTAGGGATTAATTCCTATTTCCCTGAGCTTGGTTAATTTTTCCCGTCTAACGATTTCCTGCTCCGATAGTTGCATAGTCTATAAAAAAATTAAAGCGCAAAATTACACTTTTGCGCCTTAATTCCTTACTCCGTCTTGCTTAATGTGGCATAATTTGGGGTATAAGGTTTCCCGAGTATAATTTGAACCATGTCTTCTTCCAGCGATTCAATGGGGCTTTCCACTATTCTATTGACTTCTTTGCCATTTTTTAAGAGGATAAGCGTGGGTACCTTTATAATGTTTAATCCTTTTTCTTCCCCTCCTGGACTTGTTTTGACCAAGCCTTCTCGACGGTCCAGTGCTACAATTTCCAAATTCTTCATGGGAAAATTTGCTGTTTCTAAAATTTTGATGATTCTTGGCACTTCTCTTTTACTATCCCCACACCAGGTTCCTAGAAATAGTTTTATTTGATGCCCTTTTAGCGATTTTCTGATTAGTTTAATCAGTGTTTCGTCAACAGTGTAGGACTTATGGCCTTGCTGATACCAGATTTTGTAAGGATCTGAATCGAAACCATCCAAATTCACTTTTCCCAATAGGAACGTTTTTCCATTTTCTAATGTGACTTCCTGGTTGAATTCTTGTGAGAATACCATGCATGAGCTGATCAACAGCACAGTCGCTAAAACAGATTTCATAATTATCGATTTAAAGTTTGAACCGAAAATTCAATAAAATCACTGGTTGGTACGCTTTTGTGTAGATGGAAATAGGGACTAGACCCTAGGTGGAAATTTCAGAATTGGGGAGAAAGCCATTATTTTAAATCTTTTCTGGTTTCAAGATTTAGTTTCTTGTAAATATTATTGACATGAGTTTTTACCGTGCTTAAACTTATAAAAAGTGCAGTTGCTATTTCCTTATTGGTTTTCCCCTCACGAATAGCGTTGAAAATTTTAAACTCTTGTGGGGTTAAAATGTCCACAGCTTTTTTTTCAATTCTTCTTTTGCGGTTTTTTAGAAGATAATAACACGCTTGAACAAGCAATAAACCCAACAATATGTAGAGAAAATATATTGGTTTAAAGCCACTTTCTTTTTTTGTGTTTCTTTCAATAATTTGTTTATCGGCCCACAGCTCATTTTGGTATTGTTCTGTAAATGATTCTGTTGGATACTTTTTTTTCAACCTCGCCTGAAGTTCATTGTAGTAAGTGCTCGATTCTAAATTTTCAAGATAGTAGGCGTGTGTCTCATTTTTTCTGTCCGAAAGAAAATCGTAAATCAAAAGTTCTGCCAAGGGTTCTTCTGTTTGCTCGCCAAATTGTTGCAAGGTGTTGAACCATTTTCGAAAATTAAGTAACGCATTGGCTTTACTGCTATGATCGGCAAAATCAAAAATCATTTCTTCTTTTAGTGCTTCAATTTCCAGAAACACCGATGATTTTGGGTTGGTCGCTATAATGGCGCACAGGGTTTGGTTTTCAAAAGAAGTGGGAAATTGAAGTGTATCCTTATTGTTTGCGATGAAAAGGACACTTTTGCTGGTATCACATTCCCCCAGAAAGTGTTTGGCATCAGAATTTTCAGCACAACCATCTACGTGAATGCGGTGAATGCGATTATCCGTTAATAGATTATTTCCTTGAAATTGAAAATATCCTAATGAATCTACTGTCGCTTTACCAATGATTTGATCTAGGTAAATACGGGAGGATTTTCTGTAATCTTCTACTAAGGATAAATAAACAGTTTTTCCAGAACTATCCTGTCCCACATTTCCAGAAAAATGATATTGCCCAAATGTCATATAGGCATTCAAAAAAACACTAAGAACAAGCAAAAACCGCATAATGGCTGTTTATTGTGACTAAAATTAGTGGTTTTGTGTAACAAATCAAGGAATTAAGAGACCTATAAGTAACATCAATCAAAATCAAATCAATGAGTTTCTGGAGAGTTTTATTAGCCATTATTTTTCCTCCTTTGTCGGTTATCGGAAAAGGTTGCGGTTCTTTTGTTATTGTATTACTTTTAACACTTTGTGGCTGGGTTCCAGGCATTATAGGGGCACTTGTCATACTAAATAATACAAACTAAAGACAACCAAATGAAAAAAATCCAAGTCTTGGCATTGTTCCTAACAATCGCCCTAACCGCCTCATGTAATTTTACAGAAGAAATTTTTTTGCAGGAAGATGGTTCCGGTAAATTATCCATCAACTTTGATGGGTCTGAGCTTATGGAAATGGCTGGTGAAGAAATGATGAAAAGCAACGAAAAAGCAATCGATTCCCTAATTTCTTTTAAGGATATGCTTGAAGAAAAAAAAGACAGTATTGCAGCCTTGCCGCCAGAAGAGCAGGCAAAATTAAAGCGATTGGAACCTTTTAATATGCATATGGTCATGAATCCTGAGGAAAAGGTGATGAAATTTGACCTTTTTAGCGAATTCAAAAACGTAAGTGAGGTTAATGATGCCTTTAATGCGTTTCAAGGCGCTAGTGCGTTGGGACCTAACAATGGGCAGGCAAAATCACCTCCTATGGGTGGGCAGGATGCTACCACAGAGGTGCAATATGCTTTTTCAAAGAATACCTTTTCAAGAAAAGCCAAAATCATTGATGAAGAACTATTTCAACAGAGTATAGACAGTCTACAAGGTGCCGAAATGTTCCTTTCTGGGTCAACCTACACTTTAAAGTACCACTTTCCGCGAAAAGTAAAATCTGCAAATGTTGAAGGGGCTACTTTTAGTGCTGATGGAAAGACGCTGTTCTATGAGATTGGGTTTTTGGACCTAATGAAAAATCCGGCCGCATTGGATCTTCAGGTGGAACTGGAAGACTAGCTTTCCTATAACGGTCTTTGTATCTTTGCAAGATGAATAAGAACGTTATTCTGCAAGATTTAGGTCGAAAGGACTATAAGGAAACTTGGGACTATCAAGAAACTCTTTTTAAGCACATTGTTGATTTAAAAATCAAGAATAGGAGAGAGTCGGCCAATTTGGAAACCCCAAATCATTTTCTGTTTGTGGAGCACCCCCATGTCTACACTTTGGGGAAAAGCGGCGATATCAATAATTTATTGGTCAACGAAGCTCAGCTTAAGCAAAAAGAGGCTTCTTTTTACAAAATTAACCGGGGAGGGGATATTACCTACCATGGACCGGGGCAGATTGTGGGTTATCCCATATTGGATTTAGACAATTTCTTTACAGATATTCACAAATACCTTCGCTTTTTAGAGGAAATGGTCATCTTGACGCTAGCCGAATATGGTTTGAACGCTGAACGCTCCGAAGGTGAGACTGGAGTTTGGTTGGATGTGGGCACACCTTTTGCACGAAAAATTTGTGCTATGGGTGTGCGCGCCAGCCGCTGGGTCACCATGCATGGCTTTGCACTCAATATAAATACCGATTTGGGTTATTTTGATTTAATGATTCCCTGTGGTATAAAAGACAAAGCCGTTACCTCTCTCAATGTTGAGCTTGGAAAAAAGGAGGTTGATACCAAGGAGGTAAAACAAAAACTGCTCAAGCATTTTGAAGCACTGTTTGAGGCTGAGCTTGTAAAAGAAAAAACCGAAGTCTAGACCTCGGTTTTTTTCCAGTTTAAAAGATGACTATTTTTCTAGCTTGGTCAAAACCATACTATTGGTAAGTTTCCCTTTTTGATTGTAACTTTCTTGTTTTACCATTCCAATGCCCTCTGCTAACCAAATTCTGGATGGAAAGATTTTGTTGCCCATCATAGGCATTTTTGTTTTGTTTTCACTGTAGATAACGTAGCATTCAAAATCTCCTACAGGGGAGGATACTTTTTCCTTTTTTTCTACTTTTCTGTTTATGGTTTCTACATTCATATTCATGGTCATACCTCCCATATCAGCAGCAATTTTCACATCTGCATCTGCTAACTCTTGACCCACAGTTAAATTATTGGGCAATTCAATGTCTGTGCCAGTAACATCAATTTCCACTGCGGCAAACTGCTGCATCATTTGCTGATTCATTAAAGATTGAAAATCTATTTTAACCACATCGCCTTCACAAGTAAAACCATACTCGGATGACATAATCTCTTTGCCTTTATGGTCTTGATATTTCATCTGCATTGTTGCAGAGGTCTTTCCTCCAGAATCTGAAACATTTGTAACAGTATAATCTGTTTTTCCTTCCAGTTTCCCCTTTCCGTTGTAGCTGGTGTATTGAAAGGATGCACCATCTTCAAGAGGATAGTATTTACTACATTGGGATTGAGCTGTTCCAATTTGTGCTGAAAGAAAACAGATTACGGTTACTATGGTTATTTTTTTCATGAATTATTGCTTTATGAATTCTACCCTTCTATTTTGTGCTTTTCCATCTGTGGTGCTGTTGTCTCCTACAGGTTCGGACTCTCCTTTTCCTTCGGAAGAAAGTCTATCTGATGAGATTCCATAAACAGAAACAAGGGCTTCTTTTACGGCTTGAGCACGCTTTTGGGAGAGGGATAGATTGCTTTCATTGCTGCCATCTGCGTCTGTGTGACCAACAATTTTCAAATTCATCGAAGTCTCTTGTTTTAGTACCTGTGAAATTTGACGGATAATTCCCATAGACTGCGGTTGGATGTTCGCCGAACCAGAATCAAACAGTATTCCATTGGTAGACACCTTGCCTTCGGAGATAAGTTTTCTGCGTAAATCTACACCACCCTCTGCCACTTTTAAATTGCTAATAAATAAACGTTCTATACCATCCCTGAAACCGTTCATATGAAACTTAAGTGTCGTAAGCGCAGCTCCAGTTGGTACAATGCGAGGGATGTCTATGTGTTTTTCCTCATTTACCCATAACCGAAAACGTTGTTTGTTTACGGCAATGGAAATATGAGGTCTGCCTTGAAATTCATCTCTAAGATCAGCTTTGACAACACTGTAGATTTCTCTCTTATTATTTATACGATTAGACATGGTAATTCCTATTGGAGCGTATTGGCAAGCGGAAATCCGTGCATGAACAAAATTACTTCCGTCCTTAAATTTATCATCGTCGCTTAAATCCACTCGAAGAATAGCATTGGATGAGGTTTTGTTATCAATTCCAACAGCCATTAAATCAAATTCAACAGTGTATTCTTCTGGGAGTTGGGGCACATCGGGAATATAATAAAGCGCATATCCTGAAATTAATTCCAGCCATTTTTCTGGAGAATCTCCTAGGGTAACCACTTCGCCACCCCCATTGGTGTTCCATTTAGATGGAAAGTCACCTACAAAATCAAAAGCGAAATCGTCAAAGAACATTAGCTTATCACCAGGAACATAGTCAAACTTGCTGTATACCTCTATTGTTTTAGAGCTAGGATTGGAAGTGGAACCTGAGTTTTGTCCTGTACCGGTATTATTTCCTGAGTCGCTTTGCCCTCCAGTGGTTTTAGGGGCTTTGGGAGCTTGTTTGCCACCAGAACCAGGTTCCAATATACTGTCTAAGGCTTGGTCTGTTTTTTTTGCGGTTTCATTTTCGACGCGCCGTTCAATGGTGCGTTCTGCAGCTTTTTCAGCTTTTTTACCTAGCTTTTTTAAAAATTGTGCATTGCCATTTAAGCTAAATCCAAATAAGAGAACTAAAGTCATTAAGACTTTATAAACGGAGGAGGTTTTCATTTTTATAGTGTTTAGATGGTATACCGTTGAGGGTAAAAAGAATTCCTCTTAAATTACAAAAGTCTATGTTTTATTGACTTGTAAGATGTATATTTTGTTAAAACAATTGTATAAGCTGCCGTAAAAAGGGCTTAATTCATTTTATACACAATGATGGAATTCTCTTGGTCCTTTGCAACTAATTCCAACTTCTTATCATTGTTTGTGTCTATTAAATCAATCAGTGAATTGCCAAAAACAGGAAAATTTGAAATAGGTTTCGCCTGACTATCAAATAAAAATATTTTTTGATTTTGGATATCAGTGACACTTACATAAATTTTGTCATAGATGTAAAAGATTTTAGGCTTGGAATAGACCCCTAAATCCAATTCTACTTTTTTACCCCTTATGCTCAAAACATTATCATCCATAAAGACCAATGTTTTGCTCGTGGCATACATGCCATGATCTTTATTGAGGTTGAAATTAGTGCTGGTGAGTTTTCCTTTTAGATCAATTTGATGAAGGACCCCTTTCTTATTGGTAACGGAAAACTTGTTTTTGTACAAGAAAACCTCGTTTTCCGAAAAATCAATTTTTTGGGAGACTTTAATACGATCTCCTCCTGATCTATGCAAAATCTTAAGGGTCTTGTCTTCTAACTGAAATACCAAATAATCTTTGTTGGAGACCCTAAAATGTTTTGGACTGGCAATGATTGGGCTATTGGCTCGGGTATAGGTGAACCCACTTACAATTTCCGCCTTGTTATTGTACATATAGACTTTTTCACCTTGTGTAACCAGAAAGCGGTAATCCTTTTTGCCTTCATAATCAAAAACAGCCAGAGGATTCAAATTTCCTCCTTCAAAGGTTTTGGTGAAAGGAGGCACATCCTCCCCATTACGATCTATTATTAAGAACTGATTATTGGTGCAAAAAGCCAGTTGTAACCTTCCATTTTTATAGATGTCAACCTGCTCTATACGGCCTTGTATTCTTCCATTTAACTGCTTTTTCCAAAGTACTTTTCCATCTGTGGAAATGAGATACAAAAAGTTGTTTTGGTCTTGAACTACTATTTCTTGCTTGTTTGTTCTGTGATTTTTTACGAATTGGGGGTCAATGGCCAAATCGGTATCCAATTCTAGTGTAAAGAGCGGGGTTACAGAATTGGTTTTAACGGTCTGCCCAATTTTGGACGCCAAAAAATTGGCGTGGACAAAATCGGTATCGGCAACCATTTGTGCAGCAAAAGCGAAATCTTTAAAATTAGCTTTCTTAATCTCATTGAAAAGCTTGGGAATAAATGCTTCCTCGGAAAGATGGTCAACCCCCGAAGCATCAGAAATAAAGAGCATGCTAGATTCATTGGCCATAGCTGCAGTAGCTGTGGTGTAAACGGGAGCTTTGCTAAATGAAGAGGCGCTTTTAAAATTGCTGATAACGGTTTGTAAGGGCTCTCTTTTTTCTGAAAAAACAAAGGTATTTTCCAAAATTGTACAGAAGTTGGACTTAAAATTCTTCAATAAAGGGTCAAAACCATCTACAACTAGATTATTGTTTTTAAGACTTATAATCTCACTCCCCTGATAGGTTGTTGATGAAGTTTTATCCTCGTTCAGAAATTCTGAAAGGCTTTCGGTACCAAAGGAATTCAGGAGCACTACTTTTTCTGTATTCAAATAAATAATACCCACTTCTTCAATGGTATTAAAAAGCGTGTCTATTGGTTTTACCCTATCTAAATATGTATTTTGATTTTTGGCAAAGACCTGGTAATCATCAAAAGTATAGGAAACAATGGCCTGTGCATTTAAAGGCGCAAAAGTTGGAGTTTTGTTGCTTAGCGGATTTGTGCCTTTAAATAAATTGATAAAATTCTTGGTTGAATCGGACGCAACGGCGACTCCATTTAGGTTGCTATTGTCAGAATTGGCGGAAAAATCCAAGGAAATCCAATCAGAAAAGAATTTAATGTCATTTTCATCATCATCTTGTTGTGCTGATAAGAGAGAGGATGGCTCGTCCAAATTTATGAATAACGTAGCAGATTTATTAGGCCCAGAAGTCTCATAGAGTTTTTGTAGTGAAGGATTTACAGTAGTTAAACTCTTAGTTCTTGCAATATTCTCCATCAACATAAGGGAAGACCCCAAGATTATGGTATTGTCCCTAAGAATGCTATACACTTCGTAATCTTCTATACTATACTTGGTAATGTTTTGATCTTGATAACTTAGTGTCTCAACAGTCTTATTATTTGCTTCGCTTATATCAAATATGTCGGAGCCTTTATCGGATACCAAAATAAATTCGTAATTGTCTTTTCCAATTTCGTAAAAAGCTAAAAGGCAATTGGCATCTGTTTTAATGTATTCAAATCCGTCAAGTGCATTAACAATTTCTTTATGAAGTGTAAAATTGTTGGTCTTTTCTAAAAACGTATTGTTCTTTAGCTCACTTCTAAAATTGGACAACTGGTTAATCTTAATAATAAAACTTGCATTTTGGGGTAAACAGCCCAACAATGAATCTGTTTGTTTTATCTCGGTTTTGCAGGAAAGGAGGAAAAGGATAAGTAAAGTGAGGAATGCTTTAGATTTCATTTTCTAAGTTTCAAACAAATTTAGGATTTTTATATGTCTAGCGTTAACTGTTCGGGAAGTTGTTTAAAGCTTTTTCTGTGGTACTTGGTCAATCCGAACGCTCTAATCGCCTCCCTATGTTCTTTTGTGGGGTAGCCCTTGTTTTTCTTCCAATTGTACATGGGAAATTCTTCATGTATTTTGCACATATATTCATCCCGATAGGTTTTGGCGAGTATAGAAGCTGCGGCAATGCTCATAAATTTTCCATCTCCCTTAATAATACATTCATGTAAAACATTAGGATAGGGCTTAAAACGATTGCCATCTACAAGAATGAAACTAGGTGTTTGCGATAATTTATCCAAGGCACGATGCATGGCTAAAATAGATGCATTTAAGATGTTTATACTATCTATTTCATTTTCAAAAACATGGCATACAGCGAATGTGACCGCCTCTTTTTCCAAAATAGGTCTCAGCAATTCTCTTTTAACTTCAGATAATTGTTTGGAATCATTTAGGATTTTATTGGAAAATCCTTTCGGGAGAACGATTGCCCCGGCGGTAACCGGGCCAGCCAAACAACCTCGTCCAGCTTCATCCGTTCCGGCCTCATTATAATGTTTGTAAATAGGTTTGAGCATTTTGATAAATTCAAAAAAAGAGGAACATAAGCGTAATGGCGAAATCTAAGAAGAAAAGGCCAAATTTAAAACCCTAAGCCATAATTGTCTAAATCGGTTTTAGTGTTTTTGAGCTAGATCTTAAACTGGAGAGAATATCAATATGTATATGGGAATGGCCATTGTTGCGCAGAGAGAAACTTTCACATTTCTTTAGAAACAAAAAGATATACCTTTGCCAGACCAATAATATGGAATGAGATTTTTATTTTTCGCCCTACTTTTTTTTATTGGGCTTTCCCTGTCCGCACAACAAGATTCTTTGCCACCCATAAAGAAAATAGATTCTGTTAGTCCAATAGATTCTGTCGCCACTAAAAAACCAAGATTCATTGTCCCAAAAAAGGTCGAAGAAGAAGTTGAAGAAGAGGTCATATCTATTGAGGATTATAAAATCATTTCCTATTCCCGCGATACCACTTCATTGGATACTACATTGACCATCAAAAAAGAATATAAATACAATTACTTAAGAAAAGATGATTTTGAGGTAATGCCATTTTCCAATATAGGGCGCGCGTATAACGCATTGGGGAGAACGTTTTCCAAAAATTCTTTTTATCCGCAATTGGGAGCTCGCGCTAGACATTCCAATTATTTTGAAGTTGAGGACATTAACTACTATCATGTTCCAACACCCATGACCGAGCTTATGTTTAAGACAACTCTGGAACAAGGACAGTTGTTAGATGCCTTGCTTACATTCAATATTTCTGAAAGGTTTAATGCCTCAATAGCTTACAAAGGATTCAGGTCTTTAGGAAAATTTCGATTTGACCAAACACAATCTGGAAATTTTAGAACTACATTTAGTTATTCCAACAAAAAAGGTAATTACAACGTTAGAGGGCATATTGCCGCTCAGGATATTGAAGCTCAGGAAAACGGTGGATTGTTGAATCGTGAGCAATTTGAAAATGATCCACAAGGGGATTTTACAGATAGATCAAGAATAGATGTTCTTTTCGCCAATGCAAACAATAGAATATTGGGCAAGCGATATTACTTTGACCATCAATTGAAGCTTTTCAATATCAAAAAAGACTCATCTAATAAAAAACCTACTACTCTTGCAATCGGTCATGAATTCAATTATGAAACCAAATTTTACGATTTTGTTCAAGATTCACCGGTTGATGCTTTTGGCCAAGACCCATTTCTAACACCAATTGAAGATAGGGCGAGGTTAAGGACTATGTTTAATAAAGTGTCCGCAGAGTTTTCCAATAGAACACTGGGTACATTAACCGGGAATGCTAGTCTTTATAACTACGATTATTTTTTCAACAGCATTTTGATAACGGATTCAGGCACTATCCAAAATCAATTAACAGGAGAGGAAATAGCAATTGGCGGGAGTTACTTTAAAGACTTTGGACGCTTATTGTTAAAAGGTGACATTAATTACAACCTTACTGGAGAACTTGCGGGAAATGCGTTTAATGCTTCCATTGATTATCAAATAAATGATAATAATTTGGTTACTGGAGCAATACATGCCTCTTCGCGAATGCCAGACTTTAATTTTTTGCTCTATCAAAGTGATTATCGAAATTTCAATTGGCAGAACACAGATACTTTTCAAAATCAGCAAAGTCAAAGTATTAGATTTGGGTTTGATTCAAAGAAAATTGGATATATAGAAGCTGAATATAGCGCTATAGACAATTATACCTACTTTAAGTCAATTGCTACACAAACACAGCTTGATGCTGGTCAGGAAACTGCCTTTGTGCAACCATTTCAAGAAGGAACTACCATAAACCATTTACGGGTAAAATATACCAAGGAAATTAAATGGAGGAGATGGGCACTTGCCAATACAGTATTATATCAAGATGTCACCCAGGATGGTCAGGTAATCAACGTCCCGCAATTGGTAACAAGGAATACCTTATACTTTTCGAAGGATATTTTTAAAAAGGCGATGTTTTTACAAACGGGAGTCACCTTCAAATACTTTACATCATATAATATGAATGCCTACAATCCATTATTGGGGGAATTTTATATTCAAAACAGAGAGGAGTTCGGGGGGTATCCATTGTTGGACTTTTTCATCAATGCAAAAGTGAGGCAAACAAGGATATATTTAAAAGCAGAACATTTCAATTCTTCTTTCTCAGAACCTAACTTTTATTCCGCACCAAATTACCCATATCGTGACTTTGTTATCCGTTTCGGATTGGTTTGGAATTTCTTTTCTTAAAATTATCTTAAGAATTAAATATTTCGAGGCTGGAAAACAGCATGTTATAACTTTATTTGATTTTTTAGAAAAAAATAGAGGGAAACTATTTGCTGAGGAAAAATAACCTCTTTATATTTGCACCCGCTTAGCAGGTAAAGCTGGGTTGGAAAAGGGTATAAGAGGGGTCGTTTCATAGTGGCCATTTTTTTTCTTTTTTAGATTTAAGAAGTTCATTTGACATATTGTATAGACAGCGTAAAAGAGAATAACAAAGAACCATTTTGATGCAG